>NZ_LFIO01000471.1 GCF_001187535.1 Rhizobium ecuadorense
CGTTCTCCTGGCCGACGATCATCGCTGCAAGCGAGATGACTTTCTCGCGGTCGGCGGCTTTTGTTATGTAGCCTTCAAGCACGACCACAGGGCCGAGCATCCTGATCTCGACGGCGCTCCTGTCGATATCGCGATCAGCGGAAAGGGCCGCTTCGATCGTCGCGATCGTCGAGGCCGAACTATGGCCTTGGGAGCAGCGCTCCTCATGGCTGGCGTTGTCGGCGCCGAATTTCATGTCGTCCTCCTGTTCCGTCCCTCCGCGGAGCTTCATGTTGCCTCAAGCCTAATATGAGAAGCAGGCCCTGTGACGGCCAGTCCGACTTAGGTCTGTCTTCCCCTCGGCGCTATCGGGCTTAAATTTTCCTCTTCCTTGTAGAAAGGACACCAGGGAGGTTTTAGCGATGTTGCTGTATCCAGTCAGAACCTCCCTGGTGAAGCGTCGCCGAAACATGTCCGGCGTCGCTTCCTGCGAATAAAGGGCGGCTATTCTTGCGAACGAGCGGTATAGTGGATTGGCATAGAAGCGAAGATTTCGCTCCTCTGATGCTTGTGATGAGCGGTCGAGAAAAGCATAGGGTGATCCGATCACTCCGTGAGGTTGCCGAGGCGCTTGTAGCTGCATGGCCGACCGACGATGGCAAGGAATACATCGCGGCGGTAAAAACATGTCTCGATGCCATTCAAGGTAATATTCCCGCAAAGGCAGCGCGGACCGCACTTCTTCGCGCTGCGGAGGAAGCCAGCATTCCCGTAATTGCCGTCGTCCACTGACGGAATGCCTTGCCGGACGCCGGCGCCAGTTGGCGCCGCAGCACCTTTTAAATAACGGCGCTTCAAGCTTTCAATGGAACGTGGCTCCGCTCGCGACGCGATGCGCTCCTGGGCGAGCGTTCATGGCGGCCATGCACAACGCGGCCACAATTCTTTCGGGGCTCGCCGGTTTGGTGACGACAGCTCGGCCCACCGGGTTCTCGATCACACCGGGTTTCACGGTGAAATACACCACCCCAAGCCCGAATCCGGAAAATAGGGCGCGGGCAATGGACGGCCCGGTGATACCATCCCCAAGCCGGACGTCGATGATGGCGATGTCTGCTTCGGAGCCGAGCTCCAGAGCCTCTGACATATTCCCCGTGA
>NZ_LFIO01001754.1 GCF_001187535.1 Rhizobium ecuadorense
ACCCTTCGCCGGCGTCGAGCTTTCAACTGCTGGCAGGGATCGTCTTTTATACCGCGGGTGACGATCGGCGGGCGATCTCGCTGATAGAGCCGACGATCGACGGCCTGCCGAAGGTCGAGCCGGCAAGCGAATATCTGGCGGCGGCCTATGCGGATCAGGGCAATGAAACCAAGGCAGCGGCGGAGACGGCAAAGCTGCTGGAACTCTTCCCGGAAAGCAATCTCACCTATTACGG
>NZ_LFIO01001444.1 GCF_001187535.1 Rhizobium ecuadorense
ATCTTGCCCTCTTCCAGTGGCATTCGCATCCCGGGGATCGCCAAAAACAAATGCGGGAGGCTGAAACATGGCGGACAAGCCGCTGATTGCAATTACAGGCGCGAGCTCCGGCATCGGCGAGGCGACGGCGCGGGCCTTTTCGGCCGCCGGCCACCCGGTGCTGCTGATGGCACGCCGTCTTGATCGCCTGCAGGCACTGAGGCTGCCGAACGCCGTGCTGAAACAAGTCGATGT
>NZ_LFIO01000784.1 GCF_001187535.1 Rhizobium ecuadorense
ACCATGAACCACGGCTGGCGAAATTGCTCTGAACCAGGAGCCGATCCGGAGGAAACCCGCTATGATCTGCAGGAGACCGACGACGAGCAGGACCGGCCCCAGCAGGGCAATTCCATACTGGTCGACGAAGCCGAAGACGATGACGGCAAGACCAGCGGCAGGTCCTGAGACCTGAAGAGGCGAGCCCGCCAGAAGCCCGACAACGAGGCCACCTATGATACCGGAGACAAGTCC
>NZ_LFIO01001003.1 GCF_001187535.1 Rhizobium ecuadorense
GTGGCAAGAATACTGCAACCGGGCTATGCGATCGAATATGATCATGTCGATCCGAGAGAGTTGACGCCATCGTTGGAGGTCAAGCGGCTGAGAGGCCTGTTTCTCGCCGGCCAGATCAATGGCACCACCGGATATGAAGAGGCAGCCGCTCAGGGGCTCGCAGCCGGGTTGAATGCTGCTTTGCGAAGCAATGATTCGGATCCGTTTCATTTTAGTCGGACAAGCTCCTACATC
>NZ_LFIO01000341.1 GCF_001187535.1 Rhizobium ecuadorense
GCGCCATCCAATATTACGAACCCACCCTGTCACCGGCGATCGCCAAAGCCGTGTTGCTTCCCGACAACAAGTCGATCCGCGACCCCTACCAGTTGGTGGTCAAACTCACCGACGCCGCCAAGGCCGCGGGCACGACCTTCGTCTCCGGCACTGTGCGGAATATCGAGCGCAGGGGCGATGGCACGGCCGTCGTTCTCCTCGAGGATGGCAGGCGGATCGAGGCCGGTTCGGAGG
>NZ_LFIO01001836.1 GCF_001187535.1 Rhizobium ecuadorense
ACGCCGCGACTTGCGACCATCAACCTCCATGCCCTCAGAACAAGGCTCTTTTGGTGCTGCATCACCGATGGAGTCGAGCCACCGGTGATAAAATTTAACGCGCCTGTGTTACAGGAAAATCATTGGGCAAACGCGTCGCATGGATGAGGTTTGATACGGCTCTAAAACCTATCCCGCGCATCGCTGCGCGGATCGCCGGCCACGCGGTGCGGCTCGTAGAGGCCGCTCCGCGCC
>NZ_LFIO01000882.1 GCF_001187535.1 Rhizobium ecuadorense
TGACCAGTGTGAACTGGTTTTCTTTGGGGTTGCCAAAAGTTCAATCGGAACCGGGGCGGGCCGCTATCTCATGGACAAAGCGTTATCAATCGCCTGGACACATCCCATCGAACGACTTTGGGTCCATACCTGTCATTTTGATCATCCGAACGCATTGCCGTTCTATCAGCGATCCGGCTTCAAGCCATATGCTTTCATGATCGAGGTAACAGACGATCCCAGGCTGATGGGTGT
>NZ_LFIO01001817.1 GCF_001187535.1 Rhizobium ecuadorense
CACAAGAACTCAGGAAAGAGGACCAATCGATATGGCTTGGACGGACGAGCCGATCGATGCAGCTCGGGCTCATAGGATGCCAGATTGGCAGCCCTCACGTGCGCCCCTCTCCAGCTTCCCCTAAGACGCGCCGCAGGGGCTCGAATGACGGAGCCGCCGCCCACCGATCTGCTCGGACCGAAGCATTGCCATGAGCCAAACAGCCTAACGCCGTGTGACGGGCCTCGATTGCCG
>NZ_LFIO01000089.1 GCF_001187535.1 Rhizobium ecuadorense
GATTTCCGCTGGGATCTCGACGTCGGTATATTCGACGTCGTGCGAACCTGTGGCGCGCATGCCCAGGCTGTTCCAGTTCTCGATCACGTGGATGCCGGGCAATCCATTCGGCACGACGAACGTTCCGACGCGCGCGGGCGTTTCGTCGGTATGCGCCCAGACCAGGAAATGCGTCAGACCGTATGCGCCGGTGACGAAGCGCTTGCGACCGGTGATCGACCAGCCGCTTGCCGT
>NZ_LFIO01000123.1 GCF_001187535.1 Rhizobium ecuadorense
CTATTGGACATGGGGCCTGAGCAACAATCACGATAACGAGGCGACTGCGACCGATCCTCGCGTGCAGCAGGCAATGGTCAATCTGCTTGCCGACATGGGCATTCAGCCGGGGACACTGCAATCCGGGCTTACTGCCGGGACTGCTTCGTCAGACCATACTGCACCGACCTCGGTCATCACGGTACCCGCCACGGCGACCGTTGGATCCACAGTGACGATTACTGGCACCGCTAC
>NZ_LFIO01001675.1 GCF_001187535.1 Rhizobium ecuadorense
AAATGGACGTTCGCGCCGCCGTAGCCGTTCAGGCCGGAAAACCGCTCGAAGTGATGACCGTGCAGTTGGAAGGGCCGCGGGCCGGCGAAGTGCTGGTCGAGGTCAAGGCGACCGGCATCTGCCACACCGACGACTTCACGCTCTCAGGCGCCGATCCGGAAGGTCTGTTTCCGGCCATCCTCGGCCATGAGGGCGCCGGCATCGTCGTCGATGTCGGCCCCGGCGTCACCTCGGTCAAGAAGGGCGACCACGTCATTCCGCTCTACACGCCGGAATGCCGCGAATGTTATTCCTGCCTTTCCCGCAAGACCAATCTCTGCACCGCGATCCGCTCGACCCAGGGCCAGGGTCTGATGCCGGACGGTACCTCGCGTTTCTCGATCGGCAAGGACAAGATCCATCATTACATGGGCTGCTCGACCTTCGCCAATTTCACCGTGTTGCCGGAGATTGCCCTTGCCAAGGTCAATCCCGACGCCCCCTTCGACAAGATCTGCTATATCGGTTGCGGCGTCACCACCGGCATCGGCGCGGTGATCAACACCGCCAAGGTCGAGATCGGTTCGACGGCGATCGTTTTCGGTCTTGGCGGCATCGGCCTCAACGTGCTGCAGGGCCTCAGGCTCGCCGGTGCCGACATGATCATCGGCGTCGACATCAACAATGACCGCAAGGAATGGGGCGAGAAGTTCGGCATGACGCATTTCGTCAATCCGAAGGAGGTCGGCGACGACATCGTCCCCCACCTCGTCAACATGACCAAGCGCAATGGCGACCTGATCGGCGGTGCCGACTACACCTTCGACTGCACCGGCAACACCAAGGTGATGCGCCAGGCGCTTGAGGCATCCCACCGCGGCTGGGGCAAATCGATCATCATCGGCGTTGCCGGCGCCGGTCAGGAGATCTCCACCCGTCCGTTCCAGCTGGTCACCGGCCGCAACTGGATGGGCACCGCCTTCGGCGGCGCGCGCGGCCGCACCGACGTACCTAAGATCGTCGACTGGTACATGCAGGGCAAGATCCAGATCGACCCGATGATCACCCACACCATGCCGCTCGACGACATCAACAAGGGCTTCGACATGATGCACAAGGGTGAAAGCATCCGCGGCGTGGTGGTCTA
>NZ_LFIO01000762.1 GCF_001187535.1 Rhizobium ecuadorense
GACCCCACCCGCAGAACCGACCGACTTGACACCAAACACCGAAGACGGGCGGCACCCAGTTCTCCCATGAGTAACTAACGCCGCCATATAATTTCAGGCACTCCACGGCAAAGCGATGCCCATCCGCGCTTGCCATGCCGAAATCGCATAAAACATAGTTCAGCGGGCCGCCCCACAATTGGAACTCCAGGAAATGTTGAATGGCGCCGTGGCCATCCGACCGATACAGGAACT
>NZ_LFIO01001524.1 GCF_001187535.1 Rhizobium ecuadorense
CGACACTAGGGTCGCTTCGGCTGTCGACGAACTCGAGCGAGTGAATGATTGCGCCGAAGCCCATCGGTGCCATAATCAGCGACATGCCTTTGAACATTTTGTCCGACAGCAGAGCTTTCGTTTCGACCGTCATAGGAATTTTGCCCCCGAGCGATACGATTCCGGTGTCTTCCAGACGCGCTTCCGGCAAGCGTTGCCTGCGTACCGCGGAGTTCGTACCGTCAGCGCCCACCA
>NZ_LFIO01000953.1 GCF_001187535.1 Rhizobium ecuadorense
ATTCCTCACGGCAGCGTCAATGATACGATCCTGGTGGTGGAAGACGACGAGCACGTCCGCACCATGACGGCCGAAAGCCTGCATGAACTCGGTTACACCGTATTGCAGGCGGCAAGCGGCATAGAGGCGCTTCTGTTGCTCGAAGAAAATCCGGCAGTCGATTTGATCTTCACCGATATCGTCATGCCGCAGATGAGCGGACGCCAGCTTGCTGATGTCGTCCAGGAAAAATGG
>NZ_LFIO01000256.1 GCF_001187535.1 Rhizobium ecuadorense
GAACGGCCGAGTGCATCGCGCTCGAACCGGTAACCGGCCAAACGGGCATCAAGTGCGCCCGCCGACGGCGGTTGATCCTCTTGAAAAATCGACATGATATCTAGGCCATCGATGCTGCGGCATTATCCCGACCGGACGGGAGACCGCAAGCGGCACGGTCAGTCAGCGCACATCGGCACTGAACCCTCTGCGACCTCAATGAACGGTGTCGGCGGGCGCGGCTTCGAGAAGGAT
>NZ_LFIO01000686.1 GCF_001187535.1 Rhizobium ecuadorense
CATTCGTTTGTGGAGGAAATCGACAGCAAGCAGCGGAGCAAGTCTGGAAAGATCGTCGCCGATCGATTTGCATACTGTAGACAGCTTCTCCTCGAACTGGTCGATGTTGCGTGTCATGCCGTCCACGCGACGCTGCCTGTTCTGTCTTTCGGCGTAGCAGCGTGGGATTTCTTTCCAGACCTGGATTGCAGCCTCCGCCATCTCCAGGGTTGGAGCATTATCGAGGCCGAAAGC
>NZ_LFIO01000016.1 GCF_001187535.1 Rhizobium ecuadorense
GACGTCCAGACCGATATCCAGACGAGCGCGGTTCTGGACCTTGTTGCACCGAGCCTGCTGCAGCACGGTGCTTCAAAGCTGCAGATGTATTACATCGGATCGAAAGAACGACCAATCTTCCGGACAGCGCCCTATACCGACCAGGCTCAAACCTTCGACCGCCTTTATCCGGGTCACAACGAGGCCAATTTCTGGGACTTCTTTTTTCCTGGACTTTACGAGTCCTGGCAGGGC
>NZ_LFIO01001014.1 GCF_001187535.1 Rhizobium ecuadorense
CCATCGCGACGATCTCGGCCAGCGAGTCGTGCTCCGCAACCTCGGCAAGAGCCCGATGAACATCTATCTCGCTTCCGAGCGTGTCCGCCATCCCTGCTTCGGCGTCGTCGAAGGGCAGAGCGGATCGGCAGGAAAGGTCATGAAGGACGGCAAGCCCCAGTTCCCGAAGGGCAAGGTGGTCCTGAAGACGGGCCAGCGCCTCGAGGTCGAGACGCCTGGCGGCGGCGGTTGGGG
>NZ_LFIO01000227.1 GCF_001187535.1 Rhizobium ecuadorense
ACACCCGAACGACCCGGACACCTTTTGGCGACACTTCCTTCGACATCGCCTTGCTGTATGTGGAAAGTGCTGCCTTGGCTGCAGCATAGGCAGTCGTCGATTCCGGAAGCGGCAGGACCCTCTGGATGGATGTAACGTGCACGACCACACCGTTTCCTCGGGCGACCATGTCCGGAACGAGCAGCCGATCCAGTCGGACAGCCGGAAACAGATTGAGCGACAGCTCCTTATGCC
>NZ_LFIO01000005.1 GCF_001187535.1 Rhizobium ecuadorense
GGAGTATAGTCAATAAATAAGATGGCGTCACTGTATCGTATTTTCGGATTTCTTCGGCGATCACCATAAATTACAATGGGAATCAGCGAAATTAGCACTTTTGTTCGACAATCAAACGATTGGCTTTTGCGATGAAGATGGATAGATTATTGATAAAATGAGATTGTATGCAGAGGAAGCGCCATGACGGGAACGAGACGACGGCGTATCGGCATTATCGGTGCCGGCTGGGTC
>NZ_LFIO01000180.1 GCF_001187535.1 Rhizobium ecuadorense
CTCTTCGACAAGGACTTCAATCCGCTCTTCACCTCGCCGGATTCGGCTGGTTACAAGGCGCTTGCTTTCGAGCTGATGCTCCTCAAGGAAGGGCTGGTCGATCCGGCGTCTACCGGCCTGAAAGATAGCCAGATCAATGAGAGCATGTTCGGGCAGGGCATCACCAGCATCATGATCTCCGGTGAGCCCGGCCGTCTTGGCCAGATGAACGACCCGAAGCAGTCGAAAGTCGCC
>NZ_LFIO01000840.1 GCF_001187535.1 Rhizobium ecuadorense
CCTCAGCAACCGTGTTGTTGGGGCTCGTTCCAGGGTGTGTTTCTTTTAAGGATGGTGTTGATCATGATGATGAATTTTCGCATGGCGGCGACGATGGCGACCTTGGGCGGTTTTCCGGCGTCGCGCAGCCTTGTGTAGAAGGCCTTGATGGCCGGGCTGCAGCGGATGGCCGAGAGCGTTGCCATGTAGAGGGCGCATCTGACGGTGGCGCGGCCGCCGGCGATGTGGCGTTGTCCGCGCCAAGTGCCGCTGTCGTGGGCCATCGGTGCGACACCGACGAGGGCGGCGAGCTTCTTGTCGTCGATGGCGCCGAGTTCGGGCAGTTCGGCGATGAGCACGGCGGCGCCGACCTCGCCGATGCCCGGGATGGTCAGCAGCAGGTCGCGGCGTGCGGTCATATCGGGCTCGGCGTCGATGGCGAGCGCGATGGCGGCATCGACGCGGGCGAGCTGGGCCTTGAGAGCGGCGAGGGTCTCGGCAATCAACACGGCGACGGCTTGAGGGGCATGTTCGAGGCGGTTCTTCTCGGCGACCGCCATGTCGACGAGCTGGCGGCGGCGGGTGACGAGGGCAGCAAGCGCGATGCGGCCGTCGTCGATATGGGGGATCTGTGCCGGCCGCATCGCTCTGGCGAAGTGGCGAATGACGCGGGCATCGACCTGATCGGTCTTGGCCAGACGTCCGCTGGCCCTGGCGAAATCGCGGATCTGGCGGGGATTGACGACGGCAACGGCAATGCCGGCGGCCATCAGTGTCCTGACGATCGTCATCTCGTAGCCGCCGGTGGCTTCGACGACGACAAGCTCTGCGCCGATCACCGCGGCTGCGAGTGCGGCACAGCCTGCCGCATCGTTGTCGAAGCGGACAACGGCGGCTTTACCCTCGATGGCCACATCGAGATGGGCCTTCGAGACATCGATACCGACCATGAAAGTTTTGGGGGCATGCATGGGGTGCTCCTCCTTGCAACGCGGGCTCAAAGCCCAACCAACCGTTCGAGCGAAGATATGGCGACGGAGATGCTTGCTGAGGTACGAGTTCAAAACCCAAGGATGACACGCATCCCCGTCGCACAGCCCCATTATACAGCAACGGCAACGTACAAGGATGAGG
>NZ_LFIO01001421.1 GCF_001187535.1 Rhizobium ecuadorense
AGATCATGGAAAACGGGGAATATTTCGCTCCGCCGGCAGACCTTGCGCATCGAAAGCGGAAGCTCGGAACGGATCCCGTCATAGAGCATCCAAAGCGGTGAACGGGATATTGAGGAGTCGCCGCCCTCTTCGCCGACCTCGATATAGGCGAAATACTGGCACAGCGGCAAAATCTCGCGCAGCAGTTGCCCGGTCAGGTTTCCGTCCGAATGGGCGTTGTCACCGTCCGAAGCC
>NZ_LFIO01001241.1 GCF_001187535.1 Rhizobium ecuadorense
GCATTCGTGCTTCTCTACGCCGCGGGTCTGAGCGCCGCTGTGACGAACGCTGCGCCGGGGATAAGGCTTCGCTTTGCGCCGAGATCGGACAAGGACGTTCAGGCTTTGAGGGACGCGGCGATAGATTTGGACATCGGTGTCCTCCCGCGAGACAGCGGGGAGCTGCGTTGCCAAACTCTTTTCGAGGATCGGTATGTCGGTCTCGCAAGGGTAGGGCACCCGATATTCGATGC
>NZ_LFIO01000467.1 GCF_001187535.1 Rhizobium ecuadorense
GTTCTCGGTCGCCCTTGCCATTCCCACAGCCTTCTTCAGCTTTCGGCTTTACGGTCCCTATTTCGCCATAGGCACCTGGGTGGTGGCCGAGGTCGTGCGGTTGCTGCTGGCCCAGTGGAAAGCGCTCGGCGGCGGCACAGGCACCTCGTTGCCGCGGGATGCGACCCGCGACATGATGGGCGTCGGCGCAATGCGCGATGTCTTCGGCATGAAGGCCTCGCAGGCAGGTGATG
>NZ_LFIO01000822.1 GCF_001187535.1 Rhizobium ecuadorense
GATGAAGACGCCTGACCATCTGGCCATCCATCCCTTCGGCCAGATCCCCACCTATGAGGAAGGTTCTCTCTCGCTGTTCGAGACCGGCTCGATCGTCTTTCATCTTGCTGAGCAGCATGCGGGCCTGCTGCCCAGGGATCGCGATGCCCGAGCGCGCGCGATCACCTGGATGTTTGCCGCACTTAACACCGTCGAGCCGCCGATCCTCGAATTGACGACGGCAAGAATATTCG
>NZ_LFIO01001382.1 GCF_001187535.1 Rhizobium ecuadorense
GCCGCCTTGCCGGCCTTGCCCGCCGAACTGCTTGATCCGGCGAAACAGCCGGTCGATGTCGCAAGGGTTCTCGCCAAGCAACCGGCTCTTCAGCATCAGCGCGTAGGTGGCGCTGGCGCCGTCGCGCACCTCGCCAAGCCCGACGATGCCCTGGTTGGTGTAAATCTTGAGTAGCGCTGAGGTGAACGGCGCGCCGACAATTTCGGCTACCCGCATGTCGGTGATGCGAAGGT
>NZ_LFIO01001148.1 GCF_001187535.1 Rhizobium ecuadorense
ATGGCGCCTGCGGCAATCGCATTGCAGTCATGGCCGGCGGCTCCGCCGAAAAGGTGATCCAGGCCCAGGTCGAAAAGTGCAAGGCCGGTGGCAAGCCCGCACCCGAAGTGCAGTCCTACACCGACCAGCCGAGTTCGATCCTGGCGGTCCGCTCCAAACGCGCCGATGCCTTCTTCTCCTCGCAGGCACCATTGACTTATTTCGTGTCTCAGGCAAACGGCCAGATGGAACTG
>NZ_LFIO01000591.1 GCF_001187535.1 Rhizobium ecuadorense
GTCTGGGCCGGCAATGGCGGTGATGCCGCCATCCTCGCCATGCGTGACCCAGGGAACGGTTCGGCCGTAATCGAAGCGAAGGTTGAGCTCCATATCGAAGGCGACAGTGCCGCTCTTGCCCTCGACGATGCGCATCAGATCGCTCGTGCCATCGCGAAGCGGCATGAAGTCGATGAGAACGGCGGTGCCGGTCTCGGTCTGAAACTCGGTTTCCAGAATGAGCGTATCGTTGC
>NZ_LFIO01000798.1 GCF_001187535.1 Rhizobium ecuadorense
GGGCTTCGACCAGTATGCGAATGTTCGCCCCACGAAGATTTTGCCCGGGATCACGCCGCCGCTGCGCAACTGCGGCCCCGGCGATCTGGACTGGGTTATCGTCCGCGAAAACTCCGAAGGCGAATATTCCGGTCACGGCGGCCGTGCGCACAGGGGGCTGCCGGAAGAGGTTGGCACTGAGGTCGCCATCTTCACCCGCGTCGGCGTCACCCGCATCATGCGCTATGCGTTCA
>NZ_LFIO01000343.1 GCF_001187535.1 Rhizobium ecuadorense
CCACGTCGACACCCTGCTCCTTCAGCTGGCGGATCAGCGGGCCGCCTTCGGGAATGAGACCGCCGAAGTAGACGGCATTGGCGCCGGAGCTCTTGATCTTGGTGACGAGCGCGTTGAAGTCACGTTCGCCACGGGTCAGGCCTTCGTACATCACAGGCTTGATTCCGCGCGCTTCGATCGTCTTCTTGACGGCGTCCACCAGGCCCTGGCCATAGGTGTCCTTGTCATGGATG
>NZ_LFIO01000848.1 GCF_001187535.1 Rhizobium ecuadorense
TCTCCGCTCTGCCTGCCCGCCAAGAGTACCGCCCAGCGCCCCAATCCCGCAGGGCATCGTGGACCTCGGCTCTGGTGGGCGCACCGATACGTCCACCGAATACCCGGCATTTGAGTGCTGCCGCCATGGATGACAATCGCATCGTCTCTTCGATCGGCAAGCCTTCCGCAGTAGCCAGCGCAAAAGCGCCATGGAAGATATCGCCGGCTGCGAGCGTGTCGACGGTCCTCACC
>NZ_LFIO01000783.1 GCF_001187535.1 Rhizobium ecuadorense
ACATTGTGGAGCAGCTGAAGAAGGTCCGCAAGCTGCAGTCCCGCGCCGCCGCTGCGAAGATGGAGTTGCACGATCTTGCCGAGGACCTTCCGATTAATTGGGCTAGAATCAAGACCATTGCAGGAGAGACGTTCGACGCCTTCGCCGAGTTGAACGCTGCGAAGGAAGAGCTCGCTGCATTGGAGAATTCACGATGACTGGCCCTTTCGTCACGCGCGACGGCTCCAGCTGGGTGCCGGAGTACCTGACCTGCATCGATGCTACAACCTGCATCGGCTGTGGCCGATGCTTCAAAGCCTGCTCTCGCGAAGTCATGCACCTCTATGGCGTCGGTGAAGCGGGTGAAATCCTCGGCATCTGCGACGACGAGGAGGAAGACTTCGATGGCGAGCTCAATCGTATGATCATGGTTGTCGATGAGGCCGGCCGCTGCATTGGTTGCGGCGCCTGCGCGCGCGTCTGCCCGAAGAACTGTCAGACCCATGTCGCGGCAGACAAGGTTACTGCGTGATCTCGCGAACAAGTCAACGCTGTTACCTTCAGATCGTTTGTTGTCTCCTGCTGCTCGTCGTCTGCGCAAACGAACGAACGTAGTTACTTCGTGTGGCATTCCATCCACAAAGTTAGCGCTGCGATGGTGGCTAGTTCGTCGCTTCTTTCAATAGGACTTTTTTAAAAGCGCGAAGTGGCGATCGCTGTCTCGTCGCCCTCGGCGATGAACTTATCCGGTTGCCAAGGCAGATGCCCCGCGATTGGATCGCCACAGATCGTGCCGTTCGTGTCCCATGCCTGATCCGCGGATGCGGCGGTTCTAATCAATGGCGGCCGGTGCAAAGAAGGCACTGCAATTGCACGCAATGTCTCGCGCAAGCTGACCGTCAAGGTAAGCACCAGTGCGCAGCTGACGGAGGCACTTGCGGCGAGGACCGCAACGCCACTTTCCACCCCGCAGGCTCAATACGATCCGACACAGGACGATCCTGAGCGCGGTTGAATTACATGCTAATTCCCTTGTCCCCAGCGCAACCGTCGACATTTCTCGCAAATGTCGGGCATTG
>NZ_LFIO01001487.1 GCF_001187535.1 Rhizobium ecuadorense
GGCACAACCAGTTCGACGCCGTGGCTCCCGTCTCTCACATCAAAGTGCAGGCCGCGAGAGGTAGACGACATGCCTGCCGTCGATATGGGCCAGCCGCCGAGCTGGGCTCGGATTTCACCGATACCAGACAGCTCACTCTGGCCCTGAACCTTCATCGCTTTAGCTCCGTATTTAGGCCAGAATTTCCCGGATTTATGCAGCAAATGCCGCAAGACTCCAAGTCAACTAGGGCG
>NZ_LFIO01000534.1 GCF_001187535.1 Rhizobium ecuadorense
GGGACAATCGGATACGGTAACATACGGGTGCTTCCGGCGTGATCAGCTATCCCTTGCGCCGGGAATCATTTCCGGCGATCGCCGGAGCCATGGAAGATCGGGACTGCTGCATGATCGAAATGAAAAGCGTCTATTGCGCGTTGGCTCTGGCCCTGGCGGCGGCGCCTGCGGCCGCCGCAGACATGTCGGAACCTCGACCGGCCGTCGGCGATAGCGGATGGAAGTTCCAGCTC
>NZ_LFIO01000869.1 GCF_001187535.1 Rhizobium ecuadorense
CGCCCTCGACCAAATCGCGCCGTTTGTTGAGCACACATTGGCCTAGTCGGCGGCTTGGCAGTCTCTCCGTATGCGACGATAAGAAGGTTCACACGGCGATGTTGAAATCGAAACCGGATAGTAATACCTAATACTAAAGCGGTATTACGAGGTTTCGGCATGACGACGACAGTCACGGCAAAAGGGCAGGTCACCATCCCTAAAGCGGTTCGAGAATTGCTCGGGATTGTTCC
>NZ_LFIO01001040.1 GCF_001187535.1 Rhizobium ecuadorense
TTATGACCCGACGGTCGGGCAACAGATCGCCGATATCCTGCGCAAGCAGCCGAAGTTCAAGGACCAGATCCCGACCGACCCGCAGGCAATCAGCGGTGCCTTCGGCTATGGCTGGTGGAAACCGGATCCGAAGGCTGCCGGCGAACTGCTGGAGAAGGCAGGCTTCAAGAAATCCGGCGGCAAATGGCTGACCCCTGATGGACAGCCCTTCAGGATCCGGATGACGGTGGAAG
>NZ_LFIO01001519.1 GCF_001187535.1 Rhizobium ecuadorense
GCCAGAAACTGAACCAGGCGGAGGTGATGATCGAGAACTGGCACACGCTAATGCCGCTGAAGGAAGCGGACCGCTCGGTGGTGAAGAAGGGGCGCGAATCCGACGAAGCCTTCACACGGCGCGTGCTGGGCAAGCTGGCGGCGCACAAGGACATCATCGTCATCAACGACGAGGCACACCACGCCTATCGCAAGCCGCCCGAGGTGAAGATCAGCAAGAAGCATGCCGAGGAG
>NZ_LFIO01000251.1 GCF_001187535.1 Rhizobium ecuadorense
CCTCAGCGCCCAGCGCATTACCTGGACACAGGAGTGGCTGAGGCAGATCGCCGCCAAGTTCTCCATCGACCCCAAACTCGACCAGGATTAGCACCATGAAGGTTTTGATTATCGGCGCCGGGACTGGCGGTCTAGCACTCGCACATCTGCTTAAGCAGGCTGGGGTTTGCATAGCGGTGTATGAGCGCGACCTTGCGCCGAACACCAACAGCGGTGGTTATCGCGTTGGCATC
>NZ_LFIO01001800.1 GCF_001187535.1 Rhizobium ecuadorense
CTCTGCCATGTCCTTGTTGACGAGCAGGTCGCCGACGTTCTTGAGCGTACCGTCGTCGTGGAAATAGATTTTCCGGCCCGTTGCAGAAAAGCGCAGCTTGTCGAGCGTGTTGGCAAAACCGTCATTCGACTGGTCCTTGGCCCAATACCAGTGCATGTGGTTTCGGATCATGAAACCGTTACGGGCAAGGCGGATAGCCGGCTTGATGAGATCGGCCCAATCGAAGGTGCCGT
>NZ_LFIO01000283.1 GCF_001187535.1 Rhizobium ecuadorense
ATAACGACGCTTGCCGAGCAATAACTTGTTGGGTCAACGGAAGCCGCTAGATCGAAGTTTTTGTGCACCCGCCCCATCAGTCTTACAACTGTCAACACCGACAGCATCAACGCAAGCAGGATGGTCAAGTCAGGGACTATAATATAGTCGGCCGTACCAGATGAGCCCCAGCCGGTTGCGTCGGCTATATGCACCTTGCTCCACTGCATGGCGATTGCCGGCCATATTACGAA
>NZ_LFIO01000782.1 GCF_001187535.1 Rhizobium ecuadorense
CGACCCCACTGCGACCACACCTTCGGCGCCTTTCAGTTTTTCAATCAACACAGCCACATTCGCCATATCGGCATGCGGATGGTCGAGAAGAACGGTCTTGACGGGGCCGAGCGATTGGAGAGCATGGGCGATGCGTTCACCCATCGCATCCCAGGTGACGTGATCGGCCACGACTGTGAATGTGTTGCCTAGCCCTAGTCCGGCAACCAGTTCGGCTTCCCGTCCCTCAAGGC
>NZ_LFIO01000043.1 GCF_001187535.1 Rhizobium ecuadorense
GTCAACCTGCACAGTTGTATGAAATGATCTCATAGTTTGCCTCCTTTTTTTCGAAGAAGACAGCACTGCAGTCAGGGCGTCGACTCGCAAATCTGCGAGTAACATATCGCCAGGACCGCAGCGGCATGAGATGCTGCCACCCAGCGAGGAGAATCACATGGAAGACAGGTTCGCTATCGATCTAACCCTTGTTAAGCGCACCCTCAAAAAACATGTAGACCTGGAAGATTTCA
>NZ_LFIO01001095.1 GCF_001187535.1 Rhizobium ecuadorense
TGGGCGCCGAGCAGCTCGCCGGTCTTCTTGTCGAAGATCACCTTGACCATGCCCTGGTCTTCGCCGAGCGCGATCGCCTTGCCGTTGGCGGCGAAGGAGAAGCGGCCGACGCGGATGTCACGGCCCAGCTCCTTGGCCTTGGCTTCGGTGAGACCGACGGAGGCGACCTGCGGGTTGCAATAGGTGCAGCCCGGGACCTTGCCCTTGTCTGTGGGATGAACGTTCGGCAGGCCGGCGATCTTCTCGACGCAGACGACGCCCTCATGCTCGGCCTTGTGCGCCAGCATCGGCGGGCCGGCAACGTCGCCGATCGCATAGATGCCGGCGACATTGGTCTTGCCGTAACCGTCGGCGACGACGCAGCCGCGGTCGGTCTTGATTCCGAGCGCTTCGAGGCCAAGATTTTCGATATTGCCCTGAACGCCGACGGCGGAGATCATCCGATCGGCGGTGATCTGCTGCACCTTGCCATCTGAAGTCTCGACATGGGCGGTGATGCTGCCCGCACCCTTCTCGACCTTCGTGACCTTGGCGCTGGTGAAGATCTTCAGGCCGCGCTTTTCCAGCTGCTTGCGGGCGATGGCGGTGACTTCGGCATCCTCGACCGGCATGATGGTCGGCATGACCTCGACAACCGTCACATCCACGCCCATCGAACGATAGAAGCTGGCGAATTCGATGCCGATCGCGCCCGAGCCCATGACGATCAGCGACTTCGGCAGCGCATCCGGCTTCAGCGCCTCGAAATAGGTCCAGATCAGCTTGCCGTCGGGCTCGATGCCGGGCAGCGCGCGCGGGCGGGCGCCGGTCGCGATGATGATGTGCTTGGCGGTATAGGTGCCCTCGCCCTTGACGTTTTTCGGCAGCGGATGCTGCGGCTCGACCACAGGCTTCGACGACTTGCCGACGACGATCTCGCCGGGCTTTGAAAGCTTCGCCTCACCCCAGATGATGTCGATCTTATTCTTCTTCATTAGGAAGCCGACGCCGGCGTTGAGACGGGCGGAGACGGCGCGCGAGCGGCCGACAACGGCCTTGGCATCCGGCTTGACCGA
>NZ_LFIO01000922.1 GCF_001187535.1 Rhizobium ecuadorense
GATCAATCTTCCCTATGGCTCCTGGCTCGTGAGTTTCGGCCAGATCATGGTCATGCCGGACCCGATCGCCTATCTGCTGGTAGCACTTGCCGGCATTGCGTTCTTCTTCTCCAGCTACCGCACGTCGGCGCGCCGGCGGGCGGCCGGCTTGTCGGCAAAATCGGCCCGCGGACTGCTTATCCGCGCTGTCATCATCACACTCGCCCTGGAAGGAGTCGCGTTCTATCTCAACC
>NZ_LFIO01000744.1 GCF_001187535.1 Rhizobium ecuadorense
CAACGACAGGATCTTGTCGGCTGGCGGCATTGTCAGGTCATCGAACATTGTTCTCTCCGGTCAGGGGATTTGCCGGCGGCGATGAAACGCCGGCGCTTCATGATGCGGCCGCAGCCCAAATCAGCCGGCCCGCCTATTTCAGCGCGCCGATCTTGTTCTCGATGGCCTCCAGAAATGCGCCGGACCGCACGATCTCGGGAGCCGGTGTGGTCTGCTTGGGCATGTAGCTGTCC
>NZ_LFIO01000133.1 GCF_001187535.1 Rhizobium ecuadorense
ATGTAGACCTGCTGCTCGGGCTGCATGTAGAAATTGACGAAGTCGAGCGCGACTTTCTTCTTCTCTTCGCTGATGCCCTTAATCAGGGAAAGCGTATCGCCGCCGGCAAAGCTCGCTTCACCGCCCTTCGGCCCGGGAATCGGTGCGACGGCGAATTTCACGTCGGGATATTTGCTGGTCAGCAGATTGACGATGTAGGAGCCGGTCATCAGGATGCCGACCTTGCCCGAGGC
>NZ_LFIO01000748.1 GCF_001187535.1 Rhizobium ecuadorense
ATCTTCGATCGTCATGGCGCGCTCGTCGCCAATGCCCCGCATGTCCCGGTGCATCTGGGATCGATGGATCGCTCGGTGGAGGCGATCATCACCGGCAATCCGGTCATCCATGCCGGCGATGTCTTCGCCATCAACGCACCCTATAACGGTGGCACACATTTGCCTGACATAACGGTCTGCACCCCGATTTTCGACGCCGAGGGCAATGAAATCTTGTTTTGGGTGGCATCCCG
>NZ_LFIO01001832.1 GCF_001187535.1 Rhizobium ecuadorense
CCAACCAGACTTCAACCTCCGCGGCGTCTTTCGCACCGGCGCAGATGGCCGTTACTGGTTTCGCGCGGTCAAGCCTAAGTATTACCCAATCCCGGAGGATGGACCGGTTGGCAAGCTGCTCGGCGCGCTCGGTCGCCACCCCTACAGGCCTGCCCACCTGCACTACATCATCAAGGCTCACGGCTTCGAGACGCTCACGACACACATCTTTGATCCGGACGACCCGTATATCC
>NZ_LFIO01000376.1 GCF_001187535.1 Rhizobium ecuadorense
AGATCATCGTCTGCGCTGATAATTTCCATGGTCGGACGCTGAGCATCATCAGTTTCTCCACCGATCCCGAAGCCCGCGCCGGCTTCGGTCCCTATACGCCAGGCTTCCGCATCATTCCCTTCGGCGATGCCGAGGCTTTCGCCGCCGCAATCAATGCCAATACGGTGGCCGCCCTGATCGAGCCGATCCAGGGGGAAGCCGACGTCATCATTCCGCCGGCAGGTTATTTCACC
>NZ_LFIO01000816.1 GCF_001187535.1 Rhizobium ecuadorense
GCTTCGGCGCGCTCCAACTCGAACATATCGTGGATCGTCACGGCACGGCGGATATGCGGGCCGAGCAGCCCGACGATGTCGAAGACGCGTCGTTCGTTCGGTTCGTATTGCACCGAAATGTTGATCGTCCCGACACGGGTCGGGCGCTTCAGTACGGCCATGTCGATCGAGTTTAGAACCCCATACCTGGCATGAAAGTTCTGGTATAGCGCACCGCTCTTCCAGACGGCTTC
>NZ_LFIO01000984.1 GCF_001187535.1 Rhizobium ecuadorense
CTGCTCAGCAGAACAACAATTCTCGTCCTGCAAAACGAGATTCCCGATGCCGCCAACGTCGCGGCGGCAAAGGCCGTCAAGCAGGCAGGCGGGCGCGTGCTGATCAATGCAGCCCCGGCACGCATTCTGTCGAACGATCTGCAACACCTGATCGACATCATCGTCGTCAATGCCATCGAAGCCGAAATGCTGGCAGGCGTTCCCGTTGTTGAAACACTTGACGGCGCTCTGG
>NZ_LFIO01001361.1 GCF_001187535.1 Rhizobium ecuadorense
CTTCCGATCACGACGAAACCGGCTACAATTTCAACCGCGAGGGGCTCGACCCGCATGCGCTGCGCTACGAGCGCGGCAACGAATTCGTCGATGTCGTGTTCGGCCTCTGGGACAGCTTCGAGGATGGCGCACTGCTTCTCGACCGTGAAAACGGTGTCTACTATGACAAAGACAAGCACCATACGCTCAACCACAAAGGCAAGCACTTCCAGGTTCGCGGGCCCCTCAACAT
>NZ_LFIO01001448.1 GCF_001187535.1 Rhizobium ecuadorense
GCGAGGTTCAAGGTGGCGGCGGTGTTGATCTGACGAAATTCCGCAAGCGGATCGGCTGCGCGGTCGTTCATGATGTGAACACGAGCGGCGAGATGGATGATGACATCAATACCCTCGAGAGCCGCTGTCCAATCGGTTTCGCTTGTTATCGCGATGGGGAAATGCCGCACAGATGTCGGGAAGCTGGCGGTTGCAGATCGCGTCGTCACCACAAGCTCGCATATCCGCTCTC
>NZ_LFIO01000253.1 GCF_001187535.1 Rhizobium ecuadorense
TAGAGCAGATCCTGTTCAATCCGGGTCATATCCGGCAGCCCTGAAGTAGTTGGCGCATTCTGCAGGAGTGAAGCGGGGTATCAAAGCGCCGACTGCGTCCCATAGGGCGTCGATCTTCCTCTCCGCCCTGCCGCGCAACATGGCTTTCAGTTTCGAGAAGGCGTTTTCGATGGGGTTGAAGTCGGGACTATAGGGTGGAAGGAACATGAGCGTAGCGCCAGCGCGCTCGATTGCGTCGCGCACACCGGCTGTCTTGTGAGCTGGGAGGTTATCCATGACCACAACGTCACCAGTCTGAAGGGTCGGCAGCAACACCTGCTCGATATAGGCCAGAAAGACGTTACCGTTCATCGCGCCGTCGTAGACAAACGGTGCGGTCATTCCCGTAAGGCGCAACGCTCCGGTGAAGGTCGTTGTTTTCCAATGCCCATGTGGCACGCCGGCTCGGCATCGTTCGCCTCGAAGTGCACGTCCGCGCAGACGTGCCATCTTCGTCGAAAGGCCAGTTTCATCGATGAAGATCAGCTTCTCCGGATCGAGATCGAGCTGACCATCAAACCAGATGCGCCGGCGCTTCAGGACATCCGGCCGGTCTTGCTCCAGTGCATGTGCGGTCTTTTTTTAAACGTCCAGCCGCGGCCTCGTAGCCAGGCGCCAAGTGCACTCCGGCTGATCTTCACCTGCCGCTCGGCGAACAAGCGCCCGACCATTTCATCGAGCGTCACGTCCTTACGGTCTTCGATCAGTGCGACGACAAATGCCTCGTGTGCATCCAGCGCCGATGGTCGTCGCCAGCCTTGCGGCCGCGACGTCAGTTCACCCTCTTTCGCTCTTGCGATCCAGCGGATCGCCGTTGAAATCCCAACTCCGAACCGAGCTGCGGCCTGCCGTGCAGACATACCCGACGCAGACGCCTTCACTACCCGTAATCGAAGATCATCGCTCAGTGCCTGTGCCATCATCCACCTCTTCGCTGTGGATGTTGAATCAGATGCGGCTCGCTACGTCACCTCACATTCGATTCATCGATCGCAGGACCTGCTCTAG
>NZ_LFIO01001359.1 GCF_001187535.1 Rhizobium ecuadorense
CTGGAAGACAGCCTCAAACGAGCGAGATCGGCGGCGATCGCGACCAGATCGGGGGGAACGTCAGCCAGACCCGCGACATATGTCACCTCGATCGTGCCGTTCTGCCAGCGCCACGGGCGGCCGCCATTCACTCGCGTGAGGATCCCGGCGCCGCGGTTGATGAAAAAATCGCTGCTGATGACCGCCGACGAAAGCTCCGTGACGGTCGCGGACACGATAAACCGGCGTGACA
>NZ_LFIO01000814.1 GCF_001187535.1 Rhizobium ecuadorense
GTGCGCAATTGATCGAGCGATATTCCGTCCAATCTCTGTTCCCTTCACCAATACCGATATGGGTGTAATATCGGATTACACGATGGTATCCATCATTAAATATCGGCTTTCCCAATGCTTTCCGCCGTGTGATGAGAGGGAACAGACAATTATTTGGTCCTGCCCATGGCAGATAGGGAAAGTAGACACCGATGACAGCCGCATATTCTCCGCTGATTTCACAGAGTAAAGC
>NZ_LFIO01000841.1 GCF_001187535.1 Rhizobium ecuadorense
AGCTTCGCCATCGAAAAGGGAACTGCTTTCGGCCTGGTCGGCGAGTCCGGCTGCGGGAAGTCCACTGTCCTGAGGGCGCTTTCCGGCCTCAACGCCAACTATGACGGCCGGATCGAGCTCCACGGCGAGACGTTAAATCAGCAGCGCAGCCGGCCCTTCTTCCGCCGGGTTCAGATGGTGTTCCAGGATCCCTACGGATCCCTCCATCCCCGCAAGACCATCCGCTCGCAGC
>NZ_LFIO01001867.1 GCF_001187535.1 Rhizobium ecuadorense
GCCTTCGCCGAGGCGCACGATGCGGGAAAAAGCATCGACAACGCGAAATTGTCCCGGACGGGTCGGCTGGGCAATGAGAAGACGGCAATTGTTGGTGCCGAGATCGAGAGCGGCATAGAGCTCCTCCGGCCAAGCATGCTCGCCGGCCTGGCGATCCCCCTGCTGCCCGGGATTGATATGGCTTTCCTGGCGGCCCCTGCGGTTGGCGCTCGCGCCATTCAATGTTTCACGC
>NZ_LFIO01000360.1 GCF_001187535.1 Rhizobium ecuadorense
GGCAGCGGCAACGAGGCGAACGGATTTGATGGATACAGCCTTGCCTGGATAGCGGCGTTGATCGTGGCGACGGGCATCGGTCTTGTCATCAATATTGTCCCTGAGACCTCCCATATCGAGGCGCAGTTCTCGCCGATTGCGGTTTGCTGGTCGGGCATCAACATTCTCGTTCTCGCTATTGCGTCCTTGATCTGCTTCGAAAAACCGCGACGGCTCTTCGATGCGTTCAAAC
>NZ_LFIO01001066.1 GCF_001187535.1 Rhizobium ecuadorense
ATCGCGGGCATAGCCAACATTGGCGCGGGGGACCGCGCCACTCATCTCAGTTGATTGGCAAATGCGCATCGATGTGACCGGGCGGCAAACTTGGCTGGCCGATCCCGAAGAACTCGCGCGCGGTCAGGCAAGCGCCATCCCCTGGGACGCAGGCGCGGCAGACGTCAGGCCGAAGATCACGATACAGTCTGCCAAGCCTAGCGCCGACTCAGAGGGCCTCGCCGGGGACATG
>NZ_LFIO01001582.1 GCF_001187535.1 Rhizobium ecuadorense
GGCCGACAGCGCCGCAATGTCCTGAAGCTCGAAGACGAAGGATGTGGGGTTTTCAAGATAGAGCAGCTTGGCACCCGACAGAGCCTTGCGGACCTCGTCGTGGTCGGCGGGATCGACAAAGTCCACCGCGACGCCGAGCCTGCCGAGCAGCTTCACCAGAAGGCGGTAGACATCGTTGTAGAGATGGCGAACCGCAACGACCCGGTCTCCGGCCTCAACGAGACTGAGAAT
>NZ_LFIO01000678.1 GCF_001187535.1 Rhizobium ecuadorense
GGCCGATTCGGCGTTTCCAAAAAGAAGTGGCTCAAGACGATCGTGCCGCTGCCCTATGGCATCGCCGGCCATGGCACCTTCTCCACCGTTTTCCGCTGCCTCAATCAGGTTGCCTTCGAAGCCGCTTTACCGAAGCCTTTGCAAAGGGCATGGAAGGCGTGGTGGCGGTCGACGGCAAGGCGGTACGAGGCGACGCCGCTGCCCCTCGTCAAGGTCTGGGCTGCCGGTTGC
>NZ_LFIO01001294.1 GCF_001187535.1 Rhizobium ecuadorense
GGATGGCAATGGCACAAAACCGCTTTATATCCGAATGACAAGGGACGGCTTACATTTTGCCAGCGAGACGAAGGCTTTTCTTGCGGATTCCGCCTTCAGCCCCGCTTTCGATCCGGCGCAGCTCAGCCATATGCTGGCACTCGGCTATGTAGCGCCGGCCGAAAGCCTGATCCTGGGTGTGCGCCAACTGGCCCCCGGCACTTGCCTCGTTATCGATCGCCAGGGCCTGCG
>NZ_LFIO01001663.1 GCF_001187535.1 Rhizobium ecuadorense
ACATCGCTGGCCTTGCTCTTGGCATAGATGAACACGCCACCCTTGCCGGATTCGTTGGCCTTGAACGTGCACTTGCCGAATTCGAGGAACCACAGGCGCAGTCCGCGCTGGTAGTTGGCCGGGCTCATGTCATAGAGCGCCTGGACATAGATGACGTCGTTGTGTTCGCCGAGGTGTGCCAGCGCCGAAACGGCGAGCTGGTGCTCGCGCTGCGTGAACGTGGCGATCTGT
>NZ_LFIO01000770.1 GCF_001187535.1 Rhizobium ecuadorense
ACCGTGTCGGTCCCCTCATTGGCGGCCTCGGTGACGAGGTCGCCGGCATGGTCGACGATATAGGTGTCGTCGCCAACCCCACCGATCAAACGATCGGCCCCAAGTCCACCATTCAGCACATCGTTGCCGACACCGCCGGAAAGCGTATCGGCGGCAGCGCCACCCGTGATCGTGTTGGCGAGATCATTGCCTGTTCCGGCAAAGGCTGCCGTACCGAAGTAGGTGAGGTTCTCGACATTGGCCCCCAGAGTGTAGGCGGCCAATGTCGTCCAAATCGTGTCGATCCCTGCATCGGCCGCTTCGCTGACAAGGTCGCCGGCATTGTCGACGACATAGGCGTCGCCACCCGCCCCACCGATCAAGCTGTCGGCGCCAATTCCACCATTCAGCACATCATTGCCGGCACCGCCGGTGATCGTGTTGGCCAGCGCATTGCCGGTGCCGGTGAAGTTGGCCGATCCCGTGTAGGTCAGGTTCTCGACATTGACCAAGGCGGCGATCGAGTAGGCTGCAAGCGCCGTGCGGATTTCGTCGGTGCCGCCGCTGACCAGCTCGGTGATCACGTCGCTCGCACTGTCGACAATATAGATGTCGTTGCCGGCGCCACCGTTCAGCGTGTCGTTGCCGGCGCCGCCGTCAAGCGTGTCGTTGCCGGCGCCGCCGATGATCGTATTGGCGAGCGCGTTGCCGGTGCCGGTGAAGCTGGCGGATCCCGTATAGAACAGGTTCTCGACATTGTTGCCGAGCGTATAGCTTGAAAGCGCCGTCTTGACCCAATCGGTTCCTTCATTCAGCCCTTCGGTGACCACGTCGCCAACGTTATCGACAATATAGATGTCGCCGCCCGCTCCGCCGATCAATATGTCCGCGCCTGCCTTTCCGTCCAGCGTGTCGGCACCTGCCCCGCCCTTGATCGTGTTGGCGAGGTCATTGCCGGTCCCGGTAAAGGCCGCCGTGCCGGTATAGGTGAGGTTCTCGACATCGCTGCCAAGCGTATAGTTCGCCAATGCCGTGCGAACCGTGTCGGTCCCCTCATC
>NZ_LFIO01000358.1 GCF_001187535.1 Rhizobium ecuadorense
GTCGGCCCAGTCGCGATCGATCCTGATATATCCGTCCCGAAGATTGGCGTTGAGATCGAGCATCTCTCCGTTGACGCTGAGGGTTGCACCATCGGCCCAGTCCGGAATACGCAGCGACAGCGCAAACCTCGCCGGCTTCTCCAGCCTGGTGGTAAAGGCGATCGCACCCTCCCACGGATAGTTGGTGGTCTGCTCGAGCTCCACCTCGGCGCCATTGGCCAGCTTCAGTCG
>NZ_LFIO01001762.1 GCF_001187535.1 Rhizobium ecuadorense
TCTCGCGGTAGACACCGACGTGCTTGTTTCGTTCGAGCAGGCGCCGAGACAGCGACCTGGCGATCTGTCGATACATGTCCGGGTATTTCTTCGCGAGCTTCGAGAACTGCTGTGCGGTCAGCCTGGCCACGAGCGAGGATTCCTCGGCAACCACCGTTGCCGAACGACGCTGAGTGGGCTCTACGGCTGCCATTTCTCCGACGTGATCGCCACGTCCGCGCCCCCCGATGC
>NZ_LFIO01000454.1 GCF_001187535.1 Rhizobium ecuadorense
AGCCTTTCGCTGCGAGAACGAGCAGCATGTCGCCCGCAGGGATCATCGCTTCGATCAAAAGCACGATGCCGACCTCCCGTTGAGCGCCCCACACCATGAACGCCAGCACGAGTAATCCCGCGACGATATCGCGAACACCCTTGAGGCGGAGCCACCAAGCGACGTTTGGGCCATCTTCGGGAAGCGGCAGGCCGAAACTGCGCATCGTGGTCGTCGGGCTCGCAATATAGT
>NZ_LFIO01000891.1 GCF_001187535.1 Rhizobium ecuadorense
GTCGCCTTCGCCTCGCCGATGGCGTCGGTGACGACCTCTATCGCCGATTGGTATTTGCGCGCCTGGCCGAACATGGTCGCATGCATGTAGAGATAGATCGGTAGATCAGCGACGGTTCCGAGCTCCCTCAGAAGCGCCAAGCCTGCGCGGAAGATCTCGTGGCCGTGGGACAGATTTTCAACGTGCGCAACCGCCCATCCGCGAAAGAGCATCGCGAGTGCCGATAAGGAT
>NZ_LFIO01000114.1 GCF_001187535.1 Rhizobium ecuadorense
GGCGACGACAAGGCGATCCTTGACGTCGTCACCAGTGCGAACATCGCATGTGGCGGCCATGCCGGAGATCCGGCGACCATGGTGGAGACGCTGGCGCTCGCAAGCCAACGGGGCGTCGTCGCCGGGGCCCACCCGGGCTTTGCAGATCGCGAGGGCTTCGGACGACGCCTGATCCCCTTGAGCGTCCGGGAAGTGGAGCAGCTTGTGGCGACGCAGACAGGGGCGCTGATG
>NZ_LFIO01001028.1 GCF_001187535.1 Rhizobium ecuadorense
GCTCGCCGGCAAACATGCCGACGCGGTCTTCACCAATGGCGGGCCGTTCGAGGATGCGCAGGCCTTCTACCGTCAGCTCAAGGACAGCGTGATTGCCCATGGCCGCAGCGCCGCGGAAGTAGGCATTTATCCTGGTATCGGGCCGATCGTCGGAGCGACGCAGGACGAGGCGGAAGCCAAGTATCAGGCGATTCGCAACCTCGTCACGACAGAGGAGGCACTGCTCTATCT
>NZ_LFIO01001831.1 GCF_001187535.1 Rhizobium ecuadorense
GAGCGCCTCGCATGCACGACTTTCCAATGTCCGCCGCGCCGCCGGAACCATCCGTTCCGCTTCAGCGGAGGGGCCGGCCAAGAAACTGACGGCGGATGTGATGCTGCCGCCACCGACGGGGCGGGCCATGGCGAAGACAACGGAGATGGTCGTCTGCGTCGGAGCTTCCACCGGCGGCACCGAAGCACTGCGCGAGTTCCTGGAAGAACTGCCGGCCAATGCGCCTGGTAC
>NZ_LFIO01001005.1 GCF_001187535.1 Rhizobium ecuadorense
GCTTGACCAAGCCGTCGGTTGCCCGCAACGGAACATCGCGGCTGGCGCCGAAATTTGAGCACGTTCTGACCGCTGAAGACGATACCTTCCTCTGGCGGATCGACGACTATCCCTGGGCAAATTCGCTCTGGAATTTTCATCCGGAATTCGAGATTCACCTTATCCGCAAATCGTCCGGCACGGCGTATGTTGGTGATTATATCGGCAATTTCGGTCCCGGCGACCTAACAG
>NZ_LFIO01001307.1 GCF_001187535.1 Rhizobium ecuadorense
GGCTGCGACGTTCACCGGCTTTCCGTCGCCTGCAATGCCGGCCGAGGCGAGCGAAGGTCCCATGAAGTCGTAATAGAGGTCGTTGATCGCCAGGGAATGCGTCCACTTCGCGCCATACTTCTGCAGAAGCGAGGTGGTGAGCTGCGGCATGCGCTGAGAGGTTTCGGCAATCGGCGTGTCGACATATTCGAGCACCGTGCCGCCGAGATCCTCGATCTCCTTCTTCATGCG
>NZ_LFIO01000614.1 GCF_001187535.1 Rhizobium ecuadorense
GTCCTTGGCATTCGTTTGCAGGTACTGGGCAAGCAGCGCCGTTTCCTGCGCCCGGCTGATGCTGACAACCTGGGCGCCGGAAAGAGACGTCGTAACCGACGCCTCCCGTCTCACATAGTCGGAATTTCCGACATTGGCGATATTCGTCGAGATGACGCTGCTTTGTTGGCCGGTCGTGTTGAAAATACTTTGCACGCTGTTCAAGGCGGAGGTGAGCGACATGCCGGCGTC
>NZ_LFIO01001521.1 GCF_001187535.1 Rhizobium ecuadorense
GGAGCAGATGATGGATTTCGAAGCGTTTTTCAAAAACGAGCTGGACGGGCTTCATGCCGAGGGCCGTTACCGCGTTTTTGCCGATCTCGAGCGCCACCGCGGCAATTTCCCGCGCGCGACGCGTTATACGGCCGATGGCGAAAAGGAAGTCACGGTCTGGTGCTCCAACGACTATCTCGGCATGGGCCAGAACCCCAAGGTGATCGAGGCGATGAAGGCCGCCATCGACCACTGTGGCGCGGGTGCGGGAGGCACCCGGAATATTTCTGGCACCAACCACCATCACGTCATGCTCGAACGGGAACTGGCCGATCTGCATGCCAAGGAGGCGGCGCTGATCTTCACCTCGGGTTATGTCTCCAACTGGGCGGCACTCGGCACGCTCGGCGCCAGGATCCCCGGCCTGATCATCTTCTCCGACTCGCTGAACCATGCCTCGATGATCGAGGGTATCCGCCATGCCAAGTGTGGCAAGGTGATCTGGAAGCACAATGACGTCGCCGATCTCGAAGCCAAGCTGGCCGCTGCCGATCCGAAGGCGCCGAAGCTGATCGCCTTCGAGAGCGTCTATTCGATGGATGGCGACATCGCCCCGATCAAGGAAATCTGCGACCTCGCCGACAAATACGGGGCGATGACCTATCTCGACGAAGTGCATGCGGTCGGCATGTACGGCCCGCGCGGCGGCGGCATTGCCGAGCGCGAGGGGCTGATGGACCGGCTGACGGTGATCGAAGGCACGCTCGGCAAGGCCTTCGGGGTGATGGGCGGCTATATCGCCGCCTCGGCAGCCCTTTGCGATTTCATCCGTTCGTTTGCCTCCGGCTTCATCTTCACCACGGCGCTGCCGCCGGCGCTCGCGGCCGGTGCGGTCGCCTCGATCCAGCACCTGAAGGTCAGCCAGTTCGAGCGGGCCCGCCATCAGGACCGGGTGCGCAAGCTCCGGGCGCTGCTCGACCAGAACGGCATTCCGCATGTGCCCAATCCGAGCCATATCGTGCCGGTGCTGGTCGGCGATGC
>NZ_LFIO01001855.1 GCF_001187535.1 Rhizobium ecuadorense
GTATCAACATTCTCTGCGAAGCTATTGTTCTTCTGACCGTAATCGGCGTCGGCGGTCGCCGATGAGGTCGGGCTTCACGGGCAGGTGATTTCATCATCCGGCTATACAGAGCTGCCAAGCTATGCTGCGAATGACGACAGGAGAAATACAGGTGCTCGAGGGCTGGGTAAGAATGCGCAAATCCGTCTCGTTGATATCGCTGCTGCTGGCGTTCGTCGCCATGGCCGGAGA
>NZ_LFIO01001645.1 GCF_001187535.1 Rhizobium ecuadorense
GCGCCGAAGCGCATTCGGAGATATCCCCCGCATCGCGGCTGCGGCAATTCATGTCGGCGGGCGCAGGTCTGACATGCGTTCTTTCCCTTTGAAATCCAGCCTTCGACAGCCGCATGCGCATTAGCGTTACGTCAACCATTTTGTTGCTGCGCCCTCGCCTTCCGCTATGGGTGTGCGCATGCAAACCTTTCTGATCCAATCGCGCGGCATAGAAGCGCTTCACTACAACGC
>NZ_LFIO01000305.1 GCF_001187535.1 Rhizobium ecuadorense
CGTCTTTTCAGACGCGCAAAGGACGCTAGCACAGGAGCGGTCGAACATTCATCAGGCGGGCTGCTGAAGTTCACCTCCATTTGTCATTCCACTAGATCACTCGCGGAACGCCGCATCAAGCGCGCCGCCGTTCGAAGACCTTTCTGTCGGTGCAAAACCGCAAGCCTGGCGCTATACAAGGCAAAATAAAATCACATAAAACCACATTTATAAAGATTGGTTTGTGTTTGC
>NZ_LFIO01000771.1 GCF_001187535.1 Rhizobium ecuadorense
CACGACCCCAAGATCCTCTTTCTGGACGAACCGACCATCGGTCTTGATGTGGTCGCCAAGGATGCGGTTCGGCGCTTTCTCGCCGAAATCAACCGCGAGCGCGGCGTCACCATCATTCTCACCACCCATGATCTGCAGGACATCGAGACCATCTGCCCGCGGCTGATCATGGTCGATCACAGCAGGCTCATCTTCGACGGCGAGTTGAAGAGCCTGCGCACGGCTTTGGGC
>NZ_LFIO01000684.1 GCF_001187535.1 Rhizobium ecuadorense
GACATATACCTCAAGGAAGGCTTCGAGCCGCTGCTCAAGAGCGGCGTCCTCTCCGTTATCCACCCAGACCTGCTCACCAGCGGGGGCATCCTCGAGACCAAGAAGATCGGAGATATGGCGCAGGACCGTGGTGTCGCCATGGCCATCCACATGGCAGAAAGTCCAATCGCCGCAATGGCCGCGGCACATGTGGCGACCGCGACTGAAAACTTCATGGCGCTCGAATACCAC
>NZ_LFIO01000944.1 GCF_001187535.1 Rhizobium ecuadorense
AAGGTTCCGGCAACAGCGTGATCGTTTCGCCTTCCCAGATGCTCCAGGCCTGCGCGGCCGCGAGGCGGACGTTCCTGTCCTCATGCGTCAGACGCCGATGATAGGCATGCATCATTTCATGCCGCTCTTCCGGCGGAATGGGGGCGACGAAGCGCTCCCACTTGTCAGGGAACATCTCCGAGACGCCGAATTGATAATACCAGTCGAGTTCGGCCTTGGTCAGCGTATAGA
>NZ_LFIO01000735.1 GCF_001187535.1 Rhizobium ecuadorense
GCCGATGGCCCTTAGCTTCATCGCGATCTCACCCTTCTCAGGTTCGATCACGGAGCAGCTGGGGAAGACGCACACCATATCGGCGGGACTAGCGCTTATGGGTCTGGGCAACCTTCTGCTCGGCTCATCCTTTCTGGCCGACTGGTTCATTGCCGAAGAGCTCGGACTGGACCTTGGCATCGGCCTGCTTGGCAAGCACGGTTTCTGCGGCGGCGATCGCCAGATCGACAG
>NZ_LFIO01001858.1 GCF_001187535.1 Rhizobium ecuadorense
GTTACCTGGAACAAGGAAGATCCAAACGTCTCGCGATGACATCATCGATGTCTTTGATTCATCGAGCGCCGGCCATCCTAGCGTCGCAATCAAACTATTCCTCGGCGTCGGAACAGTTCTTATATTGCAGCTTCTGAAGTGGCGCATCCAGCCTCAGGATGAGCCCGGTCGGGGCGTAATCAAGAGAGACCCCCCCGAAAGCGGACAGGCTGGAGCTGACGAGCCGAGTGC
>NZ_LFIO01001424.1 GCF_001187535.1 Rhizobium ecuadorense
GAGAGGGACGGTCCTGCGCCGTCCGGTTTCCGGCCGTGACAATATCAAGCGCCTGGTCGAGGCCGTCGGCACGCTCTATGCCTCGCAGACGCCGACCTTTTATGGGGCGATCGATCAGCGCCATTTCCTGCAATACAAGGCAACACTTCGCACCGGCCTCGATCTGGAAGCGGTAGGTGTTGGGAGTGAGCACGCAGAGAAGATGACTGATACGGGCGCATTGCGCGGTAG
>NZ_LFIO01001086.1 GCF_001187535.1 Rhizobium ecuadorense
TGTGCCACGGCGAAAAGCCGAGACCATAGGGCAGGATGGCAATCTGCGCCGTCAGTGCGATCGCCAGCGCCGTCAGCAGGAACGGGAAGAGGAAGAACAGGCCGAAGCGCCAGGCGTGGCGGAAATATCCGCGCATGCCGCCTTCGAGCATGATCTCGGCGCAGCTCCGGAAGCCTGCCATGATCTGGCTCAGCGTGTTTCCGCCGCGCAGCCTGCTTACCAGCGTATCG
>NZ_LFIO01000119.1 GCF_001187535.1 Rhizobium ecuadorense
AAGCTGCTGGCCGAACAGATGCTGGATGCGGCCGCGCTCCGCGAGCTTCTTGCAAAAAAATGGTAGGGCCTGCCGCCAAGCGTGAAGCCGTCATGCATCTGAAGGCCGTCATGGGTCTTTCGGAGCGGCGGGCCTGCCAGATCATATCCGCCGACCGCAAGACGATCCGTTATCGGTCAAGTCGGCCGCCGGAGGTAGAATTGCGGGTGAAGCTGCGCGACCTTGCCAATGAGCGGCGGCGTTTCGGCTATCGGCGACTGTTCGTCCTGCTTCGGCGGGACGGAGAACCGTCCGGCGTCAATCGCATCTACCGGCTCTATCGCGAGGAAGGTCTTTCCGTTCGTAAGCGCAAAGCCAGGCGGCGTGCAGTCGGCACGCGTGCCCCGATCCTGGTCGAAGCGAAGGCCAATGCCCGCTGGTCGCTGGACTTCGTGCATGACCAGTTTGCCTGCGGCAGACGATTCCGCGTGCTCAACATTGTCGATGATGTGACGCGCGAATGCCTGGCAGCGATCCCGGACACGTCCATCTCTGGTCGGCGTGTCGCCCGAGAACTGACGACGCTGATCGAACGGCGAGGCAAGCCGGGAATGATCGTCTCCGACAACGGCACGGAACTCACCTCGAATGCGATCCTCGCGTGGTCGAAGGATCACAAAGTCGACTGGCATTACATCGCGCCGGGAAAGCCGATGCAGAACGGCTATGTTGAGAGTTTCAATGGTCGGATGCGCGACGAACTGCTCAACGAAAGCCTGTTCTTTGGCCTCGATCATGCTCGAAGCGCCATTGCCGAATGGACGGACGATTACAATAATTTCCGGCCGCACTCATCGCTCGGATATCAGACCCCGGCAGACTATGCCGGGACCATCGCCGCAACCGGCTCCAACGCTGCGCAAGATGAAAGCTTCGCGTTTCCGCCGGTTGCTCACACCGCGCCAATTGGCGTATTCAAAACCGCCGGGGCTCTAATCGCCGCTGGATGAAAGTTCAGTGGCAGGTCA
>NZ_LFIO01001319.1 GCF_001187535.1 Rhizobium ecuadorense
GGTATATCGCAGCCGGTGCTTTGGCCGGACTGGTGATGGCTTTCTGGAAGGGTCGGGTACAGGAGCAGGCCGCATGACGCTTGATATCAATACCCTGCTTGCCATCCTCGCTATGGCATGCGCGACGATTTTCACGCGCATCAGTGGTCTCGTCCTCATCCGTCATGTGCAGCTGGACGAACGCTGGAAAACGGCGATTGAGGCGATCCCGCCAGCGGTCCTGATGGCCG
>NZ_LFIO01001702.1 GCF_001187535.1 Rhizobium ecuadorense
GGCTGATCACACTGCGCATGGCAGGCGCGATGGAGAGCACGGCGACAAGAGAGAAAAGCCGGGAATCGTCATAGATCAAAGCCATCGGCCAGGAGATGATCATCATCAGCGTGCTGATGGCCACGCCTCGAAGCAGGCTGAGGGTAAGGGCCGTGGCAAACATATCGTCCGAAGGCGACGGCTGGCGCATCAGGGCCTGCGTCAGCGGCAGGTCCAGGATTGTCTCGACG
>NZ_LFIO01001541.1 GCF_001187535.1 Rhizobium ecuadorense
GGGCCGATGCCTGTCGTGACTTCGTAGCCGGCGCCGTCGAGATGGCGGGTCACCGGTTCGGTTGTGGTGAAGCGCGGCGTCTGCAGCTTGGCGTCCTTGACGAGCTCGATCGTCGCTTCGACGTTCATCTGGCTCTCGATCGCCGTGCCGCAGACTTCGCCGTCGCCCTGGGCGGCATGGGTATCACCGATCGAGAACAGCGCACCGTCGACCTCGACGGGTAGATAGAG
>NZ_LFIO01001766.1 GCF_001187535.1 Rhizobium ecuadorense
GCCACCCCACCCCGAATAGCGCACATAACACTGTTCAGATTTTTTGCAGAAGACAGGCTACCAGCAGTCAACTTCGACGCAGGCTTATTGCCCAAGGCAATGAAGGTTGGATCCCTTAAATTGCTGGAAGAGCGCGTTTATCCAAGCGTCGAGATCAATATACTCAGCGAGCCACGCCTCCGAGGCAAAAGCACCTAGTGGCAATTCTGGCTGGTCGATCGGCTCTGCTT
>NZ_LFIO01001477.1 GCF_001187535.1 Rhizobium ecuadorense
ATATTATGTCCGCAAGAGGAAACGCATTTCCGGATCTATCGCGGCGAAAGGGCCAACGGCCTGGAGATGAGAAATAGGCCGTTAGTCGGCGACCTGATCGTCAAGCATGACTGGATCGATCCGCGCACGTCGCCGGTGAACGAGAAGATTTGAAACGGACGCCGAAACCGGCGTCCGCATGCGAAACGGGCTTACATGCCCGGGCTGTAATCTTTACATGCCCTGCACGC
>NZ_LFIO01000696.1 GCF_001187535.1 Rhizobium ecuadorense
GTACCAGATCGACGGCACTCATCCGAATAATCGTGCTGTCTTCGACGACCAGGACGACCGCTTTGCCATATTTCATCGCTCACTCGGTCAATTTGGAGGTGTGAGCCTCGCAGGCTCCGATGGGATAGCGTTTCGCAAGCCATTCGGTTCCTAAGCGGCCGTAGAAATGTCGGTTCGCAAACCGGCGCTTTCCCGGTGGTTGATTGTGACGGCGGCGCCGGGACCCGCAT
>NZ_LFIO01000894.1 GCF_001187535.1 Rhizobium ecuadorense
CGGTAGACCTCGTCCCAGTGTTCCCGTTTCGCGCTTGTCATCCGATATCCCCATCTCTTGCGGAGCCCGACATCCTAACAGATCAACATGTAAGGACTGAGACGTCCGCAACCAATGCGGTTCCCAAGACCACGCTCCGCATTTCAGGAAGGTAGGTGCCGGTAAACGAGATCGGCGGAATCGGTTCGGGGTGCTGCGGGATCGAGACGCGCTCGCAGCCGTTCCGCAAC
>NZ_LFIO01001286.1 GCF_001187535.1 Rhizobium ecuadorense
CGCTTCCAGAAACTCGCGAGAGCTTTTTTGGAAGAAGAGTGCGCGCTTAGCTTTCGATTGGTGCGCGATCGCCCCAGCCAGAATGGTGGCTACTTTATGTATCCATCGCTCAAATTCGAGATGACCGCCGCGGCATTTGAGACGGCTCAGATACGGGAAAGACCGGACGACGTCTCGGAAAGCCAGCGCGAATTTGTGGATCTAGCCTTTAGAATGGCATTGATCGAGAC
>NZ_LFIO01000995.1 GCF_001187535.1 Rhizobium ecuadorense
CCGCAGGCCGCCCTTGCAAAAGCCACCGGATATGCACCAATCAATGTTGACTCGGCCAAGCTGATGGATCCGGAGACGGCCAAGACCCTGCCGGATCAGCAGACGGCAAGCCAGGTGAATGCCGATATGAACTATTGGGCTGATAATCGCGATGCCATCGGCGAGAAATGGTACGCATGGCAGGCAAAATAGCCTGAAACTTGAGATGATCAGGCACGGCGAATGTTCGC
>NZ_LFIO01001461.1 GCF_001187535.1 Rhizobium ecuadorense
AAACGCTCTGCAGGCATGCCTGCAGAGCGAGGTTAAATTCGGGGGCCGAGGCAACAATCAGCTATCCGCAATCCCTCTGTTTGCAGGGATGCTTTTCCTGAGCGCGCCACTCCTTGACGAGTTGGCGGCGGTTTCCCGGATAGTGATCGTCCAGGAAACTGACGGTCATGACGTGGTCAGCTTGGAAAATGCGAAAGTCGCCCAGCAATTCGCACCAACCCGCGATAAAT
>NZ_LFIO01000693.1 GCF_001187535.1 Rhizobium ecuadorense
TGTTTAGTCCCGGCATTTGATGGATCGGATCGATGATGAATCGATCTGGCTCCAAAGTCCATTGTTTGCAGATGAACTCGTAAGGCGTGAGGCCCTTTAGCGTCTTGAGCCGGCGCCCGAAATTGTAGGCGTCGATAAAGTCGGCCAGATGTTTTTTCAATTGAGCGTGATCGTCGTAGTGGAAGCGCTTGACGGTGGCTTCCTTGATCGTTCGGTTCATCCGCTCGACCTGTCCGTTGGTCCAGGGGTGCTTCACCTTGGTCAGACGATGCTCAATATCGTTCTCGTCGCAGACCCGGTCGAAGATGTGATGGAAGGCGTATAGGTCACAGGCCCGATTGGTGAACTGAATGCCATTATCGGTCAGGATGGTATGGATGGTGTAGGGCACGGCCGCGATCAGATTGCGCAGGAACTGGGCGGCATTCATCTTGCCGGCTTTGGTATAGAGTTCTGCGAACGCGAACTTGGATGTTCGGTCAATTGCGACAAAGAGATAGAGCTTGCCCTCGGCCGTCTGCACCTCGGCAATATCGATGTGGAAGTAGCCGATCGGATAACTTTTGAACTTCTTCTTCGGTTCCTTGTCGCCTCCGACCTCCGGCAGACGTGAAATCCCGTGGCGCTGCAAACACCTGTGCAACGACGATCGCGTCAGATGTGGGATGGTCGGCTGAAGAGCGTAGAGGCAATCATCGAGCGGCAGCAACGTATGCCGGCGGAAAGCGACGATGACGGCCTCTTCTTCGAGGGAAAGGGTCGTCGAGTGTGGGTCCTTCGGGCCTGTAGGAAGGTCGACCAGCGATGTCCGCTTCTTCCATTTAGCGACGGTTTTCTGGTTGATCCCGTATCGCTTCGAAAGCGTTCTCAGGCTCTCTTCACTATTTTGTATTGCTCGACGGATTGCCTCTGTCGTCGTGGCGCTCCCATGTAGAACCTGGCCCATAGTGCTTCCCTCCATGCCAAGGAAGATATTGCACCATCAAATGCCGGGACTAAACACCTA
>NZ_LFIO01001245.1 GCF_001187535.1 Rhizobium ecuadorense
GGACAAGGGCGAATACAATTCGACTGCGCTTGGAAAGAGCAGCCCGGGTTGGCTCACACCCAACGAAATCCGGGGGTTCGACGAACTCCCGCCAGTCACCGGCGGGGATCGCCTTTATGTGCCGGCGAACATGGTCGCCATCGACGAAAACGGGAAACCGATACTTCTCACGCCGCCGGCCACGCCGGCGCTGCCGCCATCTGGAGAATAGGCATGGATCATCTTGAAAC
>NZ_LFIO01001321.1 GCF_001187535.1 Rhizobium ecuadorense
GTTCACGTGCAGCAGGTTATTCTCAACCTGGCGACCAACGGGATGGATGCGATGCTGAACGCCGTCCCGGCCGGGAGAACGCTTAGCTTCGCGACGGGACTGGCGAACGAGAAGGCGGAGCTGCGGGTCTCCGACACCGGAGACGGCATTCCCGAGGAGAGGCTGATCCGCATCTTCGAACCGTTCTATACCACCAAGCAGGCGGGTACCGGGCTGGGTCTGTCCATAGC
>NZ_LFIO01000920.1 GCF_001187535.1 Rhizobium ecuadorense
GGATCTGGCGGCATTCCTCGAACTGGTGACCAATCGACGCGGCAGCCTGCCGGAAGGCATAGACTTTCCCAAAGCCGTAACCACGCCGCTTATCACCGGTTTGCTTGGCGTACCGATCGACAAGGCGCGTGAAGCAGGGGTTTTAGCCGTCGTTTGCATTTTCGAAGGCGTCTCGGAAGTGCAGTTGAAGGGGCAGGTGCTGCCATTGCTACCGGCGAGTATCCGTAGGC
>NZ_LFIO01000585.1 GCF_001187535.1 Rhizobium ecuadorense
GGTGGCCGCCGCGCTTCGGTTCGGCGGCTTGCGCACTTTCGGTAAAGAGCTTGTCGGCGACGGCAAGTGTGATGCCCGCCGCCATGGCGCGTCCCATGAATTCGCGACGGCTAAGCCCGCCGGCGGTGACACGGCTTGCGAGATATTTCGTGTAGTCGTTCATTCCCCAGTTCCTTCTTTATCGTGCGTTGACAGAACTTCCGGGCAAGTCCGCAGGCGGTTTCCTCTC
>NZ_LFIO01001870.1 GCF_001187535.1 Rhizobium ecuadorense
CTCGTGCATCGCGAGGACCGAGCCGGCCACCGACTCGACGACGGTGATCGTATCGAAATCCTGTCCCCGATGCAGGGAGGTTGATCCATGCTTTCTCTTTATGATGCTGCACTGTCTTCGCGGCTTCTGCTCGGTACCGCGCGTTATCCGTCACCGGCCGTCCTTGCCGAGGCGGTGAGCCGGTCCGGCGCGGAGATCGTCACGGTCTCGCTTCGCCGCGAAACGGCCG
>NZ_LFIO01000419.1 GCF_001187535.1 Rhizobium ecuadorense
GATAAATACCGAATCGCGTGTTGACGCCGTCTTCTACTGGCCCGGCCATGGCACCCGTTTCGGTATCCAGCTTGTCCTTCGTATAACAGGCCCCCGGATTCCCGGTAGCCAAAGCGTCGGCCATCACGCTTGCGCCATTGCCCAGAGGGGTTCTCAGGAACCCGAAATTGCCAGGCCCGGGGCTGGACGAAGACGTGCTGTACATTTCGATTTGCCGGCCGTAGAGATT
>NZ_LFIO01000347.1 GCF_001187535.1 Rhizobium ecuadorense
CAACAAGGCTTTCGCCCGCGAAAAGGTTGCGTTGCCGCCCGCATGTTAAGGATTTTCGTTGAGCCGGGTAAATCTCAGCTGCCGGCTGGCGATCTGCGGCAACGCGCAGCCGAACGGCGATGCCGCTGGAATGGGCCGATTCGGCCGGTTCAAAAGCAGAATGTCGCTCAGATCCTCGATTCCGGCAGGAAATTATTTTTGCTAAATATCGCGAAATCGATCGGTGGCA
>NZ_LFIO01001201.1 GCF_001187535.1 Rhizobium ecuadorense
GGCTGGAGGTGAACTCAACGGCGAACGCATCCTCAGTCCCCGCACTTTGAGATTGGCGGCGTGCAATCACCTGCCGGGCGATCTTGCCTCGCTGGCAGCCGAAGTTTGGTCCGAAACCCAGTTTGATGGCGTCGGGTTCGGTCTGTTGGGCTCTGTCGTCCTTGATCCGGCCAAGGCACAAATTTCGGCGCAGGTGGGAGACTATGGCTGGGGCGGCGCGGCAGGCACC
>NZ_LFIO01001093.1 GCF_001187535.1 Rhizobium ecuadorense
CGGGAAGACATCGCGCAGCGCCACGGCCGGTTCGACGACGGCGAGACCAGAGGCCGGCAACATGACCATCTCTGCGTCCTCGCCGACCGCGATCCGATCGCCCTTCGCCAGGGGCCGGCCGGCATTGCCACCAAAGCCACCGCGGAGCGATGTGCTTTGCGAGCCCATGACAACTGGGATATCCAGCCCGCCTCCGAGCGCAACATAGGAGCGTGCAAGCCGCGGGGGC
>NZ_LFIO01001719.1 GCF_001187535.1 Rhizobium ecuadorense
GCTTTCAGAGCCACAGCCGATCGATTCCGGCAGCGCCTGCCTTGGCACATCGAATACATTAACACTTGCTGATAGTATAGGAATACATTCTAAGCCTGTCGGCAAAGCATAAGACAGGGTCGCTCACACTATCTTGGCGCCCGTCCGAATCATCTGCGAAGGCCTGAACACCAGCGCCGTTCAGCTTTTGATTGAAACGAAGAACATCTTCAACCTTTCGCTTTAGCCG
>NZ_LFIO01001780.1 GCF_001187535.1 Rhizobium ecuadorense
CCAGCGGCCGCGGCATGGATCCTCGGGTCAAGCCCGAGGATGACGGAGAGTGGGGTTGGCTTTCGCGCCTAACTCTCCCCGGCGTATATGGCAGACAGCGTCGGATGCTTTATCAAACTGCCCCTCGCTTGCCCAAACTCACTCAGTCATAGAAGCATCAAGCCTCTGATTCAACGCCAGAACATTGACTGTGGGTTCGCCGAGGAGGCCGAGTTCGCGGGCCTGGACGGCGCCGTCGACCAGCGCCTTGACCTTGGCTTCATCCAGGTTCCGCGCCTTGGCGACACGGGCCACCTGGAAGTAGGCGGCCTCGGGCGAAATATCGGGATCGAGGCCGCTGCCCGACGCGGTGACGAGGTCGGCGGGCACTTGCGTATTCGGGTTCGTCGCCTTGGCGACCTCGTAGTCGCCCTTGACGCGGTCGATCAGTTTCTGGCTGGTCGGGCCGAGGTTGGAGCCGCTGGAGGCGGCCGCATTGTAGCCGTCGCCGGCCGCCGAGGGACGGCCGTGGAAATATTTGTCTGACGTAAATGCCTGGCCGATCAGCGCCGAGCCGATCACCTGGCCGTTCTTCTCGATGAGGCTGCCGTTCGCTTGGGCGGGGAAGAGGGCCTGGGCAGCACCGGTCATGGCGAGTGGATAAAGAAGCCCGGTGATGGCGGTGGTGGCAACGATCATGACGACGGCCGGGCGAAGTTCTCTAAACATTATTCCTACTCCTTTAAGCGAGGCCGAGGGCTGCGACGGCCAGATCGATCGCCTTGATGCCGACGAAGGGGACGATGATGCCGCCGAGGCCGTAGATCAGCAGGTTGCGCGACAGAAGCGCGCCGGCGCCGATCGGGCGGTAGCGCACACCCTTCAGCGACAGCGGGATCAGCGCGACGATGATCAGTGCGTTGAAGATGATCGCCGAGAGGATGGCGCTTTGCGGCGTCGAAAGCCCCATGACATTCAGCACGCCGAGCTGCGGGTAGAAGGTCAGGAACATCGCCGGGATGATGGCGAAGTATTTGGCGATGTCGTTGGCGATCGAAAAGGTGGTCAGCGCGCCGCGCGTCATCAGCAGCTGCTTGCCTATCTCGACGATCTCGATGAGCTTGGTCGGATCCGAGTCGAGATCGACCATGTTGCCGGCCTCGCGGGCGGCGACCGTGCCGGTGTTCATGGCGACGCCGACATCAGCCTGGGCAAGGGCAGGCGCATCGTTGGTGCCGTCGCCGCACATGGCGACGAGCTTGCCCTTGGCCTGTTCCTCGCGCATCAGCGCCAGTTTCATCTCCGGCGTTGCCTGGGCGAGGAAATCGTCGACGCCGGCCTCGGCGGCGATGGCCGCTGCCGTCAGCGGGTTGTCGCCTGTGATCATCACGGTGCGGATGCCCATGCGGCGCAGCTCCGTGAAGCGCTCGCGGATGCCGCCCTTGACGATGTCCTTCAGCTGGATGATGCCGAGCAGCCGGCCGTCGCGGGCGACGGCGAGCGGCGTGCCGCCCGATTTGGCGACCTCGTCGGCGATCGACTGCAGTTCGCGCACGACCTCGCTGCCGTTCTTCGAAGGCGCGTCGCCATTGACATAGGTCAGCACGGCGTCGACCGCGCCCTTGCGGATCGAGGCGCCTTCGAGATCGACGCCGCTCATGCGGCTCTGGGCGGTGAAGGGCACGAAGGTCGCCTTGAGGCTCGCCATGTCGCGGCCGCGGATCGCATATTTCTCCTTGGCGAGCACGACGATGGAGCGTCCCTCAGGCGTTTCGTCGGCCAGCGAGGCGAGTTGGGCGGCATCGGCGAGATCCTGTTCGGAAACGCCGCGCACCGGCCGGAAACTCGTCGCCTGGCGGTTGCCGAGGGTGATCGTGCCTGTCTTGTCGAGCAGCAGCGTGTCGACGTCGCCGGCGGCCTCGACGGCGCGGCCGGACATGGCGAGCACGTTGAAGCGGACGAGACGGTCCATGCCGGCAATGCCGATCGCCGACAGCAGCGCGCCGATCGTCGTCGGGATCAGGGTGACGAAGAGGGCGACGAGCACGATGATCGGGATCGAGCCGCCGGCATAGATGGCAAAGCTCGGGATCGTCGCGGTGGCGAGCACGAAGATCAGCGTCATGCCGGCCAGCAATATGTTGAGCGCGATCTCGTTCGGCGTCTTCTGGCGCTCCGCACCTTCGACCAGCGCGATCATCCGGTCGATGAAGGTCGAGCCGGCCGCCGCGGTGATGCGCACGCGGATCCAGTCGGACAGCACCTGGGTGCCGCCGGTGACTGCTGAGCGGTCGCCGCCGGATTCGCGGATGACCGGGGCGGATTCGCCTGTTATCGCCGCCTCGTTGACCGAGGCGACCCCTTCGACGACTTCACCGTCCGACGGGATGATGTCGCCGGCTTCGACGAGCACGATGTCGCCGACCTTCAGGCTGGTGCCCGCCACCATGCGATAGTCGCTGCCATTGTTGGCGGTCAGCAGTTTGGCCTGGGTTTCCGTGCGCGCCTTGCGCAGCGAATCCGCCTGCGCCTTGCCACGGCCTTCGGCGACGGCTTCGGCGAAATTGGCAAACAGCACGGTGAACCAGAGCCAGAGATTGATCTGGAAGGAGAAGCCGAGATTGCTGTTGCCGGCGACGAGGTCGCGCAGGAAAAGCACGGTGGTCAGCACCGAGACCGTGGCCACCACGAACATGACCGGGTTTCGGGCGAGCGCGCGCGGATCGAGCTTTTTAAAGGCGGCGCCCGCTGCCGGAATGAGGATGCGAGAATCGACGATGCTCGCGGATTTTGCCTGGCTCATAAGAGACTCCAGCTTGAAACGAGGATGGCGAAGGACCCCGGCGATGCAGGGTCGGGCATCGCCTCAGAAGGTTTGTCCGGCAATCGCGACCAGGTGTTCGACGACGGGGCCGAGGGCCAGCGCCGGGAAGAAAGTCAGGCCGCCGACGATCAGGATCGTGCCGACGAGCAGGCCGACGAAGAGCGGGCCGTCCGTCGGGAACGTGCCTGCCGAGGCCGGGATCGTCTTCTTGGCGATCAGCGAGCCGGCGATGGCCAGCGCCGGGATGATGACCAGGAAGCGGCCGGCGAGCATGCCGATGCCAAGCGTCACATTGTACCAGGGCGTATTGCCCGTCAGGCCGCCGAACGCCGAGCCGTTATTGGCCGCAGCCGAGGTATAGGCATAGAGGATTTCGGAGAAACCGTGCGGGCCGGCGGTGCTGACCGAGGCGACGGCCGACGGCAGCACCGTGGCGATCGCGGTGAAAACCAGCATGGCGAGCGGCAGGCAGAGGATGGCGAGGACAGCCATCTTCATTTCCTTCGCCTCGATCTTCTTGCCGAGATATTCCGGCGTGCGGCCGACCATCAGGCCGGCGACGAAGACGGCGACGATGATGAACAGCAGGATGCCGTAAAAGCCGGCGCCGACCCCGCCGACGATGACTTCGCCGAGTTGCATGTTGATCAGCGGAATGAGGCCGCCGAGCGCGGTGAAGCTGCCGTGCATGGCGTTGACCGCGCCGCAGGAGGCGGCGGTGGTGATAACGGCAAAAAGCGAGGAAAGGGCGACGCCGAAGCGGACTTCCTTGCCCTCCATATTACTGCCGCCAAGACCGAAGGCATGCATCAGCGGATTGCCGGCCGCTTCCGCCCAATAGGTGACGCTGACGCCGGCGAGGAACAGCACACCCATCGTGGCGAGGATCGCCCAGCCCTGGCGCTGGTTGCCGACCATGCGGCCGAAGACGTTGGTCAGCGCTGCGCCGATCGCGAAGATCGAGATCATCTGGATGAGGTTGGAGATCGCATCGGGGTTTTCGAACGGATGGGCCGAATTGGCATTGAAGAAGCCGCCGCCATTGGTGCCGAGCATCTTGATCGCAAGCTGCGAGGCGACGGGGCCGACGGCGATCGTCTGCTGCGCGCCTTCGAGCGTCGTCGCGTTGACATAAGGGCCGAGCGTCTGCGGCACGCCGAGATAGACATAGATCAGCGTCAGCACGATCGAGATCGGCAGCAGCACATAGAAGGTCGCCCTCGTCATATCGACCCAGAAATTGCCGATGGCCTTGCCCGAGGTGCGCGCGAAGGCGCGGATGAAGGCGAGTGCGATGGCCATGCCGGTCGCGGCGGAGACGAAGTTCTGGACGGTGAAGCCGGCCATCTGGGTGAGATAGGACATGGTGCTTTCGCCGCCGTAGTTCTGCCAGTTGGTATTGCTGACGAAACTGACGGCGGTGTTGAACGAAAGCTCCGGCGGGACGGCCGCCATGCCGGCTGGATTATAGGGAAGGATGCCCTGCAGGCGCTGCAGCGCATAAAGCACGACGACGCCAAGAAGGTTGAAGAGCAGCATGGCGAAAGCATAAGAGGTCCAATGCTGCTCCTCGCGCTCGCCGGTGCCGGCCATGCGGTAAAGTCCGCGTTCGATCGGAACGAGGACGGGTGAGAGGAATGTGCGCTCGCCGCTGAAGACACGCGTCATGTAACCGCCGAGCGGTTTGACGAGCACGAGGACGATCCCGCAATAAAGCAGGATCTGAAGCCATCCGTTGAGGGTCATGGAGGTAAACTTTCAATACCCGGCTGCTTTCCGGTCGCGCATGCGCGACCTCGCAAGCGCCGGTTCTCTTCAGAAGCGTTCCGGGCGAAGCAGAGCGTAGGTGAGGTAGACGGTGAGAAACACGGTCACGGCACCGCTCAAGACGTAGTCGAGGGTCATCGTCGTTTCTCCGTCAAAGCCTGTCGCAGGCTTTGGTGTAGGCAAAGCACAGCGCGAAAAATAGGATCGCGGTGCCCAGCAGAATGATATCCATCATGATCGTGACTCCGGTTGTTCTCGTTGGAGTCAGACAAGACAAAGGGCGCGACCCGGGAGGGGCGCCTTTCATGCTTTCTGGCGTGGAGATGATCGTTCGATCTCTCGGCCATGAATATGGAGCCGAAGGGCATAAAGGTTCGAGACGGGCAAGGAGCCGTCAATATAAAAATCTTATAAATGCTTTGCAGCGAGCCCTTGGTTTTTAAGCATGTCGTTGCGGCAAAAGCGCTTCGCGCTTTGCCTGGCAAAACTGCTTCGCGCTTTGCCTGGGAAAACCGCTGCACACTTTTGCGCGACATGCTCTAAGGATCGATCCGGAACCGGTATTGGCCTTCGGCGCTGCGACCGTCCATCGAGAGGACGCGCCAGTCTATGGTGTAGAAGCCGGGCGCCATGGCAGGATCGAGCGGAATCTTGAAGATCGATCCCTCGGGGCCGGAGAGAAACGGCTTGCCCGTGGGAACCGCCATACCCTGGGCATCCAGCAGCACGGCCGTCGAGCGGGCAAGATCGACAGGGCCGGTGAAGGTGAGCTCGAGGTTGGCCGGCGCCAGCCTTTCTTCCTGCTCCTGCGGCGGAAGAGAGGCTTGTTCCAGGGCCGCAGACGCCTCACTTGCGATGAAGAGAAGGGAGACGAACAGACAGAATGACGCGATCGACTTCATGATGGTCTTCCCTATCGTGCCGACCCGCATGTGCCCGGAGCCATCATGCTTCCGTGACGTCATGCCGACGCATTATTATTAACGCTGTGGCGGAGGATTTCGATCCCTAGTTTTTGCGATAACGCGCGCCGGCCGCGGCCGGGGACCTTTCGGCAGCGCGGCGATCAGATCCACAAGCCTGCGCCAGAATTGCCGTAATGAGCTTGATTTCGTCGGGCCGTAGGACCGATTTCCGCCGGCATTATCATGATGGTTCTTCATCGCTCTCTGCCTGTCCTCATGGCCGGGATCTCGAATGGAGAATGTACTCCCCGGCGGCCTCTGCTGGAATCATACAGAGGTCTTGGAAGGCAAATCTTTCGGATTATAGAATATGGGCAATTCATCGCATGTTGAGCAAAAGCTTGATCTCAACGATTGAATTGCCGCCCCTTACAGTCTTATAGTCGCTTCAACGGCACGCGATGAACCGCGGGGCAATAGGGAGGAAACCGATCATGACCAAAGTCCGTGCGCTGGTGCTAGAGCGCCAGCATGAGCTTGCGCTTCGCGATATCGATCTGCCGCTCGAAACCGGCCCCGGCGAGGTGAAAATCAGGATCCACACGGTCGGTGTCTGCGGTTCCGATGTCCATTATTACACGCATGGAAAGATCGGTCCCTTCATCGTCAACGCGCCGATGGTGCTCGGCCATGAGGCGGCGGGCACGGTGGTCGAAGTCGGGACAGGTGTGACGCATTTGAAAGTCGGCGATCGCGTCTGCATGGAGCCCGGCATTCCCGATCCGAATTCTAAGGCAAGCCGGCTCGGCATGTATAATATCGATCCCGCGGTGACCTTCTGGGCGACGCCGCCGATCCACGGCGTGCTGACGCCTGAGGTCGTGCATCCCGCCAATTATACTTTCAAGCTGCCCGACAATGTCAGTTTTGCCGAAGGCGCCATGGTCGAGCCCTTCGCCGTCGGCATGCAGGCGGCTGGTAAAGCGAAGATTGCGCCTGGTGATACCGCCGTCGTCCTCGGCGCCGGGCCGATCGGCACGATGGTGGCGATCGCCGCCCTTGCCGGCGGCTGCGCCCGGGCGATCGTCGCCGATCTCGCCCAGCCGAAGCTCGATATCGCCGCGCAATATCAGGGCGTCATCCCGGTCAATATCCGCGAAAAGAACTTGAGCGAAGAGGTCGGCCGGCTGACGGACGGCTGGGGTGCCGATGTCGTCTTCGAATGCTCCGGTTCGCCGAAGGCCTGGGAGACGATCATGGCGCTGCCGCGCCCGGGCGGCGTCATCGTCGCCGTCGGCCTGCCGGTCAACCCGATTGGTTTCGACGTCTCCACGGCTTCGACCAAGGAAATCCGCATCGAGACGGTGTTCCGCTACGCACATCAATATGAGCGCTCGATCGCGCTCTTGGCATCTGGCCGCGTCGATCTGAAGCCGCTGATATCGGAGACCTTCACATTCGCGGATTCGATCAAGGCCTTCGACCGCGCCGTCGAGGCGCGGCCGAGCGACGTCAAGCTGCAGATCGTGATGGAGTAGGGCGCCGCGCCACTTCTATGAATGCCCGGCGCTCGGTCTCATCTTGCGAAAGGCAAGGGCCGCGGCCGCGACGACAGCCGCGGCGCCGATGGCCACCAGCAGATGCCGGTGAAGGGAAAGGTGGCCCAATATCTGCTCGATGCCGTGCCCGAACAAATAGCCGAGCGCGGTGAAAAGCTGTCCCCACACCAGCGCGGCTGCGGCGTTCAAGACGACGAATTTTCCGGTCGGTATCCGCGTCGTTCCGATGACGACAGGGCTGATCGTCCGCAACCCGACAAGGAAACGAAAGGCAAGGATGAAGCCTGTCGGATATTTTTCCAGAAGTTCGGTAACGCGGGCGAGCGCCGGCTTTTCCATCAGCCGCCGGACGAGGCTCCAGCGGGAGGCGTAACGACCGGCGAGGAACCACAATTGATCGCCGGCGAAAGATCCGGCCGTGGCCGCGAGCGACGCCGACCAATAGGACAGCAGTCCGCGGTGGGAAATCACGCCGCCGAGGAAGGCGGCTGTCTCGCCTTCGAAGGCGGCGCCCAGAAAGATCGCCAGCAGGCCGTAATTTTCGATCAGCAGTTCGATAGACATCGCGGCCCGCCCCCAACTGTTCCCGAAGCGTCAGCTCAAAGCTGAACCGGCTTCAGATCGCCGAGCAGCGTCGGGATCAGCTCCGACACTGTCGGATGGATCGGCACCGACCATTGCAAGGCCGGATAGGTCGTGCCCGCATTCATCGCGTCGATAAGCCCATGGATCACCTCGTCGCCCTCGATGCCCAATATCGCCGCGCCGAGGATCTGTTTGGTCTCGGCGTCGGCAATCACCTTCATGAAGCCCTTGGCCTCGCCGCGCTCGTTGGCGCGGCCAACGCGGCTCATCGGCCGGGTCGAGACCATGATCCTGCGTCCCGATTCCCGCGCCTGCTTCTCCGTCATGCCGACGCGGCCGAGGGGCGGGTCGATATAGAGCGCATAGGCCGGGATGCGGCTCGAAACTTTGCGGTCGTCGCCGTCGAGCAGGTTGGCGGCGGCGATCTCGAAATCATTGTAGGAGGTGTGGGTGAAGGCGCCGTGGCCGTTGCAGTCGCCGAGCGCCCAGATGCCCTCGACATTGGTGGCGAGCCTGTCGTCGACCATGATGAAGCCGCGTTTGTCGGTGGCGACGCCGGCGGCATCGAGGCCGAGATCGTCGGTATTCGGCTTGCGGCCGGTGGCAATCAGCACATGGCTCGCATCGATCGTCGCCGAGCCGGCGGTAACGCTCACGCCGTTGCCGTTGCTGGCGAAGGCGATGTTATCGGCGTCGGTATGGACGCCGATGCCTTCCGAACGCAGGATCTCGGCGATCGCATCGGATATATCCTCGTCCTCGCGCGATGCGAGCTTCGGCCCGTGTTCGATGACGCTGACTTCGGCGCCGAAGCGGCGATACATCTGCGCGAATTCCAGGCCGATATAGCTGCCGCCGATCACCGCCAGATGCCGCGGCAGCGTGTCGAGATGAATGATCGAGGTGCTGGTGAGGTAATCGATATCATCGATACCGGGCAGCGCGGGGATGACCGGCCGCGCCCCGACATTGAGGAAGATGCGCGGCGCTGTCAGCGTCTCGCCGTTGACGCTGATGGTGTTCGGGCCTTCGAAACGGGCATGGCCGTAGATCACGCTCATGCCGGCCATGCCGGTCAGCCAGCCGATCAGGCCGTTGCGGGCATTCATCGTCACCGTTTCGGCCCGGGCTCTGACCACCTTCATGTCGATGGCGATCTCGCCGGCGATTTTGACGCCGTAGGCGGCACCGCTTCTGGCGACATGGGCAGCGCGAGCGCTGGCGACCAGCGTCTTCGTCGGCATGCAGCCGGCATTGACGCAGGTGCCGCCGAGGAACTTGCGCTCGATCAGCGCCACTTTCATGCCCTTGTCGACCATGCGGGCGGCAAGCGACGGGCCGGCCTGGCCGGCGCCGATGACGATGGCGTCGAAGCTCTTCATGACACGGCCCCCACGATCAGCACCGCGCCGATGACGGCGACGGCATCCTCGATGAGAGCGGCCGGCAGGTCCCTGCCGAAGGAGCCGGCAAGCCGGCTGCGGACGGCCGCCCCGCCATAGGTGCCGATCACGGCGCCGATCACGCCGGCGATCAGCCCGCCGAAGAGCAGGCCGCTGGCGGCTCCGATCGCAGCACCCGACAGCGCCCCCGAGACGATACGGGCGGCAAACTGCATCGGCACCTTGCGCGACGGCGTCGACGGCAGCTGGTCGGTGACCAGCTCGGTGACCGCGAGGATCGTGAAGATCCACGGCGTCCAGCGGTAACCCATGAAGGCAAGCGGCGTCTGCGAGACATCGAACCAGCCAAGCGCCGCGCCCCAGGCGACGGCGGCCGGCGCCGTCATGGTGCGAAGGCCGGAGATGACACCGATCAGCAATGCAAGAAGCAGAAACATGCGCGATCCCCTCATTGCCGGCTTTGTGCCGCATCGGGAAGGTTGCACATTGTCAGGCGCGTGGCAATTCGCTCTGCCGAACCGACGGTTTAGTTGGCAAAGGCGGCGATGCCGGTGATCGCCCGGCCGATGATCAGCGCATGGATGTCGTGCGTGCCCTCATAGGTGTTGACCACTTCGAGGTTGACGAGATGGCGGGCGATGCCGAATTCGTCGGAGATGCCGTTGCCGCCGAGCATGTCGCGGGCGGCGCGCGCAATCTCCAGCGCCTTGCCGCAGCTGTTGCGCTTGAGGATCGAGGTTAGCTCCACGGGCGGATGGCCTTCCTCCTTCATGCGGCCGAGCCGCAGGCAGCCCTGCAGGCCGAGCGAGATCTCCGCCGCCATGTCGGCGAGCTTCTTCTGGATCAGTTGGTTGGCGGCGAGCGGCCGGCCGAACTGCTTGCGCTCCAGCGTATATTGCCGTGCCCTGGCATAACAATCCTCGGCGGCCCCCAGCGCGCCCCAGGCGATGCCGAAGCGGGCGGAGTTGAGGCAGGTGAACGGCCCCTTGAGACCGGTAACATTGGGCAGAAGATTTTCCTCGGGCACGAAGACCCCGTCCATCACCACTTCACCGGTGATCGAGGCGCGCAATCCCACCTTGCCGTGGATGGCGGGGGCCGAAAGCCCTTTCCAGCCCTTTTCGAGGATGAAGCCGCGGATGAGCCCATCCTCGGTCTTGGCCCAGACGACGAAGACATCGGCGATCGGCGCGTTCGAGATCCAGGTCTTCGAGCCGGTCAGGCTGTAGCCGCCGTCGACCTTCCTGGCGCGTGTCGCCATCGAGCCGGGATCGGAGCCGTGATCGGGTTCGGTGAGGCCGAAGCAGCCGATCCACTCGCCGGTTGCAAGTTTCGGCAGGTATTTCAGCTTCTGCGCCTCAGACCCGAATGTGTCGATCGGCACCATGACCAGCGACGACTGCACGCTCATCATCGAACGATAACCGCTGTCGACCCGCTCGACCTCACGGGCGATCAGGCCATAGGCGGTGTAACCGAGGCCGGCGCCGCCGTAATCAGGCGAGATCGTCGGGCCGAGCAGGCCGAGTTCGCCCATTTCGCGGAAGATTTCGGGATCGGTCTTTTCATTGCGGAAGGCGTCGAGAACGCGGGGCGCAAGCTTCTCCTGCGCATAGGCATGGGCCGTATCCTGCACCATGCGCTCTTCGTCGGTCAGCTGCTCCACCAGGCGGAACGGGTCGGCCCAGTCGAAAACCTCGCGCGTATGCTGCATGTCGGCGTCTCCTCACCCTAGACTTCAGGCTTGCCTCGCTCAAGGTCGCATAGACCCGCCAGCCGACCGCGTCAACAGAAGGCGGCCCTCTCGAAAAGACCGGGCGCGCCACCTTTTCAAAAGCGCTGCCATGCTCCACTTTGCCGGCGATCGATTCTGGAATGAGGAGACGGAAATGTCGTCAAGCGATCTGTTCGTATCGGCCGAAGGCGCCGAATGGGTCAATCCCGAGCCCGGCGTTACCAGGCGCATCATGACCTATCTGCCCGAGATGATGATGGTGGAAGTGGCTTTCGAAAGCGGTGCGGTCGGTGCGGCCCATTCGCATCCGCACATTCAGGCAAGTTATGTCGCCGAGGGCAGCTTCGAAGTGACGATCGACGGGCGGACCGAGGTGCTGCGCCAGGGCGGCAGCTTCATCGTGCCGCCCAATCTGGTCCACGGTGTCAAGGCGCTGGAAAGGGGACGGCTGATCGATACCTTCACCCCACACCGGGCCGAATTTCTCCAATAGTCAGATTTCCGCTTCCGATCGGCGCGCCGGGCCGGCTGGCGTGACATAGGGCGGCACGAAGCGCGCATCCTCGCCGCGCACGGCCTCGCGCAGGAAGTCGATGACGGCGCGCACGCGCGGCGCCTGTTTCAGGTCGCGGTGGCAGGTGATCCAGTACTGGCGCTTGAGGTCGATCTCCGCGGGCAGCACCCGCACCAGCTCGGGATAACGGCTGGCGAAAAAATAGGGCAGGATGCAGAGGCCGAGGCCGTTTCGGGTGGCGGTCAGCTGCGCGAAGATGCTGGAACTCTGGAACTGCGGCTTGATGCGCGGATGCACATCGCTGAGATAATCCAGGCCCGGCGCGAAAATCATCTCCTCGATATAGCTGACGAAGGGATGCTCAAGCAGGTCCTCGCGCCGGGTGATCGCGGGCGCCTTTGCCAGATAGTCGCGCGAGCCGTAGATCTGCAGATGATAGTCGGTCAGCTTCTCGGCGAAATAGGGCCCGCCCTTCGGCTCGTCGAGCACGACGGAAAGATCGGCCTCCTTGCGCGACAGTGACATGATCTGCTGGATCGTCACCAGCTCGAGCGACAGATGCGGATGCTGGGCGGCAAACCGGTGCAGCACGGTCGCGAAGAAGAAATTGGCAAAACCCTCCGGCGCGCTCAGGCGCACCAGGCCGCGCTGCGCCATCGAGCCGTCGGCGAGGTCGGCGCGCAGCCGCTCGGTCTCCTGCTCCATCCGCTCGGCTGTCTCGACGAAGCGCGTGCCCATGGCGGTCAGCACATAGCCGCGCGGATTGCGCTCGAAAAGCTTGACCTTGAGGGTGAATTCCAGCCGATCGATGCGCCGCGAAACGGTGGCATGGCTGGAGCGCAGCTGCCGGGCCGCCGTCGACAGCTGTCCGGTGCGGGCGACGGCTAGAAAAAATTGAAGGTCGTCCCAAGTAAACTGCGGCGGATTGTTCATGGCGATCCCCATCTGTTCAAAAATGAACAGATACTGTTTGGAATTAGTTGTAAACCACCCGTTGCTTCAACGCGGAATTTCCGTGATCGTAAGGAGAGGGTCCGTCGTTCTGAAGAGTGCGGCTGGCCAAATCTGAACAGAACCGCAATCTGGCTCATCTCTGGGAGGAGAGAATATGCGTAAGAATCTCATTGCATCAGTTGCATTTCTGCTGGCAAGCAGCACGGCGGTGCTCGCGCAGAGTGCGACCGACGGCAAGGTCAAGATCGGCATCCTGAACGACCAGTCGGGCGTCTATGCCGATTTCGGCGGCAAGTCCTCCGTCGAGGCTGCCAAGATGGCGGTCGAGGATTTCGGCGGCAAGGTGCTTGATGTGCCGATCGAGATCGTCGATGCCGACCACCAGAACAAGCCGGATATCGCTTCCAACATCGCCCGCCAGTGGTATGACACCGAGCAGGTGGATGCGATCATGGAACTGACGACCTCTTCGGTGGCGCTCGCCGTGCAGGCGATCGCCAAGGAAAAGAAGAAGATCGATATCGTCACCGGCGCTGCGACGACCGATCTCACCGGCAAGGCCTGCTCGCCCTACGGCTTCCACTGGGCTTACGACACCCATGCGCTCGCCGTCGGCACCGGCGGCGCCCTCGTCAAGCAGGGCGGCGACAGCTGGTTCTTCCTGACCGCCGACTATGCCTTCGGCTATTCGCTGGAGCAGCAGACCAGCGACTATGTCAAGGCGAGCGGCGGCACGGTTGTCGGCGCGGTCCGCCATCCGCTGTCGACCCAGGACTTCTCGTCCTTCCTGCTGCAGGCGCAATCCTCAGGCGCCAAGGTGATCGGTCTCGCCAATGCCGGCCTCGATACCTCGAACGCCATCAAGCAGGCGGCCGAATTCGGCATCACCCAGGGCGGCCAGCATCTGGCGGCGCTGCTCTTCACGCTCGCCGAAGTGCATGGCCTCGGTCTCGAGGCGGCGCAGGGGCTGACGCTGACCGAAGGCTATTACTGGAACCGCGATGACGAAAGCCGCGCCTTCGCCAAGAAATTCTTCGCCCGCACCGGCAAGATGCCGAACATGATCCATACCGGCACCTATTCGGCGGTGACGCAATATCTGAAGGCGGTGCAGAAGGCCGGCACCGACGAGACGGAAGCCGTCGCCAAACAGCTGCATGAAATGCCTGTTGATGACGTCTTCGGCCGCGGCGGCACGGTCGGCGCCAATGGCCGCATGATCCACGACATGTATCTGCTTCAGGTCAAGAAACCGGCCGACAGCAAGGAGCCGTGGGATTACTTCAACGTTCTCGCCACCATTCCCGGCAAGGAAGCCTATATCGATCCCGCCAAGAGCGGTTGCGATCTGGTGAAGTGAGCGCGATGGCGGTTTCCGCGATTGAAACTCAGGCGAAGCCGCGGGTGGTTTTATCCGCCCGCGGCCTGCGCCGCGATTTCGGCGGCTTCACCGCCGTCAAGAACGTCGATCTCGACGTGCATGACGCCAGCGTGCATGCGCTGATCGGCCCAAACGGCGCCGGCAAGACGACCGTCTTCAACCTGCTGACCAAGTTCCTGCAGCCGACGGCAGGCACGATCACCCTGATGGGCACCGACATCACCGGAACGCCGCCCGACAGGGTGGCGCGCATGGGGCTGGTGCGCTCCTTCCAGATCTCGGCGGTCTTCCCGCATTTGAGCGTTCTCGACAATGTGCGCGTGGCGCTGCAGCGGCCGAACAATCTTTCCACCCAGTTCTGGCGGCCGCTCTCGGCGCTCGACCGGCTGAACGAGCGCGCCGAGCAGCTGCTCGCCAGCGTCGGGCTTTCCAAGGAGCGCGATCATATCGCCGCCGATCTTTCCTATGGCCGCAAGCGGGTGCTGGAGATCGCCACGACGCTGGCGCTGGATCCGAAAGTGCTGCTGCTAGACGAGCCGATGGCCGGCATGGGGCTTGAGGATGTCGGCGTCGTCTCGGCGATCATCCGCGATGTCGCCCGTGACCGGGCGGTGCTGATGGTCGAGCACAATCTCTCCGTCGTCGCCAATATCTGCCAGCATGTCACCGTGCTGCAGCGCGGCGAGATCCTCGCCGAGGGCGACTACGCCACCGTCAGCCAGGACGAGCGCGTGCGCGTCGCCTATATGGGCACGGAGGAGCATTGATGGCCGCTCTCCTCGAAGTCCAGGGACTGAACGCCTGGTACGGCGAAAGCCATATTCTGCACGGCGTCGACATGCGCGTGGGCGAAGGCGAGACGATCACCATTCTCGGCCGCAACGGCGTCGGCAAGACGACGACATTGCGCACCATCACTGGCATCGTGCGGGCCCGCAAGGGCAGGATCAGCTTTGCCGGCAGCGACATGATGCAGGTGCCGCTGCACAAGACGGCGCATCGCGGCATCGGCTTCGTGCCGGAGGAGCGCGGCATCTTCTCGACGCTGACCGTGTCGGAAAACCTGCTGCTGCCGCCTGTGGTGGCGAAGGGCGGCATGACGCTCGATGAGATCTACGAACTCTTCCCCAATCTCTACGAGCGCCGCGGCAGCCCGGGCACCAAACTCTCAGGCGGCGAGCAGCAGATGCTGGCGATCGCCCGGATCCTGCGCACCGGCGTCCGGCTGCTCATTCTCGACGAACCGACGGAGGGGCTTGCCCCTGTTATCGTCCAGCGCATCGGCGAGGTGCTGCAGACGCTGAAGGGACGCGGCATGACGATCCTGCTCGTCGAGCAGAACTTCCGCTTCGCCAGCCGTATTGCCGATCGCTTCTATCTGATGGATCATGGGCAGATGGTGTCGGAATTCCCGGTCGGCGAACTGCCGCAGCGCATGGATACGCTGCACAAGGTTCTGGGAGTATGACCAGATGACGATGATCTTTGGCATTCCCCTGCAGGCGCTGCTCGGCCAGCTGTTGATCGGCCTGATCAACGGTTCGTTCTATGCGCTGCTCAGCCTCGGCCTCGCCATCATTTTCGGCTTGCTCCGAGTGATCAACTTCGCTCACGGTGCGCAATATATGCTCGGCGCCTTCGCCGCCTATCTGCTGCTCACCTATGCCGGCATCGGCTACTGGCCGTCGCTGATCCTGGCGCCCGTCATCGTCGGGTTTGCCGGGGCGATCATCGAGCGACTGTTCCTGCGCCGGCTCTACGATCTCGATCCGCTTTACGGCCTGCTCTTCACCTTCGGCCTGGCGCTCGCGGTCGAAGGGACCTTCCGTTATCTCTACGGCTCGTCCGGCCAGCCCTATGCGACGCCAGCGGCTCTTGCGGGCGGAGCGAACCTCGGCTTCATGTTCCTGCCGATCTATCGCGGCTGGGTGGTCGTCGTGTCGCTGGTCGTCTGCCTCGGCACATGGCTGCTGATTGAGAAGACCAAGCTCGGCGCCTATCTGCGGGCCGCCACCGAAAATGCCGTGCTGGTGCAGGTCTTCGGCGTCAACGTGCCGGTGCTCTTGACGCTGACTTACGCGCTCGGCGCCGGTCTTGCCGCCTTTGCCGGCGTGCTGGCGGCGCCGATCTACCAGGTCTCGCCGCTGATGGGCTCGAACATGATCATCGTCGTCTTCGCCGTGGTCGTCGTCGGCGGCATGGGATCGATCATGGGCGCGATCATCACCGGTTACGTGCTCGGCATCGCCGAGGGTCTGACCAAGGTCTTCTATCCCGAGGCTTCCAACATCGTGATCTTCGTCATCATGGCGATCGTGCTTCTCATCAGGCCCGCGGGCCTCTTCGGCCGGGATGCTTGACATGGCTGACATCACCGACACCATCCGCACGGAAAAAAGCCGGACCGCCCTTTCGGTCCAGGCCGGTTTCCTGCTTGCCGGCCTGCTGCTCCTGCTGCTTGCGCCGTTCTTCTTCTATCCGATCTTCCTGATGAAGCTGCTCTGCTTCGCGCTTTTCGCCTGCGCCTTCAACCTGCTGCTCGGCTACACCGGCCTGCTCTCCTTCGGCCATGCCACCTTCTTCGGGGGCGCGGCCTATTTCACCGCCTATACCGTGAAGGAATGGGGCCTGCCGCCGGAGCTCGGCATCCTGATCGGCGTGGCGGGTGCGGCGTTCCTCGGCCTGGTGATGGGTTTCTTCGCCATCCGCCGCCAGGGCATCTATTTCGCGATGATCACGCTGGCGCTGTCGCAGATGTTCTTCTTTTTCTGCCTGCAGGCGAAGTTTACCGAAGGCGAGGACGGCATCCAGTCGGTGCCCCGCGGCCATCTCTTCGGCTTCATCGATCTGAACAGTTCGACCAACATGTATTATTTCGTGCTTGCTGTGTTCATCATCGGGGTGCTGATTATCTGGCGCTTCATCAATTCGCCCTTCGGCATGATCCTGAAATCGATCCGCGAGAACGAAAACCGGGCGATCTCGCTCGGTTATTCCGTGGCGCGCTACAAGCTCGGCGCCTTCGTCATGTCGGCAGCCCTTGCCGGGCTCGCGGGCGCGGTAAAATCGATCGTCTTCCAGTTCGCGACGCTCACTGACGTCGCCTGGCAGATGTCGGGCGAGGTGATCCTGATGACGCTGCTCGGCGGCATCGGCACGCTGATCGGCCCGCTCTTCGGCGCCGGGCTGGTGGTGGCGCTGGAAAACTACCTCGCGACGTCGGAATTCCCGGTGACGATCATCACCGGCATCGTCTTCATGGTCTGCGTGCTGATCTTCCGCCGCGGCATCATCGGCGAATTCTACGCTTCGCGGCTGGGGCGGAAGCTGGGCTTCGTCTATCGCCGCTGAACGGGCGAACCTCTTTCCGTCCGCGGGGAGGGGAAGCGGCAAGCATCTGAAGTTTCGTGTGGGGCAGATGGATCGATACGACTATATCATCATCGGGGCGGGCAGCGCCGGCTGCGTGCTTGCCAACCGGCTGTCGGCCGATGGCAGGAGCCGGGTGCTGCTGCTGGAGGCCGGCGGCAGCGACAATTACCACTGGATCCATATCCCTGTCGGTTATCTCTATTGCATCAACAATCCGCGCACCGACTGGTGTTTCACCACGGCGCCGGAAGCCGGACTGAACGGCCGGGCGCTCAGCTATCCGCGCGGCAAGGTGCTCGGCGGCTCCTCCTCGATCAACGGCATGATCTATATGCGCGGCCAGGCGCGCGATTACGATCTCTGGCGGCAGATGGGCTGCAGCGGCTGGGGCTGGGACGATGTTCTGCCCTTCTTCCGCAGGTCCGAGGATTTTTATCGCGGCGAAGACGAGATGCATGGCGCCGGCGGCGAATGGCGCATCGAGAAGGCGCGGGTGCGCTGGGCCGTGCTCGATGCCTTCCAGCAGGCGGCGAGAGAAGCGGGCATTCCGGAGACGGCGGATTTCAACCGCGGCAGCAACGAAGGCTCCGGCTATTTCGACGTCAACCAGCGTTCCGGCATTCGCTGGAACACCTCGAAGGCCTTCCTGCGCCCGGCGATGAAGCGCTCCAACCTGACCGTTCTGACCAAGGCGCAGGTGCGTCGGCTGCTGGTGGAGGAGGGGGCGGTTGCCGGCGTCGAGTTCCAGCATGGCGGCGTGGCGAAACGCGCCTATGCCGGCAAGGAAACCATCCTTTCCGCCGGTTCGATCGGCTCGCCGCATATTCTGGAACTCTCCGGCATCGGCAAGGGCGAGGTTCTCCGCCAGGCGGGTGTCGATGTCGTCACCGAGGTGAAGGGTGTGGGCGAAAACCTGCAGGATCATCTGCAGCTGCGGCTCGCCTATAAGGTGACGGGTGTCCCGACGCTGAACGAGAAGGCGACCAAGCTGATCGGCAAGGCGGCGATCGGGCTCGAATATCTCGTTCGCCGCTCCGGACCGATGGCGATGGCGCCGAGCCAACTCGGCATCTTCACCCGCTCCGGCCCGGACCGGGAAACGCCCGACCTGCAATATCACGTGCAGCCGGTCTCGCTGGAGAAGTTCGGCGATCCCGTCCATCCTTTCCCGGCGATCACCGCGAGTGTCTGCAATCTGAGGCCGGAAAGCCGCGGCTCGGTGCATCTGTCGAGCCCGGATTTCGCCGCGCAGCCGACGATCAGCCCGAAATATCTCTCGACACAGCGCGATCGTGACATAGCTGTCCGTTCGATACGGTTGACGCGCAGGATCGTCGCGCAGCCTTCCTTCGCGAGGTTCCGGCCGGAGGAATTCAAGCCGGGGCCCGACTATCGGACCGAGGCCGATCTGGAGCGGGCGGCGGGCGAAATCGGCACGACGATTTTCCATCCGGTGGGTACCTGCCGCATGGGCGCCGACCGGGACAGCGTCGTCGATCCGCGGCTGAAACTCAGGGCGCTCGGCAAGCTCAGGATCGCCGACGCTTCGGTGATGCCGTCGATCACCTCGGGCAACACCAATTCGCCGACGATCATGATCGCCGAAAAGGCGGCGGCGATGATCCTCGAAGACAATCGATAGGAGAAGACCATGGCAAGGATCGCATTCATCGGGCTTGGCAATATGGGCGGGCCGATGGCGGCCAATCTCGTCAAAGCAGGTCACGAAGTCCTTGGCTTCGATCTCGCCGCTCCCGTGCTGAAGGCGGCCGAGGCGAGCGGCGTCAAGCCGGCAAGCCATGCCAGCCAGGCGGTCAAGGACGCAGAAATCGTCATCACGATGCTGCCGCAGGGCCGGCACGTGCTGACGGCCTGGACCGATATTCTGCAGACCGCCGCGCAGGACACGCTGGTCATCGATTGCTCGACAATCGATGTCGACAGCAGCCGCAAGGCGCATGAGATGGCCAAGGCCGCAAGCTGCCTGTCGCTCGATGCGCCCGTCTCCGGCGGCACCGGCGGGGCGACCGCCGGCACCCTGACCTTCATGGCGGGCGGTTCGGACGAGGCCTTCGCCAGGGCGAAACCGATCCTTGAGGCGATGGGCAAAAAGATCGTCCATTGCGGCGAAGCCGGCGCCGGCCAGGCGGCGAAGATCTGCAACAACATGATCCTCGGCATCTCGATGGTCGGCGTCTGCGAGGCCTTCGTGCTCGCCGAAAAACTCGGCCTCTCGCACCAGGCGCTGTTCGACGTCGCCTCGACCTCCTCCGGCCAGTGCTGGGCGATCAATACCTATTGCCCGGTGCCCGGACCGGTCCCGACCTCGCCGGCCAACAACGGCTACAAACCCGGTTTCGCCGCCGCACTGATGCTGAAGGATCTGAGGCTTTCGCAGGAGGCGGCGCTGGCGAGCGGCGCGTCGACGCCGATGGGTGCGGAAGCGGCCCAGCTTTTTGCGCTCTTCGAAAAGCAGGGTAACGGCGGCAGGGATTTTTCCGCCATCATCGAGATGTTCCGCGAAAAGCCGTAGGCGGTACCTATAGGAGATAGCTGACCGGCTCGTTGCGCACCGGATGGGGAAAGACGCCCATGCCGACGCCGAAAATCGAATGCAGCGTGTCGGCCTGCATGATCTCGGCGGGCGTGCCTTCGGCGGTGATCCGGCCGCGGTTGAGCGCGACGATCGCATCGCAATAGCGTGCGGCGAGATTGATGTCGTGCAGCACGATGATGACGGTCAGCCCGCGTTCGTGGCTGAGCTCCTGCACCAATGAGAGGACGCTTGCCTGATGGGCGAGGTCGAGCGCCGACGTCGGCTCGTCCAGCAACAGGCAGCGGGCGTCCTGGGCGAGCATCATGGCGATCCAGGCGCGCTGACGCTCGCCGCCGGACATGTTGGCGACGAGGCGATCGGCAAAATTCTCGAGCTCGGTGCGGACGATCGCCTCCTCGACCTTGTTGCGATCGGTCGCGGTGAAGCGGCCGAGCGTGCCGTGCCAGGGAAAACGGCCGAGCGCCACCAGTTCGCGCACGGTCATGCCGTCGGTCGCCGGCGTGAACTGCGGCATGTAGGCGAGGTGCCGGGCAAATTCGCGGGCACCCCAATCACCCGCCGGCTTGCCGTTGAAGGTGATGGCGCCGCACTTCGGCGCGACCTGGCGGGCGATGATCTTCAAAAGCGTGCTTTTGCCGGAGCCGTTCGGCCCCACTAGACCGTAGATGCGGCCCTGCTCGAGCGTCAAGTCGATGCCATGCAGGATGGATTTCGGCCCGATGGCATATTCGATTCCCGACAGGGCGAGGAAAGGCGAAGGCATGATCTGCTCCAGGTTCGGCGCTGCGAACGGGCTCGGGAGGGTGAACCCTCCCTTTCCCTGCAAAACTAAACCGGAATTGTCAACTTACGCTTCGGACATTAAACCCTCGACACGGAAAAGTGCAGTCGGCTGTCCCCGAACAGGATATCGATCTCGCCGGGTTCGGTCAGTTCGATCGCGCCGCTCAACGTGCCTGTGGTGATCAGCGCGCCTGCCTTCAGCGATGTCTCGGGGCGCAGACCGTCATTGGCGTAATCGACAAGCCAGGTGAGGACGTCGCCCTTCGGATGCTGCGCCGGGCCGTCATAGATCGTGCGGCCGGCATGGGTAACCTTGAGCGGCGTGCCGCCGGCGGTATCGACCACGCTTTTGTCGAGCTTCGGGCCAAGCACATAGCCGCTATTGCCGAGGCGGTCTGAAATAAACAGCAGAAAGGAGACGCTGCCACCTTCCTTGACGGCGCTGACCAGCAGCTCGGCGCCGAGATGGACGGCGGAGATCGCCTCGACGACCTCGGCGCGGCTATAGGGAGAGCCGGTGCGGATCTGCAGGTCCTTGCCGAGGCGCACGGCGATCTCGGTTTCGAATTTCAGGCCGGCATACCAGGGAATGCTCGCGCCTGAGGCGGCTTCGGCATAGGGATGCAGCGGACCGGTGACCGCCTGACCCTCAGGCGAGACTGTCACTTTCCAGGCATTGCTGGAAATGCCGTCGGCCGCGGTCAGGAAATTCTGCGCCTCCATCGCCTGATGCAGATCGGCCGGCAGCGCGAAACTGCCGGTTTCTTCCTGCCTGCCGGCCTGGCGCAGGCTGTGAAGCCTGGCTGCGAGCCCGCGTGGATCGAATGCCTCTGTCATGCTGTCTCCTCGACTTGGTTTTCGAGGGGCACACTAACCGCAAGGCAGGAGCGAGCAAGACCGTTCTTGGGCCGTCTTTGGAAAAGCTCTTATTCCATCGCCGCGTACCAGCGATCGCGATAGACGGAAAGCCCCTCGATCTCGGACGGCGGAACATGCGTCTCGGCGCCGGATATCGGCCGGATGCCGGTGAGAAGGGCAGCCCCCTGGCTTGTGCCGGTCGAGCCGGGAAGGGCCAGGACCTCGCGGCCGATGAGCGCTGCAAGCAGCTTCAGATAGGTCTCGTTGAGCGCAAAGGGACCCTCGACGATAACCGGGCCTTTGGCGCCGGTCAGTCCGAGGCAGGCATCGGTCATCAAAGCGAGATAGAGGCAGGCGGCGGCATGACGCTCCTCGCGGCTCGCCTCGTCGGCGCCGATCCAGCGGCTGGTCTTTCCGGGGAAGGGCCCGGAACCGGGGGCAATATTGGGCAGCAGCATCAAGCCCTTTTCGACGACTGGGCCGATCACCGCCTGGGCGGCTTTTTCATCGACGGGACCAATTTCGGCCGAAAGCATCTCGAATTCCCGCCCGCCCATGAAACGCGAGGAGGGAACGGCGCGACCATAGGCATCGACATTGGCGAGCGCATCGCGGCCCGGATCGAGATGATCGAGATCGCCGCCGACGCCGAAATTGATGACCCAGGTGCCGGTGGAGACGACGGCGAAAGGGGCCTGCCGATGGACGAGATGCGGCAGCAGCGAGGCGTTGGAATCGTGAATGCCGCAATAGACCGGCACCGGTGCGGCAAGGCCAAGCGCGGCGGCGATTTCGGGCAGGACCGGGCCGAGCGCATCGAAGGCGGACCGGATCGGCGCCATCAGATCGCGGATGCCGAGCTTGTCGACGAGCGAGGAATAGTCTGATGTTTTCGGGTTCCAGAGGTCGGTATGGCAGCCGAGCGAGGTCAGTTCATTGACGGCGACACCGGTCAGCCGCGCCGTCCAGTATTGCGCATAGGTGAGGATGGTTGCGACCCCAGCGAAGTCTTCCGGAAAGGCGCTCTTCTGGTAGTGCAGCTGCGCGCCGACATTGAGCCCCATCGCCAGGTGCGGCGAGAAGGTTTCGCCGAAGGAAGGACGCAAGGCAGTATAGGCATTGCGGATCGCTTCTGGGTATTCATGCTCGTAGTCGATCACGGGCATGGCGAGCGCACCGTCCCGGTCGAGCAGCGCGGCTGCGGCGCCATGGGTGGTGATCGAGATGGCGTCGAAGCCGGGTTCCCGCGCAAGGCTCTTCAGCGCGTCGAGGGCGAAGGACCACAGAGCTTCGATATCATAATGCGGGTAGGGGCCGGTCTTGATCGTGATGTTCGGCCGTTTCAGGACAGCGATCTCGGCGCCTGTCCCACTGTCGAGCACGACGACCTTGGCATTGGTCTTGCCGATGTCGAGAACGGCGATGCGGCGATAGGAGGTTGCGGTCATGGCATATGGAAGAGGGTGACGAGGTCGCTTTGAACCGGCGAATTATCCGGATTTACAGCCATGATATCGGCCATGTGAGCCCACCATTTTTTCATGACGGGATGCTCCGGCAGGCTTGCCATCGTGTGGTCGCCCGGCCGCGTCAGCACGCCGAACAGCGTGTTGGTGTCGCGGTCGAGATGAATGGAATAGTCGCTGGCGCCCGACTGGTGCAGGAGATCGACCAGTTCCGGCCAGATTTCGTCATGCCGCTTGCGGTATTCGGCTTCCATGCCGGGATTGAGCTGCATCTTGAAGGCGTGTTTTTCCAAGGTCATCGGGAGCTCATGAGCTTGATGCGACGGGCGATGATCGGGATGGCGATAGTGATAATCAGCAGCAGGCCAATGAAGATCGACATGACGATGCCGGGCACGTTCAAGAGGCCGAGGCCGAAGGTGACGAGGCCCATGACGAAGGCGGCGATGACGACGCCGCCGATCGTGCCGGAGCCGCCGAGGATCGAGATGCCGCCGAGCACGACCATGGTGACGACTTCGAGCTCCCAGCCTTGCGCGATCGACGGCCGGGTCGAGCCGAGGCGCGAGGTCAGGCAGACGGCGGCAACACCGCTCATGACGCCGGTCAGCAGGAAGAGGATGAATTTGACGCGCTCGACCGGGATGCCGGAGAAGCGGGCGGCGAAATCATTGTTGCCGATCGCATAGACCTGCCGGCCGAAATTCGTCGCATGCAGCAGGATGGCGAAGGCGATTGCCAGCACGAAGAACAGCACGAATTCGAAGGAGAATACCCAGAAGACATAGCCCTGGCCGAAATAGGCGAAATCAGCAGGGTATTTGCCATAGGCCTGGTCGCCGAGCACAATATAGGAAATGCCGCGGAAAAGGCTCATCGTGCCAATGGTGACGACGATCGACGGCAGTTTCAGCACCGAGACCAGCACTCCGTTAAAGGTGCCGCAGGCAAGGCCGGTGCCGATGCCGATCAATACCAGGCCCGGCGTGCCGACGCCAAGCTGCGCTGCCGCCCCCATCGCCGTAGAGGCTAGCGCGATAATCGCGGCGACGGAGAGGTCGATCTCGCCCGAGATGACCAGCAGCGCCATGGCGAAGGCGATCATTGCCTTTTCGGTGAAGTTGAAAGTGGCGTCCGAGAGGTTCCAGGCATCGAGGAAATAGGGCGATGCCAGGGAATTGAAGACGAAGATCAGGACGGCGACGGCAAAGAGCAGGACTTCCCAGCTCGCGGCGATGCGGCGGAAGGGGGTGCCGAGCCGGTCGGGAATGATGCGCTTTTCGGGTGTTGAAGACATCATGCTCATACTGCGACCTCCGCTGCGGCGCGGTCGCGCAGGATGATGCGGCCGCGGTTGCGCTCGCGCCGGGCATTGAAGGCGACGGCGAGAATGATGACGGTTCCGGAGATCGCCATCTGGGTGAAGGGTGAGATGCCGATTACCGGCAGCGCATTCTTGATGACGCCGAGGAAGAGTGCGCCGAGCACGGTGCCGGCGACCGAGCCGACGCCGCCGGCAATCGAGATGCCGCCGATGACGCAGGCCGCGACGCTGTCGAGCTCGAAGCCGTTGGCGATATCGACATAGGCGACGGCATAACGCGACACCCAGAGATAGCTCGCCAGGCCGGCGAGCGCGCCCGAGAGCACGAAGGCCAGGAATTTCGTCCGGCCGGTATCGATGCCGGCATAGACGGCAGCCGTAGGATTGCCGCCGGTCGCATAGGCCGAGCGGCCGAACGGGCTGTAGCGCAGCAGCATGTACATCAGCGCGACGATGATGATCGCAACCCAGCTCAGCACCGGCAGGCCGAGGATCGGCGTGCGGGGGACAGCCAGGAAAGTCGGCGTCATCTGATGGGCGTTCACCCAGGCGCCGCCCGAGAGCACGAAGGCCATGCCGCGATAGATGGTGAGCGTGCCGAGGGTCACGACGATCGGCGGGATTTCCAGCCGCCACACGAGGAAGCCGTTGATAGCGCCGAGGGCGGCGCCGATCACGACCGCGGCGAGGATCAGCACGATCAGCGGCAGGCCCGGAAAGGCGGCGTTCATCATCGCGATCGCCATGCCGGTAAAGGCAAGGTTGGCGGCAACCGAGAGGTCGATCGATTTCGTCAGGATAACCGTCATCTGGGCAAGGCCCAGAATGATGAGGATCGCTGTGTCGTTGAAAATGCCGGCGAGATTATCCGGTGTCGCGAAATCGGCCGCCCGCGTCGAGAAGATGCCAATCATCAGCACGATGATGGCAAAGAGCAGGGTTTCGCGTTTTCTGATCAGTTTGGCCATGCCCATCACCTCATGCATTTCCGGTCGCCGCGCGCACCAGCGCTTCCGGCGAAAGCTGATCGCGCTCGAAGAGCCCAGCCGATAGGCCTTCCTTCATGACAAGCACACGGTCCGACATGCCGATGATTTCGGGCAGTTCGGAAGAGATCATGATGATGGAGAGGCCCTCGGCCGCAAGCTCGCTGATGAAGCCGTGGACGGCAGCCTTCGAGCCGATGTCGATGCCCTTTGTGGGTTCATCGAGGATGATGACCTTGGGCATGGTGGCGAGCCACTTGCCGATGACGACCTTCTGCTGGTTGCCGCCCGACAGCGTGCCGACCGGCACGGAGAGGGCGGCGGCGCGCAGATCCAGTCGCTCGGCATATTTGCGGGCGAGCGCGAATTCTTCCGCCGCCTGCAGGAAGCCCTTGCGCGAGGTCCGCGTCAGCGACGGCAGCGTCATGTTCTGATAGATCGGCATCGGCAGCGCCAGGCCGTGGCGGCCGCGCTCTTCCGGCACATAGACGATGCCGGCTTTGATCGCATCATGCGGCGAGTTGATCGAAATCTCCCGGCCTTCGAGCGTCAGCCGGCCGGAGAGCGGCCGGGTGATGCCGAAGAGCGACTGTGCGAGTTCCGACCGTCCGGCGCCGATCAGGCCGTAGATGCCGAGAATCTCACCCTTGCGCAGGGTCAGCGAAATATCGCGGAATTCGGTGCGGTGGCTGTATTTTTCCACTTCGAGCACCGGAGCGCCGATCGCCACGTCGATTTTCGGAAAGGCGTTCTCGACGTCGCGGCCGACCATCATGCGGACGATCTCGTCCTGCGGCGTTTCCTTGAGCCGGCCCTGGCCGATGGCGCGGCCGTCGCGGAAGACGACGAAATCGTCGGCGATCTCGTAAACCTCGTCGAACTTATGGCTGATGAAGAGGATCGCCTTGCCCTGTTCCTTCAGGCCGCGGACGATGCGGAAGAGATCGTCGATCTCCTTGCGGGAAAGGGCGGCCGTCGGCTCGTCCATGATGACGATGCGGGCCTCGATCGACAGAGCGCGGGCAATCGCCACCAGGTGGCGCTGCGCAATCGAGAGGTCTTTCAGCCGGATCGTCGGATCGATATTGCTTTCAAGCGCCGTCAGCAGCGTCTTCGAGCGGCTGTTCATCACCTGCCAGTCGATGGTGCGAAAGCGCGTGCGCGGCGCATGGCCGAGGAAGATGTTTTCGGCAACCGTCAGTTCGTCGAACAGCACGGTTTCCTGATGGATAGCGGTGACGCCGGCATCGATCGCCGCCTGGGCGCTGGCGAAGGTCACTGTCCGGCCGTCGACCAGGATCTCGCCTTCGTTCGGCCGGTAGATGCCGGTCAGGATCTTGACGAGCGTCGATTTGCCGGCGCCGTTTTCGCCGATCAGTGCTGTCACCGTGCCGGGATGAAGGGCGATGCTGACATTGTCGAGCGCCTTCACGCCCGGAAAGATCTGGGAGATGCCGCGCATTTCCAGAATGGCGGGCGCATCGCCGGTTTTGCTGTCCGTGGCGGTTTGTTGGAAGGCGGCGTTCATCAGATTTCTACCAGTGTCGAATGGGAAATCCCGGCGGCTTGAGGCCGCCGGGTTTTTCTGTGTTTCTTCGGATCAGAAGACCTTGGAGAACTGGTCGATGTTCGAGGCATTGTAGACGAAGGGATCAGCCATGGCGGCTTCGCCATTGTCGCCGATCTTGATCTTGCCCATGCGGCCGGCTTCGATTTCGCTGCCCGGCTTGCCGTCGGCATCACCCTTTGCCAGGTGATAGGCGATCTGCGTTGCAGAGTAGCCGAGGTCGATCGGATTCCAGATGGCGAATTCCTTCGTGGCGCCCGATTTGATCGCGCCGGCCATTTCGGACGGCAGGCCGAGACCGGTGACGTAGACCTTGCCGACAAGGCCTTTGTCTTCGACGACCTTGGAAGCGGCGAGAACGCCGACCGTCGTCGGAGCGACGATGACCTTGACGTTCGGGTTCGACTTCAAGAGGCCTTCGGCTTCACGATAGGACTTATCCGAGAGGTCGTCGCCGTAAACCGTGGTGACGAGGTTGAGGCCCGGGAAATCCTTGAGCTGCTTCTTCATCTGGTCGATCCAGATATTCTGGTTGGTCGAGGTGGTCGTGGCCGACAGGATGGCGAAGTCACCCTTGCCGCCTTCCAGATGATCCTTGGCGAGCGTCAGGCACATCTTGCCGATCAGCTCGTTGGACGACGGATTGAGCTGCAGGATACGGCCTTCCGGTGCGACGCCGGAATCCCACGAAATGACCTTGATGCCGCGCTGGGCAGCCTTCTTCAGCGCTGGGACGAGCGCGTCGGGATCGTTGGCGGAGACGGCGATGGCGTCGACGCCCTGGGCGATCAGCGAGTTGATGACTTCGATCTGGCCTTCCGCCGTCGTCGACGTCGGGCCGGTGTAGATGACCTCAACGCCGCCGAGTTCCTTGGCGGCTTCCTGGGCGCCCTTGTTGGCGGCGTCGAAGAAGCCGTTGCCGAGCGACTTGACGACCAGGCCGATCTTGATGTCCTTGGCGCTGGCGGTGCCGGCCATCATGGCGACGGCGAGCGCTGCGCCGAGCGCAAGTGTCTTTGCGAGTTTCATGTACTTTCCTCCCTTAAAGATTAGACTTCCACACCTCGCCGGCGCCTCATGCGACCGACGAGGAATCCTCCTTCACCGCCTGGGCCACCGGACTTGCGACAACGAGCCGGACGCCGGCATTCTCGACCATGCGAGCCGCCTCGTCCGAAATCGCGTCATCAGTGATGATCACAGACACGCGGTCGAGCGCGCAGAGAATGAGGCTCGACCGGCGATTGAATTTGCTTGAATCGGCCATGACGACGAGTTCGTCGGCCTGGTGCATCAGCTTCTGCTCGCTCTGGATAATGAGGGCGTCCGCCTCCATGATGCCGAGCGGGCCGACGCCCTGGGCGCCGATGAACATGCGCCGCGCATAAAAATTGCGGATCGCGTCATTGTCGAAAGGCGACAGGATCAGGCTCTGCTCGCGGTAGATCGCGCCGCCCGGCACCGTCACGGTGTTTTTGGAGTGTTTGACCAGATGTTCGGCAATGGCGAAAGAATTGGTCATCACCTGCAGGCGGTGGCCGGCCATGTAATGCACCATCTGGAAGGTCGTCGTGCCGCCATTGATGATGATGGCGTCGCCGGCCTCGCAGAGATCGACGGCGGCGCGGGCAATTGCGCGCTTTTTATCGATATTGACTGATTCTGAAACCCGGAAGGGCCGGCCGGCGAGATTGCCGAGCTGCGGCGGATGCACCGCCTCCGCGCCGCCGCGGACACGGCGGATCTTGCCCTGCACGTGAAGAGCCGCAATGTCGCGCCGGATTGTCGCTTCGGAAGCTTCCGTCAGCTCGGAAATGTCCTGGATCGTAACGACGGACTTTTCCTGAACGGCGCTTAAGATAATGCGATGGCGTTCGCGTTCGTGCATTGGGCTCCTCCTCTTGTCATATTTATTTCGTATCCGTTAAAGACTGTCAATCACAAACGATCATAAATTTTCATATTGCGCTGCACAATAATCGAATTTGATCGTTTTCGATTGACAAGCGCACTTTTGATGCGCGATACCGTGAGCGAAAGGGCGCGCTGATCGCTGCGCCTTGCAAGCCTATAGGGAGGATGACATGGCGGCGAACGTCCGGCTTTTGGAAAACCGGTGGGATGATGGTTATGCGGCGGGCCTCGATGAGCCCGGCAAGCTGCTCTATCGCTCCAATCTGCTCGGCGCCGACAAGCGCATCACCAATTACGGCGGCGGCAACACCTCGGCGAAGGTGATGGAAACCGATCCGCTTGATGGCGGCAAGGTCAAGGTGCTCTGGGTAAAGGGCTCGGGCGGTGACGTCGGCACCATCAAGCTCGACGGTTTCGCCACCCTCTACCAGGACAAGCTGGAATCGCTGAAATCCATCTATAAAGGTGTCGAAGACGAAGACCGCATGGTCGGCTTCCTGCCGCACTGCACCTTCAACCTCAACGGCCGTGCCGCCTCGATCGACACGCCGCTGCATGGTTTCGTGCCTTTCACCCATGTCGATCATATGCATCCTGACGCCATCATCGCCATTGCCGCCTCGAAGAATTCGAAAGAATTGACGCAGCAGATCTTTGGCAACGAGATCGGCTGGCTGCCCTGGCGTCGTCCGGGCTTCCAGCTCGGCCTCGATCTCGAAGCCTTCGTCAAGGTGAACCCGAATGCCAAGGGCGTTGTGCTCGAAAGCCACGGCCTCTTCACCTGGGCGAATGATGCCAAGGCCTGCTACGAGCTGACGCTCGACATCATCAACAAGGCGATCGTCTGGTTTGCCGAAAAGACCGAAGGCAAGACGATTTTCGGCGGCGCGGTCACTGAGAGCCTGCCCGTTGCCGCGCGCCGCGCCATCGCCGCCCGGCTGATGCCGGAGATTCGCGGCCGCATTGGCAAGCAGGAACGCAAGCTCGGTCATTTCGACGATCAGGACGCCGTGCTCGAATTCGTCAATTCGAAGGATTTGCGCCCGCTCGGCGCGCTCGGCACCAGCTGCCCGGATCATTTCCTGCGCACCAAGATCCGCCCGCTGATCGTCGATTTCGACCCGGCCAGGCCGGATGTAGACGCGATCGTTGCCGGCCTCGACCAGGCGCTGGAGGATTACCGCGCCGATTACGCCCGCTATTACAACGACTGCAAGCATGACAATTCGCCCGCCATGCGCGACGCCAATCCCGTCATCTTCCTCGTTCCCGGCGTCGGCATGCTGTCCTTTGCCCGCGACAAAGCGACGGCACGCATCGCCAGCGAATTCTACGTCAACGCCATCAACGTCATGCGCGGCGCCTCGACGGTTTCGGAATATCAGGGCCTGCCGGAACAGGAGGCCTTCGATATCGAATACTGGCTGCTCGAAGAGGCGAAGCTCCAGCGCATGCCGAAGCCGAAGAGCCTCGCCGGCCGGGTGGCCTTCGTCACCGGCGGCGCCGGCGGCATCGGCCGGGCGACGGCGGCGCGCCTCGTCGGCGAGGGCGCCTGCGTGGTGCTTGCCGATATCGACCAGGCGGCGCTTGAAGGCACCGAGGCCGATTTCGTCAAGAAGTTTGGCGCCGACGCCGTGCGCAGCGTCCGGCTCGACGTCACCAAAGAAGATGCGGTGATCGCCTCCTTCGCGGAAGCCTCGGTCGAATTCGGCGGCATCGATATCCTCGTCTCGAATGCCGGCATTGCCTCCTCCGCGCCGATCGAAGCCACCGAGCTTGCGATCTGGAACCGCAATATCGATATTTTGGCGACCGGCTATTTCCTCGTTTCGCGCGAAGCCTTCCGGCTGTTCCGCCGTCAGGCGCTCGGCGGCAACATCGTCTTCGTCGCCTCGAAAAACGGTCTCGCCGCTTCGCCGAATGCCTCTGCCTATTGCACGGCAAAGGCTGCTGAAATCCATCTCGCCCGCTGCCTGGCGCTGGAAGGCGCGGATGCCGGCATCCGCGTCAACACCGTCAATCCGGATGCGGTGCTGCGCGGCTCGAAGATCTGGAGCGGCGAATGGCGCGAACAACGCGCCGCCTCCTCGAAGATCGAGGTGGATGATCTCGAGGAACATTACCGCAAGCGTTCGATGCTGAAACTCAACGTGTTTCCGGAGGATATCGCCGAGGCGATCTACTTCCTGGCCTCGGACCTTTCGGCAAAATCGACCGGCAATATCATCAATGTTGATGCCGGCAACGTGCAGAGCTTTACGCGGTAAGGCCTGGTCTCTTCTCCCCGGCGGGGAGAAGATGCCGGCAGGCAGATGAGGGGGGCGCTGAGCGAAGCGATGCGTGTTCTGAGCGGAAAGCGAAGAACTATTGGCGTCATGCCGTGTCGCCCCCTCATCCGACCCTTCGGGCCACCTTCTCCCCGCTGGGGAGAAGAGAATAGAGAAACAATCGGGAGGAAAAAATGGCCGAGTTCAGGATCGCACAGGATCTGGTCGCGACAGAAAACGACAAGCGGGCAACCGCACTGAAAGCCGACTACGAGGCGCTGGGCGCGAACCTTGACCGCCGCGGCGTCGATATCGAAGCAATCACCCGCAAGGTCGCCGAGTTTTTCGTCGCCGTTCCCTCCTGGGGCGTCGGCACCGGCGGCACACGTTTTGCCCGCTTCCCAGGCACCGGCGAGCCGCGCGGCATCTTCGACAAGCTCGACGATTGCGCCGTCATCAACCAGCTGACGCAGGCGACACCGAATGTCTCGCTGCATATTCCCTGGGACAAGGCGGATGCCAAGGAGCTGAAGGCCAAGGGCGATGCGCTCGGCCTCGGCTTCGACGCGATGAATTCGAACACCTTTTCCGATGCGCCGGGACAGGCCCATTCCTATAAATACGGTTCGCTCAGCCATACCGATGCGGCGACGCGGGCGCAGGCGGTCGAGCACAATCTCGAATGTATCGCAATCGGCCAGGCGCTGGGTTCCAAGGCGCTCACCGTCTGGATCGGCGACGGCTCGAACTTCCCCGGCCAGAGCAATTTCACCAGGGCATTCGAGCGTTACCTCGCTTCGATGGCCGACATCTACAAGGCGCTGCCGGACGATTGGAAGCTGTTCTCCGAGCACAAGATGTACGAGCCGGCCTTCTATTCGACGATCGTGCAGGATTGGGGCACCAATTACCTGATCGCCCAGACGCTCGGCCCCAAGGCCCATTGCCTCGTCGATCTCGGCCATCATGCGCCGAACACCAATATCGAGATGATCGTCGCTCGGCTGATCCAGTTCGGCAAGCTCGGCGGCTTCCATTTCAACGATTCTAAATATGGCGATGACGATCTCGACGCCGGCGCGATCGATCCCTACCGGCTGTTCCTCGTCTTCAACGAACTGGTCGATGCCGAGCAGCGTGGCGTCAACGACTTCAACCCGGCCCATATGATCGACCAGTCGCACAATGTCACCGACCCGATCGAAAGCCTGATCAACAGCGCCAACGAAATCCGCCGCGCTTATGCGCAGGCGCTGCTCGTCGACCGCAAGGCGCTCGACGGATACCAGCAGGACAATGACGCGCTGATGGCGTCGGAAACCCTGAAGCGCGCCTATCGCGCCGATGTCGAGCCGATCCTCGCCGAAGCCCGGCGCCGGGCCGGCGGCGCGATCGACCCGATCGCCGCCTACCGCGCCAGCGGCTACCGCAGGAAGGTGGCGGCCGAGCGTCCCGCCTCCGCTGCCGGCGGCGGCGGTATCATCTGAGTTTCGACCTGAATAAGAGAACGATTGCCGGCAGCGCAGGGGTGACCCGCTGCCGGCAATTGCCGTTTACGGCTTCCAGGCGCCGGCGATCTGGCGGGTGGCGATGTTCAGCCGGTTCCAGACATTGATATTGGCGATGGCGATGACGAGGGCCGCAAGGCTCCTGCCGTCATAGTGCCGGGTCGCCTCGTCCCAGATCTCGTCCGGCACGGGGTCGGCGCGGTCGCTGGTGCGGGTCACCGCCTCGGTCAGCGCCAGGGCTGCCCGCTCGGCTTCGCTGAAATAGGGCGTGTCGCGCCAGGCGCTGACGGCGAAAAGCCGTTCGTCCGTCTCGCCGAGCTTCTTTGCGATGCGCGGATGCCCGTCGATGCAGACGCTGCAGCCATTGATCTGGCTGGCGCGCAGATTGACGAGTTCGAGCAGCTTCGGTGAAAGGCCGGTCTCGGTCGGCACCTTGCTGAGGGCAGTGAGCGCCTGCATGGCCTCGGGAAGGACCAGCGCGGGATTTCCCATTCTCTCCTGCATGGCCAATTTTTCCTGCATGGTATGTCTCCTTGATGCGTTTTACTCTTCGACGATCCGCCGGCGCTGTCACATCGGCCGGGTTTCATTCGTCATGGCCTTGACGGAACGCAGCGGAGGAATGTGACGGATGAACGAGAAAAAATGGCTGGCCGATCAATTCGAGGCGAACAGGGCGCATCTGCGGGCCGCCGCCTATCGGATGCTCGGGTCACGCAGCGAGGCTGATGACGCCGTTCAGGAGGCCTGGCTGCGGCTCAGCCGCGCCGACACGACAGATGTCGGCAATCTCGGCGGCTGGCTGACGACAGTGGTGGCGCGCATCTGCCTCGACATGCTGCGCACCCGCAAGACGCGGCGCGAGGAGCCGCTGGAAATGCCGGTCCATGCCGCGATCGCCGATCCGGCAAACGATCCGGAGCGGGACGCAGCCTTCGCCGAATCGGTCGGCGTGGCGTTGCTGGTCGTGCTGCAGACGCTGGCGCCCGCCGAGCGTGTCGCCTTCGTGCTGCACGACATGTTCGATCTGCCCTTCGACGAGATCGCGCCGATCATCGGCCGCTCGTCTGCCGCCGCCCGCCAGCTCGCAAGCCGCGCACGCCGCCGGGTGCAGGGCACGGATGAGGCGCCCGATGTCGATTTCGGCCGCAAGCGGACGGTCGCGGAGGCCTTTCTGACGGCATCGCGCAACGGCGATCTGGAAGCCTTGCTTGCCGTGCTTGCCCCCGATGTCGTCTTCCGGCCGGATGCAACGGCGGCGCGATTCGGCACGATCGGCGAAATGCGTGGCGCAGATGAGGTTGCCCGAGCCTTCAAGGGCCGGGCGCAGGCGGCAGAAATCGCCGTCGTCGACGGCGAACTCGGATTCGTCGTGCAGATCGGCGGCCAGCTCCGCGTGGTCGTGGCGCTGACGATCGCCGATGGCAGGATCGCTGCGATCGACGCCATTGCCGATCCGGATCACCTGGAACGGCTTGATTATTCGATCCTTCGGGATTGAAAATAAACGCGGATTTACCGGATCCCCGCAACAGGCGCACTATAGAACGAGCGCGCCGTTGCCGTTTCCCGAGCGATGGAGACCGCCTCATTTTCCTTGACAGCTGCATCTTCAGCTTTATTCTATTATAAAGATTTATATAGCATAACTGTGGAATTCAGCGATATGATCGTATCAGGCGAGCAGGCGAAGAAGCCGCTTCTTCTCAGCAATATCAGACCGATGGCTTTCGGTGCCGGCACAGCCGAGGGGACGATCGACATTCTCGTCGATGCCGAGGGCCGGATCGCCAAGATCGGTCCGTCGCTTGCGGTGTCCGATGATGTGACGCGCATCGACGGCAAAGGCGCCTTCGTCTCGCCGGGCTGGATCGATCTGCACGTGCATATCTGGCACGGCGGCACCGATATTTCCATTCGCCCCTCCGAATGCGGTCTCGAGCGCGGCGTCACCACGCTGGTCGATGCCGGCTCGGCCGGCGAGGCGAATTTCCACGGTTTCCGCGAATATATCATCGAGCCCTCGCGCGAGCGCATCAAGGCCTTCCTGAACCTCGGCTCGATCGGCCTCGTCGCCTGCAACCGCGTCGCCGAACTCAGGGATATAAGAGATATCGATCTCGACCGCATCCTCGAAGTCTATGCCGAAAACAGCGAGCACATCGTCGGCATCAAGGTGCGTGCCAGCCATGTCATCACCGGCTCCTGGGGCGTCACCCCTGTCAAGCTCGGCAAGAAGATCGCCAAGATCCTGAAAGTGCCGATGATGGTGCATGTCGGCGAGCCGCCGGCGCTCTATGACGAAGTGCTGGAGATCCTCGGCCCCGGCGACGTCGTCACCCATTGTTTCAACGGCAAGGCCGGTTCGAGCATCATGGAGGACGAGGATCTCTTCAATCTCGCCGAGCGCTGCGCCTCCGAGGGCATCCGCCTCGATATCGGCCATGGCGGCGCCTCCTTCTCCTTCAAGGTGGCGGAAGCGGCGATCGCGCGCGGGCTGCTGCCCTTCTCGATCTCGACCGACCTGCACGGCCACTCGATGAATTTTCCGGTCTGGGACCTGGCGACGACGATGTCGAAGCTGCTCAGCGTCGGCATGCCCTTCGACAAGGTGGTGGAAGCCGTCACCCATGCGCCGGCATCGGTCATCAAGTTGTCGATGGAGAACCGGCTTTCGGTCGGCGCAAATGCCGAATTCACCATTTTCGACCTCGTCGATTCAGAACTCGAAGCGACGGATTCCAACGGCGATGTCTCGGTCTTGAGCAAGCTGTTCGAGCCGCGGTACGCGGTGATCGGCGCCGATGCCTTTACCGCCAGCCGCTACGTGCCGCGGGCACGCAAACTCGTGCGCCACAGCCATGGTTATTCCTACCGGTAAGATCCGCCGCCGCGCTTGGTTCGACTGCTGAGGAAAGCCTCAGCGGTTGCGCCAGCCCATCAGCTTTTCGATCCGCTCCGCCGAACTGCGCACATGCGCGGTATAGTGGTTCTCGTCGGAAAAAGCCTTCTGTTCCGGCAGCACGATGGAAATGGTGGCGACGCACTGGCCGTCGCGGTCGCAGATCGGCGAGGCGATGCAGGCAACCGCATAATCCGATTCTCCTGCCTGGATCGACAGGCGCGACTCGAAGGCCTTGCCGGCGGCTTCCGACAGCGTTCGCGGATCGATCTCGGCACGGCCGGTCGGTGACGAGCGGGCGCAACGTTTGAACAGTTCGATGCGCTCCTCCTCGGGCAGGTGGCCGGCGAGCAGGCGGCCCGACGCCGTCCAGTTCAGCGGCACCCGGGTGCCGACGCGCGACGCCACCTGGAAGTGGCTCGGGCCGTCGGCCATGGCCAGCACCAGCATATAATCGCCATCGCGGCCGCAGACCTGCACGGTTTCGCCGGCCTGGCGGCAGAGATCGTGCATCTCGTGGGTGGCGATGCTCATGAAATCCAGCGACCGGGCATAGGCGAGCCCGTAATGATAGAGCCGGGCACCGAGCCATATCGAACCATCGGCCTGGCGCGTCAGCATGTTCTTCTCGACCAGATCGTCGACGATGACGTAAACGGTCGACAGCGGCGCCTTCACCGCCTTGGCGATGGCATAGACGCCGGCGGGCGAGCCCGTCTCATAGAGATGATCGATCACCTGAAGCGCACGGTCGATGCCGCTGACGCGCGCGCGCCGCGCACCCTTGCCGGCGGCTTCTTCGGCATGGCCCTCATCTTCGGAGTAAACTGCGGGTGATGTCTTTCCGTCCAATTCCACGCACCTCGTTAAACTGCGATCATGTTACATTACTATGGCATAGCGGTCGCCGTGGCAAATCGCAACATCTTGTAGGTTGATCGTGCGGTCGGATGCGAAGCGGGGATGGTTCTCGCCGCGGTGCTACTGCTCGGGAAGAACTCCCCCATAAACTGGAACAACAAACCGCAGCCTGAGTTTGACCCTGAACCCAGGAGGTCATGATGACGAATTATCCGACACCGCCTTTCCCGTCCCAGAAACAGCCGATGCCCGGTTTTACCGCGCAGATGGACCCGGTTCCCGACCATGGCGAAAAAACCTATCGCGGTTTCGAGCGGCTGAAGGGCAAGCGGGCGATCATCACCGGCGGCGATAGCGGCATCGGCCGGGCGGTGGCGATCGCCTATGCCAGGGAAGGCGCCGATATTGTAATTTCCTATCTCGACGAAGATGAGGATGCCGACGAGACCAAGCGGCTCGTCGAAGAGGCCGGGCGCAAGGCCGTGCTCGTCAGCGGCGATATCCAGGATCCGGCTTTATGCCGGCAGATCGTCGAGACGGCGGTCAAGGAGTTCGGCGGTATCGACATCCTCGTCAACAATGCCGCCCATCAGGCGAGCTTCAAGAGCATCGACGAGATCAGCGACGAGGAGTGGGAACTGACCTTCAAGGTCAATATCCATGCGATGTTCTACCTGACCAAGGCGGCCGTGCCGCATATGAAGCCCGGCAGTTCAATCATCAACACCGCCTCGATCAATTCGGACAGCCCGAACCCGACCTTGCTTGCCTATGCGACGACCAAGGGCGCGATCCAGAATTTCACCGCCGGTCTTGCCCAGCTTCTGGCGGAGAAAGGCATTCGCGCCAATGCCGTGGCGCCGGGGCCGATCTGGACGCCGCTCATTCCCTCGACGCTGCCTGAGGAAACTGTCAGCAATTTCGGCAAGCAGGTGCCGATGAAACGGCCGGGCCAGCCGGCCGAGCTGGCGACAGCCTATGTGATGCTGGCCGATCCCTTGTCGAGCTATGTCTCCGGCACGACAATCGCGGTCACTGGCGGCAAGCCGATCCTTTGACGCAAGTCGCCTGGGATTGGCGGTTCCGGGTTAAAGATATGCGTGAAACAAGGAACTGAGCGGGTCGATCAAGGTTTGACGCGACCCGTTTCAGTCCGGCTTGCCGTAACCGCCGCCGGTCGGCATGGCGGATGGGCGTGGACAACAGGGCATCGGACCGATCGTCTCCTCAGCCCATCTGGCCGACGGTGCGCTTCCCGCGCTTTCCGAGCTGGAATTCGGCCTGATCCTCGCCGGCAATGCCTTCGATCGCTGGATGGTGCGCTGCATGACGGCGGCCGGCGAGCCCGGTTGTGCTGCGATCGACGTGCTGGTGCTGCATTCGGTTGCCCACCGGCAGCGGCCGAAGCGGCTCGGCGATCTCTGCAGCGTGCTCGGCGTCGAGGATACGCATCTGGTGATCTACGCGATCAAGAAGCTTGAAAGGCGCGGCCTTGTGACGAGCACACGGGCGGGCAAGGAGAAACTGATCGCCGCTACCGAAAAGGGCGTTGAAATCTGCCTGAAATACCGGGCCGTGCGTGAAGCGCTGCTGGTGGAGTCTATGAAAGGTCTCGGGCTCGATGCCGCGGCGGCGTCAGCGATGGCCGCCATGCTCCGTGCGCTTTCCGGGCACTACGATCAAGCGGCAAGGGCCGCCGCCTCTTTGTGACGGCAGCCCTTGACGGGGGCAGGGAGAGATCCCCCGAAATTTTCAAGCAGGCTGTTCAGCCGAAGCAGGGCATTGCCGGCAGATTGGCGCGGCTTGCGATGGCTCCGATGATATTGCCCACCGAGGTCGAACGCGGTTCGCGTTTGCCGGCCGCCGTCTCCAGGAGTTGCTTGAAATCTTCAAGCTTCACGCCGTCGGCGCGCAACACCATGGCGATCAGGGGGTCGCGAAGGGCTTCGGATATCGTCAGGTCGTCTCTGGTCTTTCTCATGGCTTGTCCTCCTTTCGTGGGCGGTCGCCCGTGTTCCACTGTGCGCTGCCGTTCTCGACATTGACTTTCGCGTTTCGTGGTGTTACCGGTAAGTAACAATGCATTTGTTACCGATCGGTCACATTGATGTCAAGGACTACGTCCGCAAAAAAATCCGAAACTTCGAATGTAATCTCCGCAGCCGTACCAGAGGATCGAATCCCGCCGCGGGAACGTATCGTCTCCACCGCATCGGAGCTTTTCCGCGAGCGCGGCATCCGCGGCATCGGTGTCGATGCGATCGCCGACGCGGCGCTGACCAACAAGATGACGCTCTACCGGCATTTCGGCTCGAAGGACGAACTCGTCTGCGAGACGCTGCGCCGCGCCTCCGAAAAGGCGGGTGCCATCTGGCGCGATCTCGAGGCGGCCTATCCCGGTAATCCGCGCGCCCAGCTCTACGCCTGGGTTGAGATGCGGGCGCAATGTCTGACCGGCGAGCCTGCCGGCTGCGATCTCGCCAATGCCGCCATCGAGCTGAAGGGCGAAGGCCACCCGGCCCATGAAATGATCGAGCGCCACAAGGCCGAACAGCGAGATCGGCTGGCCGCGCTCTGTTCAGCGGCCGATGCGCGCGAGCCGGACCTTCTTGCCGATACGCTGACGCTGCTGCTCGAAGGTGCGCGTGTCAGCCGCCAGGCCATGGGCGCTGCCAGTTGCTGCGGTCATTTCGCCAAGGCCTGCAACGCGGCGATCGCTTCCTTCGCCTGAACCGGTCTTTCGGGAACCTTACCGCCTCCATGCCGTTCTTCCATCACCGGAGGACAAGTGGAGACCGGGAGATGAACTACGTCTATCTCAAGCGCCTTTATGCCAAACGCGCCGAGCTTGAAGCCAAGCTGGAGCTTCACGATGCGCGCTATTGTTTCGGCGAGGAAGAGGTCGATGACGGCACCGACAGCGATCTGCGCCAGCGGCTGAGCGAAATTTCCGACGAAATCGCCGCGCTGGAAGCAGGCCGGACCGCGAGAGCATGATCTAAGTCCTGAGGATTTCCATCGTCCGCTCGTCGAATTTCCCTTGGTAGAAATGCTCGATCACCCGGTGGAAGGGCGAGCCATGGTCGCTGATCGCGGCAAACAGGGTCATCGACGAGCGCAGCTTCAGGTCGTCGGGCGAGCCCAGGATCGCATGCGCGGATCGGTCCTTGACCGACAAGATCGCCTCGATGCAGCGCAGCAGCCGGCTGGAGAGAATGGGATCGGCGAGATAGGCGGCGGCTTCCTCGGCGGAACGGATCGCATATTTTTCCGCCATCGGCGAGGTGCCGAGACCTGATATCTGCGGGAAGATGAACCACATCCAGTGGGAGGTCTTGCGCCCGGCTTTCAGTTCCGAAAGCGCCTTTTCGTAGACGCCGTTCTGGGCATCGACGAAGCGGTCGAGATTGTAATCGATATCACCGGCCATGGTCCGTCCCTTTTCGCTGTCAATGCAGCCTGGGCCAAGGTCTCCATGCCCGGCGAGTGGTTCTATCCAGGCGAGCCGCGCTCGCCCTCAGCAGACCCTTTCGGCATAGGGGCTGCTCTCACGGCAATGGCCGTAAGGCTGATGGTGCGGCGCGCTGTCGCCGGCGGTGGCGGCAATGGCCGAGGTCGTCACCGGGTCCGTCTCGGTGGAAGAATATGCGGCGAAACCGACGAAGCTCAAGAGAGCCAGCGCCGCGACCACGACAATGCGCTCGAAGCCCGAAAGTTTCTGGGCGCTGACATGCTCCACATAATCGCGCTCGCCCAAGCCGGCGGTTCCATCCTCTTTCACATGGAGCGTCACCATATCCTGGCGACGGGTCAAAGTTTCACAATCTGTCATCTCAATTACTCCTGCAACACATGCGACGCCGGCCTCTCAAGAATAAACTCTCAACCCTCATGGCGGACCGACTCCCGCATGCGTGCAGCATGTGTGTCTTTAATCGCGGCAATTGAAGGGGCAATCTGCAAACGCAGTGTTCAAAAAATCGTCCTAATAAATGCAAAATATCGTGATGCTCTGGCTCGCCGGAATGATCCGGGGTAGTCCAGAGGATCATCTTTCTGTGGATCGTCCTATGAGCAAATCCTTCGGCGCAATGTCGGTCGCCCAGCTTTCCGTCCTCATTCAAGGTGGCGCGGCCGATCCGGTCGACGTGGCCGAGGCGGTCTTCGGAACCATCGCTGATTATGCCGACAAGGCGGTTTTCACGACGCTGCTGGAAAGCCGCGCGATGGAGGAGGCACGCGCCTCCTCGATGCGTTTGCGGGAGGGCCGATCGCTCGGATTGCTGGACGGCATTCCGATCGCCTGGAAGGACCTTTTCGATATCGAAGGTCTGGCGACGACGGCGGGATCCGCCGTGCTGGCCGGTGATGCGCCGGCCAAGCGCGATGCGGCCGTTGTCGGTCTCCTCAGGCAGGCGGGCATGGTCGCTATCGGCCGCACCAATATGAGCGAGTTCGCCTTTTCCGGCCTCGGCATCAATCCGCATTACGGCACGCCGGTCAATCCGCGCGGCGCCGATCTGTCGCGCATTCCGGGCGGTTCGTCCTCCGGTGCCGGTGTCGCCGTTGCCGCCGGGCTGGTGCCGGTCGCCATGGGCACGGATACTGGCGGCTCGGTGCGCATTCCCGCCGCCTTCAACGGCATTGTCGGCTACAAGGCGACCCGCGGCCGTCATGCGATGGAGGGCGTCTATCCGCTGGCCAAGAGCCTGGATTCGCTGGGACCGCTCTGCCGCAGCGTCCGGGATGCGGTGTGGATCGATGCGGCGATGCGCGGCCGCACCGCGCCTGATGTCGTCGAGCGTCCGCTTCAGGGGCTGGAATTGCTCGTGCCTGACAATATCGTCTTCGAAGGAGCCGAGCCTGAAGTGATCGCTGCGTTCGAGGCTGCTTTGGAACGTCTTCAAAGGGCTGGCGTCCATATTGCCCGTGCCGTCATTCCCGCCTTCGACGAGATTTTCGATCTGATGACGAGATACGGCCCGCTGGTCACCGCGGAAGCTTTCGCATTGCATCAGGAGCGGCTCGCGGGACCGGATGCGGACAGGATGGATCACCGCGTCGTCATGCGCACCCGCTTGGGAAGCAGGACGAGTCTGGCCGATTACCTGGCGATCCTTGCGGCGCGCAGCCGCCTGATCGCCGATGTCGAGCGCCTTGTCGGCGACCGGCTCATCGCTTTTCCGACCGTCGCCCATGTCGCTCCGCCGATCGGGCCGCTGGAGCAGGACGACGAACTGTTCTTCGCGACAAATAACAAGACGCTGCGCAATACCGCGCTCGGCAATTTTCTCGACTGGTGTGGCGTCTCCATCCCCTGCGGCACGGGTGCCTCCGGCATGCCAGTCGGGCTGCTGCTCTCCGCCACGGCCCATCGCGACGAAGCGCTGCTGGGGGTCGCACTCGCTGCCGAGCCGGTCATTCGCGGCGATTTCGCCTGATTGGCAATTGAACCGCCGGGCTTTTATTGCGATTGATGGCAGGAGGAAATCCTGGAGGAAAGCACGTGCAGATCTTGCAAAACGGACGCTTCGCGGTTTCGACATGGTCGCTGCATCGGCTGCTCGGCGCCGTTTATGCCTATAGCCCCGATCCTGACAAAAGTGCTGCGCCCAAGGAACCCTATGGCCCGGGGGCCGCGGCACTGATCGACATGCCGGCGGCGCTGGCGGCGCGCGGCGTCAACCGGCTGGAGATCTGTTCCTTTCATCTGCCGAGCCTCGATTCCGGCTATTTAAGCGAATTGCGCGATGCGATGACGGCGTCAAACGTGCTGTTCCAGACGCTGCTCATCGAGGACGGCGATCCGAGCCATCCCGAGACGGCCGAGCGCGATGTCAAATGGATGGCGCCGTGGATCGATATCGCCGCTTCCCTTGGGGCGCAGAGGATGCGCGTCATCGCCGGCAAGCAGAAGCCGATCGAGGAAAACCTGAGCCGTGCAGCCCGTCAGCTGAACTGGCTGGCTGAAAAGGCCGAAGGCAGCGGCGTGCGCGTCGTCGTCGAAAACTGGTTCGACCTGCTGCCGTCGCCCGTCGAGATGAACTGGCTGCTGGATCGGCTGGACGGCAAGGTCGGCCTCAACGGCGACCTCGGCAATTGGGCGGCACCGGCGAAATACGAGGGCCTTGCCGACATCATGCGCCGGGCGGAAATCTGCCATGCCAAGGCCGATTACGGCGTCGCCGGCCTCGATGCCGACGATTACCGCAAATGCCTGGAGATGTGCGAGCGGGCCGGTTACGCCGGTCCCTTCACATTGATCTACGACTCGCCCTTTTTCCCCGACGAATGGGACGGCATCCTGCTGCAAAAGGCCTTCATCGAGGATTTCCCGCGCGAGGCGCCGGCGCGCCGGACGGCTTAAACCGCGAGCCTCTGCCGCTCATTCCTGGCGCGGGAATCTCTGGCTTTCCTCCAGCACGTTCAGATCCATGTGGTTGCGCATGTAGCGCTCCGAGGCCTTCTGCAGCGGCTGATGGTCCCAGGGATAATAGGCGCCGTTGCGCAGCGCCGCATAGACCACCCAGCGGCGCGCTTGGCTTTCACGCACGGCGGCGTCGAAATCGGCAAGGTTCCAGCGCCGGCGGGCCTGTTCGACAAGTCGTGCCAGGGTGTCGGCATGGGCCGGCTTTTCCGCCAGATTGTCGAGTTCCTGTGGATCGGCTTCGAGGTCGAACAGCATCGGCGGATCCTTTTCGCAGAGCGAGAGTTTGTAGCGCCCGTCCCTGAGGCAGACGAGCGGCGCTTCGGAACCTTCGGCGGCATATTCCATCGGCACCGGGCCGCGGCTGCCCGTGCCTGCGGCAAGTGCTGAAAGATCCTCACCCTCGGTCCATGGTTTCAACGAGGCTATGTCGATCCCGGCAAGGGCAGCCAGCGTCGGCGTCACGTCGAGCGTGGAGACCGGCTGATCGATACGCCCGGGCCTCCAGCCGGGGGCCGCGATCATCAGTGGAACACGCGCCGATCCTTCGAAGAAGTTCATCTTGAACCAGAGGCCGCGGTCGCCGAGCATGTCGCCATGATCGGAAACGAACAGGATGATCGTGTTCTCGGCCATGCGGGTCCGTTCCAGCACGCCGAGAATCTCGCCGATCTTATCGTCGACATAGGAGATATTGGCGAAGTAGCCCCGCCTTGCCCGCCGGATTTCTTCCGGGCTGATGTCGAAAGCATCATGCTCACAGGCTTTCATCAGCCGCTGCGAATGCGGATCCTGCTTCTCGAAGGCGATCGGCGCCACCGCCGGGTCGAGGGCCGGGCAATCCTCATAAAGGTCCCAGAATTTGCGGCGCGCGACATAGGGGTCGTGCGGATGGGTGAAGCTGACGGTCAGGCACCAGGGGCGCCCGTCCTGGCCGCGCGACAGATCGAACAGCTTGCGGCTGGCGTGGTAGGCGACCTCGTCGTCATATTCCATCTGATTGGTGATCTCGGCAACGCCGGCGCCGGTCACTGAACCCAAATTGTGATACCACCAGTCGATGCGCTCGCCGGGTTTGGTATAGTCGGGCGTCCAGCCGAAATCGGCGGGGTAGATATCCGTCGTCAGCCGCTCCTCGAAGCCATGAAGCTGGTCGGGGCCGACGAAATGCATCTTGCCGGATAATGCCGTCTGATATCCGGCGGCGCGCAGATGATGCGCATAGGTCGGAATGTCGGAGGCAAATTCGGCGGCATTGTCGTAGACGCGCGTCCGGCTCGGCAATTGCCCGGACATGAAGGACGCCCGCGCCGGCGCGCAAAGCGGACTTGCCGTATAGGTGTTGGCGAAACGCACGGAACGCTCCGCCAATGATTTCAGATGCGGCGCGTGAAGGAAATCGATGGGACCATCGGGAAAGAGGGTCCCGTTCAACTGATCCACCATCAGGATGAGAATATTCGGGCGCGCCATGTCGATCCTCTGTGCTATTTGAAGATTTTATTGAAGCGCCTATCATCGCGCCTGTAAAGATGACTTGTTTCGATGGATGCCCAAAGGAATTTTTATGCCAGACCATCCGCTTGAACTTGGCTGGATGCGCGTCTTCGTCGAGGTCGCCAGACTTGGGAGCTTTTCCTCGGCCGCAGCACTGCTCGGGCTTACCCAGCCGGCCGTCAGCTATCAGATCCGTCGGCTGGAGGAACAGTTCGGCGTCAGCCTGCTGCGCCGCCAGCATCGCGGCGTGACACTGACTGCTGAAGGCGAGCGGCTTCTCGACGTCACCGCCAAGGCGGTCGGCGATATCGATGCGCTCGCGCGCAGCTTCCGTGCCGAAGTCCAGAGACCGGTCGTCCGGCTGAGAACCGACTATGCCTTTTCATCGCTCTGGCTGATCCCGCGCATGGACGGCTTCCGGCTTCTTCATCCGGAAACGGACATCCAGATCGTCGCGACGCAGCGATTTTCAGCCGGTTTTCGTGACGAAGCGGATGTCGCGGTCGTTTTCGGCACGCGGGCGGAATTCGGCGCCATCGGCACGCTTCTGCTCCGGGAAAAGGTCGTGCCGGTCTGCACGCAGGGATTTCTCGACCGAAACGGCCCGTTCGACGATCCGGGGCAGCTTGCCAGGGCGGTGCTGATCCATCTCGACACGCCGATGCCATCGCCCTGGTTCGACTGGCGCAGCTATTTCTCTGAATTCGCCGTCCTGCGCGACATCAATGCCGGCCGCGGCGATATCAGCTTCAATACCTACTCGCTGGTTATTCAGGCGGCGCTGAGCGGGCAAGGCGTGGCGATCGGCTGGATGGGGCTCGTCGATACGCTGCTCTCCGCGGGCATGCTTGTGGAAGCCGGCCCGCCGCTCGATGTGCAGGACCGTGGTTACTGGCTGGTGCCGCCGCGATCTCCAAGCGCGCACAGCGAGAGGCTCAGTGCCTGGTTATTGGATGAGGTGAAGCGGAGCAGTTAGCAACGGCCGCATTTCTCTCCGGGGAAGCCTTGTCATCGGCGATGCCGCCGGACATTGTGAGATCGAATCCTTAGCGAAGTGGCGGACGCATGCGAACGATCGGATATATCATCGGACTGCTTATGATCCTTCTCGGGCTGATCTGGATCGGGCAGGGAAGCGGCTATTTTCCCTATCCGGCCTCCAGCTTCATGATCGCGCAAACGATCTGGATGCTGTGGGGTGCTCTTCTGGCCGCAGCCGGCATTGCCGTCATGATCATCGTCTCACGACTGCGCCGGAGAGTGTGAGCCGCCGCTGGGCGCTGACGAATTGAGGAGAAGGGCATGGATGCAACTGACATCGACGGCTTTGCGAACCGGATCAGGGGCAGCCGGGGCGGCATGATCTCCGCCTGGGTCGGCATTCCCGATGCCATGCTCGTCAACCATCTGGCGCAGGAGGCCTTCGATGCCGTCGTGCTGGATATGCAGCACGGCATGTGGGACATGCCGTCGGCGGCTAATGGCATCGCGCAGGTGCGTCTGGCCGGCAAGCCGGCCCTGGCGCGCATCCCGGTCGGCGATTTCGCCTCCGCCTCACGGCTGCTCGACGCCGGTGCCTCCGGCATCATCGCGCCGATGATCAATTCGCCCGACGATGCGAGAGCCCTGGTCCGGACGACGAAATATCCGCCCGTCGGCGAGCGCAGCTGGGGGCCGTCGCTGGCGCTGAACCATACAGGCCTGTCGGCCGACGATTATTTGAAGAGCGCCAATGCGCTCACCGTCGCCATCGCCATGATCGAGACCCGTGCTGCGCTCGACGCGATCGACGGCATTCTCGGCGTGACCGGCATCGACGGCATTTTCATCGGCCCTTCCGATCTTTCGATCGCGCTGTCGAACGGCGATCAGGTGGCGCCGAACGCGGCCGAAATCGACAGCGCCATGCAGCATGCCGTCGCCCGCTGCCGTGCCCACGGCAAATTCGCCTGCGCCTTTGCCGCCGACGGCGAGCGGGCCGGCGAACTTTTGAAATTCGGCTTCGACCTGGTCATTGCCGGCGCCGAGACCACGCAGCTGCGGTCCGGCGCCCGCCGCGCCATCAATGCCGCCCGCAGGATCGTGTCGGCCAGCTGACCCAGGCGATATCACCTCATTCGTTGAGGAGCTTTGATCAGCGGGCCGGTTTCACCGCCAGCCAAATGACATGGCGGGCGCCGCCGCGCTTGCCATTGGCGCGGGTGTTGACGGCATCGACGGAAAAGCCGCTGTCTCTGAGGCGTCGGGTGAAATCGGGGTCCGGACCGGATGACCAGACGGCGAGAACGCCGCCGGGGCGAAGCGCGTCGCGGGCGGCACGCAGGCCGGCGAAATCATAGAGCCGATCGTTGGATTTGCGGGTCAGCCCGTCCGGGCCGTTGTCGACATCGAGCAGGATCGCGTCATAGGCGCCCTTGCCGGCGCGGATCGCCTCGCCGACATCGCCCTGATGGATGCCGACGCGGGGATCGTCGAGGCAGCCCTTGAAGACTTCGGCCATCGGGCCGCGCGCCCAGGTCACGACGGCCGGCACCAGTTCGGCGACGGTGACGCCGGCATCTTCGGGAAGGATGGCGAGAGCGGCGCGCAGGGTAAAGCCCATGCCGAGCCCGCCGATCAGCACCCTCGGTTTTGGATGCGCCTTGATCCGTTCCCAGGAAAGCGTCGCCAGCGCCTCCTCCGAGCCGCTGAGGCGGCTGTTCATCAGTTCGTTGGCGCCGAGCATGATCGAGAACTCGCTGCCGCGCTGCTTCAGCCTGAGTTCGCCGCCTTCGCCGGGAATGGTCGCGCAATCGAGCTGGATCCAGGGCAGCATGACGGTTTCGCCTCACGTGAAAGAACCGTCCCCTAGCATAGGGCGATGAGCGGGGCCAGTAAGCAGGCGGAGACCGTTTGAAAACGGGCGGTGGTTTGAGGCCGTCCATGCTTCAAGCTTCTGATGCGAACAGCAGCGAATTTAGGCTGGAGGCTGTCGGTGTCGGGGCACCTCAAGCGTCCTTTGTCAGACGAGGCGACACCTCGTGGATTGCAACGACACTTTGGAGATTGGAAACATGGCGCTCAAGCAGATGGACAATGTCGGAATCGTCGTCGAAGACCTCACAGCGGCGATTGATTTCTTTGGCGAACTCGGCCTCGCGCTCGAAGGACGGGCCATGATCGAAGGCGAATGGGCCGGGCGCATCACGGGGCTGGGCGATCAGCGTGTCGAGATTGCCATGATGCGCACACCTGATGGCCACAGCCGGCTCGAACTCTCCCGCTTCCTCATGCCTGCTGTCGTCGCAGATCACCGCAACGCTCCGGTCAACGCGCTCGGTTATCTCCGCGTCATGTTCACCGTCGATGACATCGACGACACGCTTGAAAGGCTTCGTGCGCGTGGCGCGCAGCTCGTCGGCGACGTCGTCCAGTACGGCGATACATATCGGCTCTGCTACATAAGAGGGCCCGAAGGGATTCTCCTCGGACTCGCCCAGGAACTCAGCTGAGGCGCAATCAAACGGACTGTCAGATCATCCGCATGAAATGATCCGGCTCCACTTCGACGATCTCGTCCTGCGGCGCGGCTGAACGACTGCGGATATTCTCCACCTCCTCAGGCCTGAGCCGGGCTTTCGGGTCTTCGAAGCGGACATCGGGGTCGGGCACGGCCGAGAGCAGCAGCCTGGTATAGGGATGCTGCGGATTGTCGATCACCCCCGCGGTGCTGCCCCATTCGACGATCTGGCCGGCATACATCACGGCGATATCTTCCGCGACATAACGGGCCGTGGCGATGTCATGGGTGATATAGAGCAGGCCGAGATTCATCTGCTGCTTCATCTCGTTCAAGAGGTTCAGCACGCCGAGGCGCACCGAGACGTCGAGCATCGAGGTCGGTTCGTCCGCCACGATCACCTCTGGCCGGACGGCAAGGGCGCGGGCGATGTTGACGCGCTGGCGCTGGCCGCCGGAGAGTTCGTGCGGATATCTCGGCGCGACGAGATCGGGATCGAGCCTGACGCGCTGCAGCAGTTCGCGGACCGTCGCATCGATCTCGGCCCCCTTGATATCGGGGCGATGCAGCTTCAGCGGCCGCCTCAGATGGTGGGCGATGGTGTGGGCAGGGTTCAGCGAGGCGAAGGGATCCTGGAAGATCATCTGTACCGAGCGGCGGTAGCGGGCGATTTCGGCGGAATTCGCCGCCTCGACCGGCCGGCCCTTGTAGAGGATGCGGCCCGATGTCGGCAGATATTCGCGCATCGCCATGCGGGCGCAGGTGGTCTTGCCGCTGCCGGATTCGCCGACCAGCGCCAGCGCCCGGCCGGCATGCAGTGAAAAGGAGATGGCGCGTGCCGCGTGAACGACCGCCGAACCATAGCCGAAACTCTTGGTGACGGCGTCGAGTGCGAGGATGGCGTCGCTCATAGCAGCACTCCTCCATGCAGCGAGGGGAAGGAGGCCCAGAGCTTTTTCGTGTAATCGTGCGCCGGAGTCTTGTAGATCGCCTCGGCTGAATTCTGCTCCACCAGCCTGCCTGACAGCATGATGCCGATGCGGTCGCAGAACTGCACCATCAGCCCGAGGTCATGGGTGATGAAGAGCACGGAGAAGCCGAAGCGGCGGCGCAGCTCGTTGATGCGCTGCAGGATCTCGCGCTGGACGACGACGTCGAGCGCCGTCGTCGGCTCGTCCATGACGACGAGCTTCGGATCGAGCGCCATGCAGATGGCGATGACGATGCGCTGGCGCATGCCGCCGGAAAACTGGTGCGGATAGTCGCGCATGCGATCCGGGGCGATATCGACGAGCCTGAGCATTTCGGCGGTGCGCTCGCGGGCTGCAGCGCGGCTCATGCCTTTATGGGTGTGCAGCATGTCGGAGAATTGCGTTTCGATGCGCAGCACCGGGTTCAGCGAATTCATGGCGCTCTGAAAGACCATGGCGACCTCGCGCCAACGGAAGGCGGCAAGCGCCTGCCGGTCGAGATCGAGCACGTCACGGCCGTCGAGCAGGATGCGGCTCTGCTTGCGGATCAGCGCCGGCGGCTTGTGCAGGCGGCTGATGGCGAAGGCGATGGTGCTTTTGCCGCAGCCGGATTCGCCGGCAAGGCCGAAGACCTCGCCGGGCGCGACGTCGAAATTGACATCGTCGACGGCGCGGAAATCCTTCTCCTCGCCGATATAGTCGATGGTGAGGTTCCTCACCGACAGCAGCGGCTGCGTCACAGGCGGCCCTCCCCGGAACGGACGAGCAGTGACCAGCGCTTCAGGTGATTGCCGGTGCGCAGCCGCGGATTGGCGATCTCGTCGACGGCGAAATTCAGAAGCGACATGCCGATGCCGAGAAAGGCGAGGGCAAAGCAGGGGGTGAGGATATCCCACCAGGCGCCGACCGAAAGCGCCGAGGCCTTCTGCGCATTGTAGAGCATGGTGCCCCAGGAGATCGCGCGGGGGTCACCGAGGCCGAGAAACTCAAGCGTCGCCTCGGTAATGATCGCGAAGATGACGCTGCCGATGAAATTGATCCCGACGATCGAGATGACGTTGGGGAAGATCTCGAATGTCATGATGCGCCATTGCGGCTCGCCCATCATCTCGGCGGATTTGACGAAATCCTTATGCTTGACGGAAAGCGTTTCGGCACGGGTGACGCGTGCGCCCCAGGCCCAGGAGGTGGCCCCCAGGATGAGGGCAATGACGACGGGACTTGCCTGGCCGATGAAGGCGGCCAGCACCAGCAGCAGCGGCAGGTTCGGAACGACCAGCACCATGTTGGTGAAGAAGCTGATGACCTCGTCGGTCTTGCCGCCGCGATAGCCGGAAATGATGCCGAGCGCGGTGCCGACGAGGGTGATCAGCAGGCCGGCGCCGAAGCCGACGGCAAGCGAGGTGCGGGCGCCATAGATCAGCCGGGCGAAGACATCCTGGCCGATACGGGTGGTGCCGAGAATATGGTCGAGCGACGGCGGCTGGTGCGGCCGCCCGCTGCGGGCGGCGGGATCGTATTGCGTCAGCAGCGGTGCTGCGATCGCGACGATGATGATGACGGCGATGATGACGAGGCCGGTGAGCGCCTTGCGGTTTCGAAGCAGGGTCTTCATCTCACGCTCCCTTCAGCCGCGGATCGAGCAGGATATAGCTGACGTCGACGATGAAATTGGCGATCAGCATGGTCGCGGTCATGATGAGCAGTTGGCCCTGGATGACGGGGTAATCGCGGGCGAGGATCGCCTGGTAGAGAATGTTGCCGAGGCCGGGATAGTTATAGACGACCTCCGTCACCAGCGAGCCGCCGAGGATGGTGCCGATGGCGATGGCAAGGCTGGAGACCGTCGGCAGCAGGGCGTTGCGCGCCGCGTACCACAGCATCACATGCCGGTCGGACAGGCCTTTGGCGCGGGCCATGACGATATAATCCTCGCCGAGCAGGTTGATCATGTTGTTGCGCATGGTGACGGTGAAGCCGCCGATCAGCACCGTGCAGAGCGTCACCATCGGCAGGATGCCGTGATAGGCGACGCTGCCGATATAGCGCAGGCTGAAGGCCGGATCGAGCGAGGGATCGGCGGCATAGCCGTTCGGGAACCAGCCGAGCGTGAAGCCGAAGATGAAGAGCACGATCAGCGAGGTGACGACTGATGGCACCGAGGTGGCGAAAATCGCACCGACGGAAACGACGACATCGAACCTGCTGCCGCGGCGCCAGGCGGCGAGGATGCCGAGCAAGGTGCCGAGCGCGAAGCTGACGACCGTCGCCGTTCCCATCAGGGCGACGGTCCAGACCAGGGCATGACCGAGCACCGAGGTGACCGGCAGCGGGAAATATTTGATCGAGCGGCCGAGATCGCCGGTGAAGATGCTGCCGAGATAGGTGAGATATTGCTGCCAGAGCGGACCGTCGACGAAGCCGAAGGTGAGCTTCAGCGCCTGCAGGCTTTCCGGCGGCAATTCGGTGCCGGCGCTGGAGAACATGATCTGCACGGGATCACCCGGCATCAGCCGCGGCAGGAAGAAATTGATCGTCGCTGCCGCGATGAAGGCTGCCATGTAGAAGACGAGGCGGCGAAGCAGGAAGGCCATGGGAACTCCGTCGTGACGGGAGCGGCGTTTGCACCGCTCCCGAGGACTACGATGCTTACTTGACGGGTTCGAGAGCCAAGAGGTTCAGCAGGCGTGCCGGATTGGTCCGCGAGATCGACGGATTGACGAAGGGGTTTTCCTTGGTCGACCAGCCGGTGAAGCGCTTGGTGTTGTACTGATACCAGTTCGGATTGTTGAACACCGGGATCATGGGCATGTTTTCGGCGACGATGCGCTGCGCCTTGTTCATCGCGTCCTTCTGCTTGGCGAGATCGGCGGTCTGGGTGAACTCGGTGACGAGCTTCTCGACATCGGGGTTGAACCAGCGCTGCGCGGTGAAGCGGGTCTTGCCTTTGTCCGAGGCGCTGAAGGCGCGCTTATAGGGATAATAGGGTGAGGCCGAGGCCGGCAGGCTGTTGATCGCCGCATCGAAGCTGCCGTTGATCAGGTTACCGGTCCAGACCGCTTCTTCAGGCGTTTCGATCTTGGCGTCGATACCGACCGCCTGCATGCCTTCGACGGCGATGTTGACGGTGTCGACCCAGTCCGTCCAGGAATTCGGCACGATGATCGAGAAGGCAATCTTGCTGCCGTCGGGATTGTCGCGGAAGCCGTCGCCGTCCTTGTCCTTGTAGCCCGCCTCGTCGAGCAGCGCCTTGGCGGCGTCGGCGTCATAGGTCGCGAACTTGCCGAAGTCTGATTTGATGGATGGGTCCGACCAGCTCTTGTAAAGCTCGCCCATCAGGCCGGGATCTTCGTTCAGCGTCGGATAGCCGTAGCCGGCGACGTCGATCATCGTCTTGCGGTCGAGCGCCATCGAGACGGCGCGGCGGAATTTTACGTCGTTGAAGGCTTTCTTGTTGTTCTCGTTCGCCGTTTCCAGGTTGAACAGGAAGGCGACCATGCTGCTCGGCGAATACCAGTAGTGGAAATGCGCCGGATCCTTGGAGACATAAACATTGTCGATATCGGGAATGAAGGAGACGCCCCAGTCGAGCGTGCCGTCGGCTGTCGCCGTCAGCATCTGGTTGTTGTCGGCAAGCTGCGGGAAGCGAATGCAATCGACCTTCAGATGCGCGTTGTCCCAGTAGTTCGGGTTGCGGCACTGGTCGTAGGTCTGGCCGGTGAAGCGCGGCACTTCCGTCAGCGGGCCGCTGCCGACCGGGCTCTCGTTGGCGAAGGTGACGGGATCGGTGACATCCTTCCAGACATGCTCGGGAACGATCGGCAGCTGCGAGATCTGCTCGGCGGCAAGCGAGCTCGGATTGGCGAGCGTGAAGCGCACCGTCTGGCCGTCGACGGCCTGGACGTCGGTAACGAAGGTCCAGATGCTGACGAAATCGAGCGCCGGGAATTTCTTCAGATAGTCATAGGTGAACTTGACGTCGGCTGCGGTCAGCGGCTTACCATCGGACCATTTCAGGTTCGGACGCAGCTTGAAATCGATGCTCTTCAGATCGTCGGAGAGCTTGAAGCTTTCGGCCAGCCGATAGACCGGTTTGTTGCTGTCGAAGCGATTGAAGATGACAAGCGGCTCGTAGATGAAATCGAGTGTCGATTGGCGCGACGAGGTCTGGTTGAACGGGTTGAAGTTGCGAACCCAGGTCGTTGCCGGTTCGATATTCGCCGTCAGGACCGTCTGCGCCATGGCGGAACCCGAAAGCAGTGTCAGGGCAGCGGCGGTAAGAAGATATTTTTTCATGTTTTATTCCCCTTCTTTTATGCGGTGAGAGATGGCGCGGCGGTCAGGAGACCAGCGCGCTGGCAAACATGTCTTCGACCTCAGCATGGGCGGCGCGGACGTCGATCTTGAGATTGCTGAGGCGGGCCTTGCCGGCGGCGATCCGCTTCAAGGCGGCGTCGGTCAGCGGCCGGGCGGCCTTGGCGGCAGCTTCGCTTTCCCTGACGTCGCCATGGCTATGGAGGGCGATGTCGAAGCCCGCGTCGAGCACTTGGGCGACACGTTCCGGCAGCGTGCCGGAGAGCGACTCCATGAAGATGCAGTCGGAAATCAGCACGCCGTCATAACCAAGCTCCGTGCGGATGACGTCGTGCATGACCGGCGATACAGAGGCCGGCAGCTCCGCGTCATAGGCCGAGTAGACGACATGGGCGACCATCGCCCAGGGCGTATCCTTCAGCGCGACGAAGGGCTTGAAATCGGTCGCTGCGAGGGTCTCGCGCGAGGCGTCGACGACCGGGCGCTCCTTGTGAGAGTCGAGCGTCGCGCGACCATGGCCGGGAATGTGCTTGATCACGGGCATGTTGCCGGTCTCGAGCAGGCCATCGACCACTTCGCGGCCGAGGGCGGCGATGACATCGGGATCGGGACCGAAGGAGCGGGCGCCGATGACCGCGCTCGTCGTCTCGAAGACGAGATCGAGAACGGGCGAGCAGCCGCTCGAAAGCCCGAGCTCCGTCATCATCGCGCCCATCGCCTGGGAGGAAAGGCGCAGTGCTTTTTTGCCGAGATCGAAATCGCGGCGCGCCAGTTCGGCAAACTGGCCGAAGCTGCGGAAGAGCGGCCAGGGCCCGGCATCGAGATGCTGCACGCGGCCGCCTTCCTGGTCGGTGAAGACAGGCGCATCGTCGCGGCCGACAGCTTGCCGAAAGCGCTCGATCAGCCGCCTGGTCTGCTCCGGCTCGCGCTGATTGCGCCGGCCGACGAAGAGGCCGAGCGGATTGGTCTCGCGGAACAGGGCGAATTCATCGTCCGAAAGGACGGGATTGGGAAGGCCGACGAAAAGGGCGAGCGGGGTCGAGGACAATTCTGGTGCTCCGGGATCAGATGGTCATGTCGGCATGCTTCTCAGCATGCCTTCGTAGATGCCCTTGTCGGGGGCGGGGATGGTGATTGCGCCTGCGGTCTTGGCGTAGAAATCGACCGGGCCGGCATCGCCGATAAAGGCATAGGCATGGCCAAGCGTCTTCATGGTCTGAAGGCAGGCGGAAAACAGGGCGAGCCCGATACCCTTGCCGCGGGCTTCAGGATCGACTCCGGTCGGGCCGAAGAAGCCGCGTGCCGTCGTGTCGTAGCAGGCAAAGCCGAGAAGCTTGCTGCCGTCGACGGCGATCAGGCAGGCGACGGGCTGGCGGGAGAAGGCGACCGAGACCTCGCTCGCCCAGTTCTCGCTGAACCCTTCGCGAACCCAGTTGACGACGAGATGCAGTTCCGGGGGGAGGGCCGGGCGGATGGAGACGCCGACATGATCGGCTTTCCGTTGCAGGTCGGCGAGCTCTGTCGAGTATAGACTCACAAGCAGGTCTGGCACCCTGTTACTCCTCCTAATATTCCGTTATTGCGGAATATATCCCCTTTTAATGATATAGATTTGGCCATGCGACCGGGCTTGTCAACAGGGATTCTGAAATGAGCCGCAGAGCCGGCCCTCGCGAGGGCCGGGTTTCAATGCGGGGTGGGTCCAAAATGCAAAACGGCCCGGGGAGCCCGAGCCGTTTTGAATGAAGGCGTGCGGCGACGTGAGGCACTTATCCCGCCGCTTTCCAAAGCGCATGAAAATGCTGCACCGGGCCGTGTCCGGAGCCGACGCTGAGGCTGCCTGAAGCCGCAACCGCGCCGGCGAGGTAATCCTTGGCGATGGCGACGGCCTCTTCAGCCGAGGCACCCTTGGCAAGCTCGGCTGCCAGCGCGCTCGACAGCGTGCAGCCGGTGCCGTGGGTGTTCTTGGTCGGCACGCGCCGGGCTTCGAACCAGTGCAGACCATCGGCCGCGGCAAGCACGTCGGGGCTTTCCTCGCTGTCGAGATGACCGCCTTTGACCAGCACGGCGGCCGGGCCGAGCGCGCGCAGTTGCTCGGCCTGCGCCGCCATCTCGGCGCGGTTTGTCGCCACCGGCTGATGCAGCAGGGCGGCGGCCTCAGGCAGGTTCGGGGTCAGCAGCGTCGCGAGCGGCAGCAGCCGGCGGGTCAGCACGTCGACGGCTTCGGGTGCCAGCAAGGCGGCGCCGCCCTTGGCGATCATCACGGGATCGATGACGATGGGGATGCCGCGTCCCTCGGCCAGAGCTGCGGCGAGCGCTCCAGCAACGGCTTCGGCGATGCCGGCATTGGCGATCATGCCGATCTTGACGGCATCGACACGCACATCGGCAAAGACGGCGTTGATCTGATCGGCAACGAATGCAGCCGGCACCAGATGCACGCCGGTGACCCCTTGCGTGTTCTGCGCCGTCAGCGCGGTCAGCACCGCCATGCCGTAGACGCCGCGGGCGGAGAAGGCCTTGAGATCGGCCTGGATGCCGGCGCCGCCCGAGGGATCGGAGCCGGCGATGGAGAGGACGTTGCGGATCATGGGCGGGCCTTTCGAATTTCAGCGGCGATGCGGCGCGTCGCCGCTTCCGGGTCGGGCGTGCCTGAGATGGCGGAGACGACGGCAAGCCCGCTCGCGCCTGCGGCAAAGACTTCGGCCACATGCTCCGCCTTGAGCCCGCCGATCGCAACCGAGGGCACCGGCGAAGCCGCCACCAGCTTGGCAAGACCGTCAAAGCCGATCGGCTGCTTGTGGTTGGCCTTGGTCGGTGTCGCAAACACCGGCCCGACGCCGGTATAGTCGACGACATCGGGATCGACGGCAGCGGCAAGCGCCGCGGTTTCGACCGACAGGCCGAGGATCATGTCGGAGCCGATCGTCGCCCGCGCTGTCACCGCATCCATATCCTCCTGGCCGATATGCAACCCGTCGGCGCCGATGGCGATCGCCGCCTCGACATCGTCGTTGACGATGAGGAGCGCGCCGGTGCCATCAAGCGCCTGTTTCAAGGCGCGTCCGGTCTCGATCATCCCGGCCGTGCCGGCATGTTTGTCGCGCAGTTGCACCATCGTCGCGCCGCCGGCAACGGCAAGCCGCGCGGTCTCGACCATGCCGATCCCGGCGCAGAGATCGGGATCGAGGACGAGATAGAGCGAAAGGTCGAAAGTCTTCATGCCGCCGATACCCGTGCCCTGGCATCGAGCGTTTCGGCGTCGAGCGCGTTCAACGCGTCGAGGAAGCGCCAGGCAAAGGAGCCGGGACCGGCCGCACCCAGCGCTGCCTCCTCGCCGGCGATGGCGAAGGTTGCAAGGGCGGCGACCGTCGCCCCGAACATATCCTCGGGCACCGTGGCGGCAAAGGCGCCGACGAGGCAGGTGAGCGAGCAGCCGAGCGCGGTAACCTGCGGCATCAAGGTCGATCCGCCTGTGATGCGCACAGCCCGCTGGCCGTCGGTGACGAAATCGACGGCACCGGTGACGGCGACGATCGCCTGTTGGCGCTCGGCCAGCCATCGCGCCGAACCTTCGGCCCGCTCGACCGGATCGCGGCCGTCGACGCCCTGGCCGCTGCTCTCGCCGCCGGCGAGCGCGATGATTTCGGAGGCGTTGCCGCGGATGATCGTGGGCTTGAGCGCCAGCAGACCGGCGACCGCATCGCGGCGGAACGCCGTGGCATAATGGGCGACCGGATCGAGCACCCAGGGTTTGCCGGCCGAGGTCGCCGCCTTTGCCGCCGCCTGCATGCCGTCGATCCATTGCGTCGACAGCGTGCCGATATTGACGGTCAGCGCGTTGGCGATGCCGGCGAATTCGCCGGCTTCCTCAGCCGCATGCACCATGGCCGGCGAGGCGCCGGCGGCCAGGAGAACATTGGCGGCGATGTTCATGGCGACGTAATTGGTGATGCACTGAACGAGCGGCGGCTTCTCGCGCATCGCCTTCAGCATGGCTCCTGGTGTGGTCCTGGTCTGCATGTGGCCCCTTTCAGGCGGGGGCGGGCACGGGGTAATTCGTGCGGCGAACCGCGACCCCGAGCGACTCCCTCCGCCGGCATTATCCGGTTCAGGTTCGAAGGGTGCTTCTCAGCCCGTCTGTCGACGAACGCCCCTGTCTCTCATCGCGCTCTTTTTCGCAGAGAACGGGGCGGATGTCATCCCGAAAATGACAGTCCGCGGTTGAGGGCGGATGAGTCGTCGACGATGTACGCATGATCAGCCGGCGATCTCACCAGCCGAAGAGCACCAATGATTGGGTTCGAACCAAGGGGGCGCGCCGATTCCGTCCCGGCTTGCCTGGCCTTTGCCGCGCGGTCGTCTCGATGCAAGCGTTGATATCTGACGGCCTTGCTGCTATTGCGGGTGATCACTCCAGATGCGGCACGCGATGTCCGCTTTTTTCAGATGTCTATCGACTATAGCTTTGTAGATGGGCCGCGAGGCGGGCTCACTTTCGATTTCATCCCTTGCGACCACGACTTCTGCGGCAAGTATGACTGTGATCGGTCTAACCCGGCTGTATTCAACATACGAGAAGAAGCTTTTTTATTCATCGAGGGCTTCGTAGCTCGTTCCTTCCCTGATTGGACGAGAAACTATCGTCATTGGGGCACCACGTGGATAGGGAGAGATATCTGGCTCAATATTCTCTCTCGATTTGACGAACTCAGGCGTGACGTGAGGGGGAATGCCCCCCTGCGTGCGATCGTCGACAAATACGTCCTGTACGCCGGATTAATGCCGCGCAAATATAAGTTCCATCGGAAAGCACTGCTGACATTCCTTGACCGGTTCGAGGACCGCGTACGGACCGTGATCCAACACTATCCCTATTTGCTGATCGGCGGCATTTGACGCGTAGCAGCGATCCCACCATGGCAGACCTAGACCGCACTACCTTTGAGGGCATTGTCGATCTCGTTTTGGAGGTGCCCTATCCGAACAATCACGTTCGGATGATCGTTAATGATACTCTTCCATGGACGGCCGATCAGGCTCTCGCCTTCCACGGATGGTCGGACGAGAAGATCATAACCTTTCACATCGATATCCTAGGGAAAAAGATAGACGACTGCATAGGCGTCGCGGCAAGCGAGGCGTTCCGGCTCAGGCATCCGGGCACGGCCAAGGACAACATCCGGCTCGTTCTCAGGCTTCGGCATTTGCCTGTTCCTGGTGCGGAGGCCTTTCTAACGCTGATCGAAAAGCGAGTGAAGAGCGAAGAAATGCAATTCCTGTACGGTTATGGTGGTGACGGCATGTAGCGCTTGACGCGAGTAGGCATTCGGCAGTCAGGGTGAATGAAGTGCGCAAATGCAATAATCGGCGTCGGCTATGGATGTGATCATAAGATTTAAGGTCAAGGCGTGAGCGGCACACCGGTTACGCTTTTCGAACGAGCTTTACCGATCGACCGTCGGGAAATGGTGCTCGGAAGAGCGGAGGCAAAATTCATCCGCACCGAGGCTGACCGAGGACTTTGACAAGATGCGGCGGGATGCAAAGGTTTTTGAGCAAAATATTAGTTTCTTTCACGAGGAGTGCTCTGCTGGGAGCGTTTGGATAAGGGACGACGGCTCTGAGAGGTGGACTTGGCCCGGAGCGCACGAGGCGAAGGGTATGTCTGCTGAGAGATTGCGAGAGTTCGAACGGATCAGTTGACTGGATCTCGGTCATCCTGGATGCGCGGCACGATGACTTTTAAATTAAGCAAAACGGAGAGGTGGTTCATGGGCGATGACTACGTTCTATTGGATGCCAACGAAAGAGACGTTTTTTGCGTTTATCTGCCTAATCACCCAGGCAGAGAAATCCCCGGCGTGGTTTGCAATTCTATCAGGCTGAGAGATCTGTTTGTTGATCTCGGCCGGGCGGATTTGCTTCAGTTGTTCGGTGATGCAGACATGATCCTCGATTGGCGGAGAGGATGGCAAATTGATCGGCGTAGAAATCCTGACTTAGCTCAAATCATGCAGACCCGTCGTAATCGCCGGCCCAATCGAAAACGCCGAAAACCGCACCATCAAACCGCTGCGCTCCGGCGTGCAGGCCGTCGGACCGACTTCGTATCGGTCGGCGATTGGGAGGGGTGCTAGCCGCAGCAGCGGCCAGCGGCTGCCATCGCGGGAGGCCTGGATGCGCATCGCTCCGTTTAAGACCGTGACGCGGATGTAGAAATCCTCGAGTTCCTTGAAGGGTTGCGACACCGACCAGTCGGATTTGCCGTCGGTGACGACGGTGCTGAGGAAGGCTTCGCCGTCGGTGAATTCGACGCCGGTTTTGACCCAGCGTTTTTCGTCGAGGCGGACCATCAGGCCGGCCTGGTCGTAGAGGGTGCGGAATTCGCCCTGGATGCGGATCTGGGCGGTGAAGCTCTCGGGCGTGGGAAAGGCGAGGAAATGGCCGCTGTCGCGGGTGAAGCCGTAATGGGTCTCTCGCCAGAAGTCGGTTTTTTCATCGGTCGTCAGGGTGAGAGCGGTGTCGTCCACGCGCCAGCTGGCCGGTTCGTGCAGCCATTTTCCGTCGTTGAAGTCGATGTTCATTCCATCCTCGCCTTATTGATGCTCTGCCGCTGCCGATTCTTCAGTCGGCATAATGCGCAGCCTTCGCGCAGGTGACCAGCCGAGCCGGTGATGCGGTGCTGTTTTCGCCGTCCTGATCCTCGTCCCACGATATAATCCGCGGCTTCCGCTTGACACGATCACTTCATCTCTTATTCTGTTACAAAAAGATGAATTACATAATTGTGGAACTTAACCGGGAGCCCTCATATGAAAACGCTTGTCGCATTCCTGCTCGGCACTGCGCTTGTTGCCCTGCCTTCGACCCTCTTTGCCCAGGAAAAGGGCGGCGTCATCAATGTCGCGACGATCGGCGAGCCGCCGACGCTCGATCCGATGTCGTCGACGGCCGATCTCGTTGGCATCGTCACTCAGCATATTTTCGAGACGCTCTACACGTTCGACAAGAGCTGGAACGTCACGCCGCTGCTGGCCGAAAGCCTGCCCGAGATCAGCGCCGACGGCAAAACCTATACGATCAAGCTCAGGACCGGCATCAAGTTCCACGACAATAGCGACATGACCTCGGAAGACGTCGTCGCCTCGCTCGGCCGCTGGATGAAGATCGCCTCGCGCGGCAAGCAGGTGGCCGGCTTCATCGACAAGATCACGGCTGCCGATCCTTCGACCGTCACGATCACGCTGAAGCAGCCCTATGCGCCGCTGACCTCGCTGCTTGCCTTCAACAATTCGGCGGCGATCATCATCCCCTCGGAAAAGCAGGACGAGCCGATGAAGGAGTTCATCGGTACCGGCCCCTATATGCTGAAGGAGCGCAAGGCTGACCAGTATATCCAGCTCGTCCGCTTCGACGGCTACAAGTCGCGCGAAGGCGACGGCAATGGTTATGGCGGCGCCCGCCATCAATATCTCGATGAAATCCGCTTCGTGCCGGTGCCGGATCCGAACACCCGCGTCGAGGCCGCCATCTCCGGCCAGTATGATTATGTCGATTCGATCCCCGTCGAATCCTACGACAAGCTGAAAGCCTCCACTGCCTCGCAGCCGGTCATGCTGAAGCCCTTCGGTTATCCGGTCTTCGTCTTCAACACGAAAGAAGGTGTTGCCGGGAATGTCGAGGTTCGCAAGGCGATCCGCCAGGCGCTCAGCATGGAAGACATGCTGGCCGCCGCTTTCGGCAGCAAGGATTTTTATGCGCTCGACGGCGCCATCTATCCGAAGAGCTTTTCCTGGTCGACCGATGCCGGTGTCGAGGGCGCCTATAATGTCGCCGATCCGGAAGGGGCGGCGGCTGCCGCCAAGAAGGCCGGTTATAATGGCGAGCCGATCCGCATCCTGACCAGCCGCCAGTACGAATTCCACTACAAGATGGCGCAGGTCGCCGCTGAATATCTGAAGCTTGCCGGCTTCACCGTCGATATGCAGGTGGTGGACTGGGCGACGCTGACGCAGCGCCGCACCGATCCGAAGCTCTGGGATATCTACATTACCCACAGCCCCTTCCTGCCGGAGCCGGCGCTGATCGGCTCGCTTTCGACCAGCTCGCCCGGCTGGTGGGATACGCCGGCCCGCAAGGCCGCCGTCGATGCCTTCACCTCGGAAGTTGATCCGAAGAAGCGGGTGGCGCTCTGGGCCGATGTCCAGAAGGCCGTCTATACCGACGCGCCCTTCATGAAGATCGGCGATTTCAACGCCGTTTCGGCGAAATCCGTCAAGCTCGAAGGCGTCGATCCGGCCCCGTGGCCGTATTTCTGGAACGCTTCGATCAAGAAGTGATGGAGTGATCTCTGTGCCTACCACTTGCTCCCTCATTCCTGTGCTTGTCACAGGAATCCAGCGCGCTCAAGTCCTTGAGCGCGGAGGACTTCTTGAACGGATAAGAGTCAATCACAGCGCAGACGCGCCGTGGCTGGATCCCTGTGACAAGCACAGGGATGAGGGAGGGCGGCGGATTCCGCTACGACACGGACATGGACCAAGCCGAGGAGCAAGAGTCGGATGATCCGCTACATCCTCCAGCGTCTATTCGGCATGATCGTCGTGATGTTTCTCGTCGTCACGATCGTCTTCGTCATCGTGCGCGTGACGCCGGGTGACCCGGCCGCCGTCATGCTCGGCCCCGATGCGACGCCGCAGGATGTTGCCGATCTCCGGGCCCGCCTCGGCCTCGATCAGTCGCTCGGCCTGCAATATGTCTATTATATCGGCCAACTGCTGAGGGGCGATCTCGGCCAGTCGATCTTCCTCAACATGCCGGTGACGTCGGCTCTGCTCGACCGCGCCGAGCCGACCTTCTTCCTGACGCTGTTTTCCCTTGCCATCGCCAGCGTCATCGCTCTGCCGATCGGCATCTATGCCGCTTATTGGCGCGGCTCCTTCGTCGATCAGGCGGCAACAACGCTGGCGATGTTTGCCGCCAGCATTCCGAGCTTCTGGCTCGGCCTGATCCTGATGCAGTTCTTCGCCGTACGGCTCAACCTCTTCCCGGTCTCGGGTTATGGCGGTCCGGGCTCGACCTTCCTCGAGCGGATGTATCATCTGACGCTGCCGGCCTTCGCGCTCGGCATCGTCTCCTCGGCGCTGATCCTGCGCTTCACCCGCGCCTCGATGCTCGATGTGCTCGGCGACGATTATATCCGCACGGCACGCGCCAAAGGGCTGGTCGAGCGCAAGGTCATCCTCAAGCATGCGCTGAAGAATGCGCTGATCCCGATCCTGACGGTGCTCGGCCTGACGGCGGCGGTGCTGATTTCGGGCGCCGTCGTCACCGAGACGGTCTTCGGCCTTCCCGGTGTCGGCAATCTCGTCGTCTCGGCGGTGCTGCGCCGCGATTACCCCGTCATCCAGGGTGCGCTGCTCGCCATCGCCGCCCTCTACGTGCTGATCAATTTTGCGATCGACATGCTCTATCTGCTGGTCGATCCGAGGGTGCGCTACTGATGGCCGATATCGCAATCAAGTCAGCCGAAACCGAAAGCGGAAAGTTCATCCGCCGCCTGCTGAAACGCAAGACGGTGGCCTTCGGCCTGCTGATCCTGGCGATCTTCGTGCTGCTGGCGGTCTTCGCGCCTGTCGTCGCGCCCTATTCGCCGTCCAAACTTTCGATCGTCAACCGGCTGAAGCCGCCGAGCGGCGCCTTCTTCTTCGGCACGGATGAGTTCGGCCGCGACGTCTTTTCGCGCACGATCTTTGCCGGCCGCCTGTCGCTGCTCGTCGGCGTTGCGGTCGTCAGCCTGTCGGCGGTGATCGGCGTGACGCTCGGCCTGCTTGCCGGCTTCTTCCAGAAGCTCGATACACCGATCGCCCGGCTGATCGATGCGATGATGGCCTTCCCGGATATTCTGCTGGCGATCGCCCTCGTCGCGGCCCTCGGCCCGTCCTTGACCACTGTCATCATCGCGCTGTCGATCGTCTATTCCCCGCGCCTGGCCCGTATCGTCCGTGCCTCGACGCTGGTCATTCGCGAACTGCCCTATGTCGAGGCGGCAAGGGCGCTCGGCATTTCGACCTTCCACATCATGACCCGGCACGTGCTGCGCAACCTGCTGTCGCCGATCCTGGTGCAGGCCACCTTCCTCTTTGCGAGCGCGATGCTCGCCGAAGCCGGCCTCTCTTTCCTCGGCCTCGGCGTCAGCCCCGAAATTCCGACCTGGGGAACGATGATCGCCGCCGGCCGCCAATATATCGGCCAGGCCGACTGGATGACGCTGTTTCCGGGTGTCGCCATCATTCTCTCGGTGCTGTCGCTGCAGATGGTCGGCGACGGCCTCAGGGACATGCTCGACCCAAGACTTCGCAAGGACCTTTAATCCGCCGACCTAAATCGGCCAATCCAAATCCAAATTCGCCAATCCAAAATTCGCATGACAGGAGTTTGCGTGAATCAGTTTCCCAACGCCGCCGGCAAGGTCGAGAACTCGCCTTACCAACGGTTAGCCGCCCTCGGCATCAAGCTGCCGCCGCCGCCGCCGCCGATCGCCAATTTCGTGACGCATGTGGTGGAAGGCAATATGCTTTACCTCTCCGGCCAGGGGCCGCGCGAGGCCGACGGTTTCCTGCATGCAGGAAAGGTCGGCGCAAATGTCGGTGTCGAGGAGGCCTATCGGCATGCGCGGCTGACCGGCATCAATCTGCTCGCCGTCATGCATGATGCGCTCGGCGATCTCTCCCGTGTCAAGCGGGTGGTCAAGCTGCTCGGCATGGTCAATGCCGTGCCGGAGTTCGAGGATCATCCGAGCGTCATCAACGGCTGTTCGGATCTGCTGATTGCAGTTTTCGGCGCGGCCGGCGAACATGCCCGCTCGGCCGTCGGCTTCGGCTCGCTGCCCGGCAACATCACCGTCGAAATTGAGGCGATCGTCGCCTTGAATGGCTGACGAGAGCTTTCATATTCGGAGCAGCGCCCACCATGGCCTGTTCCTCGACTGAGACTTCTGGAGACCTTCATGCTGAATGACATCAGACCTTCGCTCGGCCTTCGCCCCGTCATCAACGTATCCGGCACGATGACCAGCCTCGGCGCCTCGATCGTCGTGCCGGAGGCGATCGAGGCGATGGCATCGATCCTGCCGCATTTCGTCGAGATCAACGACCTGCAGCGCAAGGCAAGCGCGGTCATCGCCCGGCTGACGGGCGGTGAGGCGGGCTTCGTCACCGCTTCCTGCTCGGCCGGCATTTCGCTGGCGGTCGCCGGCGCCATGTCAGGCGACAATCTGCTGGCAATCGAGAAGCTGCCGGATGTCGTGCCCGAGAAGAACGAGGTGCTGGTGCAGATGGGGCATGTGGTGAGCTACGGCGCACCGGTCGATCAGGCGATCCGGCTTGCCGGCGGCAAGGTCGTGCTTGTGGGACAAGCGACCTCGACGCACCGCTTCCACATGGAAAAGGCGATCACCGAAAAGACCGCCGCCGCCGTCTATGTCGTCTCCCACCATGTCGTCGACTACGGCCTGCTGAACCTGAAGGAATTCGTCGAGATCGCTCATGCCAGGGGCGTGCCGGTGATCGTCGATGCCGCCTCGGAATATGATCTCAGGATTTTCCTGGAGCAGGGGGCCGATATCGCGCTTTATTCCGGCCACAAATTCCTCGGCGGCCCGACGTCCGGCATCGTCGCCGGCCGCAAGGAACTTGTGCGCCATGCCTTCCTGCAGAATATGGGCATCGGCCGCGGCATGAAGGTCGGCAAGGAAAGCATCTTCGGTGTCATGGCAGCACTCGAAGCCTGGGAAAGGCGCGACCATGCCGGCATTCGCGAACGCGAAACCGGCTATCTCAACCTTTGGAAGAAGACACTCGACGGCCGTCCCGGCGTCACCGCGCTGGTCGAGCCCGACCCGACCAACAATCCGCTCAACCGGCTGCGCCTGATCGTCGATGCCGAAGAGGCGCATATTACCGCCTGGGATCTGGCCGATGCACTGGCGAAGGGCAGCCCGCCGATCATCGTGCGCGATCACGAGGTGGAGCACCGCTATTTCTATCTCGACCCGTGCAACCTGCATCCGGGCCAGGAGACGATCGTCGCAAACCGCCTGGCCGAGGAACTCGACAAGGCGCGCGCCTCCAACGAGATCATCGCGACGCCGATCGAAAACCGCAGCAAGCACCGCTTCGACGGCGTGCTGCGCTGGCCGGATTGAACGTAGAAGGAACCGACATGGGCAGCGTCCAAGCACAATCGATTGAGACAGCCACCACCGTTCTTTCCGTCGAGGGGCTGACGACGTCCTTTCTGGTCGACGGCGTGTGGAAACCTGTTGTGCGTGACGTTTCCTTCACCGTCGCACCTGGCGAGACGGTGGCGATCGTCGGCGAATCCGGTTCGGGCAAGAGTGTCACCTCGCTGTCGATCATGCGGCTGCTGCAGGCCGATAGCAGCTGCGTCGAGGGCCGGGTCATGCTCGGCGGCCGCGACCTGCTGACCTTGCCCGAACATGCCATGCGGCAGGTGCGCGGCAACGAGGTGGCGATGATCTTCCAGGAGCCGATGACCTCGCTCAATCCGCTGTTCACCATCGGCGATCAGATTTCCGAAGCGCTGCTCTGCCATTCCGAGATGAGCAAGGCCAATGCCAGGGCCGAGACGATCAGGCTGCTGGAAAAAGTCCGCATCCCCTCGGCCGCCTCGCGCTTCGACGAATATCCGCACCGCTTTTCCGGCGGCATGCGCCAGCGGGTGATGATCGCCATGGCGCTTGCCAGCCGGCCGAGGCTCCTGATCGCCGACGAGCCGACGACGGCGCTCGACGTGACGATCCAGGGTCAGATCCTCGATCTCATCAAGATGCTGCAGGAAGAGGAGGGGACGTCTGTTCTCTTCATCACCCATGATATGGGCGTCGTCGCCGAGATCGCCGATCGGACGGTGGTCATGTATCGCGGCGAACAGGTCGAAAGCGGCGTCACCGCCGATATCTTCCACCGCGGCAGACATCCCTATACCAGAGCACTGCTGTCGGCCGTGCCGGTGCTCGGCTCGATGCAGGGCCGCCAGCGGCCGCTGCGCTTCCCGGTGGTCAACACGGCGACGGGTCAGTCGGATAGTCCGGCCGAGGCCGCCGATACCGTCGCAGCAACGCCGGTGCTTGAGGTGAGGAACCTCAGCAAGCGTTTCGACATTCATTCCGGTCTGTTCGGCCGGCTGACCAGCCGGGTGCATGCGGTCGAAAACGTCTCCTTCGATCTGCACGCCGGCGAGACGCTGTCGCTTGTCGGCGAATCCGGCTGCGGCAAATCGACGACGGGCCGCGCCATCATGCGTCTCATCGAGCCGCAGGCCGGTTCCGTTCTCGTCGAGGGCAGGGAGGTGCTCGGCCTCGACAGGAAGGATCTGCGCGAGATGCGCAAATCCGTGCAGATGATCTTCCAGGATCCCTTTGCCAGCCTCAATCCGCGCATGACGGTGGGGGCCGCGATCGCCGAGCCCTATCTCGAACACAGAATGGGCAGTTCGAAACAGGCAAAAGAGGTCGTTGCCGATCTGCTGGTCAAGGTCGGCCTGTCCGCGGATATGGCGGCGCGCTATCCGCATGAATTTTCCGGCGGCCAGCGCCAGCGCATCTGCATTGCCCGGGCGCTTGCCCTGCAGCCGAAGGTCATCGTCGCCGATGAAAGCGTGTCGGCGCTCGACGTGTCGATCAAGGCGCAGGTCATCAACCTGATGCTCGATCTGCAGCAGAGCCTCAACCTCGCCTTCCTGTTCATCTCGCACGATATGGCGGTGGTCGAGCGCGTCAGCCACCGCGTGGCGGTGATGTATCTCGGCGAGATCGTCGAGATCGGCCCGCGCGCCGCCGTCTTCGAAAATCCGCAGCACCCCTACACAAAGAAGCTCATCGCCGCCGTGCCGGTGCCGGATCCCGACCGCCGCCACGAAAAACGCATGGTGGCGAATGACGAGATCAAGAGCCCGATGCGATCAGTCGACTACCAGCCTCCGGCCACCGTCTATCGTGAAGTCGGGCCGGGCCATCTGGTGATGGCCGATCGATAGGTTGGCTTGGCCCAATGGCAGTTGCCTAACGGGCAGACGGCGCATAAAGCAGATGCAGTGACACCTGCCTGGAAAGCCGCATCTATGGACAAGACAGAGTATTATTCGAAGCTCGGCGGTTTGCCGCCGCAGACCCAATTGCTTTCCGGCAGGGCCGTCTTCACCACGGCTTACGCGGTCATCCCCCGCGGCGTCATGAGCGATATCGTCACGAGCCTGCTTCCGCATTGGACGGGAACGCGCGCCTGGATTCTTTCCCGTCCGCTTTCCGGCTTCTCCGAAACCTTCTCGCAATATGTCATGGAGGTTCAGCCCGGCGGCGGGAGTGATCGGCCGGAGCCGGACAAGCGGGCCGAAGCAGTCCTCTTCGTCGTCGAAGGCGGCATGACGGTGGAGCTCGAAGGCGTCAGCCACGCGCTGCGCACCGGCTCCTTCGTCTACATTCCCGCCGGTTCGGCCTGGCGGCTGAAAAACGATGGTTCGGCCGCTGCCATCTTCCACTGGGTCAGAAAGGCCTTTCAGGAGGTCGAGGGGCTGGAGCCGCCGCCGGCGATCGTCACCCATGAGGACGACCATCCGATCCGCGCCATGCCCGACACCGACGGACGCTGGGGCACGACCCGCTTCATCGATCCGGCCGATGTGCGCTACGACATGCACGTTAACATCGTGACCTTGGAACCCGGCGCGGTAATCCCCTTCATGGAAACCCATGTCATGGAACACGGCCTCTATGTGCTGGAGGGCAAGGCCGTCTATCGCCTGAACCAGGATTGGGTCGAGGTCGAGGCCGGCGATTTCATGTGGCTGCGCGCCTTCTGCCCGCAGGCCTGCTACGCCGGCGGCCCCGGCCGCTTCCGCTACCTGCTCTACAAGGACGTCAACCGTCACATGAAGCTCTGGTAGGCCACGCGTCGGCAGGCCGCCGGCACCTGTCCGGCTGCTTGACAGCTCTTTCGAATGCCCGCATCGTCCTTCGATGCAGGATATGGATTCATGGCTGTCAGAGAAGAAAGAGATCGGCCGGAGAAACGCTGCCGAAGCGGTCTTCGAAGATATCCGCACCGCCATTGTTGGTCGGAAACTGGCGCTTGGCACCCGTCTTCCCGCGGAGGTGCAGCTCGCCGAACGTTACGGCATCAGCCGGGCGATCGTGCGTGAGGCGCTTCGCTCGCTGCAGACGCTGGGGTTCACGCAGACCCGAAGCGGCCGGGGCACCTATATCGTTTCGGAAAGCCCGGCGCGGCAGCTCGGCGGCGGCGCCTATTCCGCCCGCGATCTCATGGAGGCGCGCCCCTGCATCGAGATCCCGGCTGCGGGTTGGGCGGCATTGCGGCGCTCGAACGAGCAGCTGGCGTCGCTCTCATCCTTGTGCGACCGGATGGATGAGGAGGACGACGTCCAGACATGGGTGCGGATGGACGCCGAGTTCCATGGAGAGATCGCCGAAGCCTCGGGCAATGCGATCTTCCGAAAAGTCGTCGCCGATGTCCGCGGCGCGCTTTCGACGCAATCGGAACTGGTGGAGCATGTTCGCGGCCGGCGCAAAGCCTCCAACGCCGAGCACCGCCGCATTCTCCGGGCCGTTGCCGCGGGCAGCGAGAGGGATGCGCAGGCCGCGATGGCCGAGCATCTGCTGGAGGTCAAGCGTTCCATCATCGGGATTGCCGATGAAAGAGGGACTGCGCCTAAGGTATGATTTTAAATTTGCACCCCATATCCGGCTGCGCTGCCGATCGAATGCAAGACGATGAATGATCTGGAAAACTGGCTTTCCGACTCCGCGATCCTCAGTCGAAAAAGCGCCTCGGAACTGGTGTTCGAGGAATTGCGCAATCTCATTGTCTCCGGCCGGTTTGCCGAAGGTTCCAAGCTGCCGTCGGAAGCCAAGCTCGCGGCAAAATACGGCGTCAGCCGTCCGATCGTGCGGGAAGCGCTGCGCTCGCTGCAGATTTTGGGGCTGACGGAGACGCGAACGGGAAGCGGAACCTATGTGCTCGCGGCTGGCGGCGGCGGAGATATCCGTTACGGCGATTATTCGGCGCGTGATCTGGTGGAGGCGCGGCCCTTCGTCGAAGTATCCGCTGCCGGCTGGGCAGCGCTGCGCCGGAGCGACGATGAGCTGTCCCGGCTGCTTCGCCTTTGCGACCGGATGGAGCAGGAACAAGATACCGAGGCTTGGGTGCGGCTGGATTCGGATTTTCACGGGCTGATCGCCGAAGCTTCGAAGAACGCCGTCTTCCGCGATATCGTCGATGACGTCCGCGAGGCGATGGCGCAGCAATCCGGGCTGCTGACCGCCTTGGGGCCACGCCGTCAGGAATCGAATGAAGAGCATCGCGCCATCGTCGAAGCCATTCGCATAGGGGCGGAGACCGAGGCTCAGGCAGCGATGGAAATCCATCTCAGGAAGGTCGCGGCGGCTGTCAGCCGCATCATCGGCATCGAGCTCTGATATCTTTGGCGTTTTTGACGGAAGCCTAGGAAATCGATCCAATCCCGCCGCCAAAGACTGCCTTTCTCCAGGCCGCCGGTGACGCATCCACAAATAGCAGAGGGAAAATCCTTGACTGCAGGGTGGTTTTTCCTTTATTCGCCAAACCTGTCAGACCGCATAGCAGATTAACATCTTTATGACATCTGCGCGGAGGGGCGGCCGGGAGGTTGCCGAACCCAGGGATAGGGAGGAGAAATGACAGTCATGCAATCCAATAGAAGCGAGGCCGAAGGCCAAGTCTTTGCCGAGGAAGATCTCGGCTACCACAAGGCGCTGAAGCCGCGGCAGATCCAGATGATCGCCATCGGCGGCGCCATCGGCACGGGGCTGTTTCTCGGCGCCGGCGGCCGGCTTGCCGCTGCCGGTCCGGCACTTGTGCTGGTCTATGCCTTGTGCGGCTTTTTCGCCTTTCTCGTTCTGAGGGCTCTCGGCGAACTGATCGTCCATCGCCCGACCTCGGGCTCGTTCGTCTCCTATGCCCGGGAATTTTACGGCGAAAAGCTCGCCTTCGCGGTCGGCTGGATGTATTGGCTGACCTGGGCGATGACGGCGGTCGCCGACGTCACCGCGGTCGCCCTCTACATGAATTTCTTCAAGGCCTATGTCCCATGGATCGCCATGATCGATCAATGGGCCTTTGCGCTGGCGGCGCTGGTCCTCGTCCTCTCGATGAACCTTCTGTCGGTGAAGGTCTTCGGTGAACTGGAATTCTGGTTCAGCCTCGTCAAGGTTCTCGCCCTCGTCGTCTTCCTGATCGTCGGCGTCTACTTCGTCGTCACCGGCACGCCGATCGACGGCCATGTTCCAGGCCTCAGCACGATCACCGATTTCGGAGGCATGTTCCCGAACAGCATCCTGCCGGCCCTGGTGGTGATACAGGGCGTGGTTTTCGCCTATGCCTCGATCGAGCTGATCGGCACCGCCGCCGGTGAAACCGAAAATGCCCGCAAGGTCATGCCGCGGGCGATCCGGACAGTCGTGCTGCGCCTGGTGGTCTTCTATGTCGGCTCGGTCCTGCTGCTGTCACTGCTACTGCCCTATACCGCCTATAAGGGCGGCGAGAGCCCGTTCGTGACCTTCTTCGGCAAGATCGGCATCCAGGGCGCCGACGTCGTCATGAACCTGGTCGTGCTGACCGCCGTCCTGTCGTCGCTGAATGCCGGCCTCTATTCCACAGGCCGCATCCTGCATTCCATGGCGGTTTCCGGCTCGGCGCCGGCGGCGCTGGCGAAGATGAACCGATCCGGCGTGCCCTATGTCGGCATTGCGGTGACGGCTGTCGTGACCGCCTTCGGCGTCGTGCTGAACGCCGTCGTTCCGGCGGAGGCCTTCGAAATCGGCCTGAATGTCGCCGCCCTCGGCATCATCGCCGCATGGGGCGTGATCGTGCTCTGCCAGCTCAAGCTGTGGCAGCTGTCGCGGCAGGGCAAGCTGGCGCGGCCTGAATTCCGGATGTTCGGCGCGCCCTATACCGGCGTGCTGACGCTGGGTTTCCTTGCCGTCGTCGTGATCCTGATGGCTCTCGACTATCCGGTCGGAACCTACACGGTCGCTTCTCTGGCGCTGATCATTCCGGCGCTGGTGGTCGGCTGGCTGCTGATGCGTGAGCGCATCTACATGCTCGCCGCCGAACAGGGCGAGGATCGCGGCGGTTTCGATCTCGCCTGACACCGATCGACAATCGAGGCTTGCTCCGGCGGCGCGTGTCGCCGCCGGGGTGCGGCATGAATGGAGAAAGACATGACCCCGAGTGAGGATTTCGTCGTCACCGATCGTGGCGGCATCGTCGAGAACCGCCATCACGTCCACGCGGCTGTCGTCGATGCAAAGGGCAGGCTGCTTTACGCGCTGGGAAATCCCGAGCGTATGACGCTTGCCCGCTCCGCCGCCAAGCCGGCCCAGGCGCTTGCCATCCTGGAGGCGGAGGGCGTCGAGCGTTTCGGCTTCGATGATGCGGATGTTGCGCTGATGTGCGCGTCCCACAGCAGCGAAGAGCGGCATATCGCGCGCACGCGGGCCATGCTGTCGAAGATCAAGGCCGAGGAGGCTGACCTTCGCTGCGGCGGTCATCCTTCGCTGTCCGAAACGGTCAACCGCTCCTGGATCAGGCAGGACTTTGTCCCGACAGCCGTCTGCAGCAATTGCTCGGGCAAGCACGTCGGCATGCTTGCCGGCGCCCGGGCGATCGGCGCAGACATGGAAGGCTACCACCTGGCGGATCATCCGATGCAGGGGAGGGTCAAGCGCACTGTCGCCGAACTCTGCGATCTGGATGTTCGGGATGTCGAATGGGGGATCGACGGATGCAATCTCCCGACCCCGGCCTTTCCGCTGGACCGCCTGGCCCGAATCTATGCCAAGCTTGCCGCGACAGCGGATGGCGACGGGGCGGGCGAGGGGTCGTCGAGGCGCGGTGCCGCACTGGCCCGCATCTTCCATGCAATGGCACACCACCCTGACATGGTTGCGGGCGAGGGGCGCTACTGCACGGCCCTGATGCGCGCATTCAACGGCGCCCTCATCGGCAAGCTCGGGGCCGATGCCAGCTACGCGATCGGCGTGCGGGCCTCGGACGAAACCCGGCGATTGGGGACGGACGGTGCGCTCGGCATCTCGGTCAAGATCGAGGACGGCAATCTCGAAATTCTTTACGCCGTCGTGACTGAGCTTCTCGAGCGGCTCGGCATCGGTTCGCCTGAGATCCGCAGCCAGCTCGCGCCGTTCCACCATCCTCAGCGTGTCAATACGATGGGTGTTACGACGGGCGGCGTGTCTTTTCCGTTCAAACTGCGCGGATAGAAGGCGGACGGCGACGATCTTCGCCTTGCCGCCCTTGCCCGATGACGTCTGTCGACGCGGCTATCGCGCCGCGTCACCAGCCATTCTCGTCTTCAGCCTGCTGCCGCAATGCGTGCCCGCAGCGCCCCACTCGAAGGTTCCTGCCATGACGACATCCGATATCACTGCTATCCGCGTCGAGCACGACCTGATCGGCGATCGCGACGTGCCGGCCTCGGCCTATTACGGCGTGCACACGCTGCGTGCGGTCGAGAATTTTCCGATTACCGGCCAGACGCTGAAGGAATCGGCGGATCTGATCGCGTCGCTCGCGGCGATCAAGCAGGCGGCGGCTCAGGCCAATGCGAGCCTCGGCCTTCTGGATCAGGAGCGCGCCGACGCGATCATCGCGGCCTGCATCGAAATCCGCGACGGTGCGCTGCACGATCATTTCGTCGTCGATCTGATCCAGGGCGGGGCGGGAACCTCGACCAACATGAACGCCAACGAGGTGATTGCCAACAGGGCGCTCGAAATCCTGGGCCATCGCCGGGGCGAGTACCAGCACCTGCATCCGAACGAGCACGTCAATCTCTCGCAATCCACCAACGACGTCTATCCAACGGCGCTGAAGCTTGCCGCATGGATCGGCGTTCACCGCCTGGTCGACGCCATGGGCATTCTGCGCCGGGCATTCGAGGCCAAGGCGGTCGAGTTTGCCGACGTCCTGAAGATGGGCCGCACCCAGTTGCAGGACGCCGTGCCGATGACACTGGGGCAGGAATTCGGAACCTATGCGCTGATGCTGGCGGAGGACGAGGCGCGTCTTTCCGAGGCGGTCTCGTTGATCCGTGAGATCAATCTCGGCGCAACCGCGATCGGCACCGGCATCACCGCTCATCCTCGCTACGCAGCGCTGGTGCGCGAGCGCCTGTCCGAAATCGTCGGTATCGATCTGGTGACATCACCTGATCTGGTGGAGGCGACACAGGATTGCGGCTCCTTCGTGCAGCTTTCGGGTGTTCTGAAGCGCGTCGCGGTCAAGCTTTCCAAGACCTGCAACGATCTGCGGCTGCTGTCCTCGGGGCCGCGGGCGGGATTGAACGAGATCAATCTGCCGGCGCGCCAAGCCGGTTCCTCGATCATGCCCGGCAAGGTCAATCCGGTGATCCCCGAGGTCGTCAACCAGGTCGCCTTCGAAGTGATCGGCAACGACGTGACGATCACCATGGCCGCCGAGGCTGGCCAGCTGCAGCTGAACGCTTTCGAGCCGGTGATCTTCTACAGCCTCTACCGCAGCCTGAGCCACCTGACCAATGCCTGCCTGACGCTCGAGGCGAATTGCATTTGCGGCATCACCGCCAATCGCGACCGTTTGCGGCAGACGGTCGAGCAGTCGATCGGCATCGTCACGGCGCTCAACCCCTATATCGGCTATCGCAACGCCACCGAGGTTGCGTTGGAAGCGCATCATTCGGGACGGGGGGTCTACGAAATCCTTCTCGAACGCGCCCTGATGCAGAAGGAGCATCTCGATGCGGTGCTGCGCCCGGAAACCCTGACCCGGCCAAGCGAGAAGCTGTCCTTCTCGTAAGGCATGCGGCCCATTTTGCTTCCGGGCGACACTCATATGTGCGCGATCACGCCGCCTTTGCTTGCGGCTTGGCAGCCTTGACATGGGTTATGCTGCGGCGGCCGTCGATGCTAACGGGAACATCGCCGTCAACGGTGGCGCGGCGCACGACGCGGTGCTGGTCGCCGTAGTCGTTGACGGCATAATGCTGGGTGGCGCGATTGTCCCAGATCGCGACATCCCCGGCTTTCCACCGCCAGCGCACGGTATTTTCCGGGGCGGTGACGTAGGACTGGAACACCTCGTAGAGTTTCGCGGAGTCGCTCTTCGACACGCCGACCAGGCGCTGAACGAAATTCCCAAGGAGCAGCGATCTTTCGCCGGTTTCCGGATGGACACGCACGACCGGATGCTCGGTTTCGTAGATGGTCGAGGTGAAAACCTCCTCGAAATGCTTCTTCTCTTCGGCGGTGGCGCGAGGGCGCACGGCCGCATAGTCATAGGCATTGCTGTGAATGGCCCACAAATTCTCCGCCAGCAGTTTCAGCGGCGTCGGCAGGCTTTCGTATGCGGCATGGGTGTTGGACCAGATGGTGTCACCGCCCGCCGCCGGAATGACGACGCCGCGAAGCACGGAGAATTTGGGATAGGCGTCGACGAAGGTGACGTCGGTGTGCCACTGATCCGCCCTGCCGCCGCCGCGGCTGGAATCGAGATTGAGGATCGAGGCTGTGCCGGAGACCGGTCCCTGGGTCGGATGCGGCACGAGATCGCCGAGGCGGCGCGCGAAGGATTCCTGTTCGGAATCGTCGAGATGTCCCTGATCGCGGAAAAAGATCACCTTGTGCTTCAGCAGAAGCTGGTTGATGGCTGCCACCGTTGCATCCGAAAGCTCTCCGCCAAGGCGGATGCCTTTGATTTCGGCGCCGACACGGCCGGTCAGCTTGATGACATCGGTGTCGGGAATGATCTGATTGACGAGAACCGGATTGCTCATGGAAATCTCCTGTTGATAGGGGAAGAAGTCGGCAGGTCACATGCGCCCGAAGAAGCATTCAAAGGGCGTTCGAAATATCAGCGCTGAAGTCGACAGGGCTATGGAACCGTATAATCTACAAAATTTGTAGACAATAATTTCTAATTTTGCCTGTTTTCGTGAAACGCCGCTTCGATTTACGTCGCCGACGGGGAGGCTGGCGGCAGTTGCTGTTTCTTCGTATCTTTCGCAGGCGGCGTGGGATCGCCGAGCAACATCATGCTTGAGGCCTTAAATCGGCGCCCGGAGAGGAACTTTCGATGGCAACAGTCAAACTCCTGTCGGACCAAGAGGCCGCAGCCGTTCCGGCCGTTCAAGCCGTGTTCGACGACATCAGGGCGACACGCAAGACCGACTTCATCAACAATTTCTGGCGTGCTCTTGCAAACGATCCCGCAAACCTCAAACGCGTATGGGAAACGCTCAAATCGGTCATGACGGTCGAGGGCGCGATCGATCCGCTGACGCGCGAGATGATCTACATCGCGGCGTCGACGGCCAATGCCTGCCAGTACTGCGTTCAATCCCATACCGCTGCCGCCCGTGCCCGGGGGATGACCGACGCCCAGCACGGCGAACTCCTGACGATCATCGGCCTTGCCGCGCAGACAAATCATCTTGCTCTCGCCATGCAGGTTCCGCCTGATCCGGAGTTTGAGGTGCGATAGGGAACAAGGATGTGGCGCGCATCACATGCGCCGCCGCAATCAATCCGATCTGCAATCTCACCTCCATGAGCGGAGTAGAAATGCAATTTTAAGAGGATTTATTCAACTTTAAATTGCTGAAACGGCATAATCAACGTTATGGAACTTCCGGCGGCAGCAACTCCGGATCGCCAACGACCGCATTGCCCGGTCAAGAAGGAAGATCCATTTCTTCACGATCCCGAGGACCTTGCGAGTCCTTTCAGCAAACTTTCGGAAGGCTGGCGCGTTAATCTCGCGCACTGGCGACGGAGAGGAAATGCTGATGAGCAAAGGCTTTCGATTTGATGTACTCGCCAAAGGCGGCTACACGGCGCGCGGTGTCGTTTTTCTCCTGATAGCGGGGCTCGCGCTCTTCTCCGGCGTCGCCGGCGGCCGGCCGGAAACGAAGTCGGCGCTCTCGACGCTGCTTGCGCAGCCGTTCGGGCGTGTCTGGGTCGGAATGATTGGTCTTGGTCTTCTCGGATTTGTCGCCTGGAGGCTGGCCCAGTCCCTGGCGGACAGTGACGGCCATGGGCGGGACGGAAAGGCATGGCTGATCCGGGCGGCGCTCCTCGGCAGCGCCGTCACCTATCTCGGGCTTGCCGGATATGCTCTCAGTCGTGCCATCTTCCTCGGCGGCGGGAGTGAAGGTTCGGGTGAGAAGGGGCTGGCGGGATGGATCATGTCGCAGCCTTTCGGCTCCACCCTTGCGATCGCCGTTGGGGCCGGCTTTGTCATCGGCGGCATGGTGACGATCGTCAAGGGCATCACCCGGAAGTTTGAGCGCTACGTCAAAATACCGGACAGCAAGGGCATCGTGATATTGATATGCGTTTACGGTCTCGTCGCCCGCGGCGTGGTGTTCGCAATCACCCGGATACTTTTCGCCTATGCCGGCTTCCGGGTGGATCCGCAACAGGCCGGCAGCATGGGCGACGCGCTGGAATGGGTCCGCCAGCTTCCGTTCGGATCCTTCCTCTACATCGCCGTTGCCGCCGGATTGGCAGCCTTCGGAATATACAACCTTGTCGAGGCGCGGTACCGCGTCATTTCAGGCCTGTCATTGGCAGATGCCAAGCGTTCGATCCCGCTGCCAGGCGCTTGATACCTTTGCCAGAAGTCGATTTTCTCCCACCGAAGCCACGGAGCTGCTGTTGCGGCCGCCTTCCTCAGCGGTTTGTCGAGCGGCACTTTCTTCTCGTCTTTTCGTTGTGGTTTTTGCATGGATGACTGGCATTTTAACGAAGCCCGTATGATTTCGTTAGGCCCGCTTTGGCACCCTCCCCGCACCTTCGGGAGATGCCATGTTCACTGTGCTTTCATGTATCGCCGACCAGCATGACTGGACGTTGCTTTTCGTCGCCCTGTCGATCTGCTGCTTCGGCAGCCTGACGGCCGTTTTCATGCTGACGCGTGCGCAGGAATGCGTGCGGCACCATCACCACTCCTGGCTCATCGCCGCTGCCGTCGTTCTCGGCGCCAGCACCTGGGCAACCCATTTTATCGCGATGCTGGCCTATGCCGGTCCGGTGCCGATCGGCTACGATGGCTCATTGATCATTCTGTCGATTATCGCCGCCATCGTACTATTTGCGGTCGCGGTTGAAATCGCTTTCATGAATGGCGGCCAGCTTGTCCAGGCGTCCGGCGGGGTCCTGTTCGGCGTTGCCATTGCGGCAATGCATTTCGTGGGGTTGCTCGCCATCACGCCGTTCAGCATGGTTTCGCTCGTCCTGGACAAATCGATCGTCGCCTGTGCGTTGGCAATCGGCTTCGGCATCGTTGCGGTTGCGGCCCTGCGGCATAGCGCCAGCAGGCGTTTTCATATTTTCGCCGGCGCGGCGTGCATCGTCCTGGCGATCTGCAGCCTCCACACGGTGTCGATGAGCGGCGTCCAGATCACCCCTTCCGCCGAGCCCGTGCATGCCGATCTCTCCTCCGTCGATCGGATCGCCATCGCCATCGCCGTCTCGATCATCTCGACATTGATCCTGCTCGGAGCCGCCGCAGCGCTGTTCCTTGACCGTCATTTGACCGATTTGCGCGGGCTGGCGAATGCCTCGTTCGAGGGGCTGGTCATCGCCCAGGAGAATGTCGTCATCGATCTCAACGAGAAATTCGCTGCGATGGCCGGTAAGGCAACCGCATTTCTGAAAGGGCAACCGGTCGAGGCGGTGCTTGCAATCGACAGCCGCCTCGGCATGGACACCTGCCAGGGAGCCGTATTGCGCGACGGCCAGGACATGATTCCGGTCGAGGTCCTGGCTCGGACGATCGAATATCGTGGGCGCGAGTGCCAGGTGATTGCCGTGCGCGATCTGACGGAGCGCCATGAGGCGAGCCGCAGGATCGAGCATATGGCGCGCCATGACCCGTTGACCGGCCTGGCGAACCGTCGTGAGTTCGACCGGCGTTTCGGGATGGCGATATCAGGCGCGGCAGAAACCCCGAGCGGGCTGGCGCTGCTTGCTCTCGATCTCGACCGTTTCAAGCTCGTCAACGACACGTTCGGCCATGCCGAGGGCGACGCGGTGCTTCAGCGGGTCGCGCAGGTTCTAGTTCGCGCTTTGCCGGCCGATGTGACGATCGCCCGCATGGGCGGAGACGAATTCTGTATCATCCTCGAAAACGCGTCCCGCCAGCAGACGGAAGCGTTGGCGACAGATCTGCTGAAGGCTTTCGCCGAGGAGTTCGCAGACCTCGCGACCTCTTCGGGATTCGGCGCCAGCATCGGGATGGCCTTGTACCCCGAGCACGGCGTTACCGATCGGCGCCTCAGAAACAATGCCGACATGGCGCTTTACCGGGCCAAGAGCGGCGGCCGCGGCAGAGCCTGCACATTCGAGCCGGCGATGGACATCGAACTGCATGCCAAGCGGCAGCTCGAGCACGACCTGCGGCACGCACTCGCCAAAGGAGAGCTGTTCCTCGCCTATCAGAGGATCGTCGACACATCCTCGCAGCAGCCGTGCGGCTATGAGGCGCTGTTGCGCTGGCGCCATGCAAGCAGAGGCGTTCTTGCACCGGCGGACTTCATCGCTGCCGCCGAAGAAACCGGCTGCATCATCCCCATCGGCATCTGGGTTCTGGAACAAGCCTGCAGCGAAGCAGCCTCGTGGAAAACCCCGCTGACGATCGCCGTCAACATCTCGCCGGTTCAGTTCCTGATGCCGAACCTGGTGGAGCAGTTCGCGCAAATTCTTGCGAAAACCGGGCTGCCGCCTGACCGCCTGGAGCTTGAGATCACCGAGTCGGCGCTGTTCCACGATCGGGCTGCCGTGCTTTCCACGCTCGGTCAACTGCGCGCGATGGGGATCCGGGTCGTACTGGACGATTTCGGGACCGGTTATTCCTCGCTCGGCAACCTGCGGGATTTTCCGTTCGACAAGCTGAAGATCGACAGACGTTTCCTTGCCGGCATCGGCGTCGATCCCACCATCAGGGCGCTGTTTGAGAATGTCATCGAGATGGCGTCGACGCTCAACCTGCCGGTGATTGCCGAAGGGGTCGAGACGCAGGAGCAGCTTGCGATCCTTCATGCAAGCCATCCGGCGCAGATGCAGGGTTTCCTGTTTGGCAAGCCTGAGCCGGCGCCGAGCAGCCGGGCGCCGTTGAAAGCCATCGCCTGACCCGCCTGGGCAGATGATAAGCCTTCCATCCGCTCCGGACTACTTTCCGTCGAGCCACTCCTGCAGCTCCGCTTCGGCCCGCTCCAGAGCGCTGTAGTTCAGCAGCTTGCGCAGGAAAGCCACCGTGACGGCGCGGGCGCGGAGATTGAAGCGGCCGTCCTCGTGGTCGTCGCCGGCGCTCTGGTAGACGTCGAGCTTGTCGTAGAGCTGCTGCAGGCGGTTCTGTACGCTGCGCAGCGACAGGCCCCGGCGTTTGGCGATCGCTCGGTCGGTGAGGCCGAGCGCGATATCGACGAGGATTTCGTATTCGGAATCGGTAAAGCCGTTGGTCTGGCCGAGGCTCTTCTGCTGCAGGCCGCGCACCTCGCGGTCGATGACGCATTGGCTCTCGATGAAGATCGAGCGCAGCGCCAGCTTCAGCCGCTCATCGGAGGCGGATTTCAGCACATAGCCGTAGGCCGCGCCATCCGGGACGATGCGCGAGACGCCACGCACATAGGCCTCATCAGAATAGTTCGACCAGAACAGGATGCGGGTCTCCGGCCGCTCCTTCCAGATGGTGCGCGCCGCCTCGATGCCGTTGCGGTTCGCCATCTGCAGGTCCATGACGATATGCGCCGACTTGTGGTCGCGGGCGAGCTTCTCGCCGGCCGTGCCGTTCTCGGCCTCGATCACCGTATCGCATTCCGGCAGAGCGGCGTTGACCGCCTCGTGCAGATAGGAGCGGTGCAGCGGGTCGTCCTCGACAATCAGAACCTTCATCGTGTCTCTCCTCGGTCCGGCCCGCTCGCCGGGTTGTGCGGGCCAAGCGGCAGGACGACGCGCACCACGGTGCCGCGATTGTTGTGGCCGGGCCCGGTGGTGAAGCGCGCCGAAATCAGCCGCGCACGGGTCTTCATATTATCGATGCCGCCGCCGATCCGGCCGCGTGCCTTGGCGAGCCCGCTCCCGTCGTCGAAGATTTCGATCGACAGCCGCTCCTCGTCGGCCTCGAGCCGCACCGTCACAGTGAGCGGTGCGGCATGGCGCACCGCATTGTTGATCGCCTCCTGGGCAATGCGGAACAGCGCGACGCTGACGGTCGGTTCCAGCCGCTCCAATGCGCCATGCGTCTCGTCGACCAGACCCCATTCGATGGCCGATCCGGTGTCGCGGGTCGACCGGTCGAGATGATGCTCGATCGCCTGCGCGAGACCGAAGAGCTGAAGCACGGAAGGCTTGGCCTGTTCGATGATCTGCCGCAGATCCTGCATGCAATGCTGTAGGGAACGGGAGACCGGCTCCAGCGCCTCGGGCGTCACCTCGCCGTTGCGCGACAGCCGATCGATCCGGCGGGCAAGCCGCGTCAGGTCGGCGAGCGTCTGGTCGTGCAGATCCATGCCGATCCGCTGTCGTTCCTGCTCCAGCGCCTCGGTCAGCTTCAGCGCGCCTTGCCGCAGCCCCTCCTCGCGGGCGCGGGCCTCCGCCTCGACAATGGCCGAGCGCTGCGCCTGCTCGGCAGCCCGCAGCGCGAAGAAATAGGGCGTCAGCAGGTCGGCGATGATGCGGGCGCGTTCGATATCCTCCATCGTATAGACACCCGCCGTTCGCGACGAGCAGGAGAGCGCCGCGATGATCGTGCCCTGCACCTTCATCGGCACATGCAGGCGGCTCCGCAGCGACTCCTCGACGATCGGCCGCTTGAAGGCGCCCTCGAAGTGGAAACGCTGGTCCGTCATGGCGTCGTCCGCCAGCAGGAAATCCACCTCGCCCCAGAGCAGCGAGCGGATCGGGCTGTTGACCACGGGCGCGCCGGCAAGGTCGCCCCAGGCGGTCTCGATGCCCGTCTCATAGGCCGTGTGATAGTTGCCCCCCTCGAGCAGCACGCAGACATCGAGATGGTCGTGCGGGATGATATGGGCGACCTCGGCCGCAACCGAACGGATGGCCGAGCGGAAGTCGAGCTGGCCCGCGAGCAGCCGGGAAATCCCGAGATAGTGGTCGAACATGGCTGCGGGTGCGCGATGCAGCATGGTGGTTCCTCCCCGAGACGGCAGCAGGCTCCTCAACCCGCAGCGCGCCCTTCGCAGTAAGCGCCCGCGGAAGCGCCGCCGTCTTGCGTAAACCCGCAGCTAATTGCGCAAAACCCGCAAACGACTTGCTGCCTTGCCCCTGTACAGGCCGGTCGATCTCCCGCATCCTGCCCTTACTGAGAGGAGGAAGCTCAGTGCAAGAACAATTTTCACTCGGGCCCATTTTGGGCACGCAGGAGTGAACGATCCGCCGACCGGCGCGATCAGAGGGAGGAAGACATGACAATTCGTAAGATGCTTCTGGCATCGGCCGCTATTGCTTGCGCCGCGATGCCCGTTTCCGCCTTTGCCGACACGTCGGCCAAGAAAATCGCCCTTTCCAACAATTATGCCGGCAACTCCTGGCGCCAGGCCATGCTGACGAGCTGGGGCAAAGTCACAGGCGAGGCCGTCAAGGCCGGCGTCGTTGCCGCAGCCGACCCTTTTACCACCGCCGAGAACCAGGCGACGGAGCAGGCGGCGCAGATCCAGAACATGATCCTTCAGGGTTATGACGCCATCGTGCTGAACGCCGCCTCGCCGACGGCGCTGAATGGCGCGGTCAAGGAAGCCTGCGACGCCGGCATCACCGTCGTTTCCTTCGACGGCATCGTCACCGAACCCTGCGCCTGGCGCATCGCCGTCAATTTCAAGGAAATGGGGCGCAGCGAAGTCGAGTATTTGTCGAAGAAAATCCCCGAAGGTGGCAATCTTCTGGAGATCCGCGGGCTTGCCGGGGTCTTCGTCGACGATGAGATTTCGGCGGGTATCCACGACGGCGTCAAGCAGTTCCCGCAGTTCAAGGTTGTCGGCTCCGTCCACGGGGACTGGGCGCAGGACGTGGCGCAGAAGGCTGTTGCCGGTGTCCTGCCGAGCCTCCCCGACATCGTCGGCGTAGTGACGCAGGGCGGCGACGGTTATGGCGCCGCACAGGCGATTGCCGCCACCGACCGCAAGATGCCGATCATCATCATGGGCAATCGCGAAGACGAGTTGAAGTGGTGGAAGGAGCAGAAGGACGCCAAGAGCTACGAGACCATGTCCGTCTCCATCGCACCTGGAGTTTCGACGCTCGCTTTCTGGGTCGCCCAGCAGATCCTCGACGGCAAGCAAGTCAAGAAGGATCTCGTCGTGCCCTTCCTGCGCATCGACCAGGACAATCTCGAAACCAACCTCGCCAATACCCAGGCCGGCGGCGTCGCCAATGTGGAATACACGCAGGCTGACGCTATCAAGGTTATCGAGTCTGCAAAGTAATCTCCCGGTGACTGCCGCGCGGCCGCAAATGGCCGCGCGGCATTCTTTGTGAAGCAGATGTGGCGGGCAGGATGAATGAGGTTTTGAACGCGGTGATCGCCGTCGAGGGCGCCAAGGTGAGCTTCGGCGCGGTCAGGGCGCTCGACGGCGTCACGCTCCGCGTCATGCCGGGCGAATGTGTCGGGCTGGTCGGCCACAATGGCGCCGGCAAATCCACGATCGTCAGCGTCATCAACGGCGGCCTCACTCCGCATGAAGGCAGTGTGGCAAGCGACGGCGAGCGGCTGGAGCGTTATGGCATCAACGCGGCGCGCGCCCGCGGCGTGCGCTGCGTCTTCCAGGAGCTTTCGCTCTGCCCCAATCTTTCCATCGTCGAGAACACACGCATCATGCACCGCCATCTCGGCGGCTTCGGCTGGCGCGGGCGCGCCGCTGGAATCATCGAAAAGAGCCTCGATGCCGTCTTTCCCGGTCATGGCATCGACAGCAGCCGGGCCGTCGGCGATCTTTCGATCGCCGAGCGGCAGATGGTCGAGATTGCAATGGCCTTTTCCGACGCCGGCGTTGCGCCGCGGCTTGTCATTCTCGACGAGCCGACCTCGTCGCTCGACGCAAGCCTTGCCCGCCAGATGCTCGATCATGTCCGCCGCTTCGTCGCCGCCGGCGGCTCCGTCATCTTCATCTCGCACATCCTGCACGAGATCCTCGAAACCTCCGACCGCATTGTCGTCATGAAGGACGGCCGCGTCGTCGCCGAACGTCCGGCTGATGGATTCGACCATCACGGCCTGGTGGAAGCGATGGGCACTGTCGCCAAGGAGGAGACCGGGCAGCGCGCGGCGCGCGAACAATCCACCGCGCCGCTCATTCTGTCCCATCAGACGAAGGGCCTTCCCTTCACGGCCCGCAAGGGTGAGATCATCGCACTGGCGGGACTGGCCGGCCACGGACAGACCGAACTGCTGCTCGCCCTGCATGCCGCCCAGTCCGGCAACTGGCTGCCTGAGCGCAATCCGCTCGTCACCTTCGTCGCCGGCGACCGCCGCCTCAACGGCGTCTTCGAACTGTGGAGCATCCTGCGCAATTTCTCAATCGCCTCGCTCGGTGACCTCACCCGGCGAGGCCTTATCCTCGCCGGCGAAGAGCAGACCAAGGGCGCCGACTGGAAGCGGCGGATCGAGATCCGCACGCCCGATATGGCCAACCGCATCCTGTCACTTTCCGGCGGCAACCAGCAGAAGGTGCTGTTCGCCCGGGCGCTTTCAACGCGCGCGCCCGTTGTCCTAATGGACGATCCGATGCGCGGCGTCGACGTCGGCACCAAGCAGGAGGTCTACACCATCATCCGCGAGGAAGCGGCGCGCGGCCGCACCTTCATCTGGTATTCCACCGAAATGGACGAGGTCCGCCTCTGCGACCGCGTCTACGTCTTCCGCGAAGGCCGCATCACCGCCGAACTCGCCGGCGACGCCGTCAACGAGACGAATATCATCGCTGCCTCCTTCGAAGGGGTCGCCGCATGACGTTCCGGCTGTCGTCCGACGCCTTGCGTCTTGCCATCCCCGCCTTGTCGCTGACATTGCTGCTTGCCGCCGTCTTCTGGCTGCAGCCGCGCGCCATGAGCTATGTCGGGCTCAACCTGCTGTTCAATCTGGCGGTGCCGATCGCACTTGCGACGATCGCCCAGATGCTGGTGATGGCGGTCAATGATCTCGATCTGTCGATGGGCACCTTCGTCAGCTTCGTCGCCTGCGTCACCGCGACCTTTCTGCGCGATGCTCCCCTGATCGGCATGCTGATCCTTGCCGGTGCGATCGCCACCTATGCGGGCCTCGGCGTCGTCATCCATCTGCGCAACCTGCCGTCGATCGTCGTCACCCTCGGCATGAGCTTCGTCTGGGGCGGCCTTGCCGTGCTGCTGCTGCCGGCGCCGGGCGGCCAGGCGCCGGATTGGGTGCGCTGGCTGATGACCGTCAAGCCGCCGCTGGCGCCGATGGCGATCGTTGCCAGCATCGCCATCGCCGCGATCGCCCATCTCCTCGTCATGCGCTCCTCGCTGGGGGTGCTGATCCGCGGCATCGGCGGCAACCAGCGCTCGGTCGAGCGCGCCGGCTGGTCGATCGTCGCGGCGCGCGCCTGCGCCTACGGTCTTGCCGGACTGTTCGCGGTGCTTGCCGGCATCGCCCTCGTCGGCCTGACGACCTCGGCCGATGCCAATATCGCGCTGCGCTATACGCTGCTGTCGATCGCCGGCGTCATCCTCGGCGGCGGCGAATTCATCGGCGGCCGCGTCTCCCCTGTCGGCGCCGTCATCGGCGCGCTGACGCTGACGCTCGCCGGTTCGTTCCTGTCCTTTCTGCGCATCTCGCCGGACTGGCAGATCGGCGCACAGGGCGCGATCCTGATCATCGTGCTCGCGCTCCGCTTGATGCTGAACCGCCTGGAGAAGCGGGAGAAACGCCGATGACCCCGCTCCTCAGACTTTTCGGCAAACCCTGGATCTGGTCGTGGCTTGCCGCCTTCATCGTCTGGTTCCTGACGATCATGGTGACGCTCGGGGCGAGCACACTCGGCCTGTCGCAGGCGGCGCTGACCTTCGCCGCCTTCTCGGTCATCGTCGGCATCGGCCAGATGTTCGTCATCACGCTGGGTCCCGGCAACATCGACCTCTCGGTTCCCGCCACCATGACGCTTGCCGGCACGGTGGCGCTGAAGCTGATGAATGTCGAAAACGGCATGATCCTGCCCGGCCTTCTCATTGCCGTCGTCCTCGGCCTGGTCGTCGGCCTCGGCAATTATGCGCTGATCAAGGCGCTGCGCATTCCGCCGATCATCGCCACGCTGTCGATGAGCTTCATCGTGCAGTCCGCGGCGATCTGGACGAACCGGGGATTGCGCATCAAGCCCCCGGCCATGCTTGCGGAGTTCACCACGTCGAACACGCTCGGCGTACCGAATGTGGCGATCGTCGCGCTCCTCATCTCGCTGCTTGCCTGGTTCCTGCTCGAGAAGACGATCTACGGGCGCTGGATCTCGGCGATCGGCCAAAGCATGCCGGCCGCGCGCATGGCCGGCATTCCGGTCGACGGCACGCGCTTCGTCACCTATCTATTTTGCGCCGTGCTCGCCTCGGTCGCAGGCTATCTGCTCGCCTGTTTCTCCGGCGGCGCGGCGCTCAACATGGGCTCGGAATATCTGCTGATGTCGATCGCCGTCGTCGTGATCGGCGGCACAGCCGTCGCCGGCGGCGATTCCAACGTGCCGGGCATCTGGGGCGCGTCGCTCTTCATGTTCCTGGTCGTCTCCATGCTCAACACTTACGGGGTCGGCGCCGGCATCCGCCTTATCATGACCGGCCTCATCATCATCAGCGTCATCATGCTTGCCGGCGGCCGCCGGGCCGGCATGCGATAAACGGAAAGACCGCCATGGCCGAGGCCAGCATCTACGAAATTCACGACCCGCGCTTCCGGCAACTGATCGTGACGAGCGCCGGCCTCGACGAACTCCATTCCGGCTGCCGCTGGGCGGAGGGTCCCGTCTGGTTCAACGATGCGAACCAGCTTCTGTGGAGCGACATTCCCAATCAGCGCATGCTGCGATGGACGCCGGAGAGCGGCGTCTCCGTCTATCGGCAACCCTCGAACTTCGCCAACGGCCACACGCGCGACCGGCAGGGACGGCTGATCTCCTGCGAACATGGCATGCGCCGCGTCACGCGTACCGAGGTCGACGGCTTAATCACCGTGCTCGCCGATCGTTTCGAAGGCGCCAGGCTCAATTCGCCGAACGACGTGGTGGTGAAATCCGACGGCACGATCTGGTTCACCGACCCCACCTACGGCATCATGTCGGATTATGAAGGCTATCGCGCCGTGCCGGAACAGCCGACCCGCAACGTCTACCGGCTTGATCCGGCGACCGGGGGGCTGGCAGCTGTCGCCACCGATTTCATCCAGCCGAACGGCCTTGCCTTCTCCCCCGACGAGACAATTCTTTACGTGGCGGATTCGGCTGCAAGCCATGATGAAAGCCTGCCACGCCATATAAGGGCTTTCGACGTGGCCGACGGCAACAGGCTTGCGAATGGCCGCGTCTTCTGCCTGATCGACAGCGGCATTCCGGACGGCATCCGCACCGACGTGAACGGAAACCTCTGGTCGAGTGCTGGTGATGGCGTGCATTGCTTCGATCCGGCCGGCAAACTGATCGGCAAGATCCGCGTGCCGCAAACCGTCGCCAACCTCACCTTCGGTGGTCCCAAGCGCAACCGGCTGTTCATTGCGGCGACGCGTTCGATCTATTCGGTCTATGTCGCCGTCAGCGGTGCTCAAATGCCGTGAGAGCGTGATTCTGCTCGGCGTCTCGCTATCGTCGCTGGAGCGGCGGGCGGCTGGAACGGAGCCGCAGTTGCGGTTGGCGCTTTAGACCGCCAGCATCGGCTAGGCAGAAGGGCCCGCATACGCCGGTCCCTAAGATCGCTTGCTCCGTCGCATCTCCTCAGAAAAAAGTTTTGATCTCCGCCCCTGTGAGTTAGACATCACAAATCCGAAAGCGCGCGTTCGGCTTCGAGCGTCAATTCCCGGAGTTGCATCATGAAAATCGCGCCGCAGCAGCGGATCTATGTCTGCTTCTTTCTCTTCGCCGTGTCGCTGGGGGCGCTGTTGTCGAGGATGCCGGATTTGCAGGTTGCGCTTGGCGTCGACAAGTCGGAGCTTGGGTTGACGTTGATCGGGGCTGCGATCGGCGCCTTGATTTCGTTGACTTTGTCTTCGCCCGTGATCGCCCGGCTTGGCGCGCGGACGACGGCATTCATTACTGTTCTCGGCACGTCGGCACTGCTGTCGCTGGTGCCGTGGATTGGTGCGGCGCCGGTCGTGTTCTGTGTGCTTTTCGTCGAGGGGATGCTCGCCGGGGCGCTGGAGATCAATCTCAATGTCGAGATTGATCGCATCGAAGCACAGTTAGGACGCGGCGTGATGAACAGGGCGCATGGTTTCTGGAGCCTCGGCTTCTTCGTCACGGCGCTTGTCTCCTCAGTCGTTCGCCAAGCTGGTATTTCGATGCAACTCCATCTCGCCGTGACCTTTGCCGCGGTGCTTGTGCTCGGCGTCTGGGCGATTTCAGGCATGCGCAATGCGCCCGCGCGGTCCCCGTTGAATGAAGGCAAGGCGCCACTGGTGGCGCTTCCCACCCGGAGCCTCATGCCGCTCTGCGTGATCGGCATCGCGGCCTTTCTCGTCGAAGGTGCAGGGATCGACTGGTCGGCGATCTATATGCGCGACGTGTTTTCAGTCGAGCCCTTCATTGGCGGACTAGGATTGACGCTCTTTACTTTCTGCATGGCACTGGCGCGCCTGTTCGTCGATCCGCTGGTCGATCGGTTTGGCCCGCGGGCCGTCGCCACGATGTTGCTTGTCCTTTCGGCGATCGGCATTTGCGCCGTCTGGGGCGCTCCACATGCCTATGTGGCACTGGCGGGCTTTGCCTTGATGGGCGCCGGCTGCAGCGCGGTCTATCCTCTCGCCGTCTCGGCGGCGGCCCAGCGCACAGATCGCGCGGCGCATCTCAACGTCGCCGCCCTTGGCCAGATGACCTTCGTCGTCTTCTTCCTGGCGCCGCCGCTGCTCGGTTTCATTGCCGAACACGCGGGCATCAGGACATCCTATCTCGTCTGCCTTCCGTTGATCATCTACGCGCTCTTTTCGGTCAAGGCGCTTGCTCAGCGCCGGGCGGCCTGCGACGGCAGCGTTGCGAGCGTTCGGAGCGTCAACGGGTGATCGGTCGAGCTGGTTGTTTCGGCGGCTCGATCGGTTCAGCGAAAAGCATAGGCGAGCACGCCGTAGCGCGTGCTCGGCGCTCCCTTAACTTGTATAGGTTTTAGGCAGCCGGCGTCGCAGATCCGACAGTCCGCCGGCTGCCCATGCTAGATGATCATCGCGTCGAGCGGGAGCGCGAACATGGTTGCCAACAGAGGTCGATCATCATGACTAGCATGCGTATCCAGGATAACGTCCTCGTAGCCGTCATGATCGCCTGCGTCGGCACGTGTTACGGATTCGGCCTCAGCCTTTTTCCTCAGATCATTCCCGACATGCGGAAAGATCTTGCCTTCGACTATGCCTTCGTCGGCACGGTCACCGGCCTGGTGCAGTTTTCCACAGTCGCATTCGCCGTGCTCGCCACCTGGCTCGTCCATCGCATCGGCGCCGCACGGACGGTGGTGGCGTCCGTGTCGCTCTGCGGGCTCTGCCTGTCGAGCATCCCCATCAGCGACAATCTCTATGTGGTTGCCGGCCTGCTGATGATCGCCGGCGCGACTGGCGCATCGACTTTCGTGCCGATGATTAATCTTGCCTCGCGGGTGGTAAGAGCAGAACAGCGCGGCTTTGCCATGAGCCTGATCTCCAGCGCCCCGGCCTTTGGCGTCCTCATCAACAGCGCACTCGTGGCGGCATACGCCGGAAGTGGTCACTGGCAGATGGTCTGGTTCCTCACAGGCGCGGCCACGATCGCACTGGCCGTTGTCACCCACATTCTCTTCGGGCGGGCCGGCCTCTTCGACAGCGGGACAAGTCACGAAACGCTGGCGCCAACTGCCGGCGGTTCAGCAAGCCTGCGCTCCATCATGCCATGGGTGACGCTGATCTTCGTGCTCGGCTTCATCAACGGCCTGATGCCATATCCCTATCTCACCTATCTCTCGCCGTTCCTGCGCGAGGAACTCGGCTACTCCGTCGGCTTTGCCTCATGGCTCTGGGCAACGATCGGGGCGGTGGGGATCAGCGCAGGCTTCGCCATTGGCACAATATCGTCCCGTCTCGGATCGCGCTATGCCATGCTGACCTGTTACTCAAGCTTCCTCGCCGCCGGCGCCCTCTTCGTCCTCGATCCCTCGATGGAACTCTCGATCCTGTCCGGCATCTTCTTTTCGCTGGGCTTCTATCCGATCTATGGCTTGCTGCCGGCCTACGTTTCACATCGCGCCACGCCCCGCGTCGCGGTGACTGTCTTAGGCATCTGCACCGTGTTCCAAGGCATCGGCGGCACGACAGGGAATTTCTTTGGCGGCGTGATCAAGACATCGACGGAGAGTTTCAGCGGCATCTATCTCGCCGTTGCAGTTACGGCCGCCGTCGCCGCGGCGATGACGATCTCGCTGCCGAAGGACCAGAGTGTGCAGGCCGTGTAGCGTCTGCGGCGCCAGGCTATGGTTCTTGCCGAAATACTCGCCGGACCTAAATCCGATTGAGCAGAGTGGGAAAGGCGACATCGTGTTTGGAGAAGAGCCTGAAAACCAGTCCGGGAAGGACAGACAACGATCATGACGCGCTCGCGCCGCCCCTCATTGCCATTCCTCAACGAGTCCAACGCGACGCTGCAGTCTCGTCCGATCCGCAAGCGCGATCCCGACCAGCCAAGCCTTCCCTTCGATCCGATGCCGGCACGGGTCGAGCCCTGCCTGGCGCTGTTGAAACCCAGCGTGCCGATCGGGCCGGATTGGCTCTACGAGGCGAAGTGGGATGGCTACCGGCTGGCGGTCCACATCGAGCCGAAGGGCGTTCGTGTCATCACCCGCGGCGGCCATGACTGGACGCACCGCTTTCCCACCATCGCCGCGGCCGCCAAGGAACTTGGCGTGACCACCGCCATACTGGACGGGGAAGCGGTGGTTCTCGACGAGCACGGCCGATCGGATTTCGGCGCGCTGCAACGTTCGCTCGGCGGTCGCGGTGGCAAGCGGGCTTCGAGCGAGTCCATTCTCTACGCCTTCGACCTTTTGTATCTTGACGGGCATGACCTCACCGGCACCGAGCTTGCCGTGCGCCGTCACCTTCTTGAAGACCTGATACCGGAAGGCGGCAATCGGACGATCCGCTTTTCCGAAGAAATAGAACTGCCTCCGGAAGAGCTGCTAGAGCACGCCTGCCACCATCATATGGAAGGCATCATCGCCAAGCATCGCGACCGGCCCTACGGCAGTGGCCGCACGGGCGACTGGCTGAAGATCAAGTGCGTTGAGAGCGAGAGCTTCATGATCGTCGGTTACGAACAATCGGCAGCCGCCCGCGGCGGCATCGGCAGCCTGCTGCTCGCCGGCAAGAAGGGTTTCGACTGGATTTCCGTGGGCTCGGTCGGAACTGGTTTCAGCGCCAGCGAAGCCGAGCACCTGAAAAAGACGCTCGACCGGTTAAAGACGAACCGGTCGGCCGTTGCCCTGAAGGGCAAACGCTACGTCTTCGTCCAGCCGACCCTTATCGCCGAGATCGAGTTTCGCGGCTGGACCGATGACGGCAGCCTCCGTCACGCCTCGTATAAGGGGCTGCGCGAAGTTCAGGACAACGCGGCCGTGTTCGATATGAGCGGCTTCGGAAGCTGAGGGATCACGATCGTCAGTTCAGGAATCCGTCTGCAAATCTACGTCCGGCGGGCTCGTTACAGTCTATAAAATTTCTCCGCGTTGTCATGAAACAGCATTTCGCGCTCGCTTCGAGAGCAATCTTTTGTAATGGACTTGAACGCATCCATGATCTTGTCGTAGCTGCCGAACAGCTTGTCGACCGGGAAATTGGAGGCGAACATGCAGCGATCAACGCCGAAAGCAGCTATTGCCTCCTCCACATAGGGCCGGATGCTCTGCGTCGTCCAAGTCCAATCGCCCATGCCGAGGCCGGAGATTTTGCACGCCACGTTGGGCGCCTGCGCGAGCCGCCGCATGCCCCTCCGCCATCCTTCGAAATGGCTGGCGCCGTCGACCTGCATCCCCGTATGGTTCAGGATGATCTGCACGTCGGCGAAGTCGCGCGCCAAATCAAGGAATTCCTCCATCTGCCAGTAATAGAGCTGGAGGTCGAAGCTGAGGCCCCCCCTGCGGGCAAGTTCCCTGAAGCCCCTGCGCCATTCCGGCGTCCGACTGACGTTCGGTTCGGTAAGATAAGTCTTTGCCGGGTCGGTATGGAAGTTCATCGACTGCCGAATGCCGCGGAAGTTCGCGTATGACATGTGCTCGTCGAGAAGATCGCCGACGTCCGGTTTTCGGAAATCGGCATACCCGACGATCCCGTGGGGGAAACCATGTTTGTCGGCCACGTCTTGCAACCAGCGCGTCTCGCCGGCCGGATCCTTTGGATCGTAACCGACGTCGAGATGGACGGCTTTCCGAAGGTTCTGGTTTTTTGCGTCAGCGAGAAAATCCTCGATCAGGTAGGTCTTGTTGATGTCGGTATAGTCGCCGAAGGCGGATGGTTTCACGCCATCCGACAGCCACGGATAGTAGTTGTTGTCGAGGTCCCAAAGATGGAAATGCGGATCGATGATCGGTAGGTCGTCCATGCCTGCTGCCCCTGATAAGATCACGGATGAAGGACGCCGGAGATTGCCGCCGGCGCCCGTGCCGATTTAGTTGGCCGGCGGAAACACCCGCGCGATGACTGCCTTTGCATCCGCAGTATCGACCTTGTCCGCCGTAACCAGGGGCATGACGAGAGCGAGATCCTTCTTGACCGGAGTGCCGGAGATCGCGTTGAAGACCTGTTGCGTGCCGTCGATCCCCTGCCCGACGGCCTCCTGGAAGAAGATGCCCTGAATGGCATTCGACTTCAAAAGCGCGATCGTCGTTGGGCTGCCATCCGCCACAGCGATGCCGACTTTGCCTGTCAGTCCACGGGTCTGGAGAACTTTGGCCGCACCGGTCCCCGCTTCGTCATACATCCCATAGATGGCCTTGATGTCCGGATGCGCGGTGAGCATGTCGTTCGCCTGCGTGACAGCTTCGTTCACAGTCAGGCCGCGAGTCTCCAGCATCTGGGCGAGATCGCATCCGCTCGACTTGAAGGCCTCCTCGGCGCCCTTGAGGTATTTCTGCGCATTCTCGCGGTCCTGCGGAAGCGAGAGCATGCCGACCTGGTTGCCACCACGATCCTTGGCGAGCTTGCAGACGAATTCGCCCTGCGCCTTGCCGGTTTCGTAGTTGTTCGCCGTGACCGACGACGTGTAGTCGGTCTGGCCGGGCTGCGGACCGATTCCGGCAAATGCGATCGGGATGTTCTGTGATTTCAGATAGGCCAGAAGCGGCGGCGTGCTGGTCGAACTGACGGGTCCGATCACGATGGCGTCGACGCCCTTCGTCACAGCCGTGCGGGCATTGTCCATCTGTTTTGCGGGCGAGTTTTCGGATGTGTACTCGACGTAATCCATGCCGAGTTCTTTTGCTTTCTCTTTCACCCCGTAGCCAACCCACTGCCAGTAGGAGATATCGAGCGACGGTGCGAGATATGCCACCGTCTTTTTCTCCTGCGCCTGCGCGGACACAGCCAGAGCCAGGGTGGCGATGGCGACGCCCGTCATCAGCCCGAGCCGCTGTTTCAAATTTCTCATTTTCATTCCTCCTCCAATGGACCGGCGACATGCCGGGTTACGGTCAAACGGCCCCCCGCCGTGACTTGCTGAAGCGGTCGATCAGGACCGCGATGAGAATGGCAACGCCGGTCACTGATCCTTGCCAGAAACTGTTGATGCCGATGAGATTGACGCCGTTCTGAATGACCGTGATCATCAGCGCGCCGAGCACGGCGCCGACCGCGGTCCCTGTGCCTCCAAGGAGACTTGCTCCGCCGATGACGACTGCCGCGATAGCCTGCAGCATCAGGCTGGAGCCGGCAGTCGACTCTGCGTTCAGGATGTAGGAGATCGTCAGAAGCCCTGAGGAGGACGCGAGCAGCGAAGAGGCGACATATGCCATGAACTTCGTACGCTTGACTGGAATACCAAGGAGGTAGGCAGCCGTGGAACTGCTGCCGACCGCGTAGAACCATCGGCCGGCGACCATCTTCTTGAGGAAGAGCTCGATCGCGACCAGAAGGATCACACAGAACAGGATGTAGTTCGGCATGCCAGGAATCATGCTGCCGCTGTTCAGCAACCAGAAATCGGGGTCTTCGATCGGCATCGAGCGTCCGTTCGTGACGATGAAGGCGAGTGATCCGGCGACCGCGAACGTGATCAGCGTGACGACGAAAGGCGCCAGCCCAACGATCGTGACGAGGAGCCCGTTGATGGATCCGAATAGCAAGCCGACACACAGGCCGATGAGGCCCGCCGAGACGCCGCCGAACCCATGCGCCATTGCCTGCGCGGTCACCATGCCGGTCAGCGAGAAGACCGATCCGACCGAAAGGTCGATACCGCCAGTGACGACGACCAGAAGGACGCCCAGCGACATGATGATGAGCGGCGCGCCGGCCTGGGTGATGTTGGCGAAGTTGCCCCAAGTCAGAGCCTGAGGAACCTGGGAGCCTACCGCAAGCGCCAGCAGAATGATCGCGACAGCAATGGCGATTTCCGTTCGATATGCGCTGAAGGGGCTTTCCGTCCGCTTGATTTCCGGTGTCGACGCCTCCGTCGGAGCAATCTGTGTCTCAGTCCTGGTCATGCTGCCATTCCCGTCAATGTAACGAGTTTCTCTTCGCTGAAGTCGTCCCGTTCCAGCACGCCCGCGCACCGCCCTTCGGTATCGAATGCGACCACCCGGTCGCACACTTCCAGCAGTTCGACGTTTTCCGTGGACCACCACACGATCACGGTGCCACTGGCGGCCATCTGCCTGATGAGTTGGTAGATTTCACGCTTTGTTCCGATATCCACCCCCCTTGTCGGCTCCTCTAGGACAAGCAGGCGCGAGGGAACGTTTAGCCAGCGTGCAAGCAGCAGCTTCTGCTGCGTCCCGCCACTCAGCGTGCTGGGCAGGTCCCAGACCGACGCCGCCTTGACCTTCAAGGCTTTCAGAAGATCCAGGCACTCGGCTCCTTCGGAGCCGCCGGCGATGGCGGTACCCCGGACGATGCGGCGGGAAGCCATAACGTTGTCGATGATGGGCAGGCTGTGAAGAATGCCCTTGTGAGACCGGTCGCCCGTGACGAATCCGGCGCCCAGACGCGCGGCGTTCCTTGGTGACCGAAGCCGATCCGGCCATCCGGCGTGCGCAACGGTCCACCTTTTCGTCCGGGCCGCGCCGGTCAGGCTTTGGATGAGTGCCGCCGGGCCGGCGGGGGCTCCGGCCACTCCGATAATGGTGCCCGGTAGCAGCTCCAGCTTGAAGCCCGCTTCCGCTATGCTGATACGGTCAGTTCCCAGCGTAGCGCTGAATTTCGCAGCCGATGGTGGCGCCCGCTCGGCCGCGTGAGAGGCCGCTACCTGCCCCATCTTTTCGATGATGCCGACGTCCGTGAGCTGATCCATCGGTTGCCGGTCGACCACGGTCCGTCCGTCGCGGATGATCGTGCAGACATTCGCAATCTGCCTGATTTCCTTCATCCGGTGAGACACGAACACTACAGACAGACCGTTTTCGCGGGTGAGCCGGCGCAGGACCGCAAATAGTCTTTCGGTTTCCAGCGCGGTGAGGTTGGCCGTCGGCTCGTCGAGCAGGATCAGTTCCGCGCCCGACGAGAGCGCCCTGGCGATCTCGACCATCTGACCTTCGTGGAGGCTCAAGCTGCCGACCAGCCTGTGCAGCGACGTCGCGGCGAAGTCCTGATCGATCATGCGCAGAGCATCGAAGGCCTGTCGCGCGGCGACCGTGCGCCGGAACAGACGAGCTCCCTTCCTGTGGTGCGGCAGGGCGATGTTCTCCGCGACGGTCAGATGGGGCAGAAGCGCGAGCTCCTGGTGCACGACGGCAACCTTCGCTCTGCCCGCGCTTTCGCTCCGCTCCGTACCCGTGCTGTCGAAGAAGCGGATTTCGCCGTCGTTCTTCGACGCTGCGCCGGTGATGATCCTGATCATCGTGGACTTGCCGGCTCCGTTGCCGCCGAGCAGAGCATGGACTTCTCCACGCGCCACCGAAAAATCGACGCCTTTGAGGACCGATGTCGCACCGTAGGATTTCGTAAGTCCCCGCACGGCGATGACATGTCTTGGAGTATCGCTCATCGATCGGCCCCTCAGTAGATCGTCAGGGCGGGCACGAAGCTCACCGCCAGCAGAAGAAGCATCGCCATGCCGAAATATGGCCAAAGCTCGTTGGTCGTCTTTCCAAGAGGCGCCTTTGCAATGGAAGACGAGATGAACAGCGTCGTACCGATGGGCGGCGTATAGAGTCCGATCCCCAGATTGATCACCATCATCAGGCCGAGTTGGACGCGGTCGAGACCGATCGTGTCGGCGAGAGGCACGAAGATAGGGCCGAGCAGCAGGATCGCAGGCGGCATATCGAGCGGCATGCCGACGACCAGCATGATGACGTTCATCATAAGAATGATGACGATCGGGCTGGAGATGTGGGCGGAAACCCACTCGGCCATGTGCTGCGGCGCCTGATCGAACGTCAGCACCCAACCAACTGCCGCGCTCCCCATGATCACAAGCATGACCACTCCAGTCGCGACGCCTGCCTCGACCATGTTCTCGCAGAAGCGCTTCCAGGTCAGGTCACGGTAGAAGAGGATGCTGAGCAGCAGCGAGTAGACCACCGACAGAACCGAGACCTCGGTCGGCGTCGCAAGGCCAAAGCGCAGAAAGACGATGATCAGGATCGGCAGCAGAATGGCGGGAAAGCTTTGCAGTGCCAGTCGGGCAAGCTCACGCTTACGCACCTTGACGGCCTGCACTTGGTAGCCTCGCCTCACGGAAATATACCAGCATACGAACATGAAGCTCGCCGCCATGATCAGGCCTGGGACGATGCCCGAGATGAAAAGGTCGCCGACGCTGACGCCGCTGATCAGGGCGTAGAGGATCATCGGGATCGACGGGGGTATCAGGACGTCGATCACCGCGGAGGTCGCGTTGTTGGCGGCGCAGAGAGCCGGAGGAAAACCGTGCTTCTTCTGCCACGGGATGAGGACGGATCCCAGCGCGCTCGCGTTCGCCACGGCGGAGCCGGAGACGCCGCCAAACACGACCGAAGATACGACCGTCGTCGAAAGCGGGCCGCCTCTCCAGCGCTGCATCGCACGAGAAGCCAGTTCCAGTAACTGACGCCCGAGTTCGCCGCCAAGCATCAGCGTGCCGGCAAGCATGAAGAATGGCAGCGCCAGCATCGGGAAGGACTGGGTCTGGTCGTAGACCTGTTGCGCCACCACGGACAGAGGGACGTAGCCGTTGAAGAGCACTCCGAGACCCGCCGCGATGATCAGCCCGTAGCCGACAGGGACCGCGAGGACCATGAGAATGCAGAAGGAAACAATCATGACGAGGGTCATAGCGCGATCTCCTCCGGCTTTATCTCAAGCCGATATTCCCAGCCCAGTCGGAGAACGCGGGCGGTCGCAGCGATAGTGACGATGGAAACGAGCACCGCGCCGATCGACAGCGAGTAGTATCCGATGCTGTTCGGGAGTTGCAGAACGGCGCTGTGTTCCGCGCCGGCGATTTCGGCCACCACCGTCGCCTGGTAGGCGAGGACAAGGAATGCCGCGACGCTGATCGCGTTTGCGACGATCAAGGCCGTCGTCCGCGCACGACCATCGAGCTTGTCGTACAGCCATTCGACCGCCATATGGCCGCCGGCGTGAGCCGCTATCACGATCCCCGCAATGATGAACCAAGGGAATATCAGCATGGGCAGCTCTTGTGCGAACGAGAGGCCGCCGCTCGCCGAGACGTAGCGAATGGCAACGTTGGCCGTGGTGACTATCGTCAGCGCGATACCGCTGACGATAATGACCAGACGCGAAAATACGACGATGATATCGGCAAACGCATCGACGCCTGAATATACCCTGTTCATGAGGCCTCCGGCTCGTAAGAGGGTTAGCCCCTCGCTGCAGCTTCCACCTGGGCGACGAAATCGCCGAAAGGCTTCTTCTTCCAAGTGTCCGCCACCGATGCGGTTGCCTTCGCGAAAGCACCATGATCGACTTCGACAACTTCGACCGCGGAGTTCTTCTTGAAGTTCGCGAGCACTTCGGCAGCCTTCTGGCTCGAGAGCTTCCGCTGCAGATCACCGGCCTCTTTCGCCGCCGCCTTGACGGCCTCGAGATCGCCGCCAAGTCGCGCCTGAGCGATCTTCGACATCAGGAACGGCGTCGATTCCCACTTATGGGCGGTCAGGCTGATATATTTGTTGACCTCATGAAGCTTGGAGCTCTCGATATTGGCGAGTGGATTTTCCTGGCCATCCACTACGCCCTGCTGGAGGGCGATGTAGAGCTCGCCGAATGCGATCTGCTCGGTGCCCGCTCCGAGCGCCTGGAAGATGTCGATCGTCATGGGATCAGCTGGCGTTCGGATCTTCATGCCCGCCAGGTCCGACGGTGCGGCAACCTTTCGCTTCGAATTGGTGAGATGACGGATCCCATTGTCCCACCAATCCAGCGGCACCACGCCGACAGCTTCAAAGCGCTTGTTCAGCTCTTCACCCACAGGTCCATTGAGCACGACCATCGCCCTGTCCGTGTTCTTGAACAGGAATGGCAAGCCGAGCGCGTTCAGTTCCGGAACGATGGCCGAGGTGGCGCCCTGGCTGTTGGCGGTAAAGTCGAGCGCACCTGTGCGAAGGCTGGTCAGCATCGCGGAGTCGCTGCCAAGTGTCTCCGCCCCCGCGACGTTGATCTGGATACGGCCTTCGGTCTTCTCCTTGACAAGTTGGGCAAATTTATCGGCCGCGACAGTTCTCGGATTTCCCGGCGCTGCCCCATGGCCGAGCGTCAGCGTTGTCGCGGCCGCGCTTGCCGACCGGCTGGACAACACAAGCGCAGGAGCGGCCAAAGCAGCGGCGGCACTCGCCAGGAAAAATCGTCTGTTTATCTGCAAGCTCATCTTATCCTCCATCGTAAGCTTGGTTGAAAAATTGACCCGCTCTCCTCCACGGGTCGCCGGCGCTTTAGGTCGAAAGCCAGCCCTTGACCGCTTCCGCGACCTTTCCGGTCGAAAGGCCGTATTGGTCGTGAAGGGTGGGCAATGCGCCCGCATCCAGAAACTGGTCCGGCAGCCCGATCTGACGAAAGGCCGGCGGCGCGGCACCGGCGCGCAGCAGCGTGCCGGCGACAGCCTCGCCGAGGCCTCCGATCACGGTGTGGTTCTCCGCGACGACCACCAGGCGGCCGCCTTTGCGGGTTTCTCTGATGATTGCTTCCTCATCGAGAGGTTTGATCGTCGGCACGTGCAGTACGGCCGCGTCCACGCCGTCCCTCTGGAGTTGCTTGGCGGCTTCCAGTGCGCGCATCGTCATGAGGCCGGAGGAAATGATCAGTGTGTCACGACCGTCGCGGATCAGCTTTGCCTTCCCGATCTCGAATTTATAACCATATTCCTCGAGGACGACCGGTACGTTGCCACGAAGCAGCCGCATGTAGACGGGACCCTTATGAGCTGCGATCGCGGGAACCGCCTGCTCGATCTCACTCGCATCGCACGGATCGATGATCGTCAGGTTCGGCATCCCCCGGAACATCGCGAGATCTTCCGTTGCCTGGTGGCTCGGCCCGTAGCCGGTGGTTAACCCCGGAAGGGCGCAGACGATCTTCACGTCGAGCATTTCTTCGGCGATGGCGAGGCATATGAAATCATAAGCCCGCCGTGATGCAAAAACGGCGTATGTCGTAACCCAGGGCTGGAACCCTTCGCGCGCCATGCCGGCTGCCGACATCATGAGGAGCTGTTCAGCCATTCCCATCTGGTAGAAGCGGTCCGGGTGGGCGGCGCGAAAGACGTGCAGGTCGGTATATTTCGCCAGGTCGGCAGACATGCCGACAACCCGATCGTCCTTCCGGGCGAGTGCGGCGAGCGCATTGCCGAACGGTGCTGCTCTGGTCGGCTGATCTAGTCCCGCGATCGATGCTATCATCGCCGAGGTCGTCAGACGAGGTTTGTCGCGGCCATTTTCCAAATGCGTCGGGCGGATGTATTTCGAACGTCTCATGCTTCCACTCCCGCATCGATGATCCTGATGGCTTCCGCCCATTCGTGAGGCTCGACCCGCAGGAAGTGGTTTCGATCGCGTGCCTCGAGGAATGGCACACCCTTCGCCATCTTCGTGTCGCAGATGATGATGCGGGGCTTTGCTTCATTGTGGTTGCGAGCCGCGTCGAAAGCCTCCACCAATGCTTCGATATTGTTGCCGTCGACGCGCTGGACGAACCAGCCGAAGGCCTCGAACTTCGCTCCCAATGGCTCAAAATTCAGCACGCCGATTGACGGCCCGTCGGCCTGCATCTGATTGACGTCCACGATACCGATCAGGTTGTCGAGCTTGTAGGATCCCGCCGACATCGCAGCTTCCCAGGTCGATCCCTCGTCGAGTTCTCCATCAGAGAAAAGGTTATAGACGAAGGATTTTGATTTTTTCCGCTTCAGGGCGAGCGCCATGCCGACGGCGATGCCGAGGCCATGTCCCAGCGAGCCGCCGGTGATCTCCATCCCTGGCGTGTAGGCCGCCATCCCCGACATCGGCAGACGGCTGTCGTCCGTGCCGTAGGTTTCAAGCTCGTCTTCGGGAACGATCTTAGCCTCGATCAGCGCCGCGTAGAGGGCGATCGCGTAATGTCCGATCGAGAGAAGGAACCGGTCGCGGCCCTCCCATTCGGGATCCTCCGGACGATAGGTGGTCGCATGGAAATAGGAAACCGCGAGCACGTCGGCGACGCCGAGCGCCTGCGCGATATAGCCTTGTCCCTGTACCTCGCCCATGCGAAGCGCATGACGCCTGATGCGTCTTGCACGCTCCGTCAAGCTGATGTTGTGCCCCATCGGGTTCATGGTCGGGTATTCTCCTCCTGGAATCGCTGTTCGGCAGGCCTCAATGGATCAGCATGCCGCCATTGACGTCGATTACGGCGCCGGTGACGTAGGCCGAAAGGTCCGAGGCGAGGAACAGATAGATGTTTGCGACATCCGTCGCTTCGCCGAGCCTGCTCAAAGGAATGCCCTTGATAATGTCGGCACGCATCTGGTCGGTCAGCTTGCCACCGGTGATATCGGTCTGGATAAGACCCGGCGTGACCGAGTTGACCCGAATGCCGGCCGGGCCGAATTCACGTGCCATCGCCTTTGCCAGACCGAGAACACCGGCCTTGGCGGCCGAATAGTGCGGACCACCGAATATGCCGCCGCCGCGCTGAGCGGACACCGACGACATGCAAGCAATCGACCCGCCGCCATTGTCGCGCATGTGAGGAATGAAAGCCTGGCTGAGGAAGAGAACGCCCGTCATGTTTACGGCTACTATGCGCTCCCAGTCGGCCGCAGTGATATCGAGTGTCGTGACGGGCTGCGTGATGCCGGCATTGTTGATGAGGACATTTACCGAACCAAATGTCTCGATCACCTTCGCCGCCGCATCTCCGCAGGACGATCTGTCTGCGACATCGCAGCGAAGCCCTATGTGAGAGCCGGCTTCGACGCCCGGAAGTGCCGATGCAGCATCGGCCGCAGCATCCGCATCGATGTCGACAATTGCAATCCGAGCACCATGCTCGGCGAAGAGCTGGGCGGTGGCACGACCAATGCCGCGTCTGCTCGCCGCGCCCGATATGACCGCGGTCTTCCCATTCAATAGCATGTAATCTCCTCCCGATGCATCCCGAGCATCTGGCAAATCAAAGGCAAGCCAATTGGCTTTGCGAGGTCAAACTGACGAAGTTGTTGGAGATCGACAAACGCGAAGTTTACACCGGTGGGTGAATATGCTTCACTAATCGAATGTTACAAATGGCATCACTCTCCGCTCTCCGTATCTTCGAGGCTGCCGCCAGGCTCGCCTCGTTCCGTGCTGCCGCCGAGGAACTTCATCTGTCGCCAAGCGCCGTGAGCCACGCGATTTCGAAGCTGGAGCGCGAATTGGGAACGTCGCTGTTCGAGCGGAGTACCCGCAAGGTCACATTGACATTGGCCGGACAGACCTTGCTGGGCCATGCCTCGAACGCATTCGAGGAACTGCGACGCGGTGTTGAGATGATTTCATCGAACAAAGCGCATCTTCTTCGCGTCCACTGCGCTCCCAGTTACGCAGCCCAGGTCCTATCTCCCCGCTTGCCGGACTTTCTGCGGCAGAACCCAGGCGTCGAGGTGCGGGTGGCAGCCAGCACCACATACGCCCGCTTTGTTGACGGGTTGTTCGATGTCGATATCGTGTACGGAGAACCACAAAATCGTGAGGACTTGATCGTCATTCCGCTTTTGGAAGAGGTCGTCTCGCCGATTTGTTCGCCGAACTTGGCCGGACAGTTGAAGTCGCCACGGGACCTTGCTCGCTTTCCGCTTATTCGAAGCGACCTCAAGCGGATCCAATGGATCGACTGGTTTGAGCTTAACAATCTTGGGCCGCCGCCAGCGCCAGCAATGAGCTTCGACAGAAGCTTTCTGGCACTGGACGCTGCCGCCAATGATCTAGGCGTGGCTCTCGAGTCGAACATCCTGGCGCGCCGGGACCTAGAGAACGGACGCCTTGTTCGGCCGTTCGCGAACTGCCGCGATAACAGATATATCGGGCACTATCTCGCTTATCCGAAAACCGGCGTTCAGCGCCGTCTGGCGAAGCATTTTGCCGACTGGCTTACAGAGATCTCCGTGAACTAAAGTCGCCTTGATAGGAAACGAACTGCAGGCCGAAAATCGAATACCAAGGTTTGAAGTGCCTTTCAAAGGCTGAAACGGGAACGTCAAGAGCCGGTGCGTACCGAAAGATCTGAGCGGTTTTCGAAGAACGTTGCGCTCCAACTATTTTATTTTAGAGTTAAATAGATCAGTAGAATTGAATGCTCGAAATATCGAAATCGTTGGAAGGACTTGCCTGATTTCCGCATCGAGCATCTTTAAACCTCAAGGCGCAATCCTTACGTCCTGCATCGTCATGTCTATCAAGGTGACACCGATGTAAGATCACTCACGACCACGCCGCCCCTCATCGGGGACTCGGGACGCGCGGTCGTTTTTTCCAGACAATGAGCAGCCCAAACGTTCGATACACAATTAGGTGCGTCGAACGAACAGGCGCGCCATCTCCCCGTCTTATCAACCAGCACCAGCCGGGCGGCTATCGGGTGGAACGAACCCGTGCGCCCATACGAGAGAAAAGATGGAAACCTTACAATATCTAAGCCCGATGGGATGGAAGGCGATTGAAATCGCCGTTACGCTCATCGTGCTGGCAGCCCTGTTCCGGTGGAGCGGCGTGATCCGCTATATCCCGAACGACAGGCTCGGCATTCTCGAAAAGCTGTGGAGCTTTCGCGGCTCCGTCGATAATGGCTTCATTGCGCTCTATGGCGAGGCCGGCTTCCAGCCGGAAGTCGTGCGCGGCGGCCTGCATTTCTTCATGCCGTTCCAGTATTCGATGCATCGCGCCAATCTCGTGACCATTCCGCAGGGCCAGATCGGCTATGTCTTCGCCCGCGATGGCGAGCCGTTGCCGCCGACCCAGACGCTTGCCTCGAATGTCGACGCCGATGATTTTCAGGACGTGCGCGGCTTTCTGACAAAGGGCGGCCAGAAGGGGCCGCAGCGCAAGATCCTGCGCGAAGGCACCTATGCCATCAATCTGGCGCAGTTCATCGTGCTGACCGCCCAATCGACCTACTCCGTCAACCTGAACACGGGGGAACAAAGACTGTTTGCCGACATGTCCACCTTGATCACCGAGCGGAACGGTTTCGAGCCCGTCGTCATTCATGACGCCCAGGACCTGATCGGTGTCGTCACCATCCATGACGGTCCGGCGCTGCCGGATGGCGAGATCATCGCGCCGACCGTTGCCAACAACCCAAAGGACCCGAACTTCCACAATAATTTCCAGGATCCGGAGAAATTTCTCAATGCCGGCGGTTATCGCGGCCGGCAATTGCAGGTGCTTGCCGACGGCAGTTATTTCCTCAACCGCATCTTTGCGACCGTCGAACTTGTGGAGAAGACGATCATCGAGGTCGGCACGGTGGGTGTCGTCGTCTCTTATACCGGCCGGCGAAGCGCGGATATTTCAGGCCAGTCCTATCGCCATGGCGAGCTGGTCGAGACGGGCGCACGCGGTGTCTGGTCGACGCCGCTTCTGCCGGGCAAATATGCGTTCAACACCTATGCCGGCAATATCATCATCGTGCCGACCACCAACTTCGTGCTCAAATGGACGAAGGAACAGTTCGGCGAGCACAGGCTGGACGAGAATCTTTCCGAAGTGTCGCTGATCACCAAGGATGCGTTCGAACCGGTGCTGCCGCTCTCGGTCGTCGTGCATATCGACTATATGAAGGCGCCTCTCGTCGTACAGCGTTTTGGGGATATCAAACGGCTGGTCGAACAGACGCTCGATCCGATGGTCTCGGCCTATTTCAAGAATATTGCCCAGACAAAGACTCTGATCGAACTGCTGCAGGAGCGCAGCGAAATCCAGCGCAAATCCGGCGACGAAATGCGCGAGAAGTTTAACTCTTACAGTCTCGAACTGCAGGAAGTGCTGATCGGCACGCCGCGGGCCAGCAACGGCCAGAACAGCATAGAGCAGATCCTGATCCAGCTGCGCGAGCGCCAGATCGCCGTTGAAAAGGTCGAGACCTATAAATTGCAGGAGGCGGCGGCGATCCAGGAGCGCACATTGCGCGAAAAGGAAGCGCTCGCCGAACAGCAGGCCAAGATCACGACATCGGCGCTCACCATCGAGATCAGCGAGAACGAAGGCAAGGCGCAACTCGCCCGCACCCGCCAGCAGGCGGAAACCATTCAGGTGACCGCCAAGGCCGAAGCGGAAAAGGTGCGGCTCGCCGGCCTGGGTGAGGCCGACCGGATCAAGTCGATCGCACTTGCCGATGCCGAGCGCATCAAGGCGACCGGTTTGGCCGATGCCCAGAAGGTGCGCGCCGTCGGTCTGGCGGAAGCAGAGGCGACCGAAAAGAAGGTCGCGGCCTTCGGTGGGCCGGATTATCAGCTCCACTCGCAGGTGCTGATGCGCTTCGCCGAGGCGATCGAAAATGGCAGGCTGCCGCTGGTGCCGCAGATCCAGGTCGGCGGCGCCGGCGGCGAAAAGGGCGCCGCCAATGGGCTTGTGGAAATGATGCTGTCGATGCTGGTCGCCGATCGGCTTGGACGGCCGGCTTCACCGGCTGCGGTGCCAGCGCCGCTCGAGCAGCAGTGATTACGGACGGGCCGGCTCTGCCGGCCCGATTTTGCGCATGGCGCTAATGCTTCATTCCGCTTGGTTTTACCCTGCTGGAGAATTGGTGGACGAGCATGATACCCTGCTCGAGAAGCAGCTCGGCCGCCCGCAGGTCGCGCGGCGCAAGCTCCCCCGATAATCCCCGGATCGTGTTGGCGATGCAGATGGAGTTGGCGACGAAGCGGGCGTCGCCCGCGTCTTCGGCCTCCTCGGCGGTTGCCTCCAGGGCGTCGGCGACGGTGTCGAGCAGGCTCGACCGCTCGATAAGTGTCATGTCGTTGAGGGTTTTCGATATGCCGTTCATGATTGTCTCCTCGCGCGTGCCCAAGCCGGGTCGGAGCGCCGATTTTTTCGATTGAGTGAGGCGGCTGTGACTGTCAGATGGAGATGGATGTCTGCAGAAGCAACGCATGGCTGCCGCGCGCCTCACGCATGCATGCGGCGAGACGGGCGGCTCGATCATCATTTCGCGCCGGTCACTCCTGATGCTTCAGCAGGTCGGCAAGCATCGGTCGCTGTCCTTTCAACAGCTTCGTTCCCGCCTCGGCCAGGGAAAACCAACCCGCGCGGTCCACCTCCGGAAAGCTCTTTATCGCTCCCGATCTCGGCGGCCATTCCATCTGAAATTCAGAGCTTCGTATCGCGTTCACGTCCAATACCGGATCGGCTTCGACCGACCACACGACGACGATCTTGCCGCCCGGCTGCCGGTATTCGCCGAGCGGCGTGAACATGCCGTCGATGGCGACACCCAGCTCTTCGGCCGTCTCCCTCATTGCCGCCGCCAGTTCATCCTCTTCCGGCTCGATCAATCCCTTTGGGATCGACCAGGCAGCTTCGTCCTTCCCCGCCCAGAAGGGACCGCCGGGATGGACGAGAAGCACTTCGATGTCGTTGGACATGCGCCGGTAGATGAGAAGTCCAGCGCTGCGGATTGCCATCGCCTTGTGCCCTTTTCGCTGTGATTACGAGGCCAGGCATTCCTCGCAAATGCCGCAGCCGTCGTCGTCCATCCACCGGCGCCGGCGCTTGCAGCACAGGCAAATACGGCCGTCGGCCTGGTCTTTTGTGTCTTCCGGAGGAATGATCTCGATCGCCGTATCGAGTTGCGTGTCAGCCACAAGTTCCATCTCGTCGCTCCATCAGTCTGTTCGACATGAGATAGGAGCGGCGAGCGATGTCGGCAAGTTCTCGACGCCGGCCGGCGGCTCGGTGAAAGTCGGGCGCTTCCTGCTGGAGGGCGTTTCTCCGTGTCGGGGGTGGTGATGTCAGCTGTCTGCCGGAATACGGGCGATGACTTTTATTTCGAAATCGAAACCGGCGAGCCAGTTGACGCCGAGCGCAGTCCAGTTCGGATAGGGCGGCTTGCTGAAAGTCTCCTGCTTGACGGCCATGATGGTTGCGAACTGGTTTTCAGGGTCGGTGTGGAAGGAGGTGACATCGACGATATCATCCAGCGTGCAGCCGGCGGCACTCAGCGTGGCCTTCAGATTTTCAAAGGCCAGCCTTACCTGGCGTTCGAAATCGGGTTCGGGTGTGCCATCCGAACGGCTGCCGACCTGTCCGGACACGAACAGCAGATCACCGGATCGGATCGCGGCGGAATAGCCGTGCTCTTCGTAAAGAGCATGTCTGCCGGCAGGAAAGATTGCTTCGCGTTGGGTCATTCTGGTCTCTCTTTTTGTTGGCAACGAGCAATGAGCGCACTGTTATATACGGTGCGTATGTGTAATATGGGACATACGCGACGTATGTCAATCTCATATACGCTGCGTATGTGAAATTTGAGAGGGTCGGATGGCGAAACCACGCAGCGAAACCATGCGGGAAAACCGCGTCAAGTTGATCGCGGCGGCGCGAAAGGCCTTTGCGGAAAAGGGATACGCTGCAGCCTCGATGGACGAGTTGACGGCGGACGCCGGCCTGACACGCGGCGCGCTTTACCACAATTTCGGCGACAAGCGCGGACTGCTGGCGGCAGTCGTCGAACAGATCGATACGGAGATGGCAGCGCGCGCCAAGGAGATCGGGGCTCGGGCGGGCAATGATTGGCAGGGCATGCTCGCCGAGGGTGCGGCCTATATCGAGATGGCGCTCAATCCGGAAGTCCAACGCATCGTTCTGCTCGACGGACCGGCGGTGCTAGGCGATCCCTCGCAATGGCCGAGCCAAAACACCTGTCTGCAGGTAACCAAGAGCGCCGTGGAGCGCCTGATCGCACAAGGCATACTCAAGCCGCTTGACGCCGAAGCGGCGGCCCGATTGCTAAGCGGCGCGGCGCTCAATGCGGCTCTCTGGATCGCCGCCAGCGAAAATCCGCAAAACGTGCTGCCGAAAGCGGTCGAGGCCTTTCATGCCTTGGCGGCAGGTCTACTTCTGCAGCATTTGTGATCTGCTGGAGCGCCGAAAGTGTGAGCGGGTTTCGGACGAGATCGCGCTCTCAGTGCCCAAGGCTGCCGGCGGCGGCGATGATCTCCGCCGCGGTCGGGAAGACGGAGAGGCTGTTCGGTCCGTCGAGCGCCTCTATTCGTGCCCAGCCGATGATGCCCTCCGCATTGACCAGGAAGTGCCCGACGAGCTGGGTTCCGTGGTTCGCGAAGATCGCATGATCGGCTTCGGTAAGTTCGAAGCCGTCCTTGGCGTTGAGTATCGTGTTGGCTTCCATCGGGTGGAGCGGTTCCGGCAGTTCGCCGGTGGGGTTGATGCGTGCCGTCTGGAACTGCGCCATCGTTGTGCGATAGGGCCATTCGGGCTGCTCGTCGCTGCCATCGGGCAGGAGCTCGGCATGCGGCACACCGTAGGCCCGATGCGTGCGGCAGTCGGGGTCGCAGAGAAGCGTTATCGGCGTCGGCCGGTGGCGGAAATACAGCCGGGCACGTTCCGCCGGCGTATTGATAACGGCCACCGTCTCCACGCCGGCGGCGCGCAGCGTCGGCTCGACGCCGGCAAGCTGTTCCAACTGACGCCGGCAGAATGGGCAGTGCAGCCCGCGAAAGAAGCCGATCAGGAACGGGCGGCCGCTCAAGTCGGCGAAAGAGACCGTTCCGTCGAAGTTGGCCGTCGCCAGTGCGAAGCCGGGCGCGGCTTCTCCAGGTTGCAGCGGGCGTTTCTGATCTCCCATGGAATAATTCCTTTATCGAATCGTCCGTGGACAACCGAAATTGAACTATACCACGTGTCGCAAGAAGGCTCGACGTTGAGACCGCCGAATGTGGTTGGGCATGCCGTTTGCTGCTGTCACTCCTTCACCGCACCCGTCATCGAGGACACGTAATAATCGACGAAGAACGAGTAGAGGATGACCACCGGCAGCGAGCCGAACAGAGCGCCCGCCATCAGCGCCCCCCATTCGAAGACATCGCCGCGCACCAGTTCGGTCAGCACGCCGACGGGAATGGTTTTATTCTCCGATGACTGAATGAAAGTAAGGGCATAGATGAATTCGTTCCAGGACAGCGTGAAGGCGAAGATGCCGGCCGAAATCAGCCCCGGCACGGCGAGCGGCAGGATGATCTTGGTGAGAATCTGCCACCGGTTGGCGCCGTCCACCAGCGCGCTTTCCTCCAGCTCGAACGGGATCGAGCGGAAATAACCCATCAGCAGCCAGGTGCAGAAGGGAATGAGGAAGGTCGGGTAGGTGAAGATCAGCGCCAGCCGGGAATCATAGATGCCGAGCTTGAAGACGATGAAGGCAAGCGGGATGAAGAGGATCGACGGCGGCACGAGATAGGCGAGGAAGATCACCAGGCCGACCGAACGCGAGCCGGTGAAGCGGACGCGCTCGATGGCATAGGCGCCCAGGACCGACGCCACCAGCGAGAGGAAGGTGGAGCAGACCGCCACCAGCATCGTGTTCCACAGCCAGCCCGGATAGGATGTCTCGAGGAACAGGTATTTGATGTGCGCGATCGTCGGCCCCACCACCCAGAACGGGCTGTAATTGCTATAGTCGGTCAGCTGCTCGTTGGGTTTCACCGCGGTGATCGCCATCCAGTAAAACGGGAAGAGCAGCACGAAGACGAAGACGGCCATCGGCAGATAGAGCATCACGATCCGCCGCGGCAGACGGTTCAGATAGCTCATGCCTTCGGCATTGTCGGTCACGACCTGGTCGGCGGTGTTTGCCTGATGAGCGGTGTTCGAATGTGTCGACATCGTCATTCTCCTAATCTTGGCCGCCCTGCTGCCATTTGCGCCGCTGCAGGCCGAAGAAGCTGAACATGATCGCGCCGAGCAGGAAGGGCACCATGGCAACGGCGATCGCCGCACCCTCGCCCAGCTGGCCGCCGGGAATGCCGCGCTGGAACGAGAGCGTCGCCATCAGATGCGTCGCGTTGACGGGGCCGCCCTTGGTCAGCACGTAGATGAGTTGGAAATCGGTAAAGGTGAAAAGCACCGAGAAGGTCATCACGACGGCGATGATCGGCGTCAGCATCGGCAGCGTCACATAGCGGAAACGCTGCCAGCTGGTGGCACCGTCGAGTGAGGCTGCCTCCTGCAGCGACGCCGGGATGGTCTGCAGCCCCGCAAGCAGCGAGATCGCCACGAAGGGAATGCCGCGCCAGACATTGGCGACGATGACGGATATGCGGGCATTGATCGGATCGCCGAGGAAGTTGATCGGTCCGCTGATCAGCCCCAGCTTCATCAGCGACCAGGAGATGATCGAGAACTGCGAATCGTAGATCCACCAGAAGGCCAGCGCCGAAAGCACCGTCGGCACCACCCAGGGCAGCAGGACGATCGCCCGGAAGAAGGATTTGTAGGGCAGGTGCTGGTTGAGCAGCATCGCCAGCCAGAGGCCGAGCGCGAATTTCAGCACAGAGGCGACGAAGGTATAGAGAATGGTGTTGAACACCGACAGCCAGAAGACCGAGTCATCCATCAGGAACTGATAGTTCTCCAGCCCGATGAAGATGCCGTCGCGGCCGATCCTGGTGTCGGTGAAGCCGAGCCAGACGCCGAGCCCCAGCGGGTAGGTGAGAAAGCAGACGAGGAACACCGCCGCCGGCAGCATGAACAGGAAGCCGAGCACATTGTTGTTCTGCAGGAGCGAAGAGACCGGCCCACGTCCATTCCCCGAATTTGCCATCGACATTGCTTATCTCCAGATCGCGTTTGGACTCCCGGAGGAGCTTGCGGCATGCCGAAAGGCCGGCATGCCGCGTACTTGTCTGTTGTTTCCATGCATGTCGTTATCCCCGGAACCGCTACGCACTTCCGGGCGACATGCATTAAGCGGGGCTCAGACGCGATAGTAGCGGTTGGCCCGGCGCTCAGCTTCCTTCATCGCATCCTCCGGCGACATCTGGCCGGTGACGGCGGCGGCGTACATGTCGACCAGAACATAATCGGCCATGGTTGCCGCCGAGGCGTAGCCGAGCGGGCCGGCATAACCGTTCGGGCGCAGTTTTTCCGAGGCGCGTGCATAGGGCGCGTGGACCGGATCGGCGGTCCAGATCGGGTTCTTGGCGAAGGCCTTGAGCGGCTGGCAGCAATAGGCGCTGGAGCCCTGGATCCAGGCATTCATCTGGTCGGCTTCCATCATGAACTTGATGTAGGCCTTGGCCGCCTCAGGATATTTTGTGTGCTTGAAGAGCAGCAGCGAACTCGTCTGGCAAAGCTCGACGCTCTTGCCGACCGGGCCGATCGGGAAGTTCGTGGTGCGGATATCCTTGGCGATCTCGGCGAGTTTCGGGTCGTTCTTGGCGGTGTAATAGACCGAGACGCCGTTGGCGATCAGCGAGACCTGGCCGGCGAGGAACGCGCGGTTGTTGTTGACGTCCTGCCAGCTTTCCGTGCCCGGAATGAAGGTCGCATAGAGCTCCTTGGCATAGTTGATCGAAGCCAGCGTTTCGGGGCTGTTGATCGTCACCTTGCCGCCTTCGTCGACCATCTTGCCGTTATGGCTCCAGAGCAGCCAGTGGGCATAATTGTTGCCGTCGCCGACCGCCTTGCCGTGCGGGAAGCCGGCGGGCGTGCCCTTTGCCTTCATCGCCTTGCAAAGCTCGAGGAAGCCTGCGGTGTCGTTCGGGAATTCGTTGAAACCGGCGGCCTTGACGTGGCTGTCGCGATAGACGACGGCATTGCCGATCGCCGTCAGCGGCATGGCGATGAAGGTGTCGCCGCGTGTCGCGTACCCCTTCACGCCGTCGTACCAGCCCTCATACTTGTTGCCGAGATAGTTGCCGAGTTCGGTGAGATCGACCAGCTTGTCCGGATATTGGTGGGCGTCGTCGAACCAGCACATGATGAGATCCGGGCCGGAGCCGACATTGGCGGCAACGGCAGCCTTCGGGCGGATGTCTTCCCAGCTTTCCTTGTCGATGCGCACTTCGACGCCGGTCGCTTCGGTGAACTTCTTGGTGTTGGCGATCCAGGCCTCCTCGTCGCCCTTGACGAAGGGCGTCCAGCGCAGCAGCCGCAGGCTGGCGCCGCTTTCCGGCGTGTAGGTCGGCTCGGCCTGCGCAAAAGATGGCTTGATGCCGAAGCCGGCAGCGCCGGCAACGGCTGCCGATGCAGCAAGAAATTCACGTCTCTTGATCGTCATGAGATTCCTCCTCATTGAAACAGCGGGAGCAATTCTCCGGCGTCCACCTCCCGCTTGGGTGGACGGCGGCCTGGCATCCCCGGAGCGGAAGCGCCCACGGAATGCCTGCGCTCCGGCGGCGGGGAAGGCTCCTCCCCTCCCGCGCCGCCGGATGGCATCAGTCGGTCAATCTCTGTCCGCCTTCGGCATCGAAGAGATGGACGTGCGAAGCGTCGATCGCCACGCGGATCGCTTCGCCAGGGCGGGCATTGACGCGCTCCCGGAACACGCAGCTGACATCGCTGCCGCCGAGGCGAACGGTCAGATGGGTCTCATAGCCGGTGGGTTCGATCACCACGATCTCGGCCGGCACACCGTTCGGATCGAGCGAGATATATTCGGGGCGCAGCCCATAGACGAGTTCGCGGCCCACCGCACTTGCCGGCGGATCGGCGACGGGCAGCCGCGTGCCGTTGGCGGCGACGAACTGGCGGACGTCTTCCGGATCGAGCCTGCCCTTGATCATGTTCATCGCCGGCGAGCCGATGAAGCCGCCGACGAAGAGATTGGCCGGCTTGTCGTAGAGCTCCAGCGGCGATCCGATCTGTTCGACGATGCCGTCATGCATGACGACGATCTTGTCGGCCATGGTCATCGCCTCGATCTGGTCGTGGGTGACGTAAACGGTGGTGGTTTTCAGCCGCTGGTGTAGCTCCTTGATTTCGGCGCGCATGGCGACGCGCAGCTTGGCATCGAGGTTGGAGAGCGGCTCGTCGAACAGGAAAACTTCAGGATCGCGCACGATCGCCCGGCCCATGGCGACACGCTGGCGCTGGCCGCCGGAAAGCTGGCGCGGATAGCGGTCGAGCAATTTGTCGAGGCCGAGGATGCCGGCGGCATATTTCACCCGCTTTTCGGCCTCTGCCTTCGGCGCCTTGTTGAGCATCAGCGAGAAGCCCATGTTCTGCTCGACCGTCATATGCGGATAGAGCGCATAATTCTGGAACACCATGGCGATGTCGCGGTCCTTCGGCGGCAGCGTGTTGACCACGCGTCCGCCGATCTTGATCTCGCCGCCGGAAATGTTCTCGAGCCCCGCCAGCATCCTGAGAAGGGTCGACTTGCCGCAGCCCGAGGGGCCGACGAGGATGACGAATTCCCCATCGGCAACGTCGATGTCCACCCCCTTGATGACAGGATGCACACCGAAGGATTTCCGCACATCCGCGAATTGAACGCCTGCCATACTCACTCCTCCCAGAAATCGAGCGCTACATGCTTATGTCTTCGTATCTCACTCTGTCTTGCCGGCGGCTGTCATCTCTCCCAAGTCCTTCAGCCGCCGCAATCCCGCATCTGTGGGGGTGGGCCCCGGGCGGGCCCCCCTCCCCCTCTCCTCAATCGCCTCGCGGCGCAGCCGGAGCGTCCTCGGCGAGGTAGACCTCGATCAGCTCGTCGACGCTGGTTTCGGCGGAAAAACCCAGTTGCGTCGCGCGTTCAGGCGCAAAGGATTTCGGCCATCCCGCGACGATCCCTTCGATGACCTCGTCGCGGCGGCGGTCGATCAGGTCGACCGCCTCGGGGCCGGCAGCCCGGCGCAACGCGGCGATCTGATCGGCAACGGTGGCGGCGACCCCCGGCATGGTGAGCGTGCGCCGCGCACCCAGCGACGACGTGTCGAGCGTTGCGGCGTGGATCAGAAATTTGACGGCGGAACGCGGGCTTGCCAGCCAGTGTTTGACCGTTTCCTCAACGGGAAGAACAGCCCGCTGGCCGGCCAGCGGCTCCCGCAGGATTCCGGAAAAGAAGCCCGATGCGGCGGCATTCGGGGCACCCGGCCGGATCACGATGGTCGGCAATCGAATTCCCACGCCGTCGATGAAGCCGCGGCGCGAATAGTCGGCCAGCAGGAGTTCGGATATCGCCTTCTGCACGCCGTAGCTGGTGAGCGGCGCCTGGACGTAATCGTCGGGGATCGGATCGGGAAACGGCGAACCGTAGACCGCGATCGACGAGGAGAAGACGAGCCGGGGAACATAGGCTTGCCGGCTTCCCTCATGACGGATCGCTTCCAACAGCAATCGCGTGCCATCGAGATTGACCCGGTAGCCGAGGTCGAAATTGCGCTCGGCCTCGCCGGAAACGATCGCGGCGAGATGGAAGATCACGTCGGCGCGGCGAGCCGCCAGGGCTGCCGCTGCATCGCCTTCGGAAATATCGGCCGCCAGCGCTTCGACCGAGGCAACCACGCCTGATGGCACCGGCGGTGGGGCGATATCCACAAGCGTCATGCGGGTGATCGTTCGAGCGCCGAGGGAACCGCTGCGCGCCAAGCTGGCGGCGAGCTTCCGGCCGATCATTCCGCCCGCCCCGATAATGAGAATATGCATCCTATTCCCCCTGTCTTCGATGTCTCGTCTCTGCCGCTCTTTGCCTGCGAACTAGGCCAGGAGCAGCTTGGTCGTGGTATAAATGCGGGTTTCATGGATCGCGAAGGCCGCGCATGCGGCGTCCGGATCCCGCGTCTCCAGGCCGGCGAGGATCAGCCGGTGATCGGCGATGCTCGTGGCGATCGTGCCGGGCTGCGATACGACGCGCCTGCGGTGGCTCAGAAGATAGGAGTAAAGATCGGCGGCCATATCGGCGAGCACCGCGTTGCCGCTGGACCGGTAGATGGCGGTGTGAAATTCCCGGTCGCAGATCAAAAAACGGACGGGATCGTCACAGGCGGCTTCCTGGGCTGCGATCGACTTGCCGAGATAATCAAGCGTCGACGCTTCCATCTTGACCGCGGCGGCCCTGACGACCTGCGCTTCGATCAGCAGCCTCGCCTCATGAACATTGTCGAGACTATAGGCCGCGATGTCGCGATAGCGCGCCGCCTGTACAGCCAATTCGCCGACATCTTCCGATGCCACCACCGTGCGCGTTCCCTGCGCAACCGAGAGAATTCCATGGGTGGAAAGGATAAGGATCGCGCCGCGGACGGTCTCGCGGCTGACCGAAAGCGCGCCAGCCAGCTCCCGTTCGCTGGGCAGCGGATCGCCTGTCTTGAGGATGCCGGTGGCGATGAAGGTCGCGATTTTCTGGACGACGAAGTCCTTCATCGACTTCTTCGGCGCTCCCTCAAGCGTCGCAACCTCTTCGAGCATGGCTCGCACATCCATCGCCATGCCCTCCCCCTGAGGTCTACTGGTCCGGTAAGTGGGCCAGTAGACCTCAGGGGCAATGGATTGTCAAACGCTTGATGCCCGTAATCCACTCCGCCGTAATTTGGAGCGGTTTTATGAAGGGCAAGATCGGCACGCGGAGAAAATTCATCCCGACAAACACTGGCCACGGGCGGACTGTTGTTATTCGCGCTCAAGCCGCGTTCGAGGCTTTGCCAAGGCGTTTGATCGCCTGCTCCAGCGGCCGCTGGCCGTCGCCATAATTCTCCCAGGCTGACGATTTCGACAGGAGCGCCGGCACGGTGCGGATGGTGAAGCGTTTTGGGTCGAGATCGGATTTGACTTGGGCCCAGGTCAGCGGCATCGACACGGTGGCGCCCGGCCGCGCCCGGGGCGACAACGGCGCGACGGCCGTCGCCATCCGGTCGTTGCGGAGATAGTCGAGGAAGATGCGGCCGTTCCTCAGGCTCTTGGTCATCTTGATCAGATAGAGATCGGGATTGTCGCGCGCCATCTGCTGGCAGACGTCGTGCGCGAAGCTCTTCGCTTCAGCCCAGGAAAGCGGCTTGCGTTTGTTGATCGTAAGCGGCGTGACGACATGCAGGCCCTTGCCGCCTGTGGTCTTGCAGAAGCTGACGAGACCGAGCGCCTCGAGACGATCGTGCATCTCGCGGGCGGCGGCAACGACGGTGGAGAATGGCACGTCGGGGCCGGGGTCGAGGTCGAAGACGAGCCGGCCCGGCACCTCCGGCTTGTGCGGTTGACAATTCCAGGGATGCAGCTCGACGGCGCCGATCTGCGCGACGGCAGCCAGACCCTCGACCCGGTCGATCTGCAGATAGGGCTTTCTGTCGCCGAACACCTTGACCAGTTCGAGAAGGTTCGAGGTGCCGGGCATCGCATGGCGCTGAAAGAACTGCTCGCCGCCGAGCCCATCGGGCGCGCGGATGATCGAACAGGGGCGCCCCTCGATATGCGCGATCATCCAGCCGCCGACGGCTTCATAGTAGCGGGCGAGCTCTTCCTTGGTCACCGGCCGGCGGTCATTGGCATCCGGCCACAGCGGCTTGTCCGGATTGGAGATCATCACGCCCATCACCTCGGCCTTGGCGCCCTTTCGGCGGGCGGGCCTGGCCTTCTCCTCCGCCTCCGCGTCTGCCGCGGGCTCCGGCACGTCGGTCTCTGCTGGCTTGGCCGGCCGTTCGGCCTTGACCTCCTTGGCCGGCTTGTCCTCGCGCAGCCCCTTGAAGGCCGCCTGGCGGACGATGCCGTCGGCGGTCCAGCCCGCGAACTCGATTTCCGCCACCAGCTTGGGCTTCACCCAGGTGACCTCGGCCTCCTTCTTCGGCGCGCCGATGCCGGTGAAGGGTGATTTCGCCGCCTCGAGCGCCTGCAGTTTCGGCAGCAGCGTTTCCACTTTCTTCGCGCCATAGCCCGTGCCGACGCGGCCGACATAGACGAAGTGGTCGCCGCGGTAGACGCCGACCAGCAGCGATCGGAACCTGCCGTTGGTCTTGGCATAGGCGCCGATCACCACCTCGTGGCCGGCGCGGCATTTCGCCTTGGCCCAGCTGTCGGTGCGGCCGGATTGATAGGGTGCATCGCTCTGCTTGGAGACGATGCCCTCCAGCGACAGCTTGCAGGCGGAGCGAAGCACCGCATCGCCGCCGGTCTCGAAATGCTCGACGAAACGAAGCCGAGGGTCGTCGCCGGCATCCGACAGCAAGCGCTGAAGCCGCGCCTTGCGCTCGACGACCGGCAGGGATCGCAGGTCCTCGCCGCCGTCGTAGAGAAGATCGAAGGCGAAATAGACGAGATCGCCGGTCCTGCCTTCCGAAATGGCGGCCTGCAGGGCGGCGAAATCCGGCACGCCATGATCGTCGAGAGCGCAGATCTCGCCGTCGATGATGGCGTCGGGCAGCGCCGATGCCGCCTCGGCGATCTCCGGATATTTGCCGGTCCAGTCGAGCCCCTTCCGGGTCTTCAGCGTCACCTCGCCCTCGAGCGTGCGCATCTGGATACGGTAGCCGTCGAACTTGATCTCGTGGATCCAGCCCTCGCCGGGCGGCGGCCGCTCCAGGGTCTGGCAAAGCTGCGGCGCGATGAAGTCCGGGAGGTCGATTGGCGCCGTTTTCGGCGTCTTGCCGGCTCGGCCCTCCTCCTTCCTTTCTTCGGCGGCGAGCCCCTGGTTGCTGTCCCAGACGGCATCCGCCTTGATATCGCCGCCCTTGAGCATGAACGGCTTCGGTTTGCGGCCTTTGCCGTCGGCGATCGCGTCCATCGTCCGGCCGGAGGCGACGGAGGTGTCGTTCTCCTCCAGCACCGCTGCGCCATCCTCCTCGACCGAGAACGCGTCGTGGTGCTTGATCAGCAGCCAGTTGGTTCGTTTGCTGCCGTCGCGGTCATTGCGCATGCGCACCAGCACGAAGCTCCCGTGCAGCCTTTCGCCTTCCAGGGTGAACTTGAAGTCCCCCTTGGCGAGCGCCTGCTCAGGGCTCTTCTTTCCCTCGGGCTCCCAATAGCCGCGGTCCCACAGCATCACCGTGCCGCCGCCATACTGGCCTTTCGGGATCGTGCCTTCGAAGTCGCCATAATCGAGCGGGTGATCTTCCACTTCGACGGCAAGCCGCTTGTCGTGCGGATCGAGCGATGGGCCTTTGGTCACAGCCCAGGATTTGAAGACGCCGTCGAGTTCGAGCCGCAGGTCGTAATGCAGCCGGGTGGCGTCATGTTTCTGGATGACGAAGCGGCGGCGGTTGCTGCGCGCGATCTGCTTCTCGCCGCTCGGCTCCGCCGTCTTTCGAAAATCGCGCTTCGATCGATATGTCGAGAGGTTGTCACTGGCCATGGTCGTTCCCGCAAGCCGCATCCAAAGCACGGAATGCCGGCCGGCGGCCGGAAGTTCCATGATGGCCTTCTCCAGCTCAAATATTGGCTACAACTGCGCCAAAGCCAAGCCTCGCCTTATCAAAGGCGAGGATCGATGAAAAATTCTCCGGCTCGCCGTATCGTTCTCACGTGTCAAACGTTAATTGCTACCACAGGGATGCAAACATGCGCGTTGATCAATGGCTCTCTCTTCTCGTCATCGCGCTGATGATGGGCGCCTTCGTATGGGGGCGCTATCGATATGATATCGTCGCCGTCAGCTCCCTGCTCGTGGCAATCATCGTCGGCATCGTGCCTGCCAAAACCGCCTTTTCCGGTTTTTCAGATGACATTGTCATCATTGTCGGCAGCGCGCTCATCGTCAGTGCGGCAATCTCCAGGTCGGGGATCATGGATCTCGCATTGCGCAGATTTTCTCCGGAAAGACGCGGGCCACGCATGCAGCTGATCATTCTGGTCGCCATCGTCGCGGCGCTCTCGGCTTTCGTCAAGAATATCGGCGCACTGGCGATCATGATCCCGGTTGCCGTGCAGATGGCCCGCAAATCACGCGTATCGCCGTCGATGTTCCTGATGCCGATGTCTTTCGCCTCGCTGCTCGGCGGGCTGATGACGCAGATCGGCACATCGCCGAATATCATCGTGTCCCGGGTGCGCGAGGAGATCACCGGGCGGCCGTTCACGATGTTCGACTATACGCCTGTCGGCCTGACGCTCGCGGTCACAGGCGTCGTCTTCCTGGGGCTGTTCTACAAGCTGCTTCCCGAAAGATCGCGGGTGGAAACGTCGATGGATGAGGCGGTGGCGATCAAGAATTACACGACTGAAGCCAAGGTCGTCACGCCGTCGGCGGCGATCGGCCGGTCCATCAGCTGGCTGCAGAAGCCGGCCGGCGGCGATGCGATGGTGACCGCGATCATCGGCGGCAGCGGCCAGAGACGAACGCCGCTTCCCGACACCGTGATTAGGGATGGCGACCTTCTGATTATCGAGGGGGAGCAGAGCGCCCTCGACAAGATCGTCAGCGAAGCCAGGCTTCAGCTGTCCGACCGTAAACACGAGCCCGAGATGCGCCGGGATATCAGTTCCGTCGAAGCCATCGTCGGCGAACATTCCCGCCTGATCGGCGTCAGCGCCAAAGACGTCTCCCTGTTCCACAATACCGGCCTCAACCTTCTTGCCGTCAGCCGCCGCGACAGGCGCATCACCGAGCGTCTGGGCGAGATCAAGATCCGCAATGGCGATGTCGTGGTTCTGCAGGGGGACTTGCAGAAGCTGCCGGATCTCCTGCGCGAATGGGGATGTTTGCCGCTGGTCGAACGGGATTTGAAGCTCGGCAATGCCCGCAACGGCATGATCCCCGTCATCATCCTGCTGGCGACGATGGGGGCGACGGCCTTCGGCGGCATCCCCGTCGCGACGGCATTTTTCGCCGCCGCCTTTCTGATGGTGGTGACCGGGTCCGTTCCTTTGCGCGAAGTCTATCATCATCTCGATGCGCCCATCCTGATCATGCTGGCCGCTCTCATTCCGATCAGCGATTCGCTCAGGACCACCGGAACCACCGACATTATCGCCGACCTCCTGTCGCGCACCGCCGAAATGCTTCCGCCATTCGGCGCCCTGGCTCTCATCCTGGTTGCGGCCATGGCCGTGACGCCGTTTTTGAACAATGCAGCGACCGTTCTCGTCATGGCGCCGATCGCCGCGACCTTTGCCGCCAAGCTGGGCTTTCGCCCCGACGCCTTTCTGATGGCGGTGGCCATCGGTGCCGGCTGTGATTTCCTCACGCCGATCGGCCACCAGTGCAACACGCTGGTCATGGGGCCGGGCGGATATCGATTTGGCGATTATGCGCGATTGGGCCTGCCGCTCTCGCTCATCGTCGTGCTGGTCAGCGTGCCGGCCCTGCTGGCCGTCTGGCCGATCTGACCCGGGCGGGTACGGCCCATTCCGCGCGGCAATTCAGGCTGCGCCGGGGCGCAGCCTCGCAGTCTTACTTCCACTGTGTCGCGTCGGCGGCAGCGCAGCCCAAAGGTGGCAGGGAACCGGCAAAGGTGGTTTTCAGCCTGGCGCAGCCCCAGCTGTTGATCGGGCCGGGCATGGCATTGTTGAGGGTGATGCCGATTTCATCATAGGGGCTGTCGGTGTTGCTGACATAGCGATACCAGCGGAAACCGGTAAAGACGACGACGGCCAGAGCGACCACCAGCAGCAGGCGAAGCAATTTTCTCATCATATTTCCTTTAAGTGCAAAGGCCGCCACTTAGCATTCCGATGCCGAAGCTGGAAGCTCCGGCCGCATGCAAGACGCGCCAATTCTGCCGCGTCTTTTGCGCCTCCTGAAAAGCTGCGCGTGCTGTGGTAGCAATCTGAAAAATACCGGGCGCAATCGATTCTTTGACGGGATCTGCAATGACCATCGAAGCGGCACGCAATCCGCATCCCATCTATTTCATCGGCGCTTTTGCGACCGGTGGGCTCCTCACCTTCATGGTGCATCTCAATGGGGAGCTGGCACGATACGCCAATCCGCTGTTCTCATCCTGGACCGCTCACGGCACAGGCATGGTCGCCGCCGTCATTCTTCTTCTGGCGCTTTACCGCCGGCGCGCGCCGATGCCGGGAAAAGCCGCCAAGGCGCCCTTGTGGGCCTATCTCGGCGGGGTATCCGGCGCCGCAACGGTCATTTTGACCTCGACCGCGGTCAACTCGCCGCTCGGCCTCTCCGGCACCTTGGCTTTGGGTTTGGCAGGTCAGGTCGCCTTCAGCCTGGCGGCCGACAGCTGGGGACTGTTCGGCCTGCCGAAGCGGCGCCCGGATCTCCAAGACATCGCCGCGCTCGGCCTGGTCGTCACCGGCGGTGCGCTCATCATCCTGTTCGGCCGAGGCGGAGCATGATGATCTTCATTCTCCTGGCCTGCCTCGGCGGCGTGCTCGTCGGCCTCAGCCGTCAGCTCAATGGGCGGCTGAGCATCTCCACCACGCCGCTGATCGCATCCTTCTGGAACCATGCCGTCGGCTTTGCCGTCCTCACCTGCCTTGGTCTTTTTGTCGGAGGCCTGCTTCCCGCCGGCGCCGCCCAGGCGCCCTGGTATATCTATCTGGGTGGTCCGATCGGCGTCGTCTTCGTGGCGGCGGGCAGCTGGGCGATTGCGCGAATCGGCGCGGTCAATGCGGCACTGCTGATCATTGGCGGCCAGATGGTCACCGGAGTGGCGTTCGATTATCTCAGCGCCGTTCCAACCTCATTCTGGGCGAACGCGACCGGAATTGTTCTGATCGTCGGCGGAATGATGGTCAGCCGCAGACGACGCAAAAGCGGCGGCGCGCAATAGCCGACAGCAATTCTGCCTGAGTCAGAGGCCGCGGATATTCTCGGAATTTACAGGCTGGTTCGTTCGTCCAAGGTGGAAAGAGCATCCTGCAGTCTGAGTGCCGCAAGTGCCTTCGTCGCCTCATCCGAAGACCATCCGGCTTCCAGCGCGGCGGCCAGCACCAGCGATTCCGTTTGCAGCTCAAGCTTCTCGTAAAGCGGCTCAAGGGCTTCGCGCGCCGTTACAAGATGCTGGTCCGGTGGAGTGATGGATGTCGCGGCAACCGTAGGCATGAATGCTCCTCCTTTTGAACGCTAAGGTTCGAAACCCAATGACAGGCATCCTTGTTCCGTGCGCATCGCATTATGGCCTAATATCGATGACAGAACGTATTCTGAAATCCCGACGGTCGGTACTTCGCCGTTTGAGGCCGTCTCCAACGTCGAGCGAAAATCTTCGCCCGATTAAAAGCCAGCAGACAGGCTACCGCATAATTGATTAAATCGGAAGCGGCTTGAGGATTAAGCCGCGATTCAGGCCGTTACAGCGCTCTTTGCGCGTCAATGCGATTGCCGACCGCGCTCTTCCATCGGCGGGCGGAAAACAGCCGGGCGGGAATACCCTCCCCGCCCGCCGATCATTCAAGCCACTCCTCAGGCGAGATACTTCGTGAACCAATCCACAGTTCGCTGCCAGGCGAGCTTGGCGGCTGCTTCGTCGTAGCGCGGCGTGGAATCATTGTGGAAGCCGTGATTGACGTCGGGATAGACGTAGCCCTCGTAGGTTTTTCCCGCTGATTTCAGCGCCGCTTCATAGGCCGGCCAGCCTTCGTTGATGCCCTTGTCGAGCCCGGCATAGTGGAGAAGCAGGGGGGCCTTGATCTTCGGCACGTCCTCGGCGCGCGGCTGCCTGCCGTAGAAGGGCACGGCGGCGGCAAGTTCCGGATAGGCGACCGCAGCGGCATTGGCGACGCCGCCGCCGTAGCAGAAGCCGGTAATCCCCACCTTGCCGGTGGTGAGATCGCTCTTCATCAGAAATTCGACCGCCGCGAAGAAGTCGTTCATCAGTTTTTCCGGATCGACCTTCTGCTGCAGCTCCTTGCCTTTTTCGTCGTTGCCGGGGTAGCCGCCGACCGAGGTCAGGCCGTCCGGCGCCAGCGCGATGAAGCCGGCCTTTGCCACGCGCCTCGCCACATCCTCGATATAGGGGTTCAGGCCTCTGTTTTCGTGCACGACCACGACGGCCGCGACCTTGCCGGTGGCGTTCTTCGGGCGGACGAGATAGGCGCGGACCTCGCCATTTCCTTTCGGCGAGGGGTAGGTAATGTATTCGGCCACGATGTCGGGATCGGTGAACTCGACCTGGGTCGCCAATGCATAATCGGGGCTCAGCGATGAAAGAATGGCGGCTGCCGTCAGCCCGCCGACGGCGAATTTGCCGGCCCGGTCGAGAAACTCGCGTTTGGTGATCTTCCCATGCGCGTAGTAATCATAGAGTTCCAGAAGTTCCTGCGGGAAATCCTTGGCTGTCATGCGGGTCATGATGGCTCCTCCTTGCCTCGGTTTCTCGCACCATCCTACACACGTAAACTCACGTGTCTTTTCAATATTTCGCGAGTCTCGCGTGTGCTTGCCGGGGCGATCGCCGCCGCGGCTGGAGAGGCTGAATTCACTGCGGCCGCTTCAAACGGTGCGCGCTCCTTCCTTCGGCAATCCGCGTCCTGCCTGCGGCAGCCGGCAATCGACAGCCGCCTACCGATCTATGAAAATAAATTTCATACTCCTGCTGTGAGGCCCGTTTTCTATTGACGCCTCTCGTTTTTTGTCCCAACTTAAAGAAAATAAATTACCTAAACTGGGAACTTGATCGGCATGAAAGTGGGAATCATCGGGCTCGGATTCCGGCTCGGCTATCTCGGCTACGTCTTCAAAGCGATCGATAGCAGCTTCGACATTGTCGGCTATGTGGATCCGGAACCCGCCGGACTTCCAGGATTGACGGAAAAGGGAATTTCGGTCGGCAAGGCCTATGGCTCGCCGCAGGAACTGCTCGCCTCCGAAAAGCTCGATCTGCTGATGATCGGCTCCCCCAATCACCTGCATCTCGATCATATCAGGCTCGGGCTGCAAGCCGGCCTCAAGGTCTTCTGCGAAAAGCCGATCGTCACGACGATCGCTGAAAGCATCGAGCTGGCGCATCTGATGGCGAAGTTCGGTCACGAGCGGCTGATGGTCGGCCTGGTGCTGCGCTACTCTCCTCTCTACAAGGATCTGCGCGCCATCCAGGCCGAGGGCAAACTCGGCCAGATCGTCTCGATCGAGGCGTCCGAACACATCGAGCCCTATCACGGCGCCTTCTTCATGCGCGACTGGCGCCGCTACGAGCGTTATTCCGGCAGTTTCATGCTGGAGAAATGCTGCCACGATCTCGACCTTTATAATGGCGTCGTCGGCGCGCGACCGGAGCGGGTCGCCAGTTTCGGCGGCCGCAAGAGCTTCACTCCGGCCAACGACCCGGCGCGCGAAGGCATCAACGATCTCGAGCTTTTCCACCGCAAGCCGAGCGGCTGGATGGGATCGGACAAGGTCTTCGACAGCGATGCCGACATCATCGACTATCAGGTGGCGATCGTCGAATATGAAAACGGCGTCGGCATGAACTTTCACACCAATCTGAACGTGCCCGATCAGTTCCGCCGCTTCGCCATCATGGGCTCGCGCGGTATGGCCGAAGGCGATTTCGTGCGCGGCTATCTCGACGTGCACGAGCAACTGACCGGCAACAAGGTGGTGGAAAACAAATATGCCGCCACCGAGCTCTCCCAGCATTACGGCGCCGATGAACAGATGGCGAGCGACTTGCTGGAAAGCGTGCGCACCGGGCTCGAACTTCCCGTTTCCACGCTGAATGCGCTGGAAGCCGGCATTCTCGCCTTGGCGATGGATGAAGCGAGGATGAAGAAAACCGTCGTCGACCTGCGTCCCGTCTGGGACCGCTTCGACGAGGCCCTTCACGCCAGAGCGGCTTGAGGACGGCGGCAAGATGAGTGTTCAAAGAAGCGCCTTCATCTTCGCCTGGATCCTCCTCCTTCCGGCCGTTCTCTACGTTCTCGCCATCGTCGCCTATCCCCTCGTCGACACCTTCATCCTCTCCTTCACCGATGCGTCGCTGAAGAAGACCACCAACTGGGTCGGCTGGGTCAATTACGAGAAGATCTTCAACGCCACCTTTGCCGAAGTCATCTTCCGCACCTTCGTCTGGACCTTCTTCTCGGTCGCGCTGAAAATGGTGATCGGCACCTTCGGCGCGACGATGCTGAACGCCGCCGTGCCCGGCCGCTCGCTGTTCCGGCTGCTCACCATGCCGCCCTGGATCGTGCCGATGGCGATCGGCATCTTCATGTGGGGCTGGATGTATAACGGCCAGTTCGGGATGATTTCGGGCGTCTTGCAGCGCTTCGGTCTGGTCGACGGCCCGGTCGCCTTCCTCGCCTATGGCAGCACCGCCTTCTGGGCGACGATCGTCACCGACGTCTGGATCGGCGTACCGCTGGTGACGATCTATTTCCTGGCGGCGATCCAGTCGATCCCGAAGGATCTCTACGAGGCCGCCTGGACCGACGGCGCCGGCCGCTGGTATCGCTTCCGCCGCATCACCCTGCCGCTGATGGTGCCCGCCATCATCACCATGTCGATGCTGTCGCTGATCGCCACCTTCAACTCGTTCGACATCATCTGGATCCTGACGCAGGGCGGACCGAGCGGCGAGACGACGACGATGATCATCGACACCTACCAGACCGCCATCGGATCGAAGAAATACGGCGAAGGGGCGGCGCGCGCCGTTTTGATCTGCATCTTCCTGTCGCTCTTCTGCTTTGCCTATTTCCGCGTCACCCGCCGCCTCAACCCGGAGAAGCGCGCATGAGCAGCCCGGCCATGATCGACCGTTATCGCTGGTGGGAGATCATCCTGATCTATTGCGGCATCGCGCTGTTTCTGTTCTTCGTGCTGGCGCCTTTCTTCGAAGGTTTCATGGTATCGCTGAAGCCGCTCAGCCAGCTGTTCTCCTCTCCCTACCGCTTCTGGCCGGAGAACGGTTCGTTCGAGGCCTACCGGACGATGTGGGTCAGCGTGCCGGGTTTCGGGCGCTATATCTTCAACTCCTTCTTCATCTCGATCATCGTCACGCTGATCGTGCTCTGCCTCGTCATTCCGGCGGCCTATGCCTTCGCCAAGTTCGAGTTCAAGGGCATGGGCATCCTGCTCGGCGCCTTCCTGACGGTGAACATGTTCTCCGGCGCCGTGCTGCTGATCCCGCTCTTCCGGCTGATGCGCAGCATGGGCGTGCTCAACACCTATCTCGCCATGATCGTGCCCGGTGTCGCCTTCCTGATCCCCTCGGCGATCTGGCTGCTGCGCACCTATATGATCCGTATCCCGCAGGAGCTCAACGAAGCGGCCTATATGGATGGCGCCAGCCATTTCTACACGCTTCGCCGGGTCATCCTGCCGATTGCGATGCCGGGGATCATCGTCGTTGCCATCACCACCTTCATCGGCGCTTACGCCCAGCAATTCATCTTCGCGCTGACCTTCAACTCGAAGACCGAATACATGCCCCTTCCGGTGGGTCTCTTTGCTTACTTCGGCAAGCAGGAAGTCATCTGGAACGAACTGATGGCGGCTTCCTTCGTCGGCATCGCGCCGGCGATGGTCGTCATCTTCTTCCTTCAGCGCTACCTTGTCGGCGGGCTGACCGCCGGTGCGGTGAAACAATAAGATCAAAAAACGAGTGAACAGCTAACACAAGAACGGGAGTCACGACGTGAGCATTACAATCAAGACAGGCCTTATGGCCCTCGCTTTGCTTGGTTCGACGGCATTGACCGCGGTCACTGCCCATGCGGCCGACAAGGAAATCAGCTGGATCTATTGCGGCGACACGATCGACCCGGTCCACGTCAAATACATCAAGCAATGGGAAGAAAAGAACACTGGCTGGAAGATCACCCCTGAGGTTGTCGGCTGGGCGCAGTGCCAGGACAAGGCGACGACGCTGGCCGCCGCCGGCACGCCGGTTGCCATGGCCTATGTCGGCTCGCGCACGCTGAAGGAATTCGCGCAGAACGATCTGATCGTTCCGGTGCCGATGACCGACGACGAGAAGAAGACCTATTATCCCCACATCGTCGACACGGTGACCTTCGAGGGCAACCAGTGGGGCGTTCCGATCGCCTTCTCCACCAAGGCGCTTTACTGGAACAAGGACCTGTTCAAGCAGGCCGGCCTTGACCCCGAGAAGCCGCCGAAGACCTGGGCCGAAGAAATCGAGATGGCAAAGACCATCAAGGAAAAGACCGGCATTCCGGGTTACGGCCTTTCCGCCAAAACCTTCGACAACACCATGCACCAGTTCATGCATTGGGTTTACACCAATAACGGTGCGGTAACCGATGCCGACGGCAAGGTCACGCTCGACAGCCCGCAGATTCTCGCCGCCCTGAAGGCCTATAAGGACATCGTCCCCTACTCCGAAGAAGGCCCGACGGCCTATGAGCAGAACGAAGTCCGCGCCATCTTCCTCGACGGCAAGGTGGCGATGATCCAGGCCGGCTCCGGTGCCGCCGACCGCTTGAAGAAGACGCAGATCAGCTGGGGCATCACGACGCTGCCGCTCGGCCCCGACGCCAAGGGCCCGGGCACGCTCTTGATCACCGACAGCCTGGCGATCTTCAAGGGCTCCGGCGTCGAGGACAAGGCGACCGAGTTCGCCAAGTTCATCACCTCCCCTGATGTCCAGTCCGAATACGAGCTGCAGGGCGGCGCCGGCCTCACGCCGCTGCGCCCCTCGGCAAAGGTCGATGAGTTCGTCGCCAAGGATCCTTACTGGAAGCCGCTCATCGAGGGCATCAGCTATGGTGGTCCCGAGCCGCTCTTCACCGACTATAAGGGCTTCCAGAACTCGATGATCGAAATGATCCAGTCGGTCGTCACCGGCAAGGCCGAACCGGAGGCAGCACTCAAGAAGGCTGCCGGCGAAATCGAAGCCTTCAAGTAAGCCCTTTTGAGGCTCCCTGGGGTCGCGGCACAAGCCGCGGCCCCTCCCCACTATTGAATGTGCGACGAAGGCCGCCGGCGGAGACAGATTTTTGGGACAGCTCCTTCTCAACAAAGTTCAGAAATTCTACGGCGACTACGAAGTTCTGAAGGGCGTGCAGCTCGAGGTGAGGAATGGCGAGTTCGTCGTCTTCGTCGGGCCGTCCGGCTGCGGCAAATCCACCCTGCTGCGGATGATCGCCGGTCTCGATGCGACGACGGCGGGCGATATCGTCATCAATGGCGTCAGGGTCAACGACCTGCCGCCGGTCAAGCGCGGCATCGCCATGGTGTTCCAGTCCTACGCGCTCTATCCGCACATGACCGTCTTCGAAAACATCGCCTTCCCGCTGCGCGTCGAGAAGATGGAAGAGGCAAAGCTCAAGGCCAGGGTCGAAAATGCCGCACGCATCCTGCATCTCGAGGAGCGGCTGCAGCAGAAGCCCGGCATGCTCTCCGGCGGCCAGCGCCAGCGCGTGGCGATCGGCCGCGCCATCGTGCGCGAACCGAAGATCTTCCTGTTCGACGAGCCGCTGTCCAACCTCGACGCGGCGCTGCGCGCCGATATGCGCATCGAGCTTGCCAAGCTGCACCGGCAGCTGAAGGCGACGATGATCTATGTCACGCACGACCAGGTCGAGGCGATGACGATGGCCGACCGTATCGTCGTGCTCGACGCCGGCAATATCTCCCAGACCGGCGCCCCGCTGGAGCTTTACCACAAGCCCGCCAACCAGTTCGTCGCCGGCTTCATCGGCAACCCGAAAATGAATTTCCTGCCCGTCACCTGCAAGGGCGTCAGCGCCGCCGGCGTCGAGGTGGAGTATCGCGGCCAGACCGCCCTTCTGCCGGTGACGCCGCGCGACGGCATATCAGGCAAGACGCTGACACTCGGCATCCGCCCGGAGCATATCCAGCTCAACGGCGGCGACATCGTCTTCACCGTCACCCCGACCGTCATCGAACGCCTCGGCGCCAATACCGTCGCCTACGCCTCGCTCAACGGCGAGGCCGAGAATTTCTGCGCCATGCTCCCCGGCAGCGTCGGCATCCGCGCCGATGCGCCGGTTTCAACCGGCATCAATGCCGCCGACTGCCATCTCTTTGATGAGGCGGGCATCGCGTTTGAGCGCCGTGTGGAGCTGACGGAGATCGATATGAACGTGATCAACCCGACGGCGGCTTGACGCGACTGGCTTTCTGTCCCGGGGGGGCGTCCTGCCGGGGGTCGGGTCCCGGGGCGAAATGACGCGCTAAGAATTTAAGGCCGCCTACCAGTACCCGTTCGGTCGATTTTCAGTCCCAGAACGGCGTCAGATAATTTCCTACAGTCGCAAAATCCGGCCCATTATGGACATCTGGTAGTACGGCTGCTTTGCACCGATTTCGGGCGTTCAGACGCAACGCCGGCATTCCAAAAAGCCAACTTCCACGTCAGTCGACCAACATCATTTCCTTATCGGGTCCGCGCATTGATCGAGGCTGAACTTGCCTTTCCATACGACTTTAACAAAATTCTAAGTGGCGTTGCGATTATTATTCGATTGCTGGAATTGAACGCGGTACTTTGCTACATGGCAAGCATGAAGACCCAGGTGATCATATCCGAAACTCCTAAAGTGCCCGAGGAAGGGACGTCATTCGCTACCTGGAGTGGAGTCGAACAGGAGCTCCCCAGCGATAGTAGCAGCGAACTGGTGATTGCCGAGCCGTTCAATCCCGACGACATCGATGTCGCCACCAGATCGATGACAATTGACCTGCTGTTGTCGCGCATCCGTAGCAAGGCTATTGATCTAGAGCCGGACTTCCAACGGCGCCGGGGAATCTGGAACGATCGCCAGCAAAGCCGCCTGATAGAATCTCTCCTGCTTCGAATACCTTTGCCGACGCTCTACGCCGCCGAGGACGAAGATGAGGATTGGGCAATTGTTGATGGTATCCAACGTCTCACGACGATCACGCGTTTCATCGACCCGGAGGCGATCGGTGAAACTCCCTTACGGCTAAGCGGACTTGAATATCTGGGCGCTTCCTTCGAAGGTATTTTGTTTGAAGGTCTTCCGGCAAGGCTGAAGCGCCGGCTTCGGGAGACTGAGCTCGTCGTCCACGTTATTCGTCATGGCACGCCGCAAGAGGTGAAGTTCAATATCTTTGCCCGTATCAACACCGGAGGCTTGCCACTCTCGGCGCAGGAACTGCGCCACGCTCTCATTCCTGGTGGAGCGCGTAAGTATCTGGGACAGCTTGCTGGCTCCGAGGCGTTCAAGGTTGCGACGACCTACAGCATCCGTGATGAGCGAATGGCAGACCGCGAGATGGTTTTGCGTTTTCTAGCCTTCAGCATGAATCCGCCCGAGCAGTTTCGGGCCTATGACTTCGACCGTTTCCTCGGTGACGCAATGCGTCAGCTTAACGCGCTCGACGACTTAAGGCTTGCTGCGCTCGAGTACGGTTTTAACCGCGCGATGGAGTGCGCATCTGCCATTTTTGGAGACGACGCCTTTCGCAAGCGTTACCATGAGAGCCATGGTCGCCTCCCTATCAACAAAGCACTGTTTGAAACGATCTCCGTGTCGCTTGCCAATTTAACTGAGGAAGGGCGGGAACGCTGCGTGCTCCGTCGCGATGAAGTACGTCGCCGGATGATGGCCGCAATGCGAGATCGCGATTTCGAATCCGCAATCTCACAGGGCACTGGCGACACCAACAAGGTCCGCAAACGCTTTGCCACCGTATCCACGATCTTCCTGGAGATTGCTGATGTTTGAACGCCTGACCCTGCACAATTTTAAGGCGTTCCGAGATATTAGCATTCCGCTCAAGCCGTTGACCCTGCTTTCCGGACTCAATGGATCCGGCAAGAGCACGACACTCCAAGCGCTCGCTTTGCTGCGTCAGTCATGGGATACGCGCTTATTGATGAGGCAGGGCCTTCTTCTCAACGGGGAACTGATCGAACTCGGAACAGGCGTTGACGTTTTAAATGATCAGCATGATGATGAAGAAATAGGCATTGCGCTTCACGATGGCATGGGACGGATTTTCGCTTATCGCGTTGCTTATGATCCCCGTGGAGATCTCCTGCATTTTGTTGAGCATCCAAAATTCGGCTTCTTTTCAGGGCTGGAGCACCAACGCGGTCTTTTCGGACACTGTTTCCAATATCTACGTGCTGATCGTGCGAGCCCGGATGTGAGCTTTCCTAAAGCCTATCATCTTGTAAGCGAGCGTCGGTTTCTCGGAAGTCGTGGTGAATTTACCGCTCACTTTCTCAGTCTTTTCCGGGATGAGGAGGTTGACCCGCGTCTTCGACACCCCGACGAACCCTCTCCTGGCTTGCTCTCACAGGTAAACGCTTGGATGAAGGTATTCAGCCCCGGTGTAAGCCTTGAGGTGGAAGACATCCCACGTACCGACGCTGTGCGGTTGGATTACTATTACGGCGGTACCGCTGGTATCAGCGGCTCGAACCCTTATCGTTCGACTAACGTGGGTTTCGGTCTCACTTATGTCTTGCCTGTTCTCGTTGCCTGCCTAGCCTCGCCGCCCGATAGTTGGCTACTGATTGAGAACCCAGAGGCGCATCTTCATCCGCAGGGGCAGGCGGCCATGGGGCGGCTTATGGCCAGGTCTGCAGCTACAGGCGCGCGCATTATTGTTGAAAGTCACAGTGATCATGTACTCAACGGCCTTCGGTTGGCAGTTAAGTGTGGCGACATCCCTGCCAACAGCATAGGGCTAAACTTCTTTCGTCGCGGCCCGGCGGACCGGCAGCCTGATCGCGACGATCCAGTTGTGACGGATGACGGTAGAATAAGCAGCTGGCCCGACGGATTCTTTGACCAGTGGGACAAATCGCTCGATCAACTTCTCGAATAACATGACCTTTATAGCATTTCTAAACGAGCTATCCTTCCCCCAAGGGCAGGTCGATCAAAACGCTGCAGAAGCTTCGGTTGTAGGCTTGGTAAAGACGTTGCAAGCGCTCCGTCGAGTGCAGCCGAGCACCGCCTTGCATTCTTCGGTTTCGCTTGCGTCAATCCCAATTGGTGCTGACAACTGGCTTGGACAGATCATGGCCACCGGGCGGAACCGCGACGAATGGAGGTTTCTTCGGGGATTTGAAAATCGCGCGCCTTTTCGTGTCGGGCTAGGCGAAACTTTCGCGATGGATTCCGAGTATCATTTTGGGAATCAGCCCGCTGAAGGTCTGGGATTGAGCCACGCCGTTGGCACGCTAAGCGTAAGTTTTGCAAATAATCCCTGGATAGCGCCAACCGTTGAATTACGACGCATCTTTCTTTCTGACGACGGGGACTGCGAGGGGGAGATGGTCGAGGTTAGTCACGCCTCGACGGCTGATCATATTGCGGCTCATGACAATTGGCTTCGACGCATGCCTCTCGAGAGGGTTCGCGATGGCGACGAATTATGGGTCCGGCGTGAAGAAATCTTTCCTCATTTGCGTTTTCTGCCCCGCACCGAAGCATACATCCGTTCCTTCAAGGCGGGTGAGGTTCGCTTCACCGCAGCCGGGCGCACGTTGATGGACCTGGAAGTGGCTACATCGCGATGGAACACGACTCAAAGTCCCATGCCAACGTGGTTAACACTTACGAGCGCGGAAGCTGAACAGCGGAGCAAGAAGTTTAACTTCGACGACCTCGATGGCGTTGAGCGGTGCTTCGACTGGCATGCCCGGTACACGCCGGGTGCCGGTCGCATTCACTTCTGGTGCGACCGGGCCAACGGGTTATTGATGATCGGTCATGTCGGCGAAAAGGTGCCTGACTAGAAAAAGTTGGCTTCCAGTAGCAAGAAGGAGTCGAGGGCTAATAAGCACGCTCCGGAAGCCGCAGTGAACAGCGGCTTTGGCGTATTGCCTCCAACATGCCAGGTCGCGGCATGAGGCTAGGGGAACGGCCGCTTTTGGTTACCTGTCTCCCACGAGCAGACTGTCTGCGATGCCCCAACTCGAACACTCTCCCGCAGAGCCTATGTCCGCCTTTGGCGCAAAGAGTCATCCGCGGCGTGCACGTCTTGCAGTATTCGCGGCAGCATCATTGCCGATAACGAGACCGCGACCAATGCGTCAATAACCGCGCCCCTCCCGCGATCATAACCATCCCGCCCTCACCCGAAACCCCTACCAGACGAGGCCCCGGGCCGCGACCTCCTCCACCCGGGTCACCACGCCACCCCGATGAAACACCATCGTGTCGAACAGGTTGGAAACCACGCAGGTGTGGTTCGGGATGATGAAGAGCTTCTCGCCGATCTGCGGCCGAGGGCCGGTGCAGGTTGAGAGATCGATCACACCGTGTTCTTCCGAGAGGCTGGTGATCCGCGCCTCGGGGTAACCGACGATCAGGCCATAATCGCTGAAGCCCTGCAGGTCCGAGGTCAGCGCCTTCGAGCCGGCGTCGATGACGGCGCGGTCGGCGGTGGGACGGGAGACGACGGTTGCCAGCACATGCATGGCGCAATCGTCCTGGCTGCAATGGCCCATGCGCACCATCTGGCGGTCGTTATAGATATAGGTGCCGGCGCGGTGTTCGGTGGCGGATTTGACGAGATGCGCCTCGAACAGGCTCGGCGTTCCGCCATTGCTGACGATCGGGCAGGTTATGCCGTCGGATTTCAGGCGGTTCAGCGTCTCGGTGATGAAGGCTTCGACGCTGGCTGCCGATTGCGGCTTCGGATAGGTGACGATGCCGCCGAAGGTCAGGCCGTCGGCCGCGGCGATGCGCCTGGCGAGCGCGGCCGCTTCTTCAGGCGTCTGCACGCCGCAGCGGCCGCCGCCGGTGTCGCATTCGACCAGCACGGTCAGCGGCTTGTGGCCGGAGAAATGCGCCGCGAGCCCGTCGACCGTCGTTTCGCTGTCGGCGACGACCTTCAGCGCCGGGATTTTCTCGTTCAGCTTGGCGAGCCGCTCGAGCTTCTGCTGACCGAGGATGTTGAAGGTGATCAGGATGTCGCCGAAACCGGCTGCGGCAAAAACCTCAGCCTCGCTGACCTTCTGGCAGTTGATGCCCTTGGCGCCGGCGGCAATCTGCGCGACGGCGAGCGCCGGGATCTTGTGCGTCTTGATATGCGGGCGGAAGTTCAGCCCGTGCTGATCCATATAGGATTGGACGCGGGCGATGTTGGCAGCCAGCCGGTCTTCGTCGATCACCGGACGCGGCGTCGAGAGATCGGCGATCCTGTCTCCTGCCCTGGCGACGACGGCAAAGCTGGCATCAGACATCTAGGCGGCTCCGCGTTCTCGTCCATGTGGATCGGCCACGATCGGCCAGATGGTCTTCGGCGCCCGCCGATATGGCGTCGTCGCCGGATTATTGGGATAGGGCGTTCCGGCGGAGCAGTAAAGGATCTCGGCGGCGATCCTGGAGAAGGAGGCGAAGAAGTGATTGGTGGATTTGATCACCAGGATCTTCTGCTTCTCGGGATCGATGCCCATCACCGAAAACAGGCTGGGATCGAAGCTCTGGGCGCGCGTCGAATTGAGGATGATGTCGATGCCGTCGAGCACGATATGGGCGGCATCGCCGAACGGCGCCAGGCTCTCGCCGAACTGCATCTCGGCATTTTTCACCAGCTTGACGACCTTGACGGTGCCGTCGATCGGATTGCCGGTGCCGGGCGCCGATTTGGCGCCGAAGCGCAGCGGAATCTCCGCCCCCTCGCCCGCCGCAAAACAGATCTGCACCGCCACCGGGTCCCAGATCGTGCCGATCGCCGCACTGGTGACGCCGCGGGCCATCAGCTCGGCCAGAACAACGGTCGCGTCGCCGGCCGTGCCGCCGCCCGGATTGTCCCAGACATCGGCGATGACGACGGGCCATGCGGTTGAAGCAATCGCCCGCGCGACGGCTTGCCGCTCGTCGATCTGCGGGACCATGAAGGTGCCGCGTTTCGAAAACAGTTCGAGGCCGAGGTCGCGCGCCAAAGCCGCGCCCTTTTCCGGCTTGTTATCGGTGACAACAAGCAGCTTCGTTCCCATTTCGGGAACGTCGCCGACCATGAAGCCGTGGATCACCGAGATCGACAGGATATCGGGATCATCCTTTTCGATCCGCATGATCTTGTCGACGAAGGAGCGCATCGGCTCGCGCGATGTCGGGAAGACGTCGATCATCCGACAGTCGAACACCGAGATGAGAGGCCTGACCCGGCCTTCCAGCGTGTCGACGGCGATGCGCCAGAGATCCTCGGCGCGATCGACGAAATCGGTATGGGGAAATTCCTTGAAATAGACGGCGAAATCGAGCGCTGCGACGCGCTTGGCCGTCAGATGGCTGTGCGGATCGAGCTCGGCGCAGATGAGGACGTCGGCCCCGACGATCTCGCGCATCCGTGAGAGGAGGTCGCCTTCCGTATCCTCGTAGCCGGCCGCCACCATGGCACCGTGCAGGCCCATGACGACGGCATCGACCGGCATTGCCGCCTTGAGCTGGCCGAGGATTTCGTCGCGCAGCTCTTCATAGGTCGTCCGGTTGACGAGGCCGGCAGGATCGGCCCAGGTGGCGGTTCCCTCGATCAGCTCCCAGCCCTTTTCCCGGGTGACGCGCCGTCCGACAGTGATCGGAGCGGTGCAGAGCGTCGGCGTTTCGGGATGCTGGCCGGGGGGCGCATAAAGCGAGGCTTCGAACGCGCGGCGATCCACGCAGATCGGGGAGAAAGTATTGGTCTCGGTCGCCAATGCCGCCGTGAAAATGCGCAAGAAAGTCGCCTTCGTGTTGTCGGCCTGCTTTACCCCATCGGGTTCGGCAGGTAGCCGGTGAAACCTGAGATCTTCCAGCGCCCCTGGTGAAGCCGGCAATAATAGAGCGTCTGCCATTGCAGCACGTCGCGGGTGCCGTCAGCCCTGGTGATGCCGCCGTCGAATTTCTTGCGCACCAGCGCCATCTCGCCGTCGATCTCGATATCCTCAAGCGTCGTCGTGGTGAAGATCGCCGTGCGCGCATCTTCCGCAAAACTCTGCTCGGCGAAATCCTTCGCCTGTCTCAGCCATTCCTGGCGATAGGCCGCGAGCGTCGGAAATGCCAGGCGCCACCTGTCGGGGCTGACCTGCTTCTGGGCATCGATGCCGATGAAGCCCTCTTCGACGAAATCACGCTCCACCTTCGACCAGTCGGCGGCGAGAAAAGCATCGATATCGCGCGGAACGAGCATTTCCCAGATCGCCTGCCGGGCGCTGTCGGAGGGGAAGGGATTCTGGAAAGGGTCGCGCATATCAGCCCCGGATTGAAATTCTTTTCATAATTCATGTTTTTCACTGGTCAAATTCTGCTTTCTGTGGTCATTTGTCAACTTATCAAGAAAATAATTTGCAAGGACTTCAGCATGCCCATCAAGCGCTATGGCACTGTTCAAACGGGGGCCGGCGGCAAGGCGCTGCCTTTCGCGCGTGCGGTCGAGGCCGACGGATGGCTCTATGTTTCCGGCCAGGTTGCAATGGAAGATGGCGAGATCATCGACGGCAACATCATCGCCCAGACCCACAAGACGATCGCCAATGTGCTCGCGATCCTCGAAGAGGCCGGATACGGCGTCGAGGATGTCGTGCGCGTCGGCGTCTGGCTCGACGATCCGCGCGACTTCTGGACCTTCAACAAGATCTATCAGGAGTATTTCGGCGAGCATCCGCCGGCGCGCGCCTGTGTGCAATCGTCGATGATGGTCGATTGCAAGGTTGAGATCGACTGCGTGGCCTATAAGAAGAAGGGTGCATAAGGAATAAGGGCGGGAGCGGCTTTGGATATCTTTTCGACATTGCAGGAAGACAAGGGCCGGCTCTCTCCCTCCGAAAGCCGCATCGCCGAGATCATCGTCAACGATTTCGAGTTCGCGGTGAACGCCTCGATCATCGAGCTTGCCGAACGCGCCGCGGTGTCGCCGCCGACCGTCACGCGCTTCTGCCGGCGGCTGGGCTGCGAGAGCTTTTCCGATTTCAAGGTGCAGCTCGCCCGCACCGCCCATATCGGCGTGCGCTATCTGAAGCCGGAATCGAAAAGCACCGATCCGGCCGATGTCGCCCAGGATATCATCACCAAGGCGCAGAACGCGCTGTTTCTGCTGCACCGGTCGCTTGATCTGGCGGCGATCGAAGCCGCCGTTTCGTTTATCGCCAAGGCCGATATGATCTATGCCTTCGGCTCGGGCGGCAATTCGTCGATGATCGCCGACGAGCTGCAGAACCGGCTGTTCCGTCTCGGGCTTCGCATCACGGCCAGTTCCGATCACAGCATGCAACTGATGATGGCGGCCGCGGCCCGGCCGGGCGACGTGCTGATCGGCTCGTCCTTCTCGGGGCGCAATCTGGAGCTGGTGCGGGCCTTCGAGCTTGCCCGCGGCGCCAAGGTGAAGACGATTGCTCTCACCCAGACGGAAAGCCCGGTCGCCAAGGCGGCCGAAATCGTCGTGCCGATCGACCTTCCCGAAGGCAATAATATCTATCGCCCGACCTCGACGCGCATCGCCTACATCGCGACGGTCGATATTCTGTCGAGCCTGGTCGCCTATGCGGTTCAGCCGAAGGCGACGACAACGCTGCGGCGCATCAAGCAGCAGCTCGTCATTCACCGCGACGGCGACGACCGGCAATTGCTTGGAGATTGAGGCTGATGAACGGGAGTCTGGGAAAATGACGAAGTCGATAGCCATCGTGACCGGTGCGGCGGGCGATATCGGCGCTGCGATCGCAGCAAGGCTCGCCGATGACCATGATGTCGTGTTTCTCGCCGATATCGATGCTGCGGCTGCTGCCGCCGTCGCTGCGAAGCTCGGGCCGGCCGATCGCTTCGTCGCCGCCGGGTGCGATGTGACCAGCGAGGCGAGCATATCGGAATTGGCCGGACGCGCCGCCGAAGCCGGCCTGGTGCGAACCCTGGTCAACAATGCCGGTGCGGCCCGCGCCACCAGCCTGCACGAGACGACGCCGGAGATCTGGCGGGCGGACAATGCGCTCAATCTCGAAGCGGCATTCCTGTGTTTCCGCGCCTTCGAGCCGATGCTGAAGGCGTCGAAGGGGTCCGTCGTCAACATCGCCTCGGTCAACGGCATGAATGTCTTCGGGCACCCGGCCTATAGTGCCGCCAAGGCCGGCCTTCTGCATTTCACCCGGTTGGTCGCCGTCGAATACGGCAAGTTCGGCATCCGCTCCAATGCCGTCGCCCCCGGCACGGTGAAGACGCAGGCCTGGGAGAAACGCGCCGCCGCCAATCCGAATGTTTTCGAGGAGGCGCGCCGCTGGTATCCGCTGCAGCGTGTCGTCGATCCGAAAGATGTCGCCAATGCCGTGGCCTTCCTTGCCGGTCCGCTCGCCGCCGCCATTTCAGGCGTCTGCCTGCCCGTCGATTGCGGCCTCACCGCCGGCCAGGCCGAGCTGGCGCGAACCTTCTCGCAGTCGGAACATTACTGAAATTCAGGGCTGCGATCTCCGAGCCGAAACGATAGCATGACCTTCCGGACTGCCCGCCGCGGCTGCGCCTGCCGATTTCCCTGACAATTGATGACCCCATGAGCCGCCTCTTCCCCGACGTCTTTCGCAATCCGGCGATCCGCGCCAGCATGATCGCCATTTTCACCTTCGGAATGGCGGGGGCGATGACCGCTCCCTATCGTTCGATCATCGGCATCCGTGAACTGGGCTTGAGCGATGGCCTCTATTCCTTCCTGAGCTTCGCCTCGGCGGCGGTGAACGTCGTCGTCAGCGTCATGCTCGGCAATCTTGCCGATCGGCTCGGTGAGTATCGATCGGCGATGATCGGCGCCTGCATCTTCGGCATTGTCGGCTACGGCATGGTCTATGCCTTTCCGAGCGCAGCGATCTTCGCCATCAGCGGCCTGCTGCCGCTGCCGATCTTCGGGGCGCTGAATTCGCTGCTGTTTGCCAATGCGCGCGCGGCGATGCAGGGCATGAACCGGAATGACATGGTGACGGCCAATTCAGGCGTGCGCGCGATGATCTCGCTCTCCTGGGTGCTGATCCCGGGGATAACCGGCCTGGTGCTCTCGGGCGCATCGAGCATGCTGCCGGCCTATCTCTTTGCCGCCGTCGCCTGCCTGCTATGCCAGGCCATCATCCTCTTCGCCTTGCCGAAGCGGGCGGTAACGGAGATGGCCGCGGCTCACCACCTCAGCTATCTCGGCGCGCTCAGGCAGGTGGTTTCGCCGCGGATTTCGGCGCATATCGCAGGCGTCGCGCTGATCACCAGCACGCTGCATCTGAACGACGCCCTTCTGCCGCTGATCGCCACCGGTGCTGCCCATGGTCGGCTGAGCGACGTCGGCATTCTTGTCGGCATCGTCGCGCTTCTGGAGGTCGTCTTCATCATCGTCTGGTCACGGATTGCGCGCAACGCCGGCCAGATGACGGCGCTTGCCGCCGGCACCATCATCTATGCCCTGTTCCTCAGCCTTCTCGGTTTTGCCTCTGAGCCGTGGCACCTCTATGCGCTGACCTTGCTCGCCGGCATAGGTGCTGCCGCGATCATCAGCATTCCGATCACCTATCTGCAGGATCTGATTGCCGATCGGCCGGGCCTCGGCAGCGCTTTGATTTCCGTCAATATCTTTGCGAGCGCCGGGATCGGCGCGCTGGTTTTTGCCGCCGGCACTTATATCACAGGCTATTCCGGGACCGCCATCATGAGCGCCGTCACCGGCCTGTCGGGCATCACCATCCTCGGCCTGCTGCAGAGACGAAATGCCGTTGCGCCCGTTGACGCCGGGGTTCAGTAAAAGCCGGCGAAGAATGTGGCTTTCATCGCTATCCGTCTTGTGACAAGGGTGAGGCACCATTTCCTTTGAAGGTCACATGAAGGCGATCTCCGGCACGAATCTCGAGCAGGCCAAGTCTCACAACCGGCGTGTGGTGATCGAGGCCGTGCGGACGCACGGTCCCCTGTCGCGCGCGGCGATCGCCCGGATGACGGCGCTGACCGCCCAGACCGTGTCGAATATCGTCGAGGAACTGGAGCGGTCGCATCTTCTCGTTCCGGCCGAGGCGCAGAAGCTGGCGCGGGGACAGCCGATCATCCCCTATTCGATCAATCCCGCCGGCGCCTATTCGATCGGCCTCGAACTCGGCCGCCAGCGCGCCAGCGGCGTGCTGACGGATCTTTCCGGCGCCGTCTGCGCCCGCATCGAGCGTCCTATCGAACATCCCGATCCGCAAAGGGCGATGCCGGCGCTGCAAGCGATCGTCGAGGATCTTCAGCAGGCCTTCGACTTCGACCGGAACCGGCTGCTCGGCGTCGGCATGGCCCTGCCCGGCCGCTATGCCGATGGCGGCATCACCTCCCTCAGCCCGCAGAGCCTGCCCGGCTGGCAGGATTTTCCTGTGGGGCATGAGCTGGAGCGGCGGGTCAAGGTGCCGGTGCTGGTCGAAAACGATGCGACCGCGGCCGCGATCGGCGAGCGTCTTCACGGCGTCGCCCGCGGTCTCGGCAGCTTCGTCTATCTGTTTCTTGCCGGCGGCGGCGGCATCGGCGCCGGCATGTTCCTCGACGGCCATCTCTACAAGGGCAGCCGCAACAATGCCGGCGAGATCGGCCATATCATCGTCGAGCCGCACGGCAAGCTCTGCAGCTGCGGCAAGCGCGGCTGCCTGGACCGCTACGTCTCACCGACCGTCGCTTACGAATTCATGGGCATCGCCAATGCCGAGGAGCTTTCGCCGGACGATCTCGACGCGCTGATCGCTAGGGGCGGCGAAGGCCTGGACGCCTGGCTCGACCAGGCCGTCCAGCCACTGCGGCAGACCCTCGACTTTCTCGAACTTGCCTTCGACCCGCAGACCATCGTGCTCGGCGGCAGCATATCGACCTCGCTGATGGCCCGGCTCGCCGAGCGGCTGGAACCGCTGCACGTGCCGATCGATCCCGACCGGAAGCGGGCCGTGCCCCGCGTCATGATCGGCATGACCGGCAAGGACACCGCCATCCTCGGCGCCGCCGCCCTGCCGATCTTCTCCGAAACCAATCCGCGCTTCGACGTGCTGCAGAAGCCGGTCGGCTAGAGCATGATGCCGAAAAGTGTGAGCGGTTTTCGGGCGACATCATGCTCTAACTCTTTAATTTAGAACAGGATAGATGA
>NZ_LFIO01001450.1 GCF_001187535.1 Rhizobium ecuadorense
CTGCTGATAGGCGGTTTGGATTGTAGGCTGCCATGCGGCCGATGCCAATTGTAACGGTGGAGCCAGATCGGCAGGTCGGCGGCGCGTTGATCCGATGTTTCGTAAGCCTTGGCATATGCCCATTCGCGCAGTGCGGTCTGGACGAGGCGTTCGGCCTTACCATTGGTCTTCGGCGTATAGGGTTTGGTGCGGATGTGTTTGATGCTGAGCCGCCGCAGCGCCTTGGCGTATCGATGGGAGCGGAAGCTTGAGCCGTTGTCGGTCATGACGCGATGGATCTTGACGCCATGGGCCTTGAAGAAGCGCAAGGCGTTGAAGAGAAAGTGCAGACAGGAGCGTCGCGTCTCGTCGGGTAATATTTCCAAATAGGCCAGGCGGGAGTGATCGTCGATGGCCAGATGGACGTATTCCCAGCCGATGCCGCGGCTGTTGCTCTGCCCCGTGCGATCGCCGGTGATGCGGTGGCCGGTTCGGTTGAATTTGCCGAGTTTCTTGATGTCGATATGGATGAGTTCGCCGGGCTGGTCGCGTTCGTAGCGCCGCACCGGCTCGGCCGGGGCCAAGGCCTTGAGCTTGTTCAGGCCAAGGCGCTTGAGGATGCGGCTGACTGTGGCCGGCGAGACACCCGTCTCCTTGGCGATGTGTTGGCCGGTCATGCGCAGGCGGCGTAACGCCTCGATCTGGACGGCGGTGGCCTGCGGCGTCGGATGATACAGGCGGTGCGGTCGGGAACTGCGATCATTGAGACCGGCCTCGCCCTCCCGTCGATAGCGCCTTACCCACTTGTAGACGGTCTTGACGCAGACGCCGAAAGCCGCAGCGACGGCCATCGGTCGCTGTCCTTCCATCAGCACGCGGTGCGCAATTACCGCTCGACTGAGCGGCGTGAGGCGAGCATTCATATGGATGTCCATTCGGTCCCCCGAGAATCACTGAAGCTTCGACAACCTCAGCTTTCCCGGTACGGATCGAATGGACAACCTATTGGAAGCTCACA
>NZ_LFIO01001031.1 GCF_001187535.1 Rhizobium ecuadorense
GAGGTTTGTTGATGAAGCTGCCTGTATCCAAGTCAACGCTTGGGGGAAGGAAAATGCCGTCACTGCGATGGAGATCCTTAAAGAACGATCGCCTGCAGGTCTGTTGGCAGTCGTAGACGCCGATTTTGATCGTATTCAAGGAAAGCTCGCAAATGACGCCCGCGTTATATATTCCGAGAGCCATGATTTCGATCTTGATTGGATGTTCGAAGATCTCCTAGCGAACTAT
>NZ_LFIO01001284.1 GCF_001187535.1 Rhizobium ecuadorense
GGGATTGACGACGTCGACGACGAGGTGATCTCGCAGCATCTGCAGCCGGGTGTCACCGGCATCTGGCAGCCCACGGATCACTGGGACGATGAGTATTCCTGGGATCGCACCTGGAGCTGAGGCGAAAAGGAACGAAGATGAAGATCACCGATCTCCGCTGCGCCGTTATCGGCAAACACCCGATCGTCCACATCGTAACCGACGAAGGCCTCCATGGCCTGGGCGAAGT
>NZ_LFIO01000599.1 GCF_001187535.1 Rhizobium ecuadorense
CGGCATTACAGCACCGTGCGCTTTTCAAGACGCGCGAAGGGCGCTGTAACATCCGATTCAACTAAATGCGGATACGCTCTAAAGCTCTTCGGAACCATCCTCTCGCACTTCCGTATTTCTGCGCCGGCGCTGGGCCTTTTTGGCAATAGAGCAATTCAGACTCGATGCGATAGTCGACCTGCAGCGCAAAGCCGTCGGTTCCCAACTCGATAACCTCTTCATGCACAAG
>NZ_LFIO01001821.1 GCF_001187535.1 Rhizobium ecuadorense
AGGATGTTGGTCGCAGCATCGTAGGACGTCTGACGATCCCAATTTCCCGGAACGCTGGCGACGACTTCGAACTTGCCGCCTTCGCTGATTGTCGATTTGAAACCGTCGGTGCGTTGCACCGCCGCATAGACGCCGGCCTGACCTTCAATGATGGCGACCTTGCCGCCCTCGGGACGATGCTCGATGAACCATTTGGCCACGCGCACGCCGTTGTCGCGCTGGACGTTGC
>NZ_LFIO01001381.1 GCF_001187535.1 Rhizobium ecuadorense
CAGAGGGGATCTTTGCCTTCGCCCGGAAGCCGACATTGCGGTGACCACCCAGAGTTCATAGTCGCGCCACAACCGGCCATTTCCGCAAGTTCTGTGTGCGTCACGCCCGACTCGCCCGAACGCTCAGCCACCGATCATGGGGCTTTCCGACGCACCGACGTACCTCGCTGACGATCCACCCGGCGTCTGTGAGTGCGGACCGCAGGGCAGACTCGCGCCAGTACGTCTC
>NZ_LFIO01000940.1 GCF_001187535.1 Rhizobium ecuadorense
ATTTTGGTCGGACATGTCTGCGCGATTGAAATTCGGCAGGGCATAGGACCGCTGCTTTACTGGCGCGGTGGTTATCACCAACTTCCGGCGGAGGTTGATCGCGGCCTAGCGAAGGCGCTCGGACAATAGCCCAATCGACGCGACATCCGCATTGGCAAAGGCAAGTCTGAGGTAGCGCTCCTGCCCTTCCCCGAAATAGGCTCCGGGCAAACAAACAATGCCGGATTCC
>NZ_LFIO01000191.1 GCF_001187535.1 Rhizobium ecuadorense
GCGACATGACGCACACGCCGCTCGGTATCGGCCTTCGGGTTGCCGTTCATCCGCAGGCCGAAGCTCAAATTCTCCTCGACGGTGAGGTGCGGATAGAGCGCATAGGACTGGAAGACCATGGCGATGCCGCGGTCGGCCGGTTCGACGTCGTTGACGACCCTGCCGCCGATCCGCAGCTCGCCTGAGGTGATGTCCTCGAGACCGGCGATCATCCGCAGCAGCGTGGACT
>NZ_LFIO01000054.1 GCF_001187535.1 Rhizobium ecuadorense
CATCTCTACGCTGCTTCTCGCCAGCGTGGCTGCGCCTCCGTGCATTGCCAGAGAGCCAGCGCAAGAGGTGTTCCTGTCTGCCGGGGATCAGGCGATTACAACCTCGGGAGAAACCCCGGCGCGTGAAGCCAGAACATATCTGCTGAGAATGCCGTCCGATCTGCCGATTAATTTTTCGGTCGATGCCGACAATTCAGCCTGCAGCTTGGAAATCAGCAAGGCCAGCCAG
>NZ_LFIO01001413.1 GCF_001187535.1 Rhizobium ecuadorense
AATGGGCACGAAAGGTTCGGCGGCCCACATAGCCGCCGGCATCGTGAAAAAATGCCCTTACATCAAGGCGTATACCAGATCGGCGAGGTGTAAGCGCGTTCGGTGACGGTCATCCGCGTCCCCTCCAGCGGCTTGACGCCGAACCGCTTGGCGTCATAGGCGGTCCAGCGCGGTGTCGGAATCTCAATGACGCGCCCGTAATAGAAGGCCTTCTGCCTTCTATTACGGG
>NZ_LFIO01001401.1 GCF_001187535.1 Rhizobium ecuadorense
GGCGAGAATGGCACGCTTTGCGAACTGGTCACGAAGCACCTTCATTTCCAGCACTAGATCCAGAAAATCACCGTTTTAAGCAAGGATAGGCTGTCAGTTTGAGTCCGCCCTCGCGTGACATCGCGGGTGACCCTACGCCAGCGCGGCCCTGATCTTTTCGGCATTGGCGGCAAGCACGGCACCGTCCTCCATCTTGCCGGAATGCGGCTTGAGGGCCGTGCCCTCATGC
>NZ_LFIO01000284.1 GCF_001187535.1 Rhizobium ecuadorense
GCCGACCGCGAGAAAGTCATCTCGCTTGCAGCGATGATCGTCGGCCAGGAGAACGTTCAGGACCGGATGCTGAGTCATCTTCCGATGCAGTAGTCCAGCGGTATTCACGGCTAGAACCAGGTCCGATGTAGCCCCGGCACGAGGTCAAGCTCTGGAACATCTGATTCTCACGCGTTATTTGGAGTCTTGCTGTCCCAGATCTCCCGGCTTGATAGTCGGCATTGTTTCCACTTTGGGCGGCTTGTTGACCATTTCAGCATCACCGACGGACGGGGGTTCAAGAACGCCACCACAGTCCTTAAGCGATGACGAGCCCTCGGTCGCCTCGTCATGCTGCTTGGTGGCGCAGCGATGCGGGGGCTTGTGGCTGTCGTCGGAATCCGCGAGTGCCGTTTTCGCCGGCAGCACGCAGAGTGCAGAGAAGCCAGCCAAAGCTAAAAATTTCAACATACGTTCCATTCGAACCTCCTTATTTAGGAAGGATCGGAAAGGGAGTTTGTTCCCGGATGCTGACGAGGCTGTAATGGATCTCCATTCAGTGTTGAAAACGTTTCACGGTTGCGCTGGCGATTGAGGATGCGTGCGCTGCGGGCTCCCCCGAAATCAAGGGAGACTAATGATCGACCTTCACCAGGGAGCGCGACCTTGATCGCGACCGGTGCCGTGCCCGCAGTGATGATCGACGCCCCGACGACAGCCGCCGATCGGGCTCTGTGGCAGTATTCCCGCGTCCTCAATGTTGACAGTAGAAGTCGATCTTCACATTGCCCGAAAACAGAGATTTGCTGTGGCCGCACGACACGTGACAGGGCGGCGGCGCAAACAACTGACGCAACTGCTGGCGGCGCGGCGGTCCGCCGCTCCAAGCAATATCTATTGCGCAACCTGTGCTGC
>NZ_LFIO01001845.1 GCF_001187535.1 Rhizobium ecuadorense
GAATGGCGATACATGTCAGTGGCCAGTGGACCACAGTCCGGTGAGGCCGTCGAATCAATTATTCTGTCTGATTTGGCCGTGTAGCGGAGTTGTATCGAAGCGGCGGGACTGTTCCCGCCGTCTTCTGTTCGTCGAACCGCTGACTACGCGGCAAGAGCGGCGCGGGTTTTGCCGATCGTCAGAGCTGCCTTTGCCGCTTCACGGCCTTTCTCGACGAAGTGTGCGCGG
>NZ_LFIO01001673.1 GCF_001187535.1 Rhizobium ecuadorense
TGCCTGATTTATAACCTCCTTGCAGGCTATTGCAACATACGTTTCACAAAAGTATATGATGATCCGTATGGATCACGGCGAAGAGCGCTTTCATGAGTATTGAGACTTGTTTGAAGTCCGTCGCAATAGCGGTTGCTCCGAACGGAGGTCGCAAGACCAAGCTGGAACATCCGAACCTTCCTTTGACAGCAACAGAACTGGCCGAGACTGCCGTTCGATGCAGAGAGG
>NZ_LFIO01001250.1 GCF_001187535.1 Rhizobium ecuadorense
TGCAGCCGGGCGCCACTTGCCGGATCCGGCACCTGCACGCGCTTGCCGGCGCCGACCAGGGCATCGGTCTGGTACTTGTTCGGGAAAAGCTTCACCACAGAGCCGTTCGGCGAAACGTTCAGCACCGTGACATAGCTGTTTTCGGTCGACTGGATGAAGAGGCCGACAACTTCGCCAATGGCGTATTTGGCCTCGGCGCGATCGAAGGTGATGCTGACATGCCCGGTC
>NZ_LFIO01000122.1 GCF_001187535.1 Rhizobium ecuadorense
CTATGGGCCTACCGTGCTTCTTGAAATACTCAGGAGACCCGACGACAGCGTGTCGCTGAGGCAGCCCGAGCGAAACGGCAATCATGTCGGTGGGAACGAGGCCTTCAACCCTGACGCCCAGATCGAACCCGTCCTTGACGATATCGACCATTTTCCCCTCGGTAACGATATCGACATTCATGTCCGGATAGCGGCGCAGGAACTCCAGCACGAGCGGTGAGATGATGG
>NZ_LFIO01000768.1 GCF_001187535.1 Rhizobium ecuadorense
CGACATAAATCGAGCAGATCTTCTCTTGCATCAGGGTAATCCTGAAGCGCTGCACGACGGTACCATTTGAAAGCCTCTGTCAGATTGATCTCGCAGCCCACGCCGTGCTCTTTCATTTGGGCTAGCCTGTATTGCGCACCGGCATGATCCTGGTTTGCGGCCTGGCCGTACCATCTCACGGCGTCTGTTGGATCGATATCGCAACCGTCGCCGTCCTCTCTCATCAAG
>NZ_LFIO01001048.1 GCF_001187535.1 Rhizobium ecuadorense
CTGCCCTGCCAACTCTCCCGACCAGGCGGCTTCGAGACGCTCGTCTGAGAAATCGCCATCGTCACCCGAGCGTATATGCCGGAGCAGGTAATATCGCAGTGCGTCGGGCGTTTCGTAGGATTGGATGATGCGTTCCGGATCGATGCCGTTGCCGGCCGACTTGCCGATCTTCCGGCCGTCCACCGTGACGTAGCCGTGCACTAGGATCGACGATGGTGGCGGCAGGCC
>NZ_LFIO01000148.1 GCF_001187535.1 Rhizobium ecuadorense
GTCCTCAGAGACCTGCTGCGCTACAACAAGGAGTTCCTGCTCGGTACCATCCTGATCTCTATCATCCTGGCGCTGATCGCGGCATCGTTCTTCTCGCCCTATGACGAGAATGCGATCTATGTCGTCGCGCCCGACATGCCGCCTTCGGCCGAATACTGGCTCGGCACCACCTCGCGTGGCCAGGAGGTTTTCTGGCAGATCGCCGCCTCGATGCGCAATACGCTGTTC
>NZ_LFIO01000823.1 GCF_001187535.1 Rhizobium ecuadorense
GTGGCGGCAGCGGCCGTCATCAGGTTTCTGCGGGTCAGTTTGGTCATGTTCTCAGTTCCCTCTTTTGGTTTTTTAGAATTCCACGGCGGATAGTGCGGCCTCGGCATCGGCTGACAGCTTGGCCTCGTCGAGACCGGGGAATTCGCCCTTCTGCCAGACGATGCGGCCATTGATCATGGTCATATCGGTCGCCATGCCGATGCCGACGCGGGCAATCAGGCTCAGCGG
>NZ_LFIO01001246.1 GCF_001187535.1 Rhizobium ecuadorense
GATTATCTCATCGATCGACAGACCGGCCGGCACCACGACATGCTCGCGGTGCTGGCGCAGCGGCGATCGACGGATGTAGACATCGACCCTTTCATCAGGCGCAATAATCTGGGCATCCGCGTTGCGGACGGTCAGCATGGGCTATACCTGAAGTAACCGGCGATGCGGCTTCGCCAGCGCATGTCACCCATCCGTTCGATCTGCGAGGGATGCGGTCCCTCCGAATGC
>NZ_LFIO01000035.1 GCF_001187535.1 Rhizobium ecuadorense
GTCGAACACCTGGGGAACTGTTGCCACGTATTTGTCCGGGCCTTTCCAGCCGAGATTGGAATCGACTGCCAGTCCGCCGGTCTGCGCTCCGTCGTCGCCACGAAGATTGAACGCAAACTTGTAGTTATTGACCCTGATGGCACCTGGCGACAGCTCATTTTCGGTAAAGTAGAACCAGGATTTCCGTTCCGATTTCCCCGTGCCAAGGAGGATCGGCGACATGTCGTA
>NZ_LFIO01001109.1 GCF_001187535.1 Rhizobium ecuadorense
CAAAAACCGGCGCCCGCGAGAACGAGCAATTTTTCCCGCGTCGGCTCTTGAATCCCGAAAACCGAAAAACCAAATCGATTGCCGCCAGCCGCTAAGACTGGGCTGGCCTTGCTAGGAGCGCCGTCTTTCGGCGCTTCCGTACCCATGTTGCTTCAAGGAGAATATGGCTATGGCAACATCTCACGACTATGCACCTCTGTTCCGTTCGACCGTCGGGTTCGATCGAGTCTTCAATCTTCTCGAAAGCGCCCAGCGCGCCCGCTCGATCAGCGACTGGCCGCCCTATGACATCGTCAAAACGGGTGATGACAGCTATCGGATTTCGGTTGCGGTGGCAGGCTTTGCTCAGGATGATCTCGACATCACCTTCCAGTCCAACCTTCTCACCGTCATCGGTAAGAAGCAGGAGGTGGCCACCGACGGCTACCTGCATCGCGGCATCGCCGGCCGGCCGTTCGAACACCGCTTTGAGCTTGCCGATCATGTTCGGGTCGATGGAGCCGATCTGAGCAATGGTCTCCTGTCGATCCAACTTGTCCGTGAGATCCCGGAGGCTCTGAAGCCGCGGAAAATCGCCATCCAGAGCGCGTCCGCTTTGAACTTGGCGGCTCCCGTGCAGATCGAAGCGCAGAAGGCGGCTTAACCCGCATTATTCAAGAACAGGGCGCCGTCGCTACGGCGCCCATCGACATTCCGGGTTGGGAAGGAGAGAGCTATGAAACCCGATATGTTCACACAACCTGTGCCTATCCTTGTTGGCCTTGGTTTTCCGGCCAAGATCCGCAGCGTGATCGACGCCTACAGGCATCTTTCCGAGTGGCCTCCCTCGCTCAGGGATGCCGCGCATT
>NZ_LFIO01001009.1 GCF_001187535.1 Rhizobium ecuadorense
CGTCTGTGCCGGGCGGACAAAATTCATTTCGCCCATAGAGACGGACCTCGCTGGGATTGAATGGCACTTTACCTGTTCCAATGAACGGATTTTCAGAGCAGCAACTCATTTCCCCTCTCCTTTTCTGGCTCACCTCGAGCCGATAATTTCACGCCATTCAAAGTTTTCCTCTAATTGTGCGGCAGTCGATAAATCCGCCGCCGAGATTATTGCCAGCGCGGCGTCCCC
>NZ_LFIO01000356.1 GCF_001187535.1 Rhizobium ecuadorense
GAATTTGCCGGACATGATTTTCTCCATGCTTGTTGTCTCACGGAGAAAACCAGCTGGTCGGCGGCATTGTTCCGGGATGGATTGGGCTGGTTGGCACTATTGCGCCGGAGGCGGTGACCTCGGCCTGGCCTCTTCAGCCCTGACGATCACTGCCGGCGGGTACCGTTATTCCCCTGGTTACCGCGAAAATCGCTCCAAACATTCCGCCAACGACGATCCCTGCAGAGC
>NZ_LFIO01000163.1 GCF_001187535.1 Rhizobium ecuadorense
TGTCCAGATCGTGCAGGTGTTGACAAACCTTGTTCGCAATGCCCTCGAGGCAACCGACGATGTCGATCAGCCCCATATTGCGATCCGAACCAAATCCGACACATCTTCTCATCTCGTTGTCGAAGTGTCTGACAACGGCTGCGGTATCGCAGCCGAGATCGAGGAGGCATTGTTCCGTCCCTTCGTGACCAGTAAACCGCGCGGCCTCGGCATGGGGCTGGCCTTGTC
>NZ_LFIO01000919.1 GCF_001187535.1 Rhizobium ecuadorense
GTTGTCTGTTCGTGCAGCCGCCTTATCGAGCAGGGTGGATTGGTGCAGGCCAAATCGATGGAGCGGCTTCGAGACCTCGGAAGCGGCATTCAGCAGTTTTCGAAATATCTGGGCTTGGCGGCTTTCTATCGGAACCGGATCTTCATCACGCAACGTGTCGTCGGACCGAACGCCATGCTGTCGCAGACGATCCTCCTGCCATTCGACGAGTATCAGCGCGTCTATCTG
>NZ_LFIO01001049.1 GCF_001187535.1 Rhizobium ecuadorense
GGTCACGGCGATGGCGACCTATACCAATCCGCAACTCTACCTCGTGAGCGTGCTGATCGTCGGTCTCGCCTTCGCGGCGGTCAATGTGCCCAGCGTTTCGACCTGGGCAGGCTTCGGCTCGGCGCTGCGGGAATGGCTTTCCGATCCGGTGCGGTTGAAGTGGTTCAATATCAGCATGGCGATACTCTTGGTGCTAAGCCTCTGGCCGATGCTAAAGTAGAGTGATGG
>NZ_LFIO01001844.1 GCF_001187535.1 Rhizobium ecuadorense
ATACGGCCTCTTCAAGCGTCTACCTGACTGGATAGTCGCGCGGCGAGGCATCTTTCCCCAACACGCTGACATAGTGGGTGCTGCTGGTGAACGCCTTGACCCAAATCCCTCGGGGGCGTGGTGGTCGGCCAGCGCCAAAGACCTGGACCCGCCAGTTGACCAGCAGGAACCAACTGCTTCAGAAATCTGCCCCTCAAAATGTCCGCGGCAGTCGACGCCGCAGGAGCA
>NZ_LFIO01000950.1 GCF_001187535.1 Rhizobium ecuadorense
CTTCAAGCAAGCGCTCCTCACTTTTACAGTCTCCCTTATCCTGTTCGGCCCGATCTCGGGGCTGGTGCTCGAGGGATTTTCGTTCACGAACGAACTGATGCGCGCGGTACTGCTGGCGGCCGTCGTCACGGCAGGTCGATCGGCGCTCTCGCTGTTCCAGGTGAGCAGCCCCGGTCGAAAACTCACTCGACGCATGGCCGGAAACGGTGCCGGCGTGACCGTGATGAC
>NZ_LFIO01000635.1 GCF_001187535.1 Rhizobium ecuadorense
CGCTTGCGACAGGACGCTTTCAACGCATTCCTCCAAGAAGTGCGCATAGTTATAGCAGGGAATTGCGACATCAACGCGTTGCAAACTAGTTCCTCCGTAACCACCGGGTCCCACCTGGTTTGACAGATCTTCCGGGCGCGGCATCGTTTCGTTGTTGAGCGCTATTTGTTTTTCGATTCATTCTTGCGGAAATCGAGAGATGTTTTCGCCTGGCGTGCGGGGCCAGAC
>NZ_LFIO01000574.1 GCF_001187535.1 Rhizobium ecuadorense
GCTTCGGGGGCTGCATCAGGCGCAACTGGCGATGCACCGGCGAGAGGATCAGCACCGGCATTGTCCCTGGGTTCGCATGGAAGGACCGTATCCGGCTCAATCCTGAATTTATAACTGTTTAGAAATGAAACAATTTTCGATTGCGATTCCTCAGTAGTGTCCGCTTCCATTGGAGCCTCCTTGCGCGATGATGTGAAGATTTGTCCGGAGTTCAGCGCAGCTTGGCGC
>NZ_LFIO01001503.1 GCF_001187535.1 Rhizobium ecuadorense
CAATCCGGTCCCGGCGATCTCTTCGTTTGCCGCAATGCAGGCAATATTGTTCCGCCCTTTTCGACCCTCAATGGTGGCGTCTCGTCGGCTATCGAATACGCTATCCTCGCGTTAGGTGTCAGCGACATTGTCGTTTGTGGTCACTCCGATTGCGGGGCGATGAAAGGGCTGTGCCGGCCGGAAATGCTGGAACCGATGCCGAATGTCGCAGCCTGGCTGCGGCACAGT
>NZ_LFIO01001297.1 GCF_001187535.1 Rhizobium ecuadorense
GGCATCCTCGTCGCCCTGCTGCTTGCACGCGGCCGCTTCTGGGGTAAATCGCTGCTGAACGGCGTCGTTCACTTGCCGCTGATCCTGCCCCGGTCACAGGCCAACCCGAACCGGCGCAACCACACGGTTGACACGCCACGCTGGCCTCCGCTGTCCTAAGCTCGTTCACGTCCGCACCGGAGGGGCAACCTCCGGCTTTCGCTGGTGAATTGGGCGAGAGTAATGTATTTCCCGTCACTTTTAAGTATTATGAGCAGCCATTGGAAATATAGCTCGTATAGGTGAGGAGCTAATTCCGCGCGCTGTCGTCAACTCTTGGCGAATGGTTTTGCTGCTCAAGCATTGCGGACACCGTCCATCTCGTCTGAATGGACCTGATTGGGATGGCGAAACTCCAGCCTTTCGGCCCCGCAAAACATATGTTTTGCGGGGCCGAAAGGCTGGAGTTTCGCCATCCCAATCAGGTCCATTCAGACGAGATGGACGGTGTCCGCAATGCTTGAGCAGCAAAACCATTCGCCAAGAGTTGACGACAGCGCGCGGAATTAGCTCCTCACCTATACGAGCTATATTTCCAATGGCTGCTCATAATACTTAAAAGTGACGGGAAATACATTACTCTCGCCCAATTCACCAGCGAAAGCCGGAGGTTGCCCCTCCGGTGCGGACGTGAACGAGCTTAGGACAGCGGAGGCCAGCGTGGCGTGTCAACCGTGTGGTTGCGCCGGTTCGGGTTGGCCTGTGACCGGGGCAGGATCAGCGGCAAGTGAACGACGCCGTTCAGCAGCGATTTACCCCAGAAGCGGCCGCGTGCAAGCAGCAGGGCGACGAGGATGCT
>NZ_LFIO01000214.1 GCF_001187535.1 Rhizobium ecuadorense
ATTGTAGTTCAGCAGCGAGAAATAGATCGTCATCACAAGCGGGACGATCATCCACGCAAACAGCAGCAGCACGGAGGGCGCAATCATCAGGCGCGCGGCGGAGCGGGTATGTAACGTTGCCATGGCAATCACCGATCTGGACGGAAGCGGGGAGCGGCCGCAAGGCAGCTTTGTTTGAAAAAAGAGGCCGCCGATGCAGTTCGGGCAATCGGCGACCCAGAGGGGCGG
>NZ_LFIO01000803.1 GCF_001187535.1 Rhizobium ecuadorense
GCAGTTCTTCGGGCGGCAGGTCGATGTCGAGCGTATCCATGCGGCCGGCAAACCGGCTGCGCAACAGCATCACCGCGCCCTCGATGACGTCTTTCAATCCTGTTGGTTCGGCGCTGCCGCGGCCCTTACGGGCAAAGGTCTTCAGCTCCTCGGTGATCGAACCTATGCGCTCCGTCAGCGCCGCGATGCTTTCGAGATTTTCGCCGGCAGGCGCAGTCTGGCCGCGAT
>NZ_LFIO01000586.1 GCF_001187535.1 Rhizobium ecuadorense
GGCCAGCGCACTGATCAGATCGGCCAGCGCCGCGGCGATTTTGGGATGGTCTTCATCAAATATCTTGTCGCTATCCGTATTGCTGCCAATCGACCCCAGGCTAATGCGCTTTGCAGTTTCATGATCAAATCCGCCCTTCAATCCTTCGTGCGGGTATTTTAGAATGTAGTAGTCAAAGCTGGCAGTCATCAGCCGCTGCTTTGCGAGCGTGATGGCAATACGTGAGGT
>NZ_LFIO01000790.1 GCF_001187535.1 Rhizobium ecuadorense
GCGTCGACATGCCGGCTCGTCGGCGATGGTTCGAAGACCGGCGTGTGTTGAAACGCATTGTTCTTGCCGTGCTGATCTTGCTGATCCTTCCCTATGCACTGATCTTTTTCTATCTGCTGCCCTTCATTCACCCCGTCTCGACGCTGATGTTGCGTGATCTCGTGCTGCTGCGTGGTTACGACAGGCAATGGGTGTCGCTTGATAATATCGCCCCGGTTGTAGTGCAG
>NZ_LFIO01001513.1 GCF_001187535.1 Rhizobium ecuadorense
GCCGACAGTTGTCGCCTCACCGGCGCCGCCCGGCATTCTCTGATTAAATCCGCATATACCATGTCGATTTCCCCATATTTTAGACTTTCAATGTAGAACCGCAAAGAGTTCAACATCGGGGACATGGCATGGCGATCCTTCCGTCCGGTTTCATATCGGATCGCTCGGGCAATTTCGGCGTCATGACGGCACTGCTGGTGGTGCCGCTCTTCGGTGCGGCCGGCATG
>NZ_LFIO01001453.1 GCF_001187535.1 Rhizobium ecuadorense
GCATTGCATAACGAAATGAATTCGATATTCTCCAAATCACCGAAGCGAAAACGAAATCACTTCGGGATTGCGAGACGGCCTTTTCCTCCCGCAATGTTTTTTGAAAAGCTGGCGAACGGTCTGGTTATCAGCCGCAAGGTTTGGGCGACAAACTCGCGAAAGCGGGCAAAGCCTCGATTGAACGGAAGGTTTCCCGGCCCTCGCATATCAGCGTTATAGGGCGACCC
>NZ_LFIO01000374.1 GCF_001187535.1 Rhizobium ecuadorense
GGACAGGCCGCCCTTTCAGCCTGAAGACAACGATGACATATCCGTCGGGGCAACCGTCGAAAACGAACTCGACCTCATCCCATTCTTCTGGTTCGTCGAACTCGATTACTTCCTCGTAGCCGGGGCCATCGAACGCAGGAAAATGTTCGTCGTGCCGCAAGCTATACGGCTCTTCCAGGTTATCGAGGTAGATGGTGAAGGCTTCGCTGTTCTCGACAGCACGAATG
>NZ_LFIO01001548.1 GCF_001187535.1 Rhizobium ecuadorense
GTTCACCGGCAATAGTGCCGATCCTGCCGAGGAACGGAGCCCCAATGTTACCAGGCCTGCGTTCGGCGTCTCGTTGGAGGGTTCCAATCTGACGGATGAGGACGAATATGTCTCCGCCGCAATGGATCACGACGACGCCTTCCTGACGCCTCTTTGCCATCGGCAACGCGACTTCGCAGGTTTTCGCGAAATCGACTTCGTCATTATCGGATGCGTCGTCTTCGGCT
>NZ_LFIO01000855.1 GCF_001187535.1 Rhizobium ecuadorense
GGCAACCGCACATAGGACAGCATCCACGACGGAGCCAAATTCCACGATCGCGCCATCGCCCATGAGCTTCACTGTGCGTCCGTGATATTCCGCGAGCAGTGGGTCGAAGACTTCGGAGCGCAATGCCCTCATCGCGGCCAGCGTACCGGCCTCGTCATCCTCGATAAGTCTTGAATAACCAACGATATCGACGGCGAGAATTGCAACCAGCCGCCGCTCGGCATGAT
>NZ_LFIO01000118.1 GCF_001187535.1 Rhizobium ecuadorense
CTGCCACGCTCCGTCAATTCGCCACTCGTCGCAAGCGCCTTCACATTGACTGTGAAATTCTGGTTCCCAACCCCAAGCTGGTTATCGTCGTTCTGGGGAGGAACGACATGCGCTGCGGCCTCCGGCGCATTGAGCAGGCTCAGCCAATTGAGCGGGCCTTTCGCCGGCGGAGCAAAGATCAGATAGTCGCGGGCTCGCGTGGCGCCAACATAGAGAAGCCTGGTGTC
>NZ_LFIO01000815.1 GCF_001187535.1 Rhizobium ecuadorense
TTTACGTCGCCTTGAGGTCCGTCAGCACCTTGTCAAAAGCATCCTTGACCGGCTTTGAGATTTCCTCCACCGCCCTGCTTGAGAGCACCCGGACTTCCTTGGCGTGCTGCAAACTTGTCTCAACGCGCTTGCGGAAAAAGGTCGACTGCTGTTCGAGGATCTGCGACGGCGAATTCGCGCCCAGCAAAGCTTGCAAATGTGAGAAGCTGGCCTCGGCGTCGGCCTGCAGTGCAGCGATCGTCTTCCACCACAATTCGTTGCCGAATAGACTTGTCGTTTCGAGGATCGGAGGCAGCATTTTCTGTGTCGCTTCAGCGCCGGACGCAAATTTCAAAAAAGCCTCTGTCACCTTCTTGTTCCCCTTTTCAACAGATGCGCCGAACTGATCTGGCACCTTGAGCGACGATGACCCCGGGTTTTCGATCGTTTCAAAGGATCTTTCGGAAATCTTGGTCATTGCATTTTCCTTCTCTTTGAGTTGGTTGCAAGCTGTGACATCGGGATTGACCCTTCCGCCGGCGGATGCATGGCCGCTTGGTAGAACGCGGATCCGATGACGAACGGTCAGGTGGCCTCCGTTCCGTTCGTTTCATGAACCGGCATAATGCAGACTGCTTTCTGCCGCTTGTAACCAGGGATCAGCAAACACCATGCCAACTGCTCCGACGCGCCAAGAAGATGATTTTCTTTTATCAATGGGCGGGTTGAGGGCAGGTTGATGTGTATTTGACGGAGAGACCGGCGAACAAAACGTTCCAATCACGACAAACCTGACAAAAGTGGCGGATGCCCGACATTTGCGAGAAATGTCGACGGTTGCGCTGGGGACAAGGGAGCT
>NZ_LFIO01000895.1 GCF_001187535.1 Rhizobium ecuadorense
GTCAAACGCTGGCCCTTGAATTCCGGAGGACGTTGCTTGGTTTGAAGACCTGGCAGCTCCGCGGCTTCCGTCTCCGCTATCTACTGGCAAAGCTCACGCAGTATATCGACCTGCAGGCATACGGCTCGAGTGCATCGCGCGACCGCCTGTCCGACTACACGGCCGGCGGCAACGACATTGAGCACATCTTGGCATCGAATGCTTCTTTCGAGGCTATGGAAGAGTTT
>NZ_LFIO01000900.1 GCF_001187535.1 Rhizobium ecuadorense
GTCCTATGGCAACACCCAGGTCCTGAACGGTGTCGATCTCTCGGTGAACCGCGGCGACGTGGTGTCGATCATCGGCCCCAGCGGCACCGGCAAGACGACATTGCTGAAGTGCATCAACTATCTGGCCAAGCCCGCCTCCGGCACGATCGCCTTCGATCAGGTCAGGATGGACTACCGGAAGCCGGACAGCACCGCGGTCCAGGCGATCCGGCTGCGGACGGCGATGG
>NZ_LFIO01001662.1 GCF_001187535.1 Rhizobium ecuadorense
TTTCTTGTTCATGGCAGGGCTCCATATCCAGTTGATGATGGAGCTTTGACGCCAGCCTTTCGCATTTCCTTGGGGCGCCAGCGCATTATTTCCGGCGGTGTCGAAGGCCTGCATCGCAGCAGTAAGCGCACGCGCGCGCGCCTCCGGCGTCGCTGCCGGCGGTGTGGAGTGGGAGAGCTTTTCGAGTTCCTTGTCCACGGTCATACCTCTTCCTTCCCAAGCACGGC
>NZ_LFIO01001659.1 GCF_001187535.1 Rhizobium ecuadorense
AACCGACGGTCAAGAATTTCGAGCAGGTATTCGGCATTTCGCTCGGCTTCGGTTTCGGGACTCAGGAAACGGTCAATCCCGGCGGCGGCAATTTCTACATGGCGCCCCGGCTTTGGGATTCGATCGTCGTCGCCTCGATGTCGACGGTGCTCGCCATCATCGTCGCGACGCTCGCCTCCTATTCGTTGTCACGGATGAATTTTCGCGGCCGGCATGAGTTCGTCAAC
>NZ_LFIO01000417.1 GCF_001187535.1 Rhizobium ecuadorense
CTCTAAACATATGCTGGTGGAAGCCGGGCCGCCGCTCGAGGCACGCGACCGCGGTTACTGGCTGATACCGCCGCGATCGGCAAATATTCATAGCGAGAGGCTCAGCACCTGGCTGGTGGATGAAGTCGGCAGGACCTGACATTCAGACCGAGGCCGGTGCGTCATTGCATCCGGAATATGTTCGCGTTCAGGAGAGAAGTCTTGTCATGACCGACGCCGATCGACAT
>NZ_LFIO01001484.1 GCF_001187535.1 Rhizobium ecuadorense
CAATGGTATCACGGATGCTCTATCCCGCTTTGAAGGCCGGGAGACGTGTCACGTTGATGATCCTCGGAAAGAGGAAGCTTGGTCCGTCAACAACCTATTGACTGGCCTGATTACCCGAAGCCAGGCTCGCTTTGGCTGTCGACGGCCATGCTTTAGCGCGGCTTGGTGCCTAGCCCAGCTATGGAATTTTCATTGCAGGGGTAACTAGACGCGCGGCGGTTTTGATG
>NZ_LFIO01000651.1 GCF_001187535.1 Rhizobium ecuadorense
GCCTTTCCGATGCCGGCCCTGGTATCGGTCGATGAAGCCGCCCGGGAGATTGCTGCCGGATTGAAATCGCAGGCCTTCGAGATCACTTTCCCGAAGCGCTTCACCACCATGCTGAAGCTCGCCCGCCTGCTCCCTTATGGCGCTTATTTCACGCTGGTGAACCGCGTGACCGGCTGGCGGGAGCGGCCGCCATTGCCTGGTCACCATCCGGTGACGCCGCATGCGGC
>NZ_LFIO01000337.1 GCF_001187535.1 Rhizobium ecuadorense
GCGTTAACCAGTCCTCGAATTCTGGATCGCGGATGTCTATACCTTCGAGCAACTCGTCGGTGATTTGATCCGCGGACGGGTTTGTCCGAACCACCAGTTCGGTATCAAGCACGAGCCGGTCCATATCCAGCCAAACGGTATTCTTATCCGCAATCAAGAGATCGCGTGCAGGCCCGAGAGTCTTATGAATGTCCAAAAGGGCCTGGCGCAGACTGGCTGCCGCCTG
>NZ_LFIO01001166.1 GCF_001187535.1 Rhizobium ecuadorense
CCGTGGGGATCGCGACGGGCCTGATCAATTCGCTCGCCCAGATCGGATCGTTCGTCTCGCCCACAGCGATCGGCGCCATCCTGCAAGCCACGGATCAGAACTATCAGACAGCCTTCCTGGCGATGATCGGCTGCGCCATCGTGACCCTCGCCGTGGCAGCAACGCTTCCGGCCGGAAGCAAGGAAGAGCTGGTCGCAGATCAAGCAATTCCAGGACTGGTGAAATG
>NZ_LFIO01000961.1 GCF_001187535.1 Rhizobium ecuadorense
GATCTGACCGACGAGGGCGAGGACACAGAAGACTGACCACAATCCGCATCTTTTTTCGGTTTCGACGTCATATCGAGGCGACGGGTTCGTATGACGCCGCCGTTCGCAGGACAGGATGGCGGCGCAGTTGAGGCGGCCTCGGGTTCGAATTCGATAGGCGTCCCTGTGCGAAACCATCGTCGACGAATTCCCTGGCCGCAAGGATGGATCACGGGTTGGCAATCCG
>NZ_LFIO01000710.1 GCF_001187535.1 Rhizobium ecuadorense
CTAGGACGAATCGACATTCATCTGAGCCAGATCATCGCTGCGACGAGATATACGCATCCTTTGAAGTGAATGGTTCTGCGGTCATAACGTGTTGCGAAACGGCGGAAGTGCTTCATTCGATTGAAGCAGCGCTCGATGCGGTTCCGCTGAATGTAGATGGTTTCATCGTGCGGTATGATGATTTTACGCGAGCGGTTTGAGGGGATCACCGCCTCGGCTCCCATGGCGGCGATCGTTTCCCGCAAGGCATTGCTGTCATAGGCTTTATCGCCGAGTACGGCCTTGCCGACCTGCCCCTCCAAAAGAGCCGGAGCTTGGGTAATATCTCCGGCCTGACCGGCGGTGACGATGAAACGCAATGGTCTGCCGAGCGCATCGGCCAGCATATGAATTTTGGTGGTCAATCCACCTCTGGAACGCCCCAGCGCCTGATCCTTGGCCCCCCTTTTCCGGAGGCCGCCTGCTGATGGGCACGCACGATCGTGCTGTCGATCATCAGATACTGATTGTCCCGGTCAACTGTCAGCGCATCGAAAACCCGCTCCCAGACTCCGGCATGGCACCAGCGACTGAACCGGCGATGGACCGTCTTCCACTTGCCGTAGCGTTCCGGCAGATCCCGCCAATGTGCCCCCGAGCGCAACACCCACAAACAGCCGTTCACAAACAACCGGTTGTCTGCTCCCGTCCTGCCTGGATCGCCCGCCTTGCCAGGCAGCAAAGGCGCAATTCTCGACCATTGCGCCTCGTTCAACTCGTATCGCTTCACCGCCATCAAGGCCTCCGTGCGTCACACGGGTACTCTATGAATCAGTGATCAGCTGATTTGGGAATCC
>NZ_LFIO01000674.1 GCF_001187535.1 Rhizobium ecuadorense
GTCGCAGAGTGATCAAGCCGATCTACGTCAAAGCGCTGCGGAGCAGATCTGAATTGATCTTGGGGTGCTTCTCGGACGGATGATAGGCTCCAATTAGGGCCGCCGTTACCATGATCGACACCGAAAGGAATGATGCGACGAGGCTCAACACGGGAACCGGAGATTTTCGACCCGCCCAGAGAAACACAAAGCCAGCCGCGAAAGCAAAGAACCAAAAGACCAGGAC
>NZ_LFIO01000884.1 GCF_001187535.1 Rhizobium ecuadorense
CGAGCTTTGCACTGCGGTTCAAGACCGTGGCGGGGGTTGCGCCGCTCACCTATCTGACCCGCTGGCGCATGCGCCTAGCCGAACGCGAGCTCCGGGAGGGCAGCATGCCGGTTTCGGCGCTGGCGCTTTCGCTCGGCTACACATCCGAAAGCGCCTTCAGCAACGCCTTCAAGCGGATGACGGGTATGGCGCCCAGGCGCTATCGCGTGGCGATGGCCCGCGAGGC
>NZ_LFIO01001883.1 GCF_001187535.1 Rhizobium ecuadorense
AGACGCGAACCATCCGCGACGGCTTCACGCTGCTCGGCTTCCTGTTTCCATGGGCGTGGCTGCTGGCGCATCGGCTTTGGCTGCACGCCGCCGCCGCCTTTCTGCTGCAGGGGATTGGTGGTGCGCTGATGGACGAACCGGGCCTCGGGCCGGCGGGAGCGGCAATCCTCCTGGGCGTGAATATGCTGGTCGGTCTCGAGGGCCAGAATTTCCGTGTCCGCAAGCT
>NZ_LFIO01000166.1 GCF_001187535.1 Rhizobium ecuadorense
GTCTCGACCTATGGCAAGGTGGACATCCTGGTTGCGAATGCAGGGATCGCTCGTTCCGGCGTCGCCGCAGAAGAGGTGACCGACGAGCATTGGCTCCACGTCAATGACGTCAACTACAATGGCGTCTTTTGGTGCAACCGCGCCTTCGCCCGGCATATGCTCAACGCCAATTCGGGCTCGATCGTCAACATTAGGTCGATGTCGGGTCTGATATCGAACCGCCCAC
>NZ_LFIO01001123.1 GCF_001187535.1 Rhizobium ecuadorense
GCTTTTCGAAATCGCGCAGCACCAGATGGATGTAGGCGCTGCGCCAATTTCCCTGAAGACGCACACGCTGTCCCGAGCCATCAGCCTGGTCGTCCACTTGCAGTGAGGCGGCATTGCGATTCTCGGCGTTCAAGATACTTGTGTCTTTCAAGGCTTACAGCGACATTGCGCGAATCGCGAAGCAGATCGTTCGCCCGGCGCGTCAATATACAGAAGCACCGTGCAA
>NZ_LFIO01001634.1 GCF_001187535.1 Rhizobium ecuadorense
CTCTACAACCAGCGCGCCCTTCCCGTTCCGGATTGAGCATCGGCTGCGATAGCTCTTGCACCGTCATCGCGGCAAAGGATATCCATAGTGACAACCAGGCCCGCAGCCAGCCAAAGGCCGGTTCCCGCTTCGCGTCGTTGCAGATCACCTGCCTGCGGATCTTGACGGTTTGGGCAGCAGCTGGCGTTGTGACTTGGGGTGTGGCCAGCAATGACGAGACCTGTAA
>NZ_LFIO01000385.1 GCF_001187535.1 Rhizobium ecuadorense
ACGCTGTAGCACTTTGAATTGCTGCAGCAATTGCCGGATTAAGAAGCCCGCTTTCTAAGCCCATGCAAATACCACCGCCTAATCTGATCGGCTTCGCCGGACTACGGTGTCGTCGATTGTCTGTGTCAAATCCCGCTCCGGCAAACCAAGGGAATCCTCTATGGCTGACGCCAGATCCAAAAAATCCAATGAACCATTCGCCGCAATCCAACGTCTTGTCGTGACC
>NZ_LFIO01001312.1 GCF_001187535.1 Rhizobium ecuadorense
CCTTCGCCGGTTCTGCCGCCAATCCAGGGCTTCGCCGTTGAAAATTCAGCCTCTCTTAAAAGCTTGCGGGCATAGCGGATGTGAGAGATGAGGCCGGGCCGCGAGGGATCGTCATGCAGAATGCAAGCGCAAACGCACTGGTGCCGCGCGAGGCTGTGCGCCCGACGCCGATGGCGGATATTCAGAAGATCGCCCAGCACATGGCGCGCCTGAACGTCGCGGCTCG
>NZ_LFIO01001692.1 GCF_001187535.1 Rhizobium ecuadorense
GATAGTCGTCGGCAATCAGCAGGCCTGCCTGGCGATAGGTCGGGAAATTCATGTCTCCCTTCTCGAGCGCCTTGCGAAAGGCGCAGCTGACGGCCTCTTCGCCGAGATGCTGCATATAGAAGGAGGTCTTGCCCTGCCGCTGCGCCATCAGCATGCGGGCGTCGAAGGCGCGCAGCTCGGGGAGAAGGACGGGCCGGCAGAGTTGCTAACCTGCTAGGCTAGGGAG
>NZ_LFIO01000421.1 GCF_001187535.1 Rhizobium ecuadorense
GTCCAACACTGACCAGCACGCTCTGCAGTTCGGACATGTCCGTGACATCGCGGCCCGAAACATAGCGCGCCTCCTGGATGAACCGGAGCGCATCGAGTTCGTGCTGCCCCGCCGTCAGGGCAACGGCAGTTAGTGCCAGCGTGGCTGGACCAGAATCCAGCATGCCGCCTTTTGCCAGAACCTGGCTCCGGTAGACATCGCTAAACCGCTGCCCCGTGAGGCTCCC
>NZ_LFIO01000455.1 GCF_001187535.1 Rhizobium ecuadorense
TCCCTCGAAAAGTCATCGCCGCCCGATCCTCCTTTCCGAGGAAATCGGCGATCTCCCGCATTTCGGCAACCAATCGATCGGCTTCTGATCATTCGGGGCGGCTTTACACGATCGTCAAAATATCAACAAATTCAGGAAACGAAGGTCTCAGACATTCGTTTCAGGAAGGCGTCTGCCCGTCGCGGCCGAAAACAGATGTTCGCCGGCCGCTCGCAAGGTGAAGCGGATCGTGTCGCCGGGGTTTATCGCGATGCGCTCGCGAAACAGCATATTGACGTTTTCCTCGCCGATCCGGGCGACGACCTGTGTCTCCGCCCCGGTCGGTTCGACGACGACGATCTTCGCCGGTGTCCCCTCCTCGGCGATTGCGAATTGTTCCGGCCTGATGCCGTAGATGAGTTCCTCGCCGGGATCGGCCGTGCCGGGGCGTAGCGATAGCGGCATGGCGACGCCGCTGTCGGTGCGGAAGATCGAAGGCGCATCGGCCTGGATGCGGCCCTTGAGCAGGTTCATTGCCGGCATGCCGATGAAACCGGCGACGAAGGTCGTCGCCGGTCGGTCGTAGATCTCCAAAGGCGTTCCGATCTGCTCAACGATGCCGTCACGCATCACGACGATCCGATCGGCCATGGTCATCGCCTCGGTCTGGTCGTGGGTGACATAGACGGTGGTGATCTTCAGCCGCTGGTGCAATTCCTTGATCTCGGCGCGCATGGCGACCCGCAGTTTGGCGTCGAGATTGGAAAGCGGCTCGTCGAAGAGAAACACTTTAGGATCGCGCACGATGGCGCGGCCCATGGCGACGCGCTGGCGCTGGCCGCCGGAGAGGGGT
>NZ_LFIO01001120.1 GCF_001187535.1 Rhizobium ecuadorense
GGTGCGCACATAGGCCTCATCGCGGCTGGAGCGCGTGTAAAGAGAGGCGAGGACAAAACCGATGCCGAAGATCAGAACAATCCCAATGCCGGCTGGTAGAATAACGTCGTACATCATTGCTGCTCCCTGAAAGATTGATTGTTCGCATCGGTGGGGTCGACCGGCGCGGGAATGGCGATAAACACATTGGCCTTGTGATCGACGAGAAGAACCGAAGCGCCGATCC
>NZ_LFIO01000643.1 GCF_001187535.1 Rhizobium ecuadorense
GCACTTATCGAGGTCATCCGCAACAGTCTTGGTCTGCTCGGCATCAACGCATTCTGGCAAGGATGCTTTATCGGTGGGGCAATCGTGCTTGCCGTCCTTTTCGACCGACTTCGCAACCTACGACAGGGCGAGTAGGCGAATCCGGCCCTTGAGAGCACGCTGGTCTTGAGTTTTGAGTAAGTGACCGGATTTGTTAGATTGTCCCGAAGCGTGGTCCTATTAAAC
>NZ_LFIO01001373.1 GCF_001187535.1 Rhizobium ecuadorense
GCCGCCGCGCGCGCCTGACTTTGAAAGCAGATCGGGCCCGCCCGTAACGGGCAGCCCGCCACACAAGAAAAGGGGAATGAGATGAACGACAAAATCACCAACTGGACCAGATCCGACGATGCCATGGTCGAAACCGCCATCCGTCGTGGCGCCACTCGTCGCGAGTTGCTGCATATGATGCTCGCGGGCGGCGTGGCGATATCAGCCGGCGGGCTCGTGCTCGGC
>NZ_LFIO01001625.1 GCF_001187535.1 Rhizobium ecuadorense
CGGCAGGCCCTCCCATCTGGCCGCGACGAGACCTCCCGCCTAGCAGAACCCGTTCAACTTGAGAATCTTATGGGCGTCTATTGCCGCCCGGAGTTCATCTTCGGAGTTTCGATCTCCTCGGTTAGCATCTGGATGGTGCATCTTCAGCATCTGCTTGTAGCGTCGTCTAATCTCCTCAGAGGTCGCGTCCTGCGAGAGGCCGAGCGTTTCGAAGGCTTTTGCTTC
>NZ_LFIO01000977.1 GCF_001187535.1 Rhizobium ecuadorense
GGCCAGCCCCATCGCGGAGCCGACCGCACCGCACGCGATCGTGCCGATCGACCAGATGCCGACTGCCGAGGTCAGGACCGAGCGGGTTCCCAGCCGATCAACAAGGTAGCCCCCGATGAGCTGCGTCAGAGAATAGGCGAGAAAGAATGCACTAATGATCATCCCGGACTGTTCGGAGGTCAGGTGGAACTCGTCGACGATCGGAATGATGGCGATGTTGATCGC
>NZ_LFIO01000677.1 GCF_001187535.1 Rhizobium ecuadorense
CATCCGAGATTATGCACCGCGGCGGCAGCAGCAATAAATCGTCTGCTGCGGGTCAAAAGCGGACCTTCGAGCCGCCTGCTCTCCGAAAGCGGTCCGCCTGCTAACGACTCCAAAGCGGACACTCGTCCGTAGAGTCTATGTCCGCCATTGGCGCAACGAGGTCACCCGCCGCGCGCACGTGTTCTGATACTCGTTGCTAATACCGATACCTTCGGCGATCAGGGC
>NZ_LFIO01001155.1 GCF_001187535.1 Rhizobium ecuadorense
GTGCAAACATGATCAGGCTGGCTCGCAGTAAACTCACTACCAATTTCTGCCTCATGGCGCTTCCCCGATGGCGCGGTGTTCGCCGAAGCCTGAACGGTATCTGTCGCGTGTCGCGCCTGATTATCGATGAGGCCACAGGAATTTATCGATGTCGATTGCCCGAAAGGATGAAATTGGGAAGGCGGGCCATGCACAAACGGGCTCGCCCGCCACGCGCTTTAGCAC
>NZ_LFIO01001852.1 GCF_001187535.1 Rhizobium ecuadorense
GCCGAATACCAAGGAGCTGGTTTCGCTCAAGATCGACAGCGATGTGCTGGCCTTTTTCCAGGAAAATGGCCCTGGCTGGCAGGATCGGATCAATGATGTATTGCGGGCCGCGATGAAGAACAGGGTCTGACCCTGTTGCACCCGAGCCGCGCCGCCGGCCGATGCATGGCCAGCTTCATCTATCCTAATGTATTGCTTTAAAGCAATTCGCCGCCGATCCTAGGC
>NZ_LFIO01000817.1 GCF_001187535.1 Rhizobium ecuadorense
CTGCACACGTTTCGATCTCTTTTCCCGCTGCGCCTCAACCTCGTCCGGGGTCGAACTCACCGATCACGAAATCATCGTCCTCGGCATGAGCGCAAAATGGTCCGGTCCGCTGTCGATCGACCACGCGGTCATGCGGGATGCGATCGACGCGCATTCCGTCAGGAAAGCCCGCGAACGCCTGCCGGAAAACAGCCGGCTGGCGGCGGTTCTCGCCAAGGCCGAGCC
>NZ_LFIO01001528.1 GCF_001187535.1 Rhizobium ecuadorense
ATTTGTATGTGCACTCATGGTAACGATGTTTCATCTTGGATTTGCTTCCTGGGCTTCGCCCTTATATCTAAGACCTTACAAAATGCCCCTGATAGAGAATATCGCCCAACCTGGATGGGTTGGTGTCGAATTGTTTTTCGTCATATCAGGGCTCGTCATCGTCAACTCTGCCGCTGCAGCCACTGCGATGTCGTTTCTCAAGGGGCGAATTCTGCGGCTCTATCC
>NZ_LFIO01001793.1 GCF_001187535.1 Rhizobium ecuadorense
TAGGAGTCGTGGACTCTTGGGATTCCCAAAGGTGAGCAAATCAGATTCAAGACTGTCTTTTGGAGGCAGTCATGGGTGTTTTAGATCGTCTCATTCTTCGAGATGACCAGTGGGAGCGGATGTCTCGTCATATCATTGGCGACGATCGCACGCGCGGTTCGTCTGGACGTGACAATCGCATGTTTGTGGAAGCGGTCTTGTGGATCGTGCGGACGGGTTCGCCCTGGCGCGATCTGCCGGAGGTGTTCGGTGATTGGAACAGCGTGTTTCGCCGCTTCAGCCGCTGGAGCCAAAAGGGTGTCTGGTGGCGTGTCTTCGAAGCCATGTCGGAGGATACCGACTTCGAATATCTGATCGTCGACAGCACTATTATTCGCGCCCACCAGCACGCCTCCGGCGCAAAAAAGGGGCTGAAGATCAGGCCCTTGGTCGCTCGCGCGGCGGCTTGAGCACCAAAATCCATATGGCCGTGCGTGGCCTTGGATGTCCCGTTCGTTTCATTCTGACCGCCGGTCAGAAAGGCGATGCACCGCAAGCCGATCTCCTGATCGAAGACCTGCCAGCCGAGGTCGTCATGGCCGATACGGCCTACGACAGCGATCGGCTACGCAAACTCATTGCCGACAAGGGCGCGCAAGCGGTCATCCCGAACAACCCCTCGCGTGCCAAGAAGTATCCGCTCGACAAGCAACTCTATGCTCAGCGCTATCTCGTCGAATGCTGCTTCTCGAAGCTCAAGCAGTTTCGACGCATCGCCACACGATATGAGAAAACCGTTCGAAACTACAAAGCCATGATCGCTCTGGCCGCAACAATCCTATGGCTCAGATAA
>NZ_LFIO01001154.1 GCF_001187535.1 Rhizobium ecuadorense
GTGAAGTGACGTGTGGTGATCAAGCGCACAGCTCCAAAGCGGCGAGCTTACAGAAAGGCTATTTTTAATTTCGTCACCAAAGTCGTTAAAATCACAAAATAACCCACCGCTCCATCATCATGTGATGTGCAGGGTGGCTTCGGCCTCCGCCGGCGGCATCTTCCGCGTCACCGCCGAATTGCGGTGAGCGCGGCGAAATGTGGGACCGAAAAGGGAAGCGTGCGC
>NZ_LFIO01000449.1 GCF_001187535.1 Rhizobium ecuadorense
GCACCAGCGTATTGCGGGATCTCATCGTCTTCCTCCTGAGTGATTCTACGTCCACCTCGGAAGAGTGCAGGCTTGTCGCCGCCGGTGACCAGCCTGTTCAGTTCGATCAGCGCCGCAAGATCGACACGTGCAAGACCCATGGTCATGACGCCGCACACCACAGGATCAATCATCCAGCCCGAAATCGAGACCACGACACCTGTCGGCCCCAAAACCTTCAGAAAC
>NZ_LFIO01000315.1 GCF_001187535.1 Rhizobium ecuadorense
TATCGCAAAGTCTCAGGTTCTGACCAGTCCTGTAGCCAGCGGGTTCGGTGAGCCCGCATTTCGGTGAGGGGCCAGTCTTGCTGGCCCCCTTATCCTTTATCCCTTGTCAGATATCGCTTGCAGCGCTCGATCAGAGGTCGGCCGCTTCGGCGGCCGTCGTGCGCCGCACCGGCAAGGCCGACTTGTGGCGGGTCGTCCAGCGAGTTTTCGTTGTTAATGTACGAC
>NZ_LFIO01000056.1 GCF_001187535.1 Rhizobium ecuadorense
GAAGAAGATATCGTCGTCTTCGCCGTTCTGCTCAATCAGGATCTGGCCCACATCGAGTTCTTGAAGTCCCACGAGATCCGTGAGTTCTTCGGCGAGCGCGGGATCACGGGCGACGATCGATTGCGCGGTGAGGGCCTCCAGCCTGAGTTCCCTGCCGGCGTCTCCCTGGAACCTTTCGATCATCCTGCTCATGTGATTGCTCTCCAATAGGTCGTCGAGTAGATC
>NZ_LFIO01001583.1 GCF_001187535.1 Rhizobium ecuadorense
TGATCGACATGATCCTTGAGCTCGACAGGTGCAATCAACAGGACTTCGGTCAGTGCCTTCCAGACCGTGCCGATCGGCAGCGGGATCATTACAAGGCAGACCAGGGCCAGCACGAAGGGATCCATGTAGTTGGCAACCCAAGCGACGGGCGTCGGCTGCACGGCGAAGCCAATCAGAAATGCTATGAGCAGGGCAAACGAGATACCGCCGGACATGATCCAGGCC
>NZ_LFIO01001755.1 GCF_001187535.1 Rhizobium ecuadorense
CGCGGGGGCGCGCACAGGCCCCTAAGAGACAGTCTTTATTCTGCTCGTCGTCGTCGCATCTGCGATCAAGATCCTGCGCGAATACGAACGCGGCGTGGTTTTCACGCTTGGCCGTTTCACCGGTGTCAAGGGGCCCGGCTTGATCCTGCTCGTCCCCTATGTCCAGCAGATGATGCGGGTCGACCTGCGCACGCGGGTGCTCGACGTGCCCGGCCAGGATGTCAT
>NZ_LFIO01000053.1 GCF_001187535.1 Rhizobium ecuadorense
CGCGCAATCGGCTCCTATTTCCTCTTGACGCAAGCTGAAATCGGCATCCCAGGCGACTCGCATACAAAGACCCATCCACCCGCCATCGTAAGATGCATGTCCGCGTATCTAGTTTTCTTCGAGATAGCCTCCCGGATCAATGGCTTAACCCAAGAGGAAGTGCAGCAGTGCCTCGAAGCTTATCTCACCGGTTGCTATGAGGCGGAGATCGTGCTCGGTGAAGG
>NZ_LFIO01001170.1 GCF_001187535.1 Rhizobium ecuadorense
GTTTCATAGTGGGCGCCGGGAATCCGCACCTCGCAGACGGCCCCTGCAAAATAGGAAATATCGGCGGTCAATATGGCATCGTCCTCGTCGCGGCGGTGACTGAAGGTGATCGTAGGTTCCGACGCGTCGGTGTCCGGAATCGTCGGTCGACCCGAAGCTCGCCGCCAGCTTACGTGCGGTCGGCTCGACAAAAGCAAAAGCGAACTCTCGATTTCGTCTATGAT
>NZ_LFIO01001187.1 GCF_001187535.1 Rhizobium ecuadorense
GAGCCTCGATTATATCACCTGGCTCACGATCCAGCTGTCCGGCTGCGGCGAGATGGCCGGGGCCTGCGAGCCGGCCCTGCGGCTGATATCGGGCGTGCTCAAACCCGCCTGCATCTGGACCGCGATCGGCGTGCTCTTCATGGCGACGCTGCTCCGTCTTCACGCTCTCTCGCTCATCTGGTTCTGGGGGCCGATCGTCGCCATCTGGTTCGTCGCTTCCACGC
>NZ_LFIO01000842.1 GCF_001187535.1 Rhizobium ecuadorense
AAGTAGGGGGGAGGGTCGTTCATCAGATTCATGACCGCTGCCTGCACATGGTCACGAAGGTTGCGTGTAAAATAGTGCCGGCGGGCTTCGTCACCGGCATTCGGAACAATTGATGAGAGGTTGAGTTGGACCTGGCCGTCCTGATCGAGAACGACAATGCCTTTATCCAGCCAGTCGTCCAGGATGGAGCGGGGATGAACGTCTTTGGTGATGTCGCTCACCAG
>NZ_LFIO01001759.1 GCF_001187535.1 Rhizobium ecuadorense
CGGCCTTTTCAATGCGGTCCTTGGCCTGACCCTCGGTGAAGCTGTTGGCGCCTTCGACCGGGGCGGTCGCATTGTTCGCTCCGGGCGTTGCGATGGCCGGCGTCTTGCCGTCGCTTGTCGTTGCGGGAGCCGTCTGGGCCATGGCTGACAATGCCGAAGCGCCCAGAAGCGCGGCGGCGAAAATGATCTTGTTCATGGGAATCTCCTCTCGTGTCGAACTCGCGGATCCGTGAGCAGGAAACCTCAGGTGAGCCTATTCGTTCCAGGTCCCGAAACATAAAGCTCGAATCCGAATCTTTACCGATTTGCAGTTGAACTGACAGTCCGGCGCACGGGCCAATGCGGCAATTGTGGGTGGGATCGGACGGCAATATCGGATAGAAAGCATTCGTCTGTCGATGGTGGCGCATGCCGGGGAGCGCGTCGAGGACGTCTTCGAAAAGGACGTATCGATGAAATTCAAGTTCCCGAAATCCTTGTCGCAAATCCTCAAATCGCAAAAGAGACTGCGGCGGATCCTGGAGAAAAGTCTGCTTCAGCCGGCAATCGGACCCAAGAAGGCGCGGCGCCTCACCGCGAAAATTGGATTAAGTGAAGTCAAGGGTTTCGGCAGCAACCCTGGACGGCTATCCATGAAGCTTTATGTGCCCAGCCGGACGGCCGCGATGCCGCCGTTGGTGGTGATATTGCACGGATGTCGCCAAACGCCCGAAGGCTTCGATGCCGCGAGCGGGTTCTCCGCGCTGGCGCGCCAATGCGGATTTGTTCTCCTCTATCCGCAACAGTCTGAGGCTCACG
>NZ_LFIO01000832.1 GCF_001187535.1 Rhizobium ecuadorense
CTTCTGATCGCGATTCACACAGTGCGCCGCGCAGGAAGAGTCTGAAATGAAGAAGTTTTTCGCGTCAAAAGTCCGGTGGCGCTGCATCCCTGCAGCAAGCGCAGGGATGCAGCGAAAGGCTCAATGGGCGGCATAGCCTCAGGCGGTCAGGGCCGCCTTGTGCTCCACGAAGAAATCCTTCAGCGGCTGCGGCTGTTTGCCGGTCAGCTTGGTGAAGTCTTCGG
>NZ_LFIO01001758.1 GCF_001187535.1 Rhizobium ecuadorense
TATCGCAAGGAGCTCGTCTATGGTGAAGACCATGCGGAACGGGCTGAGCCGCTGACCGTCAGGGAGCTCTTCGGCAACGTTCGCCGGAACTATTATCGCATGTATTTCCACTACATGTATTTCAATGTCGCCCGTTATTTCTACATCCAGGCCGACGCGCTCTTCGTGGTCTTCATGCTGGTGCCGACGATCGTGGCGGGCACCATCACTTACGGTATCTTCCA
>NZ_LFIO01000610.1 GCF_001187535.1 Rhizobium ecuadorense
GTTCTTTGCGCTTGCCGGCATCGAGTGGGAAAGCATTTTCGTTGATTATCTGGGCGGCGAAACGCGAACCGAACAATGGCGAAAAACCATAAACGAACAGGGCGAGGCGCCTGTGCTCGAACATGGGCAAACGAAAATCAGCCAATCGGGGATCATCCTGGACTACTTGTCAGAGGTGACAGGCCACTTTGGGGCGCAGACGGCCGAAGAACGGCGTGACATCA
>NZ_LFIO01000932.1 GCF_001187535.1 Rhizobium ecuadorense
ATCTAGGTCCGGCGGGCTGAGAGGATAGTATCACGAGGGTCTCCATTTGGGCCGATCAGGCCGGAGACCTACTGTTGACACACGTGCCGCCGACCGTGCGGCGTCTCGAGTGTCAGGAATATGACCTTGCGCCGCTCTATGGGAGCAGCGTGTAATAGAAGCTCGAAAGATTCAGGGCGCAGGTCATGCATCCTTTTTACCATGCGACAGCGCAATCGCAAGGG
>NZ_LFIO01001567.1 GCF_001187535.1 Rhizobium ecuadorense
GTCTTCCGCCGCGAAATCGATGCCTGCGCCGACGCCGCGCCGATCCTTGCAGCCGAACATGCGCCGGGCGAGGCACTGGCCAGATGGATGCAGCGGTTCGTGGATTTCATCGCGGCCAAGCGCGGGCTTGCGGCGGCCCTGCACTCCGGCAACCCGGCCTTCGATCCCTTGCCCGCCTACTTCCAGCAGCGACTGCATCCCGCCCTTCGTTCGCTTCTCGACGC
>NZ_LFIO01000778.1 GCF_001187535.1 Rhizobium ecuadorense
GTGCAGCCATAGTCCATCTGGCTTCCGCAAGACGGCGAGGGCGGTACAACTGCCCTGAAGGACAGGCGAGATAGCTGTGGCTGGGGAGTCCCGTTCCTCCTGTTCATTGAGAACTAACCTGCCTATCCGGGGCACCCTCCGTTCTGAATGTGTTGCCGATCGGAGGCGAAATCTTTGCGCGTCCTTGGAGCCACTCGGCTCGAAGAAGAACATGGGTGTTGGAG
>NZ_LFIO01000155.1 GCF_001187535.1 Rhizobium ecuadorense
CTCTCGGTGGGTACAGGGACGTTGGACGTGTCTGGCGTTCGGAGGGATGGTGAGGTCGAAATCGGTTGGAGGGAGCAGGGCATCCCCGTCGTCGAACCTCCCGCAAGTTCCGATGGGTTATGGCACCAAATTTCTCCATCGGGCAGTTTGGCGGTGTGAACGCCCGACAAAAAGGGTGCCCCGTCGAGAGCCTTCGGTCGCTTGCCCGATAAACGGTTTCACTC
>NZ_LFIO01001802.1 GCF_001187535.1 Rhizobium ecuadorense
GTACGTTTGGGGTGAGACGGACCCTCGCGGTGAGGGTGGCGAAGAGGTCGAACAATTTCTGAGCGACATCTACAGCGAGTACCAGAATGCCAGTAAGAACGACGCGCCTGAGTATTTCATCGGGACCGTTGTTGTTTGTCGCGAGGCCGGCGATGTTTTCGACCTCATCGACGGTCAGCAGCGAACTACAACCGCCTATCTCACATTATGCGCGCTCCGCGATA
>NZ_LFIO01001864.1 GCF_001187535.1 Rhizobium ecuadorense
GCTTTGCGGGATCGATCTCGTAAACCGTTTAGGATTCCCTTTATCGGCAAAGGCGACAAAGGTGGGTAGCTGACTGTTGTCAACATTATACGGTCGACGACCTTTGGCGATCCGCAGTGTATCGAAGTCAGCGGGTGCCAAACTTCCAACGCTGTTCTTAACACCGAACGTACGCAGTACGTTAAATTCATAAATATTGTAAATTATGCTACCGCTTGGAGGCC
>NZ_LFIO01000255.1 GCF_001187535.1 Rhizobium ecuadorense
GCCACGTCTTGCGCGGCGTAGCGGAGCAATCCCTCAAACGATTCCGAATTGAAGAATTATGCGGTAGCCCGCCGCCCAACGCGGCGATGCTTTCAATAGCGCTCCGGCACAAGCATTTCAGGCGGAACCGGCGCCCTGTTGTAATCGGCGTGACGGATGCGGTCCGGCAACTGGATCTCCGGTTTCGGAACATCCTCGTAAGGGATCTGCTCGAGAAGATGGGC
>NZ_LFIO01000606.1 GCF_001187535.1 Rhizobium ecuadorense
GTATCCTGCAAATCGACGCGCGGCATCGTTGCGGCGATTTCGAGCTATCTGGCGGAGAAGGGCTGCAACATCATCGACAGCTCGCAGTTCGACGATCTCGATACCGGCAAGTTCTTCATGCGCGTCTCCTTCATTTCCGAGGAGGGTCTTTCCGGCACCGAGATCGGCGCCGATTTTGCCGCCGTCGCCGCACCATTCGAGATGGACTACGAATTTCACGACAGCGAGAAGCGCATGAAGGTGCTCTTGATGGTGTCGCGCTTCGGCCATTGTCTCAACGACCTGCTCTACCGCTGGAAGATCGGCGCTCTGCCGATCGACATCGTCGGCGTCGTCTCCAACCATTTCGACTACCAGAAGGTCGTGGTCAACCACGACATCCCCTTCCACCATATTCCGGTCACCAAGGCCAACAAGGTGCAGGCCGAGGCCCATATCATGTCGGTGGCCGAGCAGACCGGCACCGAGCTGATCGTGCTCGCCCGCTACATGCAGATCCTGTCGGACGAGATGTGCCAGAAGATGTCGGGCAAGATCATCAACATCCACCATTCCTTCCTGCCGTCCTTCAAGGGCGCCAACCCTTACAAGCAGGCCTATGGCCGCGGCGTCAAGCTGATCGGCGCCACGGCCCATTACGTCACCGCCGATCTCGACGAAGGCCCGATCATCGAGCAGGACACGGCGCGCATCACCCATGCGCAGTCGCCCGACGACTATGTCTCGATCGGCCGCGACGTCGAAAGCCAGGTGCTGGCCCGCGCCATCCACGCCCATATCCA
>NZ_LFIO01001775.1 GCF_001187535.1 Rhizobium ecuadorense
GCCGTCCTGTTTCCCGCGATCGGGATCGACGCAATCAACCTGGCGAGAGCCGCCTGGGATCGAGTTCCCGTTTTGCCAAAGCATCGGCTAGTGTGTGTTTTTGCCGTGTTGGACGAAATTCCAAGAACCTCGGCAATCTCGGGCAAATTCATTCCGCTGCCGATCAGTGCAGCGACCCGCGTTTCGGCTTCGGTCAGGCCAAAGATGTGTTGCAGTTGTTGCGC
>NZ_LFIO01001296.1 GCF_001187535.1 Rhizobium ecuadorense
CCCCGGCATCGACAGCGAATTACGACTGGTTTCTCGACACGCTCTGCGCTGCCGAACGGAAGAATGGCGAGGTGCAAGGCAACTCCATCCACGCCCTGCTGGCGCCCGAGATCGAGGCCGCCTTCGAGCGCCCCTCGACCGCGCTCTTCCATCCCTATCTGTTCGGCTCGCCCTATGGCGCGGCGGCCAGCGCCGGCTTCTTCGGGCTCGGTGGATGGCACGAT
>NZ_LFIO01000364.1 GCF_001187535.1 Rhizobium ecuadorense
GCACGGAGTCTACCGGCTTTGCGAACAGGAATGCGGGCCGCGGCCTCCCTGCGCGACCTTCGATGCTGGTCCTAGCTAACGTTGCTGAGCAGGCGGGCTGTCGCGATAGCGCCGCGAGAGAACAAAGTGATATCGTTCGACATTCGCGTATTTAGGGAATTTCACGATGTCTGATTTCGATCTCGAAACCATTCTGGGCGAACTCGTGCAGAGGGAGCCGATA
>NZ_LFIO01000276.1 GCF_001187535.1 Rhizobium ecuadorense
GGCCCGTATTGAGAACAGTTGCCAGAGAAACCTCGCCGAAATCCGTCTCCACCTGGCGCGCATCCGGGTTGAGCGCGGCGACTATCTTGCGGACTTCCGCACGGATATCTTCGGTCGCGTCCGAGATCTTGTTGATCACGACAATATCGGCAAACTCGATCTGATCCACCAGCAGGTCGATGAGTGTGCGCCGGTCCTCACCGTCGCGCTGCAGGCCGCGGTC
>NZ_LFIO01000210.1 GCF_001187535.1 Rhizobium ecuadorense
GAGCCACATCTCACAACCTGAAACATCGCCCGACGGGGGAAGAGGAAGAGTTCGCGCAATAGGAGAAAATGATCTCTATTGAAGAATATTCTTCTGCTGCTATTCTGTATTATAGAACATTCGCCGCGGCACGCTGGGATCGCAGCAAGCAGAAATCGGACCTCTCGCGATCGGTGTCTCTCGACTCCAGGAAATCGAGACCATCGATCCCAGGAGCTGATCG
>NZ_LFIO01001436.1 GCF_001187535.1 Rhizobium ecuadorense
CTTCAGCTCTCCCTGAAAGCTGCCGATCGGGGTGCGCGCCGCACCGACGATGACGATGGGATCCTGCAATGTCATGTTTCCTCCTCTGGGCAACGCGCTCACCGCGCGCCCATCCGCAATGCGCCGTCGAGGCGGATGACCTCGCCGTTCAGCATGTTGTTTTCCAAGATATGGCGTACCAGCCCGGCAAATTCCGCCGGCCGACCGAGCCGCGGTGGAAAGG
>NZ_LFIO01001593.1 GCF_001187535.1 Rhizobium ecuadorense
CCCTGGGAGAGGGCCGATATCTTCCCGGTAGCGCACGCTCGTTCCGAGCAACTCTCGCCGAATGATCGTGTTGGGACCCCAGACTTTCGTCGGGTCACAAGGTCCGCTTTGCGTTTCATCAACGATCGCGAAAGTCGAGCCCATTGGAATCCAATCGATAAAGCGGCCCTTCGGCTCCTTTTCCCAATCGGGGACGATTCTGCCGCCGAACACGCCATAGCCC
>NZ_LFIO01000414.1 GCF_001187535.1 Rhizobium ecuadorense
ATATTCCTCGCAGCCGGTGCCGCAGATCGCCTTGATTAACTTCAGCTGGTCCTTGGCGAGATCGAGCTGACCCTTGATGACATAGGCTTCGCCGAGATATTCGCGGACCTTGGCGTATTGCGGGTCCATCTTCACCGATTGCAGATAATAGGAGATGCCCTCATCGGTGCGGCCGAGCTTGCGGGTTGCATAACCGCGATAATTCAGCACTTCGGCGGTGTTC
>NZ_LFIO01000525.1 GCF_001187535.1 Rhizobium ecuadorense
TGTTCATGGGTGTCGTTGCCGTAGTCAGCACGCGCGATGCTCTGCAGATCGTCTTCATCCAGCAGGCTAGCCGTGGCGTTGAGAAGAGACTTTGGATCGCTTGGTGAAATCGATGGAGCATTGCCTGCGATGCCCTGAAATTCGGCGATTTGCGCCTGGGTTAGTGACGTCATTTAAATTTCCGTCTCCACGAAAACTGTTCAGACTTTGATCCGGACGCGTC
>NZ_LFIO01000938.1 GCF_001187535.1 Rhizobium ecuadorense
ATGCTGTACCCTGCGCAATGACCTTCTGACGGAAGTACGACGACTGGCAGAGGAGCGGCGATACGACTATCTGTTGATCGAAGGCACCGGCATTGCCGAGCCATGCCCGATCGCGGCAACCTTTTCCTTCCGCGACGAGAACGGCGTCTCGCTCGCCGATTTTGCCAGCCTCGACACAATGGTCACCGTGGTCGATGCCGCAAACCTGTTAGCTGACTACAGC
>NZ_LFIO01000386.1 GCF_001187535.1 Rhizobium ecuadorense
TGCGGCTCGCTACGTCACCTCACATTCGATTCATCGATCGCAGGACCTGCTCTAGATGTCCTAATCGTGCGGAGTGCACCTAAGCATCAATCGATCAGGCGGTCATGTCCGATCGTACGAACAGCTTCGAGATGCCCAAAGGCACCTCGTCCGCCCTCCTTCGGATCGACATAGCGTTCAAATGCAAAGGACCCCATCTGCGATAGAATGCCCAGATATTCGATGAAGCCGCCGATTGAAAAATCCTTGGCGGCGCCATCGCCTCCAAGGCGAAAATGCGGGGCCATAGTATAGACCTGATCGGCGCCGATCGACCCGAGCCGCCGGCGGACAGCATCGAAAACAGGCTTACCGGTCGTAGAATCCACCCAGCCGTTAATATCGAAAACACTGGCGTCCACGGCGGCAGCTACCGCCATATCGTCATCGAACGGAGGGATGCCCTCGATGACGTGGGTAGTAATGTCGGTGGTGGTGAGGGTGCCGAGATTCATCTTGAGCGTGATCAGCTTAAACTTTGGGTGCCAGATGCTGACTTCGCCGAATGCATCACGCATGAAGGGCACCATTCTTGCGGAGTCGAATTCCGGATCGCCGGCAAACAACGTATGCAGAATAGGCATGATAGGCTCGGGATCGCAGATCCAATAGAGACCATCACGCCACTGCCCACGACCATGTTCAATCCAGAAATCGACCATGGCGTCAGGCAGCTTCCCTCGATAGCCCTCAGCCTGCGAAGCAGAAACCGTTGTACCGCTTTTAAGCGGCCCGAATTCATCCAGCACTTCCTGCAGGGGGCGCCGAGGTGTAACAGACATATTGGCTCCAGATGCTCATCAAGCTGCTCGCCTTGGTCAAGGCAATCCTTTGTCGCGGCCCTTGAACGGCCTTGCCGAAAGCTCTTTCGGTATGTCGTGTTGATGCCAGCCCTGATCATCCAACGTGTAATAACGAAGCCCGTAGTCGAACACATAGAGCTTATCGTTCTGGACAAAGAGGGCGCTCGGTTGCAGGACAAAGGGAGCGGAGCGCATCTTCACCTTGGGTGCGAACGGCTTTGCAACATGACCATCGAACCCAAATAGTTCGGCGCCGGTTGCGAGGACCAGATCGTTACGCCACCGAACGCCGTTCTTGAAATTCTTCTCTCGGTCGGCGATGGAGGAGATATCGCTAAAGCCGGCTTGCGGATTGCCCTTCATCACCAAACCGTCGGAGCCGATGACATAGTCAGCGTCAGGCCCATCGCTCTCGACATCGGCAATGTAGGAATAAGCGGGAAGAGACCGGGCGATACGATCCGGCAGTGCCTGCTGCTTCCAGGCGCCGGGCCGACCGGTGAAAAGTGTTTTTAGACGCGGAAAGCTATCCAGTTCGGCATAAAGTTTTTTCTGAAGCTCAAATTCCTCGTCCTCAGACATCCCGTCTCGATAAAGCGGATGGCCAGGATAGAGATTGAAATGCCGCGTGTTTGCCGCCTGCGTGCCAACGACGAAGATATCGCCGTTCTGGTTGGTCCCAAGAATCGTCCAATCGGGCACCTTGTAGGGATACTCCGTTGGTAGCGACGGAGAAACATCTTGCCAGGATTTTTCTTTGCCAAGCTTCAGGAAGCCTTCGCCACCCGCAACCAGCCATTGATCCCCAACCGGTAGAATAGAGGTAAACAAGATCTCTGGCGCGCTGTCAGTCTCAGCCTGGGTTCCGGGAATGATCGAATGCTCCGCGCCTTTGGGACCGATCACATAAATGTCGCCGTTCAGGCTGAGCGTCACATAAGATGGTTCACCGGCATTATCGGGCCGCGGCACGACCCTGACATCTCGTAATTCGCGCCGAACATCGAGGCGCGAGAATGTTTGCGCCTCGGCATCGCGGGTGAGAATGATGGTATAGGGATCATCCCAACGCGGGCCGCCCACCAAAAGCGCAAAGTAACAGTCATCCGCCATAGCCGCGGCATAAAGCGTCGGCTCCCAAGCTCCATAGAGCTCCTCGAAATCTTCGTCGTCATCGATAGCGTCGATCATCTTCACTCTTTCGATCTGTTAGGGATAGCGGCCATTGCGAAGAACCTTCGCGATATCGCCTGAAGGCAGTGGCTTTTCCTTGGTGCGACCGGGTGCTCTTAAACCAGTTTTTGCCTTAACCTGCGCTTCTGCTCGGACGTTGGCAGCCTCTGCGCAAGCCTTGTCAATGTCCTTTGTCTGCAACAGCGCAGCTTGAGATCTTTGAAGAATCCTGCCCATGGGAGCAGTGCCAGGAAACTCCGGATGGTCAATGCCTGCAAACTCTTTCCGAATGTGTTCGTGCACTCCCCCCGAGTCATTCTTATTGCTATGTTCATCGCCCGTCAGACAGATTGACTCGCCTTGGCCTTCGGTTGGGGCGTTGGGAACGCGTTCTGTCGTTACCTTTCCAGCTCGATCGCCTAACCGGTAGACCATGTCAGGTACGACGTGGTGAGTCTTGCCGCCACGTGCTGTGCATGGTCCAAAGATATCGTCGTAAGGCCCTATAAGGCACTCTTTCTTCTTTTTGTCATCGATCCTCGTATTGGAACCTGGATCAAGCGGAGGTGGTGGAATTGGCTTCGGCTTCGGCTTCTGCTCCTCTTCTTCCTTTTTCCGGGTCTCGGTTATTTCCTTGAGCTTCTGCTCGATCTGGTCTTCCGATAGCCCCTGGAAGGGCGAGAGAACATTCTGAACTTCGGCATCCGACATTGTGCGGACGTCCATCGGCTTTCCGGCTAATGTCGACAAAATATCATTGGCAAGCGGAACGCGTTCATTGTCATTGATAATGAGGCCGTACTTCCCTTCCCAGGTTGAAGACTTGAACATATCCAAAGGATTGCTCACATGCTCGCGACCGCCAAGCAGGCGATTTTGAGACATGACATGTTCACCTGCGCCAGAGAAGATCGTCTGGAAAGCGCGCGCTTCCGCCGCTTTCTCAGCCTGCGTTTTGCTGAGGTCATCTAAGATCAGCGATCCGACGCGACCCCAAATTCCAAATCTTTGGAGCGCCGCCGAACCAATTTTAGGCCAACTGGCGGTTGGCGTCTGCGTTGTGGGCGGAGCGGATGTGGTCGCTCCCCTCGTCGTTCCACTGACCAGTCCGCCACCTGCATTCGTCATTGTGCCGACATTCGCTTGCGCATATTGCGCACCCATGATCAGCGGCTCGGGCGAGGCATCGCTCATCACGCGGCCTTCGTCTGCATTGGCGCCATTCAAGCGCAGCGATCCCCAGACGGGATCGTCGTCTTGCGGCGGGGCGTATGTCTGTGTGCCACGGACGAAGATCGCTTCGCCCTGCGTGTTCCGATTGTTCATCCAGAAACGGTCGAGATGGCGGATGACGTGGGAGCCCTCAGCGCGTACCTGCTCGGCATGACCGATCGGCTCGCAAATATTTTCGACGGTGCCGGATTTGAAACCCTTTTTTGTTCCCGGGGCGTCACCATGGACGTGGGTCGTGCAGGAGCGCATGACCATCGCCTTCTTGCCGGTGAAGCGGACGGATGGCGTATAATCTTTGTCGTGCCCGCAATAGTCGACGATCGGGTACGGGATGGGGACGGCGGACGAGCCTACCGGGGTCAGGCAGACATCCGGCGACAGCGAAACGATCCGCGCCTCATCGAGGTCGCGCAGCCCTTCGCGCGGCTGCCTCGTCGTCCACGGCCCTGGGTAATTCGGCTCGCCGACATAGTTATCGCGCGGGATGCTCATGCCGCCACTTGCCTCAAGCTTTCATTAGCAGATTTCTGCCGCTTCAACCCCAAAGTAGGGCGTAGAGCGTGTAATCGCGGAAGCTGGCGTGAAGGAGGGGTGGTTGGTCCGAACTTACGTGTCACGACCATATGCCTCCGTCGTGGGCTCTGCCTTTCTCAATTAGAAACGCATCAAAATTGCCGATATAGGCCGCGCATCTCAGGTAATCGCCGTTCGCTCGCGCTGCATGCCGGATGTCGATCTTTGCAACCGGATCATCGGTGAGAACCAAAAGCCTCTCTCCTTGCTGCAGTGACATAAGCATCTTGTTCATGCGCCTCACAGGATAGGGGCAGCGGCGACCGCGTACGTCGGCGACACCCTGAATGATGCCCTCGGCCAGATCGCCAGCAAAACACTCCGACCCTTCGGAGATATAAGTCTCGACGAAGCTGCGAAATTCGCTGTCAGTCACCAGGTCCGGAATAGCGTCGAATTCAACGGGAACAAATTCCTTCATTTTGGATCTCCGTGGCGGTGCATAGGTCTCGCCTTTTCAGTCAAACCGCTGATCCATCTGAGATTTTCTGCTAGCCTCGCGTCCTTTCCGGAATTGAGATGAGCCCGCACGAGGAAAATCCATCTGTGTTACACGCGGTTGATGTACGGTATTGGACACGTCGTCTCTCTATACGTTGTGTGTTCAGCAACCACATCGCGCGACCCAAGCTCGGCAAGGCAATCTGCAAACCACTCCAAAAGCGACAGCAATTATGGTTTTTAACTCGCCCCCGCTTTCAATCAAAACGGCGCAGCCATTCGAGAGTGACTTCCGGCCCGTCAGTTGGAAACGGCTCCTTGATTACTCCCCATCTGTAGCCTTCAAAGCGAATGGGTTTGATGAGCCGCGCGACCGCGCGATAGCTCTCGGGAACACCACCATTCGCGGTATCGCCCAAGACCGGCAAAGCCCCGGCGCGAAGGACTACACCGCTGGAGAACCGAACAAAGGAAACGTCGTCCGTCACCTTGGCCTGAGCCGCTGACGAGCCGCCAAGCGCCCGAATGTTCTCGTCGCCGAGAACAGTAAGCCAGTTTGATGAGCGTGGCTTCTCCCAGCCACCTTCCTCGGTTTCTGTCCAGTAGCTTCCCATGGCGTCGTATTCCAGCCCCGGATATTGCTTGAGCCAAGGATAATAGTAGGCATCATCTGGCAATTCTGAACCCGGATTTGAAAGCGCACCTAAGCCAGCAGAACCGTGGATCGCGGAGACACGATCGCACCAAACGCGCACCAGCTCCACAAACCGATCAGGATCACCAAAAACAAAGGCCGGAGGAAAATGAGCTTTGATACCGGACGAAGGCCACCTCGGCCTTTTCTTGTGGCCGAATGCCATGAATCGAAAGAGGGAGGGATCATCGGGCTCGTTGGGATCGGCTCGCTTCATGTTGATATAAGCTAACTCATCCTGTCCCAAGTCCGCCAGTTCTGCATAGGGACCGGCTACATCAGTGCCATCGTAGCGGCGCATCTTGCGTTCTTCGCCGACCTGAAAATGTGTTAGCCGATCAGCAAAGAAGCTAAGATAGTCTTTCAGGCAGTTGACGATGGCCTCGCGCTTCTGCGGCATCCATCCATCGGTGAAATATATGGACAGAAGTATCCCCACACGGGAGCGAACTTTGTGAACCATCTCGTCCCGCAGAACACCCCGTTTCTCAATGTCCTCGGGCACTTGTGCAAGATCGCGTGGAAATTCCATATTCTGCCCTCTTTTTTAGCACTTGATGCCAGGTTTGGCTGTACCGCTGCTGCAGTCACAGTCCTTCGCGACATCTATCTTGACGTAGTCCGTCTTTGGATTGAGGCCGTTTTTTTGCGCAATCCTCTCATATTCGCCGCTTGCCTGCATCGGTGTCTCTCCGTCAACATCCCCTCCGGACGTTGGGAATTTCAACTCGAAAATTTTCCAAAGCTTTCCGTCTTTCCACCAGGATATGTCAGGTCTTGGCATGCCTCGCACGGGATATTGAGATGATGGCATGCCAGAAACATTATTGCTGGGGTTGGCGCTATATCCGTTCTCAGGGTCATAGCTGATCTCGGGACGCGGCCCGTCGGCGTTCGGGCTTTTCGGATAGCGAGGCGTTCCATCCGAGCGCCGCGGTCCGTTCGGATCATAATGTTTTTCACGAAGCTTCCGGGCCACACATTCGGTATAGGTTGCCGCACCGCCGCGGTCTTTCATGCATTCGCACGCAAGCTTACAAATGTCATCGCATTCGGCCTTTGCAGCCGAAACGCGCACATTCTCCGCCGCGGTCTGCGCTGTGTCCTGATTGCCGGCCATCGAGAAGACGCGGTTCCACGCGCGATCCTTAATGGCCTGCGCCGCATCATAATCACCAGCGGGAAGCGCTGTTCCGCGAATTTCACCTGCAGCAGCGCCAAGCACCGACATCTGAGCCGGCGTCAAACCTTTTCCAGGCGTCGTCGAGTAGTAATCCAGTTCAGACAGCATCGTTGTTATTTGGGCCTTTGTGACCCCGCCAGACGTCAGCGCATCGACGATTGCAGCCCAGATTCCGGTGCGACGCATAGACGGGAGCGGCCTGCTTGTGGTTGTCGTGGCCGTTCCGCCCCTTCGGGATGCTCCATCAAAAAGACCACCGCCTGCATCGATGACACTGCCGCCGGCATTCTGAGCAACTTGGTATGAACCGGGAGGCAATGCCGTCGAATTGTTCATGGATCCCGGAAGAGACGTATACTCGGCGCTTGCAAGAGCCAGCGATCCCCGCACCGGATCGGTGTCCAACGGTGCTGCGTAAACTCCGGTGTCACGAATGAAAATCGCTTCGCCTTCGGTGTTCCCACTGTTCATCTTGAAACGATCAAGATGACGGATGACCGGCGAACCTTCGGCACGAACCTGAGCCGCATGCCCCACCGGTTCGCAGACGTCCTCGACCGTTGCCGATTTTATTCCGCGTGCTGTCCCCGGCTTGTCACCATGGACATGAGTTGTGTGCGCTCGCAAAACCATGGCCTTTTGCGAGGTGAAACGCACGCTGTCGGTATAAAGTGCGTCATGCCCGCAATAATCGACGATTTGATACGGGATCGGGACGATCGATGACCCTACGGGCGTCTTGCAGACATCCGGCGCGAGGCAGATGATGCGGGCGGAATCGTTGTCGCGAAGCCCCTCTCGCGGTTTGCGTGTCGTCCACGGCGAAGGGTATTGCGGCTCTCCTCCATACATGTCCTGAGGTGGAGGCAGGCTCATGCAGCCGCCCTTCCAGCTTCTCCACTTGTCTTAAGGACAACACGGCTTAGCGTGAGCGTCGTTTCGCCAGCATCAGGCAACGGGAAGCGTGCGCGCCAAGTCAAGATCACGCGCCCGTCGCTCCGCCAATCGAAAAGTACACCGTCAAGATTGAGGAGATGCCATTCATCGCGGTCTTCTCGCCGGCAATGAATCCCGAGCTTCACATCGGGCAAAGCCCCTCTCGCCACAGAAAACTCAGGATGCATGTTTTCCAACAGATATTCCTCGCCTCCCTCCAACCAGGGCATGGCGATGAGATCCGGATGCGCGCATTGCCAAAACCGTGGGTCGAAATCTTCCGGCAGAAGTGGGTGGCGTTGGGAAAGCCAGGTGTCGTCGTAGGTGCCGGCGTATTGTTGCCGCGGCCTCCACCAAGGAGAGATCGGTCCGAACCCCTGCGGTTCATAGCGACGACGCCAGTCGATTGAGGTCTCATCGGCTGCCACGATCGAGGGCGCAAGGTGAGGAACCGCTTCTGGTCCGACATCGAGATTAACGACACCGCAGCCCAGTGGATTTGCCGGCTCGACATCGCTGGGCGCCCCCGTTTGCGGGTCTCCGGTTCCTGGTATTTGCCCTCCATAGGCATTGCTCCAGGCCAAGGAAACAGACGTTGTCGGCTCCGTTTCACTCAATTTCCAGTCACTAAGGACTCGCTTCGGTTCCGTCGCGAGGAAACCGGCCCACCGGTCACGGATGATAGGATGCCAGAATCGTCTTCCATGCACCCTCAGCGTCTTTCCGACATGTCCCACCTGCAAGCTGCAGATCCATGACTGCGCGGATTTACCCTCTGGTGCGTAGCTGCTTCCAAGGAATGTTATGTCGGTACCTGGCTTCTCGGGCGTCAAATCCGTTTGTCGTAACAGCACACCTTGATGCGGATCACCGTCATAGGCGTCTTCCCACTGGAAATCCTCCTGCGCACGGCGCAAGCGCAACTTGCCGTCCTGAACATGTTCGAACGTCCCGCGAACCGACACGACGCAATCCAAATCGCCGTTGGCGTCGAATTGCCGAAAGGCCATGGCTGGAAAGGGAAGTCGGTTGATCAGTTCCAAGCAACTTCCTCCTCAGTTCAGGTCGATCGGCTTGCCGCGCATCTGGAAATGTTCGGTGGCGACGAAATTGAACGTCTTGCCGAGGATGATCACTTCGCCATTGGCTTTCATGATGAATTTGGAATCGCCGCATTCGATGACGAATTCCTCGCCCACCGCGATCTTCTTGAACTTGCCCACACTTTCGAGTGAGGTCTGGCCGACATTGGTCACCTTGCTCATGCCGATCTGCTCGGCGCGGGCAATGCCGATCGTGTCGGATTTGAAGGCGCCGACGATCGTGTTCATGATGCCGGGCAGCGGAAAGAGGCCGGAGGCCGCATCCCCAACGCCCGTGCCGGAGCCGGCGAGTGCGGTGCCCGCATCCGCTCTCGGCGACGGCCCTGATACCACGCCTTCGCGGCTCCCCAATCCGCCGCCTCCCAGGAAACCGAGCGCCGAAGACGCAACCGTGCCGGCAAAGGCCGCAAGCCCGGCCCCGCCGCCGCCTGCAATCTGCCCGGCCTGAGCCAAAAGCCCCGCCGTATGTCCAGAGAGACCGCTGACCGCTCCCATCAGCGCCATCGCCATCGGCCCCGTGCCGCCGACGACCGTATTCATCGAGCCGCCGACTTCGTGTTTCTGGTTGCCGCCGACTTCCACCGTCCGGTTGGCGCCGATGGCCGAGACTTCGTGGCGGTCGATGCGTTTGGTGCGGTCGTTCAGCACCCGCGTCGTCTGGTCCTTCTGCGCGTGGAAGAACATGTTTTCCTGGCCGGCCTCGTCTTCGAAGGTCATTTCGTTGAAGCCGGTGCCCTTATGGGTGTTCGAGCGCATGACCATGCGCGTCTTGTTACCAGGCAGGTCGTAGGGGACCGCATTGGCCGGGTTCGGCACGACGCCGGTTACCAGCGGCCGGTCGGGATCGCCGTCGACGAAGGCGACCATCACCTCCATCCCGATACGCGGAATGACCTGGGCGCCCCAGGTGCCGCCGCCCCAGACCTGGCTGACGCGCACCCAGCAGGTGTCCGATCCATCCTTCTTGGCCTTGCGGTCCCAGGGGAACCACAGCTTGATGCGGCCGTATTGGTCGGGGTGGATCTCCTCGCCGGAAGGACCGGCAACGATCGCCACCTGCGTGCCTTCGATGCGCGGCCGCTTCGTCTCGCGATGCGGCGTCATCGACACCCGCGACGGAACCGCCTCGAAGGTGTTGGTGTATTCGGGCTCGTTGCTGTTGGTCTCATAGGACCGGTCGACGACGGTATGCGTCGCCTTGACCACCACATGCTCTTCATAGGCATGGTCGGGGTGGGCGACCTCATAGGGCGTGAAGCGGCGTCCCGCCTCCAGGATACGGGATGTCGAGCCGCCGAAGACCCGGTCGTGGTCGGCCTCGGAGGCCTGCATCCTGAGTTTTTCCGCCCGCTCGGCTTCAGCGACGGAAGAAATGCGCGCCGGATATTCGTAGAGTTCGCGTTTAGTCGCCTCCGGCATCTGCACCAGCGACGGCGTCATCGTGCCCGGCACCATGCGCGGTGTCTCGAAATTCCAGTCCGCGCCGGCCCGCTGCCCCGGCACATAGGAATAGCGCCGGCTCCACTCGGTTATGTGGTTGCGGTCGGCCGAGCCCTGCGCCAGGCGGACCTGCCCCTCGCCCTGCGCCGAGGGTGACGGGCCGAGCCAGGAGCGGGCGCTGTCGGCCACATGCAGCTTGTGTTTGCCGTCCTCGTGCGAGAACCAATAGAACAGGCCATCCTCCTCGAAACGGCGGGTGAGGAAAGCAAGGTCGGTTTCGTTCCACTGCACCGAATAATGCTGCGGCGGTGGTGGCGTGATGACGCCCGACGTATCCGGCGCCGGGATGCCGTGTTCTGAAAACAGCGTTTCGACGATATCGACCGAGGTCTTGTCCATCCAGATGCGGCAATCGGACCGGCGCGACAGCAGCCACATCTGCGGCCTGAGCACCATGGAATAGGATCTGAGGCCACGAGTGATCGGCGGCCCCTCGTTGAGTTCGGTCACCAGGCCGTTGAACGGCCGGCGCACGCCGCCCTCACCGTCGCCTTGTTGCACCTCGACGGACACATCCATCAGCCGGCCGATCAGTTCCTCCGGCTTGACCGATGGTTTCTTGGCGCGCGCCGAAATCTTGATCTCGAAGAGCGAGGAAATACCCTCCTCGATCGTCACGCGCTCCGGCAGAAGCTGGTCCTCGCCGAGCGGCGAGACGATCTTCAGAATACGGTTCGCCTGGATAAAATCGGCGGCGGAGGGCTGATCATTCATGGCTTGACCTCAAACCTCAGGACGTGCGGCTCGAAAGGAGCGGCCAGAACCAGATCGATTGGGATTGGTAGTAGCAGGAAGAGGCGCACTGAGCCGCGTCGGCGGCTCCGATGACCAGATCGATATGCCCGCCCCCCCTGTAACCGGGTATGCCGTTGAAGGCGACGACGCCCTTGCGGGCCCCAATACCGGATTGCGCCGTCGCCGAGGTGTAGGATTCGTAGTTGCCGAGATAGCGAGTGGTCGCCAAGAGATCGGCGAGCCGGCGCATCGAGACCTCTAGGCCCGTGTTGGCGTGCGGGCCTTTGAGGATGTTGTGGGATTTCGGGGAGATCTTGATGCCGGACCTCACCAAGGCCAGGCTGACGCGCACGGCGCAGGTATTCGCGTAGAGCGGATTGTTCAGAAGCGCGTCCCAACCAAGCTCGCGAAAAAGATCCTGCTGACTGACATAGTTAGGCCGGTACGTGGCGCTGCTTGGATAATTAGCGTAAAGCTCATCGAAGGATACGTTGATCATGTCGGCTCTGAAATCATTTTTCTTTGCAGGGAAAGGATTTGCTGAGGGCGGCGGACACAGAGATCGCAGCATTCTGCTGCAGAGCCTCCGGCGCCAGTGTTTGCAGATGGCTGAAGACGCGGTCCGTCAGCTCGTGAATGAGGACACCGCCTTCAATGCACCAGCTCTTTCCATCTGTCGCATCGGCAACGCCGGCCACATAGGCCGCGCCACGCTCGTATGAGATTTGCCGGCGAAGTTCCGGATTCGTGATTTCCGGCGCGGCATCGCCCTTGAGCGCTTCCAGGAGCTGCTGGTTGCTCATCCGCCAGATATCGGGCTGCTGCGCTTGGACGGGCGCGGCGTCGACAAGCAGCAGGATGGCCATAACAGGGCCCATCCAGCTATCGCGCTTCCACGCATTGCGCAAATTGCGGCCATTGCCGAGCGAAGACTTCATCCACCAGCTCACAAAATCAAAGAGTTCAGATTGCCGACGACATATCGTTCATCGATAGAGACCTTCTCAGCCTACGGCCGCAGCAGATGCTTCCGAGAAGCGTTTCAGAAAGCCGTCGACCAGAGTGCGCCGATCGAAATAGTGAAGAAGTTCCAAGCGGTTGGTATTGCCGTTGAAATAGGCGGCTGCCATCGGCCGCTCGTCAGCTTTCTGGATGAAGGTGATTGCCGGATTGCCGTAGAGCAGACGGGTCGGTGCCGGGTCCTCACCGTAGATCGGAAAGAAATTCAGCGTGACTGAGGCCTTATGATGCTCAAGCGCCTTGGCCGTGAAGATGTTCTTCTTGCCGAGATAGCGGTGCATGACCGTCGTGCGGCCATTTGGATGGGTCGTCAGCTGCGTTCCGGATTCGAAGAATTCCGAAAGCAATTCCCGCGCCCCCGGCGAGCCCTGCAGCTTGCGGCCCTTGAAATAAACGTCTTCGCCGATGGCGAGGGTATAAACGCTGCGCATCACCTGAAGATGGCTGGTTCCTATCCCTTTGACGCCCTTGACCTTGAAGCTGGGCGCGACCATGCCGAAAACGCTTTCGTCGAACACTTCCTCGACGATGAGATGGTAGTTCGTCAGTTTCACATTATCGATGGCCAATCCGCCCATGGGAAAGACTTCCTTCAGCTCGCGACGAGGATGGAGTGAACGGGCGCCACGATCGGCGCCCGTTCCAGTCGTTAAGCGGCCTTGGTCGTTGCCAGATCGTAAGAAGCGATCATCGGCGACTGCGGCGAGTGCTTGTCGTCGTAAGGCGTGTACTTCACTTCCATCTTGGTGAAGTTCAGCTTGATCGTCTCGACGGGGCGGTCACCGTTGGAATCGATCGAGTAGCTGGCGATCAGCGTGTTCTCGAGCGAATACTCGATGTAGGTGTCGCCGGGATTGCCCGTCGTGACCAGATGGATGACGGAGCGCTTGCCGGTACGGCCCGAGCAGGCCTCCTGGAAAAGCTTGGTCGACGAGGAGTCGCTGACCTTGGTGAGGATCACTTCCGAAACGGTCGGCTCGGAAGCTTCGCGGTTTGCCGCCGAACCGGCGGAGGTGTTCATGTTGCGGGCGACGTTCCAGTGGATGGCTTCGATATCCATCCACTTGCGATGCTGTTCGTGGGTCGCATCACCCTGGATACCGTCGATCTGAAGATAAATCGGCATTCTGTCAGCTCTCCTATTGGCGGTTGAGTGCCTCGTTGCGTCTAAGGCGTAGTCGCCTTTCTTCTTCCTGCTCCCCGAGTGCGCTTGCGGCTCGGGGCTACTTCATCCGACAACCGGTTTTCCCCCGGCGTGTCGAATTTCTGCGGGGCAGCCTCTTCGGCATCGAGGCCGAAGCGTTGCCCGTCATATCCGATGGTGATCCCCGTCATTTTCTTCCCCGCCGCGACGGCATCGAGGAAAAACGTTGAAAGAACAGGCAAGAGGTCGCGCGCGATCATCACCTCGATCGCGCGGGCGCCCATCTCGCTGGTGCGGGCGCGCGAAATCAGCGCGTCACGGGCTTCCGGCGACAATAAAAGCGCCGTCCCGTAGGTGGCGCCGACCCGCTCGCGGATGCGGCCGATCTGGATATCGACGATGCCGGACAGCGTCTCGGGCCCAAGCGGCATGAAGGGCAGCATCGTCGTGCGGCCGAGAAAGGCCGGCTTGAAATGCTTCTGCAATTCCGGCAGCAGCAGCGCTTCGAGCGCATCGCCTTCCGGCATGGTGTCGGGATCGGAGGAAAGGGCGGCGATCATTTCCGAGCCCGTATTGGCGGTCATGACGATGGTAGTGTTCTTGAAATCGATGTCCCGGCCTTCGCCGTCGCGCAGCGTTCCCTTGTCGAACACCTGGTAGAAAATTTCCTGAACACCCGGATGCGCCTTGTCGATCTCGTCGAGCAGCAGCACGCCGTAGGGCCTGCGCCGCACCGCTTCGGTGAGCACGCCGCCTTCACCGTAACCGACATAGCCGGGGGGCGAGCCGAGGAGCATGGAAATCTTATGCTCTTCCTTGAACTCGGACATGTTGATGGTCGTCAGATACCGGCTGCCGCCATAGAGCATGTCGGCAAGCGACAGCGCCGTTTCGGTCTTGCCGGTCCCGGACATGCCGGTGAGCAGGAAAACGGCCGGCGGCCGGCGCGGATCGGAAAGGCCGGCGCGGGCCGCCCGCATGGCCGAAGCAATCCGTTCGATCGCCGCGTCTTGGCCGAGCACTCTCTCCTTCAGCCTGATATCGAGCGTCTTGACCGTCTCGATCTGGTCGGCGAGCAGCTTGCCCAAGGGGATCCCTGTCCAGCGGGCGACGACGGCGGCAACGACTTCCTTGTCGACGACGCGCGGCAGCAGCGGCGTCTGGTCGACCACAGCCGCAAGGCTCCGCTCCGCCACGGCAAGGGCTGCCCGGGCGCTTTCGGCGGTCATGGCCTGCGGCGGGAAAGGCGCCACATTCGTGCCGTCGCCTGAATTGTCGGCCGGCGCCAGCGGGGTGACGGCGTCGTCGGGCGAGAAGAATTCCTCCAGCCGATCGGCCTCGCGGACCAGGCGGTTCTCTTCGTCGAACTTCGACTGGAGCGCTTCGATTTCCGAGACGATCTCCTGCTGCTTGGCGGCGATGCCTTCCAGGCGGGCGCGCTTTTCCGGCGTCTCCGGTTCGCGCGCCAGCCAGCTTGCCTCGGCTTCCAGAAGATCGCGCTCATCGGTCAGCAGCTTCAGCGCCTCCGGCACCGTCTGGCGCGCAAGCGCCACGGCGGCGGCGGCGGTGTCGATCAGGCTGATCGCTTTGTCAGGCAGCTGCCGGTCCGGGATATATCGCGCCGAAAGCCGGACGGCGGCAACGATCGCCTCGTCGCGGATGCGGACTTTGTGATGGGCTTTCAGGCCTTCCGCCACACCGCGCAGCATGCGGATCGCCGCCTCCTCGTCCGGCTCGCGGACATGCACGGTCTGGAAGCGGCGGGTAAGGGCGGCGTCCTTTTCGATGAAGCGTTTATATTCGCTCCAGGTCGTCGCCGCGATCGTGCGCAGTTCGCCCCGCGCCAAAGCCGGCTTCAGGATATTGGCGGCATCACCCTGCCCTGCCTGTCCGCCGGCGCCGATCAGCCCATGCGCCTCGTCTATGAACAGGATGATCGGCTGCGCGGAAGTCTTCACCGCATCGACGACGCCATGCAGCCGCCGCTCGAACTCGCCTTTCACACCCGCGCCGGCCTGCAGCAAGCTGAGATCCAAGAGCAGCAGCTTCACATCCTTCAGCCGGGCCGGCACGTTGCCGCCGGCAATCTCCAGCGCCAGCGCTTCAGCCACTGCGGTCTTGCCGACGCCCGCTTCGCCGACGAGGATCGGATTGTTCTGCCGCCGGCGCATCAGGATATCGATCACCTGCCGCAGCTCGCGGTCGCGCCCGATGACCGGGTCGGTGCGGCCGGCGCGGGCATCCGCGGTCATATCGCGGGTATAGAGCCGCAGGAATTCATTATCTCCGGCCGTCACGGCCGGCACGGAAAGCGGTTCCGACGGATCGGATGCCGCCTGCTCCAGCAACCGGTCGAGCATGGCTCTGTCGAGATTGCGCAGCGATGGGGCAATGCCGCGGATAAGCGCACGCAATGCCGGATCGCTCAGCAGTGCAGCAAGCAGATCGGCAAGCAGCACAACATTGCGCCCGCATTGCAGCGATGCAACCAGAAAGGATTCGCGGCCAAGAGCCAGCAGGTTGGGCGAGAGCGCAAGTGCGGCGCCATCCTCCCGCGCGATGTCGGCGATTGCCGCATCGAGCTCGGTCCGCAGCGCCGCGGAAGAGACTCCGAGGTCTTCGAAAACGGCGGAAAAGCCCGCAATATCAAGCAGGGAGCGCAGCCAGTGGGCGATGTCCACGACAGCGTGCTGGTGACGCACGGCAAGCGAAGCCGCTGTCTCAAGACCGACACGTAGATTGGGCTCAAGCGTTCTTATCAGACGATTGAGATCGATATGGGACATCCGTTAGTCCTGTTTTTACGTCGAAATTCAGCGCGCTCTCGTGATGCGAAGAAACAACTAGGGCGCTCATAAACCCTTGTCCAGAAGAAAAACGACTCTATTTTAAAAAATGAGCATATCGAAAGTCGTCATAAATCCGTCATCATCCGGAGATGGTTGACAAGCCAATACAGGCCGCCCAAAATGCGAAATCTCTGCAGGATGCTCTTATTTTTGAGGTATTTAACCGCGTGAACGTCGACGAAATTATAGACCCACTTGAGAACGACCGCCCGTGCGGAGAAAACGTGCGAATTAATACTTCGTCTCGTGAAATATACTATAGAATTAAGGATGCAAGAAACGCCGCCCGTACAGCCGAACGTAGTATTTCCCCCGGTGATGTTATTTCGCTTGCACCTGCATGGCACGATGTTAGCAATCTTGGATTGCAAATCCTTTCTTCCCGGAGCAAGGATATCGAAGTATTGGCCTGGCTTGCGGAGGCACAGTTGCGGCTGCGCGGCTTCTCAGGATTGCGAGACGTTTACGTTGCAACCGCGTCGCTTTTGGACAAGTATTTCGACGCTTTGCATTCGATCGGGGACGGCGATTTCGAGGAACGGTTCGCGCCCTTCGCAGGCCTCAACGGCGTGGGCGGCGAAGGCACCCTCATCCAGGCTATTCGTTTGACATCGTTGATCCCGGACGGGAAGTTCGCACAATTTTCGCTTTGGGATTTCCAGCTTTCACAGCGGCCGAACGAAGCCGAACGGCGCAAGGAATTGCAGCAGGCAGCAGCAGAAGCCGGTGTCGCTCAGATGTCAGCCTATCTCGGAGTGCTGACCGAGTGCATCGCCGCTTTCGATCGCATGGTCGAAATACTTGACCAACATTGCGGCGACCAGGCGCCGCCGAGTTCGAATACACGCAATGCTTTGCAGGAGGCCGCATCTGCAATCCGGATGATCGCCGGGCTCGAAGCTTCGCCGGCCATACCTGAAACGCCTGCTGTGCAAGGGCTGGAGCCGCGGCAGACAGGCGATGCCGGTGAGGCCGAGGCCGTTCGCACGCGGCCTGCCGGCGCTGAGGCGATTCGTTCGCGGGAAGAGGCCTTCGAACATCTGATCGCCGTTGCGCGCTATTTCCGCCGCACGGAACCCCATTCGCCGATCTCCATGTCGATCGAGACGCTGGTGCGTCGCGGCCGCATGGATTTTTCCGAGCTTCTTGCCGAGCTTCTGCCCGAACAGCACACACGCAATGCCGTGCTGACGGCGGCCGGCATTCAGCCCGCAACCGACAAGGGAGGCTAGCGGATTGCGGCCGGGCTTTCCGGCCGCAATCCGAAGCACCTCAATTCGCAATCCGCCGATGAGACGAAGGAGAGCCTCGATGGCAAGTGTGCATGAGAAACTGGAACGGGTTCGCAAGCCGCGGGTCCACATCAAATACGAAGTCGAAACCGAAGGCGCGATGGTGGTGAAGGAGCTGCCTTTCGTCGTCGGCGTGCTCGGCGATTTCTCCGGCAACCCGACGCAGCCGCTCAAGGCTTTCGGCGAGCGCAAGTTCGTGCAGATCGACCGGGACAACTTCGACGACGTCATGCGCCGCATGACGCCGGGTCTCACCCTCTCGGTCGAAAACACCCTGGAGAAGAACGGAACCGAGCTGCCGGTTTCGCTGAAATTCGAAAGCATGGCCGATTTCGAACCCGGCGCGGTCGTCGATCAGGTGCCGGCGCTGAAGGCCCTGCTCAACGCGCGCAACCAGCTGCGCGACCTGATGAGCAAGGCGGACCGCTCCGACGAACTCGAGCGCCTGCTGGAAGACATCCTGCAGAACAAAGCCGATCTCTCGCAGCTGGTGGCCCAGCTTGGCGGCGGCAAGTCCGAAGAGACGAAGGACGTACTGAACTGAGTGTCTGGGATCGCGGGCCGATCGCGGCCCGCGCGCTCAATTCCTGAAAAGTCGTTGTCCGGCGCGGCCCCTTTTGAAGGGAACCCCTCATGCTTCGAGGGCCGCCGCTTTCGCAAAAAGGATCGATAGATGACTGCTGAAACGCAATTGCAGACAAAGGAAGAGGCAGGGTTCGCGCCTGATGAGAACCTGCTCTCGAAGGTCGTTGCGGCAACCCGCCAGACCGAGCCCGACCGTGCGCAGGATCTGCTGCGCACGCTGACCGATCAAGCCCTCAAGGGCACCGTCACCTATGATCGCAATCTGACGATCACCCTGAACAATGCCATTGCCGAGATCGACAAGGCGATATCGAGCCAGCTTGCGGCAATCATGCAGTCGCCTGAGTTCACCAAGCTCGAAGGCGCCTGGCGCGGCTTGAACTATCTGGTCAAGAACAGCGAGACCAGCGCCAATCTGAAGATCCGCGTGCTCAATGCCTCCAAGCGCGATGTCGCCAAGGATCTGGCCAAGGCCGTCGAATTCGACCAGTCCAGGCTTTTCAAGTCGGTTTATGAAGACGAGTTCGGCACACCGGGCGGCGAGCCGATGGGCGCGCTGATCGGCGATTATGAATTCGACAATTCCTTCGACGACGTACAGCTCCTGCAGGGCGTGTCGATGATCGCCGCCGCCGCCTTCGCCCCGTTCATCTCGGCCGCCAGCCCGCGCATGTTCGGCTTCGAGGATTTCCGCGAGCTGGCAAAACCCCGCGATCTCGAAAAGATCTTCGAGACGGTAGAATATGCCAAGTGGCGCAGCCTGCGCGAGAGCGACGATTCCCGCTTCGTGACGCTCGCCATGCCGCGCGTGCTGGCCCGCATGCCCTACGGCCCGAAAACCAGCCCGATCGAGGAGTTCAATTTCGACGAAACCGGCGGTTCCAAGACCGGCGAACTGCCGCACGGCTCCTACTGCTGGATGAACGCGGCCTATGTGATGGGCACGCGCCTGACCGAAGCCTTCGCCAAGAACGGCTGGTGCACGGCCATTCGTGGCGCGGAAAACGGCGGCAAGGTCGAAGGCCTGCCGATGCACATCTTCTCCAGCGATGACGGCGATCTCGACCTGAAATGCCCGACGGAAGTCGGCATCACCGATCGCCGCGACGCCGAACTCGGCAAGCTCGGCTTCCTGCCGCTCTGCCACTACAAGAATACCGACTATGCCGTGTTCTTCGGAGCGCAGACGGCGCACCGGCCAAAACTCTACGACCGGCCGGAGGCGACCGCCAATGCGGCCGTTTCAGCCCGCCTGCCCTATATGATGGCGACCTCGCGCTTTGCCCATTACCTCAAGGTCATGGGCCGCGATAAGATCGGCTCCTTCATGGAAGCGGAAGATTGCGAGGCCTGGCTCAATCGCTGGATCTCCAACTACGTCAACGCCAATGACGACGCCGGCGAGGAGTCGCGGGCGAAATATCCGCTGCGCGAGGCGAAAGTCACCGTCCAGGAAATTCCCGGCAGGCCGGGCGCTTACAATGCCGTCGCCTGGATGCGCCCGTGGCTGCAGATGGAGGAATTGACCACCTCGCTGCGCATGGTCGCCCGGATTCCCTCGAAGAACTGATGACATCAGGGTCCGGCGCGGCTGAAACCGCCGCGCCAAACTCTTCCGAAACATTTGGTCAGGTCGACGATGGGTTCCAGCACTGAATGGCGGCGCCGGGCGGATCAGCTGATTACGCTGATCGACGAGGCGTTGAACAGGCAAGTCAATGTCATCCTCCACCATCCCGATTTTCAGGCGATGGAGGCGAGATGGCGTGGCCTTGCCATGCTCGTGCGCGAGGCAAGCCGCAGCGGCGAGGTGAAGGTCAAACTGCTCAGCGTCAGCTGGCGCGAGCTCGCGCGCAGCATGGAGCGCGCCAGCGATTTCGACCAGAGCCACCTCTTCGAACTGATCTACAGCCGCGAGTTCGGCATGCCGGGCGGCGAGCCCTTCGGTCTGCTGATCGGCGATTATCATCTTTCTCCCGCCGATCCCGCCGACGGCGATCCCGTCAGCACACTGTCGCAGATCGGCATGGTGGCCGCCGCTGCTTTCTGCCCTTTCGTCGCCGGTGCCGCGCCGTTGTCGATCGGGCTTGAGGACTTTCACGAGCTGAACCGCGTCAGCGACTTTTCCTGGCTCGCCACCGAGACGGCCCGCATCCGCTGGAACAGCCTTCGCGCCAGCGAGGATTCGCGTTTCCTCGGGCTCGCCGCCCCGCGCATCCTGATGCGCTCGCCGCTGACGCCGCATGCACGCGATCGCAATGACGGCTTTCCCTTCCGCGAAAGCATCGCCGCCGACGGCAGCTCGCTCCTCTGGGGCAACGCCGCTTTTGCCTTTGGGACCGTCGTCATCCGCAATTTCATCACCTCCGGCTGGTTCGCCGAAATCCGCGGCGTCACGCAGGATGCGGTCGACGGCGGCCTGCTGAGCGCAGCCGAATTGCCGCCTTATGATTTCGGCACGGAGAGCAACGGACTTTCCGCCCAGGCGCCGTTGGAAATCCACCTGACCAGCGGCCAGGAGCAGCAGCTTTGCGAGCTCGGCATCATTCCTGCCGCCACCACCTATCTCTCCTCTTCGGCGATCTTCAATTCCAATCAGTCGCTGCATGCGCCGCCGCATTATTCCAACGAGCATGCCCGCCAGAACGCCCGCCTCGCCGCCATGCTGCAATATGTGCTCTGCGCCTCGCGCTTCGCGCATTATCTCAAGGTCATCATGCGCGACGAAATCGGCCAGCTCTCCGATGCGATCTCGATCGAGCGCAAGCTTATGGATTGGCTGACCGCCTATACGCTCGGAAACGACGATGCCGACATTGCCTTGCGCACGCGGTTTCCGCTGCGCTCCGCCGGCATCGGCGTCGCCGAGATCCCGGGCAAGCCCGGCAGCTTCTCCTGTACGGTCCGGCTGCAGCCGCATTTCCAGCTCGATGATGTCGCCACGAGCTTCCATCTCATCGCCGAGACCGCAACCACGGGCCAGATCCTGAGCCGCCCGGTCACTATCCCCGAGAGGATGTCCGCATGACGCTTTCCGCCAGCATCGCCCAATCGCTCAGCGACAACGCCCTTGAGGAGGCGCTCGAGGAGGCCAAGGCGCATCTGAAGGCCAAGCCCTCGGATCAGGTGGCGCGCCATCTCTATATCGATCTTCTCGTGCTTGCCGGCGATTATGAGCGTGCCGACAATCAATGCAGCCTTGCAGCCACGCTTTCTCCCGACGCGACGATGGGCTTCGCCTTGCTGCGCAACGAACTTCGGGCGATGGCGGCGCGCGACGCCTGGTTTACGAGCTCCGCCGTGCCGGAATTTCCGCAGGGGCCGAGCGAGCTCGACAAGCTCGCCATCCGCCTCGGCATCGCCCATCGCGACGGCAATGCGGAAGAGACGAGGACCCAGCTCGATGCGCTGGAGAATCTCCGAGGCGAACATCCGCTGATCTGGAACGGCAAGGCGGTCTCCGATTTCCGCGACCTCGATGATCGCACGCCGCACGCTCTCGAAGTCATCATGACCGGCGGCGGCTATCTGTGGATCGACTTCGCCAAGATATCAGCCCTGTCGATCGAGCCGATTGCCCGCCCGCGCGATCTCGCCTTCCGCCGCGCTGAACTGACGCTGGTCGACGGCGCAGCCGCGTCGGTGCTTCTGCCGGCGGTCTATCATGGCACAAGCAAGGATGCGACGCTCAGGCTCGGCCGCGAGACCGATTGGATCGAAGAACCCACGGGCATCACCACCGGCCGCGGCCAGCGTTGTTTCCTCGCCGGCGACGAACTCGTCTCCTTCCACGATACCCAAAGTCTGGAGATCGTACCGGCGGTCTCGGCCGGCAGGCAGGCCGCGCATGGTTGATCCGCTCGAACGCTACCGGCTGCGCGACCGCGTTCTGTCCCGCTCGATCCTCGACAGGCTGATCGACGAGGCTCCGGATCGCGCCGTCGATCCGCCGGTGAGCTTCGTCGACCAGGTCCGCGAGGTCAGGGAGGCCATCCGCCGCGATCTGGAGGCGCTGCTCAACACACGGCGCTCCCCGACCACCCCGCCGGCCGCGCTTTCCGAACTGAAGGACGCCCTGGTGAGCTACGGCGTCGACGGCATCGTCTCGGCCAATCTGATGACCGACCAGGCTAAGCTCAGGCTGGCGGCAGCGATCGAGCGGCGCATTGCGCTGTTCGAGACGCGGCTTGCCGATGTCAGGGTGACGATCCTGAAAAGCCGGACGATGACCGAGCGGGCGCTGCGCATGCGCATCCAGGCGACCTTCCGCCTGCATGAAGGCATGCCGCCGATCAGCTTCGAATCGACCATCGATCCGTCGACCCAGCGCTTCCTCGTGGAGGCAGGCAATGGCTGAAGGTTTCCTCCACCGTTACAATGAGGAGTTGCTGGCGCTGCGCCGCCGCGCCGCGCGCTTTGCCGATGCCTTCCCGAAGATCGCCGGCCGGCTGCGTATGACCGGCGACGTCGCCGACGATCCGCATGTGGAACGCCTGATCCAGAGTTTCGCCTATTCGGCCGCCCGCGTCCGCCAGAAGCTGGACGACGAATTTCCCGAACTGACCGACGGCCTGCTCGAAACGCTCTATCCGCATTATCTCGCGCCGCTGCCCTCGATGAGCATCATCAGGTTCCGGCCAAGCGATACGCTCGCCTCCGTCCAGACGGTGCCGCGCCATACTGAGGTGCTGGCAGAGCCGGTGAGAGGGGAAGCCTGCCGCTTCCGCACCACGCAGGACGTCGAGATGGCGCCGATCGAAATTACAGGCGCCAGCCTTTCCGGCCAGCCGATCAATGCGCCGCTTTCGCCCCACGCCGGGGTTGCCGGCTGCCTTAGGCTTTCCATTCGCTCCCTGGATGCCCGAAAGCCTCTCGGCAGCCTCGGCATCAGCCGGCTGCGCCTGCACATTCCCTCCCCCTGGCAGCAGGCGGTGGCGATCTACGAACTGCTTGCCAATCACACGCTCGGCATCGCGCTTGCCAAACATGCCGACGACCGCTCGCCGGTCTTCCTGCCGGCTGACAATCTCAAGCCCGTCGGCTTCGAGCCCGAAGAGGCGATGCTGCCCTATCCGGCGCCGAGCTTCACCGGCTACCGGCTGCTCACCGAATTTTTCGCGCTGCCCCGAAAGTTTCTCTTTCTCGACATCGAAGGACTCGATGCCTGGACGGGCGAGACGCTGGAACTCTTCGTCTATCTCAGGGAAAGCGACGCGAAGCTCGAACGGGCAGTGTCGGTCCGCGATTTCGCCCTCAATGCGACGCCCGTCGTCAACCTTTTTCGCCAGGTCTGCGAGCCGATCGCCATCGACGGCACCCGCACGGAATACCGCCTTCTGCCCGATGCGCGGCGCCAGAAGACCCGCGAGATCTATTCGATCGACCGCGTTCTGCTCACCGGATCGCGCGGCCAGGAGGAGTTCTGCCAGCCGTTCTTCGGACGGTCGCAGCGGGCAGGCACGAGCGCGACCTACTGGCAGGCCTATCGTCGTTTCGACGAAGACGACAGGACCAGCGACATGGATATCGCCTTCGTCGACCGGCAGCGCCGCTCCGCGGGTCCCGTCGATGCGGTCGCAAGCGTCGACACGCTCTGCCTCAACCGCGACCTGCCGGAACAGCTTCCCTTCGGCGGCGGCCATCCTTTCCTGCAGCTTGCCTCCGGCCATGAGGCGATGGCGGGCGTCGAGGCGCTGATCCCGCCGACACCTTCGGTGCGGATGGCCGATCAGGAAGGGCGGAACTGGCGGCTGATCTCGCATCTCGTGCTCAACCATCTCTCGCTCTTCGACAATGGCGGCGCGGCGCTCAAGGATATCCTGTCGCTCTACGCTTTCCGTGACAGCCCCGAGACCAAGCAATTCGTCGACGCGCTGGTCAGGATCAAGGCCGCCAATTCGACCGCCCGTCTCGGCAGCGGCGGCATGGTGCCCGGCACCGAGATCACGCTGGAATTCGATCCCGCCGCCATCGACCGGCCTTCGGCCTTCCTGTTCGGCAGCGTGCTCGACCGCTTTTTCAGCGTCTATACCTCGGTCAACAGCTTCACCCGGCTCACCATCGGCATGAAGGGACAATCGAGACCGATCGCCCGATGGCCGGCACGCGCCGCCGAACGCCCGCTTCTCTGAGGAAAGGACCGCCAGCCAATCATGGACATGCAAGCCGCCAGCAAGCCAGACGCGCTTACCGACCTGCTCGAACGCGACCCCGGCCGCTTCGAGCCAGTGACGGCTTTCCGCGTCGCGCAGGCATCGGTCGGCGAAGGACGGCTTGACGTCGCCTCCCATGTCGGCGTCTCGCCGGCGCCGCTTGCTGTCAGCGGATACAGCCGCAAGGCCGGCCGCGCCACCGTCCGCAGCGCGCTTGCCGGCCTCGTCGGCGCGCTCGGCTCGATGCCGTCGGCCTATAACGAACTCGTCATGCGCGAGGAGCGCAACCGGTCGCGGGCGCTGGCGGGCTTCTTCGACCTGTTCGGCGCGCGGATGGCGGAACTCTTCGCTGACGCCTGCGAGAAATACCGCATCGCCCGGCGGCTGCGCTGGGGCGGCACCTGGTCCAGCAATGCCTTCGTCACCACGCTGCTCTCGCTCACCGGCTTCGGCACCAAGCGGCTCGTCGAACAGAGCGGCGTCGACGAAGAGCTGATCCTGCGTTTTTCCGGCTTCTTCGCCGCGCGCAACCGCAATGCCGTCAATCTGCGCGCCATGCTGACCGAATTCAGCGGCCTGCCGGTGGAGATCGAATTGTTCCGCGGCCGCTGGCTGGCCATTCCGGCGGCAGAGCGCAGCCGCATGGGTCAGCCGCAGGGCGTGCAGCTTGGCGTCAATGCGACGGCGGGTGCTGCGATCCACGATTTCAGCGGCGGTTTTCGCGTCGTCATCGGTCCGCTCGGCTATGCCGACTACCTCTCGCTCGCACCGGGCGGGCGCGCCATTACCGAGCTCTTCGCGCTGACGCGGCTCTATGTCGGCTCGGCGCTCGAATTCGACATCCAGGCCATCCTGAAGAAGGAGGACGTTCCCTTCTGCCAGCTCGGACAGGCCGGCGATCCGCCGCGCCTGGGCTGGAACAGCTGGGCGAGGGTCGCGCCGGCGGCGAAAGACAGCGGCGATGCGGTGATCGTCGAACGCCTGTCGGCAGAGATGCGGTGAGGGAGGCAAGGATGCGGCTCGAACTGAGAGAGATCACCAGCAATGTGGCAGCGCCGGCCGGCCGCTCGAAATGGTTTTTCGAACGCGGCCGGCGCACGCTCGGCCGGGCGCCCGATTGCGACTGGCAGCTGCCGGAGGATCGGCGCTCCATCTCCAAGCTCCATTGCATCATTGAGCGCGACCGCGAGGGTTTCCTGCTGCGCGACCAGAGCGCCAACGGCTCGCGGGTCGACGGCGTCTCCGTCCACGAGGGCCAGATCGCCAGGCTTTCCGACAGGTCGCGGCTGGAGATGGGCGGACTTGCCTTTTCCGTCCACATATCCGGGGAAAGCGACCGTGAGATCGAGGATCCCGATGCCGGTCTGGTGCTGAGCGACGAACCGCTGACCATTTCCGCGATCCTGGCCGATATCGCTCCGGGCGGCCGAACCGCAAGCGGCATTCTCGGCGAGCGTAGGAGCGATGACTGGGCCTTTCCGGAAACGAGCGGGAAGAAAGGTGCGGCCTCATCCCGCAATGTCGAGATCGGCTGGAGCGGCCCTCCGGAGATCCGCTCGGTTACCCAGCTTCTGCCGGAGGACTGGAATTCGGAGGAGACCGATTACGGCAGCCACCTGGAGCATGGTTCCGCCACCCATGTCGCCGTCCCGATCGCCCAGCGTCGGGCTACGCCGGTGGTCGAAATCGTCAACGACAACGATCCGCAGGGCGAAACCGAGGATTTTCCAGCGCTTGCGATCGGCCGGCCCGAAGCCTTCGCCGAGCGCCTGGAGCCTTTGCTCAACCGGCTCGAAGAGGCTGTCGAGAATAGCTACGCCGTTTTCGAGATGAAAGTGCCGGCCGCTGCCAGGCAGGCGGATTTCCTGGCCGGTAGCAGGGAGGAAGCACTCCTTGCCCGCATCGAAATTCTGCTCGGGCAACAGCTGAAGCTCGGTTCCGCGCTCGAAGCCGTCGTTCAAGCGGCGGGCCGACTGGAGCCTCGCAGCGTAGAGGCGCAGGTGCAGACGAACGCCTGGCGACTGCCCGGGCGCAGGGAGCAGAGCTATTGGCGGGCCTACCGGGCGCAATTCGAAAAGGACGGCAAAGACCGGTCGTTTCAGGACGTTTTCCGTGACGCGATGACGGATGCAGTGAACGGCAGAGACGCAGGGCTTCGCCCGCAAGACAGGCAGGAAGGACAAGACGCGCATCATGAGGAATGAGAACCGGGTGGCCTGGAGCGAAGGCATGTTCCTTCGCGTGCAGCATTTTCAGCAGGCGGACCGCTGGACCGAGCGGCTCGTGCGCACCGCCACACAGGGCCTGTCGCCCTATCCCTGGGGCATATCGGAAATCGGCATCGACCGCGGCGCGCTGGCGATCGGCCAGTTCGCGCTCTCGAACCTGCGCGGCGTCCTGCCCGACGGCACGCCGTTCGAAGCCCCGATCGATACGGACCTGCCGCCGCCGCTCGATCTCGACGAGAACACCAAAAACGCAATCGTCTACCTCGCCCTTCCCGCCCGCCAGCCGGGCAAGGCCGATGTGGCATTGAACGGCGGCGCCGCGCGCAACAGCGTCCGGCTCGTGGCTTCACCCTATGAGGCGCCCGACGCCAATGTCGAGACCGACTTCATGGCGCCGATCGATGTCGGCCGCCTCAGCCTGCGTTACCTCAGGACCGGCGACGAGCTTGCCGGCTACGAGCTGATCGGGCTTGCCAGGATCATCGAGGTGCGCTCCGACAGGGCCGTGATCCTCGACCCGGATTATATCCTGCCAAGCCTCAACTGCACGGCCGCGGGGCGGCTGAACGAGCTGATCACCGAGCTTCTCGGCATCGTGCGCCATCGCGCCGAGGCAATCGCCGAACGGATCGGCGATCCCACCATTCGCGGTACGGCGGAGGTCGGCGACTACCTGCTGCTGCAGATCCTCAACCGCGCCGATCCGATGCTGAAACATATCTCGGCCAATGCGACGCGGACCCACCCAATCGTCTTTTACGAGAACTGCATCCAGCTTGCCGGCGAACTCGCCACCTTCACCACCGAGCGCAAGCGCGCCAGCGACTTCCCGCCCTATCGGCATGACGACCTGAAGGCGACATTTGCGGCAGTCTTCGACGATCTCAGAGCCTCGCTTTCCTCAGTGCTCGAACAGGCGGCCGTGGCGATCGAGCTTGCCGAACGCCGGCATGGTGTCAGGATCGGCACGATCAACGACCGCACACTGCTTCGCGATGCCGGCTTCGTGCTGGCGGTGCGGGCCGAGATGCCGGCCGAGGAGGTGCGCCGCAAGCTGCCGGCGCAGATCAAGGTCGGTCCGGTCGAGCGCATTGCCGATCTCGTCAACGTGGCGCTGCCGGGCATTCCCGTGCGGCCGCTGCCGGTGCTGCCGCGCCAGCTGCCCTATCGCTCCGGCACCATCTATTTCGAACTCGACACCAAGAACCCGCTCTGGAAACAACTCGATACTTCGGGCGCCATCGCCGTGCATCTCGCCGGCGATTTCCCCGGGCTCGAAATCGAACTATGGGCCCTTAGAGAATGAAGACCGACCCCGCCTCCTGGCAGAACCTGCCGACCGTCGTCGAACTCACCGAGGACGGCACCAAGAAAAGGCAATCCGCCCGCAAGATGGCGGAGATGCTGGATGACGTCCTCGATTTCCCCGAAAGCGAGAATGGAACGGCGGCAGCGCCTGCGAAGGGCGCAGTATCGGTCGAGACACTCGTCAAGGATTTCCGCTTCGGCGCCGAAGACGTGCCGACGCTTGTGCGCTCGGCAGCGCCGCTCCTCAACCTTGCCCACGGCCTGCGCTACACCGAAGAGCAGCCTGATATCGAGGCACTGCGAGCACTGGCAATCGAAGCCGTCGGCCGCTACGAGCGGGATCTGGCGAGCGCCCGCATCAGCCCCGAGCGGGCGCGTGCCGCCCATTACGTCGTCTGCGCGACGGTCGACGATGTCGTGCTCAGCAAGCCCTGGGGCGTGCGCGCCGGCTGGGCTCGCTCGGGGCTTGTCTCCACCTTCCATATGGACGTGACCGGCGGCGAACGCGTGTTCGACCTGCTCGACCATTTCCACCAGAGCCCCGGCGCCAACAAGGACCTGCTGCTCCTCATCTACCTCTGCCTGTCGCTCGCCTTCGAGGGCCGCACCCGCGTTTCCGCGCGTGGCGGGCTGGAGCTCGCGCGCATCCGCGACAGTCTCTATAAGACGCTGCTCGGCCAATACGGCGTCTTCGAGCGCGAGCTTTCCCCGCATTGGAAAGGCGTGTCCGCCCGGCACCAGCCGCTGCGCACCGCCGCCGCCCTCTGGACGCTGCTTTCCGTCCTGACGCTGATCCTGGCGTTCGGCTACCTGTTCTTCACGCTCTCGCTGAACCGCGCCTCCGACGGCACGTTCGAGCGCCTTGCCAACCTGCCGCCGCGCGAGACACCGAGCGTGCTGGTCAAGATTCCAGAGCCTCCGCGCGAACCGCCGCCTGTCGTCGTCGCGCAAACGCCGCCGCCACCTCCGCCACCACAGGTGAAGCCGCCAAGCCGGCTCGACAATCTGCTCGCCTTCCTCCAACCGGAGGTCGAGAAGAAGCTGGTCACACTCTCGGATTCGAACGGCAGGCTCCTGGTCCGCATCAGCAACTCAGGTCTGTTTGCCACCGGCAGCGCCGAGGTCAGTGAGAAGTTCCACGATCTCCTGCAGCGCATCGGCGGCGCGCTCGCCGCGGAGAAATTCCGCGCCGTCGTCGTGGGCTATACGGACAATGTGCCGATCCGCACGATCCAGTTCCCCTCCAACTGGCATCTATCGGAAGCCCGCGCCAAGGCGGTCGGCGACATCCTGGCGTCCTTCACCGGGCCGGGTGCAATCCTGACCGAGGGACGCGCCGACAGCGATCCGATCGCCGGCAACGACACGCAGGAGGGCCGGGAGATGAACCGCCGCACCGAGATCCTGGTGCTGACCGATCCGAGCGAGCGGCTGAGCGATGCCGGTCTCAAGACACCGCCGATCGAGGCTGAAACGGCCCCTGAACTGTCGCCCGCCGCAGGAGGCGCTTCGCGATGAACCCTTTAAGTTATTTCTACACGCTGCGCTCCTATGTGGAGGCCTATGCCGGCCTCCTCGGCCGCCGCTTCATTTCGATCATATGGGTGGCGGCAATCTGCGTCGTCATCTGGTTCTACGGCTATCTTGCCGCCTATGGCGATTTCAAGCCGCTGGCGAGCGCGTCGGCGCGGCTGACGCTGATCGGCATCGTCCTCGCTGCCTGGCTCGCCTATCTCCTCTTCACCGTGATCCGCGACCGCCGCCGCGACAAGCAGCTTGTCGATGGGATCGAGCGGGACGCCGAAGCCGAAGCAGCGGCGAGCCAGCAGGCCGAGGTCGGCGAAATTCATGGCCGGCTCAAGGAAGCGCTGCAGCTCCTGCGCCGCATCACCAAGAGGCGCTTCGGCTATATCTACGAGCTGCCCTGGTACGTCATCTTCGGCGCGCCCGGCTCCGGCAAGACGACGGCGCTCACCAATTCCGGCTTGAAATTCCCGCTCGGCGATGCACTCGGCAGCAATTCGGTGCAGGGGATCGGCGGCACGCGCAACTGTAATTGGTGGTTCACCGACGAGGCGATCCTCATCGATACCGCCGGCCGCTACACGACGCAGGACGATCTGAACGGCACCGCCAAGGCCGGCTGGGAAGGCTTTCTCGGCCTGCTCAGGAAATACCGCCGTTCGCAGCCGATCAACGGCGCGCTGGTGACGCTGTCGATCGGCGATCTCTTGACGCGCGATGCCGAAGCCCAGCGCGAGGAGATCAGGGCGATCCGCCAGCGGCTGTCCGAACTCGACGAACTCCTGCATGCGCGCGTGCCGGTCTATCTGCTCCTGACCAAGGCCGATCTCCTGACCGGCTTCGTCGAGTTCTTCGACGGTTTCAACAAAAGCGACCGCGAGCAGGTCTGGGGCACGACCTTCGGGCTCGACGAGAGCTACAAGGCATCAAATCTGCCGGAACGCTTCATGGAGGAATTCACCCTGCTGCAGCAGCGCGTCGACGCCATGCTGATCGAGCGCCTGCAGCAGGAGCCCAATCCTGAGCTGCGCGGCCGCATCTTCCGCTTCCCGGCCGAGCTCGTCTCTTTGAAAGAGCGCCTGCAGGAGGTGATGACCGAGCTTTGCTCCGGTTCGAAACTGGTGGAAGCGCCGCTGTTGCGCGGCATCTATTTCGCCTCCGGCACACAGAGAGACGAGACGGCTGCCGCCCCCCGCATGCGGCGCAGCTATTTCCTTTCGCGTCTCTTCAAGGAGGTGATCTTCGGCGAGGCCTCGCTGGTTGCCCGCGACAAGCGGCTGTCCGGCCGGCAGTTGTTCTTCCGCCGCGCCGCTTACGCAAGCGCGGTGCTGCTGCTGGCCGTGGTGCTGACGAGTTGGACGGCGACCTACTTCCAGAACACCACGGCGCTCGCCGGGGCGGACAGACGCATCGACGCCTATGAGCAGCTGGTGCGCGGCGTGCCGGTGCGCGACGTCTCGGATGCGGATTTCCTGCGCATCCTGCCGGCGCTCGACAATCTCGCCGCCGTCACCACCGATTTCTCCAGGACCCGCGTCTGGCCGGTGAGCCTCGGCCTCGACCAGGAAGGCAAGGTCGCGAGCCGCCAGCGCGAGGCCTATCAGCGGGCGCTGAACACGCTGCTTCTGCCGCGCATGCTGGTGCGGCTCCAGAAGGAGATGACCGAAACCACCGACATCAACAGAACCTTCGACGCGCTGAAACTCTACGGCATGCTCGGCGGTCTCGGCCCGGTGAATGCCGACTTTGCCTCGCTGGAGGCGGAGGACATGTTCACCAGGCTCTATCCCGACGAAGGCAGGGCCGCGGCCCGCAAGGCGCTGATCGCCCATGCCGAAGCCATGGCGCGCGGCGCGCTGCCGCCGATCGAGCTCGACAAGGCACTGATCGCCAAGGCCCGCGCGATCATCCGTTCGCAGAACATCGCCAGCCGCGCCTATGACGTCCTGGCCGAATACCGCCACTCCCGCGCCCTTCCCGGCTGGAGCCCGGCCGGCGCGCTGGGTCCGCTCGGCGAACAGGCCTTCGAGCGCAGCTCCAAGGCGCCGCTCAGCGAAAGCATCCCCGGCCTTTTCTCCGCGACCGGCTACCGCACCGTCGTTCTGCCCGAGATCAGCGACGCCGCGCGCGAGGCGCTCGACGAGCAATGGGTGCGCGGCGATCCCAATCCCGCCGGCGTCACGGTCGACACCGTCGCCCAGGCCACACTTCAGCTCTACTTCGACAATTTCGAGCAGCGCTGGTCGACGCTGCTCGCCGATATCAAGGTCAAACCCTCGCAGACGATCGGCGATGCGGCGGAAACCACCCGCATCCTGGCGGGCAAACCGGGACCAGTCGAGACGATCGCGAAATCGATCGCCGCCGCCACCGATCTGCGCGGACCCGGCGCCGAAATCGCCTCGGCCGCCAGCGACAGCCTACCGGATTCCACCACGGCGCTTGCCAGTGCGGCGAATGCGCCCGATCCATTCGGCCGCCTGCGCGACGCGCTGACGTCGCCGGCTGGTCAGTCGCCGCTTGCCGACCAATCGAAGGAGGCGCCGCGATCGGAGATCGGGGAGCTCGAGCCGATCCTGCAGAGGGTGCAGGAGCAGCTTTCGCGGGCGACGACCTCTACCGCGGAAGTCGCGAAAGTCTTCGACGTCGACAGCCAGCTGACCGACGCCAATCAGGACCTGCTGCAGCAGGCCCGCAAGCTGCCCGCACCGGTCGATACCTGGATGGCGGGGCTGGCCGCGGATGTCGGGTCGCTGGCGGTCAAATCCGCCCGTTCGCGCATCAGCGGCGCCTGGGCCGCGGAAGGCGCCGGCTTCTGCTCGAACGTCGTTGCCGGCCGTTATCCCTTCGACCGAAAATCCCCTCGCGACGTGGCGATGAGCGATTTCATCAGGCTGTTCGGCCCCGAAGGGCTGTTCAAGACCTTCTTCAAGGAGAAGCTCGAAGCCTTCGTCGATACCAGCGCCTCGCCATGGGGCTGGAAGGGCACGTTCGGCGCGGCGAGCATTCCGAGCGCGGCGATCGCCCAGTTCGAGAATGCCGACAAGATCAACCGCGCCTTCTTCCCGGCCGGCAGCAAGGATCCGTCGATCACGATCAACGTCAAGCCGGTCTCGCTGACCGATGCCGCCAGCGCCGTGATGCTTGAGATCGAAGGCGAACGCGTCGTCTATTTCCACGGCCCGATCCAGTCGAAATCAATCACCTGGCCGTCGACGGAAGCGAGCAACGCTTCGCGCATCGCCTTCCAGCCGGGCGGATGGCAGCAGGCCCTGACGGAGAATGGCGACTGGTCGCCCTTCCGCCTTTTCGACGATGCCAATGTCACAGTGCAGGGCGACGATCTCTTCCGGGCAAAATTTCAGCAGGATGGCCGAGCGGCGGAGTTCGACGTGCAGTTCGGTTCGGTGCTCAATCCATTCCGGCTGGAGGCGCTCGGCGCCTTCTCATGCCCGGTGCAATTCTGATCGGCCTGAGATGAACGAGCGCGCCACCCTCGAGCGAAATCCTGCTGAAGCCGACAGGATCGGCTTCTTCGGCAAGCTGCCGAGCCATGGCGATTTCGTTTCGATGGGCTTGGGCCGCAACCTGCAATCCGCGCTCGACGCCTGGCTACAAGCCGGGCTGCAAGCGGTGCGGCAGGAACTCGGCGAGGATTGGGAACGCCGGTTTCGCACCATGCCGGCATGGCGTTTCATCGTCGAACGCGGCCTTTGGGGGCCGGCAACCATTGCAGGCGTTCTGCTGCCAAGCCTCGATCGCGTCGGGCGCAGCTTTCCGCTCGTCATCGCCGCCCAGCTTCATGACTTTACCGAGCATCCGCGCCAGCTCTATCTCGACGACACGTGGTTTACGGCGGCCGAGGCAATCGCCGAAAGCTCGGCCAAGCGTGACTTCGACATCAATCATTTCACCGCAAACCTGAAGCGGCTGCGGACCTTGCGTCCGGCCGACCTCGCCGAAAACGAGATACTGCAGGACAGGGCGTCCACCCGAGGCTCGATCTGGTGGCGGATCGACCCTGAGGAGCGGCGGGCAAAGGGGTTTGGTGTCAGCGGCGCCCCGGAGCCGGAGCATTTTCCGAAGCTGCTGCACGACAACTCCCCCGCCGCTTCGGCAGCCCCGCAACCCGAAACAACCCCGCGTCCCGTCATCGTCGAACCGCATCATCCTCTGGTGCTTCAGCACAGCCATGCCACGCATGCCGGCACGCGGCTTACCGTCAATGCCGACGCGCTGCTCGTTTCGGAAACGCCCTCGCTCTTCGCCGTCGCCGATGGCGTTGGTGACGGCAACGCTGCCGCAGATGCCGGCAAGATCGCCGTTCATATCTTGGCCGAAGCTGCCGGGCACGAGACGATCGAGGCCCTGGTACAGGAGGTCAAAGGCAAGCTCGGCCGTGCCCATGGCCTGCTTCAATCGGCCTATCTTTCCGAGAATCGCGAGCCGTCGGCCGCCAGCATCGTCGTGCTGGCCACGCTTCAGGCGAGCTGCGCCTTGCTCTGGGTCGGCGATGCCCGCTGCTATCTGCTGCGGGACGGCATGATGCGCTGCCTCACCCGGGACCATGTGGAGATCGGCCTGAAGCGCACACTGTCGCGCGCCATCGGCCTGCGCGGGCATCTTATTCCCGAAGTCCTCTCCGGCGGATTGCAGGCCGGCGACCGGCTCCTGCTCTGCAGCGCGCCGCTGACAGGCGCCGTCCCCGAGCGCAGCATCGCCGAGATCCTGCTTTCCGCAAGAATCGAGAAGGCGGCCGATATTCTCGTCCAGGAGGGGTTGATCGCCAATTGCCGCGACAATCTCAGCGCCATCGTGATCGACGTGAAAACCGATGAGCCATGATCTTCAGGATGCGGATTATGAGGAGATCGCGCGACGCTTCTCCCATCTCCGGCAGGCGTTGAATCAGAGCCCAGCCGAGACCAGGAAAATCCTGGTAGACCGGGTCCGGGATGCGCTCGACCGGGGCGAGGCCCGCCTTGGCGATGCCGATGGCGGGATCGTCGCCAACAGCTTCGCGCTCGAGGCGCTGGTCCATGAGGGCGCGCTCACCCAGATCCATCGCGCCCGCCACCGCGATCTCGGAACGGTTCACGCCATCAAGATGCCGCGGCCCGAGCATGCGGCCGATCCCATCCTTAGGAAACTCATGCTGCGTGAGGCTGAAATCGGCATGGCGCTCCGTCATCCCCATATTGCCGCGACGCAGACCGTTCTGCGTCTTGCCGACGGACGCCCTGCCCTTGTCATGGAATGGATCGGAAGCCGGCTCACGGAGCTTTTGCAGCAGAGGCCGCTATCCCTTCGCGAGGTGACATCGGTCATGACGACAATGTTTTCCGGCCTGGAAGCGATCCATGCCGCCGGTTTCGTGCATTGCGACCTGTCGCCGCTCAACCTTCTATCCGCCGAGGACGATTTCTCCCGTTTGAAGATCGCCGATTTCGGCGTGGCGCTGGAGGCAGGACGCCGTCATGACCAATTCGATCTCGCCTTTGCCGGCCGGCCGGATTTCGCCTCTCCCGAACAGACGGCCGGCGAACCGCTCGACGGGCGATCCGATCTCTACTCAGCCGGGCGACTGCTGTCCCTGCTGCTACGTCATTGCAAGGAACGTGACGAAGGGCTGGAAACGCTGGCCGTCCGCCTGTCCGAACGGGATCCTCAGGAGCGCCCCCAAAATGCGAAGGCCGCCTTGCATCTGCTCGGCGGCCCCGCGAAACGTCTTGTAGAGGTTTAATTTCCGCTCGAACCGGGGATTGGTGCAGCGGCCGTCGGTACGCTCTTCTGGTAGACATTGAAGAGCTTGGCGAAATCGACCAGGCTGGCATTGCTGGCGTAGATGATATCGCCATCCATCATCTGGAAACGCTGCATCAGCGCCAGATTGGAAACGTCCTTCATATTGACGCGGTAGATCACCGGCTTGCTGCTGACCACGACCGGCGCGGCAGTCTTGGCGTTCACCGCCGCCACCTGCGTATAGACCGGCTGATTGCGCAACACATAGAAATTGCTCGCATCGGCCCGGTCGTCGAGCAGGCCGCCCGCCCGGCCGAGCGCCTGGGCGAGCGTCAGTCTGCCCGGCTCGAATTCGAACTCGCCGACGCTCTTGAAGGCGCCGAAGGCGGTGAAGGTCGGGGCGTCTTTGTCGACATAGATCTGATCATCCGGCAGCAGGTAGACGTTCTGCTTGCTGTCGTCGATGACGCGCTGCAGCGGTACGGTGGTGCGCTGCTTGCCGCGGATCAACGTGACGGTGGCCGAACCCGGCGCGGAGGATGCGCCGCCGGCAAGTGCGACCGCGTCAAGCACGCGCTCCTTGCGTGCGGTCAGCGGGAAACGGCCGGCGGAGCGCACATCGCCATTGACGGTGACGCCGCTGGAGGGCCTGTCGACCACGGTGACGACAGCTTGCGGATTGACGGCCGAACCCTTCAGGCCGGTGACGATGCGTGTCTGCAGCGCCTCGGTCGAGGAATCCACCACGCGCTGTTTGCCGACGAAGGGAAGCGTCACATTGCCTGTCGAATCGACGGTGAAGCGGCCGAGATTGAGGGTCTTGCTCTCAGTCGAGGAGAAAAGCCCATCCTCGCCGGGATCGAGGATCGTCACCTCGATGACGTCGCCGCGCCTGAGTTTCGTATCGGCAAATCCGCTTGAGCGCATGACGGTGAGGCCGGGATCGGAGGCGGCATAGGCAAGCGGGACGGCCGAAACCGAGCCCATCGGCGCTTCCGAAAGCCGGACGACAGGAATCCGCTCGTTGGTTCCAGGTGCCGTGGCGTTGTAGAAGCCACCGGCCGTCGGGCCGTCGGCTGGCCGAGCGCAGGCACTGAGAACTGCAACCAGGACGAACGGCGCCAGCTTTCGCATCACTTATCCTTTTGGCAATATTGGGAGAATCGGAAAATATCAGCGGTAGATGAGCGAGCAATACCAGTTACACGCGAAAAATCAATTGTGACAGCTCAGAGGCAGCCAACTGTGACTAATTGGCAACCATATGTCTTAAGGTGGAACCAGGTCCCTGCTCATCGCTTCGGTCGAAAACTGGTTCTGAAACCAATGCGGCTGAGCAAATGACGGTGCACATCAAGCGAATCTACGAACCAAAGCACGATAAGGACGGCATCCGCATTCTCGTCGACAGGCTCTGGCCGCGCGGACTGAGCAAGCAGGATGCGGCAGTCGATCTCTGGCTGAAGGAGGTGGCGCCGAGCCCGGCGCTGCGCCGCTGGTTCGGGCACGATCCCGCCAAATGGACAGAGTTCCAGCGCCGCTACCAAGGCGAGCTCGAAAAGAACGCGTCGGCCGTCGAAGAACTCGAACGCCAGATTGGAAAATCGGACGCAACGCTTCTCTATGCGGCGAAGGACCTGCAGCACAATCACGCGATCGTGCTGCAGCGCTTCCTCGGCAAAGACTGAAACATAGGCGGCCGACGCCGATGAGAGGCTGCCGCCCTGTGTAAAAATTTCGGGGAACCTTTTCGACGGATCTGCATCCAATGCCTGCTTCCAAAGACGCGCCGGCGCTGCGGAAGGCATTCCGTCATACGACACAAGGGAGACAGATCATGTTGAAACAGATTTTCGGTGCAGCCCTGATAGCGGCCTCGCTCGGCACGGTTTCGATCGCCGCCGATGCCAAGCCGACCGCCCCTCAGATCGCCCATATCGCCTATACCGCGGGGCAGATCGACGTCACCGCCGCGGAACAGGCATTGAAGAAAAGCAAGAATGCCGAAGTCATCGAATTCGCCAAGACGATGGAACGCGATCACAAGGCCGTCAACGATCAGGCGCTCGCCCTCGTCAAGAAGCTGAAGGTGACGCCCGAGGACAACAAGATCAGCCAGTCACTGTCGACGGAGGCAAGCAAGGAACTGACGACGCTCGGCGCTCTCGACGGTGCGGCTTTCGACAAGGCCTATGTCGAAAACGAAGTCGCCTATCACAAGTCGGTCAACTCAGCGCTTGCCACGGTGCTGATCCCCTCGGCTCAGAATAAAGAGCTCAAGTCGCTCCTGGAAACCGGCCTGACCCTGTTCAAGCAGCACCAGATGCATGCCGAGCATCTTGCCTCGATGATGAAGTAGACTTGCGATGCGCTGGCTGATGAAATCGCTGCCGCTGCTGTTTGTGTTGCTCTGGACAGGCAGCGGGTTTGCCGCCGCGGCGGAATATCAGCTGACCATTGCGGGCATGAAATTCAGCGCGCCGCCAGCCGAGCTGCACGTCGGCGATATGATCGTCTGGCGAAACGATGATATATTCCGGCATACGGCGACGGCACGCGACAAAAGCTTCGACATCGATCTGCCGCCGAAATCGGAGGGCCGCATGCCGATCGGCCGAGCGGGAGCGGTCGATTTCTACTGCCGCTTTCATCCCGCCATGACGGGCACACTGGACGTCCGGCCATAGGCCGGGCTCCTGGAAAGAGGGCGTAGCGGAGGTTTCCATGACAGCCATTCCAGTTCCGGTCACTCGACACAGAGCGCTCCCATCGGCACTTGCCGACGCCGACCTCGTGCCGCTGGCAAAAATGGGCGACGAGCCCGCCATCCGCGCCATCATCCAGCGTCACAATCAGCGACTGTTCCGCACCGCACGCGCCGTCATCCGCAACGATGCGGAGGCGGAAGATGTCGTCCAGGCCGCCTATATCAAGGCCTTTACCAGTCTGGCGACGTTCCGGGGTGAGGCCGAGCTTTCGACATGGCTGACCCGAATTGCGCTCAACGAGGCGCTGGGCCGGGTACGCGCGCAAAAGAACACCACCGGACTGGAGGAAATCGACATGCAGGCGACGTCGGCGGGCGGACAACTATTGCAGTTTCCAACCTTACCCGCGACAGATCCGGAAACCGAGCTGTCGCGGAGCCAGGCGCGGCATCTGCTCGAACAGGCGGTCGACGAACTGCCGGATGACTTTCGCGCCATCTTCGTGCTGCGGGATGTCGAGGGCATGAGCACCGACGAGGCCGCATCTCACCTCGGCATAAGACCCGAAACCGCCAAGACGCGGCTGCACCGAGCGCGGAAAATGATGCGCCAGTCGATTGAAAAACGGCTGTCCGGCGCATTCTCGGCGCTGTTCCCCTTCGATGGCGCCCGTTGCGCCTTCATGGCCGATCGCGTCATCGCGGCGCTTCGCCAGACGTCCTGATACGGAAGAATGTCGCCATATCGACGGTGCGCGCTTGTGCTATGAGGCAAGCGCCTGCCTGACGCCGGCGAGGCCGCGGCGCAGGAACGGGTCCGAGTGAATATAGAAGAACTGCACGCCCTTTTCCCGCCAATGCGGCAGTTCCTCGGCGGTCACGAGCGTACCGGCAATCTTGCCCGCGGCGCGGATCTTGCCGACGGCGCGGGCGACCTCGTCCGTCACAGCTGCCGGGCGCGGCTCGCCGAACGGCGGAGCCGGCGGATAACCGATATCCTGGGAGAGATCGCCGGGACCGATGAAGAACACGTCGATGCCATCGACACGAAGCATCTCGTCCAGATTGGCGATCGCATCCTGCGTCTCGACCATGGCGATCACCAGCCGCTTTTCGTAATCGGATGGCAGGGCATAACGGACGGCATCGACAATCGCGCGCGCCTGTTCTGAAGTCTCCACCATCGGCACCATGATCCCATCGGCGCCGGCATTCAAATAGCGGATGATGACGGGACGTTCGTGCGAATGCGGGCGGACGATTGCAGCGCCGCCGACCGAGCGGACGATCTGGGAGGTCATCCTGACGTCCTCGAAGCTCCAGGTGCCATGCTCGCAGTCGACGAAGACCGAATCCGCGCCCAGTTCCACCAGGCGGGCGGCCAGGCCCGAAGAGGAGTGGTGAGGCGTAAACATCGAGATGGCTTCGCCGGCCTGCAGCCGGGCGCGCAGCTTTGCGCCGTTCATGGTGTCCTCCTATTTCCTGGGTTTCGGCATGTCGGGCGTATCGGCCGGCGCGCCGACCCAGCGCGCGGTCTCGATATCGGCCGATGTGTCCCGCATGAAAGTCGGGCAGATGTGAAGCTCCGGGATGACGGCGCCCTTCTGCAGGCTTGCGCAGAGCGCGATCGCCCTCGCCACGTCATGCGGATCGAGCATGACTGCCCGCTCGCTTTCAAGCGGCGGCCGTGCGCGGTTATCCATGATCGGCGTATTGGTTTCGCCGGGAAGGATCGTCGTCGCCCGGATGCCCTGGTTTCGATAGGTGTTGTGAACGAAGATCATGAAATTCTTCACGCCCGCCTTCGCAGCGCCATAGGCCGCCCCGCCCAGAAGGTTCGGATTGAGAGCCGCAAGCGAAGAGACGGTGATCACCGTGCCGCCGCCATTGGCGATCATGTCGGGCAGGACCGCCTGGGTAAGGTTGAAGACGGCGGTCAGATTGACGTTGACCGTGGAGTTCCACTCTTCTTCGCCGAGGAACCGCGCGTTCAGCACCTTGCTCGCGCTGCCGGCATTGTTGACCAGGATATCGACCGGGCCGATGCCGTCCCTGATCCACTTCACGCTTTCGAAGATTTCCTGCCGCGATTCGATGTTCAGAGGCCGGATAAAGGCCTTGCCGCCCCGCTTCTCGATGAGGCCGGCGACCTCCCGCAGCGGCGCCATCCGGCGGCCTGTGAGAACGACGGTGGCGCCTTCCTCGGCAAGAAGGATCGCGGCTTCGCGACCGATGCCCGTTCCCGCCCCGGTGACGAGTGCGATCTTTCCGCTCAACAGGCCCATAATGGCTCCTCCTATTCCGCGGCCACCGCGGCCGCGCCCTTATAGCCATATATAAGCTTCGCGGCCTTTGGGGTGATCAGGCCTTCGGCAAGGTCCTGCTCGATCAGGGCGGCCGGCCGCTCGCTCACCCTGCCCCATCCACCGCCGCCCGGCGTTTCGACTTCGAGCCGCTCGCCGGTCTTCAGCACGACCTTGCCCTTCGGGAATTGCGGCCGGCCTTCCTTGCTGACCTTGCCCGGAGTGCCGTCCTGCCCGTCGACGACACCGAAGCAGGGATGCCGGACACGCTCGGATGCGAGATAGATATTCATCGCCGAGCGGCCGAGATTGCGCAGGATTGCCCGCTGCCCCAGGCCGCCGCGATATTTGCCGGCGCCGCCGGAATCGGCGATGAGCTCCTTGCGCTCCATCAGCACGGGCACGGCGATTTCGAACATTTCGACGGCCGTCACCTTGCAGTTCGACGGGAAGCTCAGCGTGTCCAGGCCGTCGAATTCCGCGCGGGCACCTTGGCCGCCATGGAAATTCTGCACCGATCCGTATTGCGAACCGTCATCCCTGCGGCCGACGCAGTTGGCCGCCCATATGGGCGCGCCGCCGCTGTCACCCATGACCTTGTCGGGCACCACGCCTTCGAGCGCCCGGAAGATCAGGGACGGGATCGCATGACCGATCAGGTTGCGGGAATTGCCCGCCGTCCACTGCTCCGGATTGAGAACGGAGCCCAATGGCGCGTCGTCGGTGATCGGCGTGATGCAACCCTCATTGTTCGGCGTATCGGGATCGAGCAGGCATTTCAGCGCATAGACGGAATGGGCGTAGCGATAGTTGGTGCGGCAGTTGATCGAGTGGAGAACCTGATCGGATGTGCCGGCGTAATCCACATGGATGGAATCGTCGCTGACGATGACCGTCGCCTTCAAGATGATGTCGGTCTCATAGCCGTCCAGCGTCATCTGCGCCGAATAGCGGCCATTCGGCCACGCCTTGATCGCCTTGCGGGTCTGCGCCTCCGAGCGGGAATGGATCGCCTCTGCGAGCCCGTCGATATCGTCAAGGCCGTATTCATCGAGGAACTTCACCAGTTCGCGGCCCATGACATTGTTGGCGGCGATCATCGATTCCAGATCGCCCTGGACTTCGGTCGGCAGCCGCACCGAAGCGGCGATGATATCGAGAACGTCCTGATTGGGAACGCCGGCCTTGTGCAGTTTGACGATCGGGAAACGGATGCCTTCCTCGAAAATGTCGCTCGCCTCCGAATGAAGCGGCGCCCCGCCGATGTCAGGCAGATGAGCGATCGAGCCGGCATAGGCGACCACCTTGCCGTTCTTGAAGATCGGCGTGATCATCGTCACATCGGGCAGATGACCGGTACCGATCTCCGGATCGTTGGTCGCAAGGACATCGCCTTCGGCAAGCGTCTCGGCCGGAAACTTCGGCAGGAAATATTTCTGGGCCGCGGCCGGCAGCGAGGTGATGAAGACGGGGATGGACCAGGTGCACTGGGCAAGCGCCCGCCCCTTGCTGTCGAGCAGTACGGTAACGTAATCGTGGTTCTCGCGGACGATCGGCGAGAAGGCCGTCTTGCCGAGCACGTTGTCTGCCTGGTCGGCGATGAAGATCAAGCGGTTCCACATGACCTGCAGATTGATCGGATCGTTGAAATCGGTAGCGGTCTTCGACATCGGATTTCGCCTTACTGAATGTTGATGACGAGGTTGCCGTTGGCATCGACGTGGAAGACGCCGCTTGGCCCGACGACGGCCGTGGATTCGCGCTGCTCGACGATCGCCGGCCCTGCGAATTCGCGCCCCACCGGAAGCCGGTAGTGGTCGTAGACAGGTGTCTCGGCATAGGCGCCGAGTTCCTGGAAATAGACCTGGCGCTGCCCCTTCGACGCATCGGCGGCCTTGACGTCATGAGGCCGGGTCACCCGGTCCTTTTCGCCGCTGGCGCGAAGCCGCCAGGTGATGACCTCGACGGATGCGTTGACCGTGCGGCCGAACAGCTCTCGATAGAGCTTGTAGAAATTGGCGAGCAACTGCTTGAGGAATTCTTGCCTCGGCAGGCCGCGATCGGGCAGAACCACCGTGATCTCGTGCCCCTGGCCGACATGGCGCATATCGACCGTGTAGCGGTTGGTGATCGTCTCCTTGGCGACACCGGCGGCGGAAACCACTTCGGCGCCCTGCGCAGCCAGATCATCCAGCAGACGGTCGACCGCGGCGACATCCCAATTATCAACAGGCATCGGATGGCTTGCGGAGAGATCGACGGCGACGGGTGCGATCAGCAGGCCGATCGCCGAGGTGACGCCTGCCCCGGTCGGGCAGATGATGCGCTTGATGCCGAGCTTGCGGGCGATCCCATAGGCATGCACCGGGCCGGCGCCGCCGAATGCCACCATCGGCAGCGACCGGGGATCGACACCGAGATCGGTGGCATGCATGGCCGCCGCCTTGCTCATGGATTCATTGACGAGATCGTGAATGCCCCAGGCGCAGCGGTCGACGCTGACATCGAGCGATCTGGCAAGTGCCGCCATCGCTTCGCGCGCGGCGTCCTTCGACACTTTGAAGGAACCGCCGACGAAGGACTCCGTCCCCATATATCCGAGCAGGATATCCGCATCGGTCACCGTCGGCTGCGTGCCGCCGCGCTGATAGGCGGCCGGCCCCGGCATCGCGCGTGCCGAATGCGGGCCGACATCGAGGAGGCCAAGCGGGTTCTTTGCCGCGATCGAACCGCCGCCGGCGCCGATTTCGATCATCTGGATCGACTGAATCTTCAGCGGAAAGCCCGAGCCCTTGCGGAAACGCTGATAGTGAGCGACCTCGAGGTCCGTTCCAACGGTCGGCTCGCCGTTCGGGATCAGGCAAAGCTTGGCGGTGGTGCCACCCATGTCGAAGGAGAGCACGCTTCCCTCGCCGGCGATGCGCCCGAATTCGGCGGCGGCGACGGCACCGGCCGCAGGCCCGGATTCGATCAGGCGGACAGGAAGTTCGGCCGCGCGCCGGCTCGGCACCAGGCCGCCCGACGAGGTCATCCAGAGGACCTGGCGATCGATGCCTTTCGCAGCGAATTCGCGCTGAAGATGGGCAACGTGACCGGCCATCTGCGGGCGGGTATAGGCATTGACGACCGTCGTCGAGGCGCGGTCGAATTCCCGCATCTCAGGGCAGACTTCCGACGACAGCGATACGAAAATATCGGGGTCTTCCTCACGCAACAGGGCTGCCACGCGCTGCTCATGCTGCGGATATTTATAGGCGTGCAGCAGGCATACGGCGACGGAACGGATGCCCCTCTTCTTCAGATGCGATGCGATTTCACGGACGGTCTCTTCCTTGAGTTCGGTCATCACCTCGCCATCGGCCGCGATGCGCTCGACGGCGCCATAGCTGTTCGACCGCGTGACCAGAGGATCCGGGTATTTGATGTTGAGGTCGTAGAGGTCGTAGCGGCCTTCGTTGCGGATGCGCAGCATATCCTGAAAGCCGTCGGTGGTGATGAAGCTGGTCTCGACGCCCTTGCGCTCCAGCACGGCATTCGTCACCACCGTCGTCGCACCCAAAACCTGCAGATGCTCGATCGAGATGGCGGAGGAGAATTGCTCCAGGAGTTCCGACACGCCCTGCACGACGGCTTCGGCCGGGTTCTTCGGCGTGCTCAGCACCTTATGCAGGTGGAGATCACCATTATCATCCAGCAGTGCGAAGTCGGTGAAGGTGCCGCCAGTGTCGAATGCCAGTTTTGCCATGTTTCCCTCGAAGCAACCGTGGTCTCATGCGGTTTCGGAGACCTTCATGTCTTCTGAGGAGGTTATGGGATCGGCGACCGGCTTGGCTAACACAGTTGCCGTCTGCCGCCATAGGGTTTGCTTATGGCAGAGGAGGTCGGAAAAGGATCGGCCCTAAACCGTCTTGATGCCCTGATGCTGGCTGCTCATCAGCTTTGCCACGATCTCCAGCAGGACGGCCCGAGCCGCGAGCGCCGGCTCCGACAGGGGCAGATGGTCGGAGACGCAGAGAGAGACCGTCGCTTCGATGACGGGCTTGGTCAGCGCCCGCACCTGCGTGCCGGCGAAATAGGAGGTCTCGGTCACCACCGATGCCGGAAGGATGGTGGAGCCGAGCCCCTCGCGCACCGCGGCGTCGAGCGCCGGCACCGACTCGATCTCCGACAGCACCTGCGGATGGGCGCGGGCGCGGGCGAACGCTTCGTCGATGAGCCGGCGAAGCAGATGGCCTTTGCTCGGCAGCAGCAGCGGCAGGGCATCGACCGATGCGAGCGGCAGGGGCTCGGAAGCATCACCAGGCAATTCCATGCCCGGCGGCGATACCAGGAACATCTGCTCGCGAAACAGCGGCTGGAGCGTCACGCCTTTGATGGGGTCTGCGGCATAGATCAGCGCCATATCCATCTTGCCGGTCATGATGAGTTCGCTGAGGATATGGCCGAAACTGTCGTTTATGTGCACGACGACGTCGGGATGGCGGGCCTTCATTTCCTTCAGGATCGGAAGCGACAAGGCGCTCGACGTCGAATAGGTCGCAAGCCCGATCGATACCCGCCCGGCCACCGACTTTGCCGCCTGGTTGATGTCGGTCTGCGCCTGATCGATCTGCTTCAGCATCAGTTGGGCATGCCGATAAAGGATCAGGCCGGCCTCGGTCGGCGTGATGCCGACATTGCTTCGGATCAGAAGCTTGTGCTTGAAGTGGGCCTCAAGTGCTGCGATCTGCTGGGAGAGCGCAGGCTGGGCGGTGCGAAGCAGGGAGGCTGCGCGAGAAACGCTGCCGGTATCGACGATCTTGACGAAACTTCGCAGTTTTCTGAAATCTACGCTCATGGCCTCAAGCTTCGGTTTTACGGAACCTAAGACCTCGGGCGGGAGACGCGCAAGCCCCTCCCGCGTGCCGCAGAATTCAACGCAATTCGCCGACCGCCCGCTCGATGCGGTCACAGGCTTCGGTGATGGCGTCCATCGAGGTGGCGATCGACAGGCGGAAATACGGCGACAGGCCGTAGGCCGCGCCCTGCAGGGCCGCCACGCCGACGCCGTCGAGAAGATAGAGGACGAAGTCGAGATCCGTCTCGATCACCTGGCCCTCCGGCGTCCTCCTGCCGATCACGCCGGCACAGTTCGGAAAGAGGTAGAAGGCCCCGTCCGGCACGAGGCACGACAGGCCCGGCACGGCGTTCAGACGCCGGCAGGCATAGTCGCGCCGCTCCTTGTAGACCTTGACGCTGTCGGCAACGAAGCTCTGGTCAGAGGCGAGCGCATGCGCGGCCGCCGCCTGGCTGACCGAGGACGGGCAGGACGACATCTGCGACTGCAGCTTGTTGATGGCGGCGATCAAGGGCGCCGGCCCCGCTCCGTAGCCGATGCGCCAGCCGGTCATGGCATAGGATTTCGACACGCCGTTGGTGAGAAGCACCCGCTCCTTCAGTTCCGGCCCGGCTGCGACCAGCGTGGTCATCGGCTCGTCCTTGAACCAAACCTGATCGTAAATGTCGTCGGAGAGAATCATGACCTGGGGGTGCCGCAGCAGCACCTTGCCGATCTCCCGCAATTCGTCGCGGCTATAGGCAGCACCGGTCGGGTTCGACGGCGCGTTCAGGATCAGCCACATGGTCTTCGGCGTAATCGCCGCTTCGAGAGCATCAGGCGTCAGCTTGAAGCCCTGTTCCTGCGGGCATTGCACGATGACCGGCTTGCCCTCGTTGGCGATCACCATATCGGGATAGGAAACCCAATAGGGGGCCGGAATGATGACCTCGGCATCGTTCTCGACGCTGGCCATCAGAGCGAGGAACAGGATCTGCTTGGCGCCGCCGCCGACACAGATCTCATTATCGGCATATCGCAATCCGAGACGCCGCTCGAAATTGCCGATGATTGCTTTGCGCAGCAAAGGCGTGCCATTGACGGCGGTGTATTTGGTCTCGCCCCGGTCGATCGCGGCATGGGCCGCGGCCTTGACGTGATCCGGCGTATCGAAATCCGGCTCACCGACCGTCATGTCGACGATGTCGCGGCCGGCCGCCTTCAGCGCGCGAGCGCGCGCCGCAGCCGCCGTGCTCGGCGAAACCTTGATCCTGGAGACGCGTGAAGCGGGCACGAAAGTGCTCATGGATATTTCCTTATTTCTTCGTGGGTTTCAGTGAACGGCTTCGGTCTCGCCGCGCATCTTGCCCGTCAGGAAAAGCTCGCCGAGTTCGTCGTGGCTGATCTCCCCCGGCAGGCCGTCCCAGATGACTTTGCCGAGCCGGAGGATCACGGCGCGTTCGGCGACCTCCATGGCTTTCTTGGTATTCTGCTCGACAAGCAGAATGGTCTGCCCGGCGGCATGCAGGCGCAGCAGCTCGTTGAATACGATGCCGATCGCCGCCGGCGAAAGGCCGACCGACGGCTCGTCGACCAGCAGCACTTTCGGGCGCTGCAGGACGGCCATCGCCACTTCGAGCAGTTGCTGCTCGCCGCCCGACATATTGCCGGCCAGCGTCGAGCGCCGGGTCTTCAGGATCGGAAACAGATCGTAGACATAGTCCCGATCCGCCTTCACTTTGTCGTCGCGCAGCGTATAGGCCGCCATCTGCAGGTTTTCGTCCACCGTCATGACCGGAAAATTGCAGCGGCCCTGCGGCACGAAGGAGATGCCTTCACCGAGAATGGCGCGCGACTTGTAGCCGGCTATATTCGTGCCGCGCCAGTCGATGCTGCCGTCCTTGATCGTCGTCATGCCGTAGAGCGTCTTCAGAAGTGTCGATTTCCCCGCTCCGTTCGGCCCCATCAGCGCCACGAACTGGCCTGCCGGCACGTCGAGATCGACGCCGTTCAGGATGTCGAGGGAGCCGTAGCCGGCGCGCAAGCCCTTGATCGAGAGGTTTGAATCAGCCACCGAGATAGGCCTCCCTGACCCGCTGGTCGTTGATGATTTCCTGTGGCAGACCCTCGGCGAGCTTGCGCCCCTGGTCGAGCACGATCACCCGCCGGCATATGCTGGTCACCACATCGATATTGTGTTCGATGATCAGGAAGCTGACGCCGAGCGATGTGTTGGCGTAGAGGATGGTCTCGACCACCCGCTCGATGATCTTCGGATTGATGCCCGCCATCGGCTCGTCGAGCAGGATCAGCTTCGGCTCCGGCATCAACATCGAGGCGAACTGGATGAGCTTCTGCTGCCCGCCGGAAAGATTGCCGGCCGGCTGTTTGCGCACATCCCACAATCCGGCCATTCTGATCAGTTCCTGCGCCCTTTCCCGCAATCCCGACACCCGGCTGCGCGACAGCTTGCCGATCCCGAAGGTGGAGAAGAGAGAGGGGAAGCTGAACATCTGCCCGGCAATGATCAGGTTTTCCTCGACGTCGAGCGATTTGAAGACGACCGTCTTCTGGAAGGAGCGCAGCATGCGCCCCTCGCGGGCGATCCGGTTCAGCGACCATCCGGTGATATCCTGGCCGTCGAGCCTCACCTTGCCGCTATCGGGTTTGCCGAGGCCGGTGCTGCAATCGAAGAAGGTCGATTTACCCGAGCCGTTCGGCCCGATCAAACCGGCGATCTCGCCGCGCTCGACATGGATGCTGACATCGTCGACCGCCTTCACCGCGCCGTATGATTTCGTGAGATTGCTGATTTCGAGAATGGGAAGACCGGTCATTTCGCGCTCCCGATCGAATCCCAGAGGCGGTTGATCACGGGGGCAAAACCCTTTCTGAACCAGAAGACCAGGACGAGCAGGCAGAGCCCGTAGGCGATCATCCGAAGTTCCGGGCGTCACACGCAGGGCCTCGGTCAGACCGACGAACAGCAGGCTGCCGAAGACGACGCCCGAGATCGTGCCGGCGCCGCCGCCGAGCACGATGATCAGCATCGTCGTCGAATAATACATCTGGAAGGTCAGCGGGCTGACCACCGTCAGATAATGCGCGTAGAGACTGCCGCCGACGCCGGCGAAGACGGCGCTCAGCATGAAGACGATCAGCTTGTAGCGCCAGGTGGGGATACCGACGGACTCGGCCAGCGTCTCGTTCTCGCGGATGGCGATCATATTGCGGCCGGCAGGCGAGCGGACGATCATCCAGACGGCGAGCGTCGCCAGAATTCCGACGGTCAGCGCCAGATAATAGAAGGCCGTCGTGCCCGATACGGTGAAGGACAGCGGCCCGAGCGCAAAATGCGGCTTCGGTATGCTGGAGAGGCCCATATCGCCGCGGGTGAGCGAAATCCAGTTCTTGGCGATCGCCTGGCCGATGATCACGAAGCCGAGCGTACACATCACGAAGGATGTCGAGCGCAACCGCAGGGCGGGGATGCCGAGAGGCAGGGCGATGGCGCCCGCCGCCAGCCCGGCAGCGGCGACGTTGACGTAGAACGGCGTGCCGTAGGTGACGGCCAGCAAGCCCGAGGCATAGGCGCCGATGCCGAAAAACGCGGCCTGGGCAAGCGAGAGCAGGCCAGTGTAGCCGACCAGGAGATTGAGGCCATGCGCCGGCAGCATGAAGATCAGCGCGATGATCAGCGCGTGGACGACATAGGTGCTGGCGACGAAGGGGGCGCAGAGCGCGGCCAACAACAGCAGCAAACCGAGCGGCAGGCGAAGATCGCGACGCTGCTGTGATTGCGAGACTTCCGTGAGAGACATAGCGAGTCCTCAAATTCGAGAAAGGTTCGGCCGAGCGCGCTCAGAAGCGCGCCTGCGTCGAGAACAGTCCATGCGGGCGCCACATCAGCATCAGGATCAGCGTGGCGAAGCCGACGGTGTCGCGGAACTGCAGTCCCACATAGGTGGCAACCAGGCTCTCGGCGATCCCGAGGATCATCGCCGCGAAGAAGGTGCCGCGCACATTGCCGAGACCGCCCATGATGATGATCGGCAGGGTCTTGAAGGTGATCAGCTCACCCATGCCGCCATAGACGCTGACATTGACCGGCGCCGTCAGCACCCCGGAAAGGGCGGCAAGGGCAGCGCCGAGGATGAAGGTCCGGAGCACGACCTGCGGCACGTCGATGCCGACCACCTCGCAGCATTCGACATTCTGCGACACCGCCCGCATGGATTTGCCCATCCTGGTGTAGGTCACCATCAGTTCGAGGCCGATGAACACGATCAGGCAGACGATGAGGATGATGACGCGCTGCTCGGCCAGGCTGAAGCCGAGGATCGACACCGGTTCGATGTAGCCGCCCGAGAAGAACTTGTAGCCGCCGCCGAAGACCAGGATGACGGTATTCTGCAGGACGAGCGCGATGCCGAGCGTGGCGAGCACCCCGGATTCGGCCGGAGCGCCGACCATGCGCTGCATCACGAATTTGCCGACTACATAGGCGATGACGATCGTCGACAGCACGCCGACGACGATCGAGGCCTCATAGGACAGTCCGAGATAGTCGATGGCGAACCATGCCCCGAACGTTCCCAGCATGTAATATTCGCCGTGGGCGAAATTGATGGCCCTCAGCACCCCGAATATCATTGTCATGCCGACCGCAACGATGGCGTAGACGGAGCCCGTCACGATGCCGTTGATAATCTGCTCAAGGATTGTTGAGAACATGGTCCTATCCCCGACGGTGGATCAGTTCGCAGGATACTGGATATCCGCCGCATAGGCACCTTTGATGCTCGGCTTGCCGTCCTCGATCTGCAGCAGGATCATCGGCAGGCGTGCCTGGTTGTGATCGTCGAAAGTCACCTCTCCGACGGCGCTCTTATATTTGATCTTGGAGAGCGCATCGCGCACCTTGGCCTGGTCCGGGCTGCCGGCTTCCTTGATCGCCTGGGCGAGAAGGTGAACCGTGTCCCAGTGGACATAGGCGTGGTTGTTCGGCGCCTCGTTGTAGGCGGCCGTGAACTTCTCCACGAAAGCCTTGCTCTCGGGGGAATCGAAGGCCGGCAGCCATGCAGCGGCTTCGACCGCGCCTTCAAGAACCTTCGGCGCCGATTTGATGGTCTTTTCGGTATTGAACTCGCCATTGCCGATCAGGGTCACCTTGCCGGCAAGACCGAGTTCGAGCATCTGACGGGCGATGATCGGTGTGGTGTCGGCAAGACCGTACATGATGATCGCCTGGGCGCCATTGTCACGGATCTTGGCGAGAACGCTGCGGAAGTCGACTTCGCCTTCTTTGTAATAGTCCTCGCTGACGATCTCGCCCTTGAAGTCGGGCAGATATTTCTTGGTGAAGGTGATCGCCGAACGACCATAATCGCTGTCGACCGAGAGAACCGCGAATTTGGTGAAACCGCGCTGCTCGGCGGCATATTTCGCCACGATCAGCGCCCGGTTCTCGTCTGTCGGATAATTGCGGAAGGTCCACTTGTAGCCGCCGACGCCGGCGCCATAGGTGATCTTCGGGTTGGACGATGCGGCGTTCAGCAGAAGCACGCCCGCATCTTCGGCAACCGGCTGCATCGCCAGCGTGACCGAGCTCGAAACGTCGCCGATGATATAGTTGACCTTGTCCTGGTCGATCAGGCGGCGGGTTGCCGAAACACCTTCGACCGGCGTTCCCTGGCTGTCGGCGGAAAAGATTTCGATCTTGCGGCCGTCGATGCCGCCGGCATCGTTGATTTCCTTGACGGCCAGCTCGGCGCCGTGCAGCGAAAACGCGCCGTAACGGGCATTCGGCCCGCTCATCGGCGATACCAGGCCGAGCCTGATCGTTTCATCGGCGGCGAGAGCTTGGTGCGAGACGCCGGCCATGAGCGCGGTGAAGGAAAGGATTGCCGTGGAAATGCAAAATGCCCGGCGCGTCGAAGTCTTGTTCATGGTTCCCACTCCGTTTGTTGGACACGTCTGATCGGCCCCTGCCGTCATGTGCTCAAATGCCGCTTTGCCGCGGTTCTTGTTGCGCCAGTCTTCTGCTGACGCTGTCAGAGTAGGTTCATCCGTTGCCGCATGGCCAACACAACTCGCTTCTGCCGCCATAGCGAATCTTTATAGCGGGGAAGGTTTCAGAACACGGCGATATCAGCCTGCCAACCCGCGCTCGCGACGTCGCGGCTGATATTCCCATGCTGCCAAAGGCAATGGGTGTCGATGTGAAATCATGCAAGGAGTTTGCGGCTTGCCCTTCGTTCAGATTCAATGGCGCCGAGATCATCGCCGGGAAGCGCCCCATTCTCGGCACTGGGAAAGCCGATGTCCTCGGCGTTCAGACGAGGATCGTCACCCCGAATGACACGGTTGCGATCCTACGCGCCCGTCGACAAGGAGCAGGCTTGCAGCTCTCCGCTCAGCCTATCGAGTTCGTTCAAAACATTTCGGATCCGGGCGCGCGCCTGGAGCATCTGTTCCATTTCCGGATTGCCGGACGGTTCGCCCGCGACCTCCAGGTCGGGAGTGTCTATCGCAGTGTTGGAGACCGGGTTTGGAAAGAGGATGATTTCAGCCATTTGCATTCTTTGTTTGGTTGTTTTGGCGGACAGGAAACGCTCATGTCTCCAGCTCCGACGGCTAAGGGGATGCGGCGCGTTTCATTGCCGATCGACCGGAACATCCTCGCTCTTCATGTCAGCGAGTTGCGTGTGTTCGCCAGGTCATAAACGCCGCGCCAGCCTTAACAAATCCCTACTTTCGCCTTCGTGGCAGTCTCACGTTGGGGCTTTGCTGCGCCAATTGGACAAGCCTGCGACAATCGGATACCACAACCATGAATTGCCGCAACAGCCAGGCGATCACTCGGCATCGCTACCCGCGCCGCGCGATAGGCGCCCTCTTGCCGCGACCCCAGAAGATGAATGCTGAAAGCGCAAGCAGGATGACGTTGAGCGGCAAGGCCGGCGCTTCGCCGCGGGAGAGATGAAAGATCATCGCAGCGATCTGCAGCAGCACGCAGCCAAGCGCCGCAAGCACGGTCAGACGCGGCTGGATCCGGGTCAAGGCCGGCAGCAGGACGCCCACTCCGCCGGCAAAATCGATAATCCCCATCAGACGCAGGAACCATGCAGGAACCTGGCCAGGCCAAACCCACATCGCCGCCAGTTGATCGACCGGCATGAAGAATTTCATGCAGCCGAACAAAGTGAAAGCGGCAAAGGTCAGCACCTGCGCGGCCCATAACCCGATCCGGAGCAATTTTCCCGCAGGCGGTGCAGAAGAAACGGTGGTGATGTTGGACATTCGAACCTCTCTTGAACAATGGCGGCGCGCCGAACCGACTTGCGATCGCGACCGAGCCACACAGATAAAGCTGGAGGCTCATCGCGAAAACCGGTATATTTTCGAAGAAATTTATCGTTTGGATCGATGAGAATGCAGCCCCACCCGACATTGGATCAGCTTCAAGTATTTCTGACCGTGGTGGAGAAAGGCAGTTTTTCAGCCGCCTCCCGCGCCCTCAACCGAACGCAGTCGGTCGTCAGCTATACGATCGCCAATCTCGAAGCTCAGCTCAGGGTGGCGCTTTTCAGCCGCTCCGGCACCAAGCGGCCGCAACTGACTGAAGCCGGCAGGTCGGTGCTCGAGGATGCCCGCCGGCTGCTGGGCGATCTCGACCTGATGCGGGCGCGCGTCCAGGCCTTGAGCGACGGGCTGGAGGCCGAACTCAATGTGGCGATGAGCGCTTTCGTGCCGTCGGACATCGTCGTCGACACCCTGCGTGCCTTCCGCAGTCACTATCCCACAGTTTCGCTGAATGTGACGGTTGGCACACTGGGGATGGTCATGGATGCGGTTATCAATGGCAGGGCCGTCGTCGGCTTTGGCGGCGCCATGGCGACAAGGAACGATCAGATCGTTTTCGAACGGATCGGCCAGGCGGCGATGATCCCTGTCGCCGCCCCCGATCATCCGCTTGGAAAGTTGCGCCGGCCGATGACCCTCGCCGATGTGCGGGACGAAACCCAGCTCGTCGTCTACGACGCTTCGGGCTTGACGAAGGGACGCGATTTCAACGTGTTTTCGCTGAAGACCTGGCGGGTCAGCGACAATGCGACAAAACATCTCTATATCCGCGGCGCATTGGGCTGGGGCGGGCTTCCGGCATCCCTGGCCAGGGATGATCTCGCCGATGGCCGCCTCGTCCACCTACAGTTTCCGGCCTTCGACCAAAGCGAGTACCCGATCCATGTGATCCGCAACGTCGCAAACCCGCCGGGACCGGCGGCGAGATGGTTGACTGCGAAACTCAAGGCCAGGCTTTCAGGCACAGACAAAGCCGCGGGAGATCAAAAGGACGTACACTGAACGAGTTGCACCCGGTCAATGCCTTCTTAGGATGGAATTGACCCGCAAACCCGCTCGCTTGGATTGGCGCCACCAGCCGGAGAACGCAGCCACAGGGCGATGATATCAGCCTTGGGCACGGCTTTGCTGTAAAGAAACCCCTGCGCCGAGCCGCATCCGTTTGCCGCCAGGAAAGCTGCCTGCTCGGCGGTTTCGACGCCCTCTGCCACCACACTCTGCCCGAGACAGCGCGCGATGGAGAGGATCGCCTTCACCAGTTCCTCGTTCCGTCTGTCGGTGCTGTTGATGAACGACCGGTCGATCTTCAGCGTGTCGATCGGAAAGCGCGCCAGATAGTTCAGTGCCGAATAGCCGGTGCCGAAATCGTCGATGGCGATCGAAAATCCCATGCTTCGGAGTTCGGAGAGCGCCTGTAGCGTTTCGTCCTTCTGATCGAGCAGAAGGCTTTCGGTTATTTCGATTTCGACCCATTCCGCGCGGCAACCGGTCTCGCCGAGAATTTCGACGATCGACCTCACCAGTCCGGCGGATTGGAATTGTTTGACCGACAGGTTGACCGCCACCTTGTGCGGTGTCTGGCCATCGGCGTTCAATTCGGCCGCCGTCTGGCACGCCTCGCGCAGCACCCATCGCCCGAGTTCCACGATCAGCCCGGTGTCTTCCGCAACCGGAATGAAACGGGTGGGAGGAATCATGCCCATTTCGGGGTGGCGCCATCTCAGCAAGGCTTCGCAGCCGACCATTGCGCCGCTGTCCAGAAGCACCTTCGGCTGGTAATGCAGCTCCAGTTCGCCGCGCTCGATCGCACGGCGCAATTCCGATTCCAGCCGCATCCGCTCTTCGGCATTTGCCGTCAGATCCTTCGAGTAGAAGCGAAAACTGTTTCGCCCGGAGCGCTTGGCGAGATACATCGCCGAGTCGGCGTATTTCACAAGGTCGTTGGCATCGGCGCTGTCATTGGGATAGAGCGCGATGCCGACGCTGCAAGAAATGAAGACCTCCTGGCCATCCAGCAGGAAGCGTTCCCTGAACTTATCGAGGATATTGTTGGCAATCCGGCCGAGATCGTCGCCTTGGCTGATATCCGGCAACAGGATCGCGAATTCGTCGCCGCCGAGACGGGCGACGGTGTCATAATCGCGCACGCTCGCATTGAGACGGGCGGCCGCCTGGCAGAGCAAATCATCGCCGACGGGGTGGCCCATCGTATCGTTGACCACCTTGAAATGGTCGATGTCGATCAGCATTAAGCCGGCCCGCTGGCCTCGCGATCCGGCCGAGGTGATCATCTGCCGCAGCCGATCGTTGAACAGCGACCGGTTGGGCAACGAGGTCAACGGATCGTAAAAGGCCATCTGGTGGATTTTCTGGCGCGAGACGTTCAACTCGGTCACATCTCGCGCTACGCCGAGAACCCCGACGATGTCTCCCCCTGCATCGATAATCGGCACCTTGCGTGTTTCAAGAAGAACAGATTGGCCCTTCTCCTTGGAAACGACCCATTCCTCGTCACTGATAATGCACTTTCCCGCCTCGACCGCCGCCTTGTCCGAGTCCCGGAAGTACCGGGCCCTGTCAATATCGAACAGCTCGAAATCCGTTTTTCCGACGACGTCCGCTTCGGCCAATCCGGTCAGCCGTTCGAAGGCGTGGTTGCACATCACATGGACTCCGTCCATGTCCTTGACCCAGACCATATCGGGCATGGTCTGAAGCACGCTCAGCAACTGCATTCGCATGAGGTTGATGGCGTCTTCGGCTTGTTTTCGCTCGGTAATGTCCCGCGAGAACGCCAGGAGCGTGGTGGCCGCCCCCGGATCGGCGCTCGGCCGCTTGGCTATCGATAGCTCGAACCATCGCGTCTCACCATTGGGCAGGGAAATGCAAATGCATCGGCCGTAGGCAGCTCCCTCTCTGCCGGCCTCGTGCAGAGCCTCCATCGCGATGGTCGCCTGGTCCGGCGCTAGAACGTCGTTGATCGTCCTGCCGAGCAGCATCTCCTTCTGCTGGGCCAGCAGTTCGGGGTTTCTTGTCCAGACCTGAAGATAACGGCCGCCCTCGTCCACCTCGAAAAGAACATCCGGTATGGCGGCGATGATCCCCTCGGCGAATTCAAGCGCCTTCCTGAGCTCGCGCTCCGCCTGCTTGTGTTCGCTAATATCGACGACAGCGGCCGGCTGCGAAAGCGATTGGGACAACGTCATGACGGATCTCCTCACCATGGACATCAACCGAATGCATCATCCATCCAATCGAGAATTTTCTCGGAAAGGCCGCCCAAGTCATTTGAGGCGAAAACAGCGATCCGAAGATATCGCCGCAATGGCATCGGTCCGCGAGGACCGAGCACTTCGGCTTCGACCTGAATATGCGGAGACAAAATTTAAGAGATTGCTGCCGTCTCCGGTGCCGCCGTCACTTTCGACGCGCGATACGGATCGAGCTGCGCAATATGGATATCCACCATTCTCACAATCCGCTCCCGGCTGCCGTCGCCTCGCCAGCGTTGCGGAAATGAGCCAGCTGAGGAGGTCGCACGATCAGATCGGCCCACAAACGCGCCTCCGTTATCCAAAATCCGAACCCACTGGCCAAATCACGACGCTTTCGCGCCGGCTTCCATGCAAGGAACTGGTTTCGTTGCGTTTTCATAAAAGTGTTTACGCTTCTGAAACCAGACCATCGACAAATTTGGGTCACCGAATGAGGTGCTGCTTGTACTTCTCCGCCATGATGACGGGTTCAGAGACGAGCCAGAAATCCACGCTTTCATCAATCGAGGTGGCGTGCGTTCAGAGGTGGAAATGTTCGATAATTCTCATGCGCATGACAGCCGTTATCCCAAGGGCAGCGCCTACAGCATTCCCGTCTGGAACTGTTGACGCGTCCAAATTCGTTCGCTGAAAGCCTCCGGCCTTGGTGTCACACCGGCGCCGATAACGGCAGCGGTCCGGAGAGCGCACATCAGCGACGTGCAGCCTACTCTCCGGCGGTCGATGCGCGGACCGCGGCCATGATGGCCAATCTCTAGATAGTGATCGTGACGCAACCTCCGCCCGCCGGAGGCTGCTTGGCCGGCTTTTATTTTTCCTGATGGAGCGCGAATGGTGGTGGGATCGGATTTGGAAAACGGGGTGATGCCATCAGGCGAATCCCATTCCTCCGTGGCGAAATATATCCGCTCCATCGGGCGGCATTACGTCATCGCCGTCGTCGTCATGACGGTTCTGATCGGGGCAACCTTTCTGACGGTCAAGGTAGCGCTCGATCGCCATTCCCTGCAGCAAAACATCAGCTATCTGATCGGACGCCAGTTCATTCGTTTCCAGCAGCTTGCCAATCAGACGCGAGCGATCATGCGCGCTTCGGCCGATCCGAATATGCCGGAATATATCGTCAGGCCGATGGTCGAGGACGTTCAAAAAGCGATCGACGATATCCGCGCGATGAGCGCACAGTTGAACGCGTTGAATATCGCGGTGGACGCAAATCTTCTCGAACGGCTGAACGGCCGGGATGCGGCATCTGAAAAATTGCGCGTGGAACTCGACGGGCGGCTGGAGGATTTCCTTGGAAGGGCTGAACGCGTCGTGTCCGCGAAATTGCTGGATCGGCGGGAGCGATACAGCTTCTGGGGACCGATCGACTTCGCTGTTTCATCCGACAGCATGCTGATGCGTCAGTTCGGCGCCTTGATCGAGAGTGCGCATGACCGGAGCGATATGAGCATCGATCATACCCGCCTGATCAGCGCGGTGCTCCTCACCCTGACCGCAGCCACGCTCATCCTGGCCACTCTCATTCTTTTCATACCGCTCCTCGTCAAGCTGCGCACCGAGCATCGGCGAACCCTCGATTTCGAGATCAAGCTGACGCATCTGGCCCATACCGACACGCTGACGGGCCTCGGCAACCGATCGTCGTTCAATGAGGCGCTGAACGGGCTGTTTGCTTCCCTTGAGCGGACGGGAGCGGGCTTTTCGATGCTGCTGGTCGATCTCGACCACTTCAAGGCCACCAACGACAGTTTTGGCCATCCGGCAGGCGACGCGGTTCTCAGTCACGTCGCCAGTGCTTTACAGAAGACTTTTCGCGCCGGCGACATGGTTGCGCGGCTTGGCGGTGACGAATTTGCTGCTCTGCTTCCCGGCATTTCGGATGCGGCAACGCTTGAGGGAATTGCCGAGCGCGCAGTCGCCGCCATTGCAACGGAATGTCATTTCGAAGGCCGGTTGCTGCCGGTTTCGGCCAGCCTCGGCGGCGCGCTCGTGCCAGGCCATGCGTCGGACGAGGCGACACTTATGCGCATTGCAGATCTGGCGCTTTACGCCGCCAAGGCCAAGCGAAACACCGCCGTCATTTTCGATGAAGCATCCTTCGCCCAGCGTCTGGAGCAGAACCGGCTTGCAGCAGCTCTCGCCGTCGCCGCAGACCGTGACGAGTTCGTCGTCTATTACCAGCAGAAGGTCAATCTGCAGAGCGGCGAGCATCTCGGCTTCGAGGCGCTGGTGCGCTGGCGCCATCCCCAACTCGGCATTCTGCCGCCCGGCCGCTTCCTGCCGCTCATGGAAGGCCATCTCATCCAAAGCATGACGCGCTGTATCGTCAATACGGTCGCTCGCGATCTCAAGACATGGAAGGCAGCCGGGCTCAAGGCCGGGTCGGTTGCCATCAATCTGCCGGAAGCCCTGCTGGTCGGGGACGATGGTTACACCGTCATCGCTGCAGCGGTGGAAGCGACCCGCCTCGACTGGCTCGACTTTGCCATCGAAGTCACGGAAGACGTCTTCCTCAATCGCGGCGCCAATCAGATCGCGGAGACCATTTCTCGTTTCCGCAAGCATGGAGTGTCGGTCTCGCTCGACGATTTCGGCACCGGCTTTGCGTCGCTCGTGCACCTGCGCGACTTTCCCTTCGACGAACTCAAGATCGACCGCAGCTTCGTCGCCGACATCGGCAAGGATGTTCGCTCGGAGCAGATCATCCGGGCGATCATCGACCTGGCCCGCAACCTCGGCAAAAGGTGTGTTGCCGAAGGCATTGAGGACGAGGTCCAGCGTCATTTCCTTTTGAATGCCGGTTGTGAGATCGGCCAAGGTTATCTGTTCGCCAAGCCGGAACCGGCTGACGCGGCGGTCGAACGATTGGCACGCCGGCCGGCGCCAAGCAGGTTATCACGGCGACCACGCACCATGCGGGCTGAAACTGTCTCCTGAGCAAGGCGCGCACGGACGGTGCGGCAGGGTTCAATAAAAAGAGGGCAAGCGAATGAAACGGGGAATCTTTCGGGTGTGGTTTGTTGCGGCTTTGGCGGCCGCAGCTCCCGCGGGACAGGCTGCGGCGGGGCAGGCTGCCGAGGGGCAGGATCTAGCGGTTGACGTCGTGCATTTCTGGGTATCGAAAAGCGAAGCTGCGGCGCTCGATGTTTTCCGCAGGGCCTGGGCAGCAGCCGGCAACCAGTGGGTCGACATGCCGGCAGAAAACAAGGTCGCCGTCCAGCGGGTCGTGAGCGATCGCATCGCCAACGGATATGCACCGGCAGTGATGCAGTGGAATGCAAACGAGGGATCGCGCGAACTGCCGGAAATGGGCATCGTGCGGGATATAGATGACGTCGCACAGGCGGATCATTGGCAGGGCGTCATTCCGGCCACAGTTCTCGACCGGATTTCCTACAAGGGAAAGGTCTATTTCGCGCCGACCAATATCCATGCGGAAAACTGGCTCTGGACAAGCAAGGCGGCACTGGCAGACGCCGGCGTGAAGACGCCGCAGTCCTGGGACGAACTCTTCGATGCGGCTGAAAAAATCAAGGCGACGGGACGTCTGCCGGTCGCGCTCGGCGGCACGCGGTGGGAAGTGTCACTCATCTTCAACGACATCATCTATCACAAGTTCGGGCCAGAGGGTTACGCCCGTCTGATGAGCGGCGATGCCGCCCTGGTGCAGGACCCGCGCATGATCGAAGCTCTGGAACTGTTGTTGCGCCTATCCAACTATGTGGAGCCGATCGAGCAGCGCAAGGACAAGACATGGGCCGATGCCACGGCGGCGGTGGGCCAGGGCAAGGCCGGCATGCAGTTCATGGGCGACTGGGCCAAGGGCGAACTTGTGGCGCGCGGCTACAGCGTCGACAAGGATTTCGATTGCAGCCTCGTTCCCGGCACGTCCATCGCCTATTTCATGGTGATCGATGCCTTTGCCTTTCCGCTGACCAATCGGGACGGCACGGCGGAAGCTCAGCAGGCCTTCGCACGCATGGTGCTCGACCGCGACAATCAGGTCGCCTTCAGCCGGATCAAGGGGTCCTTGCCGGTGCGCACCGATGTCGATCCGTCCGGGCTCGATCGTTGCGGCAAGCTTGGGCTGGAGATGATCAAGGCAAAGAAGGGTGAAGTCAGCGCCCAATCCCAGGCCATGCCGACCCAGATGTCGGAGGGCTGGATCGCCGTGGTGGGCGATTTCTTCAATAGCAGGAATATGTCTGCGCAAGAGGTTCAGAAACGTTTGCATGACTTGCTGATGCAGCGCTGAGGGCGCGGACATCGTGCCCGCTAGAGGCGTGATCGGCGCCGTGAAAGGCGGTGGGGCGGCGTTGCACGAATATCCATAATTCGCAAACATGTCCGATACACGCAGCAAACGACGCGCGGGAAACCCGTTTCCCGCCTGAACTTGCAAGTTTTAACAAAGGCTTAAGTTTCCAGGATACATCTTGCATTAGTATTTTTTGATGTGCTGCGCGGCGGTGGTTTTTTGAAGTCAGCTCTTTCATTTTCATTGGGTCGATATTTCCGCGCTCTTCGCGGCCTCGGAAGGGACAGAACCGGTAACGTCGCGATCGTCGTTGCCCTCACCCTGGTGCCGATGCTCGTCGCCGTCGGCGCAAGTTTTGACTATATTCGCAGCTACAATGTCCGGCAGAAAATGCAGAGCGACCTTGACGCCGCTCTGATCGCCGCGGTCAAGCAGATCAACAACACCGCGGATACCGACGCCCTCAAGGCGAAGGTTTCCGACTGGTTCCATGCGCAAGTGGAAAACAGCTACACGCTTGGCGAAATCGACATCGATACGACCAATCACAACATCACGGCGACGGCAAGCGGCACCGTGCCGACGACGTTCATGAAGATCGCCAATATCGACACCGTCCCCGTCAGTGTGGGTAGTGCCGTCAAGGGGCCGGCGACGTCCTATCTCAACGTCTATATCGTCATCGACAGATCGCCGTCGATGCTTCTGGCGGCTACGACTTCAGGTCAATCGACCATGTATTCCGGCATCGGCTGCCAGTTCGCCTGCCATACGGGTGATGCGCACACCGTCGGCAATAAGAAGTATGCCAACAACTATGAATATAGCACCGAGAAGAAGATAAAGCTGCGTGCCGATGTCGCCGGTGACGCCGTCCGAGAAGTGCTCGACATGATCGATGAATCCGACAGCAATCACGAACGGATCAAGGTCGGGCTATACAGCTTGGGTGATACGACCAAGGAAGTTCTCGCTCCAACCCTGGATACTTCAAACGCACGCAAACGCCTGTCAGATGACAGCTACGGTCTGACAAGCGCAACTTCGATGAACTATACCTATTTTGACGTCGCCTTAGCGGCACTACAGAACATAGTCGGCACGGGTGGTGATGGCACCTCTTCGGCAAATCCGCTCAAGCTGGTTCTCCTGCTGACAGACGGCGTTCAGTCACAGCGCGGATGGGTGGTTAAGAACTCAAGCAACTTGAAAAAGGTGGCGCCACTCAACCCGGACTGGTGCGGCTACGTCAAAAACAAGTCCGCCACCATGGCGGTTCTTTATACCGAATATCTGCCGATCACTACGGACTGGGGTTACAATGACACCGTCGGCTCAACCATGGCGAGCGCCAACTGGAAGAGCAACTGGGGCGGCACCATGCGGAGCGGCGTGTCGACCAGCATCACCAGGCGAGACTACATCCCCTATGCGCTGGCCGACTGTGCGTCGTCCAAGAGCCTGTTCCTGTCGGCCTCGTCGTCCACCGAGATCACGGAGGGCCTGTCGGCGCTCTTCACTCAATATCTCTCTTCCGTGCGGCTGACCCAATGAGACTGAGAAAACCGTGTGCGCCGCTGCGCCGCCTGATCGGCGACAATAAAGGAGCTGCTGCGATCGAATTTGCGATCCTGGCCCTGCCGCTCTTCATCATATTGTTCGGCATTATCGAAGTGTCGCTGATGTTTTTCGTGAACTCCGCGTTGGACGCTTCGGTGCACAAGATCTCCCGGATGATCCGCACCGGCGAGGTGGCATCCTCCAAGATCACATTGGCCAGTTTCAAAGCCAAGATATGCGAAGACATGCTTCTGTCGTTCGGCTGCTCCAGCGGTCTCGTCGTCAAGGTGAACGTGCTGTCCGACATGTCGTCCGCAGCCCACACCGATCCGATCGATAGCAGCGGCAAACTCGCCGTCACCGAGACTTATGATATCGGCAAGGGCAGCGACTACATCCTGGTTCAGGCGTTCATGCCATGGACGGCCGTCGTCAGTTTCTTCAACCTGTCGAGCGCCAAGCTTTCCGACGGCCGCTATCTCCTCGGATCCTCCGCTCTATTCCGCAACGAGCCTTTCTGACATGACCATGAAACGGAGCCTGTCCCTTTTCCGCTTCGCGCAGTCCGGCATCCGTCATCTTGTGCGCGACCGGTCGGCTGCTTCGGGCGTGGAGTTCGCACTCGTGCTGCCAATCCTGCTGATGCTGCTGTTCGGCACCGCCGATCTCGGCCATGCGCTGACGGTCAGCCGCAAGATAGACGAGATCGCCTCGTCCACGGGCGACATGATTGCCCAGCAGAGCTCCTGGACGAAGTCCGACGTCGCCAAGCTGCTTTCCGGCGCCAGCTTCATCCTGCAGCCATACGAAACCACCAAGCTGACGATCACGGTCGCGGTCAACGACGTCAATACGAGCGGCAGCGCGACCGTCAACTGGTCTGCCGCGCTCAACACCTCGGCGGTGAATTCCGGCACGGCGAGCGCAGTCGCAATCCCCGCCAAAATCCAGGAAAAAGGCGTGCAGGTGGTGCTGACCCGGGTGCAATACACATTGACGACGCCGGTCTCGGCGTTTTTCTCAAATTTCACCGGCCAGAACGGCTACAGTTTCGACCGCTATTTCTTCAACCGCCCGCGCGTGAGCGACACGATCACTTACAAGTAAGCCGAAGACGCCCGCCGGATCGCCAAACCATGCGCCCGAGGGAGGAGACAAGCAAAAGCCCCGGCGCGAGATTGGCCCATTCAGCCGCCGAGCCTGACAATGCCGTATGGATTGAACTTGAACTCGTCGACTTCGTAAGTGGAATTGAAGGAGAGGCTCGCCCGGCGTTCCTTCAGCGTCGGCTTGAGACCGCGCTCGGCGATCTCGTCGGCGACAGCATCGATGATCGCGACGATCTCCCGTTCGCTGCCGGCCGTGTCGGGCACATAGACATCCGGTAGTCCGACGAGATGGAAGCCGACGCTTTCGAGATACCCCCGTGCGGAGAGCGGCCGCTTTGCAAAGGCCAGCCGGCCGATCCGCTGCTGAGCCAGCCTGTCCGCGGCATTCTGCGCCTCAGTTCCCTGCCGGATCAGCTCTCGCCACCGATCGAGGCCATGCGCGATGCCGGCGCTTTCGCCCTTCACAGCAATAGCTCCCGCATCGATCACACATTCGACGAGGCGGAGTGCCAGCATCGAAACCTTCACCGTCTCTGCCTGCGCCATGCTCGGGCCGAGGATGTAGAGGACCGACTGATGATCGGCGACGGCTTTCTCGTCTGCCTGACCCCACGCATCGGGTTCGACCCGATCCCAGCAGACGTCGAATGACCGGCTCATGCGATCATCCGGCTCGGCCTGCGAATAATCATCGTCGATGCTGAATCCGGTGGCGAAGTCGGCGATCGCCTGCGATGCCGCCTCGGACAGATGGCTCAGGTCGCGATCCCGCCCTAGAAAACACAGGACATGCCTTGGTGTCACCGACGATGCCTCGGCCTCGGCCTGCAGCGTTTGCTCGCCGGAAGCAGGGCCGGGCTCCTTGGCTGATGACGACCTCCAGCCGAGCATGGCCCACAGGGCCCCCAACAGCGCCCGACGCATGAGATTCACGATCGATGCCTTTCGTTCGGTCAAATGTTTCGGCCTGCCTCAGCATTGTAAACATCCGAAATCCGAAACGAAAGACATCACCATCGCCAAGGCGATGCTCAGGCCCAGATATCCCCTGGCGTGAAACCTTCGGTGAAGGGATCGTCCTTGTCGAGAACGAGGGTATTCAGGCCGGAGATCCAGCTGGTGCCGGTCAGCGTCGGGACAACGGCGGATCTGTCGCCGATCCTGGCTTCTTCGACCAGCCTGCCGGTGTAGATATTGCCGAGGATACCCTGATGCCGGAAATCCTGATCGAGCGGCAATTCGCCCTTGGCATGCAGAACGGCCATCTTCGCGCAGGTGCCGGTGCCGCAGGGGCAGCGATCGAGCGCACCCGTCCAGGTGGCGGGATCGTCCCAGGAAAGATCGCCCGTGGCCATCGTCACCGTATTTTTCCAGTCGGCGTTCGGATCGTCCGTCGGCCCCGACAGCTGCGAGATCGTGATGCCGACGCCGGGATAGTGCGGATGGGCAACCGGCAACTGTTCGATGGCGGCCTGCCGGATCATCGCCGAAACACGCGCGATCTCCCGCCCATGTGCCGGGATCAGTTCAAGGCCTTTGAACTGCCCGACATCGGCGATGACATAGAACATACCGCCCCAGCCGACATCGACGGTGACCTTTCCAAGATGCGGCACGTCGATGACGGCATCCAGATGGGCGGCAAATGCCGGCACGTTTTTGAAGGTCACGCTCTTGACCTTGCCGTTGCTGCATTCCGCCTTGAGGCGGATCAGGCCAGCCGGCGCCTCGAGAACCAGTTCGGTGACCGGCTCCTTCATCGGCAGCATGCCCATTTCCAGGAGGACCGTCACCACCGAGACGGTGTTGCCGCCGGACATCATCGGATATTCGACCTGCTCCATGATGACATAGCCGGCATCGGCCTCCGGATGACAAGGCGGCACGATGATGTTGCAGCAATGGGCGGGATAGCCGCGCGGCTCGCGCAGCATCAGCTTGCGCAGCTGGTCGTCATTGGTCTCCAGCCATTTCATCTTCTCATAGACGGAATTGCCGGGAATATGCGGAACGCCACCCGTGATCACGCGCATCGGCGTGCCTGCGTGAGTATCGACCGCGTGGATCGTTCTTTTGAATCCCATGACCATTCTCCTCTGCGGCTCGGTCACGCCACTGGTGGAAATTTCGTATACGATATCATTTATGCGAATGCGCAGACTTGTCAATCACGAGAGTCATGTTTATGAACATAGATGTACATTTTTCGTAAGCGCCTTGCTGCGGCTGAAATCGCCTGCGGGGACAGCCGGGCCGAAGGCTCAACAGCATCCGGCGGCCAAGGAAACACGGGATTGGAGATTTGCGATGACGGATGAGGTTCTGCTCGATCGGACGGAAGCCGAGGCTTTGGCGATGCGAGCCTGCCTGGCGGCAGGTGCGGGGGAAACCAGTGCCCACTCCTTGGTGGACGCCACCTTATCAGCCGCGCTCTATGGGCCTGCCACACTCGGATTTCCGCATATGGTCGATTACCTCGACAGCTTCCGCGAGGGCCGCATCAACGGCGATCCCTCGCCGAGCTGCGAGCGCCCCTACCCCGCCTTCTTCATCGCCGATGCCGATCGGGGCATTGCACAGCTCGGCTTCGATGTTGCCTTCGAACAGTTGGTCGAGGCGGCGCACACCTTCGGCGTCGCGATCTTTACGCAGACCAACAGCTATACGGCCGGCGAACTCGGCTACTACATCCGCAGGCTTGCCGACGAAGGGATCGTCGGCCTCGCCGCCACCAATGCCAATGCCATGGTGGTCGCCAAAGCCGGTGGACCCGCCGTCTACAGCACCAACCCGATGGCCTTCGGCTTTCCGCTGGGGGAAGGCTCGCTGCCGCTCATCATCGACCAGGCATCGAGCGCGACGGCCTATGTCAATATCGTCGCCACCGCCGCCGAAGGGCGCGCCATCCCGGAGGGATGGGCCGTCGACGCAGCGGGTATCGACACCCAGGATGCGGCAAAAGCGCTTGCCGGCGCGCTGCTTCCTTTCGGCGGGCGCAAGGGCGCCAATGTGGCGCTGATGGTGGAAATGCTGTCGGCGGGTCTCTCCGGCGGCCCCTGGTCATTGGACACGCCGTCTTTCAGAGAGGGAAGCGCCAGCCCCGCAGTGGGCTTGACCGTCGTCGCGATGATGCCGGGGCGCACCGACGATGGCCTTGTCGAACGTGCCCGCCGCCAGGCAACCCGCCTTCAGGAGCACGGCGTCTTCGTGCCCGGTGTCACCGGCATCGAATATCCGAGGCCGGCATCGGAAAAGCTGAAAGTGCCGCGCGCCGTATTCGAGGCTGTCGTGACGATCGCAGGCGCCTGACGGTTCCCGCCATCGATGGGTTGACGCTCAGCGGGGCTTTTTTGCCGGAAGATGTTCGAGCAGCGATTGGCAGGCGCTCATGATATGCGCGTAGAGCAGCTCTGCCGCCTTTTCCTCATCGCGCGCGCGGCACGCTTCGAGGATCTGCCGATGTTCGCGATCCGCCGTCTGCTTGCCATGCGACAGTGTCAACTGCACCCTCAGATAACGTTCCAGCCGGTCATTGACGGAACGGATAGTCCTGACGAGAAATGGCCGCTGCGCATCCTCGTAGAGGCAGCTGTGGAATCGCCAGTTCAATTCCGACCAGCGCGCCACATCCGTTTCCTTGGCGAAGGCGTCGCAATAGGCAAGCGCCTTTTCAAAGGTCTCTTCCGTCATGTGCGGGATCGAGAGCTTGATGGCGTTCGTTTCCAGGATTGCGCGCACCTCGAAGATCTGGGCGATCTCAGGTTCGGAAACGCTGGTGACGATCGCGCCCTTGTTGCGGTGGAATTCCACCAGGCCTTCGGCCTCGAGCCGTTTGAGCGCCTCCCGCACGGGAATCTTGCTGACGTTGAACAGCCGGGCGACATCGTCCTGGCGGATCGGTTCGCCTTCATCCAGAGAACCGTCAGCAATGGAATCACGGATAAATTTCAAAATTATATCCGAGGCCGTCGGCGCCTTCCCGAGATTTGTCACCTGAGCGGTGTTGAAAGGCATTCCCCAAGCTCCTTGTTTACGGGACGAAGATCCCACTTGGGATATCGTAGACGATCTCATTCCTCAAGATCGATGAGCTTTTTCAGTAGGGCTTGTGCGCAGGTAATCTCCGGGTCCAGCCGCCGATTGCGTTCACCGACGAATTGCCGTGCGGGGCCGATGGGACCGCTCCTTTCGACGTCTATTTCAACACCATGTCGACAAATTCAAGCGGAAAAATTACATTGCCGACAGGCTGGTTCTGGCGCAATGGGGATCGGTGTCTGGAGAGGGGACTTAGTGTCTGATGAATCGGAAGTGAAACGCATCCGCGGATTTCATCCACTTCCGGCGCGAGAACGACACGACGGATGTTGCGCTGGGGGCGTTGCGGGCTGCGGAGTAATCGCATGACAATCAACAGCATCGGATTCGTCGGTACCGGCGCCATCACCGAAGCGATGGTTCGCGGGCTTCTGGCCGAACCGGCCTATGCCTCCGAGATCCACGTGTCTCCGCGAAGCGCGCATATCGCCGCGACACTGGCAGCCGAATTCGCCTCGGTCAGAATTGCCGGGGACAACCAGACTGTCGTCGATCGCAGCGATATGGTGTTCCTGGCGATAAGGCCGCAGATCGCCGAGGAAGTCGTGCGCGCACTGTCGTTCAGGACCGGCCAGACAATTGTCAGCCTTGTCGCGGCTACGGAGCGCCAGGCCGTGCTCGATTGGATCGGCGCCGATATCAATCTCGTCCAGGCCATCCCCCTGCCCTTCGTCGCACAGCGGCAAGGCGTCACCGCCATCTACCCCGCCAATGCCACCATCGCGGCGCTGTTCGACACGCTCGGAACGGCCGTACAATGTCAGTCGCGGAAGGAGTACGATCTCCTCGCAGCCGCAAGCGCTGTCATGTCGACTTATTTCGGCGTCATGGAGTCGATCACCGGCTGGCTGGAAAAAAGCGGCCTCGAAAGGGCAAAGGGCCAAGCCTATATCGCCCCGCTCTTTGCAAGCCTGGCGCAGAAAGCCAACAACCCCTGTAACGAGCCGTTCAGCGCGCTCAGCCGCGAATTCGCCACCAAAGGCGGCCTGAACGAGCAGGTTCTTTCGGACTTCGACAGGAAGGGCGGCCTTGCCGCGCTCACCGCCGCGCTCGATGGCGTGCTCGCCCGCATCGAGGGCCGCAACAGCTGAAACGCATGGCATCGACATGGCTGCGGATAAGTCTTGGCGTCGTCTTTCCCGGCGACGCGCTTTAGAACGTCGGTGGCGTGCAGGCGCTGATGACTTCGCAAGGCACCGGCCCGACACAGCGGAACCGGTGCGGTCGCCGGCTTTCGAAATAATAAGCATCACCCGGCCCGAGGATACGCCGCTCGTCATCGACGGTCACCTCAAGCCTTCCCGAGAGCACGATCCCGCCCTCCTCTCCCTCGTGAACGAGCGGAATCTTCCCGGTACCGGCGCCCGGCTGGTAACATTCCTTGAGTATTTGCAGGCTGCGCCCGAACAGGTTTTCCCCGACCTGCCTGTAGGAGATGGCGCCCTTGCCGATCTCCACCAGTTCCTCGGCCGCATAGAAGGCCTTCCTCGGACGCTCGGGCTCAAAGGCGAAGAACTCCGCCAGGCCGATCGGGATGCCGTCCAGAATCCGCTTCAGGGCTCCGACCGAGGGGTTGGAGGCGTTCGATTCGATCAGCGAAATCGTCGAATTGGGCACGCCGGTGCGCTTGGCGAGTTCGCGCTGGGAAAGCTTATGGGCGATGCGGAGATGGCGAAGGCGGCTGCCGATATCGACTGACATGATGCGGTCCGTTTATGTTGTCCATAATATCGAAAAACATATCCAAACATCCGTTCATTTTCAATGACTTGCGCCACAGAAGAAAAGGACTTGTTTGAAAGGGAGAAATTGCCATTCTCCCCGCCATTCAACGGAGGCCAGCATGGATCAGATCAGCAAGACGAACGCGCCCGTACTCGAAAATTTCTGGATGCCGTTCACCGCGAACCGGCAGTTCAAAGCCACGCCGCGCCTTCTGGCCACCGCGGAGGGCATGTATTACACCGATGTCGATGGAAACCAGGTGCTTGACGGCACCGCCGGGCTCTGGTGCTGCAATGCCGGCCATGGCCGCAAGAAGATCGCCCAGGCGGTCGAGCGGCAGCTTTCGACCTTGGATTATGCTCCGACGTTTCAGATGGGCCATCCGATCGCCTTCGACTTCGCCGCGAAGCTGGCTGCGAATGCGCCGGGCGGTCCGGACGGCAAGCTCGACAGGGTCTTCTTCACAGGCTCGGGTTCGGAATCGGTCGATACGGCGCTGAAGATCGCCATTGCCTATCAGCGCGCCATCGGCCAGGGCACCCGCACGCGCATCATCGGGCGCGAGAAGGGTTATCACGGCGTCGGCTTCGGCGGCATTTCCGTCGGCGGCCTCGTCAACAACCGGCGGGTCTTCCCGCAGATACCGGCCGACCATATGCGCCATACGCTCGACGTCGAGCGCAATGCCTTTTCGAAGGGCCTTCCCGCCCACGGCGTGGAACTGGCCGACGACCTGGAACGCCTGGTGCAGTTGCACGGCGCCGAGACCATTGCCGCCGTCATCGTCGAACCGATGTCGGGATCGGCGGGCGTGGTCCTGCCGCCGAAGGGCTATCTGGAAAAGCTGCGTGCAACCGCCGACAAGCACGGCATCCTGTTGATCTTCGACGAGGTCATCACCGGCTTCGGCCGTCTCGGCACGCCTTTCGCGGTCGATTACTTCGGCGTCGTGCCCGATCTCGTCACCACGGCAAAGGGCCTCACCAACGGCGCGATCCCCATGGGCGCGGTCTTTGCCAGCCGCAAGATCTATGATGGCCTGATGGTCGGCCCGGAAAATGCGATCGAGCTCTTCCATGGCTATACCTATTCCGGCCACCCGGTCGCCTGCGCAGCCGGGCTCGCCACCCTCGAAATCTACGAGGAGGAAGGGCTGTTGACCCGCGCAGCCGAGCTTGCCGACCACTGGCAGCAGGCGCTGCATTCGCTGAAAGACCTGCCCAATGTCGTCGACATCCGCAATCTCGGTCTGGTCGGCGCGATAGAGCTGGCGCCTCGCAACGGGGCGCCGGGAACCCGCGCCTACGACGTCTTCGTCGACTGCTTCAACAAGGGCCTGCTGATCCGCGTCACCGGCGACATCATCGCGCTCTCGCCGCCGCTCATCATCGAGAAGGGCCAGATCGACACGATCGTCTCGACGATCGCCGACGCGCTGAAGCGCGCCGCATAGACCTGTCGACGGGAAGTACAGACACGACGACCTCGGGCGGCGGCACACGCCCGAGGGACGGAAGACTGCATCCTGGCAGGCGCTCAAGGTCGGACGTAAAGATTTATTAACCCCGAGACCCCAGAGTCGGGGTTAATCGTTAACCATCCGCGAATCGGGGGACCGATGGGGTGCGCCTCAATTGAAAGCCTTTGCCATTTCAGGGAACTTTCCGAGGTTCCCGCTCACCGGCAATTGCGCAACAGCGATCTGCTGGAACAACTGAGGAAGGCCGTCGATTTCCGCTATATCGCCGTCGGCGGACTGGATCTCGAAGGATATCGGATAGGGAGGGGCCGCTCCATCGACACCGATATGCCTCCCGCCTATATCGATACCTACTTCGCAGAGGAACACGGCCGTTCCGATCCACTCGTCGTCCAGTCACTCAGCCGGACAACGCCGCTGACGGAAGAAGAAGCCTTCGATATCCTGGCTCCGAACCAACGCCTCCGGTATTTGCTGCGATCCTATGAGATCGGGCGGCGAATACAGATTCCGCTCTCAAGGAACGGCATTGTCTACGCAGGGGTTTGCTTCACGCGAGAAAAGCCGTTCACCGCAAGCGAACAGGAACTGCTTGTCTTCTTTGCCGAACCGCTGCACCGGGCGATCACCAAGCCGCTGATGGACCGTTTTGCCGCCGGCGCCCTTCGCCTGACCAACGGCGAACTCCGCTGCCTCGAACTCGCGGGCAAGGGGCTCACCAGCGAGGAAATTTCCGGTGCGTCGGACTATCAAACGGAAACCATCAACAGCTATCTGAAGAGCGCGACGAAGAAGCTGGGGGCGGCCAATCGCGCCCATGCAATTGCCGAAGCGATCCGCCGGCAACTGATAAGCTGACGCCCGGAACTCCGAATCATGAAACGGCTCCGCGAAACGGGGCCATTTTTTCGTTCGGACGTATGCTGCAGCCGGACGGCTCGAAGCTCGCCATTCAAAAATCGCAGAGAGTATCCAGATCACGAAGCGTTTGACGAAAATCAATTTGGGGGGTCGGTTTGGTTAACCGCAAATAAACCACCTTATCCCATTTCTGGGGTCATCGATCAGGCGGGTAGACGCCCAGTTCCGACATGACGACGGGCTTCGATGTGATTGCGGCGCGTGCCCAATTACGGTTTTCAGTTGAGGTCAGAATGTCGAGTCACTCTCATATGCATGCCAGCAGCAATTCGGTTCCCGGTTACGACAGCGGAGCCGCCAAAACCAAAAGCCGAAGCGTCGAACGCCGTCTCGATTTCATGCAGCTCGACCATCAGGGACGCGCAGGCATCCGCGCTCTGAAGACGCTGATCGATCGCGAACTGCCGCACGGATTGGACAAGTTCTACGCTCAGCTGCGCAAGAGCCCGGAAGTCAGCCGCTTCTTTTCGACGGAAGAGAACATTGCGCGGGCAAAGGGCGCTCAGGCGGGCCACTGGGTCAATATCGCCGACGGCAATTTCAACGAGGATTATGTCGCCAAGGTCAAGACGATCGGAACCGTCCACGCCCGCATCGGCCTGGAGCCGCAATGGTATATCGGCGGCTACGCGATCATCGTCGATCATCTGATCAACCGCGCCGTCGAGGAAATGGTCCCCAAGGGCGGGGTATTCTCGAAAAAAACGATGAAGCCGGCGGAGTTCGGCAACGCGTTGGCAAGCCTCGTCAAGGCTGTCATGCTGGATATGGATCTCGCCATCTCGGTCTATATCGACGAGGCGGAGATCGCCAAGCAGAAGGCCCAGGCCGATGCGATCGAGGCGGAGCGACAGCTCGTCGGCACCACTTTCGGCAGGGCCATGGCAGCGATTGCCGCCAAGGATGTCAGCTACCGGATCAACGATGATCTACCGGAAGCCTATCACGCCCTGCGTGACGACTTCAACAATGCGCTGGAACAGCTGTCGACGACGATCGAGCAGATCAGCGGGTCTGCTACGCAGATCAATGCGGGGTCGCAGGAGATCCGGTCCGCCGCGGACGATCTTGCCAAGCGAACCGAACAGCAGGCCGCCTCCATCGAGGAGACGGCGGCCGCGCTCGAGGAGATCACCACCACCGTGAAGGACTCCAGCCGGCGCGCGGAAGAGGCGGGGCAACTGGTCGCAAAGGCCCGCATCGGCGCCGAGAAGTCGGGCCAGATCGTCCAGCAGGCCGTCGCCGCGATGGGGGCGATCGACAGCTCGTCGCGGGAGATCTCCAACATCATCGGCGTCATCGACGAAATCGCCTTCCAGACCAACCTTCTGGCGCTGAATGCCGGCGTCGAAGCGGCGCGCGCTGGAGAGGCCGGCAAGGGCTTCGCCGTCGTCGCCCAGGAGGTTCGCGAACTGGCGCAACGTTCCGCCAAGGCGGCAAAAGAGATCAAGGGGCTGATCAACAACTCGGGCGAACAGGTAAAGGCGGGCGTGTCCCTGGTCGGGCAGACCGGCGAGACGCTGACGGTGATCGTCGACGAGGTCCAGGAGATCGACCGGCACATCGGCGCCATCGTCAGGGCGTCGAGCGAGCAGGCAACGGCGCTCCACGAGATCAACACTGCCGTCAACGCGATGGATCAGGGCACCCAGCAAAACGCCGCCATGGTCGAGCAGTCGACCGCGGCGAGCCATGCCCTGGTCCAGCAGGTCGGCCATATCGCTCAGATGCTGAGCGAATTCCACATTGGCAAATCTGCGGCATCCCAGATGCGCCCGGCCCGGCAAGCAAACGGCCCCTCGACAGCGGCCTCGCCGGCGCGCGCGTTGCGGGCAAAACTCGGCGCGGCCTATTCGAGCCATGGCAACGCCGCCATTGCAAGCAATGAGTGGGAGGAGTTCTGACGCCGCCGGCTGATCTCGGCCGCAGGCCGGCTAAGATCATCGCTGCCCGCTGACACGAAGCCAAGATCCTGCTCATGCCCATCCGCAGAAGATGCGGCCGGTCATGAGCAGCCTTGTCGCGATCAGGCCCTCAAGGTCTGCGACGGCAGTTGACCGAAACGCTTGCGGTACTCGGCTGAAAATCGCCCGAGATGGGTAAACCCCCATCTGAGCGCGATGTCGGCGACGGCTTGTCTCGCGCCGGATTCGAGCAGATCGCGATGGGCGGCAAGCATCCGGAGTTCATGCAGGTGGGCCATCGGCGTGGTATTCCTGAACTGCCGGAAACCCTGTTGCAAGGTGCGGACGCTGACCTTGGCTGCGGTCGCGATGTCGTTCAGCGAAATCGGCTCGGCCATATGTTCCCGCATGAAGTCGATGGCCCATTTCACGTGGCGAGGAGCCGGGGCCGGCGCGGGAAGCGCAAGCGCCTCCGAATAACGATGGGGACAGGTCTCCAGAAGCAGGTAGACTATTGCGTCGCAGAGCGCGCGCAGAGCCAGCGGCGACTGCTGCAGCGGCCCCTCGCCGCTGAGCCCGCGATGGAGGCTTGCGGCGAGTTGCTGCAAGACGAGCCCCGAACCGTTCGTCAGATCGATGGTCGGATGAAAATCGGTGTCACCGCTGATCGTTCGCTCGAACATATGCGTCAGCTGCCTGTTGATCCTCGCCTGATCGACAAACAGACCGAGATGACGGCGCGGGCCGATCAGGCGGGAACCCGAGGCGCGGCCAGCCCCGAGAATGGCGCCGCGACCGGGAATCGAATGGATCTGTTCCTTCCCGGCATCGAAGACGGCATTCCCCTCCATCGGCAGAAAAATGATCACCTTGCCGTTGGGCGCCTCGCGCTTGAGCGAGATCGTGCCGTCGTAGGCACAGTCGGCGATGGTCAGCTCTTCCGTCGAGATGAAATTGCAGTAGTAGGCGATGGGCGTGCCGGCTTGCGCCGCGGCCTTGATCGGGGAGCTCGGCGTCGACAATATTTCCGAGAGTGCGTCCGGGTCCGTGCCGCTGAAGGCCGTCTCCCAAAACAACGGGCTCTGCCTCGCCGGATCGTGGAGGGAGCTGCTATGGGCTGTCATATTAGAAATATGAGACATGCGCGACCTCGAAAGACAATGATCGCGAGTGATAGTTGATTTCCGCAATCATATGTTTTCTTTTTTCGTTCCTCGGCATATTTCAGTGATATCGATTAATTGCCAGATCCTTCGCGTCGATTTCCGGATTGGCGCCGCCGACCAGATCGCTGATCAACCGCGCCGAACCGGTGCTCATCGTCCAGCCGAGCGTGCCGTGGCCGGTATTGAGGAAGAGGCCGATGATCTTGGTCGGGCCGATGACCGGTGTGCCATCCGGCGTCATCGGGCGCAGGCCGGACCAGAAGGACGCCTTGGAAACGTCGCCGCCGGGGAAAAGATCGGTGACCGAATGTTCCAGCGTGCTGCGGCGTGCGAACCCGAGATCGTTGGTATAGCCCGAGATTTCAGCCATGCCGCCGACGCGGATGCGGTCGCCGAGCCGGGTGATTGCGATCTTGTAGGTTTCGTCCATGACGGTCGATTCCGGTGCGCGCGACGCATCGGTGATCGGGATGGTGAGCGAATAGCCCTTCACAGGATAGACCGGCAATCTGATGCCGAAGGGCTTGAGCAGCAGCGGCGAATAGCTGCCGAGCGCAACCACCACAGCATCCGCACTCATCCGTTCGCGCTCGCGATCGGGATCGCCGTCGCCATCGCGAGCGGTGATGACGCCGCGCACGCGGCCCGCCTCGACATCCAGCGCCTTGATCGTCGTGCCATAGGCAAAGCGGACGCCGAGCGCCTCGGCTTTGGCGGCCAGCGCATTGGTGAATTTGAAGCAGTCGCCGGTTTCGTCCTTCGGCGTCAGCAGGCCGCCGACGATCTTGTCGCGCACGTGTTTCAGTGCCGGTTCGAAGCGGATGCAGCCGTCCCGGTCCAGCACCTCATAGGGAATGCCGTCGGCCGCCAGCGCCTTGACGTCCTTGGCCGAGGCGTCGAGCTGTTGCTGCGTGCGGAACAGCTGCAGCGTTCCCTGCATGCGTTCGTCATAGGCGATGCCGGTCTCGGCGCGAAGGTCGGCCAGCGCGATGCGACTGTAATCGGCAAGCCGCAGCATGCGGCTCTTGTTGATCGCGTAGCGCTCGGAGGTGCAGTTCGACAGCATCCGCGCCATCCAGGAGAGCATGGCCATGTCGAGCTTCGGGCGAAGGATCAGCGGCGCATGTTTCATGAACAGCCACTTCATCGCCTTCGCCGGAATGCCGGGCGCTGCCCATGGCGAGCAATAGCCGAAGGAGACTTCGCCGGCATTGGCAAAGCTCGTTTCCAGCGCCGGACCTTTCTGCCGGTCGACGACCGTGACCTCATGACCTGATTTCGCCAACTGATAAGCGGATGTGACGCCGACGATACCGGCACCCAGAACAATGACTTTCATGATCTTCCCAATGATGGAGCCGCCGGGCTTTCAGCGATATTGCCTGTCGTAACGATCGCCCAGACCGGTTAGGATTTCGTAAGATATCGTGCCGGCATCGCCGGCAATGTCCTCGAGCGTCTGGTTCGGGCCGAGCACTTCGACCAGACTGCCCAGTGTCAGGCTGCCTTCGGGCAGTGCCGAGACGTCGACGGTCACGCTGTCCATTGAGACGCGGCCGACGATCGGCAGGCGGATGCCGTTGACATAGACAGCGCCGCGGTCGCTGAGCGACCTGGGCAGACCATCGGCATAACCGGCGGCGATGGTGGCGAGACGCATTTCCCGCTCAGCGACATGCGCGCCGCCATAGCCGATCTTGGTGCCTGCGGGCACGGTGCGGGTCTGCACGACGGCGACGTCGAGGCTGACGACCGGCTCCATCGGGTTCGCCTCGCCGGTGTTGGGCGCGCCGCCGTAAAGCGCGATGCCGGGGCGGGCGAGCACGCCGTGATAGGCATCGCCGAGGAAGACCCCGCCGGAATTGGCGAAGGACATGTCGAAGCCGGGAAATTCATCGGCAATGCGGGACATCTCGGCCCCTTGTTCGCCGTTCTGGTCGCTCTCCATATCATCGGCTGAAGCCAGATGGCTCATGATGAACAGGATTTCGACATTGCTGCCGTTGCGAAGCGCTGCGGCGAGCTCGGCTCGTTCCTCCCCGGGAAAGCCGAGCCGCGACATGCCGGTGTCGAATTGCAGCACGGCAGGCAGGCAGCGCTTCAGTATGCGCGCAGCCGCCGACCATTGCCGCCACTGGGCCAGCGAATTGAGAACCGGGACGATGCCCATCTCGGCGCAGGCGATCTCGTTGCCCGGCTGCAAGCCGTTCAACACGAAAATCTGAGCATCGCGGGCAAGGGTTGGCCGCAACCTGACGGCCTCGACAAACTGGGCGACGAAAAAATGCCTGCAGCCTTCGCCGTAGAGCGTTCTCGCAACCCGCTCGGCGCCGAGGCCATAAGCATCGGCTTTGACGACCGCCCCCGCGCGGACCGGCGCCAGCATCGATACGAGCTTGCGGTAGTTGCGGCCGAGTGCGGCAAGATCGATCGTCAGATAGCCCGTAGCTCCCTGCGCGGTTGTTGCGGTGCGTGTGCGGGAAACCAAAATATCGCTATCCATGCCCATCCCTCTCGATCTCAACAAAGTTTATGAAACAATGCGCGAAATTGCCTATCTTTCAGCAGTTGATTGTTGCATCATTTGCCCGGCATCGACATAATCGACGAAAATTCGGAATAATCCATCATGTCCGCCCTCGACTCGATCGATCGCAATATCCTGAGACTGCTGCGCCTCGATGCGCGCATGAGCAATGCCAAGCTCGCCGCCGAGATCGGCCTGTCGCCATCGGCCTGCCTCAGGCGCATCAAGATCATGGAAAAATCAGGGGTGATCCGCGGCTACACGGCGCTGGTGGACACCGGCAATGCCGACGAGATGATCGCCGTGATCATCAACATCACGCTCGAGCGACAGACAGAGGATCATCTCGACCGCTTCGAGGCGGCGGTTCGCCGGCATCCCGAGATCCGGGAATGTTTTCTGATGACGGGCGGTTCCGATTATCTGCTGCGCGTGGAGGTCGCCAGTCCGGGCGAGTTCGAGCGCATCCACAAGGAAATACTATCGAGCCTGCCGGGTGTTCTCAGGATTCATTCCAGCTTCTCGATCCGCAATGTTCTGGCGACGCGCACCAGAGGCCGGCGGTGAGACGCGATCCCCGCGTTCATATCAATTCAAGCGCCGTGGCCCTGGCGACCGCTTCGCTCGTCGTCGCGACAGTCAGCTTCCGGCGTGCCGAGGCGAGATAGAGCTGTACCGCACTCACTGAAATGGACAGGCGGGCGCAGATCTGTTTTGCCATAAGGCCGCTGGCGGTCATCTCCAGGCATTGCAGTTCCCGGCGCGACAATTGCGGAAAATCCGCAATCTCCCTCAGGCCCGACAGAACCATGGCCCTGTCGTGGAGATGGTGGGCGAGAAACTGCAGGTCGCGCATGCTGTCCATGCGGAACTGCCGCCAGTAGGCATCGGGATGATTGGACGTGACCGTAAACAGCGATCGCTCCCCTTGAGGTCCTCGCACCGGCAGAGTCACGCCTTGACGGCCGATGCCGAAAGCCATGGCCTCCTTGAAGAAGCCATAGGCTCGGCCTGAATCCCATTTCGATGCGGACCATTCCACGGGCAGGAAGCCGCGCCTGCCGAGACGCACGACCGGATCGATGCTGAAATAGTCCCGGTCACGATATTGTTTCACCCACTCGGGCGGATAGGTCAGCATAAGCAATGGATTGCTGTCGGCCGCCCCCGAGGAGCGGGTCACATGCAGAACCATATGCGATATCGCATAGATGTGACGGACTTCATCCAGCGTCGTTTCCAGATCCCGCAATGTCGGCGATGCCGAGATCCGGTCCAGACAGTAGAAAAAACGAGAACTGCTCAGCATGAGATGGACTCGTGGTTGCGTATTTTCCTAACTGCTCGCAGTGGTAACATTTCGCGATTGCCGAGAACAGCATATTTTTTGGCAACCATGGCGCGACATGAAGAACAGGTTAAAGACTGGAGAGACCTATCCCACTGCTGGGCGTTGGGACAGCGACGGCGCCTACCGCACGCCGCCATCGACAAGGGCTTTGGCAGGATAGGGAGAGGCTTGCTCCAGAAGCCGGGACAGGTTGGCCCGAAGGGTTCGACAATTGTCCGCCGTCACATCCCATAGGCCAACATACAGCTTGCCGATCTCGGGCCGGGATCGGGCAAGCGGCGTCGGCTTCCAGCCGATCCTCCGGTACACAGCGACCATCGCGACGTCATAGACGCCGACAATGCTCTCGATACCGGTGTCGAGCGCGAGATCGCAAAGCCCTGAGAGCAGTTCCGTGGCGACTGCGCGCGATTGCTCCGTGTGTTCGGCATGCGGATGAAGGCAAAAGCGGGTACATTCCCAGGTCGTCGGGCTATCGACGTCGATAGGCTGATCGAAGAAATGCCGGAACTCGCTTTTGAGCATCGTCGCTCCGGTGGTCGGCAGCAGGCGCAACGAACCCGTCAGCGTGCCGGAAGGTTGCTGCGTGACGAGATAGACGGGATCCTCGGCCTCGTCGTATCGGTCCCTCTCCCATTGATCCCGGACATCGACCTGCCATCCCAGCCGATCGCGAAAAACGGCGGCGCGAGCCCGAAACATCTCGTCGAAAGCCCGTCGATCGGTCTCGAGCATGTCTTTGGTGAGTATCCGCAACATATCCGTCCCTCCTGATGCGCCGACGTTTCAACAGGAGGCCGGCCGGGCGCAATCTGGATATTTCACCAGGTTGACCGGTGCTTGGCTTTGCCGTCCCATTCCATAAGAAATCTCTGATATTCGTCGGTCGAAAGCTCTTGGTAATTGCCAATTTTAACGCAACAACGGGAGGATTCTTGATGACCCATGACATGGCACGCGGCAAACGTATTCGAGAGGCGATATCCCGCGGCAAGTTCCGGAAAGTTCACGCCCTGGCGGCCGAACTGGACGTGTCCGTCGCCGCCGTCTCACGCTGGCAGAATGGCGGCCATACCTCGCTGGAGAGCGCCTGCGCGCTCGCCGACCTGCTGGATGTCTCCCTCGACTGGCTGCTGCTCGGGCGAGGCACGATGGACTGGCATAGGAACAGCGCGATCTCCGCCATGGAATTGCAAATGGTTCTGGCGTTGCGCAACCGGTCTGCGGCAACGCGGTCCAATCTCGTCGGGCTGGTTGAATCCATCCCGCCGGAGCACCCGTAACGCCAGGCGCAATTCTCTGAGATTTTTTGACCTGAGATCAACATCTTTAGGTTGATAAAAAGCAGATCGTCGCCGATCTTTCTAGTTAAAGGTTCAGCGGCGGCGGGTGGCCAGCATCTTGCCCCTCGCCGCCGCAGAGACCTTTGTTCACTCTCAACACCCATACGGCCGCAATATTTCTCCCATCCGGGTCCGGAATATTTCTCGATCTGGTCCCGGCAAGTCTCAACCGATCTTGGAGACAGTCAATGACAGTTGCGCTTTGGAGTCAGTCAATGACGGGTGCGAACCCGGCCCATATCGGCGCCAATGCGCCGACAGTCAAACCGCGGCCTGCCTTTGCGCAGACCGATCTGGTCGCATTGTCGCGCTATTTTTCTCTTCTGATGATGCGCAACATCACCAGCGATGGCTATGTCATCGAGGATCCGGCATCGCCCGGCGTCTTCTCCGCCCCCGGCTGCGTCATCGCCGCCCCCTCCTATCCAGCGAACACGCCGGGCGTCGACCAGGACTATGTTTTCAACTGGGTCCGCGACGGGGCGATTACGGCCATCGAGATCGCGCTTGCCGGCTTGCTGCCCGTTTCGGGCGGGGTTTTGCCGAGCCTGGTCGACTATGTGAACTTCGCCGCGCTCTGCCAGGCGAATGCGAAGAATTCCGCGACCGTCACACTTGGCCACGCCTGCTTCACCATCACCGGCGAGGTTCGTCCGTGGTCGGAGCAGAATGACGGGCCGGCCATTCAGTCGATTGCGATCATGACCTTGTTCAATCAGCTGGATGGCGCCACGCAGACGATCGCCAAACAATTGGTCGAGACCAACCTCTCTTATCTTCTCGAAGTTTACCAGAACAAGACCACAAATCTCTGGGAGGAATATGAGGGCTATTCGTTTTTCGCACGAGCCGTACAGCTGCGCTTTTTCCGGGAAATTTCCACAAACACGATCGGCATTGCGGTGCCTGCCGGGGTGGCCGATGCCATCTCCTGGCTGGAAAGCCAGCTGGCCACCCACTGGAACGGGCAGCTCTATGTGAGCATTCTGGATGCCGCGGAGCAAGCCGGCTACGACGCGAACATCGATATCGTCTCTTCGGTCTGCTATGGCGGGATCGAGCCGACCGATACCAAGCTTCTGGCAACGGCGGCCATCCTGCGGCGCCAGTGGGCCGATCCTTCGTCTTCGAACTATTATCCGGTCAATGGCGCCGATGCGGCCAGGGGGCTCGGACCGCTCTTCGGGCGCTATCCAGGCGATCATTACGATGGCGATGTGGCGGCTCCGGTGGCCGGCGGGCATCCCTGGGCTCTGTGCACCGCCAACTTCGCCGAGTTTCAGTATCGGCTTGCCAATGCCATCGAGGCCAGCGGCGCCCTCCCCCTCGATCAGTTCTCCGAACCCTTCTTCGCGGAACTGGGACTTGGCGCATCCAGCAGCGCCGCCGACGCGTCGGCAGCCTTGCGGGCTTCGTCCGACGTCATGTTGCGCGCCATCATCTATCACAGCGACCACTATGAGCTGAGCGAACAGTTCGACGGAACCGTCGGCTACGAGAAAAGCGTCAGGAATCTGACCTGGAGCTATGCCTCCTTCCTCTCGGCAGTCAGAGCCCGCTCCGCCGCCGCCCCAGCCAAGTCCAAACCCCGAAACTCCCGCGGCCCGAAATCATGACGATTTCAGGCCGTCCGGCCTGAGATCTCGATTGAGTCCAGAACGGCATGATCCGCAAAGCCTGATGCGGCTTTCCGGGATTAATGGAGGACCAAAGTGCTTTTTCCCCTCGAATCGGCGATAAAGGCCGATGCCAAGACTGTCGCAGAGTCTGGCGACTACGATATCGTGATCGTCGGCAGCGGCATTTCAGGCGCCATTATTGCCAAGCAGGCTGCGGAAGCGGGCAAGCGTGTCCTTATCCTTGAAGCCGGAACCGGTGCCAATAGCACTCTGGCTGGCTACGACAATCTGCTGACGACTTTCTATTCGGCCGCCTCCAAGGACAACCAGTCGCCTTTTCCGCTGAATGCGAACGCGGCCATGCCCCGCAGCCCGCAGCTTCGCAAGCTGCAGGCGGGGGAAACCGATAGCTCGAGCTATATCGTTCAATCCGGCCCTTATGTCAGCGATACGACATATACCCGTATTTTCGGCGGAACGACCATGCACTGGGAGGCGAAAACGCCCCGTCTACTTCGCTCGGATTTCAAGACGCGCACCATTTTCGGCCAAGGGCTGGACTGGCCGCTGAGCTTTGAGGAAGTCGAGGAGGATTACCGCCTGGCCGAGCGGGAAATCGGCGTATCGGCGAATGTCGAAGATCAGCAATATCTGGGGCAGACTTTCCCGGACGATTATGTCTTTCCCATGCGCGGCCTGCCGCTTTCCTATCTGGATCAGCAGGTCAACAAGGGCATCGAAGGCACCAGCGTCAAACTTTACGACAAAACATATCCCCTGAAGGTCAGGCCCTATCCGCAGGGGCGCAACAGCATACCAAACCCGGCCTATGACGGGGGGAAGGGCTACCGTCCGATCGGCGCCGTCGATACGCATCAGGTCGAAGAGGGCGGCCGCTGCCAGGGCAACACCAACTGCGTACCGCTCTGTCCCGTGCAAGCGCGCTACCACTCCGGCAAAACGCTTGCCAAGGCGTTCGCGGTAAACGGGGAAAGGGGCGAGCGGCTTGTCGAACTGCTGCCGCAGGCGGTCGCATCGAAGGTCAACATCGACCCGGATAGCGGGAAAGTCTGCTCTCTCGAGGTCAAGATTTACCAGGACCCGGCCTCACCGGCCCACGAGACCATCACCGTGAAGGGCAAGGTTTTCGTGCTTGCGGCAGGCGCCATCGAAACGGCGCGCCTCATGCTGGCCTCCGGCCTGCGCAGCACCAGCGGTCTTGTCGGACGCAATCTGATGGACCACGCCTATCTGCTGAACTGGGCGCTGATGCCGGAAATCTGCGGCACGATGCGCGGAACCAGTTCGACGGGTGGTATCGTCGACCTGCGGGACGGCCCTTTCCGGGAAAGGCAAGCCGCCTTCGCCATCGATATCCACAACGACGGCTGGGGTTGGGCCACGGGTGCGCCGACCTCCGACCTTCTCGAACTGGTGGATGATCGCAACCTCTACGGGGCGGATCTTCGGCGCGGCATGATCGACCAGGTTTCGCGGCAGTTGCTGCTGGCGTTCATGATCGAGGTCATGCCCGTCGAAAGCAACCGCATCGCGGTGGATCCGCAATATACCGATGCTCTGGGCAACATGCGGCCCATCCTGTCCTTCACGGTTCCGGAATATACCATGAAGGGCGCCGCCTATGGCCGCCAGTTTGCGCGCACCGTCTTTACCCGCATGGGCGCGCAGGACCATACCCATTACGACCCCGGCGATTTCGGCTATGTGGCCTATGAGGGGCAAGGCTATGCGATCCGCGGCGGCAATCATCTGGCCGGTACTCATATCATGGGAACGACGAAGACCAACTCCGTCGTGGACAAGAACCAGCGCAGCTGGGACCACGAAAACCTCTATCTCGTGGGCGGCGGCAGCATGCCGACGATCGGCACGGCCAATGTCACCTTGACACTGGCCGCCATGTGTTTCCGAAGCGGTCGCGACATTCTGAAATCTCTGCATTGAACGAAAACCGGCATCCGCTGCGCGGAACGAACCGATCTCGACGCAAGCGACACGAAGCCGGCCGGTGCACCCAACTTATGTTTCATGGAGCCCTGAGCATGTATTCTTACAGTATTAAGACGCTCGATGAGCTGAAAGAGTTTCTCTACCGGGCGATGCAGCTCGAACATGCGACGATTCCGCCGTATCTGACGGCGCTTTACTCGATCAAGCCCGGCGTCAACCAGGATGCGACCCAGGTTCTGCGCGTGATCGTGGTGGAAGAGATGCTGCATCTGACGATCGCGGCCAATATTCTCAATGCCATCGGCGGCAAGCCGGATCTTGTCAGGCCGGACTTCGTAGCCAGCTATCCCGCCGCCCTGCCGGACGGCGAGACCGATTTCAAGGTCGGCATCCAGGCATTCGGCCGTGAGGCGCTGGCGACTTTCCTGAAAATCGAGCGGCCGGCCCAGCGTCCTGAACATCTCGTCGGCAAGGGCCTGATGTACCGCAAAACTCCCGCCGACATCACCGCGCTTGCCAGCCATCCGAGCCATGAGGACCTCCATTTCTACAGTATCGGCGAGTTCTACTCGGCCATTGCGGAAGGCATCAAATATCTGGAAGCCGAAGCGCATGGGGCGGGCACAACTATCTTTACCGGCGACAGGTCGCGCCAGATCACCTCGGAATATTATTACTCCGGCGGCGGCGAGCTGTTTCCCGTAACCGATCTGAAAAGCGCCCAGGAAGCCATCGAGCTCATCATCGAACAGGGCGAGGGCGACGGCGGCGGTATCTACGACGACAACGACCACGAACTGGCCCATTACTATCGTTTCGAGGAGCTGGTCAAAGGCCGCTACTACCAGAAGGGCGACCAGCCCGGCCAGCCCACGGGTCCGCACTTACAGGTCGATTGGGAGGGCGCCTATCCCATAAAAGAGAACCTGAAATTAAAAGATATACTCGAAGGTTCGGAACTGCGTGAGGCGGCGATCGCCTTCAACACGCGCTATGGCGAATTTCTCCAGCTTTTGACGCGTGCCTATAACGGCCAGCCAAACCTGCTGCTGGAAGCCGTTCCGATGATGTTCGAATTCCGCAACATGATTCTCGAACTCATCCGCAATCCGCTGCCGAAGCATCCCGGTAAGAACGGCAGCCCCACCTATGAGATCCCCGGCGGTATGACACAGCCAGCCGTCACCCGGCAGGCGGAGGTGAACGCATGAGCAGCCGTTTCGAACCATTTCTGGGTATCTCCGTCGAATTGACAGCCTTCTCCCACTTCGATCTTCTGGGAACCGGCCTGGCGGAACGCTATCTCGCCACGCTCGACAAGGTGGTCGGCAGCGAGATCACCGACGCGTTGCTGGCCGCTTTCACCGCCCTGCCGCCGCCGGAAGGTGAGGCCCGTATCCAGGCCGTTCGCACGACCATTCTCGGCAATGAATTGCTGGGAGACGTGGCCCGTGCGCTGATCAAGCTCTGGTATTCCGGCACCTGGTTCGAGTTGCCCACCACCTGGACGGAGCGCTTTGGCCCCAAGCCTGCGAATATCACCTTCGTCATTTCTCCCGACGCCTATGTCGAAGGTCTGCTCTGGAAGGCGATCGGAGCCCACCCTGCAGGCGCCAAGGGGCCCGGTTTCGGCTCCTGGGCCTCTCCGCCGAAAATTCCGGCTTTCTCCGGCTCTCGATTCCACAACCTGACCTGACGCCGCTTCCGTTTGTCTTCACAGAACTGGATCATTGCCATGACGACACATCTGCATCGACTGACGCCCTCCAAGGTCTGGCTCGGTGTCATCCCCACGCTCTGGTGGAATGACGATTTCATCAACATCGACATCGGCATCCCCTACGAGCAGGCTCTGAGTGAAATGGCGCTCGCCGGCTATGTCGGATGCGGCGTCGGCCATAAATATCCGACGGATCCGAAAATATTGCGGCCTGTCCTCGAACTCAGGGGATTGCGGATTTCCGAGCCTTGGGTGAGCACCTATTTCACCATCAAGGCGATGAATCGTCATACGCTTGAAAACGTCGATGCTCAGCTCGACTTCCTCGAAGCCATGGAAGGCGGCAGCGACGATCCGCGCAGGGCGGATCTTGTCGTCGCCGAGTTTGGCGGGGCGGTCAATCCGCTCCCGGTCGCCCTGTTTCCGAATTGCCCCGATTTCTCCGAGGACCAGTGGAAACAGCTGATCGAAGGCCTGCATGCCGCCGGAGAGAAAGCCAGGGCCCGCAACCGCCGGCTCTGCTATCACCCGCATCTGGGGACCGGAGTGATGAAGACGGAAGCGATCCACCGGCTCATGGACGAGACCGATCCACGCCTGGTCAACATGCTTCTCGACACCGGACATCAGGCGGCTGCCGGCGTCGATCCGCTGGCGCTGGCCAGAAAATACGCCCACCGCATCAAGCATGTTCACCTGAAAGACATTCGCGCCGAGGTGGTTAAGAACATTCACAACGACGGCTTGTCCTTCCAGCAAGGGATCGAGGCGGGGATCTTCACCGTGCCCGGCGACGGCTCCATAGAGACCTTTCCGGAAATCCTCGATGCGTTGGCCGAGGCGGATTTCGCCGGATGGATCTGCGTCGAGGCAGAGCAGGACCCGGCCAAGGTCAATCCGTTGCAATACGCGAAAATGGGCCGCGAATATCTGCGCAAGCTGCTTGGATGGTAGCCCGACGCGGAGCGTTTGTTTCAGCCCGATGGCGATGTGAAGGAGGCGGGGACGGATCTCGCCTCATCACAATGCCGGGCGGGACACCATCCTGAACCACGCATTACTGGATAGTCACAGCTGGAGCGATGAAGATGGAAGAGGCACGCAGGCGCGATATATATTTCAGCTTCTTTATGTTTACAGCCGATTTGAGGCCGAATGACGCGGGCTATACCCAGGTTCTCGTCAGACATCTGAAAGCTCTTACCGAGATCGGCTACACCGGCTTCGATGTGCATATCGCCCCGGGACCGGCGTATGCCGATCATCACGCTGAGGTCGAAAGCTATATCAGCCTCAGACGAGCGTTCGATCAGGCCGGCTTCCGGGATGTGAAGTTCACAACCAATGTGGGGACCACGCGAACCTTCGATCCGACCTCGCCCTACGAGGAACAGCGCAAGCAGGCTTTGTCCTATCTCAAATCCCGCGTCGACATCACCTCGGTGCTGGGCGGGGAGAATACGATCATGTCGGGGCCGTTCCTGTACCCCTATGGTATCTTTCCGCTGACGGATGGCGGTGAAGGGATCTGGAGCGACGCGCTTCAGGATTGGATGAAGCCACGATATGCAGCGGCAGCCTCCGTCTTCCGGGAATTGGCGCAATATTCCGCCGAGAAGAGGGTGAAGCTCGCCATAGAACCCGTCAAGAATTGGGAAACGCCCGGACCGACCATGGTCTCGGAAGCACTGGATTTCCTCGAAAGCGCCGACATTCCGGCCTGTGGCGTCACGATCGATACAGCCCAGGTCGTGATGGAAAGCCAGGGGCCGGCAACCTTCAGGAAAAATGTCGCCCGTGCCGCACGGCAGAGCCGGCTGAATTACGTTCACATCTCAGCGCCGGACCGGGGCGCCGTCAAAGACAGCTGGATTCCCTGGGAGATCATGCTGGACGAAATCGAGCCGGTCTATTCCGGCCCTTATCTCGTCGAAGTCTTTAACGCGATTCCCCCCTTCGAGAGCTCGATGAGAATGACGCGCAGACGATTCTGGCGGCCCGGCGAGGACGCGCCGGAGGCTGATGTCGACAGCGCCTACGACGTTGCGCGTGCCGCCCTGAGGACATTGGAGGAAAAGATCGCGTCCCACGGCCGTCGATCTCATCCGTGATGGCGCGCGCGCAAACGCCAAACCTCAGCAAACGACCATTCAATCAGGGAGATACCTATGGTGGCGCAATTGCCGGATCCCATTAAAATCGTCAGGCGAGCAGGCGATGTCCGTATTCATACGTTCATTTCAGCTTTCACGGATGACAATATCGCCAATGCAACGCACATCATCGAAAGCAGGAACAAGCTTGTTCTTGTCGATGGGCAATTCCTCGTCCCCTATGCGTTGCAATTCAGAGCGTATGCCGACAGTATCGGCAAGGAGATCGACCGGATTTACCTGTCGCACAGGCACCCCGACCATTGGTTCGGCCTGGGAGCCGCATTCAGCGACATTCCGATTCATGCATTGCCGGAAACGAAGGAGTTCCTGAGGCAGCATGGCCAGGAGTCCCTGAATGACCATTGGAAACTGGGCAACCTCGCTCCGAAGAGCTTGGTCATTCCCGAAAAAACCGTCCGCGCCGGCCACGAGATCATCGACGGGGTCAAATACGTATTTGATGAAGTCGTTGATACGGAGATCGATTTTCTCCTCACCATAGGTCTTCCGGACGTGGGCGTTTTTATTGCGCAAGACCTGATCTACAGCGGAACGCACCTTTATCTGACGAAATACATGGAGCATTGGATCGGGATTTTGCAGGGCATGCTGCTGTCCGACTATGACCTGTTCCTTCCCGGTCACGGCTTTCCGGCTGACAAAAACGAGGTTGCCAAAAATATAGAGTATTTGTCCGTCGCCATGGAGGCCGCCGGCAACGGACTCGCCAATGATGCTTTCAAGCACTTCCTGCTGGAAAGATTTCCCGAGCGGAAATGCCCCGGAATATTCGACATATACATACCGCGCTTATTCGATAACGCGAGCGAGTTCTAATACACGTCAGTTGTCGTCAACAGGGGAGCCGTCGGAACATGGGCGATACATACACGGTTGGGCAATATCTGGTCGACAGACTTGGCGAACTGGGCCTGGGGCACCTGTTTTCCGTAGCGGGCGATTATTCGATCGAATGGGTGAACAGTTATGTCGAGAAAAGCAGTATTCAGGTCATCGAAGAAGTGAATGAACTGAATGCCGGTTATGCGGCCGACGGCTATGCGAGATTGAAAGGAATTGGTGCGCTGTGCGTCACCTATTCCGCAGGCTCGCTTTGCGCAACAAATGCGATCGCCGGATCTTACGTCGAGAAAGTGCCGGTCGTCCTGATCAACGGTGCTCCAAGTATCCAGAAAACGCTCACATTCGAACAAACCGGCTACAGTTCGCATCACTTCATCAGCGGACGGGAAACGGATCTTCAGGTGTTCGAATACATCACTGCCGCTGCCGTCCGCGTCGACAGCCCTCATCTTGCGCCAATGCTCATAGATTATGCGCTGACACAGTGCATCACGGAAAGACGTCCGGTCTATATCGAGTTGCTGGAGGACATGGTCGACCTGGAATGCACACGTCCGTCGAATGCATTAAAACCGGCGCCCGTTATATCCGACGAGGACAGTCTCGATCAGTCGATCGCGCAAATCAGCGAAAGATTGCAGAATGCCACCAAACCCCTGATCTGGATCGGTGTCGAGATCGACCGGTTTGGCCTTCACGACCAGGCCGAGCGGCTCATTCGGGACCTCAAAATTCCCTACGTGACCGAGCTTTTGAGCAAAGCCGTCCTGTCGGAAGACGATGTCCAGTTCGCCGGGGTGTTCGATGGCAAATCGTCGTCACCCTATGTCCAGTCTTTGGCCAAAGACTCCGACTTCGTACTGGCGCTGGGCGTCTGGTTGACTGATATCAATGATTTGGGCTGGCCTATCGATCTCGCTAAAACCGCATTCGCCTCCCGGGATACAGTGAAGTATGGGACGATCTTCAACGCACAGGTTTCGCTGGCGGATCTCGTCAACGGTTTGATTGACAAAAGGCTGACGTGCAAAGCCCAAAGTCTTCCGGCGAAAACGGCTCGGCAAGCGCCGGTCGTGAACGCGGCAGGCGAAATTACCTATCAGGGCTTCTACGATTTCATTCAGCAGCAGATCGACGAAAATACCATCGTTGGTGCCGACGCCAGTTTGAATTATTTCGGGAGCCTGCTTCTTGAAGTCGGTGCTCGCCGCGGTTTCATCGTCCAATCATCCTATTCGGCGATCGGTTATATCGGTCCTGCCGCGACCGGGGTTTCGCTGGCGAAGCAAGATAAACAGAGGCTGCTGGTCTTTGCGGGGGATGGCGGGTTTCAGATGACCGCTCAATGCCTCTCGACACAAACGCGCTTCAATCTCAACCCGATCATCTTCGTGATGGACAACGGCATCTACGGCGTGGAGCAATGGCTTGCCGACGCATCGGTTTTCCATGGTAACAAGCCGTTCTACAATTCATGCATCCTGCACCGATGGAATTACAGCAAGTTGGCAGAGGTCTTTGGCTGCCAAGGCTGGAAAGTGGACACCTATGGCGAATTGCAGGACGCCATAAATGGCGCCAAAGAAAACCTGAACAGCCCGTCCATCATCCAGGTCGTCGTGCCTCAGCGATCGATCCCCGATAATGCGAACTGGAAAGCAAGCTAGAGCGGTTCAACTTTTAGCGGCCACCGTGCCTTTCCCGATACGCGTGTTCTCGACAGCCGGCATGACCCAATGTACCGTATCCCATAGAAGGCGACCCGATTGACGCCGCAATTCGGCAAAGGCACCGACCTTCACCGCTAACGTGGCACGCCCATTCAACGGCATGAGCCTGTCGGAACAATCGGCAGCGTTCAGCGGTTTGGTAGAGCCGCTTAACCGGGGAGGCTTTCATGCGTGCTGCTCTGATCGCTGCTTTGTTCTCGCTGTCCTGCCTGCCGCACACAGCAAAGGCGTCGGAGGCGGGATTTTTGCGATCCTTGGCCGGCGATTGGCGCGGGACCGGGATGGTTCTCACCAGGATCGGCGGCACAAACTTCAATGTCTCCTGCACCCTCAAATCAGACGCGAGTGAATCCGCGGTCTCGATGAACGGGAAATGTCGGGGCCTTGCGGTCTTCACAAGAGCTTTCTCGGCCAATGTCAAAGCCTTGGGACAACGATACATCGGCAATTACATCGGCCCATCGGGACAGCCATCCAAACTGGTCGGCAGCAGACAAGGCGATGCGCTCAATCTTCGCGTGACCTGGGCTCGCGTGGTCAATGGCGACCGAAACGCGACGTTGATGATCGAAAAACTCGGACAGGATAGGCTTCGGCTTCAGACGGTCGATCAGGACCCGACCTCGGGCAAATCCGTGGTGACGAGCCGCATCGATCTGCAACGTCCCCCTGCCGGAAAATAGGGAGGTCTATCCGCCGGGATCCGAGTTCGGGCGCAATATCTCTATCCGGCCTTCGCTGCAGGTTCCCCGGTTAAGAAGACAACTTCGAAGACCAGCCCTTCGGGCCTGTAGTCCGACCTGGAGCGCGCCTGCGCCTTGAAGGAAAATGCCCGCTCTATCAGGACGGAGCCAAAACCTCTTTTCGTCGGCGTCGACACCGGCGGCCCGCCGGCTTCCGTCCAGACGAGAAGGACGCGCCCGTCATCGTGCTTCCACTCGATGGCGACGGTTCCCTGCTCGCTTCCGAGGCTTCCGTACTTCGTCGCATTGGTCGCCAGTTCGTGGAGCACGAGGGAAAGCGGCAGGGCGATATCGGCGGGAAGAACCACGTCGGGACCATCGAGACGAATGCGTTCCTCCGAGGTGATATGCGCCCGCAAGGCGGCGGAGATGATCTCCCGGACGGACGCGGCCGACCCCTCCCGCGACAGAATGAGATCATATGTGCCGGCAAGTGCGGCGAGCCTTTCGGCAAAGGCGACATAGCTTTCCGGATTGGCACGCGAGAAGGTCTGCCGGGCGATCGCCTGAACGAGGGCGAAGCCATTCTTGACCCGGTGCGCCATTTCGCGGACGAGCAGGGTTCGCTCCTCCTCCGCCTGCTCGTTCCGGCGTCTCCGCTCATCGAGTTCGTCGAGCAGCCGATCGAAGGTCGCGCCGACGACATCCAACTCGTCCGGCCCTGTCATGCCGGTGCGCGCCGTCGTCTGGCCGCTGCGCCACTTCTCCATCACCTCGGCGATCCGGGAGATCGGCACGAGGATGAAGCGGTTGCCGATGAAGATCGCGGCAAGAAAGGCGAAAAGCGCACCGCCGGTGATGGCGAGCGTATTCATCAGCGTCGCCCGGTTGATCGGCGCGAAGGCTTCCAGCTTCGAGAAGCCGGCGCTGACATAGAGCGGGCTGGCAGGCAGCGCGATCGGCCGATAGCCGAGAACGCTCGTTGTTCCATCCTTGCCTGCGATCTCGACCACGTCGGGCTGCTCGGCATGGACCAGGCGCTGGTATTCCTCGGATAGGACAGTGCCGACGAACCGTTCCGGAAGGGGAACGTGCGCGACGACGGTTCCCTTGCCGTCGGCGATCGTCACCTCGTTACCGGGCGCGACTCCACGCTCGGTGATGCGGTTCTGCAGCCAATCCACCCGGATTCCGCTGACGATGACGGCCTTGACGGCGTCGCCCTCCATCAGGGGCATGGCGAGCGGCAGGACGGGCTTGTCGACGAGGCGGCTCTGCGTATAGGTGCCGACGGCGAACCCCTTGGTTTCGAGTACCTGCTGAAAATAGTCTCGATCGGAGAACACCACGCCATCGGGAAAAGCCATGCTGCCGCAGACCGGCTGCCCGTCGAGCCCGACGACGAAGATGGTGCGGATGTTCGGAACGTTTTCCGCGACCGATTTGAGGGCTTCATTGCAGCCTTGGACCTCAAGATGCCGCACGGATGGCATGGCGGAGACGGACACCAGAAGGGCGTGCAGCCCCTCCACGATCCGTTCGACTTCCGACGACGCTTGCCTGGCCGCCTGCGCCGCGGATGCGCGCACCTCCTCGTTGCGCTGATGGCGGAGCGCGACTTCATTGTATGCGAGCATCGCGACCACCGGCGCCAGCGCCGCGACCGCAACTGCAACCAGCTTGAGTCTCATCCTGTTCCCTCTCGGACGAGGGTTCGTAGCATGATCGGGACGATCTGGCCCAGATCACGCAGGAAATCTTGTTTACAAAATATCAACATAGGAATCAGGACATCCAGGCGTGAGCCTTGCCGAGCTTTCGATCGCGGCTAGATAATCCAAGGATGAATGATACCAAAAGCACCTCCTCCGAAGGTTCTGCCGCCGGGTCTTTCTCGCCGCGGCCGTTGACTGGCGCGATGGCGGATGAGGTCGAACGTCTTCTATCGGGCCGAACCCGTGATATCCGCCTGACGGGGGATCTGCGCCGCCGATATGACGAAAGGTCATGGCGGCAGACCGCGAAGGTTATCCGGTCCTGGATGATATGGGTGGCATTCGTCGATATCCTGACGCTGGCGCTGAACGCTATCCTGCTTCCCCACCAAATCGTCCTGCCGATGGTCGCTCCCGCCTGCCTTTTGCCGCCGGCGGCAATTTTCACAGCGGTCGTCTGGAGCAAGCCGCGCCCGGCGGCGGTTCAGCGCGCATCGCTGCTGGTGGGAATGTGTCTCATTCTGCTGTCGGTCGCCCTCGTCGGCGTCTTTGCCGGAGGGGAGTTTTACGAGCGGCATCTGACCATCATGCTCTTTGTGGCAACGAGTGCAATCACCATCTTCAGCGCGCCGCTGGCGTGGACGATTGCGATCGCCTGTTATGCCCTCTGCCTTTATTTCATCCTGCAGTGGTACAATCCGCTTGCGGAAACGGGCAGCGTCATTGCCGGGACCCTGTTCTTTTCCTGCGGTATCATCGCGACCGTGGTTGCCCGGCGCACGATGAACATCCTGGCGCAGAAGACATTTCTCCTGGACTGCAGGGACCAGCGCCGGGTTGCGGAACTGGCCGATGCGAACGCCCGGTTGGAACGGCTGGCCAGAACCGATCCGCTGACGGGGATTGCCAACCGCCGCTGGATGATGGAAACGCTCGAGAGCCTGTGGCGCAACGGCCGGGAAACCGGCGTCGTCACAGCCATGCTCATGTGTGACATCGATCACTTCAAGGCGCTGAACGATAAGCTCGGCCATGGCGAGGGCGACCGCTGTCTCGTCAAGGTTGCCGGCATCATCCAGAGCTGCGTACGGGCCGACCGCGACCTCGTCTCGCGCCATGGCGGCGAGGAATTCCTGATCGTGCTTCCGGATGTCGACGAAGACGAGGCCATCGCGGTGGCAAAGCGAATACGCGAAAGCGTGGAAGCCGCCGCCCTGCCGAACCCTTCCTCCGGGGTCGGCCCTTCGGTAACGCTGAGCGTCGGAGTAGCCTTGAAATCGGCGCTCGACATCGACATTTCACTGGCCAGCCTCCAGCACGAGGCCGACATGGCTCTCTATCGCGCCAAGGAAGCGGGCCGCAACCAGGTCTGTGTCTTTCGCCGGCAACACCAGGCTGCGCCGTCGGAACCGATCGTCGCTCGGCGCCAGAGCTTGTGATTGCCGCTCTGATCTCCACACCGGATCGGACCCGTTCGGGGTCGCTGTGATGCGTAAGCGTCCGCGATGCGATAAATGGCAATGAAAACAAGTTCTTGAGCTGGGAGAAACCGTCGGTCGTCGCGCCTGACGAGCCGAGAGCGACTGCCATAATTCTTTTTGACGACTTGACGCCTATCATATGTCTACATAATGTCTTCAGAAGAGACTATGAGACGGACAACTCCATGAACGCTGAAATCGCCAGTCCCGACCGCAAGACCAGCCTCGAACTTGCGCTGCGCAGGCGCATCCTGACCATGGAGCTGCCGCCGGGCTCGGTGCTTGATGAAGTGGCCTTGAGCGAAGAGTTCGGGCTCTCCCGCCCGCCGGTGCGCGAGCTGATGCGGCAGATGGCCGGCGAGGGTTTTATTGAGCTCGAGACGAACCGCGCCGCCCGCGTCAGCTCGATGAGCTATCAGTCGCTGCGCGACTTCTTCCTGCTGGCGCCGATGATTTACATCACCGCCAACAAGCTCGCGGCGGAGAACCGCACGAAAGCGGAACTCGACACTCTCAAGCAGATCCAGCGCGCCTTCCGCAAAGCGGTCGAGGACTGCGATGTGGAGAGCAGGGTGCTCCACAACGACCAGTTCCATCGGCAGGTCGGCGAGATGGCACACAATGTCTATGTCGTTCCAAGCCTGCGCCGCCTGCAGATCGACCACGCCCGTATCGGCAAGATCTTTTACCAGCACCCGAACACGCCGCGCATGCAGGAAGAACTCGAGCTGGCATCGGATCAGCACGAGGAGATGATCGACGCCATCGAGCGGCGGGATGTCGAAGCCTCCGGTGAACTGGCGCGACTCCATATCGAACTCTCCCGGAGGAACATGGCCATGTACGCGGCCCCCGAGGGACTGGAGACGCCGACCCTCTAAAGCTCCGTCAAGGCCAGTACACGCAGCTCAACACAATCTGGCTCGACCTCACAGCCTGACATAACGGGATTTAATCGATGACCGCCTTTCCCTTTCCAGGACTCAATCTCGCAATCACCACCCCATTCGATGATGCCGGCCGCATCGATTACGGACGGCTTGAAATCAACATCGAACACTATCTCGCCGCCGGGATCGGCAGCTTCCTGTTCAGCTCGGGAACCGGCATGCACGTCTATCTCTCCAAGCAGGAGTCCGAAGAACTGGTCCGCCGTGGCGCGAAGATCGTCAATGGCCGCGCCAAGGTGATCGCCCAGACGTCGGCCTTGCTGGTCGAAGACGTCGTGGAGCGGACGGCCCGCGCCCGCGACGCCGGCGCCGAAGGCGTCATGGTGCTTCCACCCTTCTTCGAAGGGCCGACCGACGACCAGGGCATCCTCGATTTCTACGCCGAGGTCGCCAAATCTGGCCTTCCCGTTATCGGCTATAACGTGCCGCAGGCGGTCGGCGTCGCCATCACGCCGGAACTCCTCGAAAAGCTGAACGACATTCCGGGCTTCTCAGCCGTCAAGGACAGCAGCGGGGATTTGGGAAAACAGGCAGCCCTCATCCGTACCGGTCGTTTCGTCATGAACGGCGCCGACCCTCTCGTTCCCTATGCGCTTTATGCCGGTTGCGACGGCCTGATCTGGGGTGGTGCAAATTTTGCGCCGAAAACCTCTGTTGCCCTCGTCGAGGCCGCCGCACAGCGCAACTGGGATGAGGTGCGCTCGCTCTGGAAAATCCTGGAGCCGGCGATGGGTCTGATCTGGGAAGGTGACTACGTCCAGTCCGTCTACGCAGCCGCCGAGCTGATCGGTTATGGCGCCGGCGCCCCGAGAAAGCCGCTGCGCGCCCTTGCTCCGGAAAAGCTTCCCGCTCTCCGGCGCGCGATCGAACCGCTCATGGAGCGGGAAGCGATTTGACCGTGACCCAGGCCGCACAGAACGTCTTCGTCGCATCCAGGCTTCCCAAACGCGCCGGCCTGTCGGGCTGGGTGGCCACACTTGCGCCGCGCACGCCGCGCCTGACCCTGGACGAAGCGATCAGTGTCGATGTCGCCATCATCGGCGGTGGCTTTGCCGGCCTGTCGGCGGCCCACCGGATCTCGCGGCTCGATCCGACCGTCCGGGTCGCCGTTCTCGAGGCCGGCATCGTCGGCGAAGGCCCGGCCGGCGCCAATTCAGGCTTCATCATCGATTTGCCGCACGAGGTTTCCTCGGACGATTTCAGCGGCGAGTCGGAAGGCAAATTCCGCGACTCCGTGCTCCTGCAGCGTTCGGCCATCGCTCTTGCGAGCGAACTCGCCGCCGAGAACGGCTGGGGAAAGGATCTGTTCGATCCCTGTGGCCGCTACAGCATCGCGATGAGCACGCAGGGCGACAAGCATCTCGAGGCCTATTCGCTGCAGCTGTCGAAGATGGGCGAAGCACATCGCCTGCTCAAACGCCCGGAAATCGAAGCCGTGACCGGATCGCAGGCCTTCACCTCCGGCCTGTTTTCGCCCGGCACGATCATCATCCAGCCGGCCGCTTACATCAGCGGCGTGGCCGACTGCCTGAAGCTGCCGGTGAGGCTGTTCGAGCAGACGCCCGCCCTCTCCTTCGAGCGCTCCGGCGGCGGCTGGCTGGTGAAGACGCCGAAGGGATCGGTGCAGGCGGGCAAGATCATCCTCGCCAATAACGGCCATGCGGAAAGCTTCGGTTTCTTCCGCGGGCGCCTGCTGCATGTCTTCACCTATGCGTCCCTGACCGAGGAATTCGATCCGGCAAGACTCGGCGGCGACAGGAAGTGGGCGGCGACCCCGGCGCTGCCGATGGGATCAACGGTGCGCCGCATCAACACTGGTGGCGGCGACCGCATCCTGGTGCGCTCACGCTACAGCTATAATCCCGGCATCGAGATCAGCGATGCCGTCATTCGCAGCGCCGGCCGCCTGCATGACGGCAAGTTTTCCCATCGTTTCCCCACGCTCGCCGGTGTCGGCATGCAGTATCGCTGGGGAGGCGCGATGGCGCTGACGCGCAACCACGTGCCGGCCTTCGGAGAAATCGAGCGCGGCGTCTTCGCGGCCTGCGGCTGCAACGGCCTCGGCGCATCGAACTCCACCGCCGCCGGCATCGCCGCGGCCGAGCGCGTGCTCGGGCACGACTCCGAACTTGGCCGCGTCTACAGCCGTCTGGCAGTGCCGGTTCTACTGCCGCCGCAGCCGCTGACGACGATCGGCGCGAAGATCCATCTTGCCTACCGCGAATGGCGCGCCGGAACGGAGTAAGGCGCGCTGAGCTTCCCGCTCTAAAACGTAAGCTGCACCTTACAGGCGGCGGAGCGGTCGCCGGCAAGGGTGAAAGCGGCGGTGGCTTGTTCGAGCGGCAGGCTGTGGCTGATGATCGGCCGCACGTCGATCTTGCGGTGGGAGATCAGCGCGACGGCGGTGGCGAATTCCTCGTGGAAACGCTGCGTGCCGTGGATGTGAAGCTCCTTGCCGACAATGGCGTTGAGGGGGATCGGGATCTCTCCGGTGACGCCGACCTGCACGATCGTGCCGCGCGGCCGGATGGCGGCAATGGCGCTGCGGATCGCAGGTGCGGCGGCCGAGCATTCGAAGACGAGATCGAAATAGCCCTTCCCCGCCTCGAATTCGCCAAGCGCTGCGGCATCCCGGGAAACATTGATCGTGCGGCTGGCGCCCATCGCCCTGGCCCTCTCCAGCGCCGCATCCGCCAGATCGGTCACCACGATCTCGGCCGCACCGTGATAAGCGGCAACCGCAACCATCAGGGCGCCGATCGGGCCGGCGCCGGTGATGAGGACACGTTTGCCGGTGGTAACGCCGGCCCGCGATACGGCGTGCAGGCAGACCGACAATGGCTCGCTGCAGGCCGCTTCGGCAGCCGTCGTCGCAGGCCCGACTTCGAAGCATTGTTTGGCCGGCACCACCAGCCATTCCCGGAACATGCCCTGTTCGTGCGGCAGGCGCATTGCGCTGCCCATGAAGCGCATCTCCAGGCAGTGGATCGGCAAGCCCTTTTGACAATATTCGCAATGCCCGCAGGGTTGGCTGGGATTGACCGCGACCAGCGCGCCGGCTTTGAAATCGACCCCCTCGCCTGCCCGGCTCACGCTTCCCGCGGCTTCGTGGCCCGGGATGATCGGCTCGCGAACCCTGACCGGTCCGAAGCCGCCATCCTGATAATAATGCAGATCGGAGCCGCAGATGCCTGCCGCCGCCATTTTGAGCAGCACCTCGCCTGGGCCGGGAGCCGGAACGGTGTCGGTTTCGACCCTGAGATCGCCCTTCTGGTAAAGCCGTGCCAGACGTGTCTGCATTATACCCTCCTATCTCAGCAGCCCGAGCTGCTGCGGCAGCCAGAGCGATACGGCGGGGATGAAGGTGATCAGGATCAGCGCCAGGAAGAGCGGCACCAGCCAGGGCAGGATCGCCATCGTCGTGCGTTCGACCGAGAGTTTCGCGACCCTCGACAGCACGAAAAGCACCATGCCGAGCGGCGGATGCAACAGGCCGATCATCAGGTTCAGCGTCATGATCAGGCCGAATTGAACCGGATCGATACCGAACTTGGCGACGATCGGCAGCAGGATGGGCACGAGGATGGTGATCGCCGCGATCGTATCCAGGAAGCAGCCGACAAAAAGCATCAGCAGGTTCACCAGGATCAGGAACACCCATTTATTGTCGGTGATCGACAGGATCGCATCCGAAAGCAGCTGCGCCGCCTGGCTGACCGTCAGCAGCCAGGCGAAGACCGAGGCGGCGGTGACGATGAAGAGAACCGATGCCGTCGTCTCGATCGTATCGAAGCTGGCCTTGGCGAGTGTCGAAAAGGTCATGGTGCGGTAGCGCACCAGGCCGAGGAACAGCGACCAGAGCACGGCGGCGACAGCGGCCTCCGTCGGCGTGAACCAGCCCATCGTCATGCCGCCGATCAGGATGACCGGGGTCATCAACGCCATCACGGCGGAAAAGCCGAAATACCAGTCGAGCGCCAGAAGGGCGAGAAGGGCGATGCCGGCCGCGGCATTCATCGACATGCCGGCCTGCATCATCAGATAGATCGCCACAGGCACCAGCAGGACGACAACGATTTCCATGCCGGCCGACAGCAGTTGCCTGATATCGAAGGGCGCATCGGAGCCCCAGCGCTTCTTATAGGCGAAGGCGGCGACGGTGATCATCATCAACAGCGTCATGACGACGCCGGGCAGGATGCCGGCCATGAACAGAGCGCCGATCGAAACATTCGCCATCATGCCGTAGATCACGAAGGGCAGCGACGGCGGGAAGATCGGGCCGAGCGTGGCAGACGCCGCAGTGACGCCGACGGCGGCCTCGACGGGATAGCCGTGATCCTTCATCGCCTTGATCTCGATCGTGCCGATGCCGGCCGCATCGGCAAGTGCGGTGCCGGACATGCCGGAGAAGATGACGGAGCCGATGATGTTGACCTGCGCCAGTCCGCCCTTCATCCAGCCGACGAGGGCGACCGCGAAGGAATAGATGCGGCCGGTCACACCCGCCGAGTTCATCAGATTGCCTGCCAGGATGAAGAAGGGAACGGCGAGCAGCGGAAAGCTCTCGACGCCGGCGATCATGCGCTGGGCGACGATGATATCGGGCGCCACACCGTAAAGCACGATATAAAGCACGGATGCGACGGCCATCGAGATGGCGACCGGCACGCCGATCAGCATCAGCACCAGAAACGAACCAAGAAGCAGCAGCATCGGATCAACCCTCGACAGTCTGGAATTCTTCGGGGCGCTCCAGAACGGAGTAGCCGCGGCGCATATTGGCGATGAAGACGATGACCGCGCGGATCAGCATCAGCGCGAAGGCAACGAGCACGGAGTAGAAGACGATGTTGCGCGGCAGCTCGACAGTGACCATCTGCTCGTCGGCGACGATATCGACATAGCGCCACATCAGGTGGCAGCCATAGGCGAAGAAGCCGATGCGGACGATGTCGACGAAAGTGGCGAGCACACGCGCCAGCCCTGCCGGCATATAATGATAGAATACATCCACCTGGATATGCCGCGATGTCCGCACACACATGGCCGAACCGAGAAAGACGACGCCGATCAGGCAGTTGATCGCGATCTCCTCGGTCCATGCATAGCTGTCGTTCAGCACGTAGCGCGTGAAAAACTGCAGGAAGACGCAACCAGCCATCAGCCAGAAGACGGTCAGCGTGATCCAGTCCTCGATGGCGTAGTCCGCGACGTTTGCGGTCGGTGCGTGGCCTTCGAACTCGTGGCCAATTTCCTCGGCCGTGATTGGCGTGTGAATTTCTTGCGACATGACTCGGCCTTGTTCCTGTTGGGGAAGGAGGGCGCGGCGTGCAGGCGCGACCTTTGGTTTGTCGATAAGCCTTGTTGCCTACCGGGAGGCGCAGCCCCTCATCCGGCTGCCGCCACCTTCTCCCCGCCTGCGGGGCGAAGGGGATATGCGGCGACGTCTCCGTCCCTCGCCAACGTCTCGCGGGGCACGTCCCCTCTCCCCGTTTTTACGGGGAGAGGGTTAGGGTGAGGGGCAGCCGCAGGCGCGAACGGACCAGGCTCTTACTGGATCGCCCGGATCGCTTCCCAATCGGCCTTCTCATAGCCGAAATCCTCGAACTTGACCTTTTCCATCACGTTCTTTTCGAAGTCGGATTTGTCGACCTCGGTGACATTGAGACCCTTTTCCTTGAAGGTCGCAATCAGGCTGGCCTCCTTGCCGGCGATGGTCTTGGTCGTACGCTCCGCGGCCTCCTGCATGACCTCGCCGAAGATCTTCTTGTCCTCGTCGGACAGGCTCGCCCACCGCGTCTTCGAGATCACCGTGTTGAGATGATCGACGATATGGCCGGTGAGGATGATGTTCTTCTGGACCTCGTAGAATTTCTTCGCCTCGATCGTCGTCAGCGGGTTTTCCTGCGCCTCGACCGTGCCGTTCTGCAGAGCGAGATAGACTTCTGCAAAGGCGATCGGCGTCGTGTTGGCGCCGCAGGCGCGCGGCATGGCGAGATAGGCCGGGACGTCGGGCACGCGGATTTTCAGGCCCTGCATATCGGCGCATTTGGCAATCGGCTTGTTCGAGGTCGTATGGCGCGTGCCGTAATAGCTGACGGCGGCGATGTGGTTGCCGGTCTTGTCTTCATAGCCTTTGGCGAGGCGCTTGAAGACATCGCTCCTGGTGTAGGCGATCAGATGCTCGGGACTGCGGAAAATATAGGGAAAGTAAGTGACGCCGATCGGCTTGTAGTCGCGTGCGGCAAAGCTCGATCCCGAGATGATGATGTCGACCGTGCCGAGCTTCAGGCCCTGGTTGATATCGGCTTCCTTGCCGAGCTGCGAGGCCGGATAGACCTCGATCTTGTAGCGCCCGTCGGTGCGCTTGGCGATCTCTTCGGCGGCCCAGACGGAATCCGTGTGGAAGGGCTCCGAGGTTTCATAGACATGCGCCCATTTCAGTACCGTCTCAGCATGCGCGACAGCCGTCGTCGCCATGATCGCGGCTGCGGTGCAAAGTATCGTTGCCAGTCTGCTCTTCATCGCTCTCTCCTCCCGAGCTCGGGTTAAATCTTGTCGGTTCCTTTCGCGGGCCGCTTTTGGCGGCCGCGCTCCTCCTCTCCCGAAAACTCCTCCCCGAAGCTCTCGGAAAACCTCTTCTGCGATAGGGTGAGATGGGCGCGCATGGCCGCCTTGGCGCCCGCTCCATCGCCGGCGGCGATCGCGTCGCGAATGGCCCGATGCTCGTCGACGGCGCTGCGCCATGTTCCCGGCCCCTCGAAGTGGCTGGCGAGCTTGGCGAAATAAGGCGTCATGCGCATGTCGAACATCTCGCCCGTCACCCGGATCAATGTCGCATTGCCGACGATGGCGGCAATGCCGGTGTGGAAGGCGCGATCGGCGGCAAGCACCGTGCTCGCATCGTTGACGCCGCCGCTCATGCGTGTCAGCGCGTCGTCGAGCAGGGCGACGCCGTCCGGACCGGCGCAGCCTGCGGCTTCCTCGGCAATGGCGCATTCGATGATGGCGCGTGCCTGCAGCAGCTCGAAAGGCCCTTCCACCGGCTCGCGCTCGCTGCCCGCCGCAGTCGCGGCATGCTGGCGCACCACGTAGATGCCGGATCCCATGCGGATGTTGACGAGGCCTTCGACCTCCAGGACGATCAGCGCTTCGCGCACCGTCGGGCGTGACACCGACAGCTGCTCCGCCAGGTCGCGCTCGGCCGGCAGCCGCTGGCCGACGGCAAGCTCGCCGCTTGATATCATCAAACGAATCTGGTCCGCCACCTGCCTGTAGAGGCGGCGTGATTCAACAGGCGAAAACATTGGGCCTCCCCGCGGCTTCTCTCAAGCGCGCATCTGGTCAACTGGCCTGACCAATTGAGACAGAGGTATCATCGCCGGGGTTGTGCGTCAATCCGCCGCACAAAACTTAAACAGGAGAGCCTGCCCCTGGTGGGCCAGGTCTGCCCGCAACCTATATGCCGGCATACCATTCATAGCCACGATCTTCCCAGAAGCCGCCGCTGCCGCCATAAAGCCGGCCGAGATCGGCGACCGCCTCGATGCGGGTCAGATATTTCGCCTGTTTGTAACCGAGCTGTCGCTCCACTCTGAGCCTCAACGGCGCTCCATGCGCCACTTCAAGGTCGCGTCCGTTCATCGCATAGGCAAGGATCGTCTGCGGATGAAAGGCATCGACCAGATCGATGCTCTCATAATACCAGCCGGTGCCATCCAGCGTCTTTTCGTATTCATCGGCGCAATGGAACACGATGTAACGCGCCTCGGGCTTCAGCCCGACCGATTGCAGCAAGGCGCCGAGCGGCAGGCCCGTCCATTTGCCGATCGCGCTCCAGCCTTCGACGCAGTCGTGCCGGGTGATCTGGGTGCGCGACGGCATCGCCTTCAACTGCGCGAGCGAGAGCTGCGCCGGTTTTTCCACAAGCCCGCCGATATCGAGCCTCCAGGTCGAGAACTGCCGGCTCATCCAGTCGAGATATTGCGGGTTGTCAGGCATGCTGGTGCCGTTCGAGCGAAAGACCGGCGAGAGATCCGCCTCGCTGAATTCACGGGCGAGCGCGTTGTCGCCGAGCAGGAAGCGCTGCGTCTTCATGCTGAAGCTCTCGGCGACCTTCAGGACCGACTTCGTCCGGTCGCTCTCGACCAATGCGTCGCAGCCGCTCAATCCCAGTGCGGAGGCGGTCAGGGTCGAGCCGATCAGGAAGCGGCGGCGGGTGATCAGGCGGCTCATTGTTCATCTCCCTGTTCGATCGCGTAATAGCCGGTGATCATCGAGCGCAGATTGTTGAACACACCCGACAGGATCACCATGGCGACATGCACCACGACGAAGGTGACGAGCGAAAAGGCCGTGAGGAAATGCAGGGTGCGGGCCGATTGCCGTCCGCCGAAAATATCGAGCAGCCAGGGCGCCACGGCATTGAAGCCCGGCGACATGGTCAGTCCCGTCGCAACCATCAACGGCAACAGCAGAAAAATCACAACGAGATAGGTCAGCTTCTGCAAAGTGTTGTAATGGCGTGCCTCGGCTCCTTTCGGAAAACGCAGCCGGGCATGATTGACGACCTCGTGGCCGAGATGGGCGAGCGTCAGCTCCTTGCCTTCAGGGGCAAGATCCCGGCGGAAATGCCGGCTGATCAGCCCATTGAGGAGATAGACGGAGCCGTTGAGAACGAAGAGCCAGGCGAAAAAGAAATGCCAGCGCCGGCCGGTCGACAGATCCTGATAGCTGGGAACCGTAAGCCAGCTTGGAAAACCTCTTGCTGTCGCCTCGCCGTCGACATTGGAGACACCAAGGAAACCTGTCGTATCGAAGGTGAACGAACCGACATGCGTCAGCCCCTTCACCTGGCTGCCGTCTTCGGCAGCTTCCATGGAGATAAAGGACGGATCGTTGTCAGCGCCGTACTGGCCCCAGTAGAGCGCCGGATGAGCATTGAATATCTGCAGGCCGCTGAACAGCAGCACGGTGAGGCAAAGCACGTTCACCCAATGCGATAGCCGGACGGCAAGGCTGTGGCGGTAGACAAGCATGCGGCCGGTTTTCGTGCCGGCATCGATCATCGCCATGATGGTTCTCCGGAGGAATGGACATTTCGAGCAGAGAAGACGCAGCCGCCGCAGATAAAGTTTCAGCGGCCGCGCCGATCGGAAACGCCTACTTCATCGCATCGCAGGCTTTCGTCATATCGGCCTTTTTCATCGCATCCTTTTCCATGCCGGCCTTGTGCATGCAGTCCTTCTTGGTGCCCGCCATCTTCATGGCATCCTTCGACATCGCGTCGCTGTGCATCGTGTCCTTCTTCATCGTATCGGACTTCATCGCGTCTTCAGCCGACGCCGCACCGGCGAGCGAAAGGCCGACGATGAAGGCGCAGGCTGCAAGGCTGGAAACAAGTTTGGTCATGGAACTCTCCTGGAATGGGATTGTCGTGTCCGCCAGCAGTCTGCCGACGGCTCACATCAACCCATTCGAGGCAACGACGGAATGCGTTACAGCCTCACGCGCATGTGATAGGGCTGTGATGCCGACATTATTTTTGATCTTCCCTGTAACCGATTGCCGCTTTCTGCGAATGAACTTTTCGACAGCATGACAACCGCCCATTCGGAAGAAGCCCTGAGAGCATTGATGCTTCTCTCCCTTGACGGGGACGAGGCGGCCTATCGGCGTTTGCTGACGGCTTTGCGCCTGCTGCTTGTCGGCTATTACAGCCGCAGGATGGCTGCGGCGACGAAAGCGGATATGGAAGACCTGGTCCAGGAGACATTGCTGGCACTGCATTCGCGCCGATCCACCTATGATCGGAAAAGACCGTTCACGGCCTGGTTTTTCTCGATCGCCCGGTACAAGCTGATCGATCATCATCGCGGCCGCGGCGGGCGCAGGCTGGCCGAGATCGAGCTTGGCGAGGAGATCGAAAGCGACTTCAGCGAGGATACGCTGACGGCCCGCATGGATGTCGAGCGGTTGCTGAACGGGCTGTCACCGAGACAGCGCGAGCTGATCCGCCAGGTGAAATTGGAAGGCCAGTCGGTCGCCGACGCCGCAAGCCGCACCGGTCAGTCTGAATCGGCGGTGAAGGTAGGCATCCACCGGGCGCTGAAGGCGCTCGCGGAGAGATTGCGAGGCGCATCGTGACAAAGACGGACGATATCATCGAACGCCTGGCAAGCGACCTGGAGCCGGTGCCGCGCAATGCGCTACGGCGCCGCTTCGCCCTCGGCATAATGCCGGCGCTCGGGCTCTCGCTGCTGTTGATGCTGGCCATTCTCGGCCCGCGGGTCGATATGCCGGATGTGCTGATGCTGCCGGTCTTCTGGATCAAATCGGCCTATAATGCGCTGATTGCCGTAACCGCCTTCCTCGCCGTCTATCGGCTTTCCCGCCCCGACGGATCCGAGGGCCGCTTTTTCGGCCTGCTTGCCTTAATCTTCGCCGCCATGACGGCGGCCGCAGCCGCCCAGCTGATGATGGCCCCGACCGAAACTTACCCGGTGCTGATCCTCGGCTCCTCGGCCCTTCATTGCCCGTTGCTGATTCTCGGTTTCGCGATACCCGTCTATGCCGGCGCCGTCTGGGCGTTGCGCCAGGCGGCACCCTCGGATCTGCGGCTGACGGGCTTCGTCGCCGGCATTGCCGCAGGCGCAGCCGGCGCCTGGGTCTATTCGTGGTTCTGCACCGAGAACGGCATGCCCTTCGTGCTGATCTGGTATTCGCTGGGCATCCTGCTCACCGGCGCGCTCGGCGCCGCCACCGGCCCTCGCCTGCTGCGCTGGTAGATCCTTCTCCGGCGCATCGACGTCGGGTGGGCTGCAAAGACAGCCGGTTGTCGCGGAGATCAAGAGCAACTCGATGCTGACTGCATCGACCTCACGACAAATGATGCCGGTTTTCTGACCGGACGTCAGTCGCGCTTCATCTCTGCGTCACACGTCGCGGAGTGACCAACCGGATCGGCATGTTGCCTTCGAAGGCCCGCCCGGCGCGCTCCATGCCTGCCGCGCTTTTGTCGCCGTCCAATTGAAACTGATTGACCAGATCCCGCAGGCGGCCTGCCTCGGAGGACAGCGAGGCGGCGGCGGCCGTCGACTGCTCGACCATTGCCGCATTTTGCTGGGTCGTCTGGTCCATTTGATTGACGGCGGTATTGATCTCGGCAAGCCCGGTTGACTGCTCGCGCGCCGAAGTGGCAATCGCATCCATCAGCTGGTTGATCTGTACGACATACTCGCCGATCGACTTGAGCGACGTTCCGGTTTCGAGAACCAGTTTCACGCCATTTTGCACTTCGGTTGACGACTTTTGAATAAAGCCTTTGATCTCCTTGGCTGCTTGAGCGGCGCGCTGGGCAAGCTCACGGACTTCCTGTGCGACCACGGCAAAACCTTTGCCCGCCTCACCCGCACGGGCAGCCTCGACGCCGGCGTTAAGCGCCAAGAGGTTCGTCTGAAAGGCGATTTCATCGATTGCACCAATGATGTTCGAAATCTGTTCTGAACTGTCCTCGATACGCCGCATGGCCTGTTCGGCCTCCGCTACCACGGTTGCCGACCGCTGAGCGCTGACATTGGCTTCCACCGCTACATGGCGTGCCTCATCGGTGCGTTTGCTGGCCATCGTCACATTCGACGTGATCTCGTCCAAGGCTGCGGCCGTCTCCTCAAGAGAAGCTGCCTGTTGTTCGGTACGCTTGGAAAGGTCCTGCGCGGCAGATGCAATTTCGCCGGTGCCATTGTCTATGCTGTGTACGGTCTGCAGCACCGCGCCGATCGTCGTACCCAACTGCCGGAGCGAAGCGTTGAAGTCTTCGCGCAAGGTTTCGTATTCGGATGCAAACTGTTCCGAGAGCTGGAAGGATATGTCGCCTGCCGCTAGCCGCCGGAGGCCCCCACCCAATGTCGTGGTTGCGAAACGCAATTGTTCAGCTTCGCGTTCGGCGCGTTGCTGGGCGGCCTTGCGCGCCGCCTCGCTCTCACTGCGGGAGTCGGCGGCCTCCTTCTCAAGCCTGACGACGTTAAGGGCGTTCTGACGAAAGATCTCGACCGCGTTGGCCATTTCACCGACTTCGTCGGCGCGGCCGGCATAGGGAATATCACTGTCGAGGTCGCCATCCGACAAGCGCTTCATGGCGGATGCGGTTCTTCGGATCGGGTTGGCAATTCCTGATATGGCAAACACGATGCCCGCCACGGCAACGAATACGGCGATTGCTGCAATTGCTGCCGTCAAGATGAAGGCCGAATCCGCAGAAACACCGCTCGCAGTTACGAAGCCTTCGGCCTGACTAAGAATGAAAGCAACCAGATCGGCCACCGCCTTGTTCACCAGCACAGCTTGCGGCTCCAGATTTTCCTTGAAGAACCGAACGGCTTCAGGTGTCTTCTCGCTGGTCTGAAGCGCGATCATGTGATCTGCCAGTTCGCGATATTTGCTGAGTTCCGGTTTGATCTGATTGATCAGTTCGCGCCCACGCGCCGTGCGGACGCCGTTTTCATATTCGGCGACAATCTTGTCGAGCGCGATGCCTGCGGCGTCGATCTCTTGCTTTCCGGCTTTCTGCTCCTCAGCCGTGTCTTCCAGGAGATACTGAGCATAGCTCAGTTTCAGATCGAGGAAGTTGTCCTTGATCTCACGAGCCGTCACCAGCCGCTGCATCCAGAAGGTCCCGATCTGTTCGGCATTGGCCCGAAGCGTCGACATCGTGGTCAGCGAGATATAGGACAGTCCAACCATGAACGCGCTGATAATTGTCAGCTTTAAGATCAGGGCCTGCTTGATACTCGGGCGCTTCATGCGGGTCTCCTCGAAGGTTTGCTGGGACGACCGGCTTTCCGGTTGATGCAAAATCTCGCACCGGATTTAATAATTTAGTATTAACTAAACGGCGGCGCCGGTGTCGTTTTTAGAAAACTTTGCGCCGACCGACACTTCTGCGATTAATTGGAGCCATGACACGACCATAAGTTCATGGTAACTTTGAGAAAAACAGCCTCAGCGAGTGAAAATATCTCTTGGCCGAGATCGGCTCCTCGCCGATCGTCGGCCGTGGAGCAGAGCCGAAAGAGGTCCTGAAATTAACTTGTGTGGCACCTGTCAGGGAATGGACGCCGCTGCCTGCCATCCGCAACGTCGGCAAGCAGCTGCGTGCTTGCCAATCCGCCCTGGGAACCCATACTGGATCCATGCAGCTATCAGAAAGCCAACCTGCCGGTATCGAAATCTCTCTCTGGCAGTATTCCAGGAACGAACGTGACCGAAACCGCTGGATGCAGTCGCTCTCACCGGATGAACGGGATCGGGCGGCGACCTATCGGTTTGAACGAGATCGAGCCTCGTTCATAGCCGGCCGCTATCTCTTACGGCGCCTGTTGAGCGCCCATACCGGGACGCTGCCGGGTGGGATCGTGTTGGTCGCGGACGAACACGGCAAGCTAAGCCTTGAGGGTCGCGATAGACCGCAATTCAGCCTGTCCAATGCCGACGGGCTGGTGGCGGTCGCGGTTGCGGCGGGCTGCGAGCGCATCGGAATAGATTGCGAGCGCGCCGACACCGAGATCGAAGAGGTGACTTTGGACACCTATTGCAGCTTGGACGAGCGACGCTGGCTCGATGAATTGCCCGCGCATCAACGTGCGCGAGCCGCCGTTGAACTTTGGACGCTGAAGGAGAGCCATCTCAAGGCGCTTGGCGTGGGCTTGCGGGAAGATCCTCGCAATGTCGCTTTTTCCCGGAAGGTCGGCATCCCTGTCATGATCGGCGAACCGGACCGGCAATGGCATCACCGTCTGATCGAGAGGGGCAGCCAGCACGTCGTTGCGCTGGCTGTTTGCTCCCGGTCAGGGCTCCCCGAGATTCATACACGCCTGTTTCAGGACGACAGCATGCCGTCCGAATAGCCGGCGCGCAACTGATGCGGCATCGCCGAAACCTCCGTCGCCCAGACCAGTTGCGAGTTGTCGGGCTCGGCATCGAAATGCTGCCGGCCGAGAAGCGAGTTGACGATGGCGGCGCTGCGCCAGGCCATGAGGCTGAGCTGCGAGTCGGCGATGCCGTGTGAGTACCGGCCGGCATTCTGCGCGAACAGCCGGTTGGTTCTCGGCCCCGTCCACTGCATGGTGTAATCGTCGTTCAGGGTGGGATAGCCGTTTCTGTCGAGGCTTATCCTTTCGCTGAGCGAGCCGAGCGCATCGGGCAACCGGAACCTGTAGCCGGTCGCCAGAACCACGGCATCGGCATGCAGCACTTCTATGCCGCCGTCGAAATGGTTCCGGACGATGAGCCGATAGGCATTGCCGTTTCGCTCCATCTGGATCACGTCACGGCTCGGCGACAGAGATGCATTGAGCGTGCCCGGTTCGAGATAACGCAGCGCATAGAGGCGGCGGTAGATCGAGTGGATCGTCGAAATCGACAGGCCGTCGCTCGTCAGGATCGAGTTCTTCAGGGCTGCCTGCTTCTGCTCGCCGCTGAGCTTCAGATAGGCCTGCACATACTCAGGCGAGAAGACCTGGTTTGAAAACGGCGTGTCGTTGATCGGCTCGAAATTGTGCCGCCGGCTGATCCATGTCAGTTCGCTCATGGAACCGGGATCGGCAAGCAGGGCTTCCACGACCTCGCCGCCGCTTTGACCGCCGCCGACCACGACGATGCGGCCGGCGCGAAGATCGCTGATACGCGATTTCGCCTCGCTGTTATGAAAGCAATCGGCACCTAGGAAGGGTTTTGCCCAGTCGGGTACGAAGGGCGAAGATCCCGTGCCGATCACCAGGTTGCGCGCCTCTTCCTGGCCGTTGTCGAAACGCAGGACGAAGCGGTCGTCGCGGTGCTCGACATCGCGGATCTCCGTTCCGAAGCGCAAACCCTCCACGCCCTTGGCGACCCAGGCGAGATAACGTGCGAATTCCTGCCGGGGAACGGCGTCGTAATTGGCGTTGAGGAAGGCATACAGTCTCTTATGCGCCACCAGATAGGAAACGAACGACCAGCGGCTGGTCGGCAGGACCGGCGTGACGAGGTCTTTCAGGAAGGACGATTGCAGTTCGACGCCGGGCATCATCATCCCGGGATGCCAGTCGAAGGAGTCCCGCTGCTCGAAGAAGCGGCTGCGGACCTCGGGCACCGATTCCAGCAGGCAGGCGAGGCTCAGATTGGAGGGGCCGATACCGATGCCGGCAAGATCGAGCGGCTCGTTGAGGGCGTCCCTGCGGGTAAAAGCGACGGTCATGCGAAGTCCTTCTCTGTTTCCTTGAGACGCAGGGCGAGCCTTGAGTGGAAGGCGGGAGACCCGATCATGTGCAGATGGTTGGTGCCGGTGATGATTTCGGCCGCATGCGCCCGCGGCGACAGGCGGCGCCAATCGATCAGGTTGAGGCCGCGGTTGAGGCTGTCGTCGGCCGCCCAGGGATAGATCGGCACATCATGGGGAACCAGCCGATGCTTGCGGAAGATCAGGGCGTTGTCGATCAGCACCCAGAACGTATGCTCGCGGCTGCTGATATCCGGCCCGTCGGTCGGAAGCGGATCCTTTTCGTCGCCGACGAAGCGCAGGAACTGATCGTAGGTATCGGCATCCATCGTCGACAGCAGCCGGTCCCATTCGGAACGCATCTGCGTCTTCTGCAGCCATGCCTCGACGTCGCGGTGCAGCGCGTCGCGCTCGCCCGGCCGGAATCTCGGCTTGGCGCCGATCGCAAATTCCGATCCGAGATCGCAAACATCGACCATCGCCATCATCCTGACGTCGACCTCGTTGCCGAGGGTGCGGGCAGCCTCATAGGCGAGAAGCCCGCCCCAGGACCAGCCGAGGAAAGTGCAGGGCGCCCCCCTGCTATGGGTCCTGATGTAATCGACGTAGCTCTCGATGATATCTTCGATCGGCGCGCCGACTTCCTTCTTTTCGGACAGCGAATGGCAAATGAAGCCGGTCGCCGGCTGGTCGGCGCCGAGATAATCGACGAGCTTCACATATTCGCGGGTGCTGACGAGAAGCCCCGGGAAGCAATAGAGCCGCGGCTTGGCGCCGGAGGCGCGCAGCACGATCACCTCCGACAGATCCCGGTCGGCCCCTTGCTCCATCACGCCGGCAAAGGCGCGGATGGTCGGGTTATTGAAGATATCGGCGACGGTGAGCGGCGTTTTCGGCCGGCGCTGCCGAAGCTGCGAAAGGATGCGGATCGCACCCAGCGAATTGCCGCCGATCGTGAAGAAATTATCCTCGACGCTGATCGCTTCCAGCTTCAGAACCTGCCGCCAGACGTCGAGCACCTGTTCTTCGAGTGTGGTCGCCGGCTCGACGATTTCGCGCCGGACCGGCTGGGGCGCCGGCAGCGCGAAGCGGTCGAGCTTGCTGTTCGGATTGGTCGGCATCTTTTCCAGCTCGACCACGGCTGCCGGCACCATATAGGAGGGCAGGCTGCGTTCGAGACCGGCGCGGACGGTCTCGACGTTCAACGTCTCGTCCTTCTTGGGCACGACATAGGCGACCAGCGCCTTCTCGCCAGCATCGTCATCGCGCAGCACCACCAGGGCTTCGCCGACACCGGGCTGCTGGAGGAGTGCTGCTTCGATCTCGCCGAGTTCGATGCGGTAGCCCCGAAGCTTCACCTGATGGTCGACACGGCCGACGAATTCGACGGTTCCGTCATCGCGCCAGCGCGTCAGATCGCCGGAGCGATAAAGCCGGCCGCCCTCCTTCGAGAACGGATCGGGGACGAAGCGGTCGGCCGTGGTATCCGGCTTGCCGAGATAGCCGCGGGCGATCCCCTCGCCGCCGATATAGAGCTCGCCGGTCACGCCGATCGGGCACGGGTTGAGATCGGGATCGAGCACATAGACGCGCCGCAGCCCGACGGCGCGGCCGAGCGGGGCGTAGACGCCCTGGAACTTCGTGCCGGCCCTCACCTTCCAGACCATCGGCGTCATGATGGTTTCTGTGGGACCGTAGCCGTTGATCAGCCATTCCGATTTCAGCGCCCGCGACAGAAGATCGAAGGTCGGTTGCGCCAGCCCCTCGCCGCCGAAGGAATAAAGCCGCATCGGCGGCGCGCCGTCGGTGATATCGGCCCATTCCGCCAGCTGCTGCAGATAGGTTGTGGGAATGCTGGCATTGTTGGCGCCGTGTTTGCGCATCGCCGTCAGCGTCTCCTCCGGCGTCCACAGCGGCTGATCGGGAAGAATGATGCTGCCGCCTTCCATCAGCGGGTTCATCCACCGCTCATGGCCACCATCCGAGCTGAAGGGCAGGAACGGCAGCTCGCGGGACTCCGAACTCATGCCGTAGACACGCGAGGTATTCTGCAAATGGTGCGTCAGCGGGCCGTGCTCGACGGCGACGCCCTTCGGCAATCCTGTCGAGCCCGAGGTGTACATGACATAGGCGAGCTGATCCTTGTGGGTGGGAATATAGAGCGGCGTATCCGGCTCGCCGTCGAGATCGATCTTGTCGAGTTCGAGGACGATCGTGTCGAGCTCTTCCGGCAGGCGATGGCGCAGCCAGCTGTGGGTGAGCACGATCTTGACGCCGCCGTCGCGCAGGATGTGATGGTTGCGCACCGGCGGATGATCCGGCTCGACCGGGATATAGGCGCCGCCGGCCTTCAGCGTCGCCAGGATGCCGACCACGGCCTCCGGCGAGCGCTTGATGAAGATGGCGACCGTCACCTCGGCGCGGACGCCGAGCTGCCGCAGCCGATGTCCGAGGCGGTTGGTGCTCGCCTCCAGCCAGCCATGGCTCCACTCCTCGTCGCCATAGACGATCGCGGTCTTCTCGGGCGTCCGACGCGAATGGGCTGCGATCAATTCATGCACCGGCCTGTCGTCGTTGACGACATCATCCTCGTAAGGCGCCGACAACCAGTCGAGCTCATCAGCCCCCACCAGTTCGACATCCTTTATCCGCACATTCGGCTGCGCGACCATCTGTTCCAGCACGAGGCCGAAATGCCTGGCGAGCCGGGCAACCAAAGCGCCGTCATAAAGATCCTGCGCGTAGTCGATCAGCACGGATGCACCATCGGAATGCGCCTCGACCACCAGGGAAAGCTCGCTGTCGGCGCGGGCCCCCGGCGGCTCTAGATTGGTGGCGTTGCCGGGCAGCGCATAGGGTCCACGGAATTCGAACAGCGCCTTGACCACGGCTTCCTGGGCGGCGGCTTCGTCGACCACCAGTTCCTGGGTGATGCGTTCCAGCGGCACGAGCCGGCGCTCGCCCTCCTCGCTCGCCTGCGAGATCGCCGCGATGACATCGTCGATGGAATGTCTAGAGGTCAGCGACAGGATGAGGGGGAGCACCTGCTCGGCACGGCCGCGGCTGGCAAAATGCTGCCTGTCGGGCCGCGCGACCAGCAGGCCGGTCAGCAAAGCGTAGTTGCCGCTATAGCGCGCCAGCAGCGCGCAAAAGGCGGCGTGCAGCACACGCTTGACATGCACTCCCTTATCCTCCGCATGCCGTTCGAGTTTGCTCCAGAGGTCGGGTTCGATCGAAAATCGATGCTGGGCGCGCGCCACGCCTGCCAGCCCGCCGCTGTTGAAGCGGGTGGGAAAGGTCGAGGCGGCATAGTCGAGGCCGATCGCATCACGCCAATAGGCAAGCGCTTCCCGCGCCTCGTCCGTCTCCAGCCAATCGGCCTCCCGCGTGCCGGCCGAGATGTCCACCGGATGCATGTCGCCAACCGGCTCGCCATCGAGAATGCGCGCCAGCGACCCGGCGAGGGCGGATTTTTCGCGGTCGTCGCAGACGATCGGATGCAGCACGATCGTCAGCAGCGACTGTCCCTGGGCAAGCCGGATGATCTGGATGCGCGCACCGGGGGCCTCCAGGAGATCGAAGCGCTTGTCGCGGAAGGCTTTCCGTGCAGCCGCGGCTTCCGGCTCGGAAAGGGCCGCGCCGTCTTTGCCGAGAATCTCGATCGGCACCGCGTTCGATGCGCCGCGATATTGCTCGATGCGGCCGCCCGCCAGCCGGCGGAAGCGCAAGGCAAGCGACGGATTCTGTGCCACGAGCGCCCGGCAGGCGCCGGCAATCGTCTCGATGCCGGCTGCCGGGCTCAATCGCAGCCCGATGACCTGGTCGGGAAAGACGGTGTAGTTGCCGATCTGCTCCAGCGACCAGATGCGCTTCTGCGCGATCGTCAGCGGAAAGCTCTCGAAGACCGCATCCATTGCAGCATCGGTCGGGGAAGCATCGGCGAAATTTGTGATTTGCTTGTTCATCTTGGGGATCCGGACGTTATTCAGAGACGCGCATCGCCTGACATTGCCGAGCGCAGCGAGAGGGGACGCGGGTCGGTCCAGACGCCGCGGATATGGGCCAGGCATTCCTGACGCGAACCGGCAAAGCCGGCCGGTTCCCAGCCGGTGGGAATCCGCTTGTCCTGCGGCCAGACCGAGTAGTGACGTTCGGTGTCGATGACGGCGATCCAGAGATCGTCGCGAGGCTCAAGATTGTCCATTCGAAGCTCCTGCAGAGATGGATGTCATGCGCAAATGACGGATCCCGACGGCTGCGGTTTAGAAAATTCCTGAGAATTTTTTTCTTCTCCAAGCCCTAAATCGGGCCGGAGATGGATCGTCATTCTACCAAATCAGCACAAGAGCGGGCTTCACGCTCGCCGCATCAAAAGCCCTGTCGGTCAAGGAGAACATCATGGATTTCGACGCCGCCAAACAAAGGCGCGTTCTGCAGTCGCGCAGCTACGTCAGCCTCGCACCCAATCTCATCCATCTGAAGACCGCGCACGGGCACCACGAAGCCGCATTCGAGGTCGAGGCCGGCACCGCGACGCTGACCTTCTACCATGGTGATCCCGCGCGATCGGCGGAGCTTCTGATGGCGGCCGCCGAAGCGGTGACGGCAGAAAATCGCTCGATCAAATCAATCATGTTCGAGGGGCATCGGACCAGCCTCCCGCTGCATATTTCCGGTGACGGCGGCAGGCTGGAGTCGGAGATCCTCTGGCAATGGCCGTCGCTCTGGCTGCCGCAGCTCACCTATCCGCTGCCGCCGGTGCAGGAAATGACCGCCGGCCGCTATCATCCGCGCCGGCCGGCAAAGCCGAAGGGCACGGTCTACCAGCGCTTCATCCCCTGGCTGGAACGCGATATCAGCTTCCGGGTCGCCGACCCCGAGACCGACCTTGCCATCTTTCACCGCTGGATGAACGACGAACAGGTCAACGCGATCTGGGAGGATGCCGGCTCGCTCGACAAACACCGGGAGATCCTGGAGGAGCGGATCGCCGATCCGCATGTCCTGCCGCTGATCGGCAGTTTCGCGGATATCCCTTTCGGTTATTTCGAGGTCTACTGGGCCAAGGAGAACCGGCTCGGCCCCTTCTACGACGCCGACGATTACGATCGCGGCTGGCATGTGGCGATCGGCGAACCCGATTATCGCGGCAAGAAATGGATCAGCGCATGGCTTCCGTCGCTGATGCATTTCATCTTCCTCGACGATCCACGTACCAGGCGCATCGTCGGCGAGCCGCGCGCCAGTCACGAGCAGCAGATCCGCAACCTCGATCGCTCGGGTTTCGCCAAGGTCAAGCATTTCAATTTTCCGCATAAGCGGGCGCTGCTGGTGATGCTGACCCGCGAGCGTTTCTTCGGCGATCATCTCTGGGTGCCTGCATCATGAACGACATGAGCGAGATGAGCGGCAGCATGAGGAAACGACGGAGCCTCGCCCCGGAGGATCTTGCCAGTCCTCAGCTTCTCAGGCTGCTGCTGCGGCTTGGACTGCCGGCCATGTTCGGCCTATCGATCAATGCCGCGCATCACACCATCAACATGGTCTTCGTCGGCATGATCGGCGAAGACCAGATCGCGGCGATCATGATCGTCCTGCCGATCCTGATGCTGATCGCCGCCTTCGGCGAAGGCATCGGCGTCGGCGTCGCAACCGAGGTCGGGCGGCTACTCGGCGCCGGCAACCGCTCGCGGGCCGGCGCCATTGCGTCGATCAGCCTTGCTGCCGGCGTCGCCTTCGGCGCGGCAAGTGCGCTCGCACTCATCTTGTTTCCCGATCTGCTGCTGTTCGGCGCCACATCAGCAATCGAGCCGCTTGCGCAGCATTACCTCCTCATCATCGCGATCTCGATCCCGCTGACGATGGCGCAGATTATTCTCGATTTCCTGGCGATCGCCGAGGGTAACGCCCGCTTCAGCATGTGGACGCTGGTCGCCTGCTTTGCCTTGAACATGATCCTCGACCCGATCATGATCTTCGGCTTCGGCCTCGGCCTGCAGGGCGTGGCCATCGCCACCATCCTGTCCCAACTCGTCGCGCTTTCCATCTATGGCGCTTACCACTTCAGGCGGCTTGGGACGGTCCAGTTGAGCCTTGACTGGCGGCTGGCAGATATCCGCAATCTCAGGCCCGTCCTTGCCGTCGGGGCGCCGACGACACTGACCAGCCTGACGACGGCAGGCGCGATTGCGATCATGGTGTCGCTCGCCGCCACCTATCACGGAGAAGCCGGCATTGCCGGCTTCGGGATTGCCTTGCGGCTGCTTGCTGTCGGAACACTTCCCGTTATCGGTATCTCGCTTGGGGCCCAGTCCATTCTAAGCTTTGCCTGGGGTCGAGGCGATATGGCCAGGGTGCTGTCGGCGACCCGCATCCTGACAGCGGTCACGAGTGCGGTGAGCGGCGCCTATGGTCTGATGGCGCTTGCCTTCTCCGAACATCTCGCCTCGTTCTTCACCGACGATGAGGCGGTGATTGGGATCGCCGGGCAGGCGATCATCGCAACCCATCTTCCTCTTCTGCTGTTCGGCCTGCGGCAAACGGTGCTGATCCTCTTCCAGGCGCAGGGCCGGCCGAAAGCCGCGATTGCCGTCGGCCTGGCGCAAAACGGCTATCTGCTGTTTCCGCTGCTTGCGCTGCTGCCGCCCTTCTTCGGCTTTTCAGGCCTGCTGGCCGCCATGTTCCTGGCCTCCGCCCTGACCGGCCTGCTGTCGGCCGTCTGCCTGGCGAGGTCGCTCAGCGCGCTCCGGCAACGCTCCACCGGCCATCTGACCTCCATCCGTCCCACTCCCAGCTTTTGTCCATGAGAGGATGACCATGAACCAGTCGATCAACCCGCACGACCTCGGCGCCCATGCGATCGCCGACGATCTCTTCACCCCTGTCGATCCGGCGGCATTCAACGCCGTGTCGCCGCCGATCTTCCAGACCTCGCTCTTCACCTATGACAGCTACGAGGCGATGGAGGATGTTTTTGCAGGCCGCACGCGCAACTACATCTATTCGCGCGGCGACAATCCGACCGTCCGCGAATTCGAGCTCCTGGTCGCCCGCCTCGAGGGCGCAGAGGATGGACGCGCCTTCTCGAGCGGAACGGCCGCCATTACCTCGACAATTCTGAGCCTCGTAGAGGCTGGTGACCGGGTCGTTGCCGTCCGCCATCTCTATAATGATGTCTACCGTCTTCTGGTCAAACTGCTCGGCAGGCTCGGCGTCGGGGTGGATTTCGTCGACCCGGCGGACCACGACGAGGTCCGCAAGGCGCTCTCGGGCGCCAAGCTGCTCTACCTTGAAAACCCGACATCTTTCGTCTTCGAGCTGCAGGACATCGCGGCCCTGTCGGCCATGGCGAAAGAGGCGGGCGTTACCACCATCATCGACAATTCCTGGGCAACGCCGCTGTTTCAGAAGCCGATCCAGCACGGCGTCGATATCGTCATTCACGCCGCCTCGAAATATCTCGGCGGCCACAGCGATACGGTCGCCGGCGTCGTCGTCGGTTCGAAGGAGGCGATCGCCAGGATCAACGCGACCTCCTATCCCTATGTCGGCGCCAAGCTTTCGCCGTTCGAGGCCTGGCTCTTGTTGCGCGGCATGCGCACCCTGCGTGTGCGGCTGAAGGAGCATGAGCGCAGCGGGCTTCTGCTGGCGGATCGGCTGAAGCAGCATGCGGCAATCGCCCGCGTTCGTCACCCGGTCTTTCAGGATCATCCCGGTCGGGCGACGCTCACGGGTTATGCCGGGCTGTTCGCCTTCGACCTCAATCCCGATATCGACGTCGCCCGTTTTGTGAATAGTCTCCGCGACATCCGCCTCGGCGTCAGCTGGGGGGGACCCGAAACGCTGGTGGTCCCCGCCAAGGTGGCGCTGCAGATCCCCGACCGGATGACCTCCTTCATCCGGTTCGGCGTGAGCGAGCAGACGGTTCGTTTCGCCGTTGGGCTGGAAGAGCCGGAACTGTTGTGGAACGATTTGCAGCAGGCGCTGCACGCCGCGAAGCGGTAATATCCCGCGCGCGTTCGTGATCGGGGCGGGCGGGCTCGTTCATTGCCAGATGGCAATGCTCCTCCGCCGCCTTGATCATGAAGTTGACGAGGGTCCGTGAGACGCCGAGTTCGGCGGCAATATCCTTCTGCGGCACGCCGTTGAGGCGGTGCCGTATGAAGGCATCGTTGGTGCGCTTCGGCAGGGCCTCGAGCGAGGCAAGCACATCGCGCAGCGTCTCGGCAGCGACAAGCTGGTCGAGTACGGTGGGGATGGGAGCCGTGATCTCCTGAACCTGGTCGATCGACCTATAGTTGTTCATCTGCTGACGGCGGCGGCGGCTTTCGTCGAGTGCGAGATTATAGACCATCCGGAAGGCGTAGCCGATCGGGCAACGAATACCATCGGTTTTGACCCCGTAAGCTTTAATCACGCCATCCTGAAAGATATCCTCGGAATATGACCTTGATTTGACAACGCTTTCAATCGTTTTCAGGAGCTTATCCTTGTTTTCGATCATGGCGTTGACAACGGCATTTCCATTCACATCGCGAAGCAATGCTTGCATTGTCCTGTACCCTTTTTACAAATGGAAAATCAGGCTCTGTCGTTACTGGTCGACGCGGTCGTGGCGCTCCTTTTTGGAGGGAAAGTACACGATTTGATTGCAGTGTCTATTTTAAGGTGATAACAGGAGTCAAGTTTAAATCGACGGAGTGAAAGCGAGAAAAAGTGGGAAGGACAGTTGAGATCCTGACAGGCAAGGCGGAGCTCTGCCGATCGATCATGGGGGCTTTGCCCGACTGGTTTTCCGAACCGGAGGTCATCGAGGCGAGTGTCCAGGTGATCGAAGAGCTGCCGGTGTTCGGCTATATCGAAGCCGATGTCGTCACCGCGCTGATGGCTTTGAAGCCGCACTTGCCCGGCGCCGTCGAAATCGCGCTGATCGCGACCCGACCCGAACATCACGGCCGCGGCGCCGGACGTCAGCTCATCGAAGAAGCCGAACGCTTCAGCCATGACGCAGGTGCCCGGTTGCTGACGGTCAAGACGCTCGCCCCGCGCGACCGCGAGGAACCGCAATTCGAGGCTACGCGGCGCTTCTACGACCAGAACGGCTTCGTCAGGGCGGAGGTCTTTGCAAAACTATGGGACGAGGACCACCCGTGCCTGTTCATGGTCAAGCCGCTCGCCGGCGTCCAGGCCGAGACGACGCTTTGAGACGACGAGACTTTCTGCTTGGCGCGCTGGTAATGACCGGCGCACCCGCAACCGTGCGCGCCGGCGACGGCGGGGTGGTTTCGCTTGACTATGGACTGGCCTCGACGATGCTGGCGCTGGGCCAGACGCCGCGCGCCGTCGTTTCCCTGAGAAACTGGGGAGAATGGGTGGTCGAACCGACGATGCCGGCCGGCGTCGTCGATCTCGGCACCACATCGGAGATCAATCTCGAAGTCCTCACCAGCATTGGGCCGTCGCTCATTCTGAGCACCCCTTTCCTTGCGGCACTGGACGATAAACTGTCACGGATCGCGCCGGTGGAGCGGTTCACCATTTACGCCGAGCACAGCGAGGCGCTGACCTGTTCCTACGCCGAAACGCTGCGGCTCGGCACGATGATCGGACGGGCAGAGCAGGCAAAGGCTTTTCTGTCCCATGCCAATGCCACGTTCGATCGATTGCGCGAGCGGACAAAAAACCTGTCTGCGCCTCCGGTTGCCGTCATCAACTTTATCGACAACAGACATGCCCGCATCTACGGCGGCCCCGGGCTTTTCGGCGGCGCCATGAAGCGCATCGGCCTCGAGAATGCCTGGAAGGGCGAGACCAGCTACTGGGGATTTCAAACGATCGGCCTGGAACAGCTCGCCGAACTCGACGAAGAAGCGCATCTGATTGTCGTTTCGCCGCTGCTTCCACCCGACGTCCTGACGCAGCTTTCCGACAGCCCGCTCTGGACCAGCCTTCCCTTTGTCAGACAGCGGCGAATCTCGGTCATTCCGGGCGTTCTGATGTTCGGAATGGTGCAGGAGGCGCTGCGGTTTTCGACCCTGGTCGTCGATACGCTGGAGACTTCAGCCCGATGAAGGCCAGATTTTCGCACTTCGGGGCGCCCGCACTTGCGGGCCTCCTGCTCTTTTCCGGATTGGCCCTTGCCGTAAGGGAGGTTTGGGCGGCACTGCCCCATCTCGAGGCGGCCTCCGGCGGTTATGATGCCGAGCGCCTTCTCTTCCTCTATTCGACGCTGCCGCGCATGGCGACAGCGCTGATTGCCGGCGCAGCACTCGCACTCTCCGGCACGATCCTGCAACAGGTGCTGCGCAATCCGCTGGCCTCGCCGACGACGCTCGGCATTTCCACCGGTGCCAATCTGGCGCTGGTGTCCGTCATGCTCGCTGTTCCCTCACTCACGGGATGGGGCAGGGACGCGGTCGCGCTTGCCGGCAGTGCCGGTGCCGCCTTCGCCATCTTTTGGATCAGCGCCCGCCACGGTTTTTCGCCCTTTTCGCTTATCTTGTCAGGCATGATCGTCGGTCTCTGGTGCGGGGCGGCGGCGGCCATCCTGGTGCTGATGAACGATCAATATCTCTCGGGGATTTTCATCTGGGGCGCCGGGTCGCTGTCGCAGCAGAGCTGGGCGATCCCGGCGTCGCTGCTGCCGAAGGTGGCGCTGCTGGCGGCGCTTGCCCTTCTGGCCACAAGACCGCTGACGCTGAGCCAGATCGGTGATGCCGGCGCAACGAGCCTCGGCCTGCCGATCAAATGGGCCCGCGGTTTCATGCTGGCGATTGCCATCGCGCTCAGCGCCTTCGTCACCAGCGCCGTCGGCGTCATCGGCTTCATCGGGCTGGTCGCCCCGCAGATCGTGCGGCTCGCGGGCGCCAGGCGGATTCTCAGCCAGTTGATCTGGTCACCTATTGCAGGCGCCGGACTTCTGCTGCTGACGGATCAGGCGATCAAGCTTGTTGCTCCAGGCGATTTCGTCCCGACGGGAGCGGTGACGGCACTGCTCGGCGGCCCGATCCTGATCGCTCTTCTCCCACGTCTCGCCACCGCCTCGCGCGCGCTGCCCGGCGTGGCCTCACCCCAACATCTAATGAACAACAGAACGGCATCCTTCGCTGCGCTGCTCGTCCTGGTCATCGCATTGGCGACTGCCGCGATCTTCTTCGGCCGCGCACCCGACGGCGCCTGGGCCTGGCTGCCGGCCGCCTCATGGGACGAAATCCTTCCCCTCCGGCTGCCGCGGGTCGCCGCCGCATTCGGTGCCGGAACCGTGCTCGGCGTGACCGGGCTGATCCTGCAGCGGCTGACCGGAAACGAAATGGCTAGCCCCGAGGTGCTTGGAGTATCGGCAGGAGCAACGCTTGGCGTTGCGGCCGCCATGTTTGTCTTTGCGGCGCCCGGCCTGGCCGTCCAGCTTGGCTTTGCCGGCGGCGGCGCCCTTGCCGTGCTGACCCTGATCTTCCTCTTGAGCGCGCGTTCCGGCTTCGGCCCGAACCGTGTGCTGCTCGCCGGCATCGCCTTCGGTGCGATCCTCGACGCCGGGATCGGCGTCCTTGCCGCGAGCGGCGATCCGCGCGGCCTGGCGCTCATCCGCTGGATGGCGGGCTCTACCTATTTCGTCGACAATGCGGTGGCGGCAAGCGCCCTTCTGATTGCGCTCGGTTGCCTGGCCGCCGCCTTTCTCGCCAGCCGCTGGCTTGCCCTGCTGCAACTTGGACCCGAGACGGCAAGCGAACTCGGCCTCAGGATCGTTCCCGCACGCGTGGTGCTGTTCGGTCTCTCGGCGATCATGACGGCGGCGGCGACACTCGTCGTCGGCCCCTTGAGCTTCGTCGGCTTGATGGCGCCGCATCTTGCCCACGGGCTCGGTCTTCGCCGGCCCGCCGCCCAGCTCCTCGCTGCCGCCCTCATCGGGGCGGCTCTTCTCGTCATCGCCGACTGGACGGGGCGCATGATCGCTTTCCCCTACCAGATCCCCGCCGGATTGATCTCGGCTCTTGTGGGCGCCCCGATGCTGCTGATCGTTCTGCGCCGGCGGGCATGAAAGGTGATCGGTAATCGGCGTCTCAAGCGGGCTTATGTTCGGCCGCCTGACTCATGCCGATGACAGCCCCTCACCCCAACCCGACCGAGGTCGAGACCGGTGGCTCAACCCCGGTCGGTGGCGGCAGCCAAATGAGGGGCAGACCGAGGTCGGGAAGATCAATGGCGCCGTCCTTCAGCGGGCAGGCTTCGCCGCGGCCGCCGACGCCCGGCCTATCGATCTCCAACGGCAGCCCGATCCGGTGCATGAATATCTGCGGGCTGGGGCAATCGACAGGATGCTGAAATAATAGAGGGTCCACATCGAGACGACCGCACGGCGGTCGCTGCCTGGAAATTTTTGCGCATACCGGGCGATGAGCCCGTCAAAGAGTGCGGCGCCGCTGAGATCCCTGCAAGCAAGGACGATGCCCGTCTGCGGTGGGGCACCGAGCAGCTTGCCGCGGCCAATAGGAGAACGCGCCATCGCCCACCACGCCGTCAACGGCCTGGTGGGCGACAGGATGATTGGCAATCGAAGTCGGACGCTGAGACACCCTATTCGTCTTTGCCGCCATGCCCTACCACCGATACTTCAGCGTCCCGGTCATGTTGCGGCCCTGGCCGAGATAGCAGAAGCCTTCGTTGCAGACGGTGTCGCGCTCGTCGGCAATGTTGCGGATATTGAAGGCCGCCGTCAGGCCCTCATATTTCTTGTCGATCGCGCCGAAATCATAGGCGGCGGAAGCGTCGATGTAGAAGCTCGACGGGTTCTTCGACGTATTGGCTGTATCCGTCCAGTTCTCGCTGACATAACGGACACCAGCGCCGACCGACAGGCCGTTGAAGGGGTTGGTTTCCTGGAACGTGTAGTTGGCCCAGAGGCTGGCGACATGCGAGGGTGTCAAGGCTGGCGTATTGCCCTCGTTTTCGCCGCCTCCCGTCACCTCTGACTGGTTGTAAGTGTAGGCCGCAATAAGATCCCAGCCATCGGCTACCGCCGCGCGGGCTTCGAGTTCGACGCCCTTTCCGGTCACTTCACCGATCGATCCATAGGCAAACAGCAGCGGATCGACCAGCACCGGCTTGTTCTTTTCAACGATGTGATAGGCAACGGCCGACAGGAGGATATCGGAGCCCGGCGGCTGGTATTTCACGCCGACCTCGTACTGTTCACCCTCTGTCGGCGCCAGGATCTTGCCTGAGGTCGAACGGTTGGTCACCGGATCGAACGAGGTGGCATACGAGACAAAGGGAGCAATGCCGTTATCGAAGAGGTAGAGGGCACCGGCTTGCCAGGAGAAGGCGTTCTTGTCGACCTCCTCCGAGCTGACCGCGGGCAAAGTCGCATCGCGGGTCTGGTTCACCCAGGTCTGCCGGCCGCCGAGGTTGAACCGCCAATTCCCGGCCTCGATCTGGTCCAGCGCATAAATGCCGGCCTGCCGCATGTCGGCATCGGAAGCCAAGATACTATAGTCCGGCGTGGCGCCCGAGACACCATAGGTCGGATTGGCGATATCGAAGTCGAACGCCGGATCGGCAGCGCCGGCGCCGTAGCCAAAGCTCGATTGGAGATTGGTGTAGTCGAGCCCGAACAGCATCGTATGGGCAAACGGGCCTGTATCGAACTTCGCCTCGAGCTGATTGTCGACCTGGAAAACGTTCATTTCGTCGCGGATCGCATTCGTGCCACGATGCGCGACGGTCCCGGTCCAACCGGTAATGCCGAGATAGCGGGCCTCCAGATCGAGATGCGAATAACGCAGGTTCTGCCGGAAGGTCAGGCCGTTGTCGAATTCATGCTCGAACTGATAGCCGACCTGCTGCTGCTTGACCTTCTGGTGGTCGTAGTCGGGATCGCTCTCCCTGAGTTCGTGGAACTTGCCGTCCAGGGTCGTGATCGCGCCGACGTTGGAGTCGGTCTCGTCTGCCTGTGCCAGGCCGTACACCGTGAAAGTCGTGCCCTCGTCTGGCTTCCAGGTGAAGGACGGCGCCAGGAAATATCGGTCGTCGGCAATATCGAAATTGGAGTCGCCGCGGCGGGCGAGGCCGACGATGCGATAGAGGAAATCGTCGTTGTCTTCGCTGATCGGCCCGCCGAAATCGAACATCCCCTGCACCCGATCCTTGGTGCCGTAGGTAATGCCGACTTCGCGGATCGGCTCTTCGGTCGGAAGCTTCGATATTTTGTTGACGAGGCCGCCCGGCGATCCCGCACCGTAGAGAACGGAAACCGGTCCCTTGATCACCTCGACGCGCTGCAACTGATAGGGATCGGTGCGGAACATGCCGTAATTCATGTAGGGCTGGCGCAGGCTGTCACGAAAATCGCCGACCGTCGTGATGTTGAAGCCGCGAATGTAGATCTGGTCGAAGCGCGGATCGAAGCCGTTCGGCCCGGTCGTCACGCCAGCGGTATAGCGCACCGCTTCGATGACGCTCTGCGCGCCGCGTTGCTCGATTTCCTTCTCAGTGGTGACGGAGATCGAACGCGGCGTCTCGACGAGCGGCGTGCTGATCTTGGTCGCGCCCGCGCTGTTCTTGGCGGTAACGGACGTCCGGTCGGTCTTGCTATCAGAGGCTGCACCTTGAATGACGATCGGTTCCAGCGCCGTCGCGGTGTCACCTGTGGTCGCGCTCTGGGCGGCAGCCGGTAAGGCTGCAATGCCGGTCGCGATCAGAGCTGTCGTGGCAAACAGGCTATCCCTGTAAATTCTGGGTACAATATTAGAAACATTCAAAAAAATACGCGCCATTCTTGGTCCCTACCTTACGGATGCGGGCGGAACCTATGGAGCGAAGCAGGCGTTGTCAACATAAGATGATTATTTCAGTCACCTTTTAATGGATGAAATCCATAGCTTTCTCCACTCCCGAACAGGTTGTACGCGTCTCCGAGGCCCAGCCTTATGTTTCAACCGTACAAATCCAGACATCGAAGTGGAAACAGCTCTCGCATTCACGAGCGATGTCGCTGCAATGCCGGTGGCCGACGCCTCACCGTGATCCTGACCATTTGACAGATATCCTACAAGTATATATGTAACAGCTTCCTATCGGAGATGTGAGAAAGCGACCCGGCATGACATTGAAATCGATGAAGCCGCTGACGCGCGCACCGCTTTTGCATGTCTCCGTGCAGGAAAGTCTGCGCGCCTATATCGACGACAACGGCCTTGCGCCCGGAACCCTGCTTCCGGCGGAAGGAGAGCTTGCCGCCCAGCTCGGCGTCAGCCGCAATTCGCTGAGGGAGGGCATCAAGGCGCTGGAATCGCTCGGCGTGCTGGAGACACGGCGCGGCGTCGGCATTTTCGTGAAGGCCTTTTCCTTCGAGCCGCTTCTCGACAACCTCGCTTACGGCCTCGGGGGCGCCCTGCGGCAGATCGAGGAGGTTCTCGAAATCCGGCGCACGCTTGAGGTGGGATTGATCGGCAAGACGATCGATGTGATCGGCGAGGAGGACATCGCCGAACTGCGCGCCACTGTCGATCGAATGCGCGCCCATGCCGAGCGCGGTGAAACCTTTGCGACCGACGACCAGCTGTTCCACCGGCTGCTGTTTCGCTGCCAGGACAACGAAACGCTCGTGCGGCTGATCGATGTCTTCTGGCTCGCCTTCTACAAGGCGTCGGATTTCGTCAACCTCGAAAATACCGATCCGATGGCGACGTGGCGCGATCATGCCGCGATCGTCGATGCGATCGAGGCAAAGGATCTGGAGGAGGCGCGCCTGCGCCTGGATCGTCACTACGAGGGAATTGCCCGGGTGATTGCCAACAACAAGACAAGTTCAAACATGGGAGGAACGCATGAAAAGACTGTCTAGATTATCCGCTATCGCGCTTGGCGCCCTGCTGTCGACAACAGCCGTTCCGGCTCTTGTCGTGTCGGTCGCTGCGACCCAGGCTCAGGCAGCCACGCTGTCCGGCGGCTTCGATGTCGGCCCGGGAGGTTTCCAGGGCAACTTCAATCCGCTGGCGGCGACCGCCGGTTTCACCTGGCTCAGCATCTATTACGAGCCGCTGATCACCTATGACGAGAAGCTGCAGAAGGTCGTCGGCGCGCTGGCGAACGCCTACGAAGTCAGCCCGGATCAGATGATCTACACGTTCAAGCTCGCCGACGCCAAATGGCATGATGGCAAGCCCTTCACCGCCAAGGATGCGAAATTCACCATAGGCCTTGCGATGGATGCAAAAACCGGCTCGGTGCTCGCTGCCCGGCTGAAGGGCATATCGTCCGTCGAGACGCCCGACGATCATACCGTCGTCATCAAGCTTAGCGCACCCAGCAGCAGTTTTCTCGACACGATGACCAAGGTGATGATGCTGCCCGAGCATGCGCTCGCCTCGATACCGGCCGACCAGCTGGCAAAGAACACCTGGTGGTCGAGCGCGCCGATCGGCACCGGACCGTTCAAATTCACCAAATACGTTTCCGATCAATATGTCGAGCTTGCCGCCAACAGCGAATATCGCGGTGGCAAACCGGCACTGGAGCGCGTCATCAATCGCTATTTTGCCAATCCGGCCGCAGCGATCGCGGCGCTAAGATCCGGCGAGATCCAGTTCACCTATGTCGATTCCAACGATGTGCCGACCTTCAAGGACAACAAGGACTTCAAGGTCATCGAAGGCAACTCTTTCGTCGTCAACTATCTGGGCTTCAACCACGATTCCCCGATCTGGAAGGATGTCCGCGTCCGCCAGGCGGTGATGTATGCGATCAATCGCGATGCCATCATCCAGAGCCTCTATGGCGGCGCGGCCAAGCCGGCCAACTGCGCCTATGTCGCCGAACAGCTGATACCCCAGGGCATCGACACCTATGCCTACGATCCCGAGAAGGCCAAAAAGTTGCTGAAGGACGCCGGCTGGGACCAGATCAACGGCGGCAAGCCGATCACGCTTCTGACCTATTACACCACGCCGCTGGCCACCAACGTGCTTGCCGCCGTCCAGGCGATGCTTGCGCAGGTCGGCATCAACGTGGTTCCGCGCGCCGTCGATGCGCCGACCTATAACAGCATCGTGCTCAATGCGACGCCCGATATTGCCCAGTTCCAGATGGTTTACGCCGGGCTGCAGAATGGGCCGGATGCCGGAAGCATCAATGTCGGCCTCAACGAGAGGCAGATCCCTCCGGCCGGCCCGAACGTCGCCAGAGTTCGAATGCCCGATCTCACCAAGGCACTCGACAGCGCGCTTGCCGAGCCCGACAGCGCCAAACGGGATGCGGCCTACCAGGACGTCTGCAAGGTGATGAACACCAACCTGCCCTGGGCGACGCTCTGGGTGGCAAATCGCTACGGCATCGTCTCGACCAAGGCGAAGGATTTCGTCTGGACGCCGGCGCCGGGCGGCGGCCCCTACCAGGCCGACCCGCAGAAATGGTCGATCGCCGAATAGCGTTTTCCGCAAAGGCTCAAGGGTGGCTTCGGCCACCCTGACAGGACGGCCTGACAAGACGGCCCGACAAAACGGATTGACGATGCTCCGATACAGTCTTAGACGCCTGATCATAGGGGTAGGCATGCTCGTCGCCCTGAGTATGCTGATCTTCCTGCTGCTGCGCCTGACACCCGGCGATCCGATCGATGCCTATATCGATCCGAACCTGCCGATGTCGCCGTCGGATCTTGCCGATCTGCGTGGAAGACTCGGGCTCGACCAGCCCCTGCCCGTCCAATATCTGGGCTGGCTGCAGCAGGCGCTGGCGGGCAATCTCGGCTATTCGATCAAGCGTCTCGACCAGCCGGTTCTCGGTCTGGTGCTGTCGCGGATCGGGCCGACGGTGCTGTTGATGGGCACCGCCCTTGCCTTCGCCATCGTCGCCGGCATCGCCTGCGGGGTGATCGGCGCCGTCCGTCGCAATTCGCTTGCCGATCTCTCCTTGTCGGTGGTTGCGCTTGCCGGCATTTCGAGCCCGGCATTCCTCAGCGCCCTGATCGGCCTTTATATCTTCTCCGTCCGCCTGCACTGGATGCCGTCGGGCGGCATGCTGACGCCGGGCGAAGAATTCTCGCTCGGTGATCTCCTTCACCATCTGATCCTGCCGGCCGCCCTTCTGTCGGTCGCGCAAGCCGCATTGATCATGCGGTACATGCGCGCTTCGCTGCTCGAAGTCCTGAACCAGGATTACGTGCGCACGGCCCGCGCCAAGGGCGTGTTCGAGTTCTGGGTCATCGCCAAACATGCGTTGCGCAATGCGCTTCTTCCGATCGTCACCCTGATCGGCTCGACCATCGGGCTGGCGGTCGGCGGCGCCATCTTCATCGAGAGCGTCTTCAACTGGCCGGGCATGGGTCTCCTGCTCGTCGATGCCGTACAGACCCGCGACTACCCCGTCATCATGGGCGCGACGCTCGTCATCGGCACTTGCGTTATCATCGTCAATCTTCTGACCGATATCACCTATGCGGTCGTCGACCCGCGCATCAAGGTGGGCTGAGCATGCTGGCACGCTATCCCCAACGCCGCAGCCCGGGGCCGCTTGCCCGCGCCTTCAGCCGTTTCCTGCTCAACCGCGCAGCGGTTGCCGGCGTCTGCATGGCCGTTCCGATGCTGCTGCTGGTCCTCTCCTATCCGCTATGGTGGGCTTTCCAGCCGAATGACATCGATCTTCTGGCGATGAATAGCGGCCCGACGGCAACCCACTGGTTCGGAACCGACGGCGTCGGCCGCGATGTCTTTGCCCGCGTGCTCGAAGGCGGCCGCATTTCGCTGCTGGTCGCCATCGCATCGACCGCGCTTTCGGCGGTCGTCGGCTTTCTCTTCGGCGCCATCTCGGCGCTTGCAGGCCGGTGGGCGGACGCCGTCTCGATGCGCTTCGTCGATCTGGTGATGACCCTGCCGCCCGTCATCTTCCTGCTTGTGCTCGCCTCGATCGCCGGCACCGGCATCTGGCCGACGGTGCTGGTCATTTCGCTGCTCTCCTGGCCGCTGCTGGCGCGCATGGTCCGCTCCCGGCTGCTGGAATTGCGCGAGCGCGATTTCGTCATGGCCGCCCGCGGCATGGGCGCCGGCATCGGGCATCTGCTGTTCCGCCACGGCCTGCCGAATTCGATCGATATCCTCGTGGTCTACGCAACGCTGCAGATCGCCAATGCCATCCTGCTCGAGGCCGGCCTTTCTTTCCTCGGCCTCGGCATCGCACCGCCGGCGGCGAGCTGGGGCAACATGCTGAACGCGGCCCGCTCCACCGCCGTGCTCGAACAATATCCCTGGCAATGGCTCTTCCCCGGTGCGGCGCTGATCCTTGCCGTGCTTGCCATCAACTTCATCGGCGATGGCCTTAGAGATGCCTTCGACCCGCGTGCCGAACTGAACTGACAATCGAAAGAAGCGAAAATGACCAAATTCAAGGGTGTCGTCCCCCCCGTCGTAACGCCGCTCAATCCGGATCTCACCGTCGACTACCCCTCCTATACCCGCGTGCTGGAGCATCTGATCGATGCCGGCTGCCACGGCGTATTCGTGCTCGGCTCGACGAGCGAAGTCATCTTCCATGACGAAAAGACCCGCCGGGAAATCATCGAGCATTCGGCCAAGGTGGTGAACGGCCGGGTGCCGCTGATCGTCGGCGTCATCGATCCGACCACCGATCGGGTCATCGCCCATTCGAAGGTCGCAAAGGCTGCCGGCGCCGACGCTGTCGTCGTGACCGCTCCGTTCTATACGGTCACCAGCCAGTCCGAGATCCTCGATCATTTCCGTTATGTCAGAGATGCGGTGGACGTTCCGCTGATCGCCTACGACATTCCGGTCTGCGTTCACGTCAAGCTGCAGCGCCAGACCGTGGTCACGCTTGCCAGGGAAGGCGCCGTTATCGGCCTCAAGGATTCCAGCGGCGACGACGGCAACTTCCGCTATGCGCTCCTCGATCTCGCCGAGCACAAAGACGTCTTCCTGATGACCGGCTCCGAGATCGTCGTCGACACCGCCCTGCTGATGGGCGCCCACGGCGTCGTTCCCGGCATCGCCAATGTCGATCCGCACGGCTATATCAGGCTCTGGAATGCCGCCCAGCGCGGCGATTGGGCCGCAGCCAGGAAAGAGCAGGAGCGCCTCTGCCGTCTGTTCGAAATCGTTTGGGTTGCACAGGGCCGTGTCAGCGGCGGCGCAGCCGGCATCGGCGCCTTCAAGGCTGCCATGCAGAGCCTCGGCATCATCGACAGCGCCGTCATGCCGCGGCCGCGCGCCTCCCTCAACGATGCGGAAACCGCACGGATCGATGAGATTCTGCGCGCAACCGGCCTGTTGAACTGAGCCGGCCGATGGAACAGGCGGCCGAACCGGTACTCGACATCAGGGGATTGCGAACGATCTTCCGCATCCGCGGCGGCGAGATCGCAGCGGTCAACGATCTCGACCTGACCATCGCCGCCGGCGAGACGCTGGCGCTCGTCGGCGAATCCGGCTCCGGCAAGTCGGTCACCAGCCTGTCGGTCATGCGGCTGCTCACCCGCAACATCGGTGTGATCGCCGCCGGCAGCATCCGCCTGACGACGAGGAGCGGCGCGGTCCGGGATCTTGTTTCCCTGGATGAAGAGAGCATGCGCAGGATCAGGGGCGATGAGATCGGCATGGTGTTCCAGGAGCCGATGTCGAGCCTCAATCCCGTTTTCACGATCGGTGACCAGATCGCCGAGCCGATCCGCATCCATCGCGGCGCAAGCCGGAAGGCGGCAATGAACGCAGCCGTCACCCTGCTGGAAAGCGTCGGCATACCGGACGCCCGGCGCCGTGTTGACCAATATCCGCACGAATTGTCGGGCGGCATGCGCCAGCGCGCCACCATCGCCATGGCGCTTGCCTGCGATCCGGCGCTCCTGATCGCCGATGAGCCGACCACGGCGCTCGACGTGACGATCCAGGCGCAGATCCTCGATCTGCTGCTCAAGCTGCAGATCGAGCGCGGCATGGCCATGCTCTTCGTTACCCACAATCTCGGCGTGGTCGCCGAAATCGCCCATCGCGTCGCGGTGATGTATGCCGGAAGGATTGTCGAGCAAGGGCCGGTCGACGAGGTTTTCCGCAATCCGAAGCATCCCTACACGATGGGCCTTCTCGCCTCCATGCCGCGGCTTGGCGAGGCATCGCGGATGAAACAGGCAGGCGAAAAACTCTCTGCCATTCCCGGCATGGTTCCGAGCCTGATGAACATGCCGAGCGGCTGCGCCTTTTCCCCACGCTGCAAATTCGCCATCGACGCCTGCCGCGCCGCGATTCCGGCACTCGAACAGGTCAATCCGCAGCACCGCAGCCGCTGCATCAAATGGCAGGAGATCTAGATGAACGCGCCCCTGCTCTCCGTCCGCGACCTGTCGAAACATTATATTTCCCGCGGCGCGCGGCTGAACATTCTTGAGGGCATCTCCTTCGATATCGCCAAGGGGGAGGTCGTCGGGCTGGTCGGCGAATCCGGCAGCGGAAAGACCACGATCGGGCGTTCCGTCCTTCGGCTGGTCGAACCTTCCTCGGGCAGTGTCCGCTTCGACGGACAGGAACTCACCGGACTTTCCGCTTCGGCGCTGAGGCGGCAACGGCCACGCATGCAGTATATTTTCCAGGACCCCTTCGCCAGTCTGTCGCCGCGCATGACGATCGGCGAAATCCTGACGGAGGGCCTGAAGATCCAGGGGATCGGATCGGCACGCGACAGGCTTGAACGAGCGCAAGCCGCGTTGGCCCAGGTCGATCTGCCCACTGACACGATCAATCGCTACGCGCATGAATTTTCCGGCGGCCAGCGCCAGCGCATCGGCATCGCCCGGGCATTGACCTTGTCGCCGGAATTCATCGTTGCCGACGAGCCGGTCTCGGCCCTCGACGTGTCGATCCAGGCGCAGGTGATCAACCTGTTGCGCGAGCTGCAGCAGCAGCTTGGCCTTACCATGCTGTTCATCTCGCATGACCTCGCCGTCGTCGAATATATCTGCGACAGGGTGATCGTGCTCTATCTCGGCCGCATCATGGAAATCGCCGCGAGTGCCGATCTCTATGCGAGGCCGCAACATCCCTATACACGCGCGCTTCTCTCGGCGATTCCGTCGCCCGATCCGGATGCCCGCCGGAACCGGCAGATTTTGAAAGGCGATATTCCAAGCCCGGCCAATCCGCCGAGCGGATGCGTCTTTCGCACGCGCTGTCCGAATGCGCTCGAAGCCTGCGCCGGCGCTGTTCCGCAATTGCGGGAGATTGCGCCCGGCCATTTCAAGGCTTGCATTCGCGACGACCTCGACTGATCCGCCATCCAGAGCATGATGCCGAAAAGTGTGAGCGGTTTTCGGGCGACATCATGCTCTAACTCTTTAATTTAGAACAGGATTCAGATTTTAGAGGGAAAACAGATGAACGCGAAGACGTCGCACCCGGCCATCGGCGGAAACTGGGCGAGCCTGCTTCTGCCGATCGCAGCCGACGACAGCATCGAATTCGATAAGCTCGGCGAAGAGATCGACATCCTCATCGAGGCCGGCGTCGACGGCATCTATTCGAACGGCACCGCCGGCGAATTCCACAACCAGACGGAGGAGGAATTCGACAGGATTCAGGCGATGCTGGCCGAACGCTGCCAGGCTTCCTCCATGCCATTCGTGATCGGCGCCTGCCAGCCAGACCCGCGGATCATGCTCAATCGCGTCCGCCGCGCCGCCGCGCTCGATCCCCGCGCCATTCAGGTCATATTGCCGGACTGGTGGCCGCTCACCGATGCCGAAGCAGTCGACTTCCTGAAACGGGCGGCCGACGTCGCCTGCGGAATTCCACTCATCCTCTACAATCCCCCGCATGCAAAACGGGTGCTGTCGCCGAAGGCGCTGGGCATGCTCAGCGCGGCAGTGCCCGAGGTGATCGGCGTCAAGCTCGCCGACGGCGACGCCGCCTGGTATGCCGAAACACGCCGGCATCTGTTCGGAATTTCACTCTTCGTCCCCGGCCATCATCTGGCAACCGGCATCAAGCAAGGCGTCGCAGCAGGCTCCTTTTCCAATGTGGCCTGCCTTAGTCCGCGCGGTGCTCAGCTCTGGACGCTCTCGATGCGAAGCGATCTCGACGCCGCACTCGAGTTGGAACGACGCATCTGCGCGTTCATGGAAAGCCATATCGTCCCGTTTCGCCGGGAATTCGGCTATTCGAACGCCGCTCTCGACAAGCTTTTGAGCGCCATCGGCAATTGGGGACCCGTCGGCACGCGTTTGCGGTTTCCCTATCGTTCCATAGACATAGCGGAAGCGGTCAGGTTGCGTGGCATCGCACGCTCCGAACTTCCCGATCTTTTCCGCTGAGATTGCCTCGGGGTGAACGGCCGCCCTCCTTGGAGTAATGACCGGGGCAATACAGGCCCATAAGGACCGGCAACTCGACCCTGGCCTTGAGCGAAGAGAAGAATTTTCTGGTTGTCGCAAATGAAAAATCTGTTTTACTGATTTGCACTGCTGTGGCTTTAAGGGGGATATTGCCGATGGTGGGGACCCGCAGGGATATTTTGCTTGGTGGTTTGGCGTTACTTGGCGCCGGTGCAGTCGGCAGACCGGCGTTCGCCGCGGCGTCTTCCTATTTTGACGGCACCATCGTCGACAATGGCGTGACCTTCCGAAGGACCAACTTCGCCAAGATCGACAGACGGTGGCACCGCCAGGTCGTCAAATATTTCAGCAGCGAGCCGATCGGCACCGTCGTCGTCGATACCAGGCACCATTTTCTCTACGTGATCATGGAGAACAAGACCGCCATTCGCTACGGCGTCGGCGTCGGCCGCGAGGGGTTCAAATGGTTTGGCCGCGCCACGATCGACGCCAAATCGCTTTGGCCACAATGGACGCCGCCGCCGGAGATGCGCAAGCGCCATCCCGAACTGCCCGAATTCGTGGCGGGAGGCTCCCCGAAAAACCCGCTTGGACCCCGCGCCATGTACCTGCATCGCGACGGCGTCGACACCGGCTATCGCTTCCATGGCACGCTCGAACCCTGGAGTATCGGCAAGGATGCCTCCAGCGGCTGTATCCGCATGTTCAACGAAGACGCCATCGACCTTTACCAGCGTTGCCCGATCGGCACGGCCGTACAGGTTCTCCCGCATATTGCCGACCAGGCCGAAAGCACCACGCAGGTCAGCCAAACAACCCCGGTCGAATAAGGAATATCACTCTGATGTCTGCTATGACCGGATACACCAGCCGCCTTCTCGCCGCGGCCATGCTCCTGGCGCTTGCCGCCTGCTCCACCACGCAGATCGCCTCCCTGGAAGAACCGACTGCGGCGCCGATGACCGGCCAGACCAACGATCCTGCGCCCGGCTTCGAAAACGTCGCGGCGGGCAGCGAAGAGGATTTTATCCTCAATGTCGGCCGACGGATCTACTTCAAGCAGGACTCGGCCGCACTCGATTCCGTCGCCATGGCAACCTTGGACAACCAGGCCAATTGGCTCAACAGGAACCCGACCTGGCTGCTCAAGCTGCAGGGATTTGCCGACGATTCCGGTTCCGCGTCCAAAATGGAAACGCTGTCGCAGAAGCGCGCCGATGCGGCGATGGCCTATCTCGCCTCGAAGGGCGTGGACGCCAAGCGCATGTGGGCCAAGGGTTACGGCAACGATCGCGAAGTCCGCGACTGCACGGAGCGCTCCTGCAAGGTGCAGAACCGGCGCGTCGTCACCAATCTCCGCACTCAGCCCGACGCGGTCTGATCGCAGATCGAACCACGCGACCGTCTCTTAATGCATGTCGCCCGGAAGTGTGCAGCGGTTCCGGGATTACGACATGCATAAAT
>NZ_LFIO01001195.1 GCF_001187535.1 Rhizobium ecuadorense
CGTTTGCCGCCTTATGTTTTCGAACAGGTCAACCGTTTGAAAGCAAGCGCGCGAGCGGGCGGCGCCGATATCATCGATCTCGGCATGGGAAACCCCGACCTTCCCACTCCCCAGTCGATCGTCGATAAGCTGTGCGAGGTCGTCCAGGATCCGCGCACCCACCGTTATTCCTCCTCCAAGGGCATTCCGGGGCTGCGCCGCGCCCAGGCCGCCTATTATGCCCGCCGTTTCGGCGTCAAGCTCAACCCGGATACCCAGGTGGTCGCCACCTTGGGCTCCAAGGAAGGCTTTGCCAACATGGCGCAGGCAATCACCGCGCCCGGCGACGTCATCCTCTGCCCGAACCCGACCTATCCGATCCACGCCTTCGGTTTCCTGATGGCGGGCGGCGTGATCCGCTCGATGTCGGTGGAGCCGGACGAAAGCTTTTTCCCGCCGCTTGAGCGGGCGGTCCGGCATTCGATCCCGAAGCCCCTGGCGCTGATCCTCAATTACCCCTCGAACCCGACGGCCCTTGTCGCGACGCTCGATTTCTACAAGGACGTAATTGCCTTCGCCAAGAAGCACGACATCATCGTGCTTTCCGACCTTGCCTATTCGGAAATCTATTTCGACGGCGCCCCGCCGCCGTCGGTTCTCGAAGTGCCAGGCGCAATCGACGTGACGGTCGAATTCACCTCGATGTCGAAGACCTTCTCCATGCCCGGCTGGCGCATGGGTTTTGCCGTCGGCAACGAGCGGCTGATCGCGGCGCTCACCCGCGTCAAGTCCTATCTCGA
>NZ_LFIO01000103.1 GCF_001187535.1 Rhizobium ecuadorense
GCGGCGACCCTTGCGCGCCATCTTGGCTGGGACAATCCGGCTTTCTTTTCGACGCCGTGGCTCGCGCGAACCTCGATCATGGCCATGGATGCCTGGGTGTCGATCCCGTTCATGATGATCCTGCTGCTCGCCGGCCTTCAGGCGCTTCCTTCCGAAATCAAGGAGGCGGCGAAAGTGGATGGAGCGTCAGGCTGGCAGAGTTTCAAGGAGATCACCTTTCCGC
>NZ_LFIO01001362.1 GCF_001187535.1 Rhizobium ecuadorense
CCCATCCCGTCTTCGATGCAAACGACAGCGGCCAACGACGCTTCCTACGCCTGGGTCATCGCCAAGCCTCAGGCGATGCAGACGATATTTCCGGTCCCGGTCGGCTTCACCCGCGATACGATCAACATCGCTGCCGACGCCGTGGCCGTATACCATGCCAGCGCCTGTGATATCACGCCGATCTTCATCTGCAATCCCTATGAGCCGGCTGGCAATACGAGCC
>NZ_LFIO01000956.1 GCF_001187535.1 Rhizobium ecuadorense
ATCCAGAACAGGGTCAAGGCCGCAGCGGTCTGAGCTGCGAGGAGGCCCAGGTAGATCCATGGTGCCGACGGCCCTGATCTTGATTTCAAGCTCCGCCTCCCCGCAGTCCTGCTGATCGATGGCGCATGAGCCAGAAGGCTCACGGCGTCGTGGCTGATGCCGGCGGCGCACTCATGTTTCCGACCGATGCTGATCCGACATACCAGTCGGATCGGCATTGGAG
>NZ_LFIO01001718.1 GCF_001187535.1 Rhizobium ecuadorense
CTTCGTGACCGATTATTCCGTCGGTAGTTTCTATTATTCCTTCGTGATCGGCTGCAATGCCGATGCCGTCAGCGCCTGCCCAAAGACATGGGCGGACTTGTTCGACACGGCAAAATTTCCGGGAAAGCGCACATTCTACAAGTGGTCGGCTCCTGGCGTGATCGAAGCGGCGTTGCTTGCCGACGGCGTGGCTGCCGACAAGCTCTATCCACTTGATCTCGAC
>NZ_LFIO01001103.1 GCF_001187535.1 Rhizobium ecuadorense
GTCGATCATCCGATCGGACAGATATCCCTCTGGAAAGTTGGGATTGACGGAGTAAGCGACCGGTAGGGCGAAATTCTGGGTTAGCCACGCCCCATCCCACGCCCCGCCTTTCGCGAAGACCAGCGCCTGGCGAGCGGGATCAAATCCGGTCACGACCTGCGCATTGGCGGAATCCGTGCGGCTGGCGAGATCACGCAAGGCGAAATGATCGAGCGCCGCAGCC
>NZ_LFIO01001475.1 GCF_001187535.1 Rhizobium ecuadorense
ACCAAGCCAAGCTTGGCGTTCGACCATGTGCTTGACGTGGCACTGTTATCGTTGCGGCCGGACTGGTCGAGAACGAACGTCCAGATATTCTTGCCGCCGTTGTATGTGTCACGGATCGCATCGATCAAGGCCCAGCGCTTGGTTGCCGACGTCGCCAGTTCCTGCACCGACTTCGAGCCGGGGACGCCCATGACGAGGGGCATGATACTGCCCCATACCGGAT
>NZ_LFIO01001443.1 GCF_001187535.1 Rhizobium ecuadorense
CGTCATCGACAAATATGTCTTCGATGATTCCCAATCGGTCAAGAAACTCACCATCAGGGCGGCAAAGGGTACATTCCGCTGGGTCAGCGGCAGTTCCAATTCTTCGGCCTACCAGATCCTGACGCCGGCCGGCACGATCGGCGTACGCGGCACCGCTTTCGATTTCTACGTCGGCCCGGATGGCACGACCGCCGTCGTGCTGCTGAACGGCGCAGCCCGCTTC
>NZ_LFIO01000044.1 GCF_001187535.1 Rhizobium ecuadorense
CTGCAGTTGTTTTTCCATGTCCTTGTGCATCGCATTCCACTTCTTCTTGTTCCCACTCGCGCGCTTATTAGCGCTACGTGATATGGAAGCATGCGAGTGGTTAATGAAATCTTTACAGATACTTCATAAAAGGACAATTTATTTTTTATATCAATGACTTGGCAGCATCGTGCCGAGAGTGCTGCCAAGTCCGCTTTGTCTCATGCATGCCGTTATCCCAAAA
>NZ_LFIO01001504.1 GCF_001187535.1 Rhizobium ecuadorense
GCAGCGGGATGTGTGTAAATGACGCCGGCGATGCCGCTGCCGGGGAAGGCGCTGGCGTCGGTGACGATGAGGTTCGGGACATCCCAGACCTGGTTGTAGGGGTTGAGCACCGAAGCCTCCGGGGTTTCGCCCATGCGCGCGCCGCCCGTCTCATGGATTGCCGCGCCCATGCACATGGTCTTGCGGAACCATTTGCGGAACATGAAGCGGCTGAAGGCATCGG
>NZ_LFIO01000652.1 GCF_001187535.1 Rhizobium ecuadorense
GCGTCTGGGAGCTGCGGTTCCAGCGACGATTGGAGCGATGCGCGAAGTCGAAGTCTGCTACGATCCTGATCTTGCGCCCGACCTTGCCGCCGTCGCGGAGGCAAGCGGATTATCGCCGGAAGACGTTATATCCGCCCATCTCTCGGGCGACTACAGCGTCTTCTTGTACGGCTTCGCTCCGGGATATGCATATCTTGCAGGCGTGCCCGAAGCCATTCAACAG
>NZ_LFIO01001602.1 GCF_001187535.1 Rhizobium ecuadorense
AGGTGGTGGCGCGGAATTCGACGGACGTTTATAAAGGCAAGCCGGTGGATGCCCGCCAGGTCGCAAGCGCGCTCCATGTCGGCTTTGTACTGGAAGGCTCGATCCAGCGGCAGAGTGATCGGGTACGGATCACAGCACAGTTGATCGATGCAAAAGCCGGCCACCATCTTTGGTCGGAGAATTGGGACCGGCCGGCTGAGGACGTGTTCGCCGTTCAGGCAGAAATCGCAGAGCAGGTCGCCAACCGCCTCGGCGGCGGAGTGGGACTGATTCAAGAGGCCGGGCGGGCGGCAGCCAAACGCAAACGGCCTGAAAACCTGAATGCCTATGATTACTATCTGCTCGGGTCCGAGAAGATTGAAAAGCTCACCAAGGCTGATGACGAGGAGGCCATCACCTTGCTCAACCGCGCCGTCGAGCTCGACCCGGGGCTGGCCCGGGCCTGGGTCGAACTTTACCATGCTCATGATCTGATGGGCGTGTTTGGCGTCGATCCCGAGAGCAACCGCAAGGTGGCCGCCGATGTGGCCGAACGCGCGGTGCGGCTTGATCCGAGCGACGCTGAAGCCCATGCGGTGTTTGGTATGAGCCTTGCCAATAAGGGCGATATGGGCCGCGGCAAGTCCGAATTCGAGACGGCCCTTCGCCTGGCTCCGGGTTCGTCCGAAATCCTGACCTTTTACAGCGGCTATGCAGCACGCTTCGGTGAACCAGAACGCGGTGCTCAAATGGTCGACAAGGTCATGCGGCTCGACCCGAACTATCCGATGTGGGCGCC
>NZ_LFIO01000566.1 GCF_001187535.1 Rhizobium ecuadorense
CTGCCAGAGTTCAGGACGCTCTTGTTCCGGAAGCAGAAGCAATCCTCAAGCGCTCCAACTGGGTCGACCCGGCCGCACGTCGCGCGGCTTATACCAAGGAGGGGTGGACCAGGTTCGACGATACGCTCGATCCCTACGGCCCGGAACAAATCGAACGCGAACGCAGTCGCTATCGACTCTGAACGATCACCGGCGCGCGCCCCGCAAGGGGCACGCGCTGGAC
>NZ_LFIO01001474.1 GCF_001187535.1 Rhizobium ecuadorense
ACTTCCAGCCGGAACAGGGCACCGAAATCTCGGCTGCACGTCGGACTTCCAGGTGGTAGGCGCTTATCCTAAGGGACAGCATGCCGACATTCAGACGTCCGCTCCCTCAAGCGAAATGCTGGCGAAAATCTCGTCAGTCCCCCTGCCCCATACCGACCCCGTCCAAGGATCGTCAGGATTTCTCACGGAGAAATGGCGGTAGTCATCGGGCACAGTGACCGAT
>NZ_LFIO01001088.1 GCF_001187535.1 Rhizobium ecuadorense
ATCGACATGCGAACAAGGGCTCATGTCAAAACCAAGCCGGCTTTGACATGAGCCCTTGTTCGCATGTCGATCACCGGCTCCAATGACGTTCGTCCAACCAATCGGTGCCTGGGGACACCATCAACGATCGTCACCGCGGTCTCACCTCAGAGAGATGACCGGCAAATCCCGCAAGCAGCACGCCGGGCGGAAGACGTCGTACCAGTCTGGCCGCAATGAAGGT
>NZ_LFIO01001180.1 GCF_001187535.1 Rhizobium ecuadorense
CCACTGAAAGCGAAGGCAAGCACAAAGGCCGGAATTATAAGTGCGAGCAGCGCCAGCCCATAGAACAGCATGAACCACCAATATTCCGAGCGGGAAGCCCTGCCGGAAAAGGTTGCGTATTTCTGCTTCAGAACAGTCCGAACAGCTTCAGTAAACCCCATTGAAATGCCCCCATTTCTGCTTGCTCCAAGCGCGGTGATCCACGGTCTCACCATCGTCTTGC
>NZ_LFIO01001439.1 GCF_001187535.1 Rhizobium ecuadorense
CTCCGGGGCCGCCAAGGACCTAGTTCCCGGTCGGAGCCGTGATATTGACCCCCTCCTTGCCGAGTTGTTCACGCACCGACTCTAACATCTGATACTTGGAGAGTTCGATCGGGCCGTCGTAACCCATGCTCTGCAGCTTGCGCGGGGGGTACTCGACGTAGGTTTTCATGAGGTCCTTGATCGCTCCCGAGATGGAGACCAATGTCCAGGTATGTTCGGTGT
>NZ_LFIO01001352.1 GCF_001187535.1 Rhizobium ecuadorense
TCGCGATCCAGGGATGACCGCCTCATTCGCTCCGCCCCTTTGTCCTGTTGCATCAGCTATTGTGCGGCAAAGACGAGCTCAGCGCTCGTAACATCGGGTATGCTCTGTAGTACACGCATCGTAAAGCAGATACGGACAACGCCTCAGGGTTGTGGGATCAAAGACCTGACCCGACGGCCGAAACGGTGGTTGCGGTTCGACTGCTTATGGCCAGTCCCGCCT
>NZ_LFIO01001224.1 GCF_001187535.1 Rhizobium ecuadorense
CTTCATTCACGTCCACTCGAAACATCCGAATGCCCTGCCCGTCATCATCACCCATGGCTGGCCGGGATCGATATTCGAGAACCTCAAGATCATCGGCCCGCTCACCGATCCGACCGCTCATGGCGGACGCGCCGAAGATGCGTTCGACGTGGTCATTCCGTCGATGCCGGGCTACGGCTTCTCCGGCAAGCCGACCGGCACCGGCTGGGGGCCGGACCGCAT
>NZ_LFIO01000287.1 GCF_001187535.1 Rhizobium ecuadorense
GGGATGCTGCTCTCCAAAAGGCGATGGTGCTGTTCTGGCGGTACGGCTATGAAGGGACATCTCTCGCCACATTGACCGCCGCGCTCGGGGTCAAACCGTCGAGCATCTACACCGCCTTCGGAGACAAGAAGTGGTTGTTTCTGGAGGCTGTCGAACTCTATCTCGCGAGCGGGCCGGCAGTTGAGGACGTGGTCAGCGACGGAAAGTCGCTCACGGAGGTCG
>NZ_LFIO01001542.1 GCF_001187535.1 Rhizobium ecuadorense
CGACGTCTCCGGCGACCAGAGCGTGCTCTCATGCGCGAAGAAGGCGGGCGTCAGGATACCGTCGTCCTGTGCGAACGGCGTCTGCGGCACCTGCAAGTCGAAGCTTACGTCAGGCACGGTCGACATGAACCACAATGGCGGAATTCGTCAGCGGGAAATCGACGCCGGCCTCTTTCTGCCCTGCTGCTCCAAGCCGCTCAGCGATCTCGTCATTGAGCGCTG
>NZ_LFIO01001705.1 GCF_001187535.1 Rhizobium ecuadorense
GCCCCCAGCCGACCGCATTGGTATGTCTGTTGTCGGTGCATGAGGATCGTGCGGCCGACATCAGAATTCCGGAAACGGTATTCACCACGCCCGATGTTCCCACTTCGACTTATCGCGACCTCTTCGGCAACCGCTGTCTTCGGCTGGTTGCCCCAGCGGGCGACCTGACCATATGGGGCGATGCGACGATCGAAGACGACGGCAAACCGGACAGGTCGCTGC
>NZ_LFIO01000427.1 GCF_001187535.1 Rhizobium ecuadorense
TGGTTCGATGGTCAATTGGACCTCGATCCGGAGAAACTGATCTTCATCGACGAAACCGGCCTCTCGACCAAGATGTCACGTCTGCGCGGACGTGCATTGCGAGGTGAGCGTTTGCCGTGCCGGCGTGCCGCACGGCCATTGGAAAACAACGACTTTCACCGGTGCGTTGCGCCTCAGCGGAATGACCGCCCCATTCGTCTACGATGGCGCGATGAACGGCAACGTCTTCCTTGCGTATGTCGAACAGGTGCTGGTGCCGCCCCTGGAGATCGGCGACGTCGTCATTATGGATAACCTGCCTGCACACAAGATAGCCGGTGTCCGCGATGCCATCGAACGTGCCGGCGCCAAGCTCATGTTCCTGCCGCCCTATAGTCCGGACTTCAATCCAATCGAGAACGCATTCTCGAAGCTGAAAGCCATGTTGCGAGGCCGAGCCGAGCGAAAGATCGATGCTCTATGGGATGCGGTCGGGGCCTTGATACCTCGCTTCACTGCGGCAGAATGCGCAAACTACCTTAAGGCCGCTGGATATGACCCAGATTGAGCAGGATTTGCTCTAGCGGTGCAAGTGATGCCATCACGACACCGTCTGTCGGCTTTGTCTGATCGGCGACATTAGGTTTGTTTGGCAGTTTCCTGTGGTGGTTCGGAGTAACTTTCTGAAACCCAACAAAAGGATCTTTCCTTTGGCTCGATCGGCCCACATGGCACGGGTTTTGAAGATTGCCATGCGAGGCGGCGCGAGCTGCCTGC
>NZ_LFIO01001630.1 GCF_001187535.1 Rhizobium ecuadorense
GCGATCTCGCGGCACCCGCCTATGTGGACTTGTCCAAAGCCAATTATGACGTTGTCTGCCAGTTCATTGCCTTTACACCCGATCAGATCGCGCGCGATATCGATGTGTTTGCGGGGCACTGTGGCCAGTACATCTTCATCTCTTCGGCCTCGGTCTATGAAAAGCCACCGCGCCACTACGTGATTACCGAGCAGACACCGGCGATCAACCCCTACTGGCGCT
>NZ_LFIO01001799.1 GCF_001187535.1 Rhizobium ecuadorense
GCTCGGATCCTTGCAGAGCGTCTCGCGACATGCCCGCCCGAGATATCGTCTGAAGCCTTGGCCAATCCAGCATGGGAAGTTTCTCCACAGCAGATTGCCAGCGTCATCCGTGACGGAGCGGAGTTCCTTCGCCTGTCCGAGCAAGTGCGAACTCAGTTTAATGACGCTGCTTGGGAAGCAGAGACTTCGCCGCTCGTGACCACGCTACGGCGCCTGCCTGCC
>NZ_LFIO01000942.1 GCF_001187535.1 Rhizobium ecuadorense
CAATTGGGCGGAGCACTTCGAGCATGTATTTGCGCATTGGGAGAGGCAGAATACGGCAGAGCCAGATATAGGTGGCTAGCGGCGGATAGAGCACTGCGGCCAGTGCCGTGTTGACCCATAGAGGCAGCCGCCGTGTGATCCACCGAAGCGGTTCGACCAGCGTCAGAAAGGCACGATTGCCTTCACGTCCATAGAGCCAGATGACTGCCAAGCCGCCGGGTA
>NZ_LFIO01000115.1 GCF_001187535.1 Rhizobium ecuadorense
GACAATGACTGGCAGTGAGCCGAGATCGCCGGAGCGGATGCGATCCCAAAAGGCCTGGATCGAACCGCCGAAACTGTCGTCATGGCGCACTCTCTCATCACGCCGGTCGAGCAGCGCCGGTGCTGCCGGATCATTGTCGATGGTCTTCATCATGGCCTGCCCTCCTCGTTCGGTTGGCTTTGCGCCTGGCGGCGCGACGCTCGGCGGGAGACGGAATTGTTG
>NZ_LFIO01001560.1 GCF_001187535.1 Rhizobium ecuadorense
TGGCTGGGTGGCGGCTTCTTACATCTTGGCGGCAGCCCTGTTGTTTCTTCACGAAAGCATGGCAGCAATTTTGTTAGCCAATCTAATCCTCTTGGACTTGACGTTTCGTCCGAAACTGCTTTTTCGTGTCTCTATTCTTCCGTGGATCGTTGCCGCTGCCCTCATATTTGCCTGGCGTGAGTCACTCTGGAACATCGTTTTACCAGATTGGGACGCCGTCCA
>NZ_LFIO01000576.1 GCF_001187535.1 Rhizobium ecuadorense
GATCTGGCTCGTCGAAGTCGTCGTCGAACACGCAGGGCTCGCACTGCATCCGACGGACTTCACGGACAAGACCATGGTCATCGTTGCCGAAAAGCTTATTCATGGCTGCGCCGGAAATGCTGGATCCATTATCGAGCTCATTCGCTCCGCAGTCGAGGTGACGTTCAGGGCCGGCCGCAGCGAGGTCCTGATCGCGGATTTCGCTCAGGCCTACCACAACCG
>NZ_LFIO01000508.1 GCF_001187535.1 Rhizobium ecuadorense
GGTCAGTGTTGGACTTGATGCGGCAGCCTCCCGCCTCGCTTCTCCCGATTCCGATCTGCTGGCCGCCAATCGAGCGCGCATGGCCTCGGCGCGCGCCCTGACGCGTGAGTTCGCAGTCAATGGCGTACCGGGATTGATCGTGGATGACGGCGCGGACCGGACTTTGCTCAAGGCGCAGGACCTATTCAGCGGCGGCGATCTCCTCGCCAGGCTTTCCAACAC
>NZ_LFIO01000829.1 GCF_001187535.1 Rhizobium ecuadorense
TTTCTCAACAGCATCGTGGCGTCAGCGGGGGCGTCGTTCCTGGCGGTGCTCATCGGATCGCTGGCGGCCTATGGGCTCAGCCGGTTCTCCTATAAATTCCTTTGGATGGCGAACAAGGACATTTCCTTCTTCTTCCTGTCGCAGTTGATCCTGCCGCCGGTCGTGCTCGCTATGCCGTTCCTGGTTCTCTACAAACACCTGATGCTGCTCGATACACTGATC
>NZ_LFIO01000328.1 GCF_001187535.1 Rhizobium ecuadorense
GACAGCGTGGCTGATGCCTGAAAAGGCCATAAGGCTTGCGATAACAACGGCGATTGTCTTCATGGTCGAATGTCCGGAGCGGCAGATCGCGGCGGACACTAGCTAAATTTCAGCGCTTGGCAATGGCGGCAAAAACGCATTGTCGAACCCCTTGCAGCTTTGCGTTCCCGGTTCACAATGCTATAGCGCTCCGGATCATATCACCCACCCGGGACCCCGTCC
>NZ_LFIO01000309.1 GCF_001187535.1 Rhizobium ecuadorense
ACTCGTCTCCGTCTCAGTGCCGGTTCTGGCATTCGACGGATCCGTGATCGCCGCGGTGAATGTCGGCGCCCCGGCCTTCCGCACGCAAAAAAGCGACGTCGACCGCTTCATCGTTCTGCTGAAGGAGGCCTCCAGCAAGATATCGGCCCGGCTGGGATGGTAGAACTTTTCGTCCTGCGCCATATCGGACCTTGTCTCTTCGGTTCGACGCCCATCAAGGCC
>NZ_LFIO01000672.1 GCF_001187535.1 Rhizobium ecuadorense
TGACCGATGCCATGGCAACCGGCCCGGCGACTTTGCTCCGGGGCATGCAGCTTCAGCGTCCGACCGACGTAGTGAAAGCGGCAGCATTGTCTGCCGACGACAAGCGCACCATCCTGGCGGCATGGGCTTCGGATTTTTACGCGGTCGATTCGAAGCCGGCGTTCCGTCTCATTCCCGGAACAGCGGAGCCGGTTCCTATCGATGAAATTCATTCAGCGCTTGCCGAACTCGACCGGCGCTACGGCTTCTGACTTGCGGCGGTTTACGGGCTTGCGTCATCATATGGTGAGACGCTTGATGGCCTGGTCCAGCGAACGCCGCCTGTCGAAGCCATCCCGCCGGCGCTCGTCGTTTCATGAAGCGCCGGCACGGCATGATGAAACGGTCAGTGTGCTGTGGGCGTCCTTGCATCAACTATGGACGTTGTCGGGCCGCGCGGAGCATCGCTTGATCGGGAACGGACCATAACTTGCCTCCGCACGACCCAACTCTGGGGATGAGCCGGACCGCCAGGGAAAGGCGTTTTACATTTCGACGAATAGCGCCTTTCCTGCGATCCGATGAATTAACCTTGTTGCCACGTCGAGGTTCCCGCTCAATGCCGTAAAAAAGCGCTGAGGCAAGCAAGTTGTTTGTCCGCGCATCGCACCGGAGTAAATGAGGAGCGAACCGCGCGATTCCGTAGCTTGAACGAAAGGGCGGCGGCGGCGATCCCATGCCTTATTTTACAGAATAGCCCAAGGCAGTGTCTGTGT
>NZ_LFIO01001331.1 GCF_001187535.1 Rhizobium ecuadorense
CATCTTCGGAACACGCGGCACGCTCGAACTTAATGGCAATCTGCTCTCGGCTGAGGGTGCGCGGCAGTGCCGGGAGAACTTCGATCCCGACGAGACCTACCAGGGTTCCTATGACGCGACCATTGCGCATTTCCTCGACAGCCTCGATGGAAAGGTGGCGATGGAGACATCGCCGGGCGATAACATCAAGACGCTTGCTCTGGTCGAGGATATCTATCGCTT
>NZ_LFIO01000244.1 GCF_001187535.1 Rhizobium ecuadorense
CCCGAGGGCAGTTCCTGATCGAGCGTCACATCGCTGATGCGATGGCCGCACCGCATTGGCACGACCACGTTGAATTAAACCTGCTCATGGCGGGCCAGATGACCTACCTTTTCAATGGAAGGCAGGAACAGGTTGAGGCCGGCCGCCTGGTTTTATTCTGGGCCGCAATTCCCCATCAGACGATCGCTGTTGCCGAAAACGCGCCGCTCGTATGTCTCTATC
>NZ_LFIO01000403.1 GCF_001187535.1 Rhizobium ecuadorense
GTTTCTATGGAATGACGTCGAAGCTGATCTGGCGCGGCTCAATCTGCGCAAACTGCTTTCCCGCATCCGCGAGACAGACGGCGGACGCGCCGAAATGCCCTTCGATTTCACCGCCACCACGGTTCGTCTCAACACGCAGGTAGTTTCCAGCGATCTGGATATTTTTCGCGCCGGCGGTTCGCCACTGGAGCGGCTGAACGCGATCGCCGAACTGACCCAGCG
>NZ_LFIO01000201.1 GCF_001187535.1 Rhizobium ecuadorense
TCCGGTGTACCAGGTCCATCCACCGCGCCCAGTGTGTGGCGGCGCGCCATAGATATCGGCGCTGACCGCATATGGTTCCACCTTGTAGCGTTCGACTTGATCTCGCGTGGCGCCATGACAAATCGGATTGATCAGGTTCCAAAGCTTTAAGGTGAGATCGCCGTCGCCTTGCAAAGCGGTCGCCCAGACAACCCAGGTTGCCGCATGCGTGTATTGGCCGCC
>NZ_LFIO01000495.1 GCF_001187535.1 Rhizobium ecuadorense
TCATTCGACTTCGGACCACAGGGCGACATGTACGTCATCGCGTCAGGGGCATCGCACTTGCTGCGGTTCAACGGTTCCGGACTGGAAGAGTTCGCCGAGCTGGGAGCGAATGGCTGGAACGAGATCGTGATCGATCCGCAAGGCCGTATCTACGTCAACGGACCCGCGATCCTGCTGATACATCCAGACGGGACGGTCGAAACACAAGCGGAAGGCTTTCAG
>NZ_LFIO01001367.1 GCF_001187535.1 Rhizobium ecuadorense
GCGATGATCCGGCCCAGCACGGCGTCAGTTTCGCCGAGACGGACAATATCGCCTATACCGGGCGCGTCCGGATGGCGATGAGCCGCCTGCAGCCGGCGCCACTGTCGGTCGATAAAATTATTCAGCGACGTGCCTTCCTGGAGCTGGCACCACTCAATCGTCCAACCATCAACCTCGGCATCGGCATTGCCGCCGGGATCGGCCGCATCGCCACCGAAGAGG
>NZ_LFIO01001850.1 GCF_001187535.1 Rhizobium ecuadorense
CGACGTGAAGGGCACGTCGCCGCAGACGATATGTTCGTAGATCTCGTCCGACATGATCGCCACGTGGGGATGCCGCGCCAGCACCGCACCAAGCGCCCTCAGTTCGTCCGCCGTATAGATCGCCCCCGTCGGATTGGACGGAGAATTGAACAGGAACCAACGCGTCTTCGGCGTGATGGCTGCTTCGAGCCGCGCAGCTGTGATCTTGAAGGCATCCTCGAC
>NZ_LFIO01000656.1 GCF_001187535.1 Rhizobium ecuadorense
GCCATGGCCTATTTCCGCCTTGTCGCTCAAGCCTCCGACGACCTCGCCTTCGAACGCATCATCAACACGCCGAAGCGCGGCCTCGGCGACACGACGGTACGTGCGCTGCACGACTATGCCCGCGCCCGCGATATACCAATGCTTGCGGCGGCGGCCGACATTATCGAGACGGACGAGCTGAAGCCGAAGGCGCGAAAGGCGCTCTTCGACGTGATTCAATCT
>NZ_LFIO01001518.1 GCF_001187535.1 Rhizobium ecuadorense
GGCTCGGCACCAGGCCGCCCGAGGACGTCATCCAGAGGACCTGGCGATCGATGCCCTTTGCCGCGAACTCACGCTGCAGATGCGCGACGTGGCCGGCCATCTGCGGCCTGGTATAGGCGTTGACAACAGTCGTCGAGGCGCGATCGAACTCGCGCATCTCAGGGCAGACCTCGGAGGAGAGCGAGACGAAGATATCGGGGTCTTCTTCGCGCAGCAGCGCTG
>NZ_LFIO01001672.1 GCF_001187535.1 Rhizobium ecuadorense
ACGGGCGAAGAAGTGAGCCCAAGCCGTCGCGAAAGGTCATCACTTTTTTCGCATGTCGTCGTTGAAGGCCGACTTGTCGGAAGACAAAAACCCTTGTGAAAACGTCCAGGTGGACAGTGCCATTGCAAGTTCGGCTACGGTAGGCCATCAAACTGACACACCATGTCGCCTAAAAGGAAACACCAATGGATATTGAGGAACTGCGCACCTTCGTGGAGGTTG
>NZ_LFIO01000903.1 GCF_001187535.1 Rhizobium ecuadorense
CGGCCTGATGGTCGAGTGCAGACGATTGTCGGCAAGCCGTCGCCATATGGTGTTCGGCCATGCCTTGAGGGCATGATTGGATCTGGCTTTAGCATGCTGGGCGGCGGTCGGCAGGCATTAGGATCGAGGTTCCAAATTTGAATTTCCGGAGGACCGGCATCGATGTACCCAAGACGGAACCAGCCGCGCGATGACGATTCTCGCGAAGTAAGTGGGTGGATCGAAGGCGTGACCGGAGCTTTCGATACGGACGCCTGGATCGAGGACTACTATTCAGAGAGCCGAGACATGGAACAGGATCCGAGCGACTTACGCCTCGGTTCGCACGATAGTGACGCCGGCGACCGTGTGCCGCGTCGCAGATCCGTGGGCGGTTCGATGCGAGTGACGCCGCAGTCGCTGGCGCCGGAGAGGGGTTCGGGGCAGCAAGACGTCGATGCCGCAACGGAGACTCACGTGGTCTCAACCAAGGTTCGCGTCGGCGCCAAGCGTGGTCGCCCCGCCGACCGGGACATGCATCCCGATGACGAGACCCGCATCAACCAGTTCGCGGAAGCAGTCCGAAACTACGAAATTCTACCCGACGGTAGCGTCGGCCGAGGGGACGGAAGGGTTCCCGAGGCTACCGTCGAGAACAATTTAGGGATTCTTAGGAGGTTCGCTCGTTGGCTCCGAGCAGAAAACAGAGATTCGATGGCTTCTCGG
>NZ_LFIO01001657.1 GCF_001187535.1 Rhizobium ecuadorense
GGATCGAAGTCAGCTTGCTCGAGTGAAATGCCCGCTCTTCATCGTAGTCGCTCGCCGGGTCTGGTTTCCCGCCGATGGAAATGAAGCCGGGACCCGGAGTATCGACAGGATCGAAGAGGTTGTCGGATAGGGTGGTGTCCTTGTTGATCCACCTTACAGGAACAGTAAAACCCCCTGAAGCGCAGCGGCTGGCCTGTCCCAGTGCGGCCTGCAGGGCAGATG
>NZ_LFIO01001880.1 GCF_001187535.1 Rhizobium ecuadorense
CTCGTACATTCTCGCCAGGTGCAATGGCTCTTCCGGAACGACACGAACCAGTTGGTTGGGTGGAGGAGACGGCATGTGACTGCAGGCTCCGGCCCAAGGCACGAGCATGAATTCGTAGACAAGATCGCCGTCCTGGTCGATCGGCAAAACGAAGCCCGTCAATTCGATCGGATGCACCTCGCCATGCCAGGCGAGTGTTTCACCCTGTGGGCCGCTCACCGC
>NZ_LFIO01000420.1 GCF_001187535.1 Rhizobium ecuadorense
TGTCATGGATGGCCGCGCCACGGCGCCAATGGTCACCACCTCCCAGCCATCCCTCCCCACAGCCGAAGCAAGGATCCTTTCCGATGGAGAATACGATACGTCTGCCGACCGAGATTCTGATCAACGAATTGCAGTCCTACGGAGCCCGGCTCGTTGACCCCAAAGCCGGACATGAAAGCCGCCGCGGTGGTGCCGGACCTTCCGACCACAAGGCGCTGACC
>NZ_LFIO01001276.1 GCF_001187535.1 Rhizobium ecuadorense
TTGCAGCCCCAGCATATGTTCGATGGGCTCCAGGACTTCATACGCTTTGAAGGGTAGGTCCAGAGTCCGCTCGCCAACGAGAACTGATACGCCTTGACGCACGTCTGCCTTGCTCACCGGACCAGACCTCACGATCGCCGATGTAGCGGCTCCAAGTTGCCAAAGGAATTGAGGCATTCCCGCACATAAATCGATTGCGTATCTGACCGGCTCCCCGGTGA
>NZ_LFIO01001369.1 GCF_001187535.1 Rhizobium ecuadorense
GCCTGTGTAAACGTGAACCGTGATCGCCATGATGCGCTTTCGTGAAAGTCAGGATATCAGCAAGAGTTGCACCGACCTGGAAAGCTCTGAAACCCGCCCATGAACCACACCGACATCAGTTTCCCTTCCCTATCCCTTTCTTCAAACATCAGAAAACATGCTCATGACTAATCCTACCAGCGTCTATTCGATGCCCGGAACGTGTTTTTTCGATCTGGCTC
>NZ_LFIO01000158.1 GCF_001187535.1 Rhizobium ecuadorense
GGCTGCACATGTGCTCGAATTGAGCCTCTGTCGGCGGCGGCCACCCTCGTTCCTTTCCCGCTTCCGTAAACATCTGAAACCAGCCGGGGAAAAACGCCTCTTTCGCAGCCTTGTCGGTTTCTGCGACAAAGCCGAGAGCATGGACACCGATCTTCTGCTTGTCCGGATCATGGCCAGCGTCGCGCCAAGCGTCGCGATAGAGTTCCACAAGAGGCCGGAAG
>NZ_LFIO01000336.1 GCF_001187535.1 Rhizobium ecuadorense
CAGCGTCACGTCGTGCAGGCCCGTCAGCGCATTCATCAACGTCAGGGAATTGGTAATTGCGGTGACCGGCACCTTCGAAGGCAGATGCGCCGCCATCTGAAGTACCGTGGTCGAGTCATCGAAAAAGATCGCTTGTCCCGGTTCGACGAATTGCATTGCCGCCTCGGCGATCAGCTTCTTTTCCACCGACTGGCGGTTGGGGCGATAGACGTCGCTGGATT
>NZ_LFIO01000153.1 GCF_001187535.1 Rhizobium ecuadorense
TCCAAGACCAGTGAAAGCATTTCCTGAGTAGCGTCGTCGTCCTGCACGACATTGGCGGGCGAAATGACACCCTGCTGGTCTTTGATGTTGAGACTGCCTCGCGTCAGCGTGATGCGCATGCCGAGGCGAGCTGCCTCCTCGGCCTCGACATCCATCGCGTCTTCGAGGCCGGCGGCGTAGAGATAGTGGTGGTCGGAGGTGGTGGTGCAGCCGGAAAGCAG
>NZ_LFIO01001376.1 GCF_001187535.1 Rhizobium ecuadorense
GGCGTTGCCCTGCCAGCCACCAGAAGATGATGGCGCCGATGGCGGCAAGGAAGACCAGGATGACGTTCATGCGTGGATCTCCCGGGTTACGCCGCCGCCTGACGGCACATTCTGCGGAATGAAATCCTCGGCCGCCCCCGGCACGCTGTAGTCATAGGCCCAGCGGTAGACGACAGGCAGATCCTTACCCCAGTTGCCATGAGCGGGCGGCGTCTGCGGCG
>NZ_LFIO01000445.1 GCF_001187535.1 Rhizobium ecuadorense
ATCCTGGAGTCGGCTGACGTTTGTTCGCCCAAGGGCAGAAGGCTCGCTCACGGATTGAGCCGAGCAGACCATGTCAGTACGCTGACATAACCCTTGAAAGGCCAGACAGCATGACTATCGCAAGAATTGAAGATGCCATATCAGCCATTGCCAGCGGCAAGATGGTCGTCGTCGTTGACGACCAAAACCGGGAAAACGAAGGCGATATCGTGGTCGCGGCC
>NZ_LFIO01000162.1 GCF_001187535.1 Rhizobium ecuadorense
ACTCCGTCACCGACGGAAATGGCGGCAATGTCCCGGCGACGCAGAGCTTCACGCTGGCTGCGGTCAACGATGCGCCGGTCCTCAGCGGCAATGCGGCGACGCTTGCGGCAGGCAGCGAGGACACACCCTACACCTTCAGCACCGCTGCCCTGCTGGCTGGCTTCACCGATGTCGACGGCGACCCGCTGTCGGTGTCAGGCCTCACCGCCAACCACGGCGGCCTGGTCAACAACAATGACGGCAGCTGGACCTTCACGCCGGATGCCAACTACAACGGCCCGGTCAGCCTGAGCTATACCGTCATCGACGGCCATGGCGGCAGCCTGCCGGCAAGCCAGAGCTTCACGCTTGATGCGGTCAACGACGCACCCGTCCTCAGCGGCAATGCGGCGACGCTTGCGGCGGGAACCGAGGACACGCCCTACACGATCAGCGCCGCTGATCTGCTGGCCGGCTTTACCGATGTCGACGGCGACCAGCTGTCGGTCTCCGGCCTCACCGCCAATCATGGCGCGCTCGTCAACAACAATGACGGCACCTGGACCTTCACCCCGGATGCCAACTACAACGGCCCGGTCAGCCTCAGCTACTCCGTCACCGACGGAAATGGCGGCAATGTCCCGGCGACGCAGAGCTTCACGCT
>NZ_LFIO01001263.1 GCF_001187535.1 Rhizobium ecuadorense
GCACATCTCTGCCGATGACGTGGTCTAGCGCATCAATGGTCGACGTAAGCGCAAACGATGTAACGACCACTTCGGGTCGACAGGTGGCAAGCGTAAGGCCAGGATCGGCCTAAGCGGACTAACGGAGTTAGCGAACTGTCGGCCGACTAAGCCAGAGGTCCACGACTTGCGATGCCGAACGACTTTCCGCCTTGATCGCGAACCTTCCGGTCGAAGAGCCG
>NZ_LFIO01000607.1 GCF_001187535.1 Rhizobium ecuadorense
ACGCCGTGTTCGCGAAGATAGGCGGCTTGCGCTTCGGTCTCGACACCTTCCGCCACGGAGAACAGCCCAAGCTCTTTTGCCATCTCGATGATATGCAAAGTTACCGAACTCGTCGCCGCGCCTCGTCCGATCGTATCTATAAACGATTTGTCGATCTTGAGCGCATCTACAGGCAAACCTTGAAGATACTGAAGACTTGAATACCCTGTGCCAAAATCGTC
>NZ_LFIO01001538.1 GCF_001187535.1 Rhizobium ecuadorense
GGCTTCGAGTCCCAGTTCGGCGTCAATCATCTTGGCGTTTTTGGGCTGACAACGTTGCTCTTGCCAAAGCTGGCAGAAACGCCGGGATCGCGTGTCGTCGTGACATCCAGCATTGCGCACCTGAAGGGGAGGATCGACTGGGACGACCTCAACGCCGAGAAAAGCTATAACAAGAACGGCCGCTACGGCGGCAGCAAGTTGGCAAACGCACTGTTTTTTTT
>NZ_LFIO01000070.1 GCF_001187535.1 Rhizobium ecuadorense
ACATAGCGGTTGATGTAGAGAAACGTAAACGCCGCGAGATAGCCGGTACGCTTGTTTCCATCCGCGAATGGGTGGTTTCTAACAATGGCATAGAGATAGGCTGCGGCGAGTACGAAGATGTCGGTCTCGCCGTATGCAGCCTTGTTAAGCGGGCGCGCTAAGGTTTCTAATGCATTGGCATCCCGCAGGCCAGGCAGACCGCCATGCTCGCCGATTTGCTC
>NZ_LFIO01001163.1 GCF_001187535.1 Rhizobium ecuadorense
ACCATCGACCGCGCGACCGGCGCGCCGATTGGAACACGTCCTATTCGTATCGCCGCACCCGAATGCGATCTGCCTGCGGCAGATGAAGCGGCACCTGACAACTCGCCTTGAAGCCAGCGTAGTATCCCCCGCCATCACCGCCTCCGGCGATGGCAAGGGTGATCCTCAAATAAAGGCCGAGGCGCCAATCCGAGCGCTACGACTGCTGCAGTCCGTAGAGC
>NZ_LFIO01001177.1 GCF_001187535.1 Rhizobium ecuadorense
CAATGTCGCCTTACCCTCGATCGCGGTCTCACTGCACGCGGAGGCGGGTAACACCGTATGGGTCGTCTCGGCCTATCAGCTGGCCGTGCTTGTTGCCATTCTTCCATGTGGTGCGCTGGGTGAAATCTACGGCGCGCGGCGGGTCTTCCTGATCGGCGTCGCGCTGTTCACCGCGGCTTCCGCAGCCTGCGCCTTCGCAGGCGACCTTCCCTTACTGATCC
>NZ_LFIO01000671.1 GCF_001187535.1 Rhizobium ecuadorense
CGTCAGCCAGGTGCGCTCCTTGAAAGCATACCAGCGGCCAGATGGCATGTTCACCACGCTTCTGGACGATCCGTCTTCGCCGTTGGAAACCTCAGCCACGGCAGGCATTGCCTATGGCATATTGCGCGCCATCGATGCCGGCATTCTCGACAAGGACGACAGGGCCTATGCGGAGCGCGCTCTTGCGGCGGTGTTGGCGCAGATCGACGAAGAAGGCGTGG
>NZ_LFIO01001214.1 GCF_001187535.1 Rhizobium ecuadorense
GCGCTCTCCTGCGGTGCGGCGCCCGGCGGGGGCGGCGTGCTTTCCTGTGCCGAGGGCATATCCTCGAGCGTGTTGATGTTCCAGTCTCGCATTTCCGCAGCGGTAAGATACCGTATATCAGTGCTGTCGATCGACAGGCTGAGCTGCAGCAGATTGGGGCTTACCCCCATGTCGGTGAGATAGCCGATGATCTCGCCGGTCATTAGTTGAACGGTCGAGAC
>NZ_LFIO01001556.1 GCF_001187535.1 Rhizobium ecuadorense
CCCGCTTGTCGGCGGAATTGCCGTTCTGGTTGCTCTGTCTTTGGCCGGCAGCTTTCTGATTGGACGGCTCTTCGGACTGTCGGCCAGCCTGGCGACCTTGGTTGCTTGCGGCAACTCGATCTGCGGCAATTCTGCGATTGCCGCAGCAGCGCCCGTGATCGGCGCCAAACCGGATGATATCGCGGCCTCGATAGCCTTTACCGCGCTGCTCGGCATCGGGG
>NZ_LFIO01000764.1 GCF_001187535.1 Rhizobium ecuadorense
TGATAAATCCGAAGGCAGGCGTTTTCTTCCCCACTTTCCCTCCCGCTTTTGAATGCTCCCATAAGGGCTTTTCGCGTTGGGCATCGCGGACAACGCGCTTTTTACGACGGGTAGGCATTCGCTGGCCAACCAACCGGCGGCGGTGTAAAGCAAACGTCATGGCGCTAGATCCTGAAAAAGCATTTTTAGATTACAGTGCGGCGGACTGCAGCGTGCAGTTC
>NZ_LFIO01001426.1 GCF_001187535.1 Rhizobium ecuadorense
CGTTCTCCTGGCCGACGATCATCGCTGCAAGCGAGATGACTTTCTCGCGGTCGGCCGCGTTTGTTATGTAGCCTTCAAGGAGGACCACGGGGCCGAGCATCCTGATCTCGATGGCGCTGCTGTCGATATCGCGATCAGCGGAAAGGGCCGCTTCGATCGTCGCGATGGTCGAGGCTGAGCTATGGCCTTCGGAGCAGCGCTCCTCATGGCTGGCGTTGTCGGAGCCGAATTTCATGTCGTCCTCCCGTTCCGTCCCTCCGCGGAGCTTCATGTTACCTCAAGCCAAATATGAGAAGCAGGTACTGGGGCGGCCAGTCCGACTTAGGTCCGTCTTCCCCCCGGCGCGATCTGGCTTAAAGTTTCCTCTTCCTTGTTGAAGGGACACCGGGGAGGTTTTAGCAATGTCGCTGTATCCAGTCAGAACCTCCCCGGCGAAGCGCTTTCGGTCCATGTTCGGCGTCGTCGGCTCTTACGAATAAGGGGGCGGCTATTCTTGCGAATGGGCGGTATAGTGGATTGGCATAGAAGCGAAGATTTCGTTCCTCTGATGCTTGTGATGAGCGGTCGAGAAAAGCATAGGCTGATCCGATCACTCCGTGAGGTTGCCGAGGCGCTTGTAGCTGCATGGCCGACCGA
>NZ_LFIO01000851.1 GCF_001187535.1 Rhizobium ecuadorense
CCTCAGGATCTCTTGAAGGAGCGGGCCGCGATCTACAAGGAAAGACGCGACTTCGTCCTCGACAGATTGTCGGAGGTGGAAGGGCTGCGCTGCCATAGGCCCGAAGGCGCCTTCTACATCTACCCCAATATCTCTGGGCTGATCGGCAAGACCAGCAAGGGCGGGCGAAAGATCGAGACCGACGTCGATTTCGTGATGGCGCTCGTCGACGAGCATCATG
>NZ_LFIO01001848.1 GCF_001187535.1 Rhizobium ecuadorense
CGATCGCTGTCAATTTAGGCGATGGTTCTTTCGCCGCGGCCGGGTACAGCCGCGCGGCGAAACCGCGGTCCAATGAGCTCCTGCAAATGGAACTGTCAGGGCATCAGGGGGAACCATTCCACCGGGTTCATTTTTCCCCATGATAGCTGCCGAAGTATTTTACGGGTGACCAAGCCGGAAGGATGTCGGGCAGTTTTGGCGATAGAGCGCTGTAGTCCTG
>NZ_LFIO01000335.1 GCF_001187535.1 Rhizobium ecuadorense
CGTTCGCTCTCATCGCCTACGCCTCCAGCTTCGTGAAGTGCCATTATCCGGACGCGTTCTGTGCGTCGCTCCTGAATTCGCAGCCCATGGGATTCTACGCTCCGGCACAGATCGTGGGCGATGCCCGAAATCACGGTGTCGAGGTTCGACCCGTCTGCATCAATCGCTCCCGGTGGGACTGCACGCTTGAACCTATCGGCGACACCGGCGACCATGCTGT
>NZ_LFIO01000773.1 GCF_001187535.1 Rhizobium ecuadorense
CGTTCGGTCTCCGGGACGAAGTCGGGCGATCCCTGGCCAGTGACCTTTTCGACGAAAGAGACGATAGCAACCTTCGACGCTGTGTCGTTCCAGGAGGGCAAAGGATCGGTTTGAGCGAATACAGAAGTGGCATGAACCAGTGCGACACCGAGCGCAATGATGATCAGGCAGATCAATCGCGGCGCCGAGCGGACAAAAGACATCGGTCATCCTCCGGGGT
>NZ_LFIO01001022.1 GCF_001187535.1 Rhizobium ecuadorense
TATCGCTTCAACGGAAAGGCGCCCGTGATGCAGGTGCATCTCAACGAACTGGCCAAGCTGAGGAGCGAAGGCCACCCGAGAGGTGTGACCTCCGTCTGCTCCGCCCATCCGATCGTGCTTCGCGCAGCACTCCGACACGGGCGGCAACACCAGAGCACCGTCCTGATCGAAGCGACCTGCAACCAGGTCAATCACGTCGGCGGCTACACCGGAATGACGC
>NZ_LFIO01001617.1 GCF_001187535.1 Rhizobium ecuadorense
TATGGATCCAGAGTTCAGAGCAACGCCGTCCGGTGATTGATTCCACCGCACCTGCATAGGCAGCAAGTTGCGGCGCGTGGCCAACGGCTCGTTCTTCCCAAAGCTCGAAACGGCCGGGAAAGCTCTTGTGGTCGATAATAGCGAAATCAATCCCGGTTTCGACCAGCATATCAATACGGCCCTTGAGAAGCTGATCGGCTGCGGGTGACGTGACGGGCAC
>NZ_LFIO01001256.1 GCF_001187535.1 Rhizobium ecuadorense
TCGTAGTCATACCCCGGCGTGGCGCAGATTTTCGGCGTCTCATGATCGCGGTCGGTCCGGTACATTTGCGGTTTTCTGGATTGGAGAACCAGTTTGTGCCGGGTCGCCATTTAACCGATCATCAGATGAGACTCTTCATGAAGTACCGACAAACGCATTCCGTAGAGGTCGCCGCGTCAAAAGCGTCGATCAGCCGAGCCACGGCATACCGCCTCGACAA
>NZ_LFIO01000824.1 GCF_001187535.1 Rhizobium ecuadorense
GATTTGGGGATCGCACAGGCACCATTCTCCAGCGCTGGAGTCCCAGTATTCGCATACCCAGTGATCTTCCCATCCATGGGAGAAATAAGCTGCAAAACCACAGCGCACACGGGCGGGAATTTCCCTGCATCGCAGAAAAGAGCAGAGCATCAGCGCGTAGTCGCGGCAGGTTCCGACAGACCGCTTGTCAGCCGACCGCGCGATGTTGAGAGGCCGTGGA
>NZ_LFIO01000645.1 GCF_001187535.1 Rhizobium ecuadorense
GACATGCCCGGAAGCGGTGTCACTCGCGCTACGGGAACTTGTCCCGGACGCCTCGTTCGAAGCTGCTTTCGCCGATCTCCTGGCCTGGATGGCGCGGGAGGGTGTACTCCCCCAGATCATACTCTACGATCCCTCCGAGGCTGTAGTGCTTGCGGACATGCAGACGCGCGGCCTCATACCCTGGCGCACCATTCCCGTGCTCTTTGTTCTTGGACGATAC
>NZ_LFIO01000640.1 GCF_001187535.1 Rhizobium ecuadorense
GTTCCTCGATGATGAGCCAATGGTTCTGGATGGCGACATCGCCGTGAAGGAAATGAAGCACAACTTCAAATAACCGGGCTTGCCAGCCGATCCGCGTGAAATCGCGCGGAGCGGGTTGGCGGTGTGCCACGCCTTGACCGTCGCAACATGCTGTGGTGTTTCCTGCATTCCCGCCAAAGACGCCGTAACTGATGGACCACATCGACGATGACCGCAAAAG
>NZ_LFIO01001772.1 GCF_001187535.1 Rhizobium ecuadorense
GAAGCAGCGATAGCGGGAGACGCCGGCTTGAGTTCGGCCATCCCGGCGTGCTCGTCTTCATATGATCAATCGTCCGCATTGAAACTTCTTTCAGGTAGACGAAACGCTCTTCGGGAGCTAGGTTGCATAAGGGGATTTTAATACAAGCATTAACTGTCGCGCATATGTGTGACGAGGGGGCGGATGAAATGCAGACCTCGGTGCCTTTGCCTGACGATCGGGCCGAGCGCCCCTGTCCGACCCATGAGGAGGTCAGGGCGCAGCTTGAACGGATTCTCTCAAGCCGCGAGTTTCCCAGTGCCGGACGTGGCGCTGCCTTCCTGAAATATGTCACCGAGGAGACGCTTGCAGGCCGGGCACAGCGTCTCAAGGCGTATTCGATCGCCATCGAAGTGTTCAACCGAAGCGCGGGCTTCTCTCAGGAGGATCCGGTCGTCCGCATCGAGGCCGGACGTCTTCGCCGGGTCATCGAACGCTACTATCTCGTTGCAGGCCAACGCGATCCGATCCGCATCGACATCCCTAAGGGCGGCTACGTGCCGACCTTTACGTGGAACGACCCGCCGATAGAAGCGGCCAGGGATGCGCTGACCGAAGAAGTCTCCGAGCTGATCGCCACGATCATCCGCGAGC
>NZ_LFIO01000937.1 GCF_001187535.1 Rhizobium ecuadorense
GTGTTGTATTCCGGTCATTTTCCACGGTTTCTTGAGCCCGATTTCTCGTTGAAGACCACCGAAGGCCTCGGTGAGGACTGGCCGCTGAGCTATGCCGAACTGATGCCGTATTTCGCATTTCATGAACGTCAGATGGGCATGTCAGTTCTCGTCGGCGATGCCTATTATCCGGACATCGAGGAGGCGCTTCCTCCTGTGCCGCTTGGCGTGGCGGGCGCCC
>NZ_LFIO01000577.1 GCF_001187535.1 Rhizobium ecuadorense
GGCCACACAGAGGAGCTGGCCGCCGAAAGACTCTACGAATTCGCCTTTTTCGGGGCCTGCATCAAGCTGCGCGGCGCAACCGGCGCACCGATGCGGCCCGTAGCAATGCCTCTGACATGAGTGGGTTAGGGACCCGGGATCCGCACGTCCGGATAATGTCGATCGGCTTTCGAGCCGATACCGGCAGTGGGCAACGCTGCCTCCTTTGTGAAACATTGTG
>NZ_LFIO01001205.1 GCF_001187535.1 Rhizobium ecuadorense
AGCATGTCATCCTCCCTTGATGATCCAGGTTCCCAAGCGAACCAGTGAGAGGAAAATGAGCATGTTTTGGCGGAAGGAACAGGGCGGGTCTTCCATACCGCAGTGCACAGTGTCGCAGACCTGCGAAAGCATCGGGTTACGATTGCTCCAGGAGCGGGACCTTTGCTCCGATCAGTGGCTATCTCTTATCCACATCTCCGAGCCCACGAGAAAGGCAGAA
>NZ_LFIO01000705.1 GCF_001187535.1 Rhizobium ecuadorense
CTACCAGCTGGCCTATGACGGCGGAGACGAATCCGCTGCAAATCCTCTTGGGCTCAGCCATTTCGACGCGGGACGCGCCAAACTCGCGCTGGAATGGTTCCGGAAAGATCGCCATTACCCGATATCGTCGCTCTATTGGCAATACAGGACGATCGAGGCGCATCCCCATTTGGCGCGATATGCCGACGAAGCCGACGAGATTCTGTTGGCAGCAGACGAT
>NZ_LFIO01001057.1 GCF_001187535.1 Rhizobium ecuadorense
GCTGATCCGTCAACTGGCCCTGCATGCGCATTTCCGGCTCCTTGTTGTCAAAGGGAACGAAGCCGCGATTGACGAAGAGAATGCGCCCGTCGGCAAGCTCCAGCGGGGTATAGATGTAATAGCCTGTCTGGCCGCGCCAGGTGGCGAAGAAGTGGCGCTCCTTGTTGTTGATATAGCGGCCGGTGGCGGTGACCTTGCGGTATTCGATGTCGCCGCCTGC
>NZ_LFIO01000794.1 GCF_001187535.1 Rhizobium ecuadorense
GTCAAACGCTCTCAAGACGCACGGGCTCATCGCGAAGGATGCCATGGTGACCTTCGGAAATACCTACGTCCGCAAGGTCTGCTGCGACTGACATCAATGAGAGGACCGCCATGAATTCTTCGTTTCGACATCTCGGCGTTGCTTGCGCAGTCGTCGTTGGCGCTGCCGCTCTCCCAGCCTTCGCCGCCGAGGATCATCCGATCTACTATGGGTCACGGG
>NZ_LFIO01001347.1 GCF_001187535.1 Rhizobium ecuadorense
GATGGAGACCGCGCCGGGTCCCAGCTCTTGCGAAAGGTCGAGATGGGCGCTGTCCGTCAACCGCAAGGTGATGCCAGAGGTGGAGCCGGGACTGACGGTGGAGTTGATAATCTTCTCGAAGCTTTCGAACTGCGCGGACGATCCGGTAACGTCGAATCCGCGCGTGTCGAGGATTTCGAAGCTTTTGACCGTCAAGCCGGTCAAAATGGTGGCTTGCAG
>NZ_LFIO01000479.1 GCF_001187535.1 Rhizobium ecuadorense
GTTTTCAACAAGCGCAAAGGTCTTCGAGGGGCGGTTGAAACTACCCGCAAGGCCGACCAGTTTGGGAGCAGACATGCCATTTCCTTCCAATATCGTGCCGAAACCGACGTCATTATTGGACGAATATTATCTATAAAAATAGTGGATTAAAGGAATGGTGATCCCTCTTCCCCATATGAGGAGAAAAATACGTTCGGGCCTGTGGGCGATGGCGACGTG
>NZ_LFIO01000057.1 GCF_001187535.1 Rhizobium ecuadorense
AATCCGAATAGTCTTCGGCCGTCAGGAAAAGCTGTGGCTTGATCAGCCGCATCGTGCGGGTCCACTGCTTGAGAAACTTGGCCCCGAAGGCGGCAGCCCGATCGGCGCGCCGGCCGTCGGCATGCAGGACCGGATATTGATGGATCGAACTCGTCTGATCGAGCCGGAAACCATCGATATGGCAGAATGAGACGAGGAATGCAGCGCTCGAGGTGCTGG
>NZ_LFIO01001274.1 GCF_001187535.1 Rhizobium ecuadorense
GATGGCATCAAGGGCGTGGCGCAGATTGTCGGAGACGGCGAGCATGTCGCGCGCGAAACCCGCGACGGAATAGGACTTGGCATCCTTCACCTCGCGCTCGGTGCGCCGGCGCAGATTGTCCATCTCGGCAGCAAGGCGCAGATAGCGGTCGCGTAGTTCGCCGTTTTCGGCTTTCAGAAGCTCGATCGGGTCCGGCTGGGCGGGCTCTTGCTGCGCAGT
>NZ_LFIO01000156.1 GCF_001187535.1 Rhizobium ecuadorense
TGTTCTTCCATCTCTTCATCGACAATCGAGCTGACGAGGGCAACGACCCGGCTGCGCACACGCGGAGAAAGGAGCAAAACGTCGTCTATCAGACGCCGTCCCTCCGCCGTGGAAATGTAGGCAATCTTCTCATCGATCTCTGTTATGATTTGCTGGCCCTGAGTGGTTTCGGGATCTGGAAGGCCTTCGAAAAACCTCGAAACAGGGATCTTGAGGCAATTGGCAAGCTCGTAGAGCATCGAAGCGCTGACGCGGTTCTTGCCGCTTTCATATTTTTGTACCTGCTGCAAACTGACCCCGATGCCGGCGCCGAGATCCCCTAGGGATACATTCGACTGCATTCGGCGGATACGGATTTGCTGTCCGACATGCCGATCAACTGGATGCACCAACTCGCGCGCTAAATTCGACTGTTCGGCTTGCGCAGGCCTCGAAGTCCGGACCTGTGCTGCTGCATAGCGCTTCATGGTGGACACCCCGATGGAGAGTTTCACGCGGTGCGCCCCCGCTGAAAACTCGCTAAACCCACTGATCGGGGAGTTGGAAACCGTACACGACGGTCCTGTGGCCTTTAGTTCCGAGGAACCTGGACATACGCCACAGGCTCCTCGACCGAAGGTCAAGGAGTGTG
>NZ_LFIO01000294.1 GCF_001187535.1 Rhizobium ecuadorense
CTTCAATCATCTCCGGCAAGTTCACATTCCAGAGATCATTACGCTTTGCCTTGAGCGCCTCTACGGTCTTGGACAAGAGCGATCCTGACGGGCGACTTGATGTCATATCGCGGCGGATCTGAACGTGGCTTCGAATCGTTGCCTCTCGCAGAGCGCGATTGCTCCCTGTTCCATTCAAATATCCAAGGACCCAAAGTTCGACGTTATATACATCCGTAT
>NZ_LFIO01001117.1 GCF_001187535.1 Rhizobium ecuadorense
GCTTCGATATCCGTCGGGCCGAAGGCAGAAAAGTCGGAAAAAGCCCGGATCACGGCTCTGCTCAAGAACTCGCTGACCTGGAAGATCGCCCTCTGCTACTTCTTCACGAACATCGTGTTCTGGGGTCTCCAGTCCTGGCTTCCGTCCTATTGGGTGAAGGTCAAGGGCATGAGCATGATGTCGATGGGCGCCTACTCGGCAATCCCGCCGACGCTCGGC
>NZ_LFIO01001600.1 GCF_001187535.1 Rhizobium ecuadorense
GAAGAGTGATCCTGACCAGTTCGATCTGGCACTAGAAGACTTGGAAACGGCCATGGCATCAATTCATGCCGAGGATGAGGCGGATAATCCTACCGGGAATAGGGCCATCAGGCCGCGCGCGATCAATCGGGGCTCCCTTCCAAAGCATCTTCCTCGTGTCGTAGAAGCGATCGAGCCGGAAAGCCTGATCTGCGCCTGCGGCGGTTGCCTGCATTGCAT
>NZ_LFIO01001178.1 GCF_001187535.1 Rhizobium ecuadorense
GAGTTAGAGCGTCCTTTGCGCGTCTGAAAGACGACGGTGCTGTAAAACCAAACGCCGCGGATTGTGTTCCGCGGCGTCAGGAAGATCAGCTGTTCAGCAGGCTATTTCAGGTGTTGGTCACATCCTGATAGAGATTGGTGCCGATGCCAGTATAGGTAAACCCGTACTTGCGGACCTCGTCGCTGCGGTAGATATTGCGCAGATCGACCAGGATTGGAG
>NZ_LFIO01000393.1 GCF_001187535.1 Rhizobium ecuadorense
GTGCTGCTTGATGCATTGCCGAACCGGCTTGCCAAGGCGACCGAAGCCACAACCGCACTGGGCCGGGCCTGGCAAAACGTTGGTACCTTCGCGGGTTGGGCGTTCGATAAGCTCGGGCAGGCGGTAGACCGCTCCATTTATGGCCCTTCGCTGGAAGAGCAGATCGCGGAAGCCGAGAAGGTGCAGGAGCGGCTGAAGAGCAATCCGCTCTCCAGTTTG
>NZ_LFIO01001704.1 GCF_001187535.1 Rhizobium ecuadorense
GCAACGCTGCACTATCGCGATGACAGGCGCTGCGATGCTGCTTGAGGATGCAAGCCGATAGCCGTGCACGGCCTTTCGTTCCGCTATTGTCACCCGACAAAGAAACTGCCATCATGGACGGGCAGGCTCCAATGGGCCGCTGATATTCCATGAGCAGGGTAGCTCTCGACCGGAAACGGGCGGGAGCTTTTTTATTTTTTGGTGGACGATGATGCATTC
>NZ_LFIO01001511.1 GCF_001187535.1 Rhizobium ecuadorense
CACCATCATTCGCCATCGCATCGGCCGCTGCCTTGGTCTGCATGAAGGCCATCAACTTTTCCATATCAGCAACGTCCATGACCAAACCAACGCGATTAGACGTTTGAGGGTCTGTAAACGTGCGAATGTTCGTGACGCCAATCGGTTCCAATACCTGCTTGCGGATGGGTGAAGCGAGCCAGTGCTTCGTGTCTTTGACATTGTGATGGACCATTATGG
>NZ_LFIO01000522.1 GCF_001187535.1 Rhizobium ecuadorense
CGCCTCTGTCGAAGTGCTTTTCCGTCCCGACAAGCTCGGCTGGGACGGTGTTCCGCAACCGTTGGAAAGCGGCACGAAGTTGATGCTGCGCGGGCTCGGCCATGCCACCCCGGATTTTCCGGCGATGTTGTCGCCGATGGCGGAATTCTAGAGCAGTTCCAGCAAAACTGCGCAGCGGTTTTGCGACCGAGTGGATGATGATGTGCGGCGGTGGGAGAC
>NZ_LFIO01001222.1 GCF_001187535.1 Rhizobium ecuadorense
TCCGGTGATGTGGAGGATCCGCGATCGACCGAGTTCTTTCAGGTGGTCGACGGCGAGGCGGGCGCCCTGTTCGTCATCCGGAAAGAAGGTGACGCTGTCAGCCGGCCCCTCGGCAAAGACGTAGACGACGGGTATCGGCAGGCGGGACAGCTGGACTGGCGGCGTGAGGTCGAGGCGGGTCGCGGTTAATATGATGACGTCGACCTGCCGGTCGCGAAG
>NZ_LFIO01001097.1 GCF_001187535.1 Rhizobium ecuadorense
GTCACGCACCGAGGCGCTGAAACTGTTCACCAGCGGTGCCGCCTGGTTCATGAATGCAGAAGCCGAACTAGGCATAATCGCACCCGGAAATCTGGCAGACTTCGCCGTTCTCGACAGGGACTACTTCGCCGTGCCGGAAGATCAAATCAGCTCTATATCCTCTGTACTGACTATTATGGACGGAAAGGTGGTGTTTGGCGCGCAGGACTACAGCGCTCT
>NZ_LFIO01000596.1 GCF_001187535.1 Rhizobium ecuadorense
AGTTGGCATCCGGCGTGAAGGTCCAGCTGCCGTCATTGTTGTTGACCAGGCCGCCGTGGTTGGCGGTGAGGCCTGACACCGACAGCGGGTCGCCGTCGACATCGGTGAAGCCAGCCAGCAGGGCAGCGGTGCTGAAGGTGTAGGGTGTGTCCTCGCTGCCTGCCGCAAGCGTCGCCGCATTGCCGCTGAGGACCGGCGCGTCGTTGACCGCATCAAGCGTGAAGCTCTGGCTTGCCGGCAGACTGCCGCCATTTCCGTCGATGACGGTGTAGCTGAGGCTGACCGGGCCGTTGTAGTTGGCATCCGGCGTGAAGGTCCAGGTGCCGTCATTGTTGTTGACCAGGGCGCCATGATTGGCGGTGAGGCCTGAGACCGACAGCTGGTCGCCGTCGACATCGGTGAAGCCGGCCAGCAGGGCAGCGGTACTGATCGTGTAGGGCGTGTCCTCGGTTCCCGCCGCAAGCGTCGCCGCATTGCCGCTGAGGACGGGTGCGTCGTTGACCGCATCAAGCGTGAAGCTCTGGCTTGCCGGCAGGCTGCCGCCATGGCCGTCGATGACGGTATAGCTCAGGCTGACCGGGCCGTTGTAGTTGGCATCCGGCGTGAAGGTCCAGCTGCCGTCAT
>NZ_LFIO01001408.1 GCF_001187535.1 Rhizobium ecuadorense
CAGGAGAACCTGTTTGCCCGCCCGGCCTTCTGATAAATAGGGAATAACGATGATGACTTGGCGTCGTGAAATTGTTCGATGAACTGGGCTGATAGAGGCACATTCATCTTGGAGCAGTTTCAACAGAGGGTTCTGTGTCTGCAAAAAAAAGAGCATATCCGTACTCAAACAAAACGGAAATGCTCTTTCGTAGTTTAGTGCGGAGCCATACTTGTCAGC
>NZ_LFIO01001872.1 GCF_001187535.1 Rhizobium ecuadorense
GAGATAGCCGACGACGATCTCCCGGATAACAGGCGGCCATTGGAACAGCAGGAAGAAGCCGATGCTGCCAAGCCCGAAGGAGAGGACGTAACATGCCGCCCACAGAAGCCTCGCGGCCAGTGCCACCACCCTCTCGCGGACCGTGGCAAAGGGCGCGCGCGCCATCCATGCGCGCCAGCCGGCGCTGATCCACCAGAACAGCCATTGCGCGGCCAGACC
>NZ_LFIO01001303.1 GCF_001187535.1 Rhizobium ecuadorense
ATCTGGGACAGCCTGCGCGAGGAAGCTTCTCAGCAGCCATGTAGAGAGCTTGCGTCAGGCGTCTGGTATTGCCGCGTCCTCTCAGCGATCCCAATACGAAGACATCATCGATCTCCACAGCATTGCTGGAAAAATTTAGTTTAACTTTGGCGTTCGCGGGTCCATGAAAATCTATCCGATCCTTGCTGGTCGGGCTTTTGTCGATGAAATCGAACGTCA
>NZ_LFIO01000523.1 GCF_001187535.1 Rhizobium ecuadorense
CTCGAGCAGGTGAGCGGTCTTTTCGACGACGGGTGATCCATGTTTTGGTTCAATCATGAACTTGGAATTCCATATGAGAATTATAATATTGACTTCGTTGAACCGAGCGAGCATGCTCAGTGGTGCAAGTGTCACATTTGACACTACGCGCTTAGCGGAGGAAGTAAAGCCATTTGGATGCCCGCCGAGGCGGTGCGCAACCGGATGGTTTTCACACAG
>NZ_LFIO01001683.1 GCF_001187535.1 Rhizobium ecuadorense
AATGTAGTCCACGACCAGCTCCGTCAGCGGTTTCATATAAGGCGCGACGACGGCGATCTTCCTCGCCTTCATCACCTTCAGGCCCTCGATCAGGGCGCCGGCACTGGTCACGACGGGAATGTCAGTGCCATTCTCCTGGGTGCGACCCGTCAGGCGCTTCTCCGACTGGCGGTGATAGCCGAGGCCCATCGCCATGATGGCGACCAGGCACGCGTATCC
>NZ_LFIO01001873.1 GCF_001187535.1 Rhizobium ecuadorense
CATCTTCAGGGCGATAGCGGAGGCATCAGGCGCCTCCTCCGAGTGGCGCAGCTTTGCCACATCAACCGGATACGGCTCCGCACCGCTGATCGAAAGTGCGCGCAGCGCCGACCTCTTGATCGCCTCACAGGCCGACCCGGCCAGACCTTCCGACAGCTACGTCGACGTCGACAGCTTCCTCTTCGAAAGCGGCCGGCCGGTGCTGATGATCCCCTATAT
>NZ_LFIO01000791.1 GCF_001187535.1 Rhizobium ecuadorense
ATCCTTTCGCCCAGCGAGCCCAGAGCATCCGGCAGTCGGAACCGGTAGCCGGTGGCGAGCACCACCGCATCTGCATGCAGCACCTCGATCCCGCCGTCGAATTGGTTCCTGACGATGAGCCGATAGGCGTTGCCGTTCCGCTCCATCTGAATCACATCGCGATTGGGCGCCAGAGAGGCGTTGAGCGTGCTCGGCTCGAGATAACGCAACGCATAGAGG
>NZ_LFIO01000761.1 GCF_001187535.1 Rhizobium ecuadorense
AAGCCATTCAGGCAATGCTCGCCGATGCCGGCTTCAATGCCCGGCTCGAAATGCTTGAAACAAGCCCGTGGCTGAAGAAGCTTCTTAAGCCTTGGGACAAGGAACGTCAGCCGTCGATCCTCCAGACGCAGATCGACAACACCGAAGGCGACGCCGTATTCACGCTGCCGAACCGTTTTACCACCGACGGCAACCAGTCGACCATCGCCGATGCCAAGC
>NZ_LFIO01000014.1 GCF_001187535.1 Rhizobium ecuadorense
CTGAGGTTTGATGTTCACCCGGGCATGGCGGAGATGAGGGCTCCCCTGGCCAACATTCCCGGGTTGTTCCAACATGTGCGCCCGAGCGCCATCACGGATGAGATCAACGGCCGCGGGACGCGATCTTTTCCTCCAATGTCTTCAGGGCGGCGCGCGCAACGTCGTAGGCGCTGTCGACGCCCGCTTCCCACGCGTCCTCGCCGGGCCGCCAGAAGCGTC
>NZ_LFIO01000175.1 GCF_001187535.1 Rhizobium ecuadorense
GGCTGAGATAGGCTGCTTCGTCGAAGCCCGGATGCGGCAGGCTTAGCCCTGCCCCATCGACCGCCGCCACGCGCTCGAAGGCAAGGCCGAAGCTTGCCAGCAGGCGCTCCATTCGAAACCGGCGCAATGGCGCGCGGTCGAGATTGATCAGGTAGGTGTTCACCCGCAGGCTGACCGGATGAAGGGCCGGCATAAGGGCGGCAGGTGCGGTGCGCATG
>NZ_LFIO01001164.1 GCF_001187535.1 Rhizobium ecuadorense
GCGTATATCTCGTCGCAGCGATGATCTGGCTCAGATGAATGTCGATTCGTCCTAGTACAAGATTACCGCTCAGCTTCTGCTGAGTATTCCAAACATGAATAGCGGTTCGCCGCCCGTCGAGTTCCAACAGGAAGTCGGGTTGAAAGGTTACTTTGAAAAAGCCTCTGGGACTCAAAAGGTGAGAGCAGGACATGTCGCCAGCGCGCCAGGATTGTCCTCTCGCCATTTGAAAAATCTTTCGAGCCCTCGTTTGGCCGAAGCTCGCTCTGGGGCTTTTGTTATCTGATCCGTTGACGCTAAAACCTGTGCATCAGACAGTCCCTCGAAGGTGATCTGTTGAATTCGCAGTCGGAGGCTTCGGTGGTAATCGAACCCGCTTTTGCTAGGTTTGTGTCGTTCGCGGACTGCCCGTTTCTGCGGTTTGGGACTAAGGCAAACCAACCTGAGCAAAAAAGAGAAGCCAAATGTCTTTACAGATGCCATCGCCAATCCCTTCGAGAACGGAGGACGCTCAAGGTGTGCTGAGCGCCATTTGCATGCTGATTTTTGGCAAGCCTCTTTGTTGTCTGTTTGTTCCTATATAAATTCCGGACGCCGAAGCGCCCGGAAAATCCTGATTAAGTAGGTTGGCTAACACCACGCGGTTTTAGCTGTCAGCTCCCCGAAACAATAAGCCCAATCAGCTGCACCCGCTCGTCGCCCCACACGTGTCGCACTTCTCGCAGGTGCCATTCCGCACCATCGTGAAGTTCTGGCATTCCGAGCACATGTTGCCGGTATAGCCCTGCATGATCGAGCGCTGGCGGCGTTCGGCTTCCACCTTCTTGGCTTCGGTCTTCGCCGTTGCCGCATCGGCTGCCGCCTTGTCGGAGAAGAGGGCGGTGGCGTCGCTGGTGATTTCCTCGGTTACCTCTTCGGCGATCTCCTCGGCCAATTCCTTGGCGCGCTCCTCGTAATCGCGCTTGAAGGCAACGATTTCGGAGGTGGAGATGGCGACCGTCGGCTCCAGCTTGCGGGCCGCACTGCCGGCAAAGGCGGTGACGGTGCCGGTGGAAGCGGCGCGGGCAGGGGCTGCGGTGGCGGCACCCTTGGGTTCGCCCGCTTGGCGTTCGCCGCCGGTGCCTGAAACCAGCGTCGGCTTGTAGCCGCGGGTCCAGCCGGTCGACAGCAGGTTGGTCTTGCCTTCCTGGATGCCCTTGCCGAGTGCGGTGTTGGAGAAATCCGACGTATCGACATGCGCAAGGTCATGACGGCCGAGATAGGAGACGGCAAGCTCGCGGAAGACATAGTCGAGGATCGAGGTGGCGTTCTTGATCGCGTCGTTGCCGATGACCATGCCGGCCGGCTCGAACTTGGTGAAGGTGAAGGCCTCGACATATTCCTCGAGCGGCACGCCATATTGCAGGCCGAGCGAGATGGCGATGGCGAAATTGTTCATCATCGCACGGAAGGCGGCCCCTTCCTTGTGCATGTCGATGAAGATCTCGCCGAGGCGGCCGTCGCCGAATTCGCCGGTTCTGAGATAGACCTTGTGTCCGCCGACGGCGGCCTTCTGGGTATAGCCCTGGCGGCGGTTCGGCAGCTTCTCGCGTTCGCGCGAAACCCGTTCGATCACCCGCTCGATGATCTTCTCGGTGATGGTGACGGCCTGGGCGGCGACCGGCGCCTGCAGCAGTTCCTCCAGCGCATCCTCGTCGTTCTCATCCTCGATCAGCGAGGCGTTGAGCGGCTGCGACAGCTTGGAGCCGTCGCGATAGAGCGCGTTGGCCTTGAGGCCGAGCTTCCAGGACAGCAGATAGGCGTTCTTGCAATCCTCGACGGTCGCCTCGTTCGGCATGTTGATCGTCTTGGAAATCGCGCCGGAGATGAAGGGCTGGGCAGCCGCCATCATGCGGATATGGCTTTCCACCGAGAGATAGCGCTTGCCGATCTTGCCGCAGGGATTGGCGCAATCGAAGACCGGCAGGTGCTCGGCCTTGAGGAAGGGAGCGCCTTCCAGCGTCATCGCACCGCAGACATGGATGTTGGCGGCTTCGATGTCCTTCTTCGAGAAACCCATATGGTCGAGCAGGCTGAAGCTCATGTCGGAGAGCTGTTCGTCGGAAACCTTCAGCGTCTCCTTCAGGAAGTCGGCGCCGAGCGTCCACTGGTTGAAGACGAACTTGATGTCGAAGGCGCTCTTCAGCGCGGCGTTGACGGCTTCCACCTTCTCGTCGGTCAGGCCCTTGGCCTTCAGCGTCGACGGGTTGATCGCCGGCGCCTGGTTCAGGTTGCCGTGGCCGACGGCATAGGCCTCGATTTCGGCAATCTGGCTCTCGGAATAACCGAGCGTGCGCAGCGCGTCGGGCACGGCGCGGTTGATGATCTTGAAGTAGCCGCCGCCGGCGAGCTTCTTGAACTTGACGAGGGCGAAGTCGGGCTCGATGCCTGTCGTGTCGCAATCCATGACGAGGCCGATCGTGCCGGTGGGCGCGATGACCGAGACCTGGGCATTGCGGTAGCCGTGCTGTTCGCCAAGCGCGAGCGCCTTGTCCCAGGCCGATTTGGCGTGGGCGACGAGATCCTGGTCCGGGTTTTCCGAATGGATCAGCGCGACCGGGTCGATCGACAGCGCCTCATAGCCGGAGGTTTCGCCGTGAGCGGCGCGGCGATGGTTGCGAATGACCCTGAGCATGCTGTCGCGGTTCGGCGCGAAGTTCGGGAAGGGGCCGAGCTCGGCCGCCATTTCGGCCGAGGTCGCATAGCAGATGCCGGTCATGATCGCGGTCAGCGAACCGGCAATGGCGCGGGCCTCAGTGGAGTCATAGGGAATGCCCGACGACATCAGCAGGCCGCCGATATTGGCGTAGCCGAGGCCGAGCGTGCGGTATTCGTAGGAGAGTTCGGCAATGCGCTTCGACGGGAACTGCGCCATCATGACCGAGACTTCGAGCACGACGGTCCACAGGCGAACGGCATGTTCGTAGTCGGCGATATTGATGCGCTTGGTGGCCTTGTCCTTGAACTGCAGCAGGTTCAGCGAGGCGAGGTTGCAGGCCGTGTCGTCGAGGAACATATATTCCGAGCACGGGTTCGAGCCGCGGATCGGGCCGCCGGCGGGCGAGGTGTGCCAGTCGTTCATCGTCGTGTTGAAGTGGATGCCCGGATCGGCAGACGCCCAGGCGGCATAGGAAATCGTTTCCCAGAGATCGCGCGCCTTCAGCGTCTTCATCACCCGGCCGTCCTTGCGGGCGGTCAGCTTCCATTCGCCGTCATTTTCGACGGCGCGCAGGAAGTCGTCCTTGATCGAGACGGAGTTGTTGGAGTTCTGGCCGGAGACCGTGAGATAGGCTTCCGAATCCCAATCCGTATCGTAGGTCTTGAATTCGAGATCCTTGTAGCCCTGGCGGGCGAACTGGATGACGCGCTGGACGTAATTCTCCGGAACCTGATCCTTCTTGGCGGCGCGGATTTCGCGCTTCAGGGCAGGGTTCTTGGCCGGATCGAAGCAATCGCCATTGTCGCCGCCTTCGCAGTTGAAGCAGGCCTTCATGATTGTCTTCAGGTGCCGGGCGACGATCTTCGAGCCGGTGACGAGGGCCGCGACCTTCTGCTCTTCCTTGACCTTCCAGTTGATATATTCCTCGATATCGGGATGGTCGATATCGACGACCACCATCTTGGCGGCGCGGCGCGTCGTGCCGCCGGATTTGATGGCGCCGGCGGCGCGGTCGCCGATCTTCAGGAAGCTCATCAGGCCGGAGGAGCGGCCGCCGCCGGAAAGCTTTTCGCCTTCGCCGCGCAGCATCGAGAAGTTGGAGCCGGTGCCGGAGCCGTATTTGAACAGGCGCGCTTCACGCACCCAGAGGTCCATGATGCCGCCTTCGTTGACGAGGTCGTCCTCGACCGACTGGATGAAGCAGGCATGCGGCTGCGGATGTTCGTAGGCGGACTTGGACTTGGTCAGCTTGCCGGTGAAGGGGTCGACATAGAAATGGCCCTGGCCGGGACCGTCGATGCCGTAGGCCCAGTGCAGGCCGGTGTTGAACCATTGCGGCGAGTTCGGCGCGACGCGCTGGGTGGCGAGCATATAGGCAAGCTCGTCCTTGAAGGCGGCAGCATCTTCCTCGGAGGAGAAATAGCCACCCTTCCAGCCCCAATAGGTCCAGGTGCCGGCGAGGCGGTCGAAGACCTGGCGCGCATCGATTTCGGAGCCGGTCTGCTCATCCCTGGGCAGGGTCTTCAGCGCCGCATCGTCGGGAACGGAGCGCCACAGGAAGGAGGGAACGTCGTTTTCCTCGACCTTCTTCAGCCGGGTGGGGACGCCGGCCTTGCGGAAATACTTCTGTGCCAGAACGTCGGTCGCGACCTGGGAGAACTGCGCGGGAACGTCGATATTCTCGAGGCGGAACACGATCGAACCGTCGGGGTTCTTGATCTCGCTCGTCGCCTTGCGGAATTCGATATCCGCATAGGCGCCTTGTCCGGCCTTCGTGAAACGACGTTCGATGCGCATGGTCTTGACCTCGTGTTGGCGCCCGGTCCCCGCGACCGGGGCGCAAAATTCCTATCCGGCGGCACATTTGTCGTCGTGCAGCCAGTCTCGTTTCCGTATTGTCACAGGGGTGTCATCCGGAGATGTCCTTCCTGTATCTTGTGGTGATGGTGGCTGCAAACGCTAAATATAGTATTAACAGCTTATTATCGCCAGTCCCGACGTCACTTTTTTTGGAGGCTGAAAATCGCGCAGAGATCCTGTCAGGCCTGACACCGTTCCCGGCACATTGCCTTGATTCCGCGTCCTAATTTTCAATAGGGAACCGGGCTCGTTACCTCCGGTCCTGTCGCCGCCGCAACATCAGGGACAGTAAGTTTGAAACGGGTGATTCCGTCAAGGGCTGGCCGTTAATTGATTGCTAACCACAACATCTTGTGGATGCGCCTGTGAAGATTGGGGAAAGCCGGGGAGCCCTGAAATTACAATGGCTTGCAGGCGCTGTCGGCTAAGGAAAAGGCTGAAACGGCAAAAAAGCGCCCGGCGGCAAATCTTGTGATGGCATTTCCGGTGCAAATCGGCATGCCGATTCGGCGCGGAAATCAGCCCTCCTCAGAGCGCATCGATGGCGATGGTGACGGTGGCGACGCCGATCGGCCTGTCCTCTTCATCGATAACGACGAAGCTCGCCTGCGTTTCCAGCATCTGGGTGGATTGGTTGCGTTCCGCCCGGTCGATGAAGATCTCTCGGGAGCCGTCGGCGAAGGTTCTGAGGTATTTCTCCTCGTCGCCCTGCCAGTAGTCGGCGGTGATGGTGCTTTGCCCGACGTTCAGCCCATGACTGTCGGTGACGAAAAATTCGACGATCGCCCCCTGCGAGGCGTCCTGCCTGGCTTTCAGGTAATTCGACACGGATTTGTCGAGCAGCAGCTGGACCATCTGCAGGTGGTGCCGATCGACCTCCGACCGGTAGGTCTCGTCAAGCACCCGCAGGTCGATTTCGCTGACATCGGTGAATTTGGCATTCTGTTCGGCGATGGCTTTCAGCACCAGCGGCGTTTCCACCATCGGCCGGATCCGCGTCTCAACATAGTCGCGCACCAGCGGAATATAGGCAGGCTCGGCGCGGGTAGGCGCGAGCGGAGGCAGACATGCCGCCAGCCCGACGGCAACCACCGCAACATATCCCCACCGCGCCATCGTCGTTTCCTTCTACCGCATCGTTTACTGCACGCTTTAAGCGCAGTTTGATGCGATTCGCAGCTGCCGAGTTTATGCGAATAAGTTAAAATAGATGTGCAGATCCCGATAGCGGATTCAGCAAACCCCGCCGACAAAAACTGGAACAATTTCAAGTGGTAAATACGATTGGTGCGCGCTGCGATCTGTGCGCTCAGCGTGGACCCTTGGCGATCGGCTCCTGGTAGGTGAAGCCCATGTCCCAGGGGAAGTAGATCCAGGTATCCTGGCTCACCTCGGTGATGAAGGTATCGACGGTGGGCACACCCTTCGGCTTGGCATAGACGCAGGCGAAATGGGCCCGCGGCAGCATGGTGCGCACCTGAACGGCGGTCTTGCCGGTATCCGTCAGATCGTCGACGACGAGCACGCCTTCGCCGCCGTTTTCGGCAAGCTCGGGCGCTATTCCCTTGAGCAGCGTCATGTCGCCTTGGTTGACATAGTCATGATAGGAGGCGACGCAGACGGTCTCGATCAGCCGGATGTTCAGTTCGCGCGAGATGATCGCGGCCGGAACGAGGCCGCCGCGGGTGATGCAGACGATCGCCTTGAACGTCTGGTCAAGGCCGGCAAGCCGCCAGGCAAGGGCGCGTGCATCGCGGTGGAACTGATCCCAGGAGACGGGAAAGGCTTTATCGGGAAGGGACATCGGGCTGCTCCGCGGCATGAAGAAAGGACACGCCGTTTGTCGGCGACCGGACGAGCTTGAGGCGGCGATCGGCAAAACAAGAAACGCGCGAGCTGCACTGCGCTAGTTATGCCCGAGGCTCGAAGCCCTCATCGGTCGCCGCAATTAACGGAATTTGCCGTCAAAAGGCAAGAGCAGCCGATCAACGCGACAAAAGCGTCAGCGCCGTCATCGATTGCAGCAAGGTCCTCGTCGTGCCGCCGAAAATCATCTGCCAGAGCCAGGAATGCGTATAGGCGCCCATGACAAGAAGATCGATGCTGTCGTCCGACAGCCGGTTTTCGATGACATGCGAAGTGTTCTTATCCACGCTTCGGGCCGTCGCCAGCGTCGTTTTCACGCCGTGGCGGGCAAGGGTGGCGGCGATCTCGGCGCCTGCGGTCAGCGGCGATTGCAGCGCCGTGTCGGCCGGATCGACCGAAAAGATCTCGACCTCTTCGGCGGCTTTGAGGATCGGCAGCGCGTCGAAGGTCGCGCGTGCCGCCTCCTTCGAGCCGTTCCAGGCGATCAGCACGCGCTTGATCGGCTTCGGCTGGCGGATGATGTAGGGGATGATCAGCACCGGCCGGCCGGTTTCGAATAGGAAGCTGTCGACGTCGACATGGCTGTCTGAGGCTTTGGCCGGGTCGGCCTGCGAGGCGATCAGCAGATCGGCGCTGCGCGCGCTTTCGATGAGCGGCGCGGAGCCGTAGCCGATGGAGGTCGCAAAGCTGCGCCACTCGGAGGAGCCGCCTGAGGCTTCCGCCTTGGCGCGAAAAATCCGCTCCACCGCGAGGGTTTCGCTATGCGCCATGTCCTGCAGCGCCTGCACGGCGACCGGATCGGGGATTTCCATCGGCGCCACCAGCGGCACGGCGGAGATGTTTTCGGCATGCAGGCCGATCACATGCGCGCCGCTTTCGGCGGCAATGGCAAAGGCGAAATCGGCAACGGCGCTGCTATTGTCTGCTGTATCGAGAATGGCGAGAATGGTTTTGTAAGACATATCAATTCTCCTTGCGCTGAAATGGCGTGCGCGAGGGAAGGAATGCACCGGACCGTTCTTCCGTTCCTTGACGGGGATCAAGCCTGGTCCCCGGTTCCGGCATTGTCCTCAAGCCTCGGCGGAATGGTTTTCGGCGATGTCTTTCCTCTGGCGGATGGCGTCGATCATGGCTTGCACCTCGGCGCCGGCCGCATCGATGGCCGCCTGCGCGCGGCCGCGCACGACGATCTCGGTCGAGAATTTCTGGCCGATATAGCGGGGATAGGAGCCGATGCTGGTGTCCGGATGGGCTTTCTGGATCGCCGTCAGGGGCGTGCCGATCTCGCCTTCGCCGTAAGGGCAGGCGATGGCGAGCGACAGCACCGGCGTGCCGGTTCGAAGCGTCGGCAGCACATTGTCGACCATCGCCTGGAAAACCTGCGGCACGCCGGCCATGACATGGACATTGCCGATGATGAAACCGGGCGCCGTCGACACCGGATTGGCGATATGAACGGATCCGCGCGGCATGCGCGCCATGCGCTGGCGCGCCTCGGTGAATTCCATCTCGCGGCGTCGGTACATATCGGCCAGCAGCCTCATCGCCTCTTCGTCATAGTCGCAGGGCACCCCGAACGCCTTGGAAATGGCATCGGCGGTGATGTCGTCATGCGTCGGCCCGATGCCGCCTGACGTGAAGACGTAATCATATTTGCCGCGAAGCGCGTTCAGCGCCTCGACGATCGCCTCCTCGTCGTCGGCGACGATGCGCACCTCCTTGAGGTCGATGCCGGAAAGGGTGAGCAGGTCGGCCAGGTGGCCGATATTCTTGTCCTTGGTGCGGCCGGAAAGAAGTTCGTCGCCGATGGCGAGCATGGCGGCGGTGACGACGGTGGCATGGCTCATGGGATGTTCCGTGATGTGAGGCTGGTCAATAGGTAGCGCCCTTCGGCCGCTTTGCAAACAGCCGAGCATGATGGTGAGACGTCAAAGCGGTTTAGGCCGGCGGTGCCGCATGCCTGCTCGTCGGTGCCCTGATTTGTAACGGCATATGGTGCGGACGGCGGGGGTCGAACCCGCATAGCCTAGGCCGAGGGATTTTCTTACCGCTACGGCTTTCGCCGCCGCCTTCCGGCGTTTGTGGTCTGGACTATACCTTCACCCTAGCGTCTGCCTTAGGTGCTGCCCGTCTAGTCTCTACACCTTCCCCTTGCAGGGCTTGGCTCGGGATTGCCATCTGACAGGTTTCCCCGACTTTGAGCAGTTCTACATCAGGCGTTTCCGCCAGTGCACTCAATTTTGTTTTAAGTCCCTTGTGTCTACCGATTCCACCACGTCCGCGTGGTTCTCCCTGCTAACAAAGAGAGGCGGCATTCTCAACCGATATTCAGTGGCGAGGTGCGATTCCGTTTCAAAGTCTGGACGCCTGCCATCACCTAGTCGTTTGGAATGTTCAGCTGAATCTCGGAGTAACGCGGCGATCCGGCGCGCTGATCAAAGCTTCGGCAAGCAACTGCGCGTCACGAAGTTTCAGATTGTCGTTGTGGCCATGCAAGGGCGTGACAGTCGATTGCGGAATTTCATGCCAGCCGGCGAAAAAAACTCAGCACAACCCTTGCGACACAAGCTTGTTGAATTTCGCCGGACATTGGGACAAAGTACCGGCAGGGGTAGCGTTTGCGATTTTTACTGTTGCAATACGTGCATTGCACTTTTTCATCATGAATGTTGGGACATGTGGTGACTTATAGGGCGAAATGGCTTTTGTTCTGAAGACCTTCGGGAGGCTGCAGCTCGTTGACGGGGAGGGGAAGGCTGTCGCGTTTCCTGAGAAAGGCCTGCTGCTTCTCGCCTATTTGTTTACAACCGAGCAAGCTTCGGCGGATCGAACGACGCTGGCCCGCTTCCTATGGGGCGAAGGTGACAGGGATGTTGCACTTTCGACTTTGCGGAAGGTGATTTCGAGAATTAAGGCTCGTCAAAACGATCTCGGGGTAAACATCCTTTCGTCTCAAGGCAACTTGCTCACCCTCGACCAAGGGGCTCTGTCTTCCGACATGCTGCTCGACGGCGAGGAGGAAGAGGGTGAGCCGTTCTCCCGGCTGAGACAGCTGGTGACGCTGATGAACCAGCCTTTTCTGGAGCCAGTTCACAACCATAGCCGTCAGTTTCAGCGCTGGCTCGCCGAGCGTGAAGATTTCCATAACGAGCTTCTCGCCAATACTTTGAGAACGGCGTCCCAACTGGCCCCGTCGCAAAAGGAATCCGAGCTCCTGAGGAAGGCCGCGGTTATCCTGTTTCGGACCGAGCCGAAGGATCCGGAAACACTGCAACTGCTCATACGGATCTTCAAGGCGGAAGGGGAAGTCGAATCCCTTCGCAGCTACTTTGAACAGCGGCGCAGCTCGACGGCGAGAGCTGTCGCCGCGCGCAGCGAATCCGATGGCGGTGACGCGAAATCCCTGCGTCCGCCATCCGTGTCGTCACAGGCGAAACTCGAGGCTGCTCTACCCCCCGAGCCCGAAGATATCCGGATTGCCATTCCCCGCCTGGTGCTGCTTCCTCCCAGGAATCAATCCGTTCGGCCCCAAGCCGGTTTTCTGGCAGCGTCTTTGGTGGAGGATATCACGATCGGATTTTGCGTCTTCAACAGCCTGGAGGTCATCGCCCCGTATTCGGCGGTGCAAATCGGCCATCAGGTGGAGACGCAGAAGGCCTTCTTTGAACGGCATCGCGTCAACTATATCCTCGACACCCGGATCAGCAATATGGGCGAGGAAGTGACGCTGTTCGCTCAGCTGATCTTTTTCGATCAGAATCAGATTGTCTGGGCCGAAAGGTTCAGCCTCGATCGCATGGATCTTGCCAGAGACAGGAGAGTGGTTGCCCGCCAGATCGCCCTCTCCGTGTCCAGTGAAATCGAGCGTCATGAGGCATTGCGCGAAGATCTGAACCCGGTCGCCTACCACAGATATCTTGTCGGCAGGCGCCACCTGGCGCGGCTGACGCTTCCGAACCTGCGGCGCGTGCGCAAGGAAATGAAAGCCGCGCTCAGCGTAAGCCCGGATTTCACCCCGGCGCTGAGTTCGATGGCGAGGACCTATTCCAAGGAATGGCTGCTGACGGCGCGGGGGGATATCGATCTTTTACAATTGGCGGAAACCTTCGCAAAACAGGCCACCGCGATGCGTTCGGACTTCGCCGATGGCCATCGCGAGCTCGGTGTCGCCAAACTCTTGCAGGGCGCCTTCGATGAAAGCGCCGAAGCAATGGAAGTGGCGGAAAGCCTGGCGCCGCACTACGCCGACGTGATTGCCGACTACGCGGACACCCTGGTTCATTGTTCGCTCCCCGCCATGGCCTTGCGAAAGATCGAGCGGGCAATCGAACTGAACCCGCTCGGTCCCGATACCTATTTCTGGACTGCTGCAGGAGCAAACTATGCGCTGGGCGAATTCGAAGCTTCGCTGGACTATATCGGGCAGATGGCCGATCCTAATTTAGCGGATAGGTTGTCCGCTGCAAGTTGGGCCATGTTGGGTCATCAGGATAAGGCGCGGATCTTCGTACGAAGGTTTCGTGAAGGCAATCCGGACTTCGATGTGGACAAATGGTTGTCTGCAGTTCCAAGTAAAGAGCAGTGGCATAAAGATCTTTATCGTGAAGGCCTGAAGAAAGCTGGATTTTAAACATCAATCGTTAGAAAGGGCAAAACATGGCTACAGTTGTTGTTATTAGTGTTGAAGGTCAAGACGGGCTCTGGGTCGCCGATCTGGACGCCGGCACCGTACTGCCGCTCCCGGTCCCCAAGGCGGGCGGCTTGAAAGTGGTAACCGATCTTCGCGCCACCGGCGCGACGGTGACAAAAGGCGTGAATGTGGCTGTCACCGTCAAGTCTGCGGAAGCGGCGTTCTCCGGCCATTATGACGGCTAGACGTGATGATGTTGTCGCGCCGTTGCGTCTTTCAGGCTGGTGACGGAAGCTATAACACTCTGAATTATTTGTGATTTATCCGGATTTCGATCTCGGGAATCTGTGCAGAAGTGCGAGACGGCGAGCGGGAAGTCGACCTGCTCGCCGTCGAGCATAAGCTTGCGCTATATTGATGTAATCATAGTCATTCCCGATGCCGATCAAGTGCAGCGGTCTCAGCAAGCACTATTGGCTTCGGTTATGCGGGTTCGTGTCCTCTTGCCCACACAGCTTCATAATACCGTTTGAATATGCACGTATATCGTGGATATAAGCATGTCATCGCTTGACAATAGCATTTTCGGTGCAAGGATTGCGCCGCGGCGGTTGAGTAAGTGTTGTCTTGTGGGAGTAAGGCGATGGTTTACGATTGGACTGGGGCTAAGGTTCGGCGCATCCGGATCTTCAAGACCAGTGTCGCGCTTGTTCTGGGAACCGCGACGGCTGCGATACCGCTGTTCTTCTGGGCCATGGAGTTTCGCGGTTTCTAACCTGAGGTAATCACCGTCTCGCGCCACCTGTTGATCACCCAGCCGGCCAGCAGCCCGAGGGCGGCGCCCATTGCCTTGATGCCGGCATCATGCAAGCGCGGATGGCGCGTCGGCGAGAGGTACTGCAGATATTCGATGGCGACGGAACCAGCGATCAACAGCACGGCCACCAATTTCCACTGTTTCGGATAGGCGAGCGCAAAGGCGAGGCCGACAAGAATATAAGCGCCCGCGCGGTCGGTATCGACAGTCGTGACGGTCTCCGGCCTCAGCCCGATCGGCGAAACCGTGACGAAGAGAATGAAGGCGAGCAGCAGCCAGGCCACAGGTTTTGCGAATTTGAAGATCATCATCGTTCCATATAATTGGCAGGCCTTTGCATTGACAGTTAAAATCAGTTCATCTGCCGCCGATTTCGCGATTGGCTTAAGAAAGGCTTCCTGAGGCTGGACCCGGCATCAGGATGTGAGCGGTTCGGTCAGCGAACCGGAAATGACCGGAGCGGGCTTTCTTTTGCCGGTCGGCCTGTGCCATAGCGGCGGCGGCTAATCTTTAGGAATGGACCACGTTGGTGACAAGACTTGATGTCGAAAACGCCGAAGCGGCAATGCGCAGCCTTTTTCCGGCAACGCCGCTGCAGCTCAATGACCATCTCTCGGCGCGCTACGGGGCCGATATCTGGCTGAAGCGCGAAGATCTGTCGCCGGTGCGTTCCTACAAAATCCGCGGCGCCTTCAATTTCTTCCGCAAGGCGATCGGGCAGGGCGCTTCCGGCAAGACCTTCGTCTGCGCCTCGGCCGGCAATCACGCCCAGGGCTTTGCCTATGTCTGCCGCCATTTCGGCGTGCCGGGCGTCGTCTTCATGCCGGTGACGACACCGCAGCAGAAGATCGACAAGACCCGCATGTTCGGCGCCGAATTCATCACCATCCGGCTGTTCGGCGATTTCTTCGACCAGTGCTATCAGGCCGCACGCGACCATGTCGAAGCGGTCGGTGGCGTCATGGTGCCGCCCTTCGACCATGCCGACATCATCGAAGGGCAGGCGACCGTCGCCGCCGAGATCATGCAGCAGCTGCCTGAGGGAACGGTGCCCGATATGGTCGTCCTGCCGGTCGGCGGCGGCGGCCTTGCCGCCGGCATCACCGGTTATCTCGACGGCACCGTGCCGAAATCGGCCTTTGTCTTCACCGAGCCCGCCGGCGCGCCGAGCCTGAGGCGCAGCATCGAGGCGGGTGAGGTGACGACGCTTGCCAAGGTCGACAACTTCGTCGATGGCGCCGCCGTTGCCCGCATCGGCGACCTGAATTTCGCCGCCCTTCGCGATTTCCCGGCAAGCCAGGTGCAACTGATGCCGGAGAACGCCATCTGCGTCACCATCCAGGAGATGCTGAATGTCGAGGGCGTCGTGCTGGAGCCGGCCGGCGCCCTGTCGCTGACGGCGATCGCCGCGATGGACGCCGAAGCGATCCGCGGCAAGACCATCGTTGCCGTCGTTTCCGGCGGCAATTTCGATTTCGAGCGCCTGCCTGACGTAAAGGAAAGAGCCATGCGTTACGCAGGGCTGAAGAAATATTTCATCCTGCGGCTCGCCCAGCGCCCCGGCGCGCTCAGGGATTTCCTCAATCTGCTCGGGCCCGACGACGATATCGCCCGCTTCGAATATCTGAAGAAATCGGCCCGCAATTTCGGCTCGATCCTGATCGGCATCGAAACCAAGGCGCCGGAGAATTTCGCCCGGCTGATCGGAAATTTCGAAGCCGCCGGCATGGGTTACGAGGATATCACCGAAAACGAGATCCTCGCCAACCTGATCATTTGACTTGGCGAAAACAATGTCATCGTGCTAAAGGCGGATCATGGCTTCGTTCCTTTCAAATCTCTTTTCGATGTTCTCCGGCGGCGGCAAACCGACCTCGGAGGCGGCAGGCCCTTCCGGCGAGCCGCAGCTTTACAACGATTGCACGATCTACGCGGAGCCGCGTAGGGAAGGCAGCCAATATCGCCTAGCCGGCCGCATTGAAAAGAAGGTTGGCGACGAGGTGCTGGTGCGCAATTTCATCCGCGCCGATCTGTTTTCCTCTTCCGATGACGCGCTCGAATGCACGGTGCGCAAGGCGCAGCAGATCATCGACCAGCATGGTTCGTCACTCTTTGGCGACGGCGAGAAGCTTCGCCAGGTCTGACACCGGGATGCGCCGCATCGGCATCTGATACCGGCCGCAATTATTCTTTTTTTTCAATCCTGTGACGCGGCGACGCGGCCGGTGATCGGCATCTCGCTCACGCAATCTTAAAGGATTGCAGTCAAAGCTATGGCCTGCAGCATGTGCAGGGCCGCCCTCGTGTTTGACTTTTTCGGACGATCGACCAAAGGATCCGCCGTCGCGGCCACTGCGCCCGCGTTCGGTCCAGCGCGCCGACCTGAAGCCGGGGTGCGGTGATGGAGACGCTCAACCTCGCTCTCTTTGCCGTCGAAGCCATCGCTTATTTCGCGCTGATGGTGACGCTTCTGCATTTCCGTCATCGGCTCGGTCTCGGGGTTTTCCTGACGGCGCTCGGCGTCATGCATTTCATGGAGACCTATCTGGCGGCGGTCTTCTATATCGCGCTGCCGTTCGGCGATGTGTCGCCGGGCTCATCGGTCTTCTTCTCCGGCAAGCTGATGATGATCCTGATGCTTTACCTGCAGGAGGATGCCGCGACGGTCCGCCAGCCGATCTACGGCCTGTTCCTCGGCAATCTGCTGACCGTCGGCATTGCCTGGGTGCTGCAGCTGCACCTGCCGCTGCAGATGTCGCCCGACCACACGCCCGACGTCGATTTCCTCCAGGAGATGGGCTGGCTGATGGTCTGGGGCACGGCACTGCTCTATGTCGATTCGCTCGGCATCATTCTGCTTTACGAAAAACTCGGGGATTTCTTCCGCCGCCGCGTCGTCCTGCGTTTCCTGATTTCGGGCTTCGTGCTGCTGACCTTCGACCAGATCGGTTTCTTCGCCGCGCTGCATTATTTCCTGGATGTGCCGATCGCCGCATTCTGGGCAGGCTGGAAGGCGAAAATGCTTGCCGTCTGCCTCTATGCGGCAATGTTCGCGATCTACGAATATCGTATTCGCCGGGGCGGGGTTGCCGTGTCCGCACGCTCGATCAGCGACGTCTTCGGCGACCTGACCTTCCGCGAGCGCTACAACGATCTTCTGGAGCGCACCGGCCGCGACATGCTCACCGGCGTCTACGATCGCACGCGCATGGAACTGGAAGCACCGCTGATGCTGCGCGAGGCATTGAGGCAGGGGCTGTCCGCCACCATCCTGATTATCGACGCCGATCACTTCAAGGATGTCAATGACGGCTACGGCCATCTCCAGGGCGACGAGGTGCTGAAGGCGATCGCCACCCGGTTAGGCACGACCTTGCGTTCGAGCGACCGCGTCTTCCGCTTCGGCGGCGAGGAATTCGTTGCCGTTTGTCCGGGCACCGACCACGAGGAAGGTTTGCTGCTTGCCGAACGCTTGCGTTGGACGATCGCCACCAGCGTCAAGACGCCGGACGACAGACCGGTCACGGTCAGCATCGGTGTCGCGACCGCCGACGAGGACGGCGTCGATTTCACCGCGGTGCTGGCGGCCGCCGACGGCAGGCTCTATGCGGCCAAGAAGAGCGGCCGCAACTGTGTCGTCGGCCGCTCCGGTGTCGTGAAACTCGGTTGAGCCGATCAGCGCAGCAGGTCGGTTGCCGGTGTTTGCGATGTTGGGGAAGCGCAAACAGCGGATGCAGATGTCATTGATTTTCAATGGCTTATCAGTACCATAAAAACGGCTTGTTAGCATAACGCAAACGTGATCTCCATTGCCGCAACGGATGAGCTTTCCTGCGAGGGGCGTGGAGACATGAGTGATGCAGTTGCACGGACGAAGGTCGATGGCGGCGAGTTTGCCGTCTTGTGTATCGGAGGATTTCTTCTTTCGATCGCCTATGGCGTGACCTTTCTGATCCCGGTGCTGGTCGGTCAGCGCGGCGGCAACGAGGCGCTCGCCGGCCTGATCATCTCGGCGGCAACCATCAGCACGGTCATTCTGGTGATCCTCTCCGGCCACATCGCCGATGCCATCGGCTCTGCGCGGGCGGTGGCGATTTCCGGGCTGTTTCTGGCGGCATCGGGGCTGGGATTTGCCATGGTGCCCGCAGCCGGGCTCAGCCTGATGACCGTCGGTTTCGTTCTCGGCATCGGCTGGGGTACCTTCTATGCGCTCGGCCCCATCCTGGTCGCCGCGATCACCGAGCCCGAGCACCGGATCCGGTTCTTTGCCCTGCTTTCGGGATCGATGATGTCGGGCATCGGCGCCGGCCCGATAATTGGCCGCATTGTCACCGGCTGGTCCCTGCCGATCGAAACCGCCTTCGCCTTTGCGTTCCTCTCCAGTCTCGCCGGCGGCGCGCTTTATTTCCTGCTCCATGTCAGGCTGACCTCTGCCGGCAAGATCCTGCCGCATGTCAACAAGATCTCCTTTGCCGCAGCGCGTCAGGTGATCGGTTCGCGGGCGATCTATTCCATCGCCATGGTCGGCATCGGCGGCGCGATCTTCGGCGGGCTGTCCAGCTTTCAGACCAGCTATGCCAAGGCGCACGGTTTCGATTATTCGCTGTTCTTCATCGGTTTCATGTCCGCCGCCATCCTCAGCCGGCTGTTCGTGGCGGGCTATGTGGTCAAGAAGGATCCGTTCTATGCGCTTCTGGTGCTGACGAGCCTGACGCTCGCCTCCATCCTGCTGTTCCTGGTGGTGACTTCAAGTCAGTTGGCCTATCTCGGAGCGGCTGCGATGCTGGGGCTGGGCTACGGCCTGACCTATTCCGTCATCAATGGCCTTGCCGCAAATGAGGCGCCCACAGGCCTTATGCCGCAATCGCTTCTCCTGTTCTCGCTGTCCTATTTCATCGGTGTCTTCGGCTTTCCGCTGATCGCCGGCAACCTGATCGTTTCCTCTGGTATCCAGGCCATGCTGCATGTCCTGCTGCTGCTTGCCGTCGCCAATCTGGCAATCGTCCTGTTTCGTGTTGTCCACCGCGTCCGGAACCGCTGAGCGAGGCCGGGCAAGGTCGACTTGCCCAGCCTCGCTGGTTACGCGGCGCGGAAGATCTTGGCGCCGGACGGGGCGCTCGTCATGCCGCCGTCGACGGTGATCTCGATGCCGGTGACATTGGACGAGTCATCCGAGGCCAGATAGAGCGCCGCCTTGGCGATTTCGTCGGCTTCGCTCATGCGGCCGAGCGGGCTCATGCCGCCGATGCGGGCTTCGAGCGCCGACATCGCATCTTCCGTCTGGGCCATCGGCGACCAGATCGGCGTCTTCGTGCCGCCGGGTGTCACCTGATTGACGCGGATACCGCGCGGCGCGAGTTCGGAGGCCATATTGCGCGTCATCGCCCGAACCGCGGCCTTGGTCGCCGCATAGGCCGACCAGCCGGGAGCGCCGAGCACGGCATGCACCGAACCGTTGAGGATGACCGAAGCGCCGTCGCTGAGATGCGGCAGGGCCGATTGCACGGTGAAGAAGACGGCGGTGAGATTGGTGCTGATGATCTGATTGAACTGTTCCGGCGACGTGTCACCGAGCGGTGTGGCACCGCCGATGCCGGCATTGGCGAAGACGATGCCGAACTTGCCGACCTCTGCTGCGGCTTCCGCAAAGGCCTTCTCGGTGGCGGCGGCATCGGTGACATCGACCTTCAGCGCCAGCACGCCGGCGCCTAGCGCCTTTTCGGCGGCCGCGAGCGTTTCCGGGTTACGGCCGGTGATGACGACTTTAGCACCCTCGTCGATGAAGACCCTGGCCGTCGCAAGACCGATGCCGCTGTTGCCGCCGGTGATCAGAGCAACCTTGTTTTGTAGACGCATGATTCATGCTCCTCTTGGAATTGGCAACGATCTGGATTATGATCGTTATCTATAAGGATTATGTTTGTAATCCACATAAGTCAAGAGGCACCGATGGGGCGTTCGCAGCTGGAAAAACAGAAGACGCATGAGAAGATCGTGGAGACCGCATCCAGGCGGCTGCGCGAAGCGGGACTCGACGGTATCGGCGTTGCCGACCTGATGAAGGAGGCCGGGCTGACCGTCGGCGGCTTCTACAAGCACTTCGCCTCCCGTGACGATCTGGTCGCCGAGGCGATCCAGTCTGCCTTCGATTCATGGGGACACAAGCTGCAGGCCGAGGGCGTGGACCCGGCAAAGATGACGGCTGCCGATATCGCCGATCGTTATGTCAGCACCTATCACCGCGACAATCCCGGCGAGGGCTGCCCTTTTGCGGCGCTGACCTCCGATATCTCACGCAGCGGCGAGAAGGCGCGAGCGATCGCGACGGACGGACTGAGGCGTAATTTCGCGGGATTGGCGAGCAAAGCCGCAGGAGTGGATGAAGGGGAAAGACGACGCAAGGCGATCATGGCCTTCGCGATGATGGCCGGCGGCGTCGGCCTTGCCAGGATTTCCTCCGATGAGGCGCTGTCCGCCGAAATCCTCGAGACGATCCGGGATTTTGTCACCGCTATCGACAAATGACAAACGGCCGGCGAAGGGCCGGCCGTTGCATTACACCTAAGCGTTTGACAGCCGATCAGGCGGCCAGCGCGATTTCCTGGACGCGCGACTTGGCGGCGTCGATGGCCTTTTCGGCAGCTTCAGGACCGAAGGCGAGGCCTTCGACGTAAATGGTCTCGATATCGCTGATGCCGAGGAAGCCGAGAACCGACTTCAGATACGGTACGGCATGGTTCAACGGGGCAGCCGGGCCCTGCGAGTAGACGCCGCCCGAGGTGAGCACCACGTAAACCTTCTTGCCGGTGAGCAGGCCGACCGGGCCGCTTTCGGTGTACTTGAACGTCACGCCCGCGCGGGCGACGTTGTCGATCCAGGTCTTCAGCGACGAATAGATATTGAAATTGATGAGGCCGGTGCTGATGACGATCGTATCGGCGGCAAAGAGTTCGTTGACCAGTTCGTCGGAGGTCTTGACGGCGGCGACTTCTTCGGCGGTGCGGGCTTCGGCCGGCTTGCGGATGGCGCCGGTGAAGAGGTCATCGATATGCGGCAGCGGGTTGGCGGCGAGGTCGCGGCGAACGAGGACGCTGCCCGGATTCTGGTTCTTCAGCTTTTCGGCGAGTTCGACGGCGATCGGCGTCGAGAGCGATTCGGCACGCGGGCTGGACGTCAGAAGAAGGATGGACGACATGGTGCATTTCCTTTCGAATTGGATTTGACGGCCCGTTGCTGGGAGGTGAGCCGCAGTCTCGAAATGGAAAATAGGTCTGGCCCGCTATCGAAAAAACGGTGATAATGTCGATCGAAACTATCGATGGAATGGATGGATATGCTTCCGAACCCGACTTTGGACCAATTGCAGGTGTTTCTGACCGTCGCCGAGACCGGCAGCTTTTCGGCCGCGTCGCGGGCGCTGAACCGGGCGCAATCGGTCGTCAGCTATACGATCGCCAATCTGGAAGCGCAGCTTGAAATGCCGCTTTTCGAGCGCTCCGGCGCCCGACAGCCGAAGCTGACGGAGGCGGGCAAGGCGATGCTGGAGGATGCGCGCCGTATCCTCGGCGACCTGCAGGTCATGCGGGCGCGCGTCAAGAGCCTGAAGGAAGGGTTGGAAGCGGAGGTCTCCGTCGCCATCAGCGTCATGGTGCCGTCAAAGGCGGTGGTCGACGTGCTCCACGAATTCCGCGAGATATTCCCGTCCGTTGCGTTGAACCTCAATGTCGGCGAGCTCGGAATGGTCATGGATCTGGTCATGAGCGGCAAGGCGACGATCGGGATCGGCGGCGCCGTGCTGAAGCAGGACGATTCGGTCGTCACCGAGCGGATCGGCCATTCCTTCATGATGCCCGTTGCCGCGCGCAACCACCCGCTAGCCCAAATTGACCGGCCGCTGACGCTCGGCGACGTGCGCGAGGACGTGCAGCTCGTCGTCACCGATGCGTCCGGCCTGACGAAGGGGCGCGATTTCAACGTTCTGTCCTACAAGACATGGCGCGTCAGCGATATCGCGACGAAGCATCAACTGATCAAGGCCGGCCTTGGCTGGGGCGGCCTTCCGGCGTCGCTCATCCATGACGATCTCTTAAGCGGCGCGCTCGTTCACCTCGATCTGGATGCCTACGAACAGGGGGAGTATCCGATCTATTCGATGCGCCGGCTCGCCAATCCGCCCGGACCTGCCGCCACCTGGATGATCGACGCCTTCCGCACCCGGCTTACCCATTGCCCGAGCCAGGCAGATTTCCACGCCCGGATCGCGGAACTGCGCGAACCCGCAATCCCGCTCGCCGCAGAATAAGGCATGTCGCGCAAAAGTGTGCAGCGGTTTTCCCAGGCAAAGCGCGAAGCGCTTTTGCCGCACCGACATGCGCAAGATAAAAGAGCTAAAGCGCAAACCGCGAATCTGAAAGATCGCGACGCGCTTTAGGGAAGGCGCGGCTGCCGCGCCTTCCTCGATCTGCTCTTAGAGAACCAGTCTGAACTTCGAGAAGCCGTCAGCACCATCGCCGGCATCCTCGATCTTGACGCTCTTGACCGCAGCCAGAAACTGCTTTGCCTTCGGGCCGCTTTCGAATGTGACCGTCGTGCCCGGCAGCGGCTTGAAGGTCCAGTTCGCATCGGCCGAAGGATTGATCGTGCCCTGGTCATGGACATAGCGGACGATGACGTCGCGGTTGGTGTCCGGCGCCTGGAAGATCACCTTGTCGGCAGCGATCTCCGGGAAACTGCCGCCGCCGCCGGCCCGGTAATTGTTGGTGACGACGACGAATTTCTGCGTCGGGTCGATCGGCTTGCCGTCGAAGACTAGATTCTGGATGCGGTTGGCATCCGGATTGATCGCTTTGCCTGAGGAATCATATTTCGGCGGCTGCGACAGGTCGATCTGGTAGGTCACGCCGTCGATCACGTCGAAATTATAGGACGGGAAGTCGCTGTTGAGCAGCGCCGCGTCCTTCGCGCCGGCGTCGATGTGATTGAACATGCCGGCCGACATTTCCAGCCAGTTTTTCACCTGGGCGCCAGTGATGGCAACGGCCTGCACCGTATTCGGGTAGAGATAGAGGTCCGCGACGTTCTTAATGGCGATATCGCCGGCCGGGACGTCGGTATAATAGTCGGCGCCGCCACGGCCGCCGGCCTTGAACGGGGCCGCCGCCGAAAGTACCGGCAGATCCTTGAACGCGGTGTCGGCCAGCATCTGCTTGATGTACCAGGTCTGGGCCTGGCTGACGACCTGCACGGAAGGATCGTCGGCGACGAGCGCGAAGTAGGAATAGAGCGGCGCCGAGGTCTTGCCGACGGGGGTGCGGACATAGGCGAGCGTCGCCTCGTGCTCCGACTTGGCGGCTTCGACCACGTCCTTCTTGTCGGCGTAATCGGCAACCACCTTCTTCTTGTCGTCGCGATGGTAGATCGGCCGTGCTTCCGCGGTGAAATCGACGATCTTCCAGCTGTTGCCGTCCTTTTCGAGCAGCAGGTCGATCAGGCCGAGATGCGAACCCCAGAAGCCGGCCATCACGGCGGGTTTGCCATGCAGCGTACCTTTGACCGGATCGGCATTGGCAATGCCGTCCCAGCTCTTCGGGCCGGGGAAGACGAGATGCTGGTGGCCGGTGAAGATCGCGTCGATCCCGTCGACAGCGGCAAGATGCAGCGAGGCGTTTTCCATCTTTTCGGACGGCGCGGCGCCGTCGATGCCGGAATGGGAGAGCGCGATGACGATATCGGCGCCAGCTTCCTTCATCGCCGGAACCCAGGCCTTGGCGGCTTCGACGATATCGCGCGTCTGCGCCTTGCCCTCGAGGTTCTTGATGTCCCAGAGCATGATCTGCGGCGGCACGAAGCCGATGAAGCCGATCTTGACCGGGCTCTCCTTGCCGGCGCCGTCCTTGATCTGTTTTTCCACGATGATGTAGGGCTTGAAGAAGAGATCGTCCTGCTTCGGATCCGAGGCGAGCTGGCCCTTGGTCAGGTTGGCGCAGACGAAGGGAAAGTTTGCGCCTGACAGGACCTTGAACATGAAGTCGAGGCCATAATTGAACTCGTGATTGCCGAGCGTCCCGACAGTGTAGCCGAGCGTGTTCATCGCCTTGATCACGGGATGGACGTCGCCGTCCTTCATGCCGTGCTGATAGGCCATGTAGTCGCCCATCGGATTGCCCTGCAGCACGTCGCCATTGTCGATCAGCAGCGAGTTGACGGCCTCTGCGCGGATATTGTCGATGATCGTTCCGGTGCGCGACAGTCCCATCGTGTCGTTCGGCTTGTCGGCATAATAATCATAGGGGAAGACGTTGACGTGAATATCCGTCGTTTCCATCAGACGGAGATGGGCCTGGTTGGCGCTGGCGCGCGCGCTGAAAGGGTGCAGCAGCACCAGGGCGGAGGTGGCGGCAAGCCCGCCGAGCAGAGAACGGCGGCTCATGACGCCAACGTCGAAAATGGAAGACATCGAAACTCTCCTATAGGGATCATGCATCGTCCGGCCCGTCAGAATTAGGACGATTTGGCAAGGAGTACACATCAAAAATGACAGGACGGCAAAACAATCCGCCGTGGACGCGGCATGGCTGCGAAATGCAATTCATGCTGCAGTCGGGCCGCCGGGGACAGGATCAATTATAGGGTCAGCGCCATACTGCCGCAGCCGGGGCGAGGTCGATCTGGACGTCAACGTCGGCCGCTGCGACCGGAACGATCTCAGTCGCATCTTCGCCGCGAAGGCGGTCAGCGTGACGGTTTCGGCGTCGACGTTGCCAAATGAGGTGGGCGGTCGCCGCTGGTCGCGGCCCTAAGCTGACGCACCGCCAGCACCGGCCGTATCTCTTTATGAAAAAAGCGAAAATAGGAGGAGACCTGTGCCCGCGCATTCGAATTCACATCGAACTGGATGCCGATGCGGCCGTTGTGCTTCCAGCGGATGATGCCTTCCAGCAGCCCGATATTTTCAGCCTCGATGCGCACCTTGCTGCCGGAAGCGGCATGGAGCGGCGTCTTCGTCTCCAGCGCGGCGCCGGTTGCCGACAGGTTAAGGATGCGGACATCCACCTCGCTATTCAGATATTTGACGCTGCCGAAGACGCGACAGTTTTTCCGGTCGGCCTTGCGGGCTGTAATTTTCAAATTGTGGCTCATATGTTCTCCATCGAATATAATGGGGAGCATAGCGCACGAAAATTGAAATGGTTTTAGGGGCTTGGCTAAAATTGCAGTGAAATCATCACCTACCCGCGGCCGTCCTGCGGCCCACCACATGTTCGCGCCAAATGGTGAAGATGCCGGCGCAAACGACGATGATCGAGCCGATGATCGTGTTGATACTGAGCGTTTCGTCATAGATCGTCACACCGATGATCGAGGCGTAGACCAGTGACAAATAGGTCAGCGGCTGGACCGCGGCGGCATCGAGGAGATCGTAGGCGCGGATCAGGAAGTAGTGGCTGGAAATGCTGGTCACGCAGACCAGCGCCATCCAGCCCCAGTCTCCCGGCGACATGGAGCTCCAGTAGAAGGGGCCAATGATGCTCATCGTGATGCCGCCGATGACGCCGGTATAGAAGAAGCTGGTCATCGACGAGTCGTCACGGCTGACGAGACGCGTGGCGATGACATAGAAGGCGAAGTTGAAGCAGGAAATAATGGCCAGAAGCAGCTTCACATCGAAAAACTCGCCTTCCGGCTTCAGAATCAGCAGCACTCCGAAAAGCCCGGCGCCAATTGCCATCCATCGTCTCCAGCCGACCCGCTCGCCGAGGATCGGCATCGACAGCAGCGCGATCAGGATCGGCGTCGCGGAAAAGATCGCTTGTGAGCGGGCAAGGCCGATCACGGCAAAACAAGTGATGGCCAAAACCACCTGAACGGCAAGCAGCACGCCGCGCACGACCTGAAGAAGCGGGCGTTTGGTGCGGGCCGTCGTCTTAAGGCCGCCGCGCATCTTCGAAGCGAGGATGATCGTGAACAGCGCGAAGGCCCAGTAGCGGATCATCGTCACGAAGATCGGCGGGTAGGTGGACGCCAGATGTTTCGAGATGGCATCCTGAAGAGAGAAGATGGTGATCGCCAGCAGAGCGAAAATATAACCGTGGGTCTTCGATGTCATGATATGCCGTTGAGCGGAAAACACCGAAAGTCTGGTCAGGCTTTCGGCACATATGCAAGGGCTCAAAGCCCGACATTCGGCTTGTCGATGATCTCTCTGAGGGCAAAGCTCGAATTAATCTTGACGACGTGGGGCAGGGCCGACAGCCAGTCGCGGTGGATGCGTTCATAATCCTCGAGATCGCGGGCAGCGACCCTGAGAATATAGTCGTATTCGCCCGACATCAGATAACAGACGAGCACGTTCGGGCACAGCTTCACCGCCGCCTCGAATTCCGCCAGCGTCTTGGCGAACTGGCCCGACAGCGAGATATGCACGATGGCAATCATCTTGTAGTCGAGCGCCTTGTGCGAAAGCCGCGCATGATAGCCGCCGATGACGCCGCTTCTCTCCAGAATGTCGAGCCGGCGCGAACAGGCCGAAGGCGACAGGCCGATCCGCTCGGCAAGCTCGGCATTGGTGATGCGGGCATTGGCCTGCAAAGTCCGGAGAATCGCAAGATCGATGGTATCGAGATCAGCCATTCGAATAACCTTCGAATTGAGAGGCATTGAGCGCAATAATCACCGAAAAATCACCTATTGGCAAATCGTCTTTGCAAGGACATTTCACTGCCTTGATGGTTGGATTCCTCATCCGAAAAATCCGCGGCCGCGGAGATAAAATGAGAGGAACGCCAATGCGTGTCGGTTGCCCGAAGGAAATCAAGAATCATGAATATCGCGTCGGCCTGACGCCGGCTTCGGTGCGCGAATACGTCGCCCATGGCCATGAGGTCTGGGTGGAGACGAAGGCGGGTGCCGGCATCGGCGCCGATGACGCCGCTTATGCCGCGGCTGGCGCGAAAATCGCCGCCTCCGCCAAGGATATCTTTGAAAAATGCGATATGATCGTCAAGGTGAAGGAGCCGCAGCCCTCCGAATGGGCGCAACTGCGCGACGGTCAGCTTCTCTATACCTATCTGCATCTGGCGCCCGATCCGGAACAGACCAAGGGTCTGATCGCCTCCGGCGTCACCGCGATCGCCTATGAGACGGTGACCGACGAGCGCGGCGGCCTGCCGCTGCTGGCGCCGATGTCGGAAGTCGCCGGCCGCCTGTCGATCCAGGCTGGCGCGACGGCGCTGCAGAAGGCTAATGGCGGCCTCGGCGTCCTGCTCGGCGGCGTGCCCGGCGTGCTGCCGGCCAAGGTTGCGGTCATCGGCGGCGGCGTCGTCGGCCTGCATGCCGCTCGGATGGCCGCCGGCCTTGGCGCCGATGTCAGCATTCTCGACCGGTCGCTGCCGCGCCTGCGCCAGCTCGATGATATCTTTGCCGGCCGCATCCACACCCGTTATTCCAGCATCCAGGCGCTGGAGGAGGAGGTCTTCTCGGCCGATCTCATCATCGGCGCCGTGCTGATCCCCGGTGCTGCCGCGCCGAAACTCGTCACCCGCGAAATGCTGTCGGGCATGAAAAAGGGCGCTGTCGTCGTCGACGTCGCCATCGACCAGGGCGGCTGCTTCGAGACCTCGCATGCGACGACCCATTCCGACCCGACCTACGAGGTCGAGGGCGTCGTGCATTATTGCGTCGCCAACATGCCGGGCGCTGTCCCCGTCACCTCGGCGCATGCGCTGAACAATGCGACGCTCGTCCACGGCCTGGCGCTTGCCGATCGCGGCCTGCGCGCCATTGCCGAAGACAAGCACCTGAGGAACGGCCTCAATGTGCATAAGGGCCGCATCACCAACAGGCCGGTGGCCGAGGCGCTCGGCTACGAGGCCTTCGCGCCGGAAAGCGTGCTGAACGTAGCGTAAGCTGCCTGACTCATGGTTAGGCGAGGGCGCCGGTCTCCGCAAGGGCCGGCGCCCTTACCTTGTCGATCCGGCACTGGAAGCAGTTGTTGCGCGCCGAGCGCACATGCACGTAGGCAATCTCAGGCCGCGCCAGCAATGTCTGGGCATAGGCCGGAATATCGGCGATCTCGGTCACCGCGCCGGTGCCGTAGACGATGCGGTCGTTCTCGCCATAGCCGCGGACGATGAAGTCCGGGCTCATCGTCAGCATCGGCGGCTGGACCTCCTCGGCGGCGTAACGCCGGCAGGGCTGCTTGTGCAGGAAAATCGGCCCGGTCTCGGCATAGGGCTGCAGAGCCGGGAAGGGCCGGTAGGCGAAAACCAGAAACTCGTCGCCCTCTTCGATATTCTGCAGGCAATGGCGGCAAGGGTTGCCGTCACCGTCCGATATAATCGTCTCGGGAAGATTATCATAGGCGTCGCGACCGCCGTTCCAGAGGGCTCTAGCATCGGCGGTCGGCATGGCGGAAAAACGAATGGCGGTCATGGCAAATCTCCTGTGATCGCCATGAAATTGCGCCCGGACCCTTGCCCAAGCCACCCGTTTCTTGCGCGTTGCCAATTGTCGCCGGCTCATCAACGATTGGTGGAGAATTTCCACCTCTCCTCCCTCATTCCTTTGCTCGTCACAGGAATCCAGTGCGCCCAAGTCCTTGGGTGCGATAGACTTTTTCGGTTATGGTATTGCTTCATTCTCGGCGCGGACGCGCCGTGGCTGGATTCCTGTGACATCCCTCGGGTCAAGCCCGAGGACAGGAATGAGGGTGGCGGGGGCGTCGGAAAAGCAACCCAAACCCTCAGCCTTTCCGTGCCATCTCCAGCAACTCCTTGTCGCTGAGCGGCCGGACAATGCCGGTGCCTGTGGAAACCGGGGAGAAGCCGTACATCTGGTAGAGCTGCAGTGCGCGGGGGTGATCGAGATTGTTCGTTGTGGTGGTGACCCGCTTCGGATTGAGCGACCAGATGGCGTAGAGCGCCTGCAGCAGGAACCATTTGCCGATGCCGAGGCCGAGCGCATGTTCGATCAGGCCGAAATGGCTGAGCTCGATCGTATCCTCGTCCTCACAGAAATATTCGTAAAAGCCGGCCGGCGCGCCGTTCACATAGAGGACGCTGATATTGTTGCGCTTGTCGTTCAGCGTCTGGGCAAGTTGCTCGTCGCTCATCCGCAGCCGGTCCACCCATTGCCAGCGCGCGCCGACCTGCCGGTAGAGATAGCGGTAGAACGGCAGCGGGATCGCAGGCGCGCGCATGATGGCCGTCTGGATATTGACGGGCACCGGCATGCTTGCCTTCGGCGCCGCCGTCATTTCGAGCCGCGTGATGTGAGCTTTCAAAGAAGCAGGTGTCTTCCCCATGGCGATCAGGCTTTGACCGGTGTTGGCGGGCCGGTGACGATGGGCGTATCGTCACGGCTGCCCCATTCGCTCCACGAGCCGTCGTAAAGCTTGTTGTCGTGATGGCCGAGCGATTCCAGCGCCAGCGTGATGATCGCGGCAGTGATGCCCGAGCCGCAGGAGGTGACGACAGGCTTGGAAAGATCGATGCCGGCATCCTCGATCGTCTGGCGCAGTTCGGGCAGCGATTTGAACCGGCCCTGGTTGGCGAAGGAGCCGGAAGGCAGGCTGCGGGCGCCAGGCATATGGCCGGAGCGCATGCCGGCACGCGGCTCGGGCTCGGCAGCAGCGAAGCGGCCGGCGCTGCGGGCATCGGCGATCTGCATCGCGCCGCTCGAGACGATATCGCGCATGCTGTCGAGCGTCACCACGCGGCTCGCGTCGAAATCGGGCGTGAAGACCGCCGGCGCATGGCTGGGCGTCGCGGTTTCAAGCGGCCGGCCTTCGGCCTTCCAGCCGTCTAGACCACCGTCGAGCACGAAAACATTCTTTGCGCCCATCACCCGGAACAGCCACCAGACGCGCGGCGAGGCGAACAGGCCGATGCCGTCATAGACGACGATGCGATCCTTCTCGCTGATGCCGAGCCGGCCGACTTCTGCGGCGAAATAATCGGGCGAGGGGATCGTGTGCGGCAGCGACGTCGAGTGGTCGGCGATCTTGTCCTGGTCGAAGCGGATGGCGCCGGGAATATGGCCGGCCGCATATTCGGCATCGGCATCGCGTTTCTGCGCCGGAAGGTAGAAGGAAGCGTCCAGCACGCGCAGATCCGGTTTGCCGAGTTCGGCCTGCAGCCAATCGGCCGACACGACGAAACGGCTCTTGCTCTCACTCATTATGCTCTCCCTTGATGCTCAGGCGTCGTCGCCGGGCGTGCCGAAGCGGATGCGGAAGCGCCGGTTCTCCTTGCCCTTCTTTTCGATTTTGGCGATATGGATCTGGCCGACTTCCTGTGTCTCGGAGACATGTGTGCCGCCGCAGGGCTGGCTGTCAATCAACGAGTTCTCGCCGATGCAGACGAGGCTGACGCGCCCGAGCCCGATCGGCGGGCGGACATTCTTCGATTTGACGATGTCGGGATTGGCGGCAAGTTCTTCGTCGGTGATCCACTGCAGGTAGACCGGATGGTTCTGACCGACCAGTTCCATCAGGCTGGCCGTAACCTCGTCCTTGTCGATCGTCTCGCTCATGTCGAAATCGACGCGGCTTTCCTCCTCGCCGACGGCAGCCCCGGTGATCGGATAGGAGCAGACGACGGACAGCAGATGGCAGGCCGTGTGCATGCGCATCAGCCTGTAGCGGCGCAGCCAGTCGACATGCAGCACCAACGTCTCGCCAACCACAGGCCGCGGCTCGTTTTCGAGCGGCACGTGGATGACGATATCCTTGCTCGGACCGTGTTTCGTCTGGCCGAGTGCGATCTTGCTGCCGTCGGCGCGTTCCAGCTCGCCGGTGTCACCCGGCTGGCCGCCCGACGTCGCATAGAAGCAGGTCTGGTCGAGTTCAATGCCCCCATCCTCGTGCACGGCGGTGACGACCGCCTCGCATGTCGAGAGATAGAAGTCGTCACGATAAAGGGCATTGACGGGCATGGGGTCTCACGCGGGTTCGTAGGGAACGTCTATCTCGGGCGACTTGGCCATCCAGCCCGGAACGGGCAGTCCCTTCGAGGTCAGGAAATCAGGGTTGAAGAGCTTCGACTGATAGCGGTTGCCGTAATCGCAGAGGATCGTCACCACCGTGTGGCCGGGGCCGAGATCCCGGGCGAGTTTGACCGCGCCGGCAATGTTGATCGCCGTCGAGCCGCCAAGGCACAGGCCCTCGTTTTCGACGAGGTCGAAAAGATAGGGAAGCGCTTCGGCATCGGAGACCCGATAGGAAAAATCGGGGGTGAAGCCTTCCAGATTGGCGGTGATACGGCCCTGGCCGATCCCCTCGGTGATCGAGGAACCCTCGGATTTCAGTGTGCCGTTCTGATAGAACTCATAAAGAGCGGCGCCGTCGGGATCGGCGATGCCGATCTTGATATCCGCCTTGAAAGCCTTGAGGCCGGCTGCGACGCCGGCCAGCGTACCGCCGGACCCGACCGAGCAGATGAAGCCGTCGACCTTGCCGTCGGTATCGTTCCAGATTTCCCGAGCGGTCGTTTCCACATGCGCCTGGCGGTTGGCGACATTGTCGAACTGGTTTGCCCAGATCGCCCCGTTCGGCTCGGTCTTCGCCAGTTGCTCGGCGAGCCGCCCGGATACCTTCACGTAGTTGTTCGGGTTCTTGTAGGGAACGGCGGGCACTTCGACGAGCTCGGCGCCGAGCAGTTTCAGCGCGTCCTTCTTTTCCTGGCTCTGTGTTTCCGGAATGACAATGACGGTGCGGTAGCCGAGCGCCTTGGCGACCAGCGTCAGCCCGATGCCGGTATTTCCGGCCGTGCCTTCGACAATGACGCCGCCGGGCCGAAGCAGCCCCTTCCGCTCTGCGTCGCGGATGATAAAGAGCGCGGCGCGATCCTTCACCGATTGGCCGGGGTTCAGGAACTCCGCCTTGCCGAGGATGGTGCAGCCGGTTGCCGCCGACGCGCCCTTGAGTTTGATCAGGGGCGTATTGCCGATGGCTTCGAGGACGGAAGGGTGGAAGGTCATGGAATCTGCCTCTATTCGAACTCTTACTTTAGGAACGGTCTTTTCCCTTCACAAGGCTGAGTTGGCAAGAAATGCTATTCCACGCCTCTGTCGGGCACGATAAAATTTGGCCTTCGTCCCCCGAAATGACGCATGGCCCGCAATCTGCCGCGCGCGGGGTGATCCGAAGATTGACTTTCCCCGTACGGATGACGACAAAGCGAAAACGGAGCGCGGCAACTGGGCGTGACCGAAACCGGCATGATTGACGAGCAGATCGACACGATCGATGCATTGATGGCGCATTACGTTGCCGGCTCTTTGCCCGAGCCGGCGCGTGTGCTGGTGCGGTCCCATCTCGAAATGAAGCCGGACAATCGCAGCCTGGTGGACAGCCTCGAATTGCTGGCCGGGGAGGCGTTGGAAAGCGCAGGTGAAACCGCCATTGCCGACCGCGACCGGCAGCTTGCTGCAATCTTCTCCTCTGCCGCTCCGGTCGCAGCGCCGCAGGCGGCCAAACGGCCGGACAACGCGCTGTTTCCACAAGCGCTGCGCGATTTCGTCGGATTCGAGGTCGAGGACGTGCCGTGGCGCATGCGGTTGCCCGGCTTCAAGGAATATTGCCTCGAACTCGACGGCTGCGAGGTCAACCTGATGTGGATTCGTCCGGGCCGCGCTTTGCCGGCGCACACCCACAAAGGCATGGAACTGATCCTCATCCTCGACGGCGCCTTCAACGATGAACGCGGCCGTTTCGGCCCAGGTGATATCTCCATTGCCGACGAGACGGTCGACCATCGGCCGGTCGCCGAAAAGGACAGGCCCTGCATCGCCTTTGCCGTTTCGGACGGGCCGGTCAAGCTCACCGGATCCCTTCGTCAGATCATCGGCGACCTGATCGGCTGAAAGCAGCCACAATGGTGTGATAGAGTCATAAATCCGGGAGGAATAGAAACTTCCGGAGCTGTTTTCGTGTTGGTCAGGCAGAACCGGAGGAACATGTCATGCGTGATTTCACCGCCCGTCCCGAGCATGGACTCGTTTGGATCTCCGGTGCGAGTTCCGGCATCGGCCGCGCGCTTGCGCTGAAGCTCGCCGGCGAAGGATACAAGGTCGCCGTCACCGCCCGAAGCCATGAAAAGCTGGTCGAACTGCAGGCCGAGGCCAGCGGCCTTGCCGGCAGCATCGTCGTTCTCGATGGCGACGTCACCGATGCCGAGGACATGGAGCATATCATGGCCTCCATCGAATACGAACACGGCACACTCGCCATGGCGATCCTCAATGCCGGTGTCTATCTGCCGGTTCATGCCGAGGACCTGAACCGCGCCGATTTCGAAAAGAGCTTCGCCGTCAATCTCTCCGGCGTCGTCAATTGTCTGTTGCCGGCGGTCCGCCATATGAAGGCAAAAGGGCAGGGACAGATCGCCATCGTCTCCTCCGTCACCGGTTATGGCGGCCTGCCGACGGGCGCTGCCTACGGTGCCACCAAGGCGGCGCTGATCAATATGGCCGAAAGCCTGAAATTCGATCTCGACAAGATGGGCATCCGTATCCAGCTCATCTGCCCGGGCTTCGTCGACACACCGGCGACGCGGAAGAACGCCTTTCCCATGCCGTCCCTGGTGTCGACCGACGAAGCCGCCCGGCAGATTGCCGCCGGGCTGAAATCGCAGGCCTTCGAGATTTCCTTCCCCAGGCGCTTCACCATGATGCTGAAGCTTGCGCGCATGCTTCCCTACAGCGCCTACTTCATGCTGGTGAATCGCGTGACCGGCTGGCGTGAGCGGCCGTCATCGGCTGGTCGCCATCCGGTGACACCGCATCCGGCGGAATGATCAGCTGCGCGAGAATACGACCTGGCGCACATCGATATTGCGGGCGCGGAAGCCGGCTTCGCAATAGAACAGATAGAATTCCCAGAGCCGCTTGAAACGCTCGTCGAAGCCCATCGGGCGGATGCGCTCCCAGACCGACCAGAAGCGTTCGCGCCATTCGGCAAGCGTGCGGGCATAGTCGAGCCCGAAGCCGAAGTCCCTGACCAGTGACAGGTCGACCTTGCCGGCAAGTTCCGCCAGATGGTTGCGCGTCGGCAGCATGCCGCCGGGAAAGACATATTTCTGGATGAAGTCGGGGTTGCTGCGATACTGGTCGAAGGCCTCCGGCCGGATCGTGATGATCTGCAGGCCGGCCTTGCCGCCCGGCTTCAGACATTGCCGGAGCTTGGAGAAATAGGACGGCCAGTATTTCTCGCCGACCGCTTCGAACATCTCGATCGAGACGATCCGGTCGTAAAGCCCGGTCTCGTCGCGGTAATCCTGGAAGCGGAATTCGACGCGGTCGCCGAGACCGGCCTTGCGGATGCGCTCCTCGGCAAAGGCCAGTTGCTCGCGGCTGATCGTCAGCCCGGTTACCTTGCAGTTCAGTTCGCCTGCTGCAAATTCGGCAAAACCGCCCCAGCCGCAGCCGATCTCCAGCACGTGATCGCCGGGCCTGATGCCGGTCGCCTCGGCGAGCGCGCGGTATTTGGCATTCTGCGCCGATTGCAGGTCGTTGGCCCCGGTGGAATAGAGTGCCGAGGAATAGGTCATGCTCGGATCGAGCCACTGCCTGTAGAAATCATTGCCGAGATCGTAATGGGCGGAAATGTTGCGCTTCGAGCCCGTCTTGGTATTGGTATTCATCCAATGGCGGACGCGCTCGAGCAGGCGGCCAATGCCGCCCTTGCCATTGGAATAGCTGTAGACGGCCTCGCCGTTGATGAGGAAAAGTTCGAGGAAGGCGGCGATGTCGGGACTGTCCCAGTCGCCGTCCATATAGGTTTCGGCAACCCCGATCGTGCCGCTCGTCAGGGCCCGATAGGCAAGGTTCCAGTTGTTGAGGCTGAGAGCCGCCTTCGGCCCGGCCTGCTTGCCCTCGATCAGCAGCCTGCGGCCGTCGGGCAGGGTGACGGCCAGCGAACCGTGCTGCATGCGCAGAAGTCCGCGCAGCGCCAGCTTCGCCTTGAAGGGCAGCCCCTTCACCAGACGGGATATATTTTCGGCCGTCAGCGTCACCGCGTCACGGGCCAGCACATTCCAATCCTGCGCCTTGCTCATCTTTCCTCCTCCAGCATTTTCTTGCCGGTTAGGGACGACGATACATCCGTGACGATGCTCGGGCGGCCTCCGGCCATTGTAGGCAAGGCTACTGCATAATTTCCTCAATCGGAATCGAATTAGGAAAAATTATGCAGCAGTTCAAAGCGCTGCAGCGTCTCTGCGCGTCGTGTCAGAACGCGCGGCGCTGCAAAGTCAATCCGCGGCGTCCGCAAGCGGCTGGCGCCGGTGAATGCTGACGGCAGGCGGAGGCGCCGGACGGCTGATATAACGCGCGCCCTTGAGCCACAGTTTCAGAGCTTCCCAATGGATCCCGGCCACGATCTTGAAGGGGAGGAAAGGGATGTCCGCGGTCAGCCGGAGCAGCGCGGCGCTGGTCAACGGCAGCTGCCGACCTGAGAATGTCGCCGCAAGCAGCGGCCCTTCGCCGTCGGTTTCGAGGATGCGCCAGCGGATTTCCGCGCCGGGCGGCAGCATGCGGAAGTGATAGCGCGCCGCTATGCCGATGAAGGGCGAGACGTGGAAGAGCTTGTCGCAGCTCTGACGGAGCCCGCCTTCCGACATATCGCCATCGCCGACAGGACAGACGTAACTATGCCGCTCGCCGAAAGTGTTGCGCACCTCGTAGATCATCGCGACGAGGGCGCCGCCGCCATCATAAGCGTGATAGACAGAGATCGGGTTGAAAACATAGCCGAGAACGCGGGGATAGCAGACGAGCAATATCCTTGCCGCGCGCTCGAGCCCGGCCTCAGCAAGCAGCCGGTCGGCGTAGGCGCGCAGCGGCGTGCTCGCCGTATCGGCATGGTCCTTTTCATGAAACGAGACGAGATTGCGGCCGTTGACGGAAAACAGCGCCGACAACCGATCGGCCGCTTCAAGCCGATCGAGATCGACGAGTAGGGAGAAGACGCGGTAGCGGAAACGATGGCCGAAGGGTTTCAGGCGTTGATGCATGATGTCACCGACATAGAGCGCGGCCGCCGCATCCGGCGCAGCGCCGTTGCCGCTCATGCTGACGCCGTGCTTTTTGCCTCGTCCGCTCATGCCGCTGCATCCGGTTGCGGTTTCAGGCTTCGCGCCGTTCGCCAGGGAATGATGCCCCCCAGCGCCTCGGCTGCCGCCAGGCCGGAAACCAGGCCATCCTCATGAAATCCATATCCCGTCCAGGCGCCGGCGAAATGGCAATGGTTCTCACCCTGGATGGCGGCGAGCGTCCGCTGCGCTGCCATGGCGTCGGCCGAAAATTGTGGATGCTCATAGGTGAATTCCGCAAATACCATGCGGGGATCCGGCTCGCGGTCGGGGTTGAGCGTTACGAATAACGGGAAATTATCGTCGATGCCCTGCAGCCGGTTCATCCAATAGGTGACGGCGACACCCGCCTTGCCATCCTCCCGGCTGGAGCGCAGATAGTTCCACGAGGCCCAGACCTTGCGCCGCTGCGGCATCAGCTTTTGGTCGCAATGCAGGACGACGCGGTTCGGCTGGTAGGGAATGGCGGCGAGCAGCCGCCTTTCCCGGTCGGTGGCATCGATGAGCAGGCGTGCCGTCTGATCGCTATGGCAGGCAAGGATCACCTTGTCGAACGGCCGCTGGCCGCCCGTCTCGTCGATAAGCGTGACGCCGCTCTCCGAACGGATCACCCCGCGTATGCCGCAGGACAGTTTCACCCGTCCGCCGAGCGGCTTCAGCAGCCGGTCTAGATAGGAGCGGCTGCCGCCGGTCACCGTCCGCCATTGGTGCTGGCGGCGATAGATCAGCCGGTGATTGTCGAAGAAATTGACGAAATATTCGGCCGGGAACTGCAGCATGCGGGCCGACGGCGTCGACCAGATCGCCGCCGCCATCGGCACGAGATAATTGTTGGTAAAGCCGGGCGAGAAGCCGCGCCAGTCGAGATAATCGCCGATCGAGCGTGAGGCGAGGTGACCGGCGGCCCGATCTTCGAGGCAGGTGCGGTTGAAGCGGAGGATCTCGCGGATCATCAACAGGAACGACGGCCGCAGCAGGTTGCGCTTTTGGGCGAAGATCGAGGACAGCCCGCCGCCGCTCCATTCCAGCCTGCCGCGGTCGAGCGAGAGCGAAAAACTCATGTCGCTGGTATGGGTGGCGATGCCGAGCTCGGCAAAGAGCGCCGTCAGGTTCGGATAATTCTGTTCGTTATAGACGATGAAGCCGGTATCGACCGCAATCCGAACCCCGTCATAATCGACGTCGACCGTCGCCGTATGGCCGCCCGCCCGCGCCTGGCTTTCGTAGAGCGTCACGTCGTGCACGGGGTCGAGCGCCCAGGCCGCCGAGGCGCCAGAGATGCCGGAGCCGATGACGGCGATCTTCAGCCGGCGCGAGGCGGGGCGGAAATGCGCGTTCATGCGGCGTCCTTCGTGGCTTTGTAGGCCGCGAGCGCTCGGTCGCGGGCGCTGGCATGGTCGACGATCGGTTTCGGATAGGTCTGCCCGAGGATGATGCCGGCCTCGTCGAGCGCGTTCTTCGGCGCCTCGAACGGTCGGTGGATGTATTTTGCCCCAAGCCGTTGCAGCTCCGGCACATGAGCTCTGACATAGTCGCCGTCGGGATCGAAAGTCTCGCCCTGCAGCATCGGATTGAAGATGCGGAAGAAGGGTGACGCGTCGGCTCCCGAGCCCGCCACCCACTGCCAGCTTGCCGCATTGTTGGCGGGATCGGCATCGACCAGCGTGTTGCGGAACCAGGCCTCGCCGCGGCGCCAGTCGATCATCAGATCCTTGATGAGGAAGGAGGCGACGATCATGCGCACCCGATTGTGCATCCAGCCGTGACGCCAGAGCTGGCGCATGCCGGCATCGACGATCGGGTAGCCGGTCATGCCGCGCCGCCACGCCTCGAAATCCCCGTCGTCGTTGCGCCATTTAAAGCCGTCGAAACGATCGTTCCAGTTCTCCGAGGCAAGACGCGGAAAATGGAAAAGCAGGTGGTAGGAGAATTCGCGCCAGGCGATCTCCTTGCGGAAATGCACGATGTCGGCCGCCGGCATCCGGTTCGACAGTCCGCGCGTCGCATCCCAGATGCGGGCAGGGGAGATCTCGCCAAGCGCCAGATGCGGCGACAGCATCGAGGTCGCCAGTTTCGCCGGATAGTCGCGGTTTTCCTTGTAGCCCTTGAGTTCGTCCTCGACGAAGACGCTGAGCCTCTCTCTTGCGCCTTGCTCGCCCGGCGTCCAGAGATCGGTAAAGTCCTTCGCCCAGTCCGGCTTCGTCGGCAACAGTTTCCAGCTCTTCAATGTTTCCGATGCCGGACGCTGCGCTGCCAGCCGCAGCTTCGCCGGCGCCTCCAACGGCGGCTCGGCTTCGCCCGCACCCTCCAGCGCGCGCCAGAATGGCGTATAGACCCGATAGGGAGTGCCGCTGCCGGTCATCAGCCTGGACGGTTCGTGCAGCAGCTGGCCGCCGAAACTTCTCGCCTCGATCGGCTGTTTTTCCAATTCCTGCTTGATGTGCTTGTCGACCGAGATGCCCGACGGATCGTATCGTCGGTTCCAGAAAACGGCTTCGGCACCGCTCTTTTTGATGACGGCGCGGAGCACATCGAGCGCATCGCCGCTGGCAAACACCAGCCCGCCCTGCCGCTCGTGCAATGATCTATCAAGCGCTTCCAACGAATGATGCAGCCACCAGGCCTGCGCAGCGCCGAGCGGACCCGTGCCGGCTGCCGTAGGCTCGTTGATATAAAGGGGGATGATCGGTCGCCCGGAGAGATGGGCGGCATGGAGGGCCCGATTGTCGTCAAGGCGCAAATCCCTGCGAAACCATAAGATGACAGGTTTTAGCGTGTCCTTTGCCAATGAAGCCGTTCCCTGCTCTGTTTTTTCACCCTGCTACGGATGTACGGAACGCCCGGATCAAAAGTTTCATCCGGAGGGAAAGCTTTTCATCATGGTGGCGACGACCTGAAAAAGGCCGGCGTGAACCGGCCTTTTCCAAACGTGGCGCGCGTTCGCGCGACATATTTAGGGAGCGAAGGTGCCTGTCAATTGTCGTATTCGCGGCAGGCTTCGCTGATCGATGCGCCGCTCTGACCGCCGCGTGTGTCGACGCCGGACATCTGCTGCGGCATGCCGGGGCATTCCATCGTTTGCGGCTGGCCGATGCTCTGCGTGGTGGTTGGATCGACCGGCGCGACCTGCACCGGATACATGCCGTTGTCACTGTTGGTGTAATCCGACGAATAGCTACCCGAACTCGGATCGGTCGAGCCGCCATTCGTCGGCCCGATCGGGTCGGGGTTCGACTGGGCAAAGGCCGACGATGCCATACCGATCGCGAGCAGCGAAGCGGCAATAAGGGACTTGGTCATGAGGATATCCTCCTTTGATTTTCATCTTGGGTGGCCCTCGGCTAACTGCCCGACGGATTCATTGTTCCAATATTTTGCGAAAAACTGCACGCGCGCCTTGCATGGTTACGCATAAACCTTAACCGGCGAAGCCGCTGGATCGTCGCTGCTGCCTGCCTTAGGGACATGGTGAAACGCTAGAAATCAGCAGCATGAGGCCGCTATGTTCGTTTCCCCGCGCGAGGCCGCAGATATCGGTCTCCAGATTGCCCTCGCACTCGCCCTGACGGCAAGCGGCATGGCAATCGCATCCTCTGCCATGGGCGGCGAGAAGGCCGGTATCTCCGCGATCGACATCAGTCGCCCCTCGCTATGGACCGCCATACCCAAGCGCATCGATCCAACAACACAGGCCTACCTACGCGCCGACACTCCGGCCGCATTGGAACTCGCCGAAGGCGCCGATGACCTCTGCCACGACCCGATCGGCCTTCGCCTCTCCTGCGATCTGATTGCCTCCTCCGGCAAGGCGGCTTTTTAGGGAAGGGAGTTTTGCAGCCGCTGCCTCTTGCTGTCGACGCTTGCAAAAGGCGGTGATTTGCCGTTTCATCGCGCGATACGACAACCATCCGATGCTTTCCTTAAAGGATCCGCTTTTGTCCGTGCCGACGCCCCGTGGCTTCGAGAAGCCTTATGCCGCCTTCCTGTTCGATATGGACGGCACCATCCTCAATTCGATCAAAGCGGCCGAGCGTGCATGGAGCGACTGGGCAAGGCGTCACGGGCTCGATGTCGCCGGCTTTTTGCCGAAAATGCACGGATCGCGCGGCATTGACACGATCACCCGGCTGAACCTGCCAGGCGTCGATCCAGAAGATGAGGCGAGGCTGGTGACCGAGGCCGAGATCGCCGATGTCAGCGATGTCGTTCCCATTTCAGGTGCCGCGGCATTCCTGAGTTCGCTGCCGCCGGATCGCTGGGCGATCGTCACCTCCTCGCCGTTGCGTCTTGCCCGCCGGCGGCTGGAGGCGGCCGGCCTGTCGCTGCCGAAATTCATGGTGACGGCGGAGGACGTCAAGGTCGGAAAACCCGACCCGCAATGTTATATTCTCGGCGCCGAACGCCTCGGCGTCAGCCCGCGGGACTGCCTGGTGTTCGAGGATGTCGCCGCCGGCATTGCTGCCGGCGAGGCGGCGGGCGCCGATGTCATGGTCGTCACGGCAACCCATCATGACAAGATGGAAACGCCGCATCCGACCTTCGCATCCTATGACGAGATCTCGGTGCGCATCTCAGCCGACCATAAGATGTTCATCATGCCGAACGCGGCCTGACAGCAGCCGCGTTTCCGGCCTTTCACTCTGCGGCCGCGGCAAGACAGCGATCGATGATCCTGCCGATTTCGCCGCGGCAGGAGCCGCAATTGGTCCCGGCGCTCGTTTCCTTGCCGACCGCCTCGACGCTGTGGCATCCGCCACGCACGGCGGCAGCGATCTGATTGACTCCGACGCTGAAGCAGGAACAGACGGTGGCGCCCGGATCCGGCCTGCCGGCGCCGGGACGACCTGCGACGAGCGCAAAGCGTTTCCTCAAATCACCATGCGCGACCGAGAGCTGCAAAATCGCCCAGTTGCGCGCGACGGCGACCGGTTCGCGGGCAAGGAACAGCGCGGCGAGCAGCGTCTCGCCGTCGAAGAAGGCGAGCCTGAGGTCGCCCGATTGCCGGTCGGCGTAACCCAGCGGTTCGATCTCATCGGGAATGGCGAAAACCGACCGGCACCAGGCCGTCCAGTCTTCGACGCTCCGGTCGAAGGCAAGCTCCAGCCGCCAGCCGCCCTCGGCTTTGGCCAGCGCCCAATAGGCCGCATCAGGTGCTACGGGTTTTGCCGATGAGACGGCGAAACCGTAATGGCTGGCGGGGAAGGACCGGACGGCGACGGCAACGTTCTTCGACGCCGGCTGGCCGGAAAAGGGATCGGTGATCGGCGCGACCACGGCGTCGATCCGCGCTTTTGCCGCGAACTGGTCGTTCCAGTGCATCGGCGCGAAGATGCCGCCGCGCGCCTGGCGATCGGTCACCAGCGCACGGACAATCGCCTTGCCGAACGGGCTGTCGATCTCGACGAGCCCGGCGCTCGATATACCGGTCTCGATAGCGTCGCGCGGATGGATCTCCGCAAAGGGTTCGGCGATATGGGCGGACAGCCGCGCGCTCTTCCCGGTTCGCGTCATCGTGTGCCACTGGTCGCGGATGCGCCCGGTATTCAGCGTGAAGGGGAAGTCGGCATTGGTGCGGTCCGTTGCCGGCGGTTGCACCGCGACGAAGCGCGCCTTGCCGTCGCCATGGTAGAAACCGCCATCGGCGAAGAAGCGGGTGACGCCGGGTTCTGACCCTGCCGCCTGCGGCCATTGGAAGGGCGACAGCTGCTCATAAGCGGCGCCTGAGATATCGGCGCGGGCGCCGATGTCGAAATCGCGGCTGCCGTTGTTTTCGAAGGCGGACAGGGCGGCGTGTTCGGCGAAGATCTCGGCCGGCCTATCGAAATCGAAGGCGGCGGCAAATCCCATGCGGCGTCCGACCTCCGCAAGCTGCCACCAGTCGGCTTTCCCGTCGCCGGGAATGCCGAGAAACGGCCGCTGCCTGGAAATGCGCCGCTCGGAATTGGTGACGGTGCCGTCCTTCTCGCCCCAGCCGAGCGAGGGCAGAAGCACATTTGCATGCCGGGCCGTATCGGTCTCCTTCAGGATGTCGGAGACGACGACGAAGGGACAGGCGGCGATCGCGCTTTCGACGCTGTTTGCATCCGGCATCGAGACGACGGGATTGGTGGCCATGATCCAGAGCGCCTTGATGCGCCCGTCGGCGACGGCGCGGAACATGTCGACCGCTTTCAAACCTGGTTTTGCTGCAATGACCGGCGATTTCCAGAAACGCTGCACCCGGTCGCGGTCATCCGCATTCTCGATCGCCATATGGGCGGCCAGCATATTGGCAAGACCGCCGACCTCGCGCCCGCCCATGGCGTTCGGCTGGCCGGTGAGCGAGAAGGGGCCCATACCAGGACGGCCGATGCGGCCGGTCGCCAGATGGCAGTTGAGGATGGCATTGACCTTGTCGGTGCCGGAGGAGGATTGATTGACGCCCTGGCTGTAGCAGGTCACGACTTTTTGCGTCGTTTCGAACAGGCGGAAGAATTCCCGGATCTGCATGGCCGGCAGGCCGGTCCGTTCCAGCAGATCGTTGATATCGAGCGCTGCGGCCGCAGCAAAGGCGCCGGCAAAACCTTCCGTATGGGAGGCGATATAATTCTGGTCGATCGCAGGACTTGTCGCGAGATGGGCGAGCAGCCCCATGAACAGCGCGACATCGCCGTCCGGGCGGATGGCCAGATGCAGATCGGCTATATCGCATGTCATCGTCCGGCGCGGATCGATGACGACGATCCGCATGTTCGGCCGCGCCGCTTTTGCGGCGGCCAGCCGCTGGTAGATGACGGGATGACACCAGGCGAGGTTGGAGCCGGTGAGCACCACCAAATCCGCAAGCTCGATATCCTCATAGGTCCCTGGCACGGTATCGGCGCCGAAGGCGCGGCGATGGCCGGCGACCGACGAGGACATGCAGAGCCTGGAATTGGTGTCGATATTGGCCGAACCGATGAAGCCCTTCATCAGCTTGTTGGCGAGGTAGTAATCTTCGGTCAGCAACTGGCCGGAGACGTAGAAGGCAACGGAATCAGGTCCGTGTTCGGCGATCGTTTCGGAGAAACGCCGGGCGACCAGATCGAGCGCCTCGTCCCAGCCGCTGCGTGCGCCTGCGATCTCGGGATGGAGAAGCCGGCCGTCGAGATCGATGGTTTCGGCAAGCGCCGAGCCCTTCGAGCAGAGCCGGCCGAAATTCGACGGATGCTCGGGATCGCCTTTGACGCTAACGGCGCCCGCCTCGTCGACCGTGGCGATGACGCCGCAGCCGACGCCGCAATAGGGGCAGGTGGTCTTGACTTCAGCCGCCATTATTCAGCCGCCATCAACAGGCTTTCCAGCGCGATGAAGAGGGCGCCGTCCTCGTTGCGGACCGGTATTGTGCGCACCTCGCCCTGGTCGGCGCCGAGCGCCTTGCCGGTTTCCAGCGAGATCACCCAATTGTGCAGCGGGCAGGTGACGGCCTTGGCATGCACGATGCCCTGGGAGAGCGGGCCGCCCTTGTGTGGGCAGTGATCCTCGATGGCAAACACCTCGTTTTCGGCCGTACGGAAGACGGCGACCTTGCCCTGCGGCGTCTTCACACAGCGCGCGCCGCGCAAGGGAATATCGGAGATGTCACCGATTGCGATCCAATTCATGTCCATCTCCTTATTCGGCAGCCTGCGGATAGCCGATCGTCGCCATCGGCTTGAACTCGTGCTTGTCCTTGCCGGAAACACGCTCCGACCAGGGATCGACCTGGGCAAATTTCTGGCTGAAGACGAAGCGCTCGTAGTAGGCTTTGCGCTTTTCGGCATCGCCCATGATCTGGCGGCGGATTTCCTCCAGGCCGACGCGCTTGGCCCATTTGTAGATGCGCTCGAGATAGCGGGCCTGTTCCCGATACATCTGCGTCAGCGCCACGATATGCTCCAGCGCTTCGTCCTCGGTCTTCACGAGGCCGAGCACCTCGGTGCCCTTAATGTCGAGACCGGCGGCACCGGCGAAATGGATTTCGAAACCGGAATCCACGCAGATCACGCCGATATCCTTGCAGGTTGCTTCGGCGCAGTTGCGCGGGCAGCCGGACACGGCCAGTTTCAGCTTGGCCGGGGTCCATGAGCCCCACATGAATTTCTCGATGCGGATGCCGAGACCGGTGGAGTCCTGGGTGCCGAAGCGGCACCAGTCCGAGCCGACGCAGGTCTTCACGGTGCGCAGGCCCTTGGCATAGGCCTGGCCGGAGACGAAGCCGGCCTTGCCGAGATCGGCCCAGACGGCGGGCAGATCTTCCTTCTCGATGCCGAGCAGGTCGATACGCTGGCCGCCCGTCACCTTGACCATCGGGATTTCGAATTTGTCGACGACATCGGCGATGGCGCGCAGCTCGTTCGAATTGGTGACGCCGCCCCACATGCGGGGAACGACGGAGTAGGTACCGTCCTTCTGGATGTTGGCGTGGACGCGCTCATTGATGAAACGCGACTGGTAGTCGTCGGCATATTCGTCCGGCCAGTCGCAGACCAGGTAATAGTTGAGCGCTGGCCGACACTTGGCGCAGCCGCAGGAAGTCTTCCATTCCAGTTCCTGCATGACGGCAGGGATGCTCTTCAGCCCCTTCGCCTTGATCAGGCGGCGAACATCGTCATGGCCAAGCTCGGTGCAGGTGCACATCGGCTGCACGGCAGCCGGATTGTAGCCGTCGCCGAGCGTCAGCGCCATGAGTTGCTCGACAAGGCCGGTGCAGGAGCCGCACGAGGCGGACGCCTTGGTATGGGCGCGCACGTCGTCGAGCGACGTCAGTCCCTTGGCCGTGATCGTCGAGGTGATTTTGCCCTTGCATACGCCGTTGCAGCCACAGATTTCCGCGTCATCCGGCAAGGCTGCAACGGCCGCCATAGGGTCCAGCGGCGACCCTCCCTGATAGGCCTGTCCGAAGATCAGCGTCTCGCGCATCTCCGAAATATCGGTCGCCTTCTTCTTCAGGTCGTTGAACCAGGCGCCGTCGGCGGTCTCGCCGTACAGCACGGTGCCGATGATCTTGTTGTCCTTTAGCACCAGGCGCTTGTAGACGCCGGCTGAAGCATCGCGCAGCACGATCTCCTCGCGGTCGTCGCCGTCGGCGAAATCGCCGAGCGAATAGAGTTCAATGCCGGTGACCTTGAGCTTGGTCGGCGTGTCCGCATGCACGAAAGCCGGCGAACGGTCGTCGCAGAGATGCGCTGCGGCAATGCGGGCCATCTCGTAGAGCGGCGCGACGAGGCCGTAGACCATGCCGCCCACCTCAGCGCATTCGCCGAGCGCAAAGATATCGCCATCCGAAGTCTGCATGCCGGCATCGACGACGATGCCGCGATTGACCGCAAGGCCGGCGTCCTTCGCCAGGCCGACACTCGGACGAATGCCGACGGCCATGACGACGAGCGTCGCCGGGATGATGCGGCCATCGTCGAGTTCGATGCCCTCGACCTTGCCGTTGCCGACGATCGCCTTGGTATTGGCCTTGCAGATGACCTTGATGCCGCGTTCCTCGACCGCCTTCTGCAGCAGGTAGCCGGCGGCGGGATCGAGCTGGCGCTCCATCAGCGTCGGCATGACGTGCAGCACGGTGACGTCCATGCCGCGCTGGGCAAGGCCGGCCGCCGCTTCGAGCCCAAGCAGACCGCCACCGATGACGACGGCCTTTTCGCGCGACTGAGCGGCAAGCAGCATCGCCTGCACGTCGTCGAGATCGCGATAGGTGATGACGCCGGGCAGATCCTTGCCGGGAACCGGGATGATGAAGGGCACGGAGCCGGTGGCGATCACCAGCTTGTCGTAGCTTTCGGTGACGCCGTGGTCGGAAGTGACGGTCTTGGCGACACGATCGATGTTGACGATCTTGTGGCCCTTGTAGAGCATGATGCCGTGCTTGATGTACCAGCCGTCACCGTGAATGATGATCTGCTCGTAGTCCTTTTCTCCGGAGAGAACCGGCGACAGCATGATGCGGTCGTAATTGACGCGCGGCTCGGCATTGAAGATCGTAACTTCATAGCGTCCGGGCGCGCGTTCGAGGAGGTGCTCCAGCATGCGCCCGGGCGCCATGCCATTGCCGATGATGACGAGTTTTTCTGTCATATTTCCAAGTCCTTAGATCAGGTTGCAGCCACGGGCGCCGAGTGCCCTTGGCGCGACAATTGCTTGACGGACAGGTGCATCCAGACGAGCGAGATGGCGACGACCGCGAAGAGCAGCAGGAAGCAGCTGGACCAAAGGCCGGTCATGTCCTTGAGGAAACCGAAGGCGATCGGCAGGATGAAGCCGCCGAGTCCGCCCATCATCCCGACGATGCCGCCGACCGCGCCGACGCTTTCGGGATAGTAGGCCGGGATGTGCTTGAAGACGGCGGCCTTGCCGAGGCTCATGAAGAAGCCGAGCACGAAGATGACGATGATGAAGATGACCGGCGTGATGGTCGTAGCCGGCAGCGACAGAATGAGCGTGGCCACGGCGGATACGGCCAGCATCGCATACATCACGCTGCGCGCACCCTTCTTGTCCGACAGCACGCCGCCGAAAGCGCGGAAGATGCTGCCCGGGATGGAGTAGGCGGCCGCGATCATGCCGGCGGTTTCGAGGTTGAAGCCGTAGACGCCGACCAGGTAACGCGGCAGCCACAGGGACAGAGCGACGAAGCCTCCGAAGGCGAAGAAATAGTAGAGCGAGAAACGCCAGACCTGAACGTTCTGCAGCGGCGCGAATTCCTCGGCGAAACTCTTGGAGGCGACGCTGCGTTCGCGGCGAAGACGGAAGGCCGGGTCATCGGTTGTGGTGAACCAGAAGATGATCGCCATCAGCGCCAGACAGACGGCCCAGATTTCCGCAACCGCCTGCCAGCCCCAGGCGAGCAGAACGAAGGGAGCGGCGAATTTGGTCACGGCCGCGCCGACATTGCCGGCGCCGAAGATGCCGAGCGCGGTTCCCTGCTTTTCCGCCGGGAAGAAGGGCGAAACGTAGGCGACACCGACGGCGAAGGAGCCGCCGGCAAGCCCGACGCCGAGGCCGGCGATCAGCATTTGGGTATAAGTCTGGGCATAGGAGAGCAGAAAGGTCGCCAATGCGGCAGCAAGCATGGTGAGCGTGTAGACGAGACGGCCGCCGTAACGCCCTGTCCAGATGCCGAGCACGATGCGTACGAGCGAGCCGGTGAGAACCGGGGTGCCGACCAGCAATCCGAATTCCGCCTCGTTCAGGCCGAGGTCCTGCTTGATGCGGATGCCGATGATCGCAAAGATCGTCCAGACCGCGAAACAGAGGGTGAAAGCGACCGTGGAGATCCACAATGCTTTGGCGGGTTCGCCGTCGGACATGGGCTGCACTTTCTCGATGACAGACATGGCTTCTCCGTGACCCGACAAAGGTCGGGCCGATTCATCGCTGAGGGTTAAAAACAAAAAGCCGCTGGTCAGGCTGCGCATGCACGAGGCGCGCGAAATATCCTGATCAGCGGCTTTGCTGGTAGCGCCCGCCGTTGGGCGCCGAATTTATGGTCTTCTGCGAGCGCCTATCGGGCCCTCATGCTGCGCTGATCGCCATTGATCTGTGCTGTAATAGCCTTGCAAGCTGCGTGCCAGTTTGGTGTTTTTGTTTTAAATTATTGAATTTAAATGGTATTTTTAAAATGCGGCCATCTGCTCGTTTTTGCGGCTGCCAAAAAACATGCAAATCTTTTGTGCGTTGCGGTGATGGCGGGCGTCGAATTTTGCTGGCGTTTTGTGCAGGCCGGCAGGGATCAAGTGTCATCGCTATGGGAAGCGAAGGGCAGGGCGCTTTTGACGGCAAAGCTCGCGACATAGTCCGGCAATTGCCCCGGATCGAAGACGTGGCCGTCCATGAAACGGTCGCCCTCATCATTGCCTTCGATGCGGATATCAGCGTCATCGGGCGCGTTTTCGTCGCCGAGGGCCGTGCGGTAGAGATCCGGGCGGTAGGCGGATGCGGCGGCACGCGCCTTGTTGAGACTGGCATCGGCCTGTCCCCAGCGGATCATCTGGCTGTAGATCCAAAGTGCATGGCTTGGCCGGGGATAGTTGGCGAAGCCGGAATGGAACTGGAAATAATCCGCGATGATCCGGTGGTTGCCCTTGGCGTCGAGGCTGAATTCGCCGGCGAGAACGCGGCGAATGATCTCGACGGGCGCCGCGATATAGCGGGGATCGGCAAGAACTCCTGCCAGCGCGTCGTGATTGTCCGGCCGGTCGCACCAGCGGGCTGCCGCATCGAGCGCCACGATCAGCCGGGAAACAGTCTCCGGATGGCTTTCGGCCCAATCCGGCCGCATGCCGATCACCTTTTCCGGGGCCGACGGCCAGATGTCCTGTTTGGTGGCGACGATGCGGCCAAGGCCACGCTCAGAGGCGACCATGTTCCAAGGCGCGCCGACGCAGAAACCGTCGATTGCGCCAGCCGCCAATGCGTCCGAGGTCAGCTGCGGCGGCACGACGACGAGCTTGACGTCCTTGTCGGGATCGATGCCGCCAGCCGCCAGCCAGTAGCGGAATTCGTAATTGTGCGAGGAGAAGGGATAGGTGACCCCGAAGGTCGGCAGCGGCTCGCCGCGCGCCTTCATCGCCGCGATCGTTTTTGCGAGCGCGTGGGCGTTATCAAGCGCGCTTGCCGTTTCCGGCAATCCGGCGTCATCCCGCATCCTGTCGAAGAGCCGCGTCGACAGCGTGATCGCATTGCCGCCGCGCCCCAGCGAAAACGGCGTGATCGTCGGCGAGGGATTGGAGCCGAGGCCGAGCATGGAGGCGATGGGCATCGGCGACAGCATATGGGCGATATCGAACTGGCGGAATGCCAGGCGATCGCGGACATTCGCCCAGGAGACGTCCTTGACGAGATCGAGCGTCAGGCCTTCCTTCTGCGCAAAGCCGAATTCCGCCGCCGCAATCAGCACCGATGCATCGACGAGCGGAATGAAGCCGGCCCGCAGCACTTTCGGCCCTTCATTGTTGATATGTGCGGGCGAGGCCAGCTCGCCGCCTGATTTGGCGGTCTTCATCATCATATTCACTCCGGTTTCCTCCGGAAATGCAGGAGGCCCGCCATCACATCAAAAGTCCCGCGGCGGTGACAACGCTCTGGGCGATTTCCGACATCTTCTTCTTTTCGTTCATCGCCGTCTGGCGCAGCAGCGCGAAAGCCTCTTCCTCCGAGAGGCCGCGCATCTTCATCAAGATGCCCTTGGCGCGCTCGATCAGCTTGCGTTCCTCCAGCGCCGACCGGGCATCGGCAAGTTCCCGCCGCAGCCGGTTGAAGGCATTGAAGCGGCTGACGGCCATGTCGAGGATCGGTTTGACGCGTTCCTTCTTCAATCCGTCGACGATATAGGCCGAGACGCCGGCATCGACGGCAGCCTCGATCGAGGCCGTGTCGGAGCGGTCGACGAACATGGCGATCGGCCGGCTGACCGTGCGCGTCAGCTGGAACAGATGCTCCATCATGTCGCGATTGGGGTTTTCGATATCGATGATGATCACGTCGGGCATCAGCGTTTCGATGGTGCGCGCGATGCCGTTGACCTCATGCACCACGGTGACGCGCGCATGCCCTGCCTCGCGCAGTCCCTCTTCGATGATGGAGGCGCGTATGGCATTTTCGTCGATCACCAGAATTGTCAGATCGAGATGCGTCATGGCTATATTTATGACGCGCTGCAGCAATTCTGGCAAGGTGCACGCCTCAAAAATGTGCATGAATTTTGGCGCCTAAAAAATGATCATGATGCCGAACTTTCGGGCTGCGGGCGGTCGGAAGCCGGGTGCCGATAACGCATTTTGCGGTCTGTCACCGCTTGAGCAAGCGCTCCGTTTCGGCGAAAAGGCGTTACGCTCTTCGACCTCGATCCTTTGAGGGAGAGAAGCGCCTGATGTTGAGGGCAGAGGCAAATTTATTGGCCGCCAGTGAAATTCATCCGATCGACCGGACCGCTCTGGACAACGGGGTGGTAGCCCGCCTGCTGCGGGCAATCGAGGCGGTTCTCGGCATTGCCGCAGCACTCATTCTCGCCGTGCTGCTCTTCATGGTGCTCGTCACCGTCTTCCTGCGTTATTTCTTCGGCACCGGCTTCATCGGCGCCGAGGATCTCGGCGTATGGCTGCATGTGGGTCTGATCGCGCTCGGCGCGCCGCTCAGCCTCAACAGTGCGCTTGCCATGCGCCTCGACGTTTTCGTCAGGATGTTGCCGGAAGGCCTGCAGAAGGCGACGCGGATCGGCGCCGATGTCTTCACCGTGCTTTCGGCGCTGATCCTTGCCTTCGGCGCCCGCGAGATTATGACGATGCTCGGCGGCGTCTCGCCGACGCTCGGCCTGCCGGAATGGATCCGCTTCGGTTTCCTCGGCGCTGGCGGCGCGCTGATCCTCGTTGTGCTGCTTCTGCAGCGCGTCGCCGAAGGCCGGGTCCTGCCGGTTGCTCTTTCGCTGGCCCTCGGCATCGCGCTCTATGCCGGCATCCCGCATATCTCGCTCGATCTCGATTGGCCGCCGAGCATCTTCCTCGGGTTGATCGCGGCGATCGGTCTGGTGCTTGCCGCGCCGCTGCCGCACGCCTTTCTCGCCGCAGCCTATGCCGCCATCGCTTTCGGCAGCAGCCTGCCGGAGCCGGCGATCGTTTCTTCGACCGTTACCGGCATATCGAAATTCCTGCTGCTCGCCATTCCCTTCTTCCTGCTCGCCGGCGGACTGCTGACGGCGTCGGGCGTCGCCAATCAGCTCGTGCGCTTCGCCGCCGCCATGGTCGGCCATCGCCGGGCCGGGCTGGCGCAGACGACGCTTCTGACCAGCGTTCTCTTTTCCGGCGCTTCCGGCTCCTCGGTCGCCAATGCCGCTTTCGGTGCATCGACCTTCCAGCCCGAGCTGGTCAAACACGGATATCCTCAGGCGCAGGCGGCGGCGATCATCGCCTCGACTTCGGTTCTCGACAACATCATCCCGCCGTCGATCGCCTTTCTCATCCTTGCCTCGGCGACCAATCTTTCCGTCGGCGCACTGCTGGTCGGCGGCTTTTTCGCCGGCGGGCTGATGGCCATATGCCTGGCGGTTGCTATCCATCTGACCGTGCGTGAGCAGGTGCCGTTGCCGCGAGCCAGCGCGAGACAGCGCTGGCAATCGGCGGTCCAGGCGATCCCCGCCTTCGGGCTCGGCGTCATCGTCGTCGTCGGCATCCGCATCGGCATCGTCACGACGACAGAGGCGGCCGCACTCGCGGCTTTCTACTCGCTGCTGCTCGGCATCGGCGCGCGGCTCGGCATCCTCTCGCTCTATGCCGCCTTCCGCCAGGCGGCGGTCGAAGCGGCGGCGATCGGTCTGCTGATCGGCACGGCAGGCCCTTTCGCCTTCCTGCTGGCGGTCGACGACGTGTCATCGCTGATCTCGCATCTGACGTCGGCGCTCGGCGGCAGCGCGTTTGCCGTCATCCTTTTGTCGAACGTCATTCTGCTCGCCGTCGGTGTCGTTCTCGACATCGGCGCCGCGATCCTGCTCTTCGGCCCGATCCTGCTGCCGGCCGCGATCGCCGCCGGCATCGATCCCATCCAGTTCGGCGTCATCATCGTCGTCAACCTGATGATCCACGGACTGACGCCGCCGCTCGGCATGCTGATCTTCGTCGTCAGCGGCGTCACCCGCATTCCCGCCTCGGAACTCTTCCGGGCGGTGGTTCCCTATCTGCTCGCCCTTCTGGTCTCGCTCGCAATCCTCTGCGCCTGGGCCATCATTTTCTAATCAACAGGATAATCCCATGGATAATCTCAACCGCCGCAATTTCCTGAAAACCGCAGCACTCGCCGGAACGGCGCTCGCAGCCCCTGCCTTCGTCCGCACGGCCGCCGCCCGCACGACGACGATCACGATCGCCTCGCTGCTCGGCGACGACAAGCCGGAAACCAAGATCTGGCTGAAGATCGGCGAGCTGGTCGAAGCCAAGCTTCCCGGCCAGTTCAAGTTCAATATCGTCAGGAACGGTGCGCTCGGCGGCGAGAAGGAGGTGGCCGAGGGCGTGCGTCTCGGTTCGATCCAGGCGAGCCTCTCGACGGTCTCGTCGCTTTCCGGCTGGGCGCCGGAACTGCAGATCCTCGATCTGCCCTTCCTCTTCCGCGATGCCGACCATGTCCGCAGGACCGTCGGCGGCGATGTCGGCGCCGATCTCAAGCAGAAGCTGCAGGCGCAGAATTTCGTCGTCGGCGATTTCATCAATTACGGCGCCCGTCATCTCCTGACCAAGGAACCGGTGACACGGCCCGAGCAGCTCAAGGGCAAGCGTATCCGTGTCATCCAGAGCCCGCTGCACACCAAGCTCTGGAGCGCATTCGGCACCACGCCGATCGGCATTCCGATCACCGAGACTTACAATGCCCTCGCAACCGGCGTCGCCGATGCGATGGACCTGACCAAATCGGCCTACGCAGGCTTCAAGCTCTATGAGGTCGTGCCTGATATGACCGAGACCGGCCACATCTGGGCATCAGGCGTCATCTATTATGCCTCGACTTTCTGGGCCGGCCTGAACGACGAACAGAAGGCTGTCTTCCAGCAGGCCTCCAGCGAGGGTGCGGCCTATTTCAATCAACTGATCGTCGACGACGAGGCAAAGTCCGTCGAGACGGCGCTTGGCCATGGCGGAAAGCTGTTGAAGCCCGAAGCCTTCGAGGAATGGCAGAAGGGTGCCCAGGGTGTCTGGGCCGATTTCGCCCCTGTTGTCGGCGGCATCGACCGGATCAAAGCCGTTCAGGCGGCCTGAAGCGGGAGAGGAACGGACCCCTGATGTTTCCGACAGGGTCGATTGAAAAATCGACCCTATCGTCGCTTGGATGCATCGGAAAAATAATGCCGCCGCAGGCCTGAAATCGAAAGAGCATGCCTTCGGCGATCGTGGTATATGACTTACTTATAATCCTGGAATGGGAAGTTTTTACCTTCGGCCGGTGCGATCCTGTTGACCGCAATCTCGCGACCGCTTCCGGCGGACGGATCCCAGGGCCTCGATTTGAAACAAACGACATTGAACACAAGGCTTTGGAGGGCCGACCATGAGCTTACGTATCAACGATATTGCCCCCGATTTTACCGCCGACACCACCCAGGGACCGATCAGCTTCCATGAGTGGATCGGCAATGGCTGGGCCGTCCTGTTCTCGCATCCGAAGAATTTCACGCCGGTCTGCACGACCGAGCTCGGCGCGATGGCCGGCCTGGCGGGAGACTTTTCCAAGCGTGGCGCCAAGATCATCGGCATCTCCGTCGATCCCGTGGAAAGCCATGCCAAGTGGAAGAACGACATCAAGACCGCCACCGGCTTCGACGTCGAATATCCGCTGATCGGCGACAAGGACCTCAAGGTCGCCAAACTCTACGACATGCTGCCGGCCGGCGCCGGCGAGAGCTCGGAAGGCCGCACGCCCGCCGATAACGCCACCGTACGTTCGGTTTTCATCATCGGCCCGGACAAGAAGATCAAGCTGATCCTCACCTATCCGATGACGACGGGCCGGAATTTCAACGAGATCCTGCGCGCCATTGATTCCATCCAGCTGACGGCCAAGCACCAGGTGGCCACACCGGCGAACTGGAACCAGGGCGAGGACGTCATCATCACCGCCGCGGTCTCCAACGAGGACGCCATCACGCGTTTCGGGTCCTTCGATACGGTTCTGCCCTATCTCCGCAAGACCAAGCAGCCGACGGCCTGATTGCTGTTTTCAAAGCTTTCCTGAAGCCGCCGCGGCCACTTGGCCCGGCGGCTTTTTCGTGCGGGCATTGCGGAAATGGGAAGCTTCGCGCCTTGATCGGTGGTATCTAATGCATGTCGCCCGGAAGTGTGCATGCGGTTCCGGGATAACGGTATGCATCAAAACAATGAGCTAAAGCGCGTTGCATGAATCAAATTTGATGCGACGCGCTTTAGCATCAGCGTTGCGATGGAAGTCGAACCTGCTGAGATCCGATGATAGGGCGAAGGCGTCAGTCCGGCATGGGGAAGAGATCGGCGAAGGCCATGCTTTCGCTCTGCTTTCTATTTTCCGCCGTAGCCACCGGAAAGGCCCAGCCGGAAGTAAGCGCTGCCGAGCCGGCCTGCCTCTATTCCGGGCCTTCGGCGTCGGGTTCGGGTGAGACGCTCTGCATCCGCAAGGATAGTTTCAATCGCGACCTTTGCGCCGCGATCGAGCATTTCGCCGGCGCCAATCAATTGCCGCCGGACTATTTCGCCCGTCTCATCTGGCGCGAAAGCACCTTTCGCCCCGATGCCGTCAGCTTCAAAGGCGCGCAGGGGATTGCGCAGTTCATGCCGGGAACGGCGAAACTGCGTGGCCTCGAAGACAGCTACCAGGTGCTGGAGGCGCTGCGGAAATCGGCGCAGTATCTCGATGAATTGCGCAACCGTTTCGGCAATCTCGGCCTTGCCGCCGCCGCCTATAATGTCGGCGAAAACGGCCTTGCCTCTTACCTTACGTCAGGGAGATTGCCTTACGAGACGCGCAGCTACGTCATGGCGATCACCGCCCATACGGTGGAGGAGTGGAAGGACAATCCGCCGGAAGATGCGGCAGCCCCGCTCGACAAGGACAAGCCCTTTGTCGATGGCTGCGTGGCGCTTGCCGAACGCCGGATATTGAAGGACACGCCCTGGCATCAGGAGGGCGATTGGGCACCCTGGGGTGTTCAGCTTGCCGCGAACGCGGATGTCGCGGTGGCCCGGCGCCTGTTTCTCGATGCCGTGCGGGATCTGCCTTCACCCCTGGATGCGGAGCAGCCGCTGATCCTGCGCCAGCGCGATCGCAGCTTCGGCTTTCGCCCGCGTTATGCCGCCCGCATCGGCCGGCAGACGCGCCTGGAAGCCAACGACCTCTGCAACCAGATCCGCAAGCACGGCGGCACCTGCCTGGTTTTCAAAAATCGATAGCGGCGCCGCTTCCTCCAGCTTGGGGAAAAGTCCGCTTGCAGGATCGCGTCGCGGCGCAGCATAGTCGACGTGGACTATGCCAAAGGGAGGAACGACAATGCGGGTTTTGGTCATCGGGGCAACGGGCCATGTCGGAACCTATCTGGTTCCCCGCTTGGTGGAGGCGGGGCACGACGTCGTCACCATCAGCCGCGGCGCGGCAAAACCCTATACGGAAAACCGCGCCTGGGCCTCCGTCGACCAGCGCCAGATGGATCGGGCAGCGATGGAGCGGACGGGTGAATTCGGCCCGGCGGTGCGGGAGTTGAAAGCCGACATCGTCATCGACATGATCTGCTTCACGCTGGAGAGTGCCGAGCAGCTGGTGACGGCACTATCCGGGCATGTCGGTCATTTCCTGCATACCGGCACGATCTGGACACATGGCCACGCCAGCGCCGTGCCGACACTTGAAGAGGCGCCGAAGTCTCCTTTCGGTGACTACGGCATCCAGAAGGCGGCGGTCGAAACCTATCTGCAGCAGCAGGCACGGCTTCGCGGCTTTCCGGCGACCATCATCCATCCCGGTCACATTGTCGGTCCCGGATGGGCGCCGCTCAATCCGGCCGGAAATTTCAACCTGCAGGTCTTTTCCACCCTTGCTCGCGGCGAGGCCCTGGCGCTGCCCAATTTTGGCCTGGAGACCGTTCATCACGTCCATGCCGATGACGTGGCAGCGATGTTCATGGATGCGATCGCCAACTGGAATGCGTCGACCGGCGAAAGTTTCCACGCGGTTTCGGCGCAGGCGCTGACGCTTCGCGGATATGCCGAAGCCATGTCGCGCTGGTTCGGGCGAGAGCCGAAACTCAGCTTCGCCCCATTCGACGCCTGGGCCGAGAGCCAGGCGGCCGAAGACGCCGAGGCGACATGGGAGCATATCGCCCGCAGCCCGAATTGCTCGATCGCCAAAGCCCGGCGCCTGCTCGATTACTCCCCGAGATATACATCCCTGCAGGCGGTGCAGGAGGCTGTGGGCTGGCTGGTCGGGCAGGGGCGGATCAAGACTTGATCCGCCGGGCTGCTAACGGATCAGGATAGCCCTGAAATCATTGACGTTGGTGCCGGTCGGGCCGGTTTCGAAGAGGTCGCCGACGGCGGCAAAGCCCGAATAGCTGTCATTACAGTCGAGCAGCCGACGCGGATCGAGCCCGGCGGCGCGCAGGCGCTTGACCGTGCCGCCATCGGCAAAGGCGCCGGCATTGTCTTCGGAGCCGTCAATCCCGTCCGTGTCGGCGGCCAGGAGATGAATGCCCTCTGCTCCGTCGACCGCAAGCGCCATGGCGAGCGCGAATTCGCCGTTGCGCCCGCCCTTGCCGCCCTTGGCTCGGAGCGTCACCGTCGTCTCGCCGCCGGAAAGGATGACGACCGGTTTCGAAAACGGCCTGTTCCGGCCGAGCACCTCGCGGGCGATTGCCGCATGCACCTGCGCTACGTCGCGCGATTCTCCCTCGATCGCATCTGAAAGGATGGCCGGCTCAATCCCCTGCGACTTTGCGAGCGCCGCCGCGGCCTCCAGCGACACGCCGGCAGAGGCGATGATGTGATGTTCGTGGTGTGAGAAGACCGGGTCGTCCGGCCGCGGCGCATCGGCCTTCGGCGAGTTTAGATGGTCGAGCGCTGCCTGCGGCAGCAGCAATCCATATTGCTTGATGATGTCAAGCGCATCGTGCCGCGTCGAACCGTCGGGCACCGTCGGCCCGGAGGCGACATGGGCCGGGTTGTCGCCGGGAATGTCGGAGACGATCAGGCTCACGACTCTTGCTCTGGTTGCTGCCGCAAGTCTCCCGCCCTTGATGGTCGAGAGATGCTTGCGCACGACGTTCATCGCCGAGATCGGTGCGCCCGAGGCAAGCAGCATTTCGTTGAGGGCGATCTCGTCTTCAAGGGTCAGCCCCTCCGGCGGAGCAGGCAGCAGCGCCGAGCCGCCGCCGCAAATCAGCGCGATCACCAGATCGTCTTCCGTCAGGTCGTTCACCGTCTCCATCAGCCGTCTTGCCGCGGCAAGTCCCGCCGCATCGGGAACAGGATGAGCGGCCTCGATGATCTCGACGTCGCGTGTCTCGCAGCCATAGCCGTAGCGTGTGACCACCAGACCCGTAAGCGGCCCGTCCCAGACGCTTTCGAGCGCCCGTGCCATCTGCGCAGCACCCTTGCCGGCGCCGATCACCACGGTCTTTCCCTTCGGCCTGTCGGGCAGGTTCGCCTTGATGCCGGTCAGCGGATCGGCGGCGCGTACCGCCGCGTCGAACAGGCCTTTCAGGAAATCGCGGGGAGCGCTTATCGTCATCGGTGGTCTCTGCTGCCTGGAGTGTCGATCATGATGCGGACTGTCTGCGCATGGGCGTGCCGGCGTCAAGGTCGAAGACGAGGCAATGTGGCGGCCTTGGACTGCAAATTCTGAATCCTCGAAAGGAACGGATAGAACGATAGAAAGCATTAACCATAGTCCCGTAGACAACGAACAGGATCAAAGGAACCTGTGTTCGATGGCTACTGAAATGACCTGCCGCCCCGCCGCCCCGAGTGAAGGCGTGGTGATTGCTTTTCCCTCCGGAACCGGAACTGCCAATATCGAGCGCTGCGCCCGTGAACTCGGCCGGCGACACGGCGCGGATGCGATCGCATTCTGGAGGGCCGAATGCCGCAGGCTTGCCGATCAGCTTCTGGCAGCGGGGATGCCGGAGAGTGACGTCGGCGAGCGCGTGCTGCAGTTTCAGCAGGATGTCCAGATCGAACTCGTCCTCAGCCATCAAAACGGGCCAGTGCCCAAGTCCCAAAACCGATAGCGTATTCCCTGGATGCGGACGGTCCCCGGCATAATGGCATAGCAGCCAGGCTGCTCCCGTTCTATCGCTTTACCGCAGCAGCCCGGCAGACCGAAGGGCGTCTTCAATGACCTTCTGAATGCCGCCGCGGTCGCGGCCCGTTGCAAATGAACCTGCGACGTTTTCCGGTTGCGTAGCGGAGGGTTCTGCATTGCGCCGCTTTTCGAACGAGGGAACCAGACCCCAGGATCTGGCAATTTCGACGGTCGAGGAAATTCCGACGTCAAGCATGAAGGGGCCGCTTGCCCCGTAGCCGGAGATGACATCGAGCGGCGTGCCGTGATCCATCCCGGCAATCGTATGGAGTTCGATCACCTCGACCCCATGAGCATCGGTCCAGACCTTTCGCTGATGTCGTCCGATATTTTCCACGCGCGCTGGCGAGGTGTCGACGCCGTGGACATTTTTCCATTGCTCCACGATTGCATTCGCATTGGATGGTGCGACGGTTCTGTCGGCGCTTCCCTGCCAGAGCGACACTGTCGGCCACGGGCCTTTGTGGCCTGAAGCTTTTCTCAACCGCTGTTCCAGTTCTTTGGCGCTTGGCCCGCCGTGACCGCGCATCCGGTCGAACGCCTCGGGAGCGGTCGCGGCACTGGCATAGGGCAGGCCGGCAATGATCGCGCCGCCGGCAAACACCTCCGGATAGGTGGCGAGCATGGCCGCAGTCATGGCGCCGCCGGCCGAAAGCCCGGTGACGAACACGCGCCTGCTGTCGATACCGTATTCCGCAATGACCTTTGCGATCATCTGGCGAATGGAAAAGACCTCGCCGTGATCCCGTCTTATGTCCTCCGGGTTAAACCAGTTGAAGCAAAGGTTGGGATTGTTTGCCCTTCGTTGCTCGGGAAACAGCAGCGCGAAACCATAATCCTCTGCCAATCGCGACCACCCCGACCCGATATCATAGCCTGATGCAGTCTGGGTGCAGCCGTGCAGGACGACGACCAGGGCCATGTTTTTTGCGCATTTCGACGGCAGGTATGTGTAGCCTCCCAAAGCACCCGGGTTTGCGCCAAATGCGCCCAAGGCGACCAGATCGGGATTTTCCTGTGCGGGGCGGGGGCGAATCGTTCCTCGCAGCGCAGCAAGGCGTGCGATAGTGTCTGACATAGATCTCATGAAAGTCTCCACCATCAGCTGCCGGGATGGCGGTGATGCCTGACTAAACGCGTCAGTCGGCGGAAAGTTGCTGCGCTGCACCATATTTTCTGAGTGGCCGGGTTTGCCGGCGAGCGGGCAACTCGCCGGTGCGAGGAACTTCGGCCCGGAAATGGCGTTGATGTTGTCGATTGTCAGCATGGATGCTGCGATCCAGCGAGGCTTTTTTGATGTCGAACAAACCCAACTTCTTCTCTTCCTTCGCAACCGTCGTCGCCGATTTGTCGGGAAAGCCGTTCACCTTTGTCGCGGCTTTGACGCTCGTGCTTGCCTGGGCGATATCCGGCCCCTTTTTCGGCTATTCTGAAACCTGGCAGCTTGTGATCAATACGACCACGACCATCATCACCTTCCTGATGGTGTTTGTGCTCCAGAACAGCCAGAACCGCGACGGCAAGGCGGTGCAGGCCAAGCTCGACGAGCTCATCCTGACCAGCCAGGCTGCCAACAAGTTCGTCGGTATCGAAAAGCTGGAGGAGGGTGAACTCAGGGAAATGAGCAAGACGCTTGCCGCGCAGGCAGAATGCGTCGAGGAAAAAGCGGATGAGAAATCTGCCGCAGAGGCAGCGTCCACCTGATGCGCGCTTCAGTTCATCGTTTCTGGTCGTGGTGTTGCTGACGCATTTCCTCGATGGCATCGGCATCTTTCTTTTCAGCAGCAATCCAGTGGTTTCTTGCCTTGCTCGATCGGATTAGTTCGTCGAGCTTGGTTTGCAGCGCCCTCATGTCCCGATTTTGGGAGTGCTGCACCAGCAGCAAAATGAAAAATATGATGAGCGTACCGACCATGTTGGTTAGCAGAAACCATTGCCGTGGGAAGGAAAAGTGCAGACCGGCTGCCGCCCACAGGACTGCGAATATGATCAGCGTCACAAGGACCGCGCGATGTCCTGCCCACAAGACGGCAAAGTCGGAGATCTGTCGAAAACGCCAGCGCATACGGCTCTCCACAGCGCACAACATGGAAGATGGAGCAGCTCGAAGCCGTTTCCATCACCCCGGCTCAATAAATGCGCGCTGCGAACAGCATAAAACCCGCGTTTCCGCGGGTTTTAGATGACGACAAGGCGGTCAATTCAGTTTGACCGACGGCTCCCGCCCCCAGATACGCAGTTGACCGAGCGCCTTGATAAAGGCCGCGACATCACCGGCCGCTCCGAGCGCAATCACACCCTCATCCAGTGAATCGGCAATGCCGGCCTTCTGCATCAGCGGCAGCGCTGTTTCCACATAGCCGATGAACTTGCAGTGCACGAAGGCATCCGACACGAAATCATGCGCCGTTGCCTCCTTCAGCAGATCGCTGCTTCCCGCCGACGAGGGCAGCAGCGCGACGGCGTCGTAGAGCACCGAAGGTCCGCCGTCGATCATCTGGTGCGCCTCAATCCAATTGCCGTCCGAGAGCGTGACGCCGCCAATCTTTGGCGCGATCACTTCGAATGTTGCCTTCTGCTCGGTGATTTCGGCAAGCAGCGCCCTGAAGATGGCGGCATCGGTGCCATCGGTAACAAGAATACCGAGCTTGCGTCCCTCGAACCGCTTGGGGCCGCGCTCGATGATGCTGAGCGCCGGCGACGGCTCGAGATCCTGGCGTGTCGGCATGGCGGCATCGGCGGGCTTCGGCATCGATTTGAAGCCGAGTGCGTGGCCGACCTTGCTGGCCAGCGTCTCATCGATATTCATGAGATGGGAGACCATGCGCTCGCGAATGACCGGCGTTTCGACCTTGCTCAACTCGAAGATCAGCGCTGCCGCGATATGACGTTGCTCCGGCGGGGTCTGGCTGATGAAGAACTGCCTGGCCTGGCTGTAATGATCGGCAAAGCTTTCCGGCCGCAATCGGACCTTGGCACCCTGCTCCTCGGCCGGGAAGTGGCGATAGCCCTGAACCGGCGATTCCCGCGGTCCCTGATTCCAGGAGTTCGGCTGGTAGTTGACCCGACCGACAGGATTGCGCATCGCCATGTGGCCATCCTGCTGGAAATTGTGGAAGGGACATTTCGGAGCGTTGATCGGCAGATGGGTGAAATTCGGGCCGCCCAGACGTTTCAGCTGGGTGTCGAGATAGGAGAAGTTCCGTCCCTGCAGGAGCGGGTCGTTGCTGAAGTCGATGCCGGGCGGAACGTTCTGCGTCATGAAGGCGACCTGCTCGGTCTCGGCGAAAAAGTTTTCGGGCATTCGGTCGAGCACGAGCCGGCCGACCGGTTTGACCGGCAGGATCTCCTCGGGAATGATTTTTGTCGGATCGAGGATGTCGAAATCGAAGCTATCGGCGAAGTCCTGATCGAAAAGCTGGACACAGAGTTCCCATTCCGGGAAGTTTCCTGACTGGATCGACTGCCAGAGGTCACGGCGGTGGAAATCCGGATCCGCACCGTTGATCTTGACTGCCTCGTTCCAGGCGACGGATTGCAGGCCGAGTTTCGGTTTCCAGTGGAATTTGACGAGGGTCGATTCATCGGCGGCGTTGACGAAGCGGAAGGTGTGAACGCCAAACCCCTCCATGAAACGGAAGGAGCGCGGGATGGCGCGATCCGACATGACCCACATGATCATGTGCATGCTTTCCGGGGTGAGGGAGATGAAGTCCCAGAAATTGTCATGCGCCGACTGCGCCTGCGGAAATTGCCTGTCGGGTTCCGGCTTGACGGCATGGATGATGTCGGGAAATTTGATCGCGTCCTGAATGAAGAAGACCGGGATGTTATTGCCGACCAGATCCCAATTACCCTGCTGCGTGTAGAGCTTGACCGCGAAACCGCGCACGTCGCGCGCCAGATCGAAGGAACCCTTGCTGCCGGCGACTGTCGAAAACCGGACGAAGGCCGGCGTCTTTTCGCCGGGCCGCTGGAAAACATCGGCCCGGGTATAGGCGGCCAGCGATTCATATGTTTCGAAATAGCCATGGGCGCCGTAACCGCGGGCATGCACGACCCGCTCGGGGATGCGCTCGTGGTCGAAATGAAAGATCTTCTCGCGAAAATGGAAATCCTCGATGAGGGCGGGACCGCGGGCGCCGAGACGAAGCGTATTCTGGTCGTCGGAAACGGGGCCGCCTTGCGCCGTGGTCAACACCGGCATGCCGTCTTCGGCAAACTGATGAAGCTCACCGCCTGCACCCCGGTGCAGTTTCTGATCATGAATCGTCGCATTGTCCGAGGGCGAGGTCTTCGTCTTCTTGGCCATCTATTTTCTCCGGAAAGGGTGTGACCTAGCCGAAGCTCAAAAATGGCCACATGTTCCGTTTGATGAGAAATAAACCGCCACTGAGGAAAGGGGCCGCCTGACGGCAGCAGATGATCCAACGACACCAAAGCCGGACTGCAGACAAAAATAGGGTGCGGGGCCCTTCAACCCCGCACCCCGGTTTCAATCAATCTTAGACACGAGGCCTGACGAGGAGATCTTCCTCTTCGTCGCGTTGCGATCCGCCGAACGCTGCGGCGGCCGAGGCGATGAAAGCCCCGACCAGAAGCGACAGCGAGCCGAGCAGGGCCGTGGTGGAAGCCGTCTTGCGTGCCTCATCGGCGGCCTTCTGGGCAGCGACCTTGGCATCGTCGATCCGCTTCAGCACCGTATCGACGCGGGTGTGTGCGTCGGCTTCGGATAGGCCGGTCCGCGAAGAGACGATGGTAGCGAGATAAGCCTTGTCGTCATCGGGAATCTGCCCCACGGCGGCGCCGTTGAGGAGGATGCGCGATACTTCGGATGTTGCCGCGGCATCATTCGATGTCGCTGCGGCGCGAGCCTGATCGGGGCGCAGCAACGCATCGGTGAAATAGGACGTGGAAAGATCCACCGGCGAGGTTGCCGACGATGCTGCTGCCGTACCGGCGGCAGTGGCGGTCGCTCCCACGGCCTGTGCGGCCGATCCCACTGCTTGTGCACCCGTGCCGGCCAGCGAAGTCAGCGACGATGCTAGAAACCCGGCGACGAAGACCGTCGCCAGAGCCCAGCTCAAGAAGCCATGCGCGGTGTCACGGAAGAAAACTTCATCCGTGTGGACGGCAGCCCATTTCGTCCGCAGCCGGCCGGTAATATAGCCGCCGAGCGCCGAAGAGAGCCACTGCACGAGAACAAGCCAGATCGCCGCCGTCACGCCGAGTGTCCCGAGCGAACTGCTTTGCCCCGACCAGGGCGACACCATCGTCAGCCCGAGCCCGGATCCGAGAAGCAGAAGGATGAGGGTGACACCTATCGCCGCGGCGGCGCCACCGAAGATAGGCCCCCATGTCATAGCCGATTTGGAGGATTCGACCGGAGTGGCAACCTCTCCGGAACCTGTCATTGAAACCGACATGATCTGTTCCTATCGCATAAACAGAGCCAGAAGAATGATGATAGGCAGTGGAACACCGAGCAGCCAAAGTAGAATACCGCGACCCATGAGAGACCTCCTGTCAAAGCCGACGTTACGTGGTTGGTGCCACTCAACTTTTAACCACGGCGTTTGTTCCCGGCCGGCGTGATCGTCGACGATCTTCAGACGCGGATGATGAAGATCGACGAAATCTGGGCGCTCGCGCTAACGCCAGCCGAGGCGCGCGCCTATATCTTTAAACTCAAGGTGGTCTGAGAGTGCGTTCTGGGGAAATACTCGGGTGGATCCCAAGGGGAGGCACTCATGGCTGCATCACGGCGTAGACGGGAGAAGCATCGATGAACAGATTTCGGGCATTTGCAGCAGCCGGCGCCATCAGCCTTGCCGCCATGATTTCCGCTTGCGCGACGCCACCAAATTCATATGGCAACGCATCGGGATATCAGCCGGGAGATTCCATGAACCCGGCCTGCGCCGACGGCTTCCGACCCGGCGACGGTCGTTCGTGCAGCTATTAAGGTGGTTGGCTCTGCCTGCCGGAGGCATCAGGTCGGCTTTTGGCGAACGCGCAATGTCTGGCCGGCAGGATCGCTCGGCTTCAGGCGTCCTTTCCGTTTGATGGTAGCCCCGACAAGAGCACCGCGCGCAATGCTCATCGCGCCGTCGTCAATGATCGAGAGAGAACGGCCACGTGATCTCGTGGCAGCGACGTGACGTCAATCTGCCGCCCGACCCCATTCTTAAGTTAATGGCAGTCGCGTCCTGCCTCAGCCTCTACATCATTCGACCGTCAACGCAAAGATGGCCGGTTCGTCGCTTGTTGCTTTCGTTAAAGGCGAACGCCAGGACGGCCCAGCCCTGGAGTAATCACCGTCGATAAAGGCTGGCGCCCCGCGGGCGTACGTGACGCTGTTCTCTTGCGACCTGGATCTTTGGATCTATTCCAACAATGTCACTTGCCCCGAGGACGCAAGGCATCGATCAACTGGTGCACTTTGTCGGTTGCGTAGACGATATCCTCTCGGGGCAAATGCACGGTGATTTCGATCTCCTGCCATCGGCCGCCATTATTTCTAGCGTAACTCACGGCGGCCTGTAGAGATTTGAATTCAACTGCGGGCGCGCCGGCGACCCAGAACTGCACGGTGCAATCGGCTTCGCAATAGTCGGAGAGTGCTTTGAGCGGGTCTAGGGCCATGCCGATGGGCTCTACACCTTTGGTGGTTCTTTGGCTACCGCAGGTGACGCGCCGCCGCTGTTTTCGAGTCGCGCAATCCGCGCCACATTGACGTGACCTCCGCTCCTCCAACACTGATGGCCGGCGCGATCACCATCCCTTCCGACACTGGGGCGCGGCGGCTGATGTCTTTCTGGAAATTTCCACAGAGGAGAGCCGTTCATGACAGGTTAATGCGTATTAACCCAGACTCGGGGCCTGAAAGGATGCGCCGATGAAAAAGCTTTTTCCCGCAGTCGCAGCCACAGTCTTGGCTGCATGTTTCGCCCTGCCGCTAAACGCCACGCCGATCACCGTGCCGAAACCGGTAGCAATGCACGCCGCCGACGTCGAGCAGGTCAAACACCGTCGCCACGGTAATGGACATGCGTATGGCCACTGGAAGAAAAGCCGGTACGCTTACCGCGACTGCCGGTACTACGGCTCGTGCTACCGTCCTCGGCACTACGGCTATCGTGATTATTACGGCTATCGCGACGATTACCCCTATCGTCGTCGATCAGGTGTGACCGTGTATTTCGATTTTTAGTCGGCAGTGCTCCGGCCCCTTGAAGCCGCCAACCTGACCTCCCACCACCACAGCAGCCCGTCGAGCTACCAACTCGCCGGGCGTTTTGTTTCCGGCGTCTGAACAAAGAAAAAGGCCGGGGCGAATGCTCGCCCCGACCTCTTTGATTGCATCAGCACGGTGCCAGTACATCCGTGGTCACCAGCAAAAGCTGTTCGATCGATTGAATTTATGCGTCTTGTGAATTTTCGCAAGGATTAGGGGGATGCTGATTTAGGGCTAAAAGTGAGAAGGAAACGCCTGTTTTCGGATTCATCAACGAAACAGGCAATTTCTTGAAAATGGCTCCCCGGGCCGGATTCGAACCGGCGACCTGTCGATTAACAGTCGAATGCTCTACCGCTGAGCTACCAGGGATCACTGCTTGGCGCGGTGTGAGTGGGCTAATACAAATGCTTGCCCGATTTGCCAAGCGGTTTTTTCAAAAAAATGAAATGAACTTGTATTTGGGTCGTCTGTGCCCATCTCTGGGGAATGACGAACCGGAATGAGCGCGAAGAGACGAGGGGCGGCGAAAAGCCCGGGAAGCGGGCAAGGCGCTTCGGCATCGATCATGCAAGCGGCAGACTTATGCTCGGCTCCTTCAGCATCGGCATGCCGCGCTCCCGCATCGCCCGGATGGCGATCGGCGTCGCCCTCATTCTTTGCGGGTTCCTGGGCTTCCTGCCGATCCTCGGCTTCTGGATGCTGCCGCTGGGCTTCCTTGTGCTCTCGCACGATCTGCCTGTCGCGCGCCGGCTTCGCCGACGGCTGGCGGTCTGGTGGCACAGGCGGGGCAAACCGGCTGGCTGAGAGCATCCGAGGAGCGGTCGCGGAACAGCGAATAGATTTTCGCCTCCGTGGCCTATGGATGGTAAAATACGAAAACGCGTCAAAATGGTCAGGTGAGGACATGAAGGCATTTTTTGTTGTCGCCCTGTCGGCGGCGGCGATTCTCTCAGGCATTCCCGCCCAAGCTCAGGCCATCGACAGCCGGGGTTTTGACGCTCGCGGCATCTGCCGCCGTCCGGAAGGCTGCATGGTCGATCACGGCCAGGGCGGCAGCTATAACGGGCCACGCAACTATCGCAATTTCAACGGCCGGAACGAGCGTGACGGCAATAACGACCGCGGCCGAAACGATCGCCGCTATCGCAATCAGAACAGAAGCGACACTTTCGACGGCCCGACTAACCGTCTGGCCGCAGGCCCTATCGCCGTTGAGCCGGGGGCATCGCCCACGCGAATCTAGTTGGACCTGAGTTCGCTTTCTTCGAAACCTCCGTTGGGGGCCTGATCGAGACTGGTCACCATCAGCAGGCTGCTGACGGCAAGGAGCAGGGCGAGCTTCAGCGCGTAGGAAAGGGAGAGCTGATGTCGGCTGGCCGGTGAGACGCGGGAAGGTGCAACATAATAGTTGTAGTAGAAGTGCGGATCACTGGTTTCCAGCAGGTTCTGGTAGACGTGCGGCGGAATGTCCGCATGTTTCACCGGTGGAGAACCCGGGAATTTTACATGAAGATCACGGCTGTCGGCATCATATGCCGCATGCGCGTGCTTCGATTTGAGGGCAGCCCAATCCATTGCAGCTCCTATCACCCTCCCGGTGGCAATATGAGGCCCGCAGAACGATCGTCAAGCTGACGATTTCCGAAATGCCCTCTTGCGATTTCCTTGCGATCATTCTAAACGCTCGCCACGGCTCAGATAACGAGCTTGTGAGGCCTCGTGGCGGAGTGGTGACGCAGAGGACTGCAAATCCTTGTACCCCGGTTCAATTCCGGGCGAGGCCTCCAAATCTTCCCACATGACACAATTCGCTGAAATGTACCCAAGCGACGACGCCTGAGGCGTAGCCTGACGCTCGCTGGCATGAGATTGCCGCCATGCGGGGAACTATCTTTGAGCGCGCTTGGGCGCCTCGATCACTTCAAGGTCGTTTCACCGTCCAGCAGCCCGCAGCAGAATATGCCGATGAGCGCTGCGATGATGAAAAAATCGAACAGCGTCAAATATTCGAAAATCGCAGACATGGCCTGCTCCTCCTGCTTTCCTCCGTTGAAGATCATAACATGAAGGGGCGGGGGATTCCACGTTTGCATTGGAGGGCCTCGTTGCCTCTGTGGCGCGGAAGAAGCGCCTGCCGGATTCTTTTCGTCGGCGGCTGCCAAGCCTTGAAAGCATCGGTGGCGGGGATTAAGAGACGAGGGACAGGAACCGCTTTCAAGAGCGAGAGGACATGATGGATTTCGAAGCAGCGCGCGCAAAGATGGTCGACACCCAGGTTCGCACGACGGACGTTACCTCGCATTCCGTGCTGACGGCGCTTCTCACGGTGCCGCGTGAGGCATTCGTGCCCGAGAAGGCGAAGCTGCTGGCCTACATCGACAACGATGTCGAGATATCGGCCGCCGCACCCGGAAAGCCGGCCCGCTTCCTGATGGAGGCATCGCCGCTCGCCAAGCTGCTGCAACTGGCTGCGATCACCAAGGATGATTTCGTCCTCGAAGTCGGCTGCGGCACCGGTTACACATCGGCGCTGCTGTCGATCATTGCCGGCTCCGTCATCGCGCTCGAATGCGACGAGGCGCTGGCCGCCGAGGCGAAGACGCAGCTCGCCGGCTACGCCAAGATCGAGGTGGTCACAGGGCCGCTCGAAAAGGGCTACGCTGCCGGTGCTCCCTATGATCTGATCTTCGTCAACGGCGCAGTCGAGGAGGTTCCGGCTGCTCTTCTCGGCCAATTGCGCGATGGTGGACGTCTGGTCACGGTCGAAGGTTACGGCAATGCCGCCCGGGCGAAGGTGTTCGTTGCCGAGCGCGGCGCCGTTTCGGAAAACGTCTTCTTCAATGCTTCGGTGAAGCCGCTGCCGGGTTTCGTCAAGGCGCGCGAATTCGTTTTCTGATCCCGTTTTCATCGATGAAGTCAGCGACGGGCGCCATCGGCGCCCGTTTCTCATTGCAGCGCCTTTTGGCGCTGTAGCAGTTTAAATCTACGCATCGCCGGAAAGCCTTCACAAACATCGTTTATCCTGACGCCGCCACCTCGCAAACATCGGGTAACAAAACTGTGCATGGCCTCATTCATTTGATTCGCGATGATTTTTTTCACGTCTGAGGTATTCTAAGGTCGCGGTGATTCGGATGACCGCTCCACATCGTCCGGTCGTTGTTTTTGGATAACGGGGATTGAAATGGCTCAGCCAAGTGTAGCGCGTGAACCGTCCATGGAAGAAATTCTGGCCTCCATCCGCCAGATCATCGAAAGCAATGAGCCCGGCGCCGGCAAGGCGATTTCCGCATCCCTGCCGCCGGTCTACGGCGCCGACGAGGATGAGAACGGCTCCGATATCCATCTGACGGTTGATGACACCTATGCCGGCGTGGAGTTCCCCGAACCGGCCATGCGCTCCTCCGATCCGCGTTTCGTCGCCGCCAATTCGGCCGGCACCGCCCCCGAACCTGAAGTGCCGGCCCGCGCCCTGTCGCTTGCCGATGTCGCCGCCCGCGTGCGCGCCGCCTCCGAGCGCAGTGCCGTGCAGGCCGGTCAGGCACTGCGTGAAATTCCCAGCGGCTTCCGCCAGCCCGAACCGCAGCCGGCCCCGATGCCGGAAGCACCGCGGGCAGCAATACCGCAGCCGCAGCCGATGCAGCCTGTTTTCCCCCCTGCTGCAGCGCCCGTTCCCCAGGTCGTGATCGAGCAGCCGGCCGAGCCGGTATTTGCGGACGCACCGCGGGTCGCAGTCGCCGAGGCGGCGCCCGCGATGGCCGAGCCCTTGCCCGCCGTCGAGAAGGTGCCGCCGGCTTTGGAACCCGCTCAGTCCTCGGCCGAAGCTTTCCTGCCGAGCCTTGTGGACGAGGTGCAGCCGACGCTGCTTTCGGAGGGTGCCGGTCTGCAGATCAGCCGCTCTTTCGAAGAGCTCGCTGCCGCGATCGACGGTGCTGAGCGCCGCTCGCTTGATGAGATCGCAGAGGATATGCTGCGCCCGATGCTGCGCGAATGGCTTGATGATAATCTGCCGACGCTGGTCGAGCGGCTGGTGCGCGAGGAGATCGAGCGCGTGGCGCGCGGCCCGCGCCGCTGATCGGATTGCTTTTTCCTGAAAAGCCGCTCCGGTCTCCGGGGCGGCTTTTTTATTGACTTGCCCGTGCCCATCCTATTTACAAACGCCACCCTCGAACCTCGAAATTGGTCAGAAAATGCTCGACAAGACCTATGATTCTGCTGCCGTCGAACCCAAAATCGCCGCGAAATGGGATGAGGAGGACGCTTTCCGCGCCGGCGCGAACGCCAAGCCCGGAGCCGAGACCTTCACCATCGTCATCCCGCCGCCGAATGTCACCGGTTCGCTGCACATGGGCCATGCGCTGAACAACACGCTGCAGGATATCATGGTGCGCTTCGAGCGCATGCGCGGCAAGGACGTGCTCTGGCAGCCCGGCATGGACCATGCCGGCATCGCCACGCAGATGGTCGTCGAGCGCAAGCTGATGGAACAGCAACTGCCCGGCCGACGCGAAATGGGCCGCGAGGCCTTCATCGACAAGATCTGGGAATGGAAGGCTGAATCGGGCGGCCTGATCTTCAACCAGCTGAAGCGCCTGGGCGCGTCCTGCGACTGGTCGCGCGAACGCTTCACCATGGACGAGGGGTTGTCGAAGGCGGTTCTCGAGGTTTTCGTCACGCTCTACAAGGAGGGCTTGATCTACAAGGACAAGCGCCTCGTCAATTGGGACCCAAAACTCCTGACTGCGATCTCCGACATGGAAGTCGAGCAGCACGAGATGAAGGGCCATCTCTGGCATCTGCGTTATCCGCTCGAGCCGGGCGTCACCTATCAATATCCGATCGCCTTCGATGAAGAGGGCAAGCCAACCGAATTCGAGACGCGCGACTATATCGTCGTCGCGACGACGCGGCCGGAGACGATGCTCGGCGATACCGGTGTTGCCGTGAACCCCGAAGACGAGCGTTACAAACCGATCGTCGGCAAGCATGTCATTCTGCCGATCGTCGGCCGCAAGATTCCGATCGTCGCCGATTCCTATGCCGACCCGACGGCCGGAACCGGCGCAGTGAAGATCACGCCTGCACATGATTTCAACGACTTCGAGGTCGGCAAGCGCGCGAAGCTGCGGGCCATCAACGTCATGAACGTCGATGCCACGATTACCATCAAGGAGAACGAGGATTTCCTCGAAGGCCTCGATAATCCGGCCGCGCTGCATGGCGCCTGGGATCGTCTGGAAGGGCAGGACCGTTTCCATGCGCGCAAAATCATCGTCGAGATCTTCGAAGAGGCCGGCCTTCTCGACAAGATCGAGCCGCACAAGAATATGGTTCCGCACGGCGACCGCGGTGGCGTGCCGATCGAGCCGCGGCTGACCGAACAATGGTTTGTCGACAACAAGACATTGGGCCAGCCCGCGCTGGAATCCGTTCGCGAGGGAAAAACCAGGTTCATTCCCAGGAACTGGGAAAACACCTATTTCAACTGGCTGGAGAACATCGAGCCGTGGTGCATTTCCCGCCAGCTCTGGTGGGGGCATCAGATTCCCGCCTGGTACGGCCCGGACGGCCAGGTCTTCGTCGAAAAGACCGAGGAAGAGGCGCTGCAGGCGGCGATCCAGCATTACCTCTCGCATGAGGGGCCGATGAAGGCCTATGTCGAGGACCTGCTCGAAAACTTCAAGCCGGGCGAGATCCTGACGCGGGATGAGGACGTGCTCGACACATGGTTCTCCTCCGCGCTCTGGCCCTTCTCGACGCTCGGCTGGCCGGACGAGACCCCGGAGCTTGCACGTTATTACCCGACCAGTGTCCTGGTCACTGGTTTTGATATCATCCCGTTCTGGGTCGTTCGCATGATGCAGATGGGCCTTCATTTCATGAAGGACGAGAATGGCGATCCCGTCGAACCCTTCCATACGATCTACATTCACGCGCTGGTGCGCGACAAGAATGGGCAGAAGATGTCGAAGTCCAAGGGCAACGTCATCGATCCCCTGGAACTGATCGACGAATACGGCGCCGATGCGCTGCGTTTCACGCTGGCGATCATGGCGGCGCAGGGCCGTGACGTGAAGCTCGATCCGGCTCGCATCGCCGGCTACCGCAATTTCGGCACCAAGCTCTGGAACGCCACGCGTTTTGCCGAGATGAACGGTGCCAAGAGCGATCCGCATTTCGTGCCGGAGGCGGCTGAGCTCACCATCAACCGGTGGATCCTGACGGAGCTTGCCCGCACGGAACGTGACGTTACGGAAGCACTCGAAGCATTCCGCTTCAACGATGCCGCCGGCGCGCTCTACCGCTTCGTCTGGAACCAGGTCTGCGACTGGTATCTCGAGCTTTTGAAGCCGGTCTTCAACGGCGAGGACGAGGGCGCCAAGGCCGAGGCCCAGGCCTGCAGCGCCTATATCCTCGAAGAGATCTACAAGCTGCTGCATCCCTTCATGCCTTTCATGACCGAAGAGCTCTGGGCTCATACGGCGGGCGAGGGCAAAGAGCGCGACACGCTGGTCTGCCATGCCGAATGGCCGTCGCCCTCCTATGCCGATAACGGGGCTGCCGACGAGATCAACTGGCTGATCGACCTCGTCTCCGGCATCCGCTCGGTGCGCGCCGAAATGAACGTGCCGCCGTCGGCGACGGCTCCGCTCGTCGTCGTCAAGGCCAACAACCTGACGCGCGAAAGGCTGTTCCGCCACGACGCCGCCATCAAGCGGCTTGCGCGTGTCGAGGCGATATCGCTGGCCGACGATGCGCCGAAGGGGGCTGCCCAGATCGTCGTCGACGAGGCCACCATCTGCCTGCCGCTCGGCAACCTGATCGACCTTTCCGCCGAAAAGGCGCGGCTCGAGAAGGCGATCGGCAAAATGGAAGGCGAGATCTCGCGCATCGACGGCAAGCTCTCCAACGAGAAGTTCGTCGCCAATGCCAATCCCGACGTGGTCGAGGCCGAGCGCGAGCGCCTCGATGAACTGAAGGGGCAGATCGCCAGCTTGAAGACCGCCCTCTCCAGAGTGAGCGAAGCCGGATAAGCTTCATTACTCGTTTTGGTCAGTTATTTCAAAGACGCGCTCCCGCGATGGGCGCGTCTTTTGTCGTTTCGGGCGCGCTTGATTCGGTGCTCAAAACGGCTGATTTCAGGCGCTGAGCCTGTGGATTGTGGCTTCACGGGCGTCCTCCGGGCGAAAACTGTCACTGTTGTCGGATTGATACAGCTTCCGCAATGTGTGGAATGAAAACCCAAAACCCCATCCGAAAGCCGATAAGTCTGGAATAAAATTTTATTAACCAGATTTTTTGACGTGTCCGTCAATTTCTTTACGTAAGTTGGTCAGTGTAATGCCTGGGAGTGCCGCCGTGGGGCGCGTTGCCATGTCGAGCGAACACTTACTAGAGTGACGTCACATCAATTGCTGGAGTGGGGGAGACACAATGGCATCGCGTAGGTTTTCCAAGGGCGTAACGTCGCTCGTTCTTCTTTCGTCGCTTGCATCGCCGTCCTTCGCCGGCGGCCTGGAGCGCGGCGGCTACAATATCGATCAGCTGTTCGACACGTCGCCTTTCTCATTTCAGTCGGGCGTTACCTATGTCACGCCGCAGCGCAAGCTGAAGGATGTCCGTGATACGGATACGTCTACATCTCCCGGCGGCGGCAATCTGAACACCCGGCCAAACACCGCCGACGACAGCTCGAACTACACCATTCCTTACATTGGCTTTAAGGCCGGTTTCGGTGACGCCATCGACTGCCTTGTCGACTATTCCGAGCCCTTCGGCGGGCATACCGATCCGGGTTCGAACTGGGCTGGCGCCAATAATAACATCGAGACGGAGATCAAAACCCGCAACTATGGCGGTACCTGCTCCTATCGTTTTGATCTCGGCCCCGGGCAGCTTCGCATCATCGGCGGCACGTTCTATCAGGAGGTTGAAGGCTTTAAGGAACGGCTGGTTTCAACAGTTCCGCTTCTGGTCGGCACCGGCACCGGCGTTGGCCGCCTCGATCTGGACGATAGCGGCTGGGGCTGGCGCGCCGGCCTCGCCTACGAGATTCCGGAATATGCGATGCGGGCCAGCCTCGTCTATAACAGCCGCGTCAAGTACGATAACCTGACCGGTACGGTGGATCTGACGCAGGTGACCGCTCCATTTGCACCGCTCAACGGCGCTCCTTACGGAAGGGTCACGGATGTCTTCGGCTCCGCCGAAGCGCCGGATTCGCTGGAGCTGAAGCTGCAGAGCGGTATCGCTCCGGATTGGCTCGCCTTCGGATCGGTCAAGTGGACGAACTGGAGCGTCCTGCAGTCCGTGCCTTTCTGCCCGACGTCGACGAAGGGTGTGGTCGCCTGCCGATCCGGCGGCGCGACCGAACTGACCTCGCTCGACCTTCTTTATCGTGACGGCTGGACGATCTCCGGCGGTGTTGGCCACAAGTTCAACGAGCAATGGGCCGGCGCAGTCAGCCTGACATGGGACCGCGGCACCAGCCAGGGCTATGGCGCCCAGACCGACAGCTGGACGGTGGGTCTCGGTGCAGCCTACACCCCGACCGAACATATCGAATGGCGCGTCGCCGGTGCCGTGGGCGTGTTGACGAGCGGTTCGTCCGGCGTTGTGACCCAGGACGGAGTCACGTTTGGAGATGATGTCTCCTATTCCTTTGGCAATGATCTGGTCGCTGCACTGTCGACGAGCCTAAAGATTAAGTTTTAATTCCCCGATTTGAAGAATTGAAGAGCCCGGCACTGCCGGGCTCTTCTTTATCCGCGCCCGTTAATTATACTATTTTCTGATCCCGTTTTGTGACGATTCCGCAACACTTTTTTACGACGATTGGCGTAAGGTGGCAGCGGGGTGAATTTGTCCATTTCCCGCCACAAAGAGAGCGCAGCGATATTTGCGTACGAGGAGACGGGCAGGCTTACGGTGCGTGTAAATTGTAGCATGGGTCGATTTTTTTCCGGTAACACCAGATCGCGCGATACGATTGGCGGCAATCGTTTAATTGCGGTCGTTTCGCTTGCCGCACAAGGCTGTTCCGGCCGCCGATCCGGCTTCGCGGCGGCGCCGTCGGGCCGTTCGTTGTTGTCATTTTCGGCCCGCTCGAATGAGCAGCCCGGCCTTGCTGGAGATGTCGATACCGGTTTCGTCACATTTGCTGTTTACGATTATGGTGAAGGCGGGAAGGCGGATGCAGCACCTGCCGAAAGAGTGCCACGGAGATTGCAGTCGGGCCATGCCGGGAGCCGGGTGGTTCTGAATGATGCGCTGAGAATTCGGCCTTCGATAGAGGGCCAGTGGGCTGGATGCGACGCGGGCAAAGGAGCCATGGAGCTCGCCGCGGGATCGCTCGCCTCGACGAAATACATCCGCGGAATGCACGGCGCGAGCGCCGCTGATTCCTGCCTGTGATGAGCGAAAGAAATCGGTTGAAATGGTAACGTCCGAGTTCAAACTGTTCAAGATCATGCTGATGGGCATGTCGATGGTCGTAGCCCTGGCGCTGTCCTGCCCGGTCCGCGCATTCGACATCAAGGCGCCCGTCAGCAAGGAATCCGGGCCTTTCGATCTCTTCAAGTTCGGCTTCAAAGCCTATAAGAACGGACAAAAGGAAGAGGCGGTCGAAGCCTATAAATATGCTGCCGAAAAGGGCCATACGGGCTCGCGCTGGGCGCTTGCCAACATGTATGCCGATGGCGACGGCGTCACCCAGGATGATTTCGAAGCCTTCAAGATTTACAGCGAGATCGCCCAGCAGGGTGTCGAGCCCGGCTCGGAAGACACCGGCTTCTTCGTCAACGCGCTGCTCTCGCTCGCCAATTATTACAAGCACGGCATTTCGGGCAGTCCTGTCCGGATCGACCTCAGCCAGGCGCGCCAGCTTTATTTTCAGGTGGCGTCCACCTTTGGCGTCCCCGAGGCGCAGTTCCAGCTGGCGCAGATGATGCTGGCAGGTGAGGGCGGCAATGCCAGCCCGCAACAGGCGAAGAAATGGCTGAACCAGGCCCGCAAGAGCGGTCATCCCGGCGCCATGGCGGTCTTCGGCAATATTCTTTTCGACGAAGGCCAGTCGGCCCGCGGCCTGGCGCTGATGACGGCGGCACTCGACCGCTGCAAGCCCAAGGATTGCGGCTGGATGGAAGCGCTGCAGGAGCAGGCCTTCTCGGTTGCCAACGAGGCCGACCGCCGCACGGCGGTATCCCTCTCGCACAACATCGCCAGCGGCTCGGACGACTGAGGCAGGATAAACATAGAGCAATTCCGTGATTCTTCAAATTACGGAAATGCTCTATCTCTTTGTTTTCATGCAATTCTAGGCCGCAAAATCGAAGTAGGCGATCACAGGCACGTGGTCGGACGGCTTTTCCCAGGCCCGCACATGTTTTTCGATCGCAGCCGACGTCATCCGGTCGGCGGCCTCGGGCGACAGCAGCAGATGATCGATGCGAATGCCGTTGTTCTTCGGCCAGGCACCTGCCTGATAATCCCAGAAGGAATAGAACTGCGTCGCATCCGTCGTCGCGCGCACTGCATCCGTCAGCCCGAGATTTTCGAGCCGGCGGAACGCCTCCCGCGTCTGCGGCAGAAACAGCGCATCGCTTTCCCAGACCTTGGGATCGAAGCAGTCGTGCGGTTCCGGGATGACATTGTAATCGCCGGCGAGCACCAGCATCTCCTCATAGGCCAGCCGCTCGGCCGCGAATGTCCGCAGGCGCTCCATCCAGGCGAGCTTGTAGGGATATTTCTCGGTGTCGACAGGATTGCCGTTCGGCAGGTAGATGCAGCAGACGCGCAGGATGCGTGTGTCGGGCAGCGTGAACACGGCTTCGAGGAAACGCGACTGTTCGTCCAGCGGATCGCCGGGCAGGCCGCGGTTGACTTCGGAAGGCGAACTCTTCGAGAGGATCGCCACGCCGTTGAAGCCTTTCTGGCCGTGCGTTTCGACATGATAGCCGAGCGCCTCGATCTCCAGCCTAGGAAACCCTTCGTCGACCGTCTTGATCTCCTGCAGGCAGACGATATCCGGATCGGAATCCTTGAGCCATTGCGTGAGATTGTCGATGCGCGCCTTGACGCCGTTGATGTTCCAGGTCGCGATCTTCATCTCTCTGTCCTGTTGGCTTCGTGCGCTTCTTTTATCGTGGTTTTTCCTAGCAGGACAAGACGATAAACCGGCCGGAGGCACTTCTTCGGCCAGTTCAATAGGACAGTGCGATGCGTCTGGATGTTCAGATCGAGAAGCTGGTGCCGCAGCCGCAGCTTGCCACCGCGTTCGGGTTCTTGATCTGGAAGGATTGACCGAGCAGATTGTCGACGAAGTCGATTTCGGAGCCTGCCATGTAGACGAGCGACAGGCTGTCGATCAGCACCTTGGCATTGTTCTTCTCGACGACGACGTCATCGTCGCCGGCGCTGTCGGCAAGATCGAACTTGTAGGAAAAGCCGGAACAGCCGCCGCCTTCGACAGAGACGCGCAGCGCGCTCTTGCCGGCCTCGGCGCCGACGATCGCAGCGATACGCTTTGCGGCGGCATCTGAAAGGGTTACACTCGTATCCGTCATGTTTCCTCCTGCCGGGGTCAAGATCCGGAGAGAATGGGTTTTGGCACTTGAATGTTCAAATACCTGATATCAAACAAACTTATCATGATCTTCGGAAAAAGGCCATGATGCGCCGAGGTGGTTGAGAAAGCGCCTCTTTGCCGTTTCTTCGGGCTATAGGTATGAAGAGCGCAAAGCGGCGTCAATGGGCAGATGCGGCAACATGCAGGATGACGGTGAAGAATGACGATCGATACGCGTGCTTTAGGTTTCGGCAGCAGTGAGAGGGCGGTCTATGCGGCAGACCCCTGGACGAGCCGCGGACGGCTCTACCAGGAGGATGGAAGCCCGACGCGCTCCGATTTCCAGCGCGACCGCGACCGCATCGTCCATACCACCGCCTTCCGCCGGTTGAAGCACAAGACCCAGGTCTTCATCGCCCAGGACGGCGATCACTACCGCACCCGGCTGACGCATACGATCGAGGTGGCGCAGATCGCCCGCGCGCTCGCCCGTGCCCTGAAGCTCGACGAGGATCTGGCCGAGGGCGTGGCGCTGGTGCATGATTTCGGCCACACGCCGTTCGGTCACACCGGCGAGGACGCGCTGCACGAGGTGCTGCTGCCCTATGGAGGTTTCGACCACAATGCCCAATCGCTGCGCATCGTCACCAAGCTGGAGCGGCGGTATGCCGAATTCGACGGCATCAACCTGACCTGGGAAAGCCTCGAAGGCCTGGTCAAGCACAATGGCCCGCTGCTGACGCCGGAAGGTGTGGGCACGCGTGGCCCTGTTCCGCAGCCGATCCTCGATTATTGCGAGCTGCACGATCTCGAGCTGGCAACCTATGCCAGCCTGGAGGCCCAAGTCGCGGCGATCGCCGACGACATCGCCTATAACACCCACGATATCGACGATGGCCTGCGCTCCGGTTACTTGACCTTCGATATGCTGGAGGAAATCCCGTTCCTGGCCGGGCTGATGGCCGAGGTGAGGGCGCGCTATCCGCATCTGGAGCCGAGCCGCTTCACCCATGAGATCATGCGGCGTCAGATCACCCGCATGGTCGAGGACGTGATCGCCGTTGCGCAGGAGCGCCTCTCCCTGCTGCGCCCCGAGAGTGCTGCCGACATCCGCGCCGCCGACCGGGTTATCGCCACCTTCTCCGATCGCATGGCCGAAACCGACAGGCAGATCAAGGCGATGCTGTTCAAGCGCATCTACCGCAATCCCGATATCATGCGCATTCGCGCCGGTGCCGCCCGGATCGTCACCGATCTCTTTGCCGCCTACATGGCCAATCCCAAGGAGATGCAGAGCCATTACTGGGTCGATCATATCGCCGGTCTCGCCGATGCGCCGAAGGCCCGCCATGTCGGCGACTATCTCGCCGGCATGACCGACACCTATGCGATCAGCGCCCACAGGCGATTGTTTGACCACACTCCGGATTTGCGATAGGCAGCGGTCGCCCCGCCAAGGGCCGATTTGCCTTTGGCACAGCCTATGCATGGAAGAGTGCGATGAACCTTTTTACCGACTTCGAAGCCAGGATCAAAACCGCCCTTGAACAGATCGATCTGGTCAGGGAAAAGCGATCCGAGCTCGATTTCGGCCGCATCGCTGTCGAGCCGCCGCGTGACGCGAGCCACGGCGACGTTGCGACCAATGCCGCGATGGTGCTGGCAAAACCGCTCGGAACCAACCCGCGCGCGCTGGCCGACATCATCATCGCCAAGCTCAGGGAGGATGCCGACGTCGCCGATGTCTCGGTCGCGGGTCCCGGTTTCATCAACATCCGTCTCTCTGTCGGCTACTGGCAGCGGCTGCTCGCCGCGATGATCGGCGCCGGCACCGATTACGGCCGCTCGAGGCTGGGTGAGGGGCGGAAGGTCAACGTCGAATATGTCTCGGCCAATCCGACCGGGCCGATGCATGTCGGCCATTGCCGCGGCGCCGTCGTCGGCGACGCGCTCGCCAACCTGCTCGCCTTTGCCGGCTACGGCGTCGAGAAGGAATATTACATCAACGATGCCGGCTCGCAGATCGACGTGCTCGCCCGTTCCGTCTTCCTGCGCTATCGCGAGGCGCTCGGCGAAAAGATCGGCGAAATTCCCTCGGGTCTCTATCCGGGCGACTATCTCGTGCCTGTGGGACAGTCGCTTGCCGCCGATTACGGCGTGCGGCTGCACAACATGCCGGAAGATCAATGGATGCCGATCGTCAAGGACCGCACCATCGATGCGATGATGGTGATGATCCGCGAAGACCTGGCGGCGCTGAACGTCCATCACGATATCTTCTTCTCCGAGCGCACCCTGCATGCCAATGGCGCGGCTGCGATCCGCACGGCGATCAACGACCTGACCTTCAAGGGCTACGTCTACAAGGGCACGCTGCCGCCGCCGAAGGGCCAACTGCCCGAAGATTGGGAGGATCGCGAACAGACGCTGTTCCGCTCGACCGAAGTGGGCGATGATATGGACCGGCCGCTGATCAAGTCCGACGGTTCCTATACCTATTTCGCCGCCGACCTCGCCTACTTCAAGAACAAGTTCGATCGCGGTTTCGATGAGATGATCTATGTGCTCGGCGCCGACCATGGCGGCTACGTCAAGCGCCTTGAAGCGGTGGCACGCGGCGTTTCGGACGGTAAGGCGAAGCTAACGGTGCTGCTCTGCCAGCTCGTCAAGCTCTATCGCAACGGCGAGCCGGTGAAGATGTCGAAACGCTCGGGCGATTTCGTCACGCTTCGGGATGTCGTCGAGGAAGTCGGCCGTGATTCGGTCCGTTTCATGATGCTTTACCGCAAGAATTCCGAGCCGCTCGACTTCGATTTCGCCAAAGTGACGGAACAGTCGAAAGATAATCCGGTTTTTTACGTGCAATATGCGCATGCCCGCTGCATGTCGGTCTTCCGGCAGGCGAGGGAGGCTTTCGGCGACCTCGATGTTTCCCCTGCCGAACTGGCGCAAACCATTGCAGGCATTGGAGATCCGGCCGAATTGCAGCTCGTCGCCAAGCTCGCCGAATTCCCGCGGATCGTCGAAGCGGCAGCCCAGTCGCAGGAGCCGCATCGGGTCGCTTTTTACCTCTACGACCTCGCAAGTTCTTTCCACGCGCACTGGAACAAAGGTAAAGATCAGCCGGAATTACGATTTGTTAATGATAAAAACCGAGAATCAACTATTGCCAGACTTGGGCTGGTGTACGCCGTCGCGTCGGTTTTGAAGTCGGGACTTGCCATTACAGGCACTGCCGCACCGGACGAAATGCGATAACGTCACCATTTCCCCACAATGCGCTGGCATTTCAGAGTTGGCGTTTGCGAGTGGGATAGGCATGGCTGATAAACAACTTGCGTATGATACGCGCGGAAAAGACGAACTGTTTGCCGACGACGATCCGTTGGCCGAACTTGCCCGTATCGTCGGCTTCGAGCCGCGTGTTGCAGCAAATACGATGACCGAAGCGCGGCGCGAGCCCGCTCTCGATCTTGAAGACGAGCTTGGGCGCGAGTTCGACCGCTACGATTCGCCCCGTCCGCTCGCAGAACTCGACCGGCCCGCCGAGCCGATCTCCGATGACGACACGCCTGAAGATTACATCGAGCCCGTTCTTGATGCGTCTCCCGCCGTTGAGAGGGCTGAGGTTCCTGAGCCGGCTTCCGTTGCCTCTGTTGAGGCTGAGGAAGAAGCTCTGCCTGCCACAGTCAGTTGGGACGCGCCCGCCGACGACCAGGCGGCTTGGCCGCAGCAGCTTTCGGTCGAGCCCGCTTCCGGGGCGCCGGTGCAATCGGCCCTTGGCGGTGCGCGCGACCTGATCGAAGAGCTCGAGCTGTCGATCGGCGCCGCCCCGGTTTCATCGGTGCCGCAGCCTGCCAAGGCGCCGCAGTGGTCGGCCGCCAGCATCAGGCTGCCGCTTGCCAATTTCCATGCCGCCAAACGCGAGGAAGCTGTGGTTGCGCCTGCGGTCGAAGCGCCTGTGGCCGAAGCGGCCGCAGAGCCGGTGGCTGAGGCGCAGCCCGCTACCGAGCCGCAGCCCGCTACCGAGCCGTCCGCCCCGGTCGTCGAGCAGTTGACTCCCGTCGTCACTGTCGAGCCGTCCGAGGAGTTCGAATCCGCATCTCCGTCGCTTGGTTTCCCCGCCGAGCTCGATCGCCATGACGAGGTGATCGCGTCGGAAGAGGTTGCCGAGGCCGAGGACTTCGTCGAAATCGAAGACGAGCTTGAAGATTTCGGGTCCGACGCCGGTTTCGATCTCCTTGCCGCCGCCGTCGAAGGCGAGATCCAGGCTGATGCGGCGCTGACCGAGGTCGTGCCCGAAGTTCCGCATACTGCCGGCACTTTCGATCTTGACGATCTGCTCGCCGACGTCTCGCGCTATCCGGTGCCGCAACGCCCCAATTCGTCGCCCGTTTCGCCGCAGGCCGAACCGATCGAAGCAGCGCCCATTGCTGTCGCCCCCGTTGCCGCCGCGCCTATGGCCGCCGCATTTGTCGAGCCGCGGGTGATCGCGCCTGCACCGGTTGCCGCGGCCCCCGCTCCGGTCGAGCCGGCGCAGCTCTACGCCGCCGAGGCCGCAAGGCCGGCCGCGCCGCAGCCTGCCGAGGTCATTGCGCCCCAGCCCGCCGCAATGGCGTATTCGCGGGCGCCACAGCCCGTGCCTGAGGCCGACGATCCCTTCGCCGGCCATGATTTCGAGCTGGATCTTGCCGGCATCGAGCTGGAACTTTCCGATCTCGATTTCTCCGAACAGCCTGAGCTGACGATGGCCGAGCCCGCGCCGCAGCCGGAGCCGCCGGTCCGTGCCCCCCAGCAGGCCGCTGCCGTCTCTTCTCGGTCCGCCTCGGAGGTTGCGCCCGCGGAATTTGCGTCTGAGCCGCAAACCCCGGCTTTCCAGCAGGCGGCTTCCACTGCTGCGCGGCCTGCTCCGGTCATCGTTCAGCCCCAGGCTCCCACTGCGGCCCCGGCTCCGGCCTTCAACTGGGCGCCTGTCGCCGAATCGACCGAGGATCTGCCGTTTGATCCGGCGATGATCTCCGATCCGGAGGATCGTCCTGAGACGGTCGAGGACATGCACGTGCCGGCGTTGCCGCCGGTCGAGCAGCCCGCGCCGGTCGCGAAAACCCAGGATTTCGATTTCGATCTCGACGCCGAGATCGCAAGCTTCTTCGAGCCGGCCAAGCCGCGCGAAACGCCGGCCCCGGTTCGCGATACGGCTGCCGCTGCGGCAAAGCCGGTCAAACCAACCATCGCCGATGGCCTCGACGATTTCGAACGGGCGCTGGAGGAGGATTTCCGCCGCAGCGTGCGCGAGCCGGTCGAGCGCCGCGAGACCTCCGAGGTCCGGATCGAATCGGCAAGCCAGGCGGCCGATTTCAGCCGTGCCCGATCGATGCGCCGGCTGCTGGCCGGAGCCGTCGTGCTCGTGGTCTTCGCCGGTGTCGGTTATGGTGTCTATTCCTCCGTCTGGAACGGCGAGGGGCTCGGCATTGTCGCATCCGGCGAGCCGCGCGTGATCACTGCCGACAAGGAACCGATCAAGGTCGTTCCGGAAAATCCCGGCGGCAAGACCGTGCCGAACCAGGACAAGGCCGTCTACGATCGTGTTGCCGGTTCTGCCGAGGAGCCGAAGCAGAAGGCGCTGGTGTCTTCCGACGAGGCGCCGGTCGATGTCGTCCAGCGCACACTGACCCCGGAAGCGCTGCCTGAGGACGACGAGAACGCCAACCCAGGTGATCAGGTCACGCCGACCGCGGTCGGCGAGACGGAGGATCCGCGTCTGCTGCCGAACCAGGACAATGTGGACAACGCTGCCGCAGGCGGTGCCGACAAGACGCCGTCGGTTTCGCCGCGCAAGGTTCGCACGATGATCGTCAAGCCTGACGGCACGCTGGTCGCCCGCGAGGAACCGGCCCCTGTCGACCAGCCGGCTGCCCCGACGACACCGTCCGTCCCGGCGACGCAGTCTGCACAGGCCGCTCAGCCGATGCCGGCATTGACCGCCCCGTCGGCGCAATCGGCTTCCTCAGTGCCGCCGGTCGCCGGAACGGCCGCAAGCTTCCCTGCAAATGCCGAGGTTGCCTCCGCCGATGCCCGCTCCGCGGCGCCTGTGGAAACCGCGCCGGCAAAGCCGCCGGTTGCAGCCGGCACCGATGCGCAGGCTGCAAATCCGGCCCCGGTCGATGCGCCGGTGCGCCCGGTCAAGACCACGGCGATCGGCGATACCGCTCCTGTTCCGACCGCCCGTCCGGTCGACCAGCCGGTCAACGTCGTCGGTACCGTGACCGAGAAGGGCAATGTCCGCCCGGCCGCCCAGCAGCCGAAGACGACGGAAGTTGCGGCCGCAACACCTGCCGCTGCCAAGCCGCAGCAGCAGGCTGCGTCTGCCGGCGGCTACGGCATCCAGATCGCCTCGCTGCCCTCGGAAGACGAGGCGAACAAATCCTATGCCAGCCTGTCGAAGAAATTCGCCGGCGTGCTGGGTGGTCGCGCTCATGAGATCCGCAGGGCCGATGTCGCCGGCAAGGGCACGTTCTATCGCGTCCGCATTCCGGCCGGTTCCAAGGACGAGGCCGCAGCGCTTTGCGAACAATATCGCGCGGCGGGCGGAAGCTGCCTGATCTCCAGGTAACATCGCATCTTTGATTTGAAGAGCGGCGGGCCGGTTGGTCCGCCGCTCTTTTTTGTGCATCGCGCCCGACCTTGCTCGCATTTGGCGGGCCGCGGTCTATGATTCTCACATGACCGAATCAAAAGCGATGATCCTAGGCTGCAGCGGCCTTGCCCTCACATCCGAAGAGAAGGCCTTCTACCGGGGCGAACGGCCCTGGGGCTTCATCCTCTTCGGGCGCAACATCTCCGAAGCAGGGCAGATCGCCGATCTCGTCGCCGAACTGCGCGACAGCGTCGGCTGGCATGCGCCGGTGCTGATCGACCAGGAGGGCGGCCGTGTGCAGCGAATCCGTCCGCCGGTTCTCGCACGTTATCCCTCCGGCCAGGCGCTCGGCGATCTCTATCGCCGCGACCCGGCGCTTGGGCTGCGCGCCGCCTGGGTGATGTCGCGGCTGCATGCCTTCGATCTTTCCCGCCTCGGCATCGATGTCGATTGCCTGCCGGTGCTCGACGTGCCGGTCGAGGGCAGCAGCAACGTCATCGGCGACCGCGCCTATGGCGGCGATCCGCAGACCGTCATCGCCATGGGCCGGGCGGCTGCCGAAGGGCTGAAGGCCGGCGGCCTGTTGCCTGTCATCAAGCATATGCCCGGCCACGGCCGCGGCTTTGCCGATTCCCATCTGGAACTGCCGGTCGTCACCGTCTCGCGCGATGAGCTTGAGGTCCATGATTTCCCGCCCTTTATCGCGATGAAGGACGAGCTGATGGCGATGACCTGCCACGTCGTCTTCACCGCCATCGACCCGGACAATCCGGCGACGACCTCGCGCAAGGTGACCGACGGCATTATCCGCGAGCATATCGGCTTTGACGGTCTGCTGCTTTCCGACGACAGCTCGATGAATGCTCTTTCGGGCACGATCGGTGAACGTGCGGCGAATATCATTGCAGGCGGATGCGATATCGTGCTGCATTGCAATGGCCATATGGACGAGATGCTGGACGTCGTGGCAAATGTTCCGCCGCTCGGCGGCGCATCACTTGCCCGCGCAAAAGCGGTGGAAGCAGGTTTTGCCGCACCGGATGCCGCCGATGAGGCGGAATTGAGAGCGGAATTCGAGGCGATGTTTGCGATCGTGTGATCGCAGGGGAGCAGGGTGGTGAGCACGGTCAAGGGCACGGAGCGTCCACAGGCGGCAACGCCGATGGATAAGCTGTGGCAGGATAACGGCGCCGAGCGCGCCAGCCACGAGCCGGCGCTGGTGATCGATGTCGCCGGCTTCGAAGGTCCGCTCGACCTGTTGCTCTATCTCGCCCGCAATCAGAAGGTCGACCTGTCGCGCATTTCGGTGCTTGCGCTTGCCGAGCAGTATCTGCAGTTCGTCGAGAGCGCCCGGCGTATCCGCATCGAGCTTGCCGCCGATTATCTCGTCATGGCTGCCTGGCTTGCCTATCTCAAGTCGCGGCTGCTGATACCCCAGCAGATCAAGGATGACGGTCCTTCGGGCGAGGAGATGGCGGCAACGCTCGCCTTCCGGCTGAAACGCCTCGAAGCCATGCGCCAGGCTGCGGAGGGCCTCGTCAACCGCAACCGCCTTGGCCGCGATATCTTCGTGCGCGGCGCGCCCGAGCATATTCCCGACCGGCAGCAATCCGCCTATGCGGCAAGCCTCTACGATCTCTTGACCGCCTATGCGGCGCTGCGCCAGCGCAATGCCGTTACCCAGGTGACGATCGAGAGACGCAATGTCTGGTCGCTGACCGATGCGCGCGAATTGCTGACGCAGATGATCGGCGAGGTCGGCGACTGGACGGCGATGGAGCATTATCTGCTGCGTTATCTCGCAACGCCCGAGGAACGCGTCACGGCGATCGCCAGCGCTTTTGCCGCCTCGCTGGAGCTGGTGCGCGAGGGCAAGCTGGAAATCCGTCAGGACGGCGCCTTTCAGCCGATATACATGCGCCGCGGGCCCAAACACGCCACGCTGCAGGTGGTGGAGCAGGAGCAGCCGGTTTGATCGATCCGCAGAGCGAAGAGGATTTCGAGGACGATTTCGAAAGCAGGAGCCGCGACCTGCAGGCGGAGATCGAGGCGGAACGCATCGCCGAAGCGCTGGTCTTTGCCTCCTCGCAACCGGTCTCCGAAGGCTTTCTCGCCGAGCGCCTGCCGGAGGGAACCGATGTGCGCGCCATCATGCTGCGCCTGAAGGCACACTATGCGCCGCGGGGCGTCAACCTCGTGCAGATCGAGGGCGCCTGGGCCTTCCGCACCGCCGCCGATCTCTCCTTCGTCATCCGCCGCGACGACAACGAGGTGAAGAAGCTGTCGCGCGCCGCATTGGAAGTGCTGGCGATCATCGCTTATCACCAGCCGGTGACGCGTGCCGAGATCGAGGATATCCGCGGCGTCCAGACCTCGCGCGGCACGCTCGACGTGCTGATGGAAGCCGGCTGGGTGCGGTTTCGCGGCCGCCGGCGAACCCCGGGCCGGCCGGTGACATTAGGCACCACGCGCGATTTTCTCGACCATTTCGGCCTGGAAGAGTTGCGCGATCTGCCCGGTCTCGAAGAATTGAAGGGCGCGGGCTTGCTCTCGGGCCGCATTCCGGCGAATTTCAACATTCCCTCGCCATTGATGAACGACGAGCTGAGCGAGGACGAAGATCCCATTACCCAGATGGATCTCGAAGAGCTTGGGTTGCTCGCCCCGCGTTCTACCTCCGATGATTGAAGGACTTCGTCTTGCTTTTTCCATGCATGACGAAAACAATGGCGCTCACCATTTTTCGACCGGTCAATGGCTTGTCACAAAGGGCGATACCGTGACATTAAGCGCAGTTCAAAGGGCTTGATGTTGGAAACGATGTGGGAAATTCTTACATCAGGGAACATCACAACAGGGAGTAAGGGTAATGGGTTCTTTTGGCATCTACCACTGGCTGATCGTTCTGGCCGTCGTGCTATTGTTGTTCGGTCGCGGCAAGATCCCGGAACTGATGGGCGATGTCGCCAAGGGCATCAAGAGCTTCAAGAAGGGCATGACGGACGAAGACGCGCCGGACACGGCAAAGACCGTCGATCACAAGGCCGACGAAACGAAGTAACCAAGTGCGGGAAAGAGCGCAGCCCCCGCGCTTCCCGTCCAGGAGCCTTGCATGTTCGATATTGGCTGGACCGAGCTTTTGGTCATCGCGGTCGTCCTGATCGTGGTCGTCGGTCCCAAGGATTTGCCGCCGATGCTGCGCGCTTTCGGCAAGATGACGCAGCGCGCCCGCAAAGTGGCGGGTGAATTCCGTGCGCAGTTCGACGAAGCGTTGCGCGAGGCCGAGCTTGACGATGTTCGCCAGACGCTCAGCGACGCCCAGAAGCTCAACCCGGTCAACAGCCTGCGCGAGGCGATGAACCCGCTTCGCCAGATGGGCAACGAGATCAAGGCCGACCTGCAGAAGGCGAGCGCGGCGCCTGACAACAAGACCGAAGTGCCGCCGGCTGCGGTTTCTGCCCCGACGCCGTCAATGAGTCTGCCGGAAACGCCGCCGCTGGTGCCGACGCCGGAACCCATTGCCGCAGCGGTCCCAACGGCCGATACGGTTGCCGCCAAGCCGAAAGCGGTACGCAAGCCGCGCGCCAAGGCGGCAGATAAGGCTGCCTTTGCCATTGCCGCGCCCGTGGAAAACGTGGCCGTAGAAAAGCCGAAGCGCACGACGGCTGCCAGAAAGCCCGCAGCGCTGAAGGCGCCGGTGCAGACGAAGAAGAAGAAGGACGAGGCATGAGCGGTGATATCGAAGATAAGCCGCAGCCGTTGATCGAGCACCTGATGGAGCTGCGCACGCGGCTGATCTGGTCGATCGGCGCGTTTTTCGTCGCCTTCATCGCATGCTTCTTTTTTGCCAAGCATCTCTTCAACTATCTGGTCATTCCCTACAAGACGGCCGTGGAGTGGGCGCATCTCGACGTCGAGAAGGCCCAACTGATTTACACCGCGCCGCAGGAATTCTTCTTCACGCAGGTCAAGGTGGCGATGTTCGGCGGCCTCGTGGTCGCGTTTCCGATCATTGCCGCGCAGGTCTACAAGTTCGTCGCCCCCGGCCTCTACAAGAACGAGCGTCAGGCCTTCCTGCCGTTCCTGATCGCTTCGCCGGTCCTGTTCCTGATGGGCGCGGCGCTCGTCTATTTCTTCTTCACGCCGATGGTCATGTGGTTCTTCCTGTCGATGCAGCAGGCGCCGGGTCATGACGAGGTGGCGATCTCGCTGATGCCGAAGGTCTCGGAATATCTGAGCCTGATCATGACGCTGGTCTTCTCCTTCGGCCTCGTCTTCCAGCTGCCCGTCATCACCACGCTGCTGGCCCGTGTCGGCCTGCTGACGTCGCAATGGCTGGCCGAAAAGCGCAAGTTCGCCATTGTCCTTGCCTTCATCGTCGCCGCCGTGCTGACGCCGCCGGATCCGATGTCCCAGATCGGCCTTGCGATACCGACGATCCTTCTCTACGAGATTTCCATCCATGCGGCGCGACTCGTAGAGCGCCAGCGTGCCCGGCAGGCGGTCGAAAAGGACACCGAATCCGCGGACGTTGCCAAGACGGACAGCGTCTGAGCGGCAATCCGGAAATCCTTTTACGAACGCCGTCTCATCCGGTCGAAGCCCGGTCAGGCTTTGGCCGGGTCACTTCTGTTGCAACGACCTGGAACGACGATGCTCGATATCAAATGGATCCGTGAGAATCCCGAAGCGCTCGATGCCGCCCTCGCCAAGCGCGGTGCGGAGCCCCTGGCGCAAAGTCTCGTTGCCCTCGATGAAAAGCGCCGCTCCGCCGTGCAGAAGGCGCAGGACCTGCTGTCCCGTCGCAACCTCGCCTCCAAGGAGATCGGCGCGGCGCTGTCCCAGAAGAACGGCGAGCTCGCCGAGAAGCTGAAGGCCGAGGTCGCCGAGCTGAAAGCGCTGCTGCCGACGGTCGAGGAAGAGGACCGTCAACTGACGGCCGAACTCAACGACGCGCTCTCGCGCATCCCGAACATCCCTTTCGAAGACGTCCCGGTCGGCAAAGACGAGCATGACAATGTCGTCACCCGCACCGTCGGCGAAAAGCCGCGCTGGAACCACACGCCGAAGGAACACTTCGAAATCGGCGAGACACTCGGCTATATGGATTTCGAGCGCGCCGCCAAGCTCTCCGGCTCGCGTTTCACGGTTCTGACCGGCCCGCTCGCCAGGCTCGAGCGCGCGCTCGGCCAGTTCATGATCGATCTGCACACCCGCGAGCACGGCTATACCGAGGTCAGCTCGCCGCTGATGGTGCGCGCTGAAGCGTTGTTCGGCACCGGCAACCTGCCGAAATTCGAAGAGGATCTCTTCAAGACGACGGATGGCCGCTATCTCATTCCGACGGCGGAGGTGACGCTGACCAATCTGGTGCGTGAGGAAATCCTCGACCAGGAAAAGCTGCCGCTCCGCTTCACCGCATTGACGCCGTCCTTCCGCTCGGAAGCGGGCTCGGCCGGCCGGGACACCCGCGGCATGCTGCGCCAGCACCAGTTCTGGAAATGCGAGCTTGTCTCGATCACCGATGCCGAGAGCGCCATTACCGAGCATGAAAGGATGACCGCCTGCGCCGAAGAAGTGCTGAAGCGGCTCGGCCTGCACTTCCGCACGTTGACGCTGTGCACCGGCGACATGGGCTTCGGCTCGCGCAAGACCTACGATCTCGAAGTCTGGCTGCCGGGACAGAACGCCTTCCGTGAAATCTCCTCCTGCTCGGTCTGCGGCGATTTCCAGGCCCGCCGGATGAACGCGCGTTACCGCGGCAAGGACGACAAGAGCAACAGGTTCGTCCACACGCTGAACGGCTCCGGCACCGCCGTCGGCCGCTGCCTGATCGCCGTGCTTGAAAATTATTTGAACGAGGACGGTTCCGTCACGATTCCGGACGTTTTGCTGCCTTATATGGGCGGGTTGACCAAGATCGAACGGGCGGCCTGAGGCGATGCGCATCCTGCTTACGAATGACGACGGCATCCATGCCGAAGGCTTGGCCGCGTTGGAGCGGATCGCCCGCACGCTGTCCGACGACGTCTGGATCGTGGCGCCGGAGACCGACCAGAGCGGTCTTGCCCATTCGCTGAGCCTGTCCGAGCCTTTGCGGCTGCGCAAGATTTCCGACAAGCATTTCGCCCTGCGCGGCACGCCGACCGATTGCGTCATCATGGGCATCCGGCAGGTGATGGACATCAAGCCCGATCTCGTCCTCTCCGGCGTCAATTCGGGCTCGAACGTCGCAGACGACGTGACCTATTCCGGCACGATCGCCGGCGCCATCGAAGGCACGATGCAGGGTGTGCGCTCCTTCGCGCTGAGCCAGGCCTATCTCTATGAGGACGGTGCGCGCATCGTGCCCTGGGAGGTCTGCGAGACGCATGCCCCGGCTCTTCTGGAGAAGCTGATGGTTCTGGACCTGCCGGAGGGCACGTTCCTCAATCTCAACTTCCCGAACTGCCGTCCCGGTGATGTCGACGGCGCCGAGGTGACCATGCAGGGCAAGCTCGCCTTCAACCTGCAGGTCGATGCCCGCTCCGATGGCCGGGGCTTTCCCTATTACTGGCTGAAGTTCGGCGAACGCGCCGGCGCCTTCATCGAAGGCACCGATATTCACGCCTTGAAGCATAACAAGATTTCGGTAACGCCTTTGAAACTGGATCTGACCGATTATTCCGTAACGGACCGCGTGGCGCGGGCCCTGGGATACGGAGCACAGGTTTGACGGCAAGACTGGCCGAGAAGGAGGGCTTTGCGGCGCTCGTCCTCAGATTGCGTGCCGAAGGGATCTCCGACCTCGATCTGCTGACGGCGGTCGAGCAGACGCAGCGCTCGCTCTTCGTGCCGCCGCAATTTTCCGATGACGCCTATTCGAGCCGGACGATCCCAATCGAATGCGGCTCCTTCCTCGAAGGCATCGATTTTGTCGTCCGTATCCTGCATCACCTGAAGCTCAAACCCGGCCAGCGCGTCCTGGAAATCGGCACCGGTAGTGGCTTTACCGCCGCCGTCATGGGGCGCATGGCCGAGCGTGTCCTGTCCATCGACCGCTACAAGACGCTGACATCGGCGGCGCAGCGGCGCATGGAATCGCTTGGCCTGCGCAATGTCATCATCCGCCACGCCGATGGCAGCGCCGGCATGCAGGGGGAGGGCACCTTCGACCGCATCCTGGTGACGGCGGCCTTCAATGCGATGCCGCGCTTTTATACCGACCAGCTGGTTTCCGGCGGTTCGATGATCGCTCCGCTGATGATCTCCGAGAGCGAATGCCGCATGGTGCGGCTGACAAAAACCGGCAGCCGTTTCGAACGCGAGGAACTGTTCGAAGCCCCTTATCTGCCGATCGTTCCGCGCCTGGCCTCGCTGCTGTAGGCGCTGTGATTTTTTACCCGTAAGCTATGGTTATCAACTTCTCAAAAATATCGCACTGATTCCAGCATCTTAACTGCGTGGTAATACTAACGCGTTTTAATAGACTCACAAATGGTTGCGTTCTCAGTGGGTCGAGTCAATGCGTTTCAGTCTTTCGCCGAAGTTCGGGAAGTCGGCCGGTAATCTTCTGGTTGTGAGCCTGCTGGCAAGTGCCGCAACGGGCTGCAGTTCCGATGTGACACGGTTTGGCGGCTTGTTTTCCTCCTCAGGGCAGGATCAGATCACCACAAGTTCCATTCCGCGCAGGGGCGGGGCTCAGGGTGATCCGGTGCCGCGCGCCGATCTCGGCGGCTCCGCCGTTGCCAGCCAGTCGGGCTATGGTGGCGGCAATGGCGCACTGAACCAGCCTTATCCGTCGAACCCGAGTTATGATCCGGTCCGCACGTCGAACGCCCGTATGGCCTCGGCGCCGGTTGCGGTGCAGCGTTCGGAACTTTCGGCTCCGACGGCGGTAGCGCCATCTCGGCAGCGGGAAAAGGAAGTCGCGCTCGCCCAGCCTTTCCCTTCCGCGCCCAAGGCGGAAAAAAACCGATTGGTGGCCCCGGCTGCGCCGAAGCTGACGCCGGATACGCTGACGACGGGCACAACGCCGAAGGTTTCCGGCTGGACCGGAACCAATGCTCCTTCGGTGACGCTGCGTCCGGGTGAAAGCATTGCTACTCTCTCCAGGCGCTTCGGTGTTCCGGAAAAGGAAATCCTGCGCGTCAACAATCTGAAGACAGCTTCCGCCGCCACGCCCGGTCAGGCGATCCTGATCCCGACCTTCAATGGCGGTAATGCCGCCAAGGCGGCGTCGCAGGCAGCTGACCTCTCCAAGCCCGGCAAGATGCCGGAACCGGTGAAGGCGCCCGAGCAGAACGTCGCCGTCGTTCCCGGCGCCAATTCCGCCCGCGACAAGACCATGGCGAGTGCCGATGCCACCGGCAAGCTTCCGGCCGGCGCCGGCAAGGATCCGAAAGCGCCTGCCGGCACCTATGTCGTCAAGCAAGGGGATTCGCTGGCAAAGATCGCCAAGGCGACCGGCACCAATATCGACGATCTCAAGGCCGCCAACAACCTGTCGGCCAGCTCGGTCCGGATCGGTCAGGCGCTGAAGATTCCGAACGGCGCTGCCGACACTATCAAGACAGCGTCGATCCAGCCCCAGAAGGTCGATCCGAAGCCGGCTCAGACGGCGCCCGTCCAGCAGACGGCCTCCGTTGAGCCCGCGCCCTACAAGGCGCCGGCCGCCACCCAGACGGTCGACGATGTCGAGAAGAAGTCCGACGTCAGCTCGGCCGCACCGGAATCGACCGGCATCGGCAAGTATCGCTGGCCGGTCCGCGGCCAGGTCATTGCTTCATACGGCGCCAACGTCAACGGCAACCGCAATGACGGCATCGACATCTCGGTGCCGCAGGGGACGCCGATCAAGGCTGCCGAAAACGGCGTCGTCATCTATGCCGGCAACGGCCTGAAGGAGCTCGGCAACACGGTTCTCGTCCGTCACGATGACGGCACCGTCACCGTCTACGGCAATGCCGATACGCTGAGCGTCGCCCGCGGCCAGAAGATCCAGCGTGGCCAGACCGTCGCCGTCTCCGGCATGAGCGGCGACGTCAAGCAGCCGCAGGTCCATTTCGAGGTGCGCAAGGACGCATCCCCGGTCAACCCGATGACTTTCCTGGAATAGGTACAGCGTCCCAGGAAGCGCAAAAGCCCGGCCACTCGCCGGGCTTTTGTTATTTCAGGCTCTATCGATATGGACCCGCATGCGTCCGGCCAGGTCCTGAATATACTGCCAGGCGACGCGGCCGGAGCGCGCGCCGCGCGTCGTGGCCCATTCGAGCGCCTCGGCATGCATCTTGGTGCGGTCGAGCCTGAGCTTGAAATGATCGGCATAGCCGTCGATCATGCCGAGATAATCTTCCTGGCTGCATTTATGGAAACCAAGCCAGAGGCCGAAGCGGTCGGAGAGCGAAACCTTCTCTTCGACGGCCTCCGACGGATTGATCGCCGTCGACTGCTCGTTTTCCATCATGTGGCGCGGCAGCAGATGGCGCCGGTTCGAGGTGGCGTAGAAAAGCACATTGTCCGGCCGCCCTTCGACGCCGCCGTCGAGTGCCGCCTTCAGCGACTTGTAGGCGGTGTCGTCGTGGTCGAAGGAGAGATCGTCGCAGAAGACGATAACGCGGTACGGCGTGTCCTTCAGGAGGTCGAGCAGGGTGGGGAGGCTGGCGATATCCTCGCGATGAACTTCGACGAGCTTCAGCGCGACGCCGCTCTCACGCCTGACATCCTCGTGCACGGCTTTGACGAGCGAGGATTTTCCCATGCCGCGCGCGCCCCAGAGCAGCACGTTGTTGGCGGCATAACCCTCGGCGAACCGCACCGTATTCTCATGCAGGATGTCGCGCACATGATCGACGCCGCGGATGAGTTTCAGCGCCACCCGGTTCGGCTTGTTCACCGGCTGCAGATGCTGGCGCGATGGCGCCCAGACGAAACAGTCGGCGGCATCCCAATCGTTGACGGCAGGCGGTGGCCCGGCAAGGCGCTCGACGGCATTTGCAAGCCGCTTCAGCTCGGCCAGCAGGGCAATGTTGATTTCCTCGGTCATCGCAAGCTCCTGATTTCTTGCCGCGGCAATCCGCTTTATCTTTCGGTGCGGGGTAGCATGGCGTTTTGACGGCGGAAAGGTTATGAGGCAGCGGAATCGGTACTGTTTCCGGCTGTTTCTGTTGCATTCATCGAAGCGGCAACTATAGTCCGGCAACCTGAAAAAACAGGCGGAGTTCCGCCGCCCAGCCTGAGGAGTTTAGCATGTTCATCACCCCGGCATTCGCCCAGAGTGCGACCGATACCGCAACCGGTTTCGGCGGCTCCGGTTTCGAAATGATCATCCTGTTCGTGCCGCTGATGGTCGTCTGGTACTTCCTGCTGATCCGTCCGCAGCGCGCACAGGCCAAGAAGCGTGAGGAAACTCTGAAGGCGATTCGCCGCGGCGATCAGGTCGTCACCGGTGGCGGTCTCGTCGGCAAGGTCACCAAGGTCATCGACGATAAGGAAGTCGAAGTCGAGATCGCCGATGGCGTTCGTGTGCGCATCGTCCGCAGCGGTATTTCGGATGTGCGCGTCAAGGGTGAGCCCGTCAAGGCCGACGCAGCATAACAAGCGATAACTCAGCCGCCGGATCGGAAGATCGTCGAGAGAATGTTGCATTTTTCCCGTTGGAAAACACTTCTGATCTGGCTGGCCGCGTTTGCGGCCATCGTCATCGCTGCGCCCAATCTGCTGAGCGAAGCGCAGCGTTCCTCTCTGCCGGACTGGCTGCGGCACAATCGCGTGACGCTCGGTCTCGATCTGCAGGGCGGCTCGCACATCGTCCTGAAGGTCGAACGTTCCGATATCGTCAAGGACCGTCTTGAAGAGGCGGTCGCCAATGTGCGCACAGCGCTGCGCGGCGCCGGCATCCGCTATACCGGGCTGACCGGCAACGACCAGACAGTCACCGTCCGGATCACCGATCCGGCTGAGACCCAGAAGGCAGTCGGTCTCCTCAAGGCCCTGACGGCGGCCGGCGAACCCTCCGGACCTGGCGTCACGCTACAGCAAGGCGAAGAGGGGCAGCTCTCGCTGCAGATTTCCGATGCCGGCATCACCGCCGACGTCGCCGCCGCCCGGACCCGGTCGCTCGATATCGTCAGCCGCCGCATCGCCGGATTCGGCTATGAGAATTTCCTCGTTCGCCCCGACGGCGCCGACCGGATCGTTGTCCAGGTGCTGGGATCGGTCGATGCCGAACGGCTGAAGAACCTGCTGAACCAGCCGGCCAAGCTTTCCTTTCATCTGATCGACCCAAGCATGTCGGGGCAGGAGGCGCTGAACGGCCGCTGGCCGGCGACATCGCAGGTGCTCTATTCGCTCGACGATCCGCCGGTACCCTATCTCGTCGACCGCACGGCTTTCGTTGCCGGCAGCAACATGGTCGATATCGAGCCCGTCGTCGATCCGCAGACGCAGGATAGCTCGATTGCCTACCGCCTCGATGCCGAAGGCACGCGGCGGCTGGCCGAGGTGACGGGGCAGAATATCGGCAAGAACCTTGCCATCGTCTTCGACGACCAGGTGATGTCGGCGCCAAGCATCGATGCGGCGATCACCGGCGGCGAGGGTACGATTTCGGCGAACTTCTCCGAGGATGGCGTTCGCGACCTTGCGATCATGCTGCGCGCCGGCGCCCTGCCGGCGACGCTGACGAGCGTCGAGGAACGCAGCGTCAGCCCGAGATTCGGCGCCGACTCCATCTTCTCCGGCCTCATTGCCGGTCTCGTCGCCGTCGTGCTGGTCGCGGCATTGATGATCGCGCTCTACCGCATTCTCGGCGTCATCGCCGTCGTCTCGCTCGTCTTCAACCTCATCCTCATCATCGCGGTGCTCAGCCTTGCCGGCGCGACGCTCACCTTGCCCGGGATCGCCGGCATCGTGCTCATCGTCGGCATGGCGGTCGACTCCAACGTTCTGATCTACGAGCGCATCCGTGAAGAGGAGAAAACCGCCCATTCCTTTGCGGAGGCCGTCGGCCGTGGTTTCTCGCGTGCCTTCGCAACAATCGTCGACGCAAATGTCACGATCTTCATCGCCGCCATCATCCTCTTTTTCCTCGGCAGCGAATCCATCCGCGGTTTCGCAGTGACACTAGCGGTCGGCATCCTGACCACCGTCTTCACGGCTTTCACGCTGACGCGCTCGATCGTTGCCGCCTGGCTGAAAGGGCGCCATCCCCGGCATCTGCCGAAGAGCGTTCTGACCCATCTTTTCGAACACGCCAACATCCGTTTCATGGGCATCCGTCGGTACGTCTTTACGGCGTCGGCAATCATCTCACTGATCGCCATGGCCGCCTTTGCCACCGCCGGCCTGCGTCTCGGCATCGATTTCGCCGGCGGCTCGCTCATCGAGGTGACGGCGAAACAGGGCAATGCCGACCTTACCGATCTTCAATCACGCCTCAACGATCTCAACCTCGGCGCGGTCAGCGTCGAGCGCGCCGGCGGACCGTCGAATGCGCGCATCCGCATCGCCTCGCAGGGCGGCGGCGAGAATGCCGAGCAGTCGGCGGCGACGCTGGTGCGCGGCGAACTTGAAGGCGATTATGATTTTCGCCGCGTCGAGGTCGTCGGTCCCGCCATCTCTGGCGAATTGACGATGATGGCGACGCTCGGCGTGTTGGCAGCGCTGGCGGCGATTCTGATCTACATCTGGATCCGCTTCAAATGGCAGTTTGCGGTCGGCGCCATCGTCGCGACGCTGCACGACGTCATCATCATGCTCGGTCTCTTCGTTCTCACCGGTATGGAATTCAACCTGACGAGCGTCGCAGCCGTGCTGACCGTTGTCGGCTATTCCCTGAACGACACGGTCGTGGTCTATGACCGGATGCGCGAGAATCTGACGCGATATCGGAAGATGCCGCTGCCGATCCTGATCGACGCCTCGATCAACCAGACGCTGTCGCGCACCATTCTGACCGCGGCCACGACGCTGCTCGCCTTGCTCGCGCTCTATATTTTCGGGGGCGAGGTCATCCGCTCCTTCACCTTTACGATGCTCTTCGGCGTCGCTCTCGGCACCTTCTCTTCGATCTATATCGCCGCTCCTGTGCTGATCGTCTTCCGGCTGCGGCCGGAGAGCCCCGACGGGGAAGAGAGCAACAAAACGGATGCTGGTGTAAAATCCGGCACGGTGGTTTGAAACATGGCAAAAGGCATAGAAATCCGCGCCGCCCATTTCCCTGGGCGCGCGCCGATCGATACTTACGGCAATGGCGGCTTCCGCTTTGCCGATATGTCGCATCGCGGCTCGATCCTTTGCCTTCCTTCCGGCATTCATGGCTGGGATATGGACATGTCGAAACCGCTTTCGCCCGAAAATTTCCGCCGCGTGCTTGATGAGGCTGATGATATCGAGGTTCTGCTGGTTGGAACCGGAACCGAACTGCGCCGTCTGCCGGAGGAGTTGAAGCAGGCGCTGAAATCGCGCGGCATCGCCTCCGATCCGATGAGCACGGGTGCGGCGGTACGCACCTTCAATATCATGCTTGCCGAGCAGCGCGCCGTCGCCGCGGCACTGATTGCGGTCTGACGATGAGTGAAGCGAAGACGGCGACGAACCAGGAGATCTGCCTGGCGATGCTGCGTGACAGCGATCGCGACCGCTACCTTGCCTGCCTGCTGTCGCCGGAGGAAAAGCGCGGCGCGCTTGCAACTCTATACGCCTTCAATGCCGAATTGGCCCGCGTCCGGGATCTGGTGCACGAGCCGTTGCCCGGCGAGGTGCGGCTGCAATACTGGCGCGACCTGCTGGAAGGCAGCGCCCATGGATCGACTGCGGCCAACCCGGTCGCTTCAGCACTTCTGATGGCAATCGAAACCCATCGCCTGCCGCGCAAGACGCTGATCGACATGATCGAGGCCCGCACCTTCGATCTCTATGACGATCCGATGGAAACGCGTCTCTCGCTCGAAGGTTATGCCGGCGAGACGGCATCGGCCTTGATCCAGCTTGCAAGCCTCGTGCTGTCGCCTGAAGAGGCTGCACGATCGGCGAACGCGGCCGGTCATGCCGGTGTGGCCCAGGCGGTCGCCGGCCTGTTGCTGCTGATGCCGCTGCATCGCCGCCGCGGCCAGGTCTATATTCCGCTGCAGATCCTTACCGCCACCGGTCTTGACCGCGATGCCTTCCTCGCTGGTGAAGACAGGCCGCGCATCGCCGCCGCCATCGAGGCCTTCGCCGGCCTCGGCCGCGAACATCTGGCAAAGGCGAGGGCGGCAGGCCCAATCGCGCCGGCGGTCTTTTCAGCCTTCCTGCCTGCGACGCTTGCCGAACCGGTGCTCGTCAAGGCGCAGAAGCATGGCGCCGTCCTGTTCGACCGGCCGCTGCAGCCGCCGCAATGGCGCCGCCAGCTGAGTATGGCGCTCTCCTCAGTCCGCAGAAAAATCTGACGACCGGTCAAACTCGCGCAAGTCTCACGCGTTACAAGGCTTGAACCACTACTGCTTTGATCGGAGACTCGGCGTGGGCATTATCGTCTGGTGCGTTCTTTTCGCCATCGTCATCTTCTTTGCCTTCGTGGCAACGCGTATGGCCGCGCAGAACAAGGAAGATGGCCTGCATGACACGGGCCTCGCCATCATCGAGTTCGGCCGTGCCTTTCCGAACGAGGCGATCCGCCAGCTGCAGGCGACCGAGAACGGCCAGGCGATCTTCGTGCGCCTGCATGACAACAAGGCCGGCTTCATGCGTAACATGTCGCGCCATTTCGCCTGCCATCTGATCGAGCCGGGCCGCGTGCGCGTCGTCAGCTCGCCAACGGGCAGGGGCCTGGTGATCAATTTCCTCGATGCGCCCCATCACAATGGCGATTTCGAATTCGCTTCCGCCAAAGAGTCCTCGGAGGTCGCGCTCTGGCTGCTCGGCAACTACATCGCCGCGCCGGATAGGGACCTGCCGTCCGGCAATATTGCGGCGGCGAACAAGCAGTAGATCAGACGCGATCGATCAGGCGCTTTCGGCAAATGGCGAAGTCTGGCCGAGCCAGGCGGCGCAGTCTGTAAGGGCGCGCCGCGCGATCAGCTGCCGTTTCATGATCGTCTTGTCCTTGCCGCGGAAACGCTTGACGCCTTCGGGCTTGACGATCGAACCGGGCTGGAGCTCCGGAAACAGCCCGAAATTGATGTTCATCGGCTGAAACGAGCGTTTGCCCGGCTCCTCGTCGGTGACGATATGTCCGCCGGTAATATGGCCGAGCAGCGCGCCGAGCGCCGTCGTTGCCGGCGGCAGCGAGATTGCCTCGCCCTTGCGTTCGGCGGCGGCGAAACGGCCGGCCATCAGCCCGACGCTGGCGCTTTCCACATAACCCTCACAGCCGGTGATCTGGCCGGCAAAACGCAGGCCTGGCCGCGATTTCAAGGTTAGCGACGGGTCGAGCAAAGTGGGGGAGTTGATATAGGTGTTGCGGTGCAGGCCGCCGAGGCGGGCGAATTCCGCATTTTCCAGCCCCGGGATCATCCGGAAGATTTCCGCCTGCGCGCCATATTTCAGCTTCGTCTGGAAGCCGACCATATTGTAGAGCGTGCCGAGCGCATTGTCCTGGCGCAGCTGAACGACGGCATAGGCCTTGACCGTCGGGTTATGCGCGTTGGTCAGCCCCATCGGCTTCATCGGTCCGTGACGCAGCGTCTCGCGGCCGCGTTCGGCCATGACCTCGATCGGCAGGCAGCCGTCGAAATAAGGCGTGCCTTCCCATTCCTTGAAACCGACTGCGTCACCCGATATCAGCGCGTCGACGAAGGCATTGTACTGCGCCTCGTCCATCGGGCAATTGATGTAATCCTTGCCGGTGCCGCCGGGGCCGACCTTGTCGTAGCGCGACTGGTACCAGCAGATATCCATGTCGATGCTTTCGCGGTAGACGATCGGCGCGATGGCGTCGAAGAAGGCGAGCGAATCCTTGCCGGTTTCCGCCTGGATGGCGCTTGCGAGCGACGGCGCCGTCAGCGGCCCGGTGGCGACGATGGCAAGATCCCAGTCAGCAGGCGGCAGGCCGGTGATTTCCTCGCGTACGACGGTGATGAGCGGGTGGTCATCGATTGCCTTGGTCACCGCTTCGGAGAAGCCGTCGCGATCGACGGCGAGCGCGCCACCGGCCGGAACCTGATGCCGGTCGGCAGTGGCCATGATCAGCGAGCCAGCCATGCGCATCTCGGCATGGATGACGCCGACGGCGTTGCTGGTCGCATCGTCGGAGCGGAAGGAATTGGAGCAGACCAGTTCGGCAAGGCCGTCTGTTTTATGCGCATCCGTGCCGCGTACCCCGCGCATTTCATGCAGGATAACGGGGACGCCGGAACTGGCGATCTGCCAGGCGGCTTCCGAGCCGGCGAGCCCGCCGCCGACGACGTGGATGGGGGAATAGGAAGAGATCGTGTTCATCCCGGGCTGATATCATGTCGGCAGGTGCGATCCAACACCCCGGAATCAAAAACGGCGCCTTGCGGCGCCGTCTTGGGAGCATCACGCTCGCTACTAGCGGGCCGTTAACGGCCGGCTAATTAGCGAAACGAGCGGGATGCGATATTGCGGATGTCGTAACGGCTGACGCCGATATCGGACAGGGTCTGGTTCGAAAGGCCGCCGAGTTCGTTGAGCGTACGGCGGTAGCTGAGCCAGCTTTTTGCAATGCGGATCGGGTTCATTGTCTTTTTCCTCAAACATATGTCCGCTGGATGGCGGGATCGCCTATCTCTCTGCGGTTGATGTTTATATAGGCGAGAACCGTCTTATTGTGCAGTGCAAATAATTGGCGTCTGCCATGCAATTGTGCAATGTGATGCCCGCCAATTAAGCGGTGAATATTTTTTAAGCGGGCTAACGAGCCGGGAAAACATGCAACCGCCGCGGCAGCTGTATGCAGACAAAAGAAAACGCCCGCTGTGGGTACAGCGGGCGTTTCAACCGAGGACGATCCTGCTTGGGAGGAGCAGCGGATCGCCTGGAATTAGCGGGCAGAAGCCTCACGGGCAACGCGATGGATGTCCGAACGGTCGATGCCGAGATCGTGCAATTCGCGGTTGGTCATGCGGCCAAGTTCCGTGACCGTCTGACGATACTTGCGCCAGTTATTGAAAGAGCGAGAGAAATTCATGTTAAGCCCCTTTCTGAGGGTTTCATCTGCCAGCAGCCACCGATCGGCGCTGACCTCTATTTGATGACCGGAATATATGTTGCGGCGCAAAAGACTAAAACAGCCAAGTTTTCAGATCACCTATGCGACTGATGCAATGCTTTGGGGGTATTTGACGCAGGCTCGCCGCTTTTTGGTCAACGAATAGGCAGAATGATTTTAAAGGGATCAATCTGGCTAGGTGCTCGAAACAGGTGCCGCTGCTCAAAAAGGCTTCTCCCTCCGGCGGTTCTGCCCGTGCATCCGCTCCACCGAGGCATTTCGCTCGCATTGAAAGCCGCCCGCTTGTCCGCAGCGTCGGCGGGAGCGGTGTGACAGCAGTGCGGCACGACGGCGCCAAGCGGCGGAAAACCTGGGTCGCCAATGCTTCAATTGCATTGTTGCTCAACAAAAACGCCCACCGGGGGAGGATCCGGCGGGCGCATTATGGTGACTGGCAACTGGGAGGAGGAGTGTTGCCAGCCTATCATAGCGCGCTGGGAGGAGGAGTGCGCAGCTACGAATATCGTCAGGGACAAAGAGATCCGAGGGCGTCCGGCAGAGCCGGGCAGGGGCGCCATCCCCGTGCTTCGATGTCTTTATAAATAGTATGACTAATGATTATTTTGCAGTGCAATAATTTCATGAGTGGTTTGCAGTGGGTGCATACCTCTCCGTCCATATGCTTATATTAGCGCTTCTGGCGTTATCGGCCAGTTAACGCGCGATACAAGTTAGACCAATGAGGAAGTTGTATTTTGTCGCAGGGGCGTTTGCGAAGCCCCATGCTGAGTCTATAACGGCATAGGCCGCAGCGCCGCAGTCGGCATTGCGGAAATGAGGGGTGGAGCATGTATCGCGGCAGATTGGAGCGGGATCTCTCGCTCTGGGTGGGCAAGGGCCTGCTGGGGCAGGAAACGGCAGGTGCGCTTCTCGCCGAATATGACAGCCGCCCGGCAAGCTTCAGCCTCGGCAGGGTGCTGATGGCGCTGGCGGCGCTGCTGCTGGCAGCCGCCATCCTGCTGGTCGTCGCCTCCAACTGGGAGGCCATTCCGCGCCTCGTCCGCGTCGGCGCCATCCTGGCCCTGATCTGGGTGGTGCACATCGCCGCCGCCCGGATGCTCGCCCGCGGCGCGAGGGCGGCGGCAAGCGGCCTGCTGATCATCGGTGCGATGAGCTTCGGCGGCGCCATTTCGCTGGTTGGGCAGATGTATCATCTCTCCGGCGACGAGCAGACGGTGATGTATCTGTGGTTCGCCATCGCGACGATCTCGGCCATCCTGTTCCGTTCGGGCGCGGTTGCCGTCGTCGCCGGCTTCCTCTCCTGGGCGTCCTTTGCCGTTTATCTCGAGAATTACGACAGCCATTGGATCGGGCTCGATCCCTGGATGGCGCCCGTCATGGCGGCGATCGTCATCGCGCTGGTGCGGTATACCGGCGCCGAGCGGGCCCGCCATCTCGCCTATCTGCTGCTGATCGGCTGGCTTGCCTGGCTCTATGCGCTTTATGAGGAGATTGCCGTGGCGCTCGCCTTCGCAATCGGCGGCATGGCGGCCTTTGTCCTGACGGCGTTGCCAACCCGGCCTGTTGCCTCCCTGGTCAGGAGCGCCGGTGCGGCCCCGGCCTTCTACAGCTTCCTCGTCGCTGCGATCGGCTTCCTGCTGCTGCATATCGAGATCGAGGACGGCTGGCGGCTGGTGGTGCTCGGGGTGGCGACGCTTGGCGCTTCGGTGCTGGCGATCGCTCTGCATGGCAGGGACAACGGCGCGGTGCGTTATCTCGCTTATACGACCTTTGCCGCCGAGATGCTTTATCTCGCCTCCGTGACTGTCGGATCGATCCTCGGCACGTCGAGCCTCTTTCTCTTCTCGGGTCTCTTCGTCGCGCTGGTTGCGTGGATCGTCATTCGTCTCGAACGGCGCTTTTCGGCCAATGCACAGGGGGAGCGCGCATGAACTCGCTGATGGCAAGGCTGCAGTCCGGCAGGGGCTATCTGTTTTCGGCAATCATCGTCGCCGGCCTGCAGACCGTGATCCTCGGCACGATCATCCAGAGCCGGGCATCGATCCTCAACAATGGCGCCGAGGTGCTGCTGAAGACGGCGCCTGTCGATCCGCGCGATTTTCTGCGCGGCGATTATGTCGTCTTGAACTATGATATTTCCTCGGTGCCGGTGCAGACGGTGTCCGGCGGTATCCCGGCAGAGCCCGGCGAGCGCACTCTATGGGTTCGGTTGAAGAAGCAGGAGGACGGTTTCTGGACAGTGGCCGAATCGTCGTTTCACCAACTGCCGCCACTGCCGGAGACCGTGATCCTGCGCAGCCAGCCATTCTACGGTGGCGGATTTGCTGCCGGCGACAGCATCCGTGTCGAATATGGCATCGAGCGCTATTATGTTCCCGAGGGCGAGGGCAAGCCAATCGAGGAGGCCCGCAATAATGGCAATGTCGCCATTTCAGTGCGTGTCTCGCCGGCCGGCAGCGCGCAGATCCGCAGCCTAGTCGTCGACGGCAAGCCGGTTTACGACGAGCCGCTCTACTGATCCGGCGGCAGCTCGGAAGAGGCCGGCCTGCGGGCCGCAAATCCCCTGTCATTTGCCGTTCATTTTTCCTTTGCCTCGACCAAATCGGGTGATATAGAGACGCCGCGCTCCGGAAGGCCTCATGCGCAGGCATAGGCATGCGGTTCTGTGGACGCGGGTATGGTGAAATTGGTAGACACGCCAGATTTAGGTTCTGGTGCCGCAAGGCGTGGGAGTTCAAGTCTCTCTACCCGCACCAGGCTGTTTGCAGGGGGAGACTAAGAACTTAGTTGTCCCCGAATGACGAAGGTTGTTCCGAATACTCGGAAGTGAGTGCCGTTCCCCGTTTGGCGGAATGATACAGGAATTGGGAAAAGCCACGCGCGGCACGCTGCCGGCGTCGTGCTCATCGAAACGAACGGCGTCTGGGCACGGCCGCCACGACATGAAGGTAGGAAGACATGCAGGTTATCGAAACGCTCGCTGAAGGGCTGAAGCGCGAAATCAAGGTCGTTATCCCGGCCAAGGACATGCAGGACAAGATGGATCAGCGTCTTGCCGATGTGAAGGACAAGGTCCGCATCAACGGCTTCCGTCCGGGCAAGGTACCCGCTGCTCACCTGAAGAAGGTCTACGGCAAATCGATCATGGCCGAGCTCGTCAACGAGATCGTCCGCGAGCAGCCGGCCGCCATCCTCTCCAGCCGCGGCGAGAAGTCGGCCACGCAGCCGGAAATCGCCATGACCGAGGACAAGGACGAAGCCGACAAGATCCTCGCCGCCGAGCAGGATTTCGAATTCACGCTCTCCTATGAAGTGCTGCCGCCGATCGAACTGAAGTCGGTCAAGGGCATCAAGGTCACCCGCGAAGTCATCGACATCGCCGACGACGAAGTCACCGAGCAGGTCCTGAAGGTTGCCGAAAGCGCCCGCGCTTACGAGACCAAGACCGGCAAGGCCGCTGACGGCGACCGCATCACCATGGATTATGTCGGCAAGGTCGATGGCGAAGCCTTCGAAGGCGGCACCGACCAGGGCGCCGAACTGGTGCTCGGCTCCGGCCGCTTCATCCCGGGCTTCGAAGACCAGCTCGTCGGCGTCAAGGCCGGCCAGGAGAAGACCATCACCGTGACCTTCCCGGCCGACTATCCGGCCAAGAACCTCGCCGGCAAGGAAGCCACCTTCGACGTATCGGTCAAGGATGTTGCAGCGCCTGGCAAGGTTGAGATCAACGACGAACTCGCCTCCAAGCTTGGCATCGAATCCGCCGATCGCCTGAAGGAAATCGTCCGCGGCCAGATCGAATCGCAGTACGGTTCGCTGACCCGCCAGAAGCTGAAGCGTCAGATCCTCGACCAGCTCGACGAGATGTATAAGTTCGAAACCCCGGCCTCGTTGGTCGATGCCGAATATAACGGCATCTGGAACCAGGTGAACAACGACCTCGCTCAGTCTGGCAAGACCTTCGAGGACGAAGACACGACCGAAGAGAAGGCACGTGAGGAATACAAGACGCTCGCCGAGCGTCGCGTCCGCCTCGGCCTCGTTCTCTCCGAAATCGGCGAAAAGGCCGGCGTCGAAGTCACCGAAGACGAGATGCAGCGCGCCATCTACGATCAGCTGCGCCAGTATCCGGGCCAGGAAAAGCAGATCCTCGAATTCTTCCGCAGCCAGCCGGGTGCCGCCGCTTCGATCCGCGCGCCGATCTTCGAAGAGAAGGTCATCGATCATCTGCTGACCGAAATCGACGTCACCGACAAGAAGGTGACCAAGGAAGAACTGCTCGCCGAGGAAGAAGGCGAAGCGAAGGCCGAGACCAAGAAGGCTGCCCCGAAGAAGAAGGCTGCCGCCAAGGCCGAAGCTGCCGACGCCGGTGAAGGCGAAGAAGCCGCTCCGAAGAAGAAGGCTGCTCCGAAGAAGAAGGCAGCTGACGAAAGCGCCGAATAATCGCTTCTCAGTTCTGAACTCTGCAAGGCCCCGCCATCGTGCGGGGCCTTTTGCTATCTCGGCCGCCTTCTCGATTATTGAGATTTATTCACGGCAACAACAAATAGTTGCAATGAAGTATAATTCGATGCAGATTTCATTGATGGTGGGAGGACCGGACAATGACCGTAAAAGATGACATGAAGAAACGCGTGGAAGAAATCTACGCTGTGCGCGACCGAGGCGATATCGAGGGCACGCTGGCGCTGATTGGTGAGGATTGCACCTTCCGGATGGCCGGCAATACACGGTTGGCGCCTTTTTCAACTGAAGCCGGCGGCCATGCCTTTCGGCAAGTGATAGAGCAACTCATCACTGTGTGGGATCTATCCAAGGTCAGTACAGCCGGCATCTATGTGGACGAGGACGAGCATATGGTCTTCGCCCATCGCGAAGGTGAGGTCAGGCACATCCCATCGGGTGTGAGCTTCTATACGGAATTCGTCGACAAGATCCATTTCAAGGATGGGAAACCGGTCAAGATCGTCGAATTCGTCGACACGCTGCAAGTGGCTGAGACCACCCGGATCATCCAGTTCGCTTAAAGCCGCGGAGCTGATAAAGCATGTCGCGCAAAGGTGTGCCGCGGTTTTCCCAGGCAAAGCGCGAAGCGCTTTTGCGGCAACGACATGCATCAAAGCAAAGAGCTAAAGCCCGTCGCATGAAACAAGTTCGATGCGACGGGCTTTAGCGCGAATTGCAGCTCAATGCCGCGTCAGCTCCGCGACTTTCCTCACATGGCTAACGGCCGCAGCGCCGCCGGCTGTTTTGGTAAAGAGGCTGAGTGTCTCTTCCTCGTCATCGGCAACCGGCGTCAGGGCCTGATCCATATAGGTCTTCGACTTGGCATCCCGTGAAATCAGGAATGCCGAAATCGTCAGCCCGACGATCGTGCCGGCGAGCGAAGCATGTTTTCTGAAGGTTTCCCAGGCAAAACGCGGCCAGAAGACCAGCGGATTTTCGCGCGGCAGATCCGGGCGCCGCTCTGAAGGTGTCTTCAGGCGCAGGAGACCGCTCTGCAGCGGATGCACGTTTTCCAGCGGCACGGTGGTTGCGAAAGAGACGAGAACCTTGACGAGCCTTGCGAGCGGAACGCCGGTCGCCACAGCCCGGCGCAGCAGCGTCTTCATATGATCAGGCGAATAATAGAGCGACCAGGCCTCGTGGTAGATGTCTTCCCACTCCTGCTTGCTCATCTGCGGATGCGCGGTGCAGACGTGCTCGACATCGTAGATGTTGAGATCGGCGTCCATCTCGACGCCCTTCTTCCACAGCACCTGATGGTCCTCGGAGCCGGGCAGCGGCGTCAGGATGAAGAATTCGATGACGTCGAGCGGCAGCTCTTCCTGGATGATCGCGATGTCGCGGCGGATCGACTCCGGCGTGTCGGCCGGGAAGCCCAGGATATAACCGGCGAGCGTCATGATGCCCTGCGCCTTCCAGGCGAGCAGCATCTTGCGATATTCGGTGATCTTGTTCTGGTTCTTCTTGGCGGCGGTCAGGTTGTTGGGATTGACGTTTTCGAGGCCGATGAAGACGCGGGTGACGCCGGCGCGCCTGGATTTCTCGATGAAATTGGGGATCTTGTGGCAGAGCGTATCGACTTGGATCATCAGGCCGAGCGGGATGCCGTCCCGCTCCTTGAGCTCGATCAGCCGGTCGAAGATCGCTTCCCAATCCTTGTTGCGGGCGAAATTATCATCGGTGATGAAGAATTTGTGGATGCCCTGCGCCCAGTTCATCCGCACCAGCTTTTCGACGTCGTCGGCCGAGCGGAAGCGTGACTTGCGCCCCTGCACATTGATGATGGTGCAGAACGAACACTGATAGGGACAACCGCGCCCGGCATCGAAGCTGGTGCTGAGCCCGAGCGTGCGCTGGATATTGTCCTTCGGCAGGAAGGGAACCGGCGTGCCGCCGATGCCGGGGAGGTCGTTCATGAAATTGTAGAGCGGCTTCAGCTCGCCGTTTGCCGCGTCGCGCAGCACCATATCGAGCCGGCCCTCGGCCTCGCCGGCAAACATCGAAATGCCCATGTCGCGGCAGGCGTCGAGCCCGACCGCCTTGCCATCCAGCATCGACAGGCAGCCGGAAACATGGAATCCGCCGATGGAAACCGGCAGGTCGGCATCGCGGAACGGCCGGGCGATATCGAGCGCGCGGGGATACTGGTTGGTCTGGACGCCAACGAGCGCGATCATGCCGAAATTGTCGTGGCGCTTGAACTGTGCGAGCAATCCGGCGAAGTCGATCCGCGTATTGGTCTCGTCGATGACGGTGATGTCGATCGCCGTATCGGGCCCGAGCACCTTGCGCTCGGCGCATTCGGCGGCGATGCCGTAGAGAGCCGCGAGTGAATTGGAGGGAATCATCGCCCGCCACCAGCGGATGACGTAACCATCATCGTCATAATGCGACGGCTTGATCAGGATCAGCTGAAAACGTCGGCGCGCAGCTTCCAAGACATGGGACAAGAGTATCTATCTTTCTTCAGAAGCTTTTGCCGGAGCAAAATAGTGTTGAAGGCATATATCAGGCATCACGTATAAATGCGATTCAGGCGGTCAAACTAAGGCGTAAAACGCGGCAATGCACGCAAAACGCTACGCACGGCAATTCCTCAATATACTACCCGATATCGAGCAGCAATGCGCGGTGGTCGGAGACCTCGGGTGCCTCGACCACCTCGAACCTGGCAATGTTCACCCCCGGTGTCACCAGCATGTAATCGGCAAAGCGGCCCTGCTTCAGATAGTAGGAGGTGCGCGTGTCTACAAGGCTGTTGCCGGTGACGAGATCGGAAAGTCCCAATCTGGCGAGAATCGGAAAGGTCGTGCTGTCGGGCAAGATGTTGAAATCGCCGCAGACAACGAGCCCTTCGTTGCCGGGCCAGATCCGCTCGATGAGCGCAACCAATGCCGCAGCCTGCTCTTCGCGCGCCGGCGTGTCGCTCTTGCCGGCGGGATCCCGCAGGCCATGCATGTGGGCGATGGTCAGGCTGGAAGCGTGCTCATGGCTGAAGACACGGATGCAATGGGCGTTCCGCGGACGCGGATGTTCGCCCCAGCCATTGGTGGAAAAACTGCCATGCACGAAGTCCAGCCCCTGGGCGATGACCGAATGCGATTTGCGCACGAAGGTCGCCAACCCGAATTCGGCGGCAATGGCGGTTTCGCCGTTAAACAGCGCGCCTCTCGATGTCGGGCAGAAGAAGCCGTCGTGGCCGGGCAGGGCGGCGCCGATCTCTGCAAACAGATTGGCGCGCTGCGGCAGCTCCAGCCCCGCATCCCGATAGATCGACCATCCCTCATCCGCACCCGGCGCCCGCAGCACCTCCTGCAGGCACAGCACATCTGCATCGGCCTGGCTGACATAGTCGATCAGGGGCTCATGCAGCCTGCCGCCCCAGGCGTTCAGCGAAATGATGCGCAATGCGGTTCGGCTCCGTTGTTAGCGGCCGGATTTAGACAGCGGTTCTGCCGTCCAAGCGATGCGTTTAAAGTTCCGACTTGATATCGCCCATCCGGTTCCAGGCATCGAGGCCCGCGATCTTGTAGGCTTCGGCAAGCGTCGGATAGTTGAAGGTGTTTTCGACGAAATATTCGACCGTGCCTTTGAGATTGAGCACCGCCTGGCCGATATGCACCAGCTCGGTGGCGCCTTCGCCGACGATATGCACGCCGAGCAGGCGGCGCGTCTTCAGCGAGAAGATCAGCTTCAAAAGCCCGGTGTCGAGGCCCATGATATGACCGCGCGAGGTCTCGCGGAAGCGGGCGATGCCGCATTCATAGGGAATGCCGCGCTCCTTCATCTCTTCTTCGGTCAGGCCGCAGGTGGAAATCTCCGGCACGGCATAGATCCCATAGGGGAAATATTTCGGCGGCTCCTTGGCGACCGCGCCGATCGCGACGCGGGCGGCGATGCGGCCCTGTTCCATCGAGGTCGAGGCAAGGCTCGGGAAGCCGACGACGTCGCCGGCGGCGTAGACGTTGGCAACCGATGTCTGGAACGTTTCCGGATTGACCTTGAGCCGGCCGCGGCTGTCGGCTTCGAGGCCGATGGCCGGCAGGTTCAGCGCGTCGGTCGCCCCCATGCGGCCGGCGGCGAACAGCACCATGTCGGTCGTCAAACGCCGTCCGCTGTCGAGCGTCAGCTCGACCTTGCCGTCCTCAAGCGTCTCCACTTTGTCGGCCTTCTGGCCGAGCAGCAGCTTCATGTTGCGGTCGCGCAGCTGGTAGGTGAAGTCCTCGACGATTTCCTTGTCGATGAAATCCAGCATCGTCGCCTTCGGATCGATGACGGTGACGGCCGTGTCGAGCGCGCTGAAGATCGTCGCATATTCGATGCCGATGACGCCGGCGCCGATGACGACCATCGAGCGCGGCAGTTCCTGGATATCGAGCAACTCGTCGCTGTCGAGAACGGTCTTGCCGTCGAAGGGGATGTAATCCGGGCGGAACGGCTTCGTGCCGACGGCAAGCAGCACACTGGCGGCGGTGACCTGGGTGATCTCGCCGTCATCCTTGACCACCTGCAGCGTCGACGCATTGATGAAGCTCGCCTTGCCGCGAATATGCTGCACGCGGTTGCGGGCGAACTGGTGTTCCAGCACCTCGACCTCGTGGTTGAGCGTGATCAGCAGGCGGCGGCGCAGATCATCCGCACTGATCTCTTCCTTGACGCGGTAAGACCGGCCGTAGAAGCCGCGTTCGCGCCAGCCGGAAAGGTTGAGCGCGGTCTCGCGCAGCGTCTTGGAGGGGATCGTGCCGGTATGCACGGAGACGCCGCCGACGCGTTTTCCCTGCTCGATGACAAGCACTTTCTTGCCGAGTTTCGCAGCCTGGATCGCGCCGCGGCGCCCTGCAGGACCGCTACCAACCACAACGAGATCGTACTGAAGCATCACCTGGCCCCGGATTGAAAAGGAATCATTGCGCCGCGAAATGTCGCCCCTTTATCGGTAACCGGTCAATGTTACAGATTGTTTTACGACCGCCGTTTCAGCCGGACCTGTATCAGCGTCAGGCTCTTCAGGCCGACATCGCCGTTCTTGCCGATGATGATGTGGTCATGGACGATGATAGCAAGTGCTTTCGCCGCGTCGATGATCACCATCGTCAAATCGATGTCAGCGCGCGACGGCTTCAGATGAGCTTCAGCCCCTTCAGGCTGACATGCCCGTCCTTGCCGATGATGACGTGGTCGTGGACGGTGATGTCGAGCGCCTTGGCCGCGTCGATGATCACCTTGGTCATGTCGATGTCGGCGCGCGAGGGCGTCGGATCGCCGGAGGGGTGGTTGTGGACGAGGATCATCGCCGTTGCCGAAAGCTCGAGCGCGCGTTTGACCACTTCGCGCGGATAGACCGGCGTGTGGTCGACCGTGCCGCGGCCCTGCACCTCATCGGCGATCAGCACGTTGCGCTTGTCGAGGAAGAGGATGCGGAATTGCTCGCGGGTCTCGTGGGCCATGGCGGCATGGCAATACTGGATCACCGACGACCAGGAGGAGAGCACCTGCTTGTTCCTGAGCTCGCTCTTCAGGGTCCGCTGCGCCACGGTCGAGATCAGCTTCAGGTCGAGCGCCACGGTCTCGCCGATACCCTTCACCTCCGTCAGCAGCGCCGCAGGCGCGCCGAAGACGCCGGAGAGCGAGCCGAACCGTTCGATCAGCGCCTTGGCGATCGGCTTGGTGTCGCGCCGCGGGATCAGGCGGAAAAGCAGGAGTTCGAGGATTTCGTAATCGGCAAGCGCGGTGTCGCCCTGCTCGCGGAAGCGGTCACGCAGCCGTTCGCGATGGCCGTGATAATGTTCCTGGCCGGCGAGCGAGGCGGGCAGGGCGGTCTTGGCATCCGGCACGGACGGTTTTTGCGGGCGTCCGCCGAAGAACGAGCGTTCGTCTGCGGCAACAGGCTCTTCAATCGCAAAAGGCAGCTCGTCGTCGGAAGATGTCGCAACAGGCCCCTTCGCCATCGCATCGTCACCCGGCAAACGACGGCAGGCCGGGGCGGTCGAGCCCGCCTGGCGACAGGGTGAAGATCTCGCAGCCCTCGGAGGTGACGCCGACGGTGTGTTCGTACTGCGCCGAAAGCGACCGGTCACGGGTGACCGCCGTCCAGCCGTCGGCCAGCACCTTCACATGCGGCCGGCCGAGATTGATCATCGGCTCGACGGTGAAGATCATGCCTTCGCGCAGCTCCGGCCCCTCATTGGCGCGGCCGTAATGCAGGATATTCGGCGAATCGTGGAACAGCCGGCCGACGCCGTGGCCGCAGAAATCGCGCACCACCGAGCAGCGCTCGGCCTCCGCATAGGTCTGGATCGCCTCGCCGATCGCGCCGGTGCGGGCGCCCGGCCGGACGGCGGAAATGCCGCGCATCAGCGATTCATAGGTAACCTCGAGCAGCCGCTCGGCGGCGCGCTTGATCGTGCCCACAGGATACATCCGGCTGGAATCGCCGTGCCAGCCGTCGAGCACGAAGGTGACGTCGATATTGACGATATCGCCTTCGCGCAGTGGCTTGTCGTTCGGAATGCCGTGGCAGACGACGTGGTTGATCGAGGTGCAGGTCGATTTGGTGTAGCCGCGATAGTTCAGCGTTGCCGGGTGGGCGCCGTGATCCATGCCGAAATCGAAGACGAACCGGTCAATGTCGTCGGTCACCAGCCCCGGCTTGACGATGTCGGCCAGCGCATCGAGGCAGCGCGCCGTCAGCTGGCATGCCCTGCGCATGCCCTCGAATGCTTGCGCGTCGTAAAGCCGGATGGCGCCCGTATTCTTCGAGGGCGCGGAAGAGGCTTCGATATAGTTCACCATTGCAGGGCCTTAGCGGAGAATATTAGAATTGTTCATAATGCAGCTATGCCGGGTTCGTCCATCGCGATCAACCGTCGGGGCGAGATTTCTGAAAGGATTCGGCCCGACTTCCGCACGCCGGTTGATGCCGAGTTCGATGGTCGCGGATGAATATCGGCAATCTTCTCAAGGTGATAGGTTGATAGAATGAAGCCTACCGAAGGCGGATGATTTGCCGGAGCCGTTCGGCCCACCAAGGATGGTGCACGTCAATTCCGGCATGAAGCGATTGCTACCTTACCGTAGCAGGAGCGCGATCCTGGATATGCTCACGTCTCGCCCGATCCTTGGCTTCGTTCTGCCGATCCTTGGCAGAGATCGTCAGACCCATGCGACGGCTTTCGGCCAACGCTTCCCGGCCGATTTGCTTGAGCGCTTCCTTGTTTTCCCGATACTTCCGCAACAGCATCTGCAATCTCCTATTCGCTACCAACATAATGCGACAGGCCGTCGGCTGCAAATTTCTCTTGTTCCAGGTTCCGCCCGCAAACAACACCGGTTGCAACAGGTCGCGGGAGACGGCTTTTAAGCCCTTTCGCCGGGTAACCCAACCACGGATCGCCTGCCGGTCCTCAGTCGCTGTCAAATCATCGGCCAGGACGCAATATCCACAATCTTCTCAAGAGGATAGGATTGATTGCATGAAACCTCCCCGCTACTCACCGATTGGTGACAGCGGGGAAGGGTCGTTCGTGCTTGATGAAGCGGTGAAACTTGAAAATTTGCCTGAGGCCGGCGGCGAGCCGGAGCGGCGCGTCCGGGATCGCGGCGCCACGGAGCGCGCCATCCTGGTTGCCGCCAAGGGCCTGCTGGCCGAGGAGGGCTTCCAGAATTTCGGTATCAATGCGGTCGCCCGCCGCGCCGGTTGCGACAAGCAGCTGATATATCGTTATTACGGTGGTCTCGACGGGCTGGTCGAGGCGATCGGCGCCGATCTCGGCACATGGGTGAGGGATCGCATCCCGGAAGATGCCGGCGGCATGTTCCTGCTCACCTATGGCGACCTGATGGAGCGGTTGGCGCTTCTCCTGCTCGACGCCCTGAGGAACGATCCGCTGATGCGCCGCATCCTCGCCTGGGAGATATCTGAGAACACCGAGCAGGTGAGGCGGCTTTCCGAGGCGCGTTCGAAGGCGCTCGCTCTGTGGCTGGAGCGCATGCGCGGCTCGCTGGCACCGCCGAAGGGCGTGGATGCGGTGGCCGTCAATGCCGTCATCATCGCGGCGATCCAGCACCTCGTGCTTGCCGCCGCAAGCGGCGGACAATGCGCCGGTCTGTCGCTGAAGACGCCGAAGGACTGGGAGAAGGCGGCGACGGCGCTGAAGCGCATCGTGCGCGGCATCTACGGCTGATACCTGCCTTATCCACAGGGGGCGGCTACGGCGTTAACCTTAATGAATGGTTTACGTTGCCTGGCCTCGGCTAACCCGACAGTGTGGGGGAGAGCAGAGATGGAATGAGTGAGAGCCCCCGAGTTGACGTCCATGGGAACCAGGATCGCCAAAGCCGCCTTTCTTTTGACGGCGATGATGTTCTTCGCAGTCCTGGCGCTGGATATCGCAATTCCGACGCTGGTGCTGTGCATCATGGCATTGTCGACCTGGTTGGTTTCCCTCGATCTGCCCGTCGCGCGCAAGCATGGAGGTGAGGCCGCATGAAGTGGTTTCTGATCTTCTGGGCCGGCCCCATCGTCTTTCTGGGCGGATGGTATTGGCTCTCTTATTACGACATGAACTTCGGCATCTTCATGCTGACGCGGCAGGTGCATGACCTGACGTTCCAGCTGTATGGCGAGGCGCTCGGCATCCCGCCGGAGAGCATCCCGCCGCTCGTTGCCCGCACGATCGCCGTCGACAGTCTCGTCGTCTTCGCCATCCTCGGCTTTCGGAAACGCAAGTCGATCATCGCCTGGTGGAAGGCGCGTCAGCTGAATTCGTCTCCATCGGATCTCGCCAGCAAGGAAAGCCTGTCGAGCGCGCCCTGAAGGATGAAGCTTGCGGCGGCCGAATCGATCCGTTCGGCCCGCTTGGCGCGCGAGACGTCCATTTCAAGCAGCGTCCGTTCGGCGGCGACCGTCGATAACCGCTCGTCCCAATAGACAAAGGGCAGCGCCGTCTTCTGCTCCATATTGCGCACGAAGGCGCGCGTCGCCTGCACCCGCGGGCCTGCCGATCCGTCCATATTCATCGGCAGGCCGATGACGAAGCCCGCGACCTTTTCCGATTGTGCGAAATCCAGCAGCGCCTGCGCATCGATGGTGAATTTGACGCGCCGGATCACCGGGCGGGGCGTGGCGAAACGCCGCCCGAGATCGGACATCGAAAGCCCGATCGTCTTGGTGCCGAGATCGAGGCCGGCAATTGCCTGCCGCGGGGCAAGCGTCTCGGCCATTTCCTCGATCGTCAGCACCGTCATCGCCAATTCATCCCGTCAAAAGAAATTGAAGTCGCCGCCGCTTTTCTTTGCTGCTGCATGAGATATGTCCATAGAGCATGATGCCGAAAAGTGTGAGCGGTTTTCGGACGACATCATGCTCCAATTCTTTGATTGAGATGCGGATTCAGATTTTAGGCAGATCCAGCCTAAAATCATCCGGATCTCCCCAAACCGTTTTTTGCATCACGTAATAAAGGAGAGATTTCATGAAGATCACCTGGCTTGGCCATTCCGCCTTCCGCATCGAGACCGGAAAGGCGACGATCCTACTCGATCCCTTCCTCAGCCATAACGCCTCCTTTTCCGGCCAGGATATCAAGGATGTCTCGTCAGGCGTCACTCATATCCTGCTGACGCATGGCCATGGCGACCATGTCGGCGATACGGTGGCGCTTGCCAAGGAAACTGGCGCCGTCGTTCTCGCCAATGCCGATCTCGCCGCCTGGCTCGGCTCCAAGGGCGTCGACAAGATCGAGATGGGCAATACCGGCGGCACGATCGCGCTCGGCAGCTTCTCCGCGACCTTCACCAACGCGCTGCACTCGTCTGCCCAGATTACCGAGGACGGCGTTTCGCATGCGCTCGGCAATGCCAACGGGCTGATGCTGCACTTCGATGACGAAGCCTCGGTCCTCGCCATGGGTGACACCGACATCTTCGCCGACATGGCCCTGATCAACGAATTGCACCAGCCCGATATCGGCCTGGTGCCGATCGGCGACCGCTTCACCATGGGCGGCGCCGTGGCCGCACTCGCTTGCCGGCGCTATTTCAACTTCAAGACGGCGATTCCCTGTCACTTCGGCACCTTCCCGATCATCGAGCAGACGGCCGATAAATTCGTTGCCGGCATGGAGGGATCGAAGACGGATGTGAAGGCGCTGAAGCCCGCCGAGAGCCTGTCGATCTGACGAAATCCCGTTGCACCGGGCGGACATGGCCTTTATAGCGGGTAGGAAAAATCCCATCCGGAGAATGCCATGTCCGTCGACCTTGCCACCGTGAAGCGCGTTGCCCACCTTGCCCGTATTGCCGTCTCCGAGGACGAGGCAAATCGCATGGTCGGCGAGCTGAACGGCATCCTGGGCTTCGTCGAGCAGCTCTCCGAAGTCAATGTCGATGGCGTCGAAGCGATGACATCGGTCACCCCGATGGCGATGAAGAAGCGGACGGATGCGGTGACCGACGGCAGCAAGGCCGCCGATATCGTCGCTAATGCGCCCGTCACCGACCACAATTTCTTCCTGGTGCCGAAAGTCGTCGAATAAGGCTTCAAGCCTCTTTCCGACCCCTGTTGCCATTTTCAGATCTGAAGCGAAAACATCATGAGCGAACTCACCAGCCTGACCATTGCCGAAGCCCGCCTTAAGCTGCGCGCCAAGGAAATCACCGCACTCGAACTGACCGAGGCCTATATCTCGGCGATCGATGCGGCCAACGGTCATCTGAACGCCTATATCAAGGTGACGCCGGATCTCGCCCGGCTGATGGCGAAGAACTCCGACGAGCGCATCGCTGCCGGCAAGGCGGGCGAACTCGAAGGCATTCCGCTCGGCATCAAGGATCTCTTTGCCACGGTCGGCGTCCACACCCAGGCCTGCAGCCATATTCTCGATGGTTTCGAGCCGCGCTATGAATCGACCGTCACGCAGAACCTCTGGGATGATGGCGCCGTCATGCTCGGCAAGCTGAATATGGATGAGTTCGCCATGGGCTCCTCCAACGAGACCTCGCATTATGGCGCGGTGATCAATCCCTGGCGTGCCGCGGGCTCCAACCAGCAGCTCGTTCCCGGCGGCTCTTCCGGCGGCTCGGCCGCGGCCGTCGCCGCCCATCTTTGCGCCGGCGCCACCGCAACCGATACCGGCGGCTCGATCCGCCAGCCGGCCGCCTTCACCGGCACTGTTGGCATCAAGCCGACCTACGGCCGCTGCTCGCGCTGGGGCACCGTCGCCTTCGCCTCCTCGCTCGACCAGGCAGGCCCGATCGCCCGCGACGTGCGCGATGCCGCGATCCTCTTGAAGTCGATGGCCAGTGTCGACGCCAAGGACACGACATCGGTCGATCTGCCGGTGCCGGATTACGAGGCAGCCCTCGGCCAGTCGCTGAAGGGCATGAGGATCGGCATTCCCAACGAATATCGTGTCGACGGCATGCCTGAAGAGATCGAGACCCTCTGGCGCCAGGGCATTGCCTGGCTGAAGGATGCCGGCGCCGAAATCGTCGACATCTCTCTGCCGCACACCAAATACGCGCTTCCGGCTTATTACATCGTCGCCCCCGCCGAGGCATCCTCGAATTTGGCGCGTTACGACGGCGTGCGTTACGGCCTGCGCGTCGACGGCAAGGATATCGTCGACATGTACGAGAAGACGCGCGCCGCCGGCTTCGGCAAGGAAGTCAAGCGCCGCATCATGATCGGCACCTATGTGCTGTCGGCCGGTTATTACGATGCCTATTACATCCGTGCCCAGAAGGTCCGCACGCTGATCAAGCGCGATTTCGAACTCGCCTTCGACGCCGGCGTCGACGCCATCCTGACGCCGGCCACCCCGTCGTCCGCCTTCGGCGTCGCCGATGAGAACCTCGCTTCCGACCCGGTGAAGATGTACCTGAACGATATCTTCACGGTCACGGTCAACATGGCCGGCCTGCCGGGCATCGCCGTGCCCGCCGGTCTCGACCAGAAGGGTCTGCCGCTCGGCCTGCAGCTGATCGGCAAGCCCTTCGATGAGGAAACCCTCTTCAAGACAGCTCATGTCATCGAGCAGGCGGCCGGCCGGTTTACGCCGGCCAAGTGGTGGTAACAGGCCTCACGATCCGGCTCTTCCAGAGCATGCCGTCGAATGCGAAAAGGTGCATCTTTAAAGCGGTTGGCTGATCGATAACGGGAATCAGGAGGAGCTTATGGCGAGCAATGATCTCGGGCGGCTGATTGAGGCAGCGGATCGCCTGGCCGCCGGCGGCTTCACCATGGGTGCGGATTGGCAGGCGGTACACGAAATCTGCCAGCGCCACGAAGGCGAACAGCCGTTCGACTGGGGCCATGCGCTCTGCCATCGCATCGAGGGCGACGACTGGAACGCCGATTACTGGTATCGCCGCGCCGGCAAGAGACGCGGCACGAGCACGATGGCCGAGGAATGGTCGGCGATGCGGATGGAACTTTCTGCAAAGGTCTGAGGCTAAAGCCTGACCGCGCCGGTTAGAGACGCGGTCAGGATTATTGACTGCTACCTGTTATTCAGCTGCGACCTGACCAGCTTCAGCCCTCTTTCGGTGATCCGGTAGGGCTGGCCGCTGGAGGACTTGATGGCTCTCAGCCGCTTCAGCCTGCGGAAGAGATCGAGGTCGACGCCGGGATAGAGCCAGCCGTCGCGGGTGAAGCAGCTGACCGCCTCGATCTTCCTGTCGTCGTCGCGGGAAATTTCGATGCGGCCGCCTTGGGCCATGAGATGCAGGATGCGCTGATCCGTGCGGGAAATGTCCATGTGTTGAGATCCGGTATCGCGCCCGACAGGGCGCACAAAAACGATCTGGCGCTCTTTCGAACGTCAGGGCTTCGTTTTTTCGGGCCCATACGCGCAAGCGGACTTGCGGGCAGGGCCTTTACCGGGTCTGTGACAGGCTCAACATAAGATTTTTTTTATTTCGCGCGCAAAAGGCGGTCAAGACCGTACTCGCCGATCAAACCGGTCGAAAACCGCAGTTTCCAGCCATCATCTCCCTGGGGGCACTGGTAAATTCGCCGACTCAATGGTCTAGTTGCGGGGTAACGCGGAGGTGTCGTTGATCCACATTCGCAATGCCCGCGACGGCGAAGCGGAGCTGTTGAGCGAGATCGGGCTGAGGGCCTGGCAAAAAGCGATGGCGTCGATCGGCGAATCGGACGCGATGATCGATGCAGCCCGCAACGCCTTTCGCAACTTCGTGGAAAACGACTGGCTGACCATCACCGTCGTCGAGCAGAACGGCCAGGTCGCGGGCTGGGCGGCGCGCGAAGGTCTGGATGAAACCATCTCGGATTTCTGGATCGATCCCGCCTTCACCCGCCAGGGACTTGGCTCCGCCCTTCTTGAGCGCATCGAAAAGGAGATCGCCGATCGAGGCTTCGAGAAGGCGGCGATGCAGACCCATTCCGGCAACAACGAGGCGATCGGTTTCTTCCGCAAGCACGGCTACAGCATCCACTGGCTCTCGGTCGCCTATAATCCGAAGCTCGACCGCGACGTGCCCTCGGTCGGGCTGACGAAATCGCTGGTTTCGGACGGCCAGGGTGGATACGGGCAGGAATTCTGACGCTTCAAAAATCCTGGAGAGGGAAAACGCGCCATTCCGGCACGAAGATCAGCACCGCGACCAAGGCACCGTGCAGGATCAGGATCGCCGCCAGGATCGACCGGAACGGCTCCTTTCTCGTCTTGTGCCGCAGCAATTGCTGGGCCGCCACCGCGCCGAGGCTGCCGCCGATCAGCGCAAGCGTCAGAAGCGTGCGCTCGCTGATCCGCCACCTGCCATCGCGCGCCGCCTGCTTGTCGAGGAAATAGATCGAGAAGACGAGGAGGTTCAGCGCCAGAAACGGTGCGGCCCATTTGGTGATATCGATGATCGTCATGCGGCAACTCTATCGCGCCTCGGTTAACCCACGGCAAATGTCGCTGCCAGCCGTCAAACCACGCCGCACGCCATGGCGAAAGCCTTGCACGGGCACGCCATTTCCTTTACCTCACCAATGGAAAAGAACAGCCTGCAAAGAGTATCAGATGACCCTTGTCGACGTCCGCACGCCTGATCCGAAACGCTTCATCCCCGGCGCCACCGGCGACTGGGAAGTCATCGTCGGCATGGAAGTCCATGCCCAGGTGCTCTCCAATTCGAAGCTCTTCTCCGGTGCCTCGACGGAATTCGGCAAGCCGCAGAATTCGAACGTCTCGCTGGTCGATGCCGCCATGCCCGGCATGCTGCCTGTTATCAACGAGGAATGCGTCAGGCAGGCCGTGCGCACCGGTCTCGGGCTGAAGGCTCAGATCAACAAGCGCTCGCTCTTCGACCGCAAGAACTATTTCTATCCCGATCTGCCGCAGGGCTATCAGATCTCGCAGTTCAAGGATCCGATCGTCGGCGAGGGCAAGATCGTCATTTCGCTCGGGCCGGACCGCCAGGGCCAGTTCGAGGATATCGAGATCGGCATCGAGCGCCTGCACCTGGAGCAGGATGCCGGCAAGTCGCTGCATGACCAGCATGCGACCATGTCCTATGTCGATCTGAACCGCTCCGGCGTGGCGCTGATGGAGATCGTCTCCAAGCCCGACATGCGCTCGTCCGACGAAGCCAAGGCCTATATGACCAAGCTGCGTTCGATCGTGCGCTATCTCGGCACCTGCGACGGCAATATGGACGAAGGCTCGATGCGCGCCGACGTCAACGTCTCGGTGCGCCGCCCGGGCGAAGCTTTCGGTACGCGCTGCGAGATCAAGAACGTCAATTCCATCCGCTTCATCGGCCAGGCGATCGAATACGAAGCCCGCCGCCAGATCGGCATTCTCGAGGATGGCGGCAAGATCGAGCAGGAGACGCGGCTCTTCGACCCGAACAAGGGCGAGACGCGTTCGATGCGCTCCAAGGAAGATGCGCATGACTACCGTTATTTCCCGGATCCGGACCTGCTGCCGCTCGAATTCGACGATGCCTTCGTCACGGCGCTGGCAGCCGATCTGCCGGAATTGCCTGACGACAAGAAGGAGCGCTTCGTGCGCGAGCTCGGCCTGTCGATCTACGACGCCTCGGTGCTCGTCTCCGAAAAGGCGATCGCCGATTATTTCGAAGCCGTGGCCGCGGGCCGTGACGGCAAGATGGCGGCAAACTGGGTGATCAACGATCTGCTCGGCGCGCTGAACCGCACCGGCAAGGATATCGAGCAGACGCCGGTCTCGCCGGCCCAGCTCGGCGCTATCATCGATCTCATCAAGGCTGGAACCATCTCCGGCAAGATCGCCAAGGATCTCTTCGAGATCGTGCTGGCCGAGGGCGGCGATCCCACCGAGATCGTCGAAGCGCGCGGCATGAAGCAGGTGACCGATACCGGCGCCATCGAAAAGGCCGTGGACGAGATCATTGCCGCCAATCCCGATCAGGTGGAAAAGGTCAAGGCGAAGCCGACCCTGGCCGCATGGTTCGTCGGCCAGGTGATGAAGGCGACCGGCGGCAAGGCCAATCCGCAGGCCGTGCAGGCGCTCGTCAAGGCGAAGCTCGGCATCGAGGAATAAGCGGTGTATTTCGTCCGCACCGCCGGCGAGCGCGACCTGGAGAAGGTCCGCGCCCTGCTGGTGGAGAGTTTTCACGCCACCTATGATGGCCTCCATGGCAGAGCAAAGGTCGACGAACTGACCGCGCAGCTCTTTTCGCCGGCGGCGCTGAAGGCGCGCCTGGTGCGCAAGGATGCCGAATTCCTCGTTGCCGACGACGGCCGCACTATCGGCGGCATGGGCTATGCGGCGATGTCGCACGAACTGACGAAGACGGTCATGCTGCATCTTCTCTATATCGCTCCGGCGCTGCAGCGCCAGGGCATCGGCCGCGATCTCTTCGCCGAACTCGAAACCTGCTTTCCGGATGCGGAGATCATGCGTCTCGAAGTCGAGCCGCAGAACGCAGCCGCGATCGCCTTCTATCACGCGCACGGCTTCACCGAGGTCGGCCGCAACGAAAATGACGGGGCCGGGCAATCCGGCATTCCGGCGCTGATCTTGGAAAAACCGCTCGAAGGGCATTAGGTCGATGGCGGCCGTCTTGTCCGAGATGTCATTCGCCGGGCGCGCGGGCAGGGGATCGGCGCTGGAATGATCGAGTTCGCCATTGCCGAGGCAAAAGGCCGCGGTATCAAGCGGGTAGCGCTGACCTCGAATGCGATCCGCAGGGATGCCCATCGATTCTATGAAAGACGGGGCTTCACGCCCTCGCATCTGGGCTTCAAGATGGCTTTGAAATGACCTTTGGCTGTGGTGGAATCGCTGGACAATTCGGCTTGGCGACGGCATAAGCGAGGAAACGAATTCTGGTTTGGCCCGCATCTGGCGGGCACAAGGAAAAGACATGTGGAATCTTCTGGTTCAGACCTTTACCTGGTGGAACAGTCAGACGATGGGCACGCGTTTTGCGACCTGGCGTTTCGGCAAGCGCGTCGGCGAGGATGAATTCGGCAACGTCTATTATGAAGGCGGCATGTCTTCCTACGGTCTGCCGAAGCGCTGGGTGATCTACAAGGGCTATGCCGATGCCTCCGCCATCCCGCCGGGCTGGCATGGCTGGATGCATCATCGCACCGATGTTCCGCCGTCCAAGGAAAACTACGTCGCCAAGGATTGGCAGAAGGCGCACCGCCCCAACTTCACCGGTTCTCCGCAGGCCTATCGTCCGCCCGGCTCCATCGCCGTTCCGGGCGAGCGTCCGCGCGTCACCGGCGATTACGACGCCTGGACGCCGGGCAACTGAGACGGCTCGACCGAGCTTCCTCTGGCTCGGCTTTTGGCCACAATTGACCTTTACCCGCAGGTTGGCCGCGCTTGACCGCGGCCGTGAACGAAGAATGTCTGGAGACGGGTACACATGAAGCTCTTCACGCGGAACATGGTGCTGCGTGGCGCCGGGGCGCTGCTGGCGCTCTCGGCCCTGCTTCCGCCGGTTGCGGCCAATGCCGCACGCATCGAAAACCCGGTTGCCGTCTTCTCCGGCCTCGACAAGATCACCGGCCGCATCACCACATTCGACGTCTATGTCAACGAGACGGTGCAGTTCGGCGCGCTGCAGGTGACGCCGAAGGCCTGCTATTCGCGCGACCAGGCCGAAGCGCAGAAGATCGACGGTTTCGTCGAAGTCGACGAGATCACCCTCGACCGCAAGATCCGCCGCATCTTCACCGGCTGGATGTTCGCCGCCAGCCCCGGTCTCAACGCCGTCGAGCACCCGATCTACGACGTCTGGCTGAAGGACTGCAAGGCAAACTCGGATGTCCCGGCCCCCGACAGCACGAAGGCGACAGCGCGCTAAAGCGCATCGCGATCTTTCAGATTCGCTCCTTGCGCTTTAGCTCTTTGTTTCACGCATGTCGTTGCGGCAAAAGCGCTTCGCGCTTTGCCCGGCAAAACCGCTGCACAGTTTTGCGCGACATGCTTTGGCGCAGCGCGCAAGCCTTATGCGGTGGGTGTCTTGTTCCTCGTGAAAAGACTCTTGGCAAAGCGAAGCGCGCCGCCAGCCACGACGACGATGAGGATGCCGGCTTTTTTCAGGAAGACGGCGGCAAGCGCCAGCAACCCCACCTTTGCGGCAATCTTGGCGCCGGCGCCTGCGGCGATCATTCCTGCCATGCCGTAGGCCGCGATCTTGTCGCCTTCGACATAGTCCGTATAGGCCATTCCCGTGTCGAACTGCACGAGCGTCGTGACGGTCGGAATGACCGCCTCGATCTCCTTCAACTGATTCAGGCCGGCAACGAAGTCGAACTCAAATACCCCCTGGCGGCCGAGGGTCCGCACGGAATAGTTCAGGGTGTGCGGCGCTCGCATGTCATCGCCGAACAACAGATCGCGCGCCCAGTGCATCGCATGCGCGGATTTGTCGTAATGCGGCGTCGAGGCCCACCCGATAAGCGTGATCTTTTGAAAACCCTGCTTCTCGCGCTCGACGTTGTTTTCCCGGATGGAATCTTTGATGTTCTGCAGCAGTTCGTCGTAATTGGTCGTCGCGGCATCGGCGTCGGAGACATAGCCGTCGGCGCTGTATTGCACGATGGAACCCCAGGCCTCGATATCGGTCGGCGCGTATTTGGCCGGGAAGATCATCCCCATCGTTCCCTCCGCCGCCTGCGGGGGATTTCCCCAGATATCGACGAGCACCTTCTTCGTGTCGGCGGAATTGAGATAATAGAAGCCTTGGGGCACGTTCAGCGTCGCCTTTGCCTCAGGCAGCTTGATCGCCCCCTGCTGAAAATCCAGCTTCTGCAGTAATGGTTTTTCCGCTTCGGAAAAATCGCTCCTGTCCGGGAACATCTCCTGGTAAGGTCGCGCGCCGGCCTGGCCCGTGAACAAGGCGAAAAGGATCGCCGCCGCAAAATATCGTCTCAAAATTCTATCCCCCATTGCATTTTCCGAAACCTACTCAAATCGGCTGGAAAATCAACGCAGGGATGAAACGATCGCGCTTAAAACTTCAGGTGTGGCGATTCCATCGCGGCTTCAAGCAGCACGCCATAATCGGCCTTCGCAACGTCGATCGCGCCGAACGTCTTCAGGTGCTCGGTGGTGAACTGTGTATCGAGCAGCGTGAAGCCTCTTTCCCGCAGTCGCTCGACCAGATGCACGAGGCAGATTTTCGAGGCATCCGTCCGGCGCGAAAACATGCTTTCGCCGAAGAAGGCCGAGCCGAGCGAGACGCCGTAGAGACCGCCGACCAGATCATCGCCGTCCCAGGCTTCGACGGTATGGGCATGGCCCATGTCGAACAGCGTCGCGTAAAGGGACCTGATCGTCCTGTTGATCCAGGTGCTCGGGCGACCGGATGTCTCCTCCGCGCAAGCCGCGATCACCTGATCGAAAGCGTGATCGAAACGGATCTCGAAGGGTTTCCTGCGCACCGTCTTTGCAAGGCTCTTCGACATATGGAAATGGTCGAGCGGCAGAACGCCGCGTAGTTCCGGTTCGACCCAGAAAATCTCCGGGTCGTCGGCGGATTCGGCCATCGGGAAGAGGCCGATGGAATAGGCGCGCAGGAGAATTTCAGGGGTAATGCCTGGTGACTTCCTGCGCGATCCTGCCATTCCTGCCCTATGTCGCCGGTGTGTTGGCGAGGTAGTGTTCCAGCCAGTGGATGTCGTAATCGCCGTTGGCGATATCCTGGTTGGAGACGAGATCCTGGAACAGCGGCAGTGTCGTATTGATGCCGTCGACGACGAATTCGTCGAGTGCCCGGCGCAGCCGCATCATGCATTCGACGCGGGTGCGGCCGTGCACGATCAGCTTGCCGATCAGGCTGTCGTAATAGGGCGGGATCTTGTAGCCCTGATAGGCGCCGGAATCGATGCGCACGCCGAGGCCACCCGGCGCATGGAAATGCGTGATCGTACCGGGCGAGGGCACGAAGGTGCGCGGGTGCTCGGCATTGATGCGGCATTCAATGGCATGACCGGAAAAATGCACCTCGTCCTGCGTTACCGAGAGACCGCCGCCGGAGGCGACGCGGATCTGCTCGTGCACGAGGTCGATGCCGGTGATCGCTTCGGTGATCGGATGCTCCACCTGCAGGCGGGTGTTCATTTCGATGAAATAGAACTCGCCATTCTCGTAGAGGAATTCGATCGTCCCGGCGCCGCGATATTTCAGCTTCTTCATGGCGTCGGCGCAAACCTGGCCGATCTTCATGCGCTGCTCGACGTTGAGCGCCGGCGAATTCGCTTCTTCCCAGACCTTCTGGTGGCGGCGCTGCAGCGAGCAGTCGCGCTCGCCGAGATGGATGGCATTGCCTTCGCCGTCGCCGAACACCTGGATTTCGATGTGGCGCGGCTTGCCGAGATATTTTTCCATGTAGACGGCATCGTTGCCGAAGGCGGCTGCCGCTTCGGTGCGCGCCGTCGACCAGGCCTCGATCAGGTCGGCCTCGCTCTTGGCGACCTTCATGCCGCGTCCGCCGCCGCCGGCTGTTGCCTTGATCAGCACCGGATAGCCGATTTCGGCGGCCGTCCTCAGCGCATCCTCTTCGGTCTTCACTTCGCCGTCCGAGCCCGGAACGACGGGAATGCCGAGCTCAAGCGCCGTCGTCTTGGCGGTGATCTTGTCGCCCATGATGCGGATATGGTCAGCCGTCGGCCCGATGAAGGTGATGCCATGGGCTTCGAGAATATCGGCGAATTTGGCGTTCTCCGACAAAAAGCCGTAGCCCGGATGCACGGCATCGGCGCCGGTGATCTCGCAGGCGGCGACGATCTGGTGGATATTGAGGTAGCTCTCGCGCGAGGAGGGCGGACCGATGCAGACACTTTCGTCGGCAAGCCGCACATGCATGGCATCGGCGTCGGCGGTGGAATGAACCACGACGCAGGCAATGCCGAGTTCCTTGCAGGCTCGAAGCACGCGAAGGGCGATTTCCCCGCGATTGGCGATGAGGATTTTCGAAATCATGGGCATCGGCCTATTCGATGACGACGAGGGCTTGGCCGTATTCGACGGGATGTCCGTCATCGACGAGAATCTCGGTCACTTTGCCCGACTTCGGCGAGGGGATCTGGTTCATCGTCTTCATCGCTTCGATGATGATCAGCGTCTGGCCTTCCTTGACGGTCGCGCCGACTTCGATGAAGGCCCGCGCGCCGGGAGCCGGAGCCATGTAGACGGTGCCGACCATCGGTGCACTGACGACATTCGCGGGGTTGCGGGCGGGAGCTGCAGCCGGCGCGCTTGCTGCTGCCGGGGCAGCGGCTGCGGGTGCGGCATAGGCAGGTGCCGCGATCGGCGCCTGGACATATTGCTGGGTGCCGGCGCGCGAGACGCGGATGCGCAGGTCGTCCTGCTCGACTTCGATCTCGGTCAGATCGGTCTCGTTGAGGATATTGGCGAGATCGCGGATCAGTGCCTGATCGATACCCGATTTCTTTTCAACCATGGTGTTGCCCTGTCTTCTTCTTATGCCGTGATGTTCTTCAGCGCCTGGAGCGCCAGGATGTAGCTGTGAGGCCCGAAGCCGCAGATCACGCCCTTGCATGCGGGCGCGATCATCGACTTGTGGCGGAATTCTTCCCGTGCATGGACGTTGGATATGTGGAGCTCGATGACGGGAACTGATATAGCGCGGATCGCATCATGCAGCGCGACCGATGTATGCGTATAGGCGCCTGCATTGATGGCAACGCCGGCGGCCTTTTCGTCGGCCTCGTGGAACCAGTCCACAAGCGTGCCTTCGTGATTGCTCTGGCGGAAATCGATATCGAAGCCGAGTTCGCGGCCGGCGGCCTTGCAGTCCGCCTCGATGTCCTTCAGCGTCTTGCCGCCATAAATGCCGGGCTCTCGTTTACCCAGCATGTTCAGGTTGGGGCCGTTCAGGACAAAAATCGTTTGCGTCATCGAATGTTCCGTAAAATGCACGACGGCAACCTATAGACTCCGCGAAGGCTGAATGAAAGCCCTTACGGATTGGCAGCAGGAATCGCGCCACATTTGTCCACATGGTTGAAACGCTTCGATTTTGGCGATTTGATGGGCAGCCGTCCGGCGGCTGACCGCTCAGCAGGCGGTCTTGCCGCAGCTGCGCATATTTTTGACCTTGGCTTCGAGATCGTCGAGCCCGACGGCGCCCGGCACCAGTTCGTTGCCGATCACATAGGACGGCGTGCCGCTGATGCCGAGACTGGAGGCGAGCTGGTAGGTCGCCTGCACGATGCCGTCATTCGGGCTCTTGGCCATTTCGGCGCGGATCTTGTCCTCACTGACACCGAGTGAGGCGGCAACCGCGATCGCCGTTTCATCGGAAGCGCGGCCTTCGGTGCCGAGAAGGGCGACGTGGAAATCGGCATATTTCTCCGGCGCCAGCTTGCGGAAGGCGTCGGCCACCTTATGGGCGGCGACCGAATCCGGCCCAAGGATCGGAAATTCCTTGAGCACGAAGCGGACGTTCTTGTCCTTCTTCAGCATCGCCTGCATGTCGGGAAGCGCGTGACGGCAGTAGCTGCAGTTATAATCGAAGAATTCGACGACGGTGACATCACCCTTGGGGTTGCCGAGCGTGACGTCGTTCTTCGACTCGAAGATCTCGGTGGTGTTCTCGTCGATCGCCATATTGGCCTTTACCAGCCGCTGGGCTTCCTGCTTCTTCTGCAGCGCATCCTGGACCTCGAGCATGATCTCGGGATTTTCGATCAGGTATTGCTTGATGAATTCGCCGAACTCCTTCTTCTGCTGGTCATCGAGCGCTGCTGCCGGAAACGGAAGGGCGATCGATGCGGCAAGCGCCAGTGCGGTGAAGGTTTTCGGAAGAAAGGCCATGATATCCTCGTCGACGGCGATGGGTCGTCTCTTCATCGAGATGACCGTCGCCGGGTTAATGGACTTGAAGGCGTCGCGTCAAGGTACGGCGCGTCGGGTTCTGCTCAAACAGGAATTTTCACCTCCGCGCGGCCCTCGCGGGATTGTGATGAGCCGATTAATGCGGCAATTGTCAGGCCATCATTGCAGAAGCCGAGCGAGAAGCGATCTTGTTTTCCATATCGAAACGCAGCGAAGTCGAGCCCTTTCATGCCATGGACGTGCTGGCGGAGGCGACGAAGCGGCGAGCGGCCGGCCACCCCGTGATTTCGATGGCGGTCGGCCAGCCCTCGCATCCGGCCCCTCAGGCAGCCCTCGAAGCAGCGCGCGCAGCCCTTGCCGAAGGCCGGATCGGCTATACCGATGCGCTGGGGACGGCGCGGCTGAAATCCGCGCTTGCCGGGCACTACCGGGAACGCCATGGCCTCGAGATCGATCCCATGCGGATCGCCATCACCACCGGCTCCTCGGCAGGCTTCAATCTCGCCTTCCTGTCGCTCTTCGATGCCGGCGATGCGGTGGCGATCGCAAGACCCGGTTATCCCGCCTGTCGCAATATCCTCGGTGCGCTGGGCTTGCAGGTTGTCGAAGTGCCGGTAACCGCCGAGACCCACTTCACCCTGACGCCTGAGAGCCTCGAGGCGGTGCAGAAGCAAAGCGGCGTGAGGCTGAAGGGCGTGCTGCTGGCGAGCCCCGCCAACCCGACCGGCACGGTGACCGGCCGCGATGGGCTGAAGGCGCTTGCGGATTACTGCGCGGCCCATTCCATCGCCTTCATTTCCGATGAAATCTACCACGGGCTGACCTTTGCCGGCGAGGAGGCGAGCGCGCTGGAGCTGACCGACGAGGTGATCGTCATCAACTCCTTCTCCAAATATTATTGCATGACCGGCTGGCGAATCGGCTGGATGGTGCTGCCGGAACGGCTGGTGCGGCCGATCGAGCGGGTAGCGCAGAGCCTCTATATCTCCCCGCCCGAACTTTCCCAGATCGCCGCCACGGCCGCGCTCGGCGCCGGCGTCGAGCTTGACAAAGTCAAAGCAAGTTATGCTGCCAATCGCCACCTGCTGCTCGATCGCCTGCCCAAGATAGGCCTTGCGCCGGCTTCGCCGATGGACGGCGCCTTTTACGCCTATCTCGATGTCTCGCGCTTCACCAATGACAGCATGGGTTTTGCCAAACGCATGCTCGCCGAAATCGACGTCGCCGCAACACCCGGTCTCGACTTCGACCCGCTGGAAGGGCATCGCACCCTGCGCCTGTCCTATGCGGGCTCTGAAGCCGAGATCGCCGAAGCGGTGGAGCGAATCGCAGCCTGGTTAAAGTAGCGCTTCTACAGGGCGAGCGGCTGCCCGCTCTCGTATCGTTTTAACTGCGCGATGAAAACAGCGAGGCCAGCGTCGAAGACGGCTTGTTGTTCAGCCGAGGCACGACCACGAGCTGCCTGATGTCGCCGCGCTTGTAGGCAGCGAGGAAGCGCTTGTAATCCTTGAAGGAGACGCAGCCGTTGGAATCGCCGTTCTTGCCGAGCATGTAGGTGTGGGCGAGCAGGCCGACACGGTCATAGATGGCATCCGAGCCCTCGAGCGGCGTCAGCCGCAACGCTTCGACACCGTGGAAAAGGCTTTCACGCACGGTGAGGGCGTAGGTATGCGGCGGCGTCGGCCCGCGCATCTTCTTGTTTGCGTAACGCGGGTTGTCGCGCATCTTGCCGAGACCGGAATGAGCTTCCAGCCTCTCGCCGTTCGGCAGATAGACCGTGCTGTTTTCGATGTCGTAGATGGCCACACCGGCGCGCAGCTTCGGCGAGAAGACCGGCTTGTCGTAGCGCGGTACCGCATCGTCCTGGTCGTCTTCGATCGGCGAGTTCGGCTGGGCATAGGCAAGGGCGGGCTCGCCGCCGCGCTGCGAACCCTTGGCGGCCGGCGCCGGCTTGCCGATAAGGCCGTCGGGACGCGCCATCGGCAGCGGCACCGAATCTTCCTCCGGCGTCAGCACGAGATCGAAAGGCTGCGCGCCATCCGCAGCCGCAACGACCACCGGTGCGGGCTCCGAGGCTGGAATTGTCGCCGTTCTGACGGGAGATACAACTGGTTCGACGGGCGGCGGCGAGATTTGCCGGGATCCCGCATCGGCAAGCGCCAGCAGGGCGGGGACTTCGGCGGCGGCGACGGCCTCCTTCGAGGGAACGATGACCCGGTCGCCATCGTCTTCTGCCGTCTCCGCCGAGGCCACCTCGACCGGCGACGGTGCGACCACATCGTCCTTGTGGAATTTGGCGCTGTCGGAAATCGCGGCAACCACAGGCTGCTCGGCAGGGGCAAGCCGATTGTGTTTTGTAAGCGCAGCCAGGGCTGTTGCGGCAGCATTGGTCTTCAGCGCATGCGATTGGACGAGGTCAGCCGTCAGGGCGACGACCGGCTTGGCATCGAAGGCTGCCAGCCGATCGGCTTTGCCGACATGGATCAGTCGCTCGTGCGTCGCCGGTTTGGGCTTCGGCGCCAATGCGACCTGGGTGAAACTTTCAGGCGGAGAAACCGGCGCGGCCACAGAATGCATCGTCGCCAAGGTCGCGATCAGCCATGTGGAGGTCAGAAATCCGGCGCCGACGACGCCGTAAAGAAAGCCACGAGATCTGCGTAAACGAAAAGCAGATCCGCCAAGAGGGGTGACGTCATCGAACGTCCCAACCGCAAACGCCATACTACACTCGTCTTTCAAACTCGCTACGCAGGCCGGCGGCACTGACTGATTACACTTTGCCGGGGCCGGTAATGGCGCAAATGGGCCGAATTTAGACCACTCGCGACATCCGACTGTTTCGCAAGGATGACGAATTATGGTTTCTAATTTGTTTACGCGGGATTGCTCTTTCTAACGATGTCTCAGAAGAGATGAGGGGAGGCGTCTCAGACGCGTTCCATCACGTAACTTCCCGGCGCTTCCTCGATCGCGTTCAGCGCATCGCCGCCCGGTTTGCGCGCGGGCACACGCCTGCCGTCATGGGTCTCGATCCAGGCCCGCCAATGCGGCCACCACGACCCCGGCGTCTCGGTCGCTTGCTCGATCCAGGTCTCGTACTCGCCCTTGGCGGGGCCGCCTGTCCAGAATTGGTACTTCTTCTTGTCGGGCGGATTGACGACGCCGGCGATATGTCCCGAGCCGGTGACAACGAATTCCACCTTGCCGCCGAAAAACTGGCTGCCGAGGAAGACTGATTTGGCGGGCGCGATATGATCCTCACGGGTGGCGAGATTGTAGATCGGGATCTTCACGTCCTTCAGCGACACCGGCTTGCCGTCGAGGATCATCTCATTCTTTGTCAGCGCGTTCCGGAGATAACAGTTGCGCAGGTAGAAGGCATGGTTTGCCGCTGCCATGCGGGTCGAATCGGCGTTCCAGAACAACAGGTCGAAGGGCAGGGGCTCCTGGCCCTTGAGGTAACTGTTGACGAAATAGGGCCAGATCAGCTCGGAGGCGCGCAGCATGTTGAAGGCCATCGACATCTTCGAGCCGTCGAGATAACCGGCCGCCTGCATATGCTCTTCGAGCGCTGCAAGCTGCTCCTCGTCGACGAAGACCTTGAGATCGCCGGCATGGGTGAAATCGACCTGGGTGGTGAAGAGCGTCGCGGTTTTGATGCGCTTGTTCTTCTCCTTGGCGTGCAGCGCCAGCGTTGCCGCCAAAAGCGTGCCGCCGACGCAGTAACCGACGGCGTTGACCTCTTTCTCGCCGGTTGCCTTCTCGATCGTCTCGAGCGCGAAATCGATGCCCTCGCGGGCATAGGCCGCCCAATCCTTCTCGGCGTGGCGCGCATCCGGGTTGACCCAGGAAATGACGAAGACCGTCTGCCCCTGGTCGACGCACCACTTGATGAAGGACTTTTGCGGATTGAGGTCGAGAATATAGAATTTGTTGATCCAGGGCGGGCAGATCAGCAGCGGCCGCTTCAGCACCGTTTCGGTCGAGGCCTCGTACTGGATGATCTGGCAGATGTCGTTCTGGGCGATCACCTTGCCCGGCGTCAGCGCCATGTCGCGGCCGACGGCGAATTTCGTCATGTCGGTCTGGCGCAGGCGAAGATCGCCATGTCCGGCAGCGATATCCTCGGCGAGCATCTTCATTCCCCGCACCAGGTTTTCGCCGCTGGTGGCGATCGTCTCGCGGTAGAGCTGCGGATTGGTGGCGACGAAATTGCTCGGCGAAAGGGCTGCCGTGATCTGCTTCACGTAGAAGCCGGCCTTGTGCTTGGTGTGCTCGTCGAGGCCGTCGGTCTCCGACACCATCTTCTCCGCCCAATCCGATGTGACGAAATAGACCTGGCGGAGAAAATCGAAGAACGGGTTCTTCTGCCAGTCCTCGTCGGAGAAGCGTTTGTCCTTGCGGGTGTCCGGTTCCGGAGGCGAGGGCTCGCCTTGCATGCGCTGCATCGAACGCATCCAGATGCCGAAAAACGAGGACATCAGCTGCGTCTGTGCCTCGAAGGTGCGGCGGGGATCGGCAATCCAGTATTCGGTGACCTTGGAAAGCGTCTTGACCATGTCGGTCATCGGATCGACAGCGGTTTCGCTGATCTCGCCGCGTTCGCGCGGCGCAAGCCAGGCGGACGCTGCCTGGCCGAGATTTTCGAGTGCCCGGGCGAAATTCTTCGCCATGGTCTCGGGATCCTTCAACAGATAGGGATCGAGATCGCTCGCGTCGAAACCGGCTTTGCCGCCATTCTTCTGGCCGCCATTCTCCTGCTTGCTGTCGGTCACCATTTCCTCCGGCGGCAGCACTCTTTTTATCCAATCGTTGTACATCGTGATTGAACGAGAAAACAAGTTCCACTCGCGCCGGCTCATGCTATTGCTTTGTGGCTGCGACAAATTTAACAGTCGACGCAGTCAGAACTGGATTTTGAGGCATGACGAAGAACGGCATTCGGCGCATCGCAACCTTCAACCGCATCGCATTGATCTGCGTCGCGGCGGCGATGACTCTGGCCGGATGCAATCTGACGGCCGAGCAAAAGGCCGCAGCCGCCGCCAAGCGAGCGGCGCCGACCGCCGTCGTCATGCCGGCCACCAAGGGCGATGCGGTCGAAGGCGGCCTGGCAAAGTCGCCGGACGGCTATCCGAATTTCGGCGCGCCGCTGACGGCCGCCAACGTCCAGATGAGCGACGAGCAGGCAGCCGAACTGCAGCATCAGCTGACCGCTCTTGCCGCCCGGCGCAAGGCCGGCACGATCTCGGAAGCCGAATATCAGGCCAAGGCCGCCGAAATGCGCCGCTTGGCCGCCGAGCACGGCGCTGATACGCTCTCCGAAATCTCCAAATAGACCTTGCCTTTCAGGCAATTTGCACGCAAAGCCTTCCGGATGGATCGGAAGACAAGATTTTCCCGATAATGCGCTTTATGCGGCTTTTCCGTCAAAGATTTGCCGCGTGTCTTGGGTCTGATGAATACGGCGTTGCGATTCTGAAGTTCGTGTCGCAGCCGCCGGGAGACGGAACGAACTTCGACTGCGGCCCGAAAGCCGCCTTTCCATGGGGAATGAAATGGAAGAGTTTCACAAAGTCCGGCGTTTGCCGCCTTATGTTTTCGAACAGGTCAACCGTTTGAAAGCAAGCGCGCGAG
>NZ_LFIO01000063.1 GCF_001187535.1 Rhizobium ecuadorense
ATTGTGGCCGCCGCCCAGCGAGTGATCAATGTAGATGGCGTTCGTTCGAATTAGGCAAGAGATCACTTCGGAAAGAGGAACGTCACCGCCACGCGGAAGCCCAGTCCTTCCGGGCCGTCGTCTGGGGCCGCCGCCCAATATCGTATGCCCGCCGTCAGGCTGATTGGCTGTTTGTCGATGGTGATCAGCTTGGCGACTGCGAAGTTGATCGGCACCGACCAGTCGTTCGTTTCCCAGTTATATGTCGACTCCGTATTCAGGGAGAACGTCCAGGCGTCCTTGGTCGTGTAGGAGAGGAACGGCTGGAGGAACGTCGAACTCACATCCTCCCGGTCGCTTTGACCAGCGAACGACCAGATGTGGTTCCCGAGAAAGCCGTAAGTCCAGGGGCCGTCCTGCTTAAGGGCGACCGCTGTCGGACCCGCACCCCACTTGCCGCTTCCGAGGAGCTCGTCCGTCGCCGTCGGCAGCAGGAACACGGGGCCGACGCCCCAGACGATGCCGCTCTCGGTCGGCTTGGACGGCGAGAAGAAGAAGCTTTGCGTGATGTCGCCGAGACCGAACTGCGTTCCCGACGGTCCGGCAATGTCGTTCTGCCATGTGACTGGCAGGATGGTGCGCGAG
>NZ_LFIO01000225.1 GCF_001187535.1 Rhizobium ecuadorense
GACCGCATAACGCACGCCCTGTGGCGGCGACATGTGCAGGAATGCCGTCGAGATCAGCGGCGCGGGACTGACCTTTTCAAAAGTCCCGCCATCGGTGCTGACCAGGACATCGTAGAAGATGGCCGGGCTGATATCGCCGGCAGCCCAGAACAGCATGCGCTCCTCCCGGCCGCCAAGACCAAGATAACGTTCGACGACAAGGCCGGTCGGTGTAGCCG
>NZ_LFIO01001456.1 GCF_001187535.1 Rhizobium ecuadorense
GTGCAGCCTCGGCCGAACTCAGATCGGGAAGAAAGCCGGCGGCGGCGTCGCAATCGACCAATCGACGCCCGATCCCCAGCATCGACAGCGTCGTATCGTGATTGAAATAGAAGGGATTGGTCAGTGCTACGGTATCGCCGGCGCCCGCAAGCGCGATCGCTGCGCACATGAACGCCTGATTGCAGCCGGCGGTAATGTGGATATTACCGGCGGAAAGG
>NZ_LFIO01000498.1 GCF_001187535.1 Rhizobium ecuadorense
GTCGCGCCCTTGCCCTCGACCCCGAACTTCCGTCACCCTACGCGGTCCTCGCCATCATGCAGGCTGTAGACCGACGTTACGAGCAGGCAATCGCCTCGGCACAAAAGGCCGTGTCGCTTGGTGCCGCCAATGCCGAAGCCCATATGGCGGTCGCATATGTTCAATTGGTCTGGGGCAATCACGCCGCCGCCGCCGCGGCTGTCGAGACGGCGCTCAGG
>NZ_LFIO01001629.1 GCF_001187535.1 Rhizobium ecuadorense
GCGTCCCGACCGAGGCAGGCGAGGCAAGAACGGAACTCTTCCTGATAGTCGCCATGGTCCAGGAGCGAGGCGCCCCCGGCAATGACGAGCTGGGCATCCGGCCGGATGGCGCGGACCTGACGAAAGGCTTCGAGAATACCAAGGGTGTTCTTTCGCGCCTCGATGCCGCCGACACTGAGGAAGATCGGCCCGCTTCCCAGCTGCAGCCTGTCGCGCAG
>NZ_LFIO01000124.1 GCF_001187535.1 Rhizobium ecuadorense
GGATGAGGCTTTACGCGTTGGCGAACTGGCGCTCGCAACCAACCCGAACGACACGGAACTGCTTGGAGAGTTCGGGACACGCGTGGCGATGGGCGGGGATTGGGCTCGCGGGGCAGCACTTCTTGAGCGGGCCATCGTTCTCAATCCGGGTGGCGGCGGTTACTATCACGGGACACGAGCGCTTGCTGCGTTCATGCTGAACGACGGCAAGACGGCGG
>NZ_LFIO01001568.1 GCF_001187535.1 Rhizobium ecuadorense
GCCTTCATCCTCTATCGCACCCGCTACGGGCGCCACGTCGTCGCTGTGGGATCAAACAGCGATGTCGCCCGCTATTCAGGTATCGCGGTCAATCGCGTCAGGACGATCGCCTTCGTCATCCAGGGACTGTGCGTCGCCATCGCTGTGCTGCTCTATGTTCCCCGTCTCGGCTCGACGTCGGCGACGACGGGCATCCTGTGGGAGTTGCAGGCGATCAC
>NZ_LFIO01001885.1 GCF_001187535.1 Rhizobium ecuadorense
GACCAAGACCGGCACGGGACCGACCTGCATCGCAATGGCGATCCAGGTCGTCCCCCATATGAGGACGGTTGCGATGAAGAGAGCGGCATTTGCCATGGAGTGATCCTCGTTTTCCCGACCAATAGGCGAACCGTGAGCACGCCTCTTGCAGATTCTTGCTATCAAATCGATTTGCCCGGACTTCCGGCTCGCCATGCGGGTCGTCCGCCGGTATTGTT
>NZ_LFIO01000881.1 GCF_001187535.1 Rhizobium ecuadorense
TTGCCAACTCCATCATGGTGATCATGAAGGCACTGTCGCTGGGATTTGCCATCGAGGTCGTCGACATCTTCGCACAGTCGCAGCTGACCGCCGCGCTGAACTTCTACTACCTCGAAGCCTTCCTGATCGCTGTGGTCATCTACATGGTGATCGCCTATCTCGTCACCTACGCCGCCGACCGGATGGAACGGGCGCTGAGGGTATGGGCCTAGCGGCGC
>NZ_LFIO01001561.1 GCF_001187535.1 Rhizobium ecuadorense
GGGGCCGCACCAAGGCCGTCCCTTTCTTCATCTCCCAGGAGACATTCATGCAGGAACTTGGAACGGGCGAAGCCGTCGCCCGGGCGAAGGCCATCTATGACTATGGCCAGACGGCCATCTTCGCCTCTCAGGCCGATCCCCGCCTCCATATGGTGCTTTATGTGCCACCGACGGCGGCAGACGGCCGCAAGCTCGACCTCCTGGTCGCGGTCCACGGC
>NZ_LFIO01000505.1 GCF_001187535.1 Rhizobium ecuadorense
GTCTCAGAATACGCCCTCGGGGAGGCTCGCGGGTACCAGGCTGTGGATGGCGCGTCCGAGGGTACTGTCTACTTCCATCCAATTACCGGGAATTATGAGGGACAGGCCGCATGGCTGTTTTCCACGCTGCTCCCCGGCATCGAAGCGCGAAATCCTGGCATTCAACGGGGCAACATCGCGATCCTGTATGCCGCGGCATTCGTTGGAGATGCGGTAGC
>NZ_LFIO01000147.1 GCF_001187535.1 Rhizobium ecuadorense
ATGACGGCACCTGGACCTTCACGCCGGATGCCAACTACAACGGCCCGGTCAGCCTCAGCTATACCGTCATCGACGGCCATGGCGGCAGTCTGCCGGCAAGCCAGAGCTTCACGCTTGATGCGGTCAACGACGCACCGGTCCTCAGCGGCAATGCGGCGACGCTTGCGGCAGGCAGCGAGGACACGCCCTACACCTTCAGCGCCGCCGCCCTGCTGGCCGGCTTCTCCGATGTCGACGGCGACCCGCTGTCGGTCTCCGGCCTCACCGCCAACCATGGTGCGCTCGTCAACAACAACAACGGCACCTGGACCTTCACGCCGGATGCCAACTACAACGGCCCGGTCAGCCTCAGCTACACCGTCACCGACGGCCACGGCGGCAGTGTTCCGGCGACGCAGAGCTTCACGCTAGCGGCGGTCAACGATGCACCCGTCCTCAGCGGCAATGCGGCGACGCTTGCAGCCGGCAGCGAGGACACACCCTACACCTTCAGCACCGCTGCCCTGCTGGCTGGCTTCACCGATGTCGACGGCGACCCGCTGTCGGTGTCAGGCCTCACCGCCAACCACGGCGGCCTGGTCAACAACAATGACGGCAGCTGGACCTTCACGCCGGATGCCAACT
>NZ_LFIO01001210.1 GCF_001187535.1 Rhizobium ecuadorense
CCTTCAGTTCGTCTGCGGGCGGTGCGGAATGGGCGCGCACCTTCACGTCGACGGGATTGACCGAAACGGCTTTGATCTCGACGAGCAGATCGTGGCCCCTAGCCTCCGGCATCGGCAGCTCGACATCGATCAGCGAGGTCTCGGCGGAGATCGGTTGGGGCGTTTTATAGGCGACGGCGCGCATGGGAAACTCCTGTGTTCGTTGCACGGAAGCTAGA
>NZ_LFIO01001104.1 GCF_001187535.1 Rhizobium ecuadorense
GGCACGAAGGTCCGACAATTTTTGATGATATTGTTGAGATATTTGAGAGGCACAAGCCGATCGAAGGTAATATTTATACCGTTGAATTGCGACTTCGCTAAGTTGCTGCATGCTAACCTTGGCTGGGCGGTGGCCAGTATTTAAGGGCGGCTACTCGATTGAAGATCGTCCATTGGCATCATGATTGGCTCGATCAATAGCTCCTTCAGGGGCAGGAC
>NZ_LFIO01001051.1 GCF_001187535.1 Rhizobium ecuadorense
ATGCTGCCGTCAGTCCGCCAACGATAGCGGTACAGGAGGCCACGATTGACGCCTATCGCTTCATCAGCCGCAATCCCGACTATAACATGTGGAGCAACCTCGATGCTGCGCTGCCCGGTATCAAGCGTGATTTGGCCGAGTTGATCGATTGCACGCCAGACGAGATTGCGCTCAACCGGAATTCCTCGGAAGGCCTTTCGGCGGCGATTTTTGGAATA
>NZ_LFIO01000665.1 GCF_001187535.1 Rhizobium ecuadorense
AGGACATTGGGATCCAGATCCAGTTTCCCATGACCAATACCCACAAGAGCGAAGGCGCCGCCCCCGTCCAGAAGTTCGATGCCTTGCGCGATGGCTTTTGTACTTCCCGTTGCGTCCACCGCGTAACGCAGTCGCGCGTCGCCGAGTGCAGTCCTTGCTTGCGACTTATCCAGTGCGACCACCGATCCTCCGCAAATTGCGGCCACCATCTCGGCACG
>NZ_LFIO01001497.1 GCF_001187535.1 Rhizobium ecuadorense
CGCAGCAACGACGAAGAACACGATGTGGGCGAGGCCGACCGAGTCCTTGGCCAGACGACGCTCCGGCGATGATGGTGCGGGCATGCTTGCTTCCAGTGTCATGGAGAACCCCTCTTTGCTTGTCTGTTGCGAAGAAGGTAAGCGCGGCGATCTGGCCCCGAAATTGCAGTTTATGCCAATGAATCGATAATTCGCGCCACGAAGGTCACCGGAGACGC
>NZ_LFIO01000007.1 GCF_001187535.1 Rhizobium ecuadorense
AATTGATGTTTGGAACATCAAGACATTTGACGATGCGCTAATGGCTGAGCTGGACGCATCGGCATGATGATGTGCTCAAGAATGTATTGTCGCTCATCCGCATAAGGATTTTCTTTAAGCGGAACCCACCGCTTAGCTGCCTGCTGTTCGCGGTAATCCTTCTTGCTGGTATATTCATAGTTGCAAAGCACCTCGCGCTTTGTGGCACTACACGCGCC
>NZ_LFIO01000326.1 GCF_001187535.1 Rhizobium ecuadorense
CGACAGGAGTTCGGCCTCGGCGTCGACGAAGGCGCATGGCTAAGCACGCTCGCGACGGCGCCCCAGATCGTGCTCGCACCCGCCGTGGCCTGGCTCGCAGCAGCCTATGGCATCCGCCGCGTCATGGTCGGTCCGGCGCTCCTGTACGCGGCAGTTTCGCTGACGATTCCGTTCGCACGGGGCTTCGAGACCCTGGCGCTCCTTCATATCGTCCACGG
>NZ_LFIO01001455.1 GCF_001187535.1 Rhizobium ecuadorense
GAGCTACCATCATCGCCCCCCGAGGCCGAACGAGCGGCAGCCGGTTGCCTTCATTCACCAGGATCTCGGCTTGATCGAGTGGATGACGGTCGGCGAGAACATGGGCCTGTCGCAGGGTTTCTCGATGCGTCGCGGCCTGATCGACTGGAACAGGACGCAGGCGCGTGCCAAGGAAGCGTTGAAACTGGTCGGCTGCGATTTCGATCCCACCACGCGGG
>NZ_LFIO01001008.1 GCF_001187535.1 Rhizobium ecuadorense
GTCCCAAGTAAACTGCGGCGGATTGTTCATCGCGATCCCCTCTGTTCAAAAACGAACAGATACTGTTTGGAATTAGTTGTAAATCACCCGTTGCCTCAGGGCGGAATTTCCGTGATCGTAAGGTGAGGGTCCGTCGTTCTGAGGAGTGCGGCTGGCCAAATTTGAACAGATCCGCAATCTGGCCAATCTCTGGGAGGAGATCATATGCGAAAGAATCT
>NZ_LFIO01000440.1 GCF_001187535.1 Rhizobium ecuadorense
ACTGAATTTGGCCGGGATTGCTGGGTCTCAGCCATCGACGGGCAATCGCAGTGTCACCACCGTGCCTCGGCCGGGCTCGCTTTCCAGACGGAGATGGCCCCGTGCTTCCCGAACGAAGCGGTTCACCATCGGCAATCCGAGGCCGCCAAGCCCCGATGTTTTCGTCGTGAAAAACGGATCGCTCGCCCGGCGTAGCACATCTTCTGTCATCCCGAGAC
>NZ_LFIO01000702.1 GCF_001187535.1 Rhizobium ecuadorense
GGTTTATCACGTCGTCATTCAGGACCTAGAACGCCAGCGGGTTCGGCCAAAGCCCGTCCTGGCTATCGCTCGCTGGGGCCTCATTCCGTCATGGATGAGCCAACCCCGTTGCCAGCCGCCGGTCCTTGCGCGTCGTGAGGAGATAACCTCGAATGAGCTATTCTACGATGCGTACCTGTCACGCCGCTGCCTGATCCCGGTGAGCGGCTTTTTCGAATGGGCGGATGGGTCTGACAAGAGGCAACCCTACGCTATCGCCATGAAGGACCGGTCGATGTTCGCTCTCGCGGGCATTTGGGAAGTATGGCGCCACCCGGCAGGCATCGATATCCGGACCTTCGCTGTCGTCACCTGCCCCTCGAACGAGATGATTTCGGCAATCCACAATCGCATGCCGGTCGTTCTACGTCGCGAAGAATACGAACGTTGGCTGTCGCCAGATCGAGATCCACGCGATCTCATGAAGCCCTTCGACGCCGCGACCTTGACGATGTGGCCGATTGCGCGCCGCGTCACCACTGTCAGAAACGCCGGGCCTGATATCCTGGGTCGAGTTGATCTCAAAGCAGCACAGGTTGCGCAATAGATATTGCTTGGAGCGGCGGACCGCCGCGCCGCCA
>NZ_LFIO01001483.1 GCF_001187535.1 Rhizobium ecuadorense
CCGTGGCACGGTAGCTTGAGGAGAGGATCATGAAACCGCTTGGCCGTATCTATCTCATTGCGATCCTTATCTTCCTCTACACGCCCATTCTCGTGATGATGGCAATGGGGTTCAACGCATCGCCGCTCTATGAACTGCCCTTCAGCTTCTCGTTGCAATGGTATCAGGCTCTGTCGAGCAACACCGTGCTCCTGACGGCTGGCCTGAACAGCATCGT
>NZ_LFIO01001520.1 GCF_001187535.1 Rhizobium ecuadorense
GCTCGACACAGAGGAAGGGCGCCCCCGGCTTGGTCCACAGCGCAAGATTGGGCAGGTTTTCGAAATGGAAATGCATGGCCGGCCCGCCTTCTGCGCCATAGCGCAGCCCTTCGCCCGCACCGTTCGGGAAAATCATCGCATCCTGCTCGAACATGGCATGATCGAGCACCAGCCGGCCGGCATCGAACGGCGAGGGCAAGGCCGCAGGGTTGATGAG
>NZ_LFIO01001853.1 GCF_001187535.1 Rhizobium ecuadorense
GGCCGCCATCATGCAAAACCGATATTCCAAAATGCTTTGGAAAAGCGGATCCACGGAGTCCCCTTAGGTGGTGAAGGTTCTGAGGAGTAGGTGGGCATCAGTGGTTTTTCGGCAGGGTCTGGTTGTTCAAGCACAGCCCGATAGAAGGCCACTGATGACCAATGAGATGATGGACCTCCGCTCGGGAATACGTCATGCCAAGCTGATAGCTGCTTGG
>NZ_LFIO01001819.1 GCF_001187535.1 Rhizobium ecuadorense
GTTTCCACTCGTGCCAATTGGTTTCCAGAAGCAGCTCCAGCGACCGCCGGCCGATCTGGCGCACCGGCTGGCGGATGGCCGTCAGCGGCGGTGCAAAAAGATGAAGCGGACCGACATCGTCGAAGCCGATGACCGAGATGTCATCGGGGATCGAGACGCCTTGGCTTCTGAATACCTCGACCAGCCCGATGGCGATCTCGTCGGAGCTGGCGAAGAT
>NZ_LFIO01000003.1 GCF_001187535.1 Rhizobium ecuadorense
CCGTGTCGCCGAGCAGGATTGCGCCGCCGAACACTGCGACCATGATCCACCAGGAGCGGATACGGGCGTTGAGATTTTGGACGGTGGCGACGGAGCTGGGTTCGGTCGCGCGACGCTGAAGGATGAAACCGATGGCCGAGGCGACGGCAAGCAGGCCGAGGATGGCGGCCAGTACGATGGAGAAAATGCTGGTCATGCAATGCGCCCCCCGTCCGCG
>NZ_LFIO01000943.1 GCF_001187535.1 Rhizobium ecuadorense
CATACCGGATCTCGCACATCAAGCCAGCGCAGCCACATGCCCATGTTGCGCCTGGCATCGGCCGTGGCGGCAATCTCCTGGCGCTCGATGAGGCTATCGGACAGGACCATCGGAACCGGCCGGCCGTCCCACCCCTTGGCCAGAACCATTGCAGGGCCATAGGCAAGAGGCTGCGAGTTGCTCTCATTGCCGACCGTATTATAGAACGTATCGCGGG
>NZ_LFIO01000257.1 GCF_001187535.1 Rhizobium ecuadorense
GATCGGCGTCAGGGTCATTCCGGTCCGCCCGTGGCGGAGCGCGATATCGCAAAGGGGCTTTAGGTTGTCGGTCATGCCAAGGAGTATGACACCATTCCTCACATCCGCAAAGAGCTTGAGACAATCAGGCAAGTAATTGAGAGCATCAGGCGGCGCGTGGGACACAGCAAGCGCCTATCTGACCGGGATGAATGGTTACGCCTCAGCGGCGTGCCGT
>NZ_LFIO01000285.1 GCF_001187535.1 Rhizobium ecuadorense
GGCTCGGGACCCGGGGGCTCAACGCCTTACGGCTCGATGCGAATGTCCCCTGACGTTCATGGGTTTGTCGACGTCACCGTACGCGATTCAAGCAGAATGATGGGCTTTCCTGATAGAGGCGGTCCAGACGGCTTTGGTCCTCGCCCGCCGGATGGCCCTCCGGACGGGCCGCCGCATGATCGGCCCTCCTTCGGCAGGGGCGGGCCCGGTGGAGATT
>NZ_LFIO01000282.1 GCF_001187535.1 Rhizobium ecuadorense
GCGTCTTTCTCTATTTGCTCCCCAGTAGCGTTGTTTAATGGGAAACCAACGCTACGCCCTCAATATACGGCTGCGGATCGGCAGGGCAGAGATTCCTATCGAAGGAATTGTCCGGTCGGGCGTTCTGCCCGCGTCAGAATATCTGCGGCGAGCGCAACACCAGAAAATCGATGAAGGTGCGGACTTTGGCGGAAAGGTATTTCCGGCTCGGGTAGAC
>NZ_LFIO01001774.1 GCF_001187535.1 Rhizobium ecuadorense
GGTGGAGGAAAATGCCGGCGCGCTGGAGAAGGGACCACTGCCAGCCGATGTAATGGCGGGGATCGATGCCGCGCTCGATCGCTTCTGAGGGTTTCAATACATGTCGCCCAAAAAGCATGCAGCGGTTTTGGGCGACATGCACAAGTCAAAGACTCAAAGCGCATCGGATGAATCCGGTTTGAAGCGATGCGCTTCAGGCTGCAGCTCGACGTTTGAG
>NZ_LFIO01000344.1 GCF_001187535.1 Rhizobium ecuadorense
ACCTTCACGCCGGATGCCAACTACAACGGCCCGGTCAGCCTCAGCTACACCGTCACCGACGGTCATGGCGGCAGTGTTCCGGCAAGCCAGAGCTTCACGCTAACGGCGGTCAACGACGCACCGGTCCTCAGCGGCAATGCGGCAACGCTTGCGGCGGGAACCGAGGACACGCCCTACACTGTCAGCGCCGCTGCCCTGCTGGCCGGCTTCACCGATGTCGACGGCGACCAACTGTCGGTCTCAGGCCTCACCGCCAATCATGGCGGCCTGGTCAACAACAATGACGGCACCTGGACCTTCACGCCGGATGCCAACTACAACGGCCCGGTCAGCCTCAGCTACACCGTCACCGACGGTCATGGCGGCAGTGTTCCGGCAAGCCAGAGCTTCACGCTAACGGCGGTCAACGACGCACCGGTCCTCAGCGGCAATGCGGCAACGCTTGCGGCGGGAACCGAGGACACGCCCTACACTGTCAGCGCCGCTGCCCTGCTGGCCGGCTTCACCGATGTCGACGGCGACCAACTGTCGGTCTCAGGCCTCACCGCCAATCATGGCGGCCTGGTCAACAACAATGACGGCACCTGGACCTTCACGCCGGATGCCT
>NZ_LFIO01001670.1 GCF_001187535.1 Rhizobium ecuadorense
GACGCGCATATGGGCGATCCCATCTATGTCGACGTGCCCTATGAAAAGCTTCTGTCGAAAGAGCAGGCAAAGGCGCATGCCCGCGCGATCAAGGCCGGCGAGATCGCCAGCGTATCGCGCCTTGATGGATCGCAGCGCGACACCACCCACATCTCAGTGATCGACAAGGACGGCAATGCCGTCGCGATGACCCACACCCTCGGCAGTCCCTCGGGCG
>NZ_LFIO01000568.1 GCF_001187535.1 Rhizobium ecuadorense
GCGCTACGCCGACGTCGCGCTGTACGAGGCAAAGATGGGCGGCAGAGGCCAGTGGCGCGTCTATTCACCGTCCATGGACGGCGGCAGGAATGCGCGCGACATTCTCAAGAACGAATTGCGGGAAGTTCTGGCCAAAGGCACGGCCTCATCCGCTGACGGTCCACAATCCGACCCGATTGCGAACAAGCCGGACTTCGGATCGCTCGAAGTCTATTAC
>NZ_LFIO01001768.1 GCF_001187535.1 Rhizobium ecuadorense
CTCGTTTGGAAAAGCAAAATGGTTCGACCGGTCCGTGCGATCGTCATTGCAGTGCTCGTGTTGCTTGTCGCCTTTGCATCGGCCTGGTCGTCGCTCGCGCTTTGGTACCGCTTGCCGTTGCCCGAGGTCGGCAGACTAGCCAGCGCCATTTTGTTCGGGCTTTTTGGCGCCTCCGTCGTCGTGGCGCTCTTTGGCAGGAGACGCCTTCGTGCGGTCC
>NZ_LFIO01000121.1 GCF_001187535.1 Rhizobium ecuadorense
GAGCTGGGTCCCAGGGGACATCGAGAAGGTGGAGTGACCCCGCTGCGCTGAGCGGCTTAAGGCCCGGAGGAGATCATTCAAGCCGGCTGCTCAATGACCTCGTCAATCAATTGGCTTGAGAATAATCATCGAAGACGGCCCGGTTTGCCACCCTTCTTTCGATTGCAAGTGCTCGGTAGCAGACGCTGAAGGCGGCTCTCCAGATGGAGAACTCATA
>NZ_LFIO01001437.1 GCF_001187535.1 Rhizobium ecuadorense
CGATGATGAGGGCGCCCAGACGGTCGGCTTCCTTGCTTGATCTGTCGATCTTTGACCCGCTACAGAGAGCTTCATGAACACGCCTGCACACATCCAGATCTTCGGAGGCGAGCGGTTCGTCCCGTGTGCTGAACAGCTTGTCTGACATCGCAATTTGCCCTTTTTGGATGCCGTGAATCGCTTTCGTGAAAAAAAGATAATTTCGCGATGTTTGCTC
>NZ_LFIO01001192.1 GCF_001187535.1 Rhizobium ecuadorense
ATTGTCGATTTCAGCATTGTCCAGGATCAGACGTCGTATTCGCAGTCGTACTTCCTCGACGATCAATTTCCGTCTTGCCGCACTGCCGCCCTGCCACTCCTTTTCCCATCGTGGGAGTGTCAACGCATCCATCGTTTCCTGATTTGCTTGCGCCAGAAACCTCCCCTGCATGATCGACTGCCTCGCCTTTCTGTCCACCGGCAGACCAAGGAAATCG
>NZ_LFIO01000732.1 GCF_001187535.1 Rhizobium ecuadorense
CCACTTGTGGCGCTGACCGCATGGCAGGCGCTGGTCGAGCGCGCCAAGCTGCAGAAGGGGCAGAGGGTGCTGATCCATGCGGGCTCCGGCGGCGTCGGCACCATTGCGATCCAGCTTGCCAAACATCTCGGCGCCCATGTGGCGACGACCGTGAGCACGGCAAATATTGATCTGGTGAAAAGCCTCGGCGCCGACGTGGTGGTCGACTACAAGAAGG
>NZ_LFIO01000692.1 GCF_001187535.1 Rhizobium ecuadorense
GCCTGATCCAGTGATGTTTATGCGGCCTGCCGCGGGTGCGGCCAGCCGAAGGAGGGGGCTAAAGCAGGCATGGCGAACGGCAAGAGACGAATCGCAAGGATGAAAAGCTCTGGCCGTGGCCGCTGAAACTTTATCGCCGGCGGCCGCGTCTTTTCTCGCGAAGACCTTTCACGCCGATCCGGAGGAATTACGATGGCCACGACCGATGCCGGTATGG
>NZ_LFIO01001463.1 GCF_001187535.1 Rhizobium ecuadorense
CGACGGCACCGGGCTCGAGCAGGTGACCTCCGACAATCAGGGCAACTGGTTCGCTCATCCGTCGCCTTCGAATGACAAGGTGTTGATCCTCTCCTACGACCCCTCGGTTTTCGACCATCCGCGCGATCTCGACGTGCGGCTGCGGCTGATGGACATGGACGGCGGCAATCTGAAGACGCTGTTCGAGCTGTTCGGCGGGCAGGGCACGATCAATGTG
>NZ_LFIO01001100.1 GCF_001187535.1 Rhizobium ecuadorense
GAAATGTACGGAGCGATAATTTTCAGGATGTGGGGATAACGACAATTGCCTCCCTTGGCTGTATCTAAATAAACATCGGTTCTTTCCAAAAGAAAAACCGGAATAATAAAGCATTCGCCTGATCGAACGACTTAGTTTCGCGCAATGCCGAAGTAAATATAGAAAATTCCACAGCAAAATCTAAAAAACACGGGGGATAGTCATGAACTACCTTGG
>NZ_LFIO01001739.1 GCF_001187535.1 Rhizobium ecuadorense
CTTCTTGTCGAGCGGCTTCTTCTTCGCCTTCATGATGTTCGGCAGCGAGGCATAACGCGGTTCGTTCAGCCGCAGATCCGAGGTGATCACCGCCGGCAGCTTGATCTCGATCGTCTGCAGGCCGCCATCGACCTCGCGGGTGACAGTTGCCTTGCCGTCCCCGATCTCGATCTTCGAGGCGAAGGTCGCCTGGGCCGAACCGAGCAATGCCGCCAGCATCTGGCCGGTCTGGTTGGAATCGTCGTCGATCGCCTGCTTGCCGACGATGATCAATCCCGGCTGTTCGGCATCGGCCACACCCTTGAGGATCTTGGCGACCGCCAGCGGCTCGACCGCATCATCGGTCTCGACCAGGATCGCCCGGTCGGCGCCCATGGCGAGCGCGGTGCGCAACGTCTCCTCGGCCTTGGCAGGGCCGATCGAGACCACCACCACCTCTTCCGCCTTGCCGGCTTCCTTCAGCCGCAGCGCCTCTTCCACCGAGATCTCGTCGAACGGGTTCATCGACATCTTCACATTGGCAAGCTCGACACCAGAACCATCCGGCTTCACCCGGATCTTCACGTTGTAGTCGACGACGCGCTTGACGGGCACGAGAATCTTCAT
>NZ_LFIO01001569.1 GCF_001187535.1 Rhizobium ecuadorense
GAAAACGGGGATATCGTTGAAGTTTTTGGATGCCAGCAACCGGGCATGAGCTTGACCCCTCGCGACGACGCGAGCGTGGAAGTCCGGAAATTCTTCCGTCTTCCAGCTGAAATCATATCTGTATCGTCTCGACAGTTTAAGCTTCAGCTTTTTGCGACTGATCTCCTCGATAAGGTTGACGCATGGGTGGCACAGCAGCCGCGTGATGTGCGGATT
>NZ_LFIO01001380.1 GCF_001187535.1 Rhizobium ecuadorense
CATTTGGTGAGCATCCTTTCATAGGTGGAAAGGGCGGAGCAGGCGCCGCATTTGCCGCAGCCGGCCTTGATGTCGACGGCCTTCAAGCCGCTGGCGACCAGCATCCTGGACAAGGGTCCGAGGATCGAGTGCATGAAGTCGGGCCGCGGCGCCGGGTGGCTTTCGAGCGGCGTGCCGGAGATCGGCACGAAGGGCACGACGAAGGGATAGACACCG
>NZ_LFIO01000084.1 GCF_001187535.1 Rhizobium ecuadorense
GCCCGTCCTGCGTCAACCCCTGATAGGCCGGAACCAGCCGGGCAATCTCGTCGAAAATTTCGGCTTGCGTCGATGGCCGCAGCGCCTGGTTGCGTAGCGCCGCGACGAAGTCGACAATCGCCAGATTGCCTCGCGCCTCGAAAACGGGCTCACGGAATTTGCGAACATTCTGGATCCGACCCTCGTTGTTGGTGAACGTTCCAGATTCCTCGCCGT
>NZ_LFIO01000765.1 GCF_001187535.1 Rhizobium ecuadorense
GTGGTGCAGAGGGTGATCTCGTTGAGGGTGAATCTATCATGGTCAAGAATGGGATGGTGTTCAATGTCCGTCGATCTGATAAGTCGTGACCCGTTTCTGAAGCAACTCGAAGACGAAGGCTTCGAGCTTGAGGTGAGCAACGGTCATTTGATTGTCCGTAGCATTCCTTATGTGACGGTCGATGGCTCCTTGGCCCGCGGCGTCCTCACCTGTGCC
>NZ_LFIO01000941.1 GCF_001187535.1 Rhizobium ecuadorense
GGCTGGACCGCAGGCCTCGATCCCGTCCATCAACATCCACGCCCGCTACTGTCGAGCCTTGAGGGGAACCTTTGGGTTGCCCAGCACGTCGTTCCCGCTCTGCGCAAACTTCACGTCATCCGAAGCTGGGCGGCGATGAACATCAACATCGACGGTGCGCCGATCCTCGGCGAACATCCGTCAATGCCTGGGTTCTTCAACGCCGTCACTTCAAAC
>NZ_LFIO01000362.1 GCF_001187535.1 Rhizobium ecuadorense
CTATCACATGGGCGGCGTCGCCACGGATGCAAATGGCCGCAGTTCGGTTCCCGGTCTCTGGGTCGCCGGAGAGGCGGCCTCGACCGGCCTGCACGGCGCAAATCGGCTTGCCAGCAATTCGCTGCTGGAGGCGGCTGTCATGGGCATGCGGGCTGCACGCGACATTTCAGGCATGCCGGCGAGTGGTACCGGCCCCATCTCCGCCGGGAGTCTCCC
>NZ_LFIO01000786.1 GCF_001187535.1 Rhizobium ecuadorense
ACCACGATCTCTTGCGTGTCGGGCTTCAATGCGGCGTCGCTCATGGATCGATTTCCTTCAGCAATGTTCTGAGATTGGCAAAGCGGTCGCGCCAGAAGACGCCGTAATGGCTCATCCAGTCGACAAGGGGCTCCAGGCCTTCCGGCTCGGCGCGGTAATAGACCTTCCGCCCCTCGGGGCGCTCTGCGACCAGGCCCGCCTGTTTCAGCGCCTTGA
>NZ_LFIO01000931.1 GCF_001187535.1 Rhizobium ecuadorense
GAACTGATATGCGGCAGGATTTCGTGCCCCGTGAGTGCGATGCCCTTGCGTTCGGCCCATCGACGCAGCGTGCCCGAGAAGGCATCGTTCATCAGGGCTGAATAAGCGGCATAAAATTGCGCGCGCAGCCGCAAGGTGTCAGGCCCGACATTGCGCAGCAGCGCCAGCAGCGTCTTGGCGAACGGCTGGCCCGTGTTTTGCAAAACGGCATACGGC
>NZ_LFIO01000348.1 GCF_001187535.1 Rhizobium ecuadorense
CCCTGGTCGCGACATGCATTTCCTCAAATGGCTTTGCGGCTGACGAGATGAAACTGCAAGCCATCTCGGACAACGCGATCAAACCGATCATGGATAAATACGGCATCCCGGGCATGGCCGTTGCCATTACCGTTGACGGAGAGGACCACATCTTCAACTACGGCGTCGTGTCGAAGGACACCGACAAGCCCGTCACTGCGGCCACCATGTTCGAAC
>NZ_LFIO01000687.1 GCF_001187535.1 Rhizobium ecuadorense
ATCTCGCTAGGCATTGTTCTTGCAGTCGTTGGGGCTGTCGCGCCGCTCGCCGCCATGGCTTATGCCTCTTGGCAGATCGCAATAGCCAAGGAATTGTCTATCCTTCGCGAACATGCTGTCAGCGTCACCGAGCGCGCAAAGTTCACGTTTTCCGACGCGCGCCAAGCGCTCGTCGATATGAATGCGGCAAACGTTGCTCCATGCTCGCAAGAGCAC
>NZ_LFIO01000437.1 GCF_001187535.1 Rhizobium ecuadorense
CCCCGATACCGCGCGCGGCGGGTTCGGGAGCGCATGGGCTGACAATCTCACCTACGAGCAATATGCATTTTCGGTCCCTCCCAACCGGAAGGACACCGCGATCACATATCCGACCTCGAGGCCGGATCCCGAACGCCAATTTGCCGTCTTCCAGCGCAAGCAGCTTCCAAAGGACGCATTCGTAGAGGAGGCGCTCGCCTCCACGCAGTCCGATGGCACCGTCGGCATCTTCGTCCATGGCTACAATTATAGTTATCAAGAGGCGTTGTTTCGCACCGCGCAGATCGCCGCGGACGCCAATATTCCGGGCTCTCCGATTCTGTTTTCCTGGCCATCGGCCGCCGCCGTCGCCGGCTATGTCGCCGACCGCGATGCGGCGCTGTCCTCGCGCAGCGACCTGGACTCGCTTGTCACCTCGCTCTCGGCTTCAGGAAAGGTGAAACGCATCATCCTTTTCGGACATAGCATGGGAGGATTCCTGGTCATGGAGACCGTGCGCCAGCTCAAACTGCAGCATCGTGACGACGTCATCGATAAACTGGCGGTGATCCTGGCCGCCCCTGACATTGACATCGATGTTTTCCGGTCTCAGCTGAAGGATAT
>NZ_LFIO01000138.1 GCF_001187535.1 Rhizobium ecuadorense
ATCTTCCTCAGCACCATCCGGCATCCAGATGCGCGCGGCAAGCCGCGTCCCATCCTTCAGGGTAATCCATTCATTCTCGATGGTGGCGAAGCCGCGCGATGTCATGCTCATTCCTTGATGCACTTTCCGTGAGACGAGGGCTCTGCCCTCGTCGAGTCAGTTACCGGCGCTCTCCATGCGACGCGTGGCAAGCACCCGTTCCAGCCAGCCGATTTC
>NZ_LFIO01001717.1 GCF_001187535.1 Rhizobium ecuadorense
CGTTTAGCGAGTTGATGGCCGCGATCTGGATATCCGTTCGGTAGACATCGTCATCTTCTACGTCATCGCCGAAGGGAAGCAGCCTCTCGACCTCGCTCCAGTCGGTGCCTGGGCGGATGAACGTCGCCCTCGCGCATCCGTCCAGCCTGCCATCCTCCAGGCCAACGCCGATCCCGGTGTCGATAAACGGGATCGCCAACCGGACCAGTCCCTCAG
>NZ_LFIO01001171.1 GCF_001187535.1 Rhizobium ecuadorense
GGATACGAAGCACGCCTCCTACCTCGCGAGGATATGCGCGGACTTGTCGTCGCTTGGCTACAGGGTGGACGTCGTGACCGTCGACGCGTCCGATTTCGGTCTTCCGCAGGACCGCACACGCATCGTCATTGTCGGTCTTCGAAACGACGTGGAAGGTTTGTTCATTCCACCGCGGCCAGCTCCGCCTCTGCAGGGCTACGTCTCCGACGTTCTGGG
>NZ_LFIO01000719.1 GCF_001187535.1 Rhizobium ecuadorense
ATAGACAGGGACGCCTATGGGAAGGACGGCTTTTTCCTGGTGTTCTTTCTGTATTTTCTGTCGCTTGCCATCGGCAATGTCGCGATCGGCATCTCTGCGGTGGGCTACCTCGCGGGCTTCTTTCCCGTCTTGACCTCGACGCCGATCATGACATGTCTGGCGCTGATCGTTCTTCTCTGGCTGACGACTGCGGCAAATTTCGGCGGGCCTCGCATC
>NZ_LFIO01001871.1 GCF_001187535.1 Rhizobium ecuadorense
GCCATATTGTTTTATGTAGTCGTCGACCGGCAGGAGCAAACCTTCCTTGACCATCGCCCCCATGTCACCGGCACCTTGGTTGACCTTCGTGATGACAGGGCCATCACCCGCCGAAACCGCAAGCTTCAGCGTCAGCTTCATGTCATCAAAGGTGCGGGCAGTGCGTTTGATAGTGACGCCGGGATGCGCAGCTTCGAAGTCCTTGTTAAGCTGCTC
>NZ_LFIO01001543.1 GCF_001187535.1 Rhizobium ecuadorense
TCCATCCGGTCGCCTCCTACCGCGGCCATGAAAAGCTTGGCGTGCGCGTGCTGGCCTCCGCCAAGGGCGCGACGGTCACCGACGCATCGGGCAAGCAACTGATCGACGGCTTCGCCGGCCTCTGGTGCGTCAATGCCGGTTACGGCCACGAAAGCATCGTCGAGGCGGCGGCCCGGCAGATGCGGGAACTCCCCTATGCGACGGCCTATTTCGGCC
>NZ_LFIO01000777.1 GCF_001187535.1 Rhizobium ecuadorense
TCATCCATCTCAAAGGCCCACTCTTTTAAAATCGACCTGCTCGAATTTGCGTCTTGACGATCCAGCACATCGACGAGTTCATCGGCGAACGTGCCCACATGGAACAACTGATCCCAGCCGACAAACTCTTTCGAAACCCGTGTCTCGGACGACGCGCTTGGCCGAAACGTCCGGGTCAGAGAGTTGCCTTGACGGTATTCGACGGAAAGCTCGCC
>NZ_LFIO01001476.1 GCF_001187535.1 Rhizobium ecuadorense
GCCTCCAATTGCTGCCGCGTCGGGAGATCATGGTCGTAGGTGGCAGCGCTGAATGCCGTTGCGTTGTCGAACGGACCTTTGTGTGGACGCGCCAGACCATAGGCTTGCTTATCAGCGCTATCGATCCCCTGCTCCGCCGACGGTGAGCGCGCTTGACGAGCCTGCGTTATCAGATCGTCGGCGGTCGAGCTTGAGGTCGCGTTTTTCCGCATGGG
>NZ_LFIO01001047.1 GCF_001187535.1 Rhizobium ecuadorense
GGTGCCAAAGGCAAACAGGATGTCGGTGCGCCGAACCTGACCGACGGCCGCTGGATTTACGGCGGGGGTATCGAACGGATCGTCCAGTCGATCCATGGCGGACGGCAGGGACATATGCCCACCTGGGACGAACGCCTAAGTCCAGCTGAGATAAAGATACTCGCGCTTTATGTGAACAAGCTGGGTGGGGGTCAGCCGTGACGCCCGAGGTGAAG
>NZ_LFIO01001391.1 GCF_001187535.1 Rhizobium ecuadorense
GCTCTCTGCGTTAAATGGAGGAGTTGGCGCCGTTGCACAGGCAGATCGGCGGGGATTCAGCCGATTGGCTGCTTTTGCGGCAATCTCCGCCGGCGGCGGGGCCGATGACCATTCCCATGCGCTGCACGGTCTTCCTCCCTGTCCCGGCTTGCTTATGATCCTGCCGCTCGGGCGCCTTCTGTACCTCAGTCGTTCGCTTTGGATCGACCTTTTTC
>NZ_LFIO01000022.1 GCF_001187535.1 Rhizobium ecuadorense
GGCACTAACAATCTATTCGCCGATCGTCGCGATTGACGGGATCGACGGCATCGTGATGGACACCGAAGGCGCCGACCACCTGCAGGGCGGCGAGCTGCCAATGGTGACAAAGATCGCCAACCAGTTTCTGGGCAGGAAGCTGACTGCCCGCGTGGCGGTCGCCGACAGCTGGGGTGCAGCCCATGCCTGCGCCCGCGCAATCAAGCGCGAGACGATTGTCATTCCGCCGGGTGAGACAGTGCGGGCCGTCGAAAAGCTGCCTATATCGCTCCTGCGCCTGCCGGCAACGATTGTCAGCGATCTCCGCATTCTCGGATTTCAGACGATCGGGGAGCTTGCCAATACCCCGCGCGCGCCGCTGACGTTGCGCTTTGGGCCGGAGGTTGGGCGCCGTCTCGACCAGATGCTCTGTCGCATCGCCGAGCCGATCAAGCCAATCCGGACGCCTGAGCTGGTCGAAGTCTCGAAAGCCTTCGCTGAACCAATTGGCGCTGCCGAAACGATCAACAAATATGTCGGCCGCCTCGTCGTCCAACTGGTCGATGAGCTTCAGAAGCGCGGCCTTGGGGTGCGCCGCGCCGACCTGATCGT
>NZ_LFIO01001434.1 GCF_001187535.1 Rhizobium ecuadorense
TAGCTCCACTGCTTTCCGGAACAATCGATGGCGGCGCCGGGATTGATACTCTGCAAGCCCTTGAGCTAAGAGGCTTGACGATCAAGAACATCGAAGTCCTTGAAACGGCGGGATATTTGGTTTCGGGTTCAAGCGCACAGTTCGAAAGCTTTGATAAGATCGTCTACTCGAACAACCTGGCCTACAATTATCCCGCCTCATTGGCGTTGACGGAC
>NZ_LFIO01000972.1 GCF_001187535.1 Rhizobium ecuadorense
GTAGTAGTCCACGAAGAACGGACTACTACGTCTCATCGATGACCGGGGCGGTGAAGGAGTGAGAGCCTAGCGCGGGCACGCCCGGTAGCAATGATAGGCGTGTCCGCAGCTTAAATGGGATCAGGGGCCTTCCCATCATGTATCGAAACCTCGTCTTGCCGAGATCGAATAATTGTAAATTGCCGCGTAGCTCGTCGATACGAGCAGCGGAAATG
>NZ_LFIO01001571.1 GCF_001187535.1 Rhizobium ecuadorense
CGCCAGATGGATCCACCAGAGCGATTTCGCGACGATGACGAGCAAAGCCTGCGGATCCTCGGATTCATATCCTTGAAACCGGTGTGGTTCGATGCCGCTGACGACGAGGATCAACGTCATCATCGCGAAGAAGAGGATTTGCACCACCAGTCGCGTCGTCGGCCGTTGGCGGGAGAGAAGATGCCAGACGACGATACCGGCCAAACCTATCGTAA
>NZ_LFIO01001188.1 GCF_001187535.1 Rhizobium ecuadorense
GGCAGCCTCGTTCAGCAAGGCGATGTGCTCTACCGTATCGATCCAGCGCTGTTCCGGGTTCGGGTGGCAAGTGCCGAGGCAAGCCTCGAGCGTGCCAAGGCGACGCAGCTGAATGCCCGCCAGCAGTTGGACCGGCAGAAGTCGCTGCGCGACCGCGATGTTGCAAGCGGTATCGAATATGATGCGGCAGCCGTCGCCCTTGCCCAGGCCGATGC
>NZ_LFIO01000593.1 GCF_001187535.1 Rhizobium ecuadorense
GCTCTTTGTTTTCACGCATGTCGTGATCGCAAAACCGCTGCATAGTTTTTGTGCGACAGGCGTTATGCCCTGTGGAAATATGGCTTTCCTGCGGCGACGGCCTTAATGGCACCTCAATTTTACTCTATAAGGAGGGCTCGCTGATTTGGCCGATGCGGCATTTGCGGTGACCGGATTTCCGGCCCGCCATTTTCCCGATCGCGAAAGCATGGTGA
>NZ_LFIO01000342.1 GCF_001187535.1 Rhizobium ecuadorense
GGGCGATATCGATCTCATCGTCGACGTCAATCTCCGGGCGGTCCTGCACATCTGCCGGCTGGTCGTGCCCGGCATGGTGGCGCGCGACCGCGGGCATGTCATCAACATCTCGTCGATCGCCGGCGCCTACAATTTCGGCGGAAACTCATCCTATCACGCCGCCAAGGCAGGGGTGAGCATGCTGTCCAACCAGCTACGCATCGACGCTTTCGGGA
>NZ_LFIO01001050.1 GCF_001187535.1 Rhizobium ecuadorense
CTTGCCGGCACTTGCCGCCACCATCTTCGCCTACGAACGCAACGATGCGAGGCCTCGGGCCCGCGCCGAAATCCGGTAAGCCATCTCGAGAGGAGAGACAACAATGTCTGAAGTCAGAGTTGCAGTGCTGGGCGCCTCGGGCTGGATGGGAAAGGTCCACACGATGGCCTATCAGACCTTTCCGCATTTCTTCGGAGTGTCGGACGGAACGGCAC
>NZ_LFIO01000680.1 GCF_001187535.1 Rhizobium ecuadorense
GGTCAGGCTCCGGGCATCTTCCGGCGCGATCTGTGTATCGAGCATGACCGCTTTGCGCACGTGCGGCAAAAGCGTCTTCAGATGTCCTACCGGATCTGTCAGATGATAGAGTACGCCCACGTGGTGCAATACATCGCAATCAAGCGAGACGCCAACTGGCAAATTCTCCTCCGCATCCCAGCGGAATATATGGGCAGACGTGCCGTACATGGCAC
>NZ_LFIO01001730.1 GCF_001187535.1 Rhizobium ecuadorense
CCGACGTTCCCACCTCATCTGCCAGTGCCAGTAACTCAACGGCTGATAGACTAGTCAGCCAGTCTTTGATTGCTGGGGTCTGACCTGCATCGCCGGCTATGAAATTTCGCACATCGGCGGCAAATTGAGTTAATTCACGTTTCTTGCGGTCCAAGAATTCATTGGCATGAGGCAGCTCGCGGAATGCATCGAGTACTTGTTCTAGACTGCAATGC
>NZ_LFIO01001547.1 GCF_001187535.1 Rhizobium ecuadorense
ATGATGCGGCGCTCGCTTGGCCAGCGGTCGAGCAGGTCGAGAAGCCTCACCGGCTCGGCGACATCGGGAATGCCGAGAATGCCGCACTGCTCCGCCGCTTCGACGGCATTGGCGCGCAGCTTGTCGAGATTGGTGATCTTGCCCTGAACGTGTTGGGTCATGACCGGCTGGAGCAGGCCCGCCCCCATTTCGACCGCCTTCTGCACGAGGTAATC
>NZ_LFIO01000055.1 GCF_001187535.1 Rhizobium ecuadorense
GATAGGTGGTGGCAAAATCGCCGGGCAGGGCTTCCAGACCGCCGAAGATCAGGATGGAAACGGCAAAAAGCAGGACGAGGCTGAGCACGAAGCGCTCGAGGATAAGGGCAAGCAGCGGAAAGCGCTGCCGGAACCCGAGGCCGGGCAAGATGCTTGGGGCAGGATTGGTCATGGCGAGGACCTCGCGCTAAAACGTCGGGAGGACCGCGGGTTTACATCCCACGGTCCCGGCTTCGTTAGAGATCGGAGGGGCATACGCCCCTTGCCATCAGGCGTCCAGCCAGACGCGGGTCGCGACGTAGCCGTTCGACATGTCGTTGCCGATGTCGTGGACATAACCCTTCACCTGCTTGGTGGAGGCGTTCACGAAGTCGTTGAACATCGGCAGGATCACCCCGCCCTCGTCACGCACCGTCATCGCCATGGTGCGATACATGTCCTTGCGCTTGGCTTCATCGAGCTCAGACCGCGCCTGCAATACCAACTTGTCGAAGTCAGGCTGCTTGAAATGCGTGTCGTTCCATTCGGCGGTCGATAGATAGGAGGTGGAATAGCGCGAATCCTGTGTCGGGCGACCGCCCCAGAAGG
>NZ_LFIO01000917.1 GCF_001187535.1 Rhizobium ecuadorense
GACGGCAGGTGACCGGCCCCGTCAACACGCTCCTTTCCTTTTTCACCTTCGATGATTGGTTCGCTGCCCTCTTTTGTGGATCTTGGTCGGGATCCGCTCTGAAGAACAGCGTCCAGGTAAAGACGCTGGATTTTGAGAAGCGGTTCGAAATGGGCGTGACTGATGTGTTCACCCGTTACCTAGGGTGCCGGATCAACACTCTCGATCTCCAGCTG
>NZ_LFIO01001326.1 GCF_001187535.1 Rhizobium ecuadorense
GCCTCGACAGCGGCAAGCCGGTCGGCGAATGCCAGACGGTCGATGTTCCCGATACCATTCACACAATCCGTTGGCACGCCGAACTGATCGACAAGCTCTATGACAACACCGCGCCTGTCGGCGCGAATGCACTGACGATGATCGTGCGTGAGCCGGTCGGTGTCGTCGGATGCGTGCTTCCGTGGAACTTCCCACTTTTGATGCTGGCCTGGAAG
>NZ_LFIO01001603.1 GCF_001187535.1 Rhizobium ecuadorense
TTCTTGGGCTGGTTTCGAGGGCGGCCTTGAAGCCGACGGTCAAGTATGTCGTCGCCGATACCGCCGTCAATATCCAATCCTCGAGGGTGACGGACCCGCCCGGGAGGACTGGACCAGGCCTGGCCCGCGTCCCAATTGTGGAAGCGATTGACTTGCTATCGTGAAGGACTAAGCTTTACGCCATACAACCACCACTCACACGCGAGAGATAACGG
>NZ_LFIO01000001.1 GCF_001187535.1 Rhizobium ecuadorense
GCGCAGGACTTTGACCATCACGGCCTCGTGGAGGCCATGGGCACCGTCGCGAAGGAGGAGACCAAGCAACGGTCGGCTCGCGAACAATCCACCGCCCCGCTCATTCTCTCCCATCAGGCGAAAGGCCTGCCCTTTGCGGCGCGCAAGGGCGAGATCATCGGACTGGCGGGTCTGGCGGGCCATGGGCCGGACGAACTCCTGCTCGCCCCGCATGT
>NZ_LFIO01001498.1 GCF_001187535.1 Rhizobium ecuadorense
TCGTCACCTATACCAACTCGGACCTGAAGCGTCTTGCCGCCTACATCCAGCAGGTGCTGACCGGCTATGAGGGCGCCTCGGCTGAGATCGTCGAAGTCGACCAGGCCTCGCTGATCCAGCGATGCAAGACGCAGCTCGATTTCGACATCTGCGTCGAGGGCGGGGTACTGGTGTCGAACGGTGCCGAGCCGAACATTTCCAACCTGCTGAGCTC
>NZ_LFIO01001233.1 GCF_001187535.1 Rhizobium ecuadorense
GGGTGCGGCCGTTATCAAGGCGCTACCGGGCGTGACGCTGGTCGAAGAAGAGAATGTGCCGGAAACCGTCGACGTCCAGAAGACGATGGAATCCATGATCAACCTGGACGGCGCGACCCTGCTCTTTCCGACCTCCTTCGGCTACTTCGACCCACACATGCTGGCCGTGGCCGCTAAACATCCCGACATCCAGTTCCGGCATTGCGGCGGTCTC
>NZ_LFIO01001641.1 GCF_001187535.1 Rhizobium ecuadorense
TCCTATGCGTCTTTCTCTCGATTGCTTTCTCCGTCAGCGTAGGATCCTCGCTCCGGTCCTTAGTGGCCGTCGCATTGCTGACAGCTGGACCCATTCTTTACCGGGCCCGTTATGGAGCCGTCGACACATTTGAAAGCCTGGCGAAATTTGCGATTGCAACGGCTTTCATCAATATTCTTTACACCGCAGCTTTTCCACGCTTCGCTGTCATGAG
>NZ_LFIO01001044.1 GCF_001187535.1 Rhizobium ecuadorense
CCTCGCGCAGCGCCCTCAGCGCCCCGATCGCCATTTCGTCGGTGGCACAGACGAGTGCGGTCGGACGCGATGGTTGGCGCAAAAGTTCCAGCGCCGCGAGATAGCCGCCCTGTTCCAACGGCGCGCCTTCGGCGCAGAGGTCGGTCGCAAGGCCGCATTCATCCATCGCCGCCCGCCAGCCACGGCAGCGGTCATGCGCGAAATAATATTCCTG
>NZ_LFIO01001626.1 GCF_001187535.1 Rhizobium ecuadorense
GTCGTCAGGCTTCCATGACCGATCGAAGAACTCCTTCCTGGGGCCGTAAAACCGGAGCAGAGTGAACCAGCCCCTGCCGGGCACGGTCCTGATCCAGTTCTTTTCCTTTCCAGCAGGTGCCGTCGGCGCGAAATACACGTCGATCGAACCGTCGGCATTGCTCTGCGGGTCGGTATATTGGCTCACGCTAGGAAACGGCATGCCGTTGCGAAGC
>NZ_LFIO01000628.1 GCF_001187535.1 Rhizobium ecuadorense
GGCTGGTGATACTCTCGGCGCCCTATGCGCAGAACGGCTTCTTCCCGGAGATGCTGCCGCAACAGGCGGCCGTCGGCGCTGGTATGGCCGACATGATGAAGGACACGCCGATGTTCCTCTCCTACAAGGCGGTGGCGCCTGACGTTTCCGAATTTCCGAAGCTGCTCGACGCCATGGGCGCACTGATGCGCGAACCTATCGACTATAGCGATGC
>NZ_LFIO01001648.1 GCF_001187535.1 Rhizobium ecuadorense
GAGCGATCGTGCCGCGGCTCGCGGTTACGAAGCTCGCCGATTCCCGGCCGAGGGCCACGACCACGTCGGGACGGCGCACTGCGTATTTTTCGCCCAGATATCGGGCCATGCGCGCGACATGGTCGCCTTCCGGAAACCGCGAGAGATCCAGGAACTCGGAAAACAGATCGATCTTGCCGTTGGTCGCCTCCAGCAAACGGCTCCGCAACGCCTCTCCGGCAGCGGTCGTTGCCGCGATCCTCTCGTCATAGGGGTAGAGAACGAGGACGCGGGGAACCCGGTCGATGACGGCAATCGAGGTGTCGGAGGCTGCGGCCTGACGACTGGACATACTCGGGGCGAACACCGCCAACAAAAAGGCAGTGCAGCATAATCGACCTGACCATTCGCCCAAGCCCATCAGCTTCCCCCCAAACCGGCCAAGAATAACAGCTTCCCGCTACGGCGTCATCTGCGCATCACTACTTTCGATTGCCACCGCATGAAAGAGATTCCCTTAAGTACAATATCGGGCGAAGACCACATTCGCTAAGGTTCAGCGCGCCGGGGCAGAGATGCGGTCGGCTTCGCATACCTGCCGGAGGC
>NZ_LFIO01001468.1 GCF_001187535.1 Rhizobium ecuadorense
TAGCCCCGCGGCGCAAGCTCGGCCATTTGCGTTGCCATCAAGGGCGTCGAGTTCGGATCATCGGACCCCGTCAGAAACAGGGCCGGACCAGCCACGTCTTTCCAGCCGTCAGCATAGGTCTCGTCTCCGCCCGCGAAGGCGGCGTAGGCGACGGCATATCCCTGGGGATCAACGAGGTTCAGCCACTTTCGTGTCAATTCACGCGCAGTGACGC
>NZ_LFIO01000340.1 GCF_001187535.1 Rhizobium ecuadorense
CGCTCCTCCATCCCTTAAGTGCTGATGACCTGGCGTCCGCTCACATTCGTTCACCGGGCAATTGGCTGGCTTGCTCCACCCAGGCGGCGAGCTGAGCCTCGTCGAGTTGGTCTGCCTCATGGATGTGGAAGTAACGCACTTCCTTTTGTTTGGACTCGCCGGGCGGGATGGGACTGAGCGACTTGCCGCGGAAGAAAGCGAGTTTGATGTAGTT
>NZ_LFIO01000620.1 GCF_001187535.1 Rhizobium ecuadorense
GCTTTGCCTGCCCCGCCGGCAGCTGACGCGGCTGCCGCAGCCGGCGCTGCCGCAAGGCACGGTCGATACGCATTTCCACGTCTTTCGCGCCGGCGCTCCGCTCAACACTCCACGCAGCTACACGCCTGACATCGCGACGATTGCCGACTGGATCGAATTCTCCGGCAGTCTTGGCATCGCCAGGGGCGTATTGGTGCAACCAAGCGTCTATGGC
>NZ_LFIO01001411.1 GCF_001187535.1 Rhizobium ecuadorense
ATCCTTGGCCATTCGTCCGCCATTCCGGTTCCGTGCAGAGCAAGCGTGTATCGATAAGGCTGGTATTTCTCCGGAATCCGCCACGACAGCGCGTTGAACTCTTCAAACGTCATGTCGGGCTTCAGGATGGCGAGATTGTGCTCGATCTGATCCCTGGCGGCGGCGTAGAGTTGCTTCTGCTTGGCGTTCATCGCGACGTGCCCTGCTGTCCACG
>NZ_LFIO01001428.1 GCF_001187535.1 Rhizobium ecuadorense
AATCAGTTGGTACGGAGATTCCCACCTTTCCTGTCGGAAGGCCTGGTAGATGGGCGAGACCTCGCGCAGGGGCTCTTTGTTGATGATTTGACGTTGTGGCCAGACGCAGGAATATCGAACGAGAGCTCCGTCGTCTTCGAGTTTTCGTACCACTCCGGCCGCAAAATTGTCGAAGTCTTCGACGGCGGACACGACATGGAACCTGCCTGGAGAC
>NZ_LFIO01000912.1 GCF_001187535.1 Rhizobium ecuadorense
GTCTTTTTGTTGTTGCTCACCGGTCGGGCACAAAGGCCTTGCCGAGCGATGCCGGCGTATTGATCAACGTCGTGCGTCGATTATGCGAGATGATGATGAGGACCACAACCGTCGCCGCGTAGGGCAGCATCGATAGGAACTGCGAGGGAATGCCTATACCGAAGGCTTGCGCATGCAACTGAAGGATCGTCACCGCGCCGAAGAGATAACCGCC
>NZ_LFIO01000601.1 GCF_001187535.1 Rhizobium ecuadorense
CCGTTCATCCGTACTTGCAGCCTGGATGGGTGCGCTCGCACGCAGTCTGGAATGGCAGGCGGCCCGCCCCGATGTGCAGGTCGTCGGCCGCTATCTGCAGCCGGATCTGATCGCATCGGATCTTGAACTCGAACGTCAGCCAGCGTGCCGGCTCTCTTGCGGCATCGGCCTGGTGCACATCGAAAGTCCGGCGCGAAGCCGTATCATGCAAGCC
>NZ_LFIO01000779.1 GCF_001187535.1 Rhizobium ecuadorense
CCCCAGTTCCAGGCCGGCGGATGAATCGCTTGGGAACTGGACACCGGCAAGGACACGCGACTGTGCGGCTTCTTCGGCCATCGCCTGGAACGACGACGCCTCGTCGGGAAAGAAATAGGCAAGAACGGTCGCGGCGGCGGCGGCGGCGGCCGCGTGTTCGGATGGATAAGCGGGACTCCGAGGCGTAGGCAGCGCAGTCGGCAGTGTCGTATCC
>NZ_LFIO01000713.1 GCF_001187535.1 Rhizobium ecuadorense
GGCCTTGCCTGGGCAGCCGTCGTCAACTGGGATGACTGGGGTGTATGGGGTGGCCGCTGGGATGGCGATATCGATATCGACTGCAACAATTGCCTGAACGACCGTAACTTCAACGGAAAGCTGAAATGGAACGACGTCGATTGGAGCAATGTCGATCGCAGCAAGCTGAGTATCGGCAAGGACCAGATTTCGAAGCTGGACCGATCGGCGATCA
>NZ_LFIO01001142.1 GCF_001187535.1 Rhizobium ecuadorense
GCGGCTTGATCGTATGCATGTTAAGGACGCCGACATCCAGATCGGCTTCTTTCAGCTTTTCAGCGGCCAGAAGGCAATGCCCGACCGTGGTGCCGCTCGAGATCAGCATCACCTCGCGTGGCGGCGTCAGCCAAACGGCCTTGCCGATTTCGAACGTGTAGTCTTCCGTATAGACGACCGGTGCATTGGGCGTGCCGGTCAGGCGGATATAGAC
>NZ_LFIO01000164.1 GCF_001187535.1 Rhizobium ecuadorense
TGATGCAGGAGCGGAGAATTGGGCGACCATCGCCTCGCTGATCGAGACGTGCAAGCTCAATGCCGTCGATCCGTTTGCGTATTTGACCAGCACGCTCACCGCCATCGTTAACGGCCACAAGCAGAGCCAGATTGAGGGTCTCCTGCCGTGGAATTACCCGGCAGGGTGATAGGTGCGTAAAGGCGTCTGTCGGCCCGCAGCGATCATTCAAAAATCTAAAGTATATGGTCCTTGGTCTTGATGTCGCCGCCTATGCATATGCAAGCTGCTCGGTGAAGACTGCAACAGATGTTTTACGGCTGGATGCGATGCTGAGCCGTTAAGTGATCTCTTACTGGAATCGCTTAATAGTGTGCTTCCATCTCGGAGCGCCTCGTCTGATCAATGCCGTATACTCGAAGGACGCTCATTGCCTCATTGGTTTCGCTTCCGCTCATGGGATGCCAGGGCGAGAGTGCAACGGTCCGTTTTAAGGTGATCGCTTTGGCCACTGTCGACGGGCGGCCGGTCGAAAGTTCATCAGTCATGGAAGTTTCCTATTCGAAGGTGACACAGAGTCTGATCGGCAATGGGGGCACCACGCG
>NZ_LFIO01000989.1 GCF_001187535.1 Rhizobium ecuadorense
CATGTCGGCTCGTCCGACCGCTTCGGTCGATCTGGCGAGCTTACGCAGCGCCTCCGAATAGCTCGATATCAAAGCGAGTTTCTGGTCTGCGGGAATATTGGAGAACGAGCGTTTCTCGGAAGGCGACAGCGGCAATTTCGGCATGGATGCGACCTGTTGAACTGCGTGTGAACTCGAATAGCCGCTTTTTGTTCCGAGCTGGCCCATTGTCCCG
>NZ_LFIO01000631.1 GCF_001187535.1 Rhizobium ecuadorense
TCGCCATTTGTTCGGCCTGTTCGATACCGCGCGCTGTAAGTGGTGAATCTTTTTGGCCCTGGAACCGACCCAAGGTGTTCCAAATGGTCTCGCCGTGGCGAAGCAGGTAAATCACTGGTGTTGTCCTAAACGAATGCCAAAAAGATGGTCGCAGCGGCCAAGTGATGCGACAGATCAATAATGACTGCAACTGATCCGATCCATATGTGCCAGG
>NZ_LFIO01001854.1 GCF_001187535.1 Rhizobium ecuadorense
AAGAACGTGTTTTCCAAACTGGGGGTCAGTCGCCGGGCAATGGCCCTGGCAGTTTCGGCTAAATTGAACCTTAAATAGCACGACGAAATGCCCGCACTGTCAGCATAAACGATCTATAATTCACATAAGACATCCGAACCGGGCAATCATGAAATTCTGCCAGCTGGTAATGGTCGGCCAGGGGTATCGGTGCGTTGAGGGTCATAAGATGCAC
>NZ_LFIO01001033.1 GCF_001187535.1 Rhizobium ecuadorense
TATCGATGCCGCGCATGAACTCAGGACGCCGATCGCGATCATGCAGACGCGGATCGACGGAACACCCGAGGGCCAGGACCGCAGGCGATTGCTCGATGACGTCGCGCGCCTCGCCGAGACTGCCGAACAACTGCTCGATTTCGAGCGTAACAATCAGGCGATCGATCTGCACGAAACGATCGATCTCGTCGAAGTCGCCCGAACGGTCGTTGCC
>NZ_LFIO01001769.1 GCF_001187535.1 Rhizobium ecuadorense
GCCAATAGCCGACAGTTCGCACCACGTTTGTATTCGCTTTGTCTGCTTTACGACAGACTTAAGTCTTGATGCCTGCACTCAGCCGTCGTTGTTCAGTCCCGGCATTTTCATGGAGCGGATCGAGGGTGAAACGTTCAGGCTGCGAAGTCTATGTCTTGCAGACGAACTCGTAGTGTGAGGCCCTTGAGGGTCTTGAGCCTGCGTGACCTGCCAC
>NZ_LFIO01000653.1 GCF_001187535.1 Rhizobium ecuadorense
GCCCATGTGGCCCGCACATATGGACGTGCGACAGGCCGGCCGCGCCCGCTTTCCCAGTCAGCAACGACACACTTTGGGCAATACCGGAAGCGATTGCCCTCGCGAGCTTCTCGTTTGAAAACAGCCGCTCCCATTGACCAATGGAGCTTCCGCGGCCGTGGTGCGCTGAACCGGCTCAAGCGGTCTGGATCCTCTCCGGACCAGTATGCCAGCC
>NZ_LFIO01001091.1 GCF_001187535.1 Rhizobium ecuadorense
CGACTTCGGCTCGCCTATCGGTGCGCGGTTGGCGATCAGAATCCCCCAGCGCATCGTGGCGCTGATCATCCAGAATGGCGATATCCCCTATGAAGATGCCCTCGGACCGAAGTATGCGGATATCGAGGCGACGTGGACGCTTCCAAGATCGGAGATGAGAAAGGTGCTGGCGGAGGCGGTCAGCGAGGCCGCCTTCAGGCACGAATTCCTCAAC
>NZ_LFIO01000059.1 GCF_001187535.1 Rhizobium ecuadorense
CGCTTTCGCCCATTCCTGTTGCCGATGGCGTCGAAGACCAGGCGTCGATGGCTCCGAGCGTTTTGGCAAAGACGCAGGCGATCGTCGAGCGCCTGCGTTATCTCACTGCCATCGAACTGATCGCCTCGGTACAGGCCGTCGAGCTGCGAGGGGTCTCAGGCGAATTGGGCAAGGGATCGGCGGAAGCCTATGCTTTCGTCCGCACCCACGTCCC
>NZ_LFIO01001851.1 GCF_001187535.1 Rhizobium ecuadorense
ATGGTCTTCCAGACCGGCAAGAACGGCGAGGCCATCCCTTTGCCCGGCGACACCGAGGCGGATGCTGGATGAAACCGCTTGTGAGACATAGGCATGCAGGAAAACGGCAAGCGCCTTCTCGGGCCCTATGCCATGGGCGCCTGTAACCGCCCCGACCGCAATGGGATAAGCGACCTTGTCAGGTAACCGCTCGAACACCCCGTCCGGCCAGGCC
>NZ_LFIO01000464.1 GCF_001187535.1 Rhizobium ecuadorense
GCATTGCCCTCGGCTTTGAGGCCGGCATTGTGCGGCCGATGGCAGTCGAGACAGGTCACGCCCGCCCTTGCCATCTTGCTTTGCTGAAACGAGCCATATTCGAAGACCTCGTCGAGTATCTGCCCGTCGGGGAAATAGAGATCCTGCCGGAGCAGGGCAGGGGAGAAATAGTCGAGAAAGGGCTTTCCCGGCTGGTAGCCGTCCAGCAGCCTGG
>NZ_LFIO01000020.1 GCF_001187535.1 Rhizobium ecuadorense
GCACGGGCCCAGTCGCGCTGCCATTCGGCCGCGAGCGCGAGCCACGTCATCATGTTAACCCCGGCTGCGATCATGCGCTGGATTGCAACCTGATGCGCCTCGGCGGAGACGGCTCCCGATGCATCCGTGATGACGGTTACGTCCCAGCCCTCGCCTGCGGCCTGGATTGCCGGCATGGCGACACATACCTCCGTCCAGAGGCCGGCGATAATCAATTGCTTGCGGCCTGTTGCCTTCACTACGTCAACGACTTTCGGGTCTTGCCATGTGTTGATGAGCGTTCGGTCAATGATTTCCTGGCCGGGAAAGACGTCGGCGATCTGCGGAAACAGGTTGCCGCCGCGCTCCGCGATCACCGTTGTCAGAATGGTTGGAACGTCAAATGCCTTTGCCGCCTTCGCCAGGCCGACGGTGTTGTTGACCACCATCGTCGGCTCGTGGCTGTTCACGTTCGCGAGCTGATATGGCTGATGGTCGATAAGGACGAGCACCGAGTCTTCGGGGCGCAGAAGCGAGGCGAGGCCGTTACGAAAGGTCATGAAATATCCTTTTTGGTTCGTCGAAAGTGTGAACGCGTCCGTGGGACGTCGATCCACGAAAACCTTGTCAGCGCCAGCCCTGATGCGGTAGCCCTCAGAAACGCGAGCTGTGTTGCAGAATGGGGAACGCGAAATGGAAATCGACGATCTCAGGACCTTCGTAGAAGTCGCCGACACAGGAGGGGTTACGCCCGCCGCGCAACGGCTTGGTGTCTCAAAGTCCATGGTGAGCCGACGCATCGCGCGCCTTGAAGCGGAACTGGGCGTCCAGCTCGTCGCACACACGACACGCGGCATCGCACTGACCGAGGAAGGCGCGACGTTTCGCGATTACGCGGCGAGGATCTCGGCAGAAATCGACGCGGCGCGCGAGACGATCCTCCCCGCGGGCGAGCTGCGCGGGCGGCTCAGGGTCGCCGCACCTCTGTCGTTCGGCCCGACGCACTTCGCTCCCGTTCTATCTCAGATGGCGCGCCGACACCCACAGCTCCAGGTCATCTCGTGCTACACCGACCGCTTCGTCGATCTCATTACCGAGGGTTTCGACTGCGCAATCCGGATCGGCTACCTGCCGGATTCCAATCTCGTGGCCAGGCGCGTCGGACCTCTCTATGGAAGGTTTGTCGCAAGCCCGGAATACGTGGCCGCGAATGGTTCGCCAGAAACACCGGACGAGCTTATCAAGCATGAGGCGCTCATGCAGGGAACGGAGATCTGGCAGGTTACCGATGGCGACCAGGTGCTCAACATCAGACCGCAAGGCCGCTTCAAGGCCGACAACGGAGTGGCACTGCTCGCAGCCGCATTGGAAGGTCTTGGCATCGCCAGACTTCCGAACGGCCTCACGGACCAGCATATCGCATCAGGTGCGCTCATCGAGGTGATGCCGAAGTACCCGCCGCCTACCGCGGGCATCTTCGTGGTCAGGCCTCCTGGACAGCATCCTGCCAAGAAGGTCCGCGTGCTAACCGAGATGCTGATTGAATGCTTCGACTCCGGCTCCTAGGAGCGCGCCGAATCCTACGGTGCAAGATGCTCTGAAAAGAACTCGGCCAGCCTTGCGACCGATGGGCCAACCTGTTCCCGCTTGTACTACATATCGTAGTGGCCAACGCCTTCGACTTCGAGGAAGTGCTTCGCCTTCGACGGCGAAAGGTCGAACAGACGCTTCCCTGCCTCGTATTGGCCGGTCGACCCTCGGCGCCCGCCGACGATCACCTGCAGCGGCTGTGTCAGCAACTCGGGCACAAGGCTGAATGCGTCGAAACCCAATAAGACGCCATAGCTGACAAATGGCAGGCGGTTCGTCGAATTCGGATGCCGATATGTCAATCGGCTCGGAATATTGACCCCTTGTCGGCGTCCAATATTCAATCGCGATAGCCAGATGGCTCTTGCCGGTTCCCGTGCCGCCGACGAGGACGACGTTGCGCTGGTCGGCGACGAAGGTGCCGGCGGCGAGCTCGCGGACCAGACCCTCGTTGACAGGTGTGTTGGCGAACTCGAAGTCGTCGATGTCCTTGGCGAGCGGCAGTTTGGCGATGCTGAGCTGGTAGCGGATCGACCGTGCCTGTTTCTCAGCGATCTCCGACTGCAGAAGATCCCCGCCTTCGATGGAGATCGCTTCTACCTTGATCAGAACCTCATCCGGCCCACAGACCGGATCAGGCACGTCGGCGAATACCAGCACGGACGGAGGTCCCGGATTGTCATAGACGGCGGCCTTCATCTTCACTCCATTCTCAGAGGAAACGTGTGGAGACATGTAGGTGGTCCACGGTCCCGAGAAAGGGCTGCCTGTCGGGAACGCCATGTTGCGCGACCTGCAACGAGCCGGATGAAAAGCGGTCGCCGTTCCCCGCCGCGCAACAAGCTGTCGCATCCACCGCCACTTCAACCGCTGCGCCGAGGCCACGAAATAGGCAGACATCCTTCGGGAGCAACGCAAGGCAGGGGCCCTCCCGAATTCACTACTACGAAGAAAGGAACCGAATCCCATGATCGATTTGAGTGGAAAACGCGCCTTGGTTACTGGCGGCTCTCGCGGTATCGGCGCCGCCATTGTCGAAGCACTTGCGGAGAATGGTGCCGATGTGGCGTTCACCTACCAGAGTTCGAGCGAGAAGGCCGCGGCGGTTGCCCGGTCCGTCGAAAGCCGCGGCCGTCGAGCCGCCGCCATTCAGGCCGACAGCGCCGATCCGCAGGCGATCGCGCGGGCTGTCGAAGACGCCGTGGCCGCGCTCGGCGGGCTGGACATCCTCGTCAACAGCGCAGCGATCGGCCATTCGGGAAACATCGCCGATCTGAACCTGGACGAATATCAAACCCTCATGGACGTCAACGTGCGAGCGCCGGTGCTGTTCGCAAAGGCGGTTATCCCGCATCTGAACGGCGGCGGACGAATCATCACGATCGGCTCGGCGCTTGGCGAGCGGGTACCCTTCCCTGGGCTCACGCCGTACGCAATGTCGAAGGCGGCACTGACGTCCTTCACGCGTGGCCTTTCTCGCGAACTGGGGCCGTCTGGCATCACCGTGAACCTCGTCCAGCCTGGCGCAACGGACACGGACGCCAACCCGGCAAGCGGCGCGGCTGCAGACTTCCAGCGAAGCCTGACGTCGCTGGGGCGCTACGGCGAGCCGAAGGAGGTCGCGAACGCCGTGGTATTTCTGGCAAGCTCCGCCGCGAGCATAATCACGGGGGCGACGCTTACCGCAGACGGCGGCGCGATAGCCTGACGCACTTCCCCACAGGCGTGGCCTTCGCTGAGGACGGCCACGCTTTTCCGCGACATCGGAAACGTTCCCTGCAGTCAAAGGCTGCGCAAGATTTCTACAGTAAAGATGAAAGGATATGAACCTGTGACCCTGTTGGTAAAACCCCATCGAAGTTGAATTTTCTTTGGCTAAGCACTGAGTTAAGACCGAGTCCAAGCCCAGATTACCCAGAGATCTGACCTGGTCAGTTGATGCCCATGATAGCGCAGTCGGTTAGCCGCGTTTTTCCCGTCGTGATTGTCGCGCGCATATTTGTGTGATGGCGGCTGAACTCAGTCCGAACTCCAATGCCAAACTCTTATATGTTTCTCCAGCAAGGCGTCGCTCGTATATTTGGTTGTTTCGATCGTCTCTGTCAGCAGCAATGTCCTGATCTCGATCAAACTTGGCACGTTCTTCTTCGGTCCATACCTTGTAACTTTCTTTTCCTGTCGCACGACTACGAATCCGAACGACAAAGCGGCCGTCCACAATCGCGCGAACGTCATATGAGCCATTTTTGAATTTGATGACTTGTCCGAGTGCCATTCCACATCCTCAGCTATGACTCTGTTCCATATCAGTCTCTGTTAGCGCAATCGGCAGCGACCACCACCTACGTTGATGCTGGTCTCACTTACGGGGAAGTGAGTGCCGTCAAACCGAACTGAAACGTTCTCGATGCCGTGCGACGTACGCCGGAAGTGGCCACAGCCGGGCATCTCCAGGCAAATGGATTCGATCCATCTGCTTGGCAAACAAGATCCGCAGCTCCGACGGCACCTTGTTGTGCGAAACGAGGATCCGGTAATCGTCGGTCAAAGAGATGAGATGTCTGTCAAAAAGCCAGTGAACCGTGGCCGAGAGCGCGATGCCGTTCTGTACGACGTCTGGACCACCTTCGGCTACCGACCATATGTGGGCAGCCTGTGCTTCGGATTTGCCCCCGCCATTAACTATCCGGAGCCCGGTGATAGCGCAGCGGTTGTCATATGCATCGCAGATCTTGCGTCGGAAGCTGGCTTCCCGGATCTTGCGGTTCATCAGAATCTGCTCAATGCAACGTTCCTGCTCAACGAGCGGGAGATCTAGAAGCTCCTGTGTGGGGCCGTCGACATGCTGCGGATCGAGTTCCAGCCGGATGGCGTTGCCGGCCGCAAGGGTCTCGGAGAGCCCCGCTCGAACGATGGCCGCGAAATCAGTCTCAGGAATAACGCGAACGGATTTCCCCTGGAGGAAGGCGCCAACGCGTGTTGGGTCCGCCACCGAATGCAGGGATGTCTCCCAATAGCGTCCATCGTGGACGAAGGGTACGGGTTCATCGAACTCTTGATATTCCGCCACGACGGCGTAGGCGTGGCCGCGCTTGATAGGATCATCTTCGATAGCCACAACTTTCGCCGTTGCAACATACGCTCGGCGACCACCGTTCCGTTGCGGCTCACGATATATGATCCGACCGTCGACCAATGTCTCAACGATGGCGCGGTATTGTTTCGGGAAATGGTACCGGAGCGCGATTTCGTCCTTGTAACCGGAATCGCGCTTGGTATCGAAAATGCCTTTCACGAAAAACCCCGCTCTCCCCTTCAGCTCGAACGTAACGCGGGCCGCGCGTCTGATCAACATGCGACCACCTTAGTCCTCCGGGATTGCCATCCCTAAGCCGCGCATACGACGATCAGGCGGCTATCTCGGCGGCGTCAACTCGATCATTTCGTCCCTGTGTACCGTCCGCCCGTTACGCTGCATCTCACATCGCTCGCGCAATCACGCCGTCGATAGAGATCGCCGGTTCACTGTCCGGACATCGCCAAGGCCCATAACGAGATGAAGTTCGGCGGACTGCGCACCTCGTTCATCCTCCTCGATCGACGCGAGCCAGAACCACGGCAGCCGGCACGCGCACTGATGGCCTATGTCGGTGTCGTCATCCTCGGGAACACAAAGGATCTGACGGCAAGTCGCACAGAATACATGAAAGATTCCGCAGCGATCGCACTTGCCGACATTATGGACGAACGCGCGTCGCGTCGGGGTCCCATCGAGGGCCATAAGGCCAAGCGAGACCTCTGGATAGCCATCCCAAAAGACACGTCCGTTTCTGGAGGTTGGCTGAGAGCAGCGAGGCCAAGTTCTCGGATCAAAACCCTCTAGACGGTCAAGCGGCAGCAAGCGGATGCTTACCGCAGTCTGGGCTCTCTTTTCCGCTGCTGGCGTGTATCCGTACGGACAAACGAGATAACCATGGGTTGCGCCTACATCTTCCATCATCCCCCGGAAGGTCTCCACATCCTTTACGTCGATCTTGCGCTTCCGCCGCTTCGCGTCGACGATGATCCGCCGTGTGTTGTCGGTGTCATGTCGCGCTTCGATCAGAACGTCGATCTGTCGCTTGATACCGGTAATGGCCCCTCGAATCGAAGCGTTCGGAGTGACGCAAAATTCCGTCGAGAGCTGGTCCGCCATCAATCGAGCGACCAAGCGCTCATAGAGTTTCCAGTCCTCCCACACCTCCTTCATCGTAATAGCTCCCCGAACACCATCCATACGATCCTTGGTTCGCCGGGATCGTCGCGTCGCAGTTTGTCGTCTAGACCTGACGGTTCACTTTGCTGCCGCGACCTCTTTTTTTGCTGAGGCGAAGCGGGAAAAATCGACGGAAGCCTCCTTGCAGCATCTTGCGTAGGCCGTCAGTAGCGCCTCGTTCGATGAAATCCCCGACTCGCGCATCATTTTTTGGAGCAAGGTCCTCATCCGCTTCCTTCCCACCGCAGCCATGACCGCGCATGCCGTCAACTCCACAATGTTGGACGCGTTTATCGGTACGGTCGGAAAATGTTCCGACACGGGGACGGCGTGTGGCACGTTCTCCTTGTCGCCGAAATTTCTGCAAGGCTGACAATGGTAATAGTCGTGTTCTTCGCCTTGCTCTGGCGCCTCAAACCGAAATGCAATGAAGGACTTCTGCCCCTCGATCTCGGACCAATGTCCCAAGAACAACCGATATTGGAAGGGATCGGTGGTAAAATCCCACCTTAGCCACATGCCAAGGACAGACTCCTTCTCATGTCCTAAAGGGGGCATGATCAGGATCTTCTTGGAAGGAAGACTTCCCTTGGGCTTCCGGCCAATAGTGTGTAGTTCACCACTGTCGAAGACAGAGAAGTTTCCCGACACACGGCGCTGAAGCAGATCGACGTCGGCTGTTGCTGCACTTCGATACCACTCCAATCCTTCGTCTCTGAGACGATTGAGGATGGAAATCACAGCCTCGAACTGTTCCGTCATGAGATCAGCCAAAACGCATGCGGCGCTGAGGGCCGTAGGTAATCGTGGCTAGCTTCTCGATCGCTCGCCGGTCGCCGAAGTTATGAAAATCTGCGCGATATTGCGTCAGATTCTCTCTTTTCAGAAAACGAGACGTGTCTTCGGCTAGATGGAAGCGAGTGGCGTTTTTTTCGAGGTATTCATCCTGCATGTCGTCGATTTGACTGTCGTGGGACAATCGATGCCAGTCGATGACAAGTCTACCAAGCGCTTTCGACGCAGCATCGTTGCGGTACTTAGAAACGAGCTCCCAATTCAAACGCCCCTCGGGATCGAGCGCTGCCTGAGACCAAGCATCGGGGTCATCAATATCGTTCTTTTCTTGAAGAATTAGGAAAGGCAATCGATCGATCAAATGAGGAACGTCTATAAGGACATCCATTGGCCTCAGGACTGCTCTGTCCAGCCACTTGATGATGCGGAACGACGCGAAATTGAACAGCACGTCAGGCATCGTATCTAATAACGGCTCAACGATTTTGGGATCAAGCGACTGAGTCAAAAACTCACGAAGCGTAATCTTTTGAAGGTCCTCTGCAGTTTGTGCCTTTCCACTCAAGAAGCCGAATGCCGTGTCGGACAACTCGGTCGAGGCTTCCAATTCCAAACCTATCTGGGCCGCTATCGGCGCGTCGAAACCTTTGTCGGATAGCGACTTTGCAAGGTCTCGTGAGGCTTCAAGGAGCACGGGCATCGGCCTCCAGAAGGTCGGATTGAAAAGGTCGGCTTGCGGTGCGACAGCACGCCAGAGCGACTTGCTACCGATCAGATCAGCGGCGACATTGACGTCCGCGAAACTCTCGAGATGGCCCCTCATTCCGAGATCAAATTGCGCGCCTCGGTATTGGTTCATCACGACGATCGCGCCGCATGTCGAGAAAGTCCGGGCAAGCCGAGCCACTCCTTCGCCTGTGGTTCTGCTGCCGGCGCCGTCAAGGTGAAGAAGATCATAGTCGACGACCAATATATCGATTTCGTCGAACCGAGTTGCGTGGGCGCGGGGATCCTCTTTATTCTCGACCGCGATCTTCCGGTTCAAGAGTTGCGATATCTCGTCTTTAGCGTTGTCCATACGTGAGACGTCATCACCGTCCTGGAGGGCATCTCCGATATCCTTGACCCAGGAATTGGCAAGCTCTTCATCATCGTCGCAAACCCGAATTCGCATGCTAACGCTCCACTCTCCAACTCAATTCAAAAGTCGTGCTCCATGCCTCTTCCGGATCGACAAAGGCAACTGAGCAATTTCTGCTGTCGGCAATCATCTCCACTATGGTTAGACCTAGCCCTGTGCCGCCCATACCGAGTTCCCGCCGCTCCTGCGAAATCTTCGACTTTCTTGCAAAGGGCTTGAACATATCGTCTGGGTTCTCACCAATGCCCACCCCATTGTCGGACACCCATAGATAGCCGTAGCGATTATGGACAGTCGACGAAATCTCTATCTTTGGCTCGTCACTGTCGAGGGTCGCGTTCACGGCATTCAGAAGAACGTTTTGAAGCACAGCACTCCACTCTGAGAACGCGGCGGCAGGAAAATACAGCCCCCTGTGCATCTGGAATTCGATAGTCACGTTTCCAAGCAATGGTTTGAGATTGTGCACCACGGCGCGTGCGACACTCTCGCACTCCAATGGCTCTATCTGCTCTCGATCTTCGGCGTCCATGAGTGGCAGGAAAATGTTTCGCGTCGCCTCGAGCCTATCCACCCAGGCAACGAGCTCGTTTGTCGTAGCACTAAGGTCGGGGATATCGTGCTCTTTCGCGATCTTTTTCAGCTTCCGCAGCTTGGAGCGAACGGACTGCATTTCCTTTCTCGTCTCATGCTCGATTGCCAGAGCCGCCATCCCGGCGGAAGCCAACGGCCCCAATATAACCCGCGAGGCTTCGTCGGTTTCACGCACCTTCTCAAGGCTGGCATCTACGTCGTCGAGCTCGCTCTCAATGGCGGCAATATTCTCATCATTCGGATAAGAGGCGATAGCGTCATCAACCAATCTCCGCATGCGCCGCAACTTGGACTCCGGTCGTTCCGACGGGCGCACGATTTCGATGGTTTCCGCTACTCGGCGTCGTTTGAGTGTTGCGTAGTAATCAATGGACTGCCTTACGCTGTCCTTCAAAGCGCTGAATGCCTTATTGGCGACAAGCCTATCGCGTGACACCTGGATCTTGAGGAACTCGCCCGAGTCTTTCCGGCGCCCTTCTGCCAACCGGTTCTCTCGTGATGTATTGACGTTCACGACCCCGAAAATACGCCCTTGCGTCGGTAGGTCGTTCAACGCCCTAGCCACGTGCAAGTGATCGGGCAGCAGCTTCGATCGATTGCGCCGGTGCGAGTGATCGTACTCCAGTTCAAGCCAGTCGTTCTCGGCCCCATAGTAGGGAAGGCGGAACCCCTTATCGAAAACCGTGACCCCACCGTATCGCTCGAAATATTCGCGCATATCCACGACGGATACACCTCCGGCCTGTCGCCCGGCTAGATTATAGATCCGAATTTCCCAATCGGCCTCCCGAAGATAATTAGGGCAATCGAACTTCTCGGAATGTGTTTTGCCGTCGTCGAATTCTACCGTTATCAGGGACACGGTGCGGCCCTCTTGACGATCGATTTTGCCGCGAATGATGGCTTGATAATTCTCAAGTGCTTGAGTGAGCTGGGTCTCGAAGGCCTCGTCGATCCCAGGCAAATCTGTCTTGAAGACAATGCGGAAATCATTTGCATCGTTTCGTTGACGACGACTGGTACCGAAGAGATAAATCGGTGAGTTGAGCATCCATATTTGGCGCCCCAACTCACGGATTTCTTCCTCGTCCCAGGTCTGCTTCAAATCATGGAGTACTACCACGGTGCCATGTGGTGATCGCCTGGGATAGATCTGCCCATCCGATGCCTCGATACGGTAGAGCGCCTCGGCCTCTGTGAGGCTCCCGGTGTCTATAGCGCTCTCCCAGTCCACGAAGGCGTGAAGGCGCGTCTTGGAGTTGGCAGCCGTCGATAACAGTTGCATTCGGTGCGCTAGAAACTGCGCCGAAAGACGACCCACACCCTTTGACCCTGTCACTCGGCGGCCCAGACCTCTGCTGTGGTCCGAGTGCTGCTTGTGCCGGGTACCAATGGTCATCCAGTAATCAAGGAACTCCTTCTCGGCCATGCCGTGACCATCATCCGAAACGCGTATTTCGGTTTCGGACAATTCAACGATACATCGAGACGCATCGGCGTCGTACGCATTTTTGATCAGTTCAGCCAAAGCAATGTACGGCTTCCCAACCAACCGCTCGCCGAGTTCTCTCAGAAGGGCCGAATCGGCTTTAAACAGAGCCGTTTTATTCTTCGCCGCCGCCAGCTGCTCATCGTATCCATCCTGGCTCTGCACGGCCGGCGACGCGACAGAAGTCATTGGCGTTTTCCACCTTCGTTAGCACCACTCTCGCCCGATTCCAGGAAGGCTCTCAATCTCTCTTGGAGAAACGCTGTCTTTGAAGTCTCGCACTCCCAGACCGTCAACGTCGTCCACCCGAGAGCCTGAAGTTTTCGCTCAACCTCCCTGTCGCGCTCCACATTACGTGCGAACTTGTCTGCCCAGAACTCGGAACGCGTCGCAGGTACCGAGGCTTTTTTGCACCCGGGGTGTCGATGCCAAAAGCACCCATGAACGAATATCGCCTTTTTCCGATTGCCGAACGCGATGTCCGGCCGCCCCGGCAGTTCCCGGCGATGCAGTCGATAACGATAGTTCATCGCGTGCAGCAGCCGCCGCACGACCATTTCAGGCTTCGTGTCTTTCTGACCGACAGAAGCCATGATGCGGTGCCGAATTGGGTCGACGGCGTCCGAGCCCGAGTTCATGCGACATACTCGGCGAGGTGATCCCTGATTCTCCGAGCGATCGCTCGACCCAAATCCACCGGGACAGCATTTCCGATCAATCGGCCCACAGATTTCATCTCGACTTTCTGTCCATCCGGGACGAACGCATAGCCTGGAGGGAAGGTCTGAATCAAAGCCCCTTCCCTCAGCGAGATTGCACGATCCTGCTCCGGATGCCCAAATCTGCCGTTTCCGAACCCGAAGAATTGTGTCGTCATTGTCGGCGCCGGCTGATCCCACTCCATTCTGCCGTAGACGGAAGAATATCCCTGACCGCTCTCCTTCCGATGACAACTCGTGACGAGATCACCATCCCAGTCCCTCCAGCTGCCGCCAGGCTTCGAGGCTCTCATTCGCTCGACGTTGGTAGTCGAGAGCGCGCTGCAACGGTGCAGCGGGTCATTCACATCCGCCTCGCCTGCGCCGATAGCTGCAAGCGATCCAATTGTTTGACGGACCGTAACATATTCTTCGCGCTTGTGTGTGGGGCTTGGCACCCCGGGCGGCCCGTACCGAGACGCGAGAAGCACGAGCCTTGATCGTGACTGCGGAATGCCAAAATCAGGGCAATATGCCACCGTCCAATCGACGAAATAATCGTTGTTTCGAAGCGCCCGAACAAATGCATGGAAAACGGCAGAATCCTTAAATTTCTGGAGCCTTGGCACATTTTCCATCGAAACGATGTCAGGCTTCATCTCACAGATAAGTCTTGAAAAATGCTCTAGCAATTGCCAGCGCCCATCCTCCCGACCCTGCGAATACTTCGAGAATGGCTGACACGGGGCGCAACCGACGAGAATTCTCGGCGCTCCTGGAATGAACCGATCGTTCAACTCCTTTGGGTCGATGTGAGCGACATCAAGCGATAAGAACGGCGCATCATTGTTCTCCTCGAAGGGGAAGCGGCATTTCTCGTCGATATCGACACCGGCAACGACATCGAAGCCCTCGAGTTTGAACCCGTGTGACAGACCGCCCGCGCCGCAGAATAGATCAACCACCGAACCACTGCTGTGCGTCGTCTGAACCTGAGCGCCCATCCCGCTTTCGACCGAACCGATGGCATGGCTCATGACCGCCCCTTTCTCTTGTCCCGCAACTCTTCGTCCGCAATTTCATAACCAGCCGCCGCCAAAGCGCTCAGGATCAGCGACCGGATGGTGACGCCCTTCTTTGCCGCATCCATGGCCAATTCCCGCTTCAATGCCGACGGTATTTTTAGTTGGAGATTGTCGTTCTCGGCGTCGCTCATATCGCCCACGCGGCTAAAGTTTGATGATCGTACTTCTATATATCATGTTGTTAAGAAGACTCTACCTTACGAACGGTTACGAGCAAAATATTCACGGCACACGCTATCCCACCGGATCAGCTGCCACTTGAGCTTTGTATCAGGTAAGCTTCCGAACGACGCGGACGTTTTGCGAAGGCGCGCCGGTGCTCAACAGGGTCACCGGGTCGCCATATTTCATCGCCAATGAGCACAGGCCGTCGTCCCGATCGCGGAAGAAGAGAAATCTCTCCTTGTGTTTGGCTCGATACTGATTTGCCAACCGTGCTCGCCGGCGATCAAGCCCTAGCTTTTTCCAAACGATGTCGGGTCGCCAATCCAGACGGAGGATGACGTTTGGGCTGAGCGGAAACGGTATCACCGCGTGGGGGTTGCCGACACCGAAGCCGCCGGCGCCGACATATGTAGGCCCATCCCCCTTCACCCAGAACATCGGATTGTCGCTCGTCGCCAATTGCTGACCTTCGCTGATTTCATAGTTCCAAGTCATGCGTGTCATGAGATGCGCCAGCGTATCGGCTTGCTGAAACGCAAGGAGGCCGACGCGCCGGTCGACGCTCAATTCGTATAGTTGGTCATTCTGGAGCAACTCCCAAACCGCCGCATCGATTTCGGAGAGCGACCCGTCCCGCTCCTTTGCTCGATATTCACGTTCCATCTCATGTTTGCTTCCCCACACTGCCATCTGGCCCATGAACTGCGCGAACTGGCGAAGCTGAGCGGGACTGCGGGTGAACATAGTGGCTAGAAAGACCGCGAAATCGAGTTTGGCCACGTCCGACAATTTCTTAAAAGAGAGAAGATCGGGATAGATCTCTGCAGCACGCGACTCGATTTTTGCAAGCGTATCCTCAATCAAGTCGACCCGCACACCATCCTCGCCGACTGGCGTATAGATGTTCGTTTCGTACGCCGTCTTCTCCGGCGTGGTTTTTCGCGCGTTACCCGATATACAATCGTGCGTCCAAAGCTCGCCGTCCGCCTGAGTGAAATACCTCAGATAGAAGCGCGGCACGACGTGTTGCCGTTTAGTTCGTTCACTCATTCCCACCCTCTATTGCCTAGCTTAATCACGACGCCGTCAAACGACACCCCACGCCCGAAACCTCCCCCGCCCCGTCAACTCCCTGAGCCCGAGCTCCAAAACGATCCGCCGCGCCGCCTGCGGCGTCATCTCGAGCGTCTTCGCCACCATTTTCGCCGACACCAGCGGCTTCGCCATGACGAGCTCGACCAGTTCCGGCAGCTTTGACGACGTGCGGCGCCCATCCACTTTTCGCTCGAACATCGTTTTCGCCAGCGTCAGCCGGTCATGCTCTTTCAGTCCGATCTCGGCGGTCGCGAGCAGCCCGTGCGCAATGGCAAGCAGCCGTGTTTCGCGATCGCGATGCCGGCGCCGATCGACGGAAATGGTTTTGAGACCAAGATTGATGGCGGCGAGATGGGTGCCTGACGTGACACCGGCCTGGCGCAGGATCGAGGCGGCAAGCAGCCGGCCAAGCCACGGCGCATGCTGCAGGACCTGCAACACATTCCAGGCATCGAGAGCGATGATCGCCCGCAACACCGCCGGCAAGTCCTGGGCCTGTCGCAACACGCCGCGCCATTCCTCCAGCCGCACATCCTCATCCCAATCGAGATCATAGACCATCGGATCTCTTTCCGCGCCCTGACCACTGGTGGTGCGGCCGGGCCGCGTGGCGTTTTCGATGGCGGCGTTTGATCGGGATATCACCGCATCGATGGCGGCATAGTCGATGCCGTGGAGATCTTCGCCGGCGTCCGCATCCCCCTCCCCTTCCGGATCGATCGTGGCGGCGTGCCGGATGCCACCAATCGCCTGGGCCTCGCCATCACCGACCAACGTCGCGTCGGAGGTTTGCCTGAGGGCGCGAACACCCTCAGCCGACAAGGCCCAGCCCGGTGGCTGGGCGCCGATGCGCCGGCGGGTTCGCAACACGTCGCAGGCGATTGTCAGCTCATGGGTGGGTGTGCGAATATCACGGATGTCGTCGTGGAGGACGAGGTCTTCGAGGTGGACGAGCTCGCCGTCGATCCACAGCGAGGCGCAGGCGTCGGTGAACTGCGAACGTTCGATCCAACCTTTACCGACCGGGGAACGGGCGATGCGCTCGTCGAGACGTGCCAGCGCGATGCCCGCTTCAAAAGCCGGGCCAATCAGAGTCGACATTGGCAATTTTCCGAAATCGTAACGCATTGAAATCATGGTAAATGATTTTCTAAAGGAACTCTATCTGAAAGTTATGGTTCCTCACTTGGTATGGCTGAAAGTTAAGCACTTCACTTCCGATAAGTATCCCTTATCGGAGGTGATTGATTTCGAGGCGCAAATCAGTCATGTCGGTCGCCCTGGATCGTCGGAAACGTCTGGTTTTCCGGGCTTCCAAGGCGATTTCGGCCGGGATAACCGGACTCACTCATCGCAATTCGGCGGCCGCCGTCGGTGCACATGGCCGGTCCTCATTTCCGGAATTGAGCGCCGGCGCCCTTCAGCAGGCTTCTCCTCCCGCAGCCATCACCAAAGCCGCTGTTTTCCGACATTTCCGCCCTGGAAGCTCGCTGACGCGCATTTGCCACTGCGGACGCTCCGTTGCTCGTCCGCGGTAGCATTTCGAGTCTGACGGGCCGCTATTCAATGCCTAAAACACGCTTGCAACTGAACATTTTCTCACGCATTCCTTATCTGTACAAGGCACCGCAAGAGACCCGAAAAAAACCTATGGCAAAACGACAATCCGCCAATCCGCCGCCAGCTCCAAAGCGCCTCATTGGTTACGCCCGTGTCTCGACCGAAGATCAGGTCCATGACGCACAGATGGACGAGCTGCGTGCCGCCGGCTGCGAGAGGATATTTCAGGAGCATGGCTCAGGGGCATCGCGGGCACGACCAGTTCTGACAAGGCTGCTCGGCGACCTCACTGCTGGCGACGTGCTGGTCGTCGTCCGGCTGGATCGCCTCGCCCGGTCTGTGAGCCATCTTCTCCAGGTGATCGAAGATCTCGAAGAGCGTGGTATCCATTTTCGGTCGATCCGCGATCCGATCGATACGTCCACACCACAAGGGATGTTTTCTCTCCAGGTCCTTGGTGCCGTCGCGCAGCTCGAGCGAGCGCTGATCGCTGAGCGAACCAAGGCAGGCATCAAGGCGGCCAGAGCCCGCGGCAAGCTGCCAGGCAATCCAGGCCTTCGGGAGAGGCGACCGGAAGCGATCAAGGCGGTATCGAAGGCCCGGGAAAAAATCTATCTCGACGAGCTGATCGCCTCTGCCCAGACCTGGCTTCCGACCGTTCGGCAACTTCGTCCAAAGCATAGCTGGGAGAATGTCGTGCGGGTCCTCAATCGCCGAGGCCATGACTGGACGGTGGAAAGGCTACGTCGAGCCGTGCATCGCATAGTCCGCGAGAAGCTGGCCGAGCCTGAGCTATTGGTCCGCTCTCCGCGCCGCGCGCCAGAGGATCACCTCATGAAGCTCGTCGCAGCTATTTCCATCGCCGATCCCGGCCTGTCGCTGCGCGACATTGCCGCCCAGCTCGATGACATGGGAGAGCGACCGGCGCGCGGCGGACGCAAATGGCAGCCATCATCCGTTCGTCACCTGCTGGATGAGGCGCATCGGTTCGGTCTCATTCGCCATTGAGGATACTGACCATCAATGCCAATTGCGCGGTCTCGTCCCGCCCTGATTTCGATTGCAGAGACTTCCAAATCTGGCTCTCGATGATGTCGCGGGCGAGCTGCCGGTATTCGTTTCCCAGCCGAACCGCTAAGACTGGCCTCACCAAGGTCGGTAAAGGGGCATGACGATCTTGGGCCGATGGTCCGAGCTCAGATTGCCGAAAGGCCTTTGAACGCAGGGATGAAGTCGTTTCCTCTCCGAGGCCGGCCCAAAGAGGAGGTCTGTGATCGCCATAATGATCGCTCTGCACGGTCTCCATTGCATGACGGGAGCGTATCGCTGACGTGCAGCGCGTGCACCGGTCCTGAGCTTTATCTAGCTTTTTCCGATCGGCCTGATCGATGCGAGCCCTCACTGCCTTCGAAGAGGGGCCGGCAACCTTCGCGCGCGACAAATCAATCGAACACGGTCGTGGACGGCGGTGGATTGTCGGCCGCTCGCTGCGGAAACATGTTTCCTGGATGGCGCCCGTGACAGCCCTGGAGATAGAAGCCGCCTTCCCTTCTCGGGGCCGGGGCCTCTTATCCAGCAATGAATTGGCCGTCAGCGATAGATCGTTGAAGGTCATTTTGATTTGACGTCGGTCGGCTCCTGGCATCCTTCGCCGGGTCATAGCCATGGTGTTCGTCGACATGGCTCGGGTCCAGTCAAACTGGTTGCGCCGTGGGCCGGAACAGGATTTCGTTGATGTCGACATCGTCGGGCTCGTTCACTGCGAAAGCGACCGTCCGGGCGAACGTGTCTGCACCGACGGCGATCTTGCTCACGAATTCCTTCGTGCCCGCCTGGATGTCCCTCTCGCTAATATGCTCGAGAAGCTCGGTGCTGACCGCGCCGGGCGAGATGATGGTGGTGCGGATGTTGTATGGCTTCACCTCTTTGCGCAGCCCTTCGGAGAGTGCGCGGACGGCGAACTTGGTGGCGCAATAGACAGCGGCACCCGGGTCGACGACATGGCCATAGACCGAGGAAACGTTGATGATGTGTCCGGACTTTCGCGCCTTCATGTGCGGCAGCGCCGCGGCGATGCCATAAAGCACGCCCTTGATGTTGACGTCGATCATGCGATCCCACTCATCCAGCTTGAGACGTTCGAGCGGGGCAAGCGGCATCAGGCCCGCATTGTTCAGCATGACATCGATTCGGCCGAATTCGCTCACCGCCGTGTCCACCAGATTGCTAACCTGCTGCCTGTCCGTGACATCTGTCTGAACCGACCTGGCCTTGTAGCCCTTTGCGGTAAGTTCGTCCGCCAATGCATCGATGCGGTCACGCCGCCGGGCACCGAGCACCACGGTGGCACCCCGCTCGGCGAGATGGCGCGCCGTAGCTTCTCCAAGGCCACTGCTCGCCCCAGTAATGACGACGACTTTATTTTCGATGCCTTTAGACATGATGTTCTCCTGTTTCGAGATTTGTTGAAAGGGTTAAACGCGTCGGCCGGCGAGCGCTCCGAACGCGCTCGAACCCGCAAGAAGAAGGGCGGCCAGAAGGAAAGCGCTCCACCAGCCTGCGATGTCGAATAGAACGCCGCCTGCAAACGCCCCGCCTGCAATGGACAACTGGATCAGCGCGACCTGGATACCGCCGGCCGCTTCCAATTCACCGGGGACCAACCTCGCCATCCAGGTGTTCCAGGCCACCGGGGTCGGGGTCGAGAACAATCCCCAGAGCACGAGAAGAACCGCGGTGGCCCACGGTGAAGACCCGAAGCCGATCAGCAGGAGAGCGATCAGGGCGACCGTGCCCGGTAGGCCAATAAGCGTGGCGGTCAGGTGTCGGCGCAGAACGAAGCCAATCAGGGAAGTCCCGGCCAAACCGCCGAGTCCGACACCCAGAAGCATCAGCGAGAGCGTATTGAGTTCCACCCCCGTGACACCTTCGAGAAACGGGCGCAGATAGATCGAAAGCGCGTTCATGCCCATGAAGACGAGACCCGTCGCCGTCATGCCGATCAGGAAGGCGCGGTTGCGCAAGAGGCACAACATCCGGCCGACCGACACGGTTTCCGTCGCAGGCATCTTCGGTAGAACGGTAAATTGCCAGATCAGGGCGACGAGACCGATCGGAACCGTGATCAGGAAGGTGCCGCGCCAGCCGATCAGCCCGCCGAGAAAGCTGCCGAGAGGTGCCGCGACAACGATGGCGAGCGCGGTGCCGCCATGGAGCAAAGCAATGGCCTTCGGCAGGTCCGACTTCGATGCCAGACGTGCGAGGTGGCTGTCGACAGCGACCAGAAACCACCGATCGCGACGCCGACAAGAGCCCGACCCGCGAGAAAGACGGCGAAGTTGGGAGCGATGGCGACTGTCAGACTGGAGAGGACCAGAACCCCGGTGTAGAACAGGACAACTGCCTTCCTATCCCATTTCGACAGAAAGCCGTTGCCGAAGAGGCTGGTGATTAAAGCGAAGACGCCCGAGACGGTGATGGCCAACCCGGCCTGGCCTTCCGATACCGATAGTTCTCCGGCGATCGGGGTCAGAAGGCTTACTGGCAGAAACTCCAGCCCGACCAGAAGGAAGGTCAGGAGTGACAGGCAGGTTACGGCCGCCCATGGGGTTTCTGCGGTTTCCCTCGAGACTACGTCAATCGTTGCCAGCTCGATGGCCATTCCGGGCTCTCCTGTGCGGTTGCCGCAATAAATAGCCAAACAGGTTTGAATCGACTAGAAGGTATAATCTGCATGCTAGGGTGAGGGAAATTCAACAATGCGGCGGGACGAGTTCACCGAAATGAGAGCGTTCTTGGAAGTTGCCAGGGAGCGGAGCTTCACGCGCGCCGCTGCCAAGCTGGGCCTCACGCGCTCGGCTCTCAGTCACACAGTCAGCGCGCTGGAGGAACGGCTGGGCATTCGGCTCCTTTCCCGCACAACTCGGGATGTCGCACCCACGGCGGCCGGCGAACGTCTCATGCAGAGCATCCAGCCACACTTCGAAAGCATCGCCGCGGGTATCAACGCGATCAGCGCATTGCGCGACAAGCCGTTCGGCGCCGTACGCGTGGTCTGCCCCGACGATGCGGTCGAGCTCGTGTTTCGCCGCCGGCTGTCGGCATTTCTGCGGGACTTTCCCGACGTGACAGTGGAAATCATTGTCGACAACGGATTCACCAACATTGTCGAGCGACAGTTCGACGCTGGCGTCCGTCTTGGGGAGGCCATCGCCCGTGACATGGTGGCCGCGCGAATAGGACCCGATATGTCCTATTCCGTCATTGCCTCGCCCGAATCTCGAGCGGCACGGGTCGCCGTCGATCCCGCAGGACCTGACAGGTCACAACTGCGTCAACCTTCGCCTTCCAACGTCCGGAGGGCTTTATGCCTGGGAATTTGAGCGCGACGGCCATGAATTCAGCGTTCGGGTGGAGGGCCAGCTCACCTTGAGCAACATCGTACCCGCGATACACGCTGCATTGGACGGTATCGGTCTTGCCTATGTCCCCACGGACCTCGTCGTGCGACATGTCGAACATGGGCGGCTGCGGCGGGTGCTTGTGGACTGGTGTCCGACCTTCCAAGGCTACCATCTCTACTATCCGAGTCGGCGCAATTTTTCCCCCGCCTTCTCGGCGTTCGTGGATGCTTTCAGGTTTAGACAGCGGAAATAGTGTTAGGCCTCATAGGTCCGATCTTTCCTATCGGCGCATTCCGGCCAACCGGAAGATTCCGGTAATCCTGGAAGACTATAGAACGCTGCCAACACAATGAAATTGATTCCGCTCGATCAAGCCAATCGACACAGAAAGAATCGCACCTAATCACTGTCTTGGAGGCCGGCGAGACCCGCAATTTGGAGCGCCCGTGGCCAATCTGACGACGGCGTCAGGCCTCAAAGTACCCCTCCCCTTCGCAACTATGCGCTTGCGGCGAGACCTCACGCACAATGTAGTGAGTAGGTCTCTCCGGCCCATCGGATCCCGTCGGAGGCGGCTGTCGACAGCAGATCGTGATAGGATTTCAGGGTCTTTTCGAATCCAGAAGACATTTCTTTTCGACCCGCGCGACGAAAAAATTCGCCTTAGCGGCTATCAACAGATCCAGGATGTCTCCTCGATACGCGGCAGGCCTCCTTTCCGTGGAGCGCAGTGTATCCGAGCCCGACGCGATGACTTTGACGCGATCGCCAAAATGCGTATCGAAGTTTCCGCGACTGATCAGCGCGGCGGTATAAAAATCTGGCTGAATCTCGTCAAAGATGTTGTGACCGGTATTGCCTGTTTCATCGACGAAAGCAAAAAGCGGAACGTTTGACTCTGCCATGCCATTCTCCCGAGCGATTGCAATGAACGCGCTGGCCGGCCCCATCGCAAGCCGGAGCCGGCGCAGTATGGGTTGATGAAGCCGGTGTTGCAGGGATTGCTCAGGCAATACGAACACGAACGGCGATGTTCGATCGAACAGTATGAGATCGGTGGGTTGCCACCCTTTATGCGGCAGCACACCTGGCTCACTCCGCCATCCGGTTCAAGCCAGGACTGATGATCTCGTTCGGATCCAACCGCCACTCTCAACACCGGAATTCTCCCGGGCATGCCCCCTAAAAGAGCCGTCGCCTGCCTCCCCTGACGTTGCCACCCCAGGCTACTGCTGAACGCAGCGTTGAACTCTTATCGACAGTCAGGTCTCATGTCGTCAAAGCTCCGCCTGCAGCTTCGACTGCCTCCGGCGTGTCCACGTCGAGGTGCGCGCCCTCCCCGATATCGACGTCGACGATCTGCAATCCGGATTGTCGGATGAGGTCGCGGGCGCCGACATCGCCTTTCAGCCTGAGAACGTCGCCCTGCAATGCCCGCGGCAAAATGACGGGATTGCCCCGCTGGCCGTTCCCAGCGGCGCGGATGATCGCGCGGCCGCCAGCCGTTTGAAAGGCTTCGATCAGCCGGTCCAAATCCGCCGTCGTGACGGCCGGCATGTCCGCCGGCAAGATCATCGCGCCACATGCATGGCGAACGCTCTCGCACGAGATGCCCTTTATCAGGGAGGTGGCCAGTCCCTGGCCGTAATCCGGGTTGAACACGGTGGTGACGTCTAATCCGCAGAGTGCCTGCTCGATCTCCATTGCCCGATGGCCTGTCACAACCGCAACCGATGAGGCCGAACTTGCCGTCGCGATACAAGTGACACGTCGCACAAGCGGCACTCCCTCGAACCGTGCCAGGAGTTTATGTTTTCCGCCCATGCGGCTTGCCTTGCCGGCAGCCAGGATGACGATGGAAACCCAGGGATAAGGGCCATCTATATCGGATCTGTGTGTGGAACTGATCATCGCTCCCTTCTCCTTTTCTGGCTCGTGATGCTTCGCTATAAGTGCGCCGCGACCAGAACACTGTCCACCTCCCCTGCCCTGAAATCCGCGATCCGCCTCGCCGTGCGGGCAGTTCCGCGGACCCGGAGGCGGAAGAGCGCCAAGGCCGTGACCGGCGACGTGCTGGCAAAACTGCTGGCGACCTGCACGACCGGCAGCCTGCGCGACCTGCGGGACCGGGCGATCCTAATGGTCGCCTTCGCTCCGGCGGCCGAAGGCGCAGCGAGGTCGGCGGACCGCGCCGCGAGCAATTGACCGTCGAGCCGCCCATTCGGGTCGAAGGCGGAAGCCCCCTCCCCTCCCTCGCCATTCATCTAGGCCGCACCAAGACGCTCAATACCTGGATGACGGCGGCGAAGATCGACAGCGGAAGTGTATTTCGCGGAATCGGGCGCTGGGGAACGGTATCGAAGCGGGCACTCGATCCGCAGTCGGTCAATGCGATGCTCAAGCAGCGGGCGGAGATGGCTGGGTTGGAGCCGGGGAGTTTTCGGCGCATGGGCCGCGGTCGGGATACCTGACGGAAGCGGCGGACCGGGGCGTGTCCCTACCTGAAGCGATGGAGCAGTCGCGCCAACGATCCGTTCAACAAGCGTCGAGCTACTACAACGGCGCCACCCGACGCACCGGAAGGAGCGCGCGACTACTTTCATAAATGGCCACAGCAGGATTGCCGTCACTGCTTCCCAGATTTCGGCGGTCCAGAAGACGGCGTTCGCAGCATTATTGCGATAGCCTTCGAATTCCATGAGGCTCTACACGTGCTACGTCGAGTGTTCCCGGTCCTGTCGACTGAGTCGCAACGACTGCGCACGCAAATGTGCCAAATTATCAACGTCGATGGGCTGGACGTCATTTGTTCTGGCACGGTGTGCAAAGAATCCAGTTGATGGATTTGAGCCGCTTGTTTGCGCGGCGGCCTTAACGCACTGTTTGTAAACGACATACCCGGGCGCGGTGTGCTTTCCAGGTGAGCGCGTTAAGGTTTTGTTAACCCTAAATAGCTTGCCAGTCTGTTAGAATCGATGCTTATTGTCAGCAGCGGAGTGATTGGGAATTTCCGCTCAGAAGCGCTATTTTAAGAAATCAGGTTCGGGGATGCCCAAAATCGCTGCAAAACTACCGCCAAAAGATGAAGACCTGATGGGCTTGATTGAGCGCCATTCTCGCTCCTTGTCGGCGCAACTGCAAGAGCATCAGCTCGCGACCTTTCCCCCCACAGCGGAAAAAGGCATTCGCACGTTTCAGCCGGCGGAAGCAGCAAAGCTGGTCGGTGTGAAAGAGGTATATCTCCGTCAACTCGCAAACGAGCTCGAGGGTCTGCAGGTCAGCACCAGTCCGACCGGTCGTCGGTCCTATTCCGTCGAGGACATGCATAAGATCCGAAAGCATCTCGACCAGGTGGGTCGCGGAAATCGCCGCTATCTTCCCCATCGCCGTGACAACGAAGCGCTCCAGATCATCTCCGTGATGAATTTCAAGGGCGGGTCCGGCAAGACGACGACGGCTGCTCACCTCGCCCAGTATCTCGCTCTTCGGGGCTACCGAGTGCTTGCTATCGATCTCGACCCCCAGGCGAGCCTGTCCACTCTCTTTGGCAACCAACCAGAGACCGATGTCGGTGCAAACGAGACACTTTACGGTGCGATACGCTACGACGACGCACGTCCGATGGCCGAAATCGTGCGCGCCACCTATATCCCCGACCTTCATCTGATCCCTGGCAACCTCGAACTGATGGAGTTCGAACACGATACGCCGCGGGCGCTGATGAAGCGGAAGATCGGCGATACGATGTTCTTCCATCGCATCAGCGAGGTGCTTGACCAAGTCGCACCCAGTTACGATGTCGTAGTGATTGATTGCCCGCCACAGCTCGGCTACCTTACCCTGTCTGCTTTGACCGCCGCAACCTCTGTTTTGATCACCGTGCACCCCCAGATGCTCGACGTGATGTCGATGAACCAGTTCCTGTCGATGACATCGGACCTGCTTCGGGAGATCTCATCTCACGGCGCCCGCTTCGATTACAACTGGATGCGCTATCTCGTGACGCGTTTCGAGCCCAGTGACGGGCCACAAAACCAGATGGTCGGCTACCTGAGGGCCATTTTCGGGGAAAACGTCCTTAATTTCCCGATGCTGAAGACGACAGCCGTTTCGGACGCAGGCCTGACCAACCAGACCCTTTTCGAAGTGGAAAGAGGCCAATTCACCCGCGCCACCTATGACCGCGCGTTAGAGGCGATGAACAACGTCAACGATGAGATCGAGTCACTGATCAAGAAGGCATGGGGAAGAAAGCCATGAGCAGGAAGGATATACTCCGGGCCCCGAGGACAACCGGTGCTGTGACGGCGCCAATCGAAAGACCGGTCAAAAGCCGGAGCATCCTTCCACTCCTCGGCACCACTGCAGCCGAACCAGCGCCGGCGGCGTCGCGCCTGACCGCCCAGGTTGGCGGTGCCTTCGCAGAAAGCAAGGCTCGCTTCGAGCGCGCCGAAGAAATCGAAAAACGTCTTGCGGAAGGCCAGACGATCGTCGAGCTCGATAGCGATAGCATTGATCCGTCCTTCGTACAGGACCGGATGCCCAGCGATATCTCTGCGCTCGTCGAAGCGATCCGAGAACACGGCCAGCAGATCCCGATCCTCGTTCGCCCTCACCCGGAAACACCGGGCCGGTATCAGGTTGCCTTCGGCCATCGGCGTTTGCGTGCGGTCACGGAACTGAACCGTGCCGTCAAGGCGGTCGTCAGGGATCTTACCGACGAGCAACTCGTCATTGCTCAGGGCCAGGAAAACAATGAACGCCAGGACCTCACATTCATCGAAAAGGCACGCTTCGCATCTCGACTGAATGAACAGTTTTCGCGTGATGTGGTAATGGCCGCGTTGTCCGTCTACAAAAGCGACCTGTCGAACATGCTGTCGGTCGTGACGCGCATTCCCGCAGACGTTATCGACGCGATCGGCTCGGCGCCCGGGATCGGGTTGAAAAGTTGGGTGGGTCTCGCCGATCTTCTTACGCGCGACACCGTTCTTGAACAGGCTTCATCTTTCTTGCGATCTGCGGAGGCGAAAGCCCTTCCCTCCCCCGACCGGTTCAAGTCGCTTCTCGCTCACCTGAAACCGGAACCTGCAAAACGTGGACTTCCAGAGCTTTTGACGACGCCCACGGGCGTGCGTCTTGCCCAGGTGACGAAGAGCAAAACCAAGTTGGACCTCTCGATCGATCGACGCGAGATGCCTGATTTCGCGGCCTTCGTCCTCGAACGGTTGCCGGCCCTTTTTGAGGAGCATCGCTCCAAGAGCGGCGCTCTAGAGCAAATAAATAACGGAGATTAAGCGGAAAAAGAAAAAGGCCCCCAAAACGTCGCCGTCGTGGAAACCTCTTTCAGATCTAAGCAACCTGAGAATCGCACTTCCACGAATATTCGTCAAGAGTCTTTGGCACCGATTTGGTGAGCTGATTTCTTTTGCCTTCTGAAAGGTGAAAGACGATGCAGACAGGAAGTGTGACGACGCCCTTTGGGCGGCGGCCTATGACGCTTGCTCTCGTGAAGCGGCAAGTTGCCGCAAACGAGATCAAGGCAGGCAAATCCGTCGACAAGTGGAAGGTCTTTCGGGACGCTTCCGAAGCCCGTGAAGAGCTTGGATTGCAGTCAAACAGCCTCGCTGTTCTCGACGCGCTGCTGAGTTTCTATCCGGAAACCGAACTTCGCCAGGGCGCACAATTGGTCGTGTTCCCTTCGAATGCGCAATTGATCCTTCGCGCCCACGGCATGGCTGGGGCGACGCTTCGGCGCCACCTGGCATTTCTCGTGGACTGCGGGCTGATTGTCCGCAGAGACAGCGCCAACGGCAAACGTTACGCTCGGAAGAACGGCGCAGGCGAGATCGACAATGCGTTTGGCTTCGACCTGTCGCCGATCCTTGCCCGCGCCGAAGAACTTGCGCTTGTCGCCCAGAAGGTCGTCGCGGCTCGTTCAGCTTTTAGGAAGGCCAAGGAGAATTTGACAATCTGCAGGCGTGACGTCCGCAAACTGATTTCGGCCGCGATGGAGGAGGGCGCCGACGGCAACTGGGCGGCTGTTGAAGCAATGTATGTGGACCTTGTAGGCCGCATCCCGCGGACACCGACCATGGCAGACATCACAAACATTCTCGATGAGATGGAGCTTCTTCGCGAGGAGATCCTTAATCGTTTGGATATGCAGTCAGATTCACGATCTGATAGCACCATTGATGCTCATACTGAGCAGCACATACAGAATTCAAATCCCGAATCCACCTATGAACTTGAACCTAGCTCTGGAAAAGAGCAGGGCGCGAAATTGGAGATAACCCGCCGGCCGAAGAACGAGCCGTTAAAAGCGTTCCCACTTGGGATTGTGGTGAAAGCCTGCCCGCAAATCAGCGACTATGGGCCGGGCGGAGCGGTGGGGAGCTGGCGCGACCTGATGTTGGCCGCCGTGGTGGTAAGATCGATGCTGGGCGTAAGCCCGTCCGCCTATCAGGATGCTTGCGATGCCATGGGACCGGAAAACGCCGCTGTCGCAGTGTCCTGCATTCTGGAGCGCGCACATCTGATCAATTCTCCCGGTGGCTATCTGCGAGATCTGACGCGGCGGACGGAGCGGGGTGAGTTTTCTCTCGGGCCGGTTATTATGGCATTACTTCGCAGCAATGGTGAAAGGTCGACAAAGCGGGATAACGGTGTTAGTTGCGACTAACTACGCTAAATCACTGAAATTTCATTGGTTTCCGGATTGCTTGGATTCGGCCGTGCCATCGACGAACGAATCTGGACCTGGCATCAAAGGCGCCGAACTGCGATACTCAAGGGATGGAAATCCAGCTCTTGGCTGTCCGCTGCGGGTGTAGGGCGTGGACAAGGGAGAGACCCGGCAGTGCTTAAGACTTTCAAAGCGTTCGTCTTCCACTTCTCCGTTTTGGCGCAGAAGACAGGCATTGGCGGATGCTGGCCGGAAACCGATCACAGGCTCTCGCCGATTGGACCCACCGGTCGTTAGTCGCGACTAACCGCGACAAGCCATTGAAATCAGGCCATCTTAGATGGTGAGCAACGGCCTGCCCCCGCCCGGGCCGCCAAGTTCGCGCTGTTTCGAGTTGGACGCTTCGAGCTCCATTGCGGTCGGCAGCTCCTCAGCATACTAAATCGACGACTGCCGCGATTTCTGGTCGCCCGACAGAGCAACCGTGAGATGGTCGAGCGGAGTGTCAGGAGTTGAGGTGCATCATCCTGCCCGCATCCGGCCGAGAGCGAGCATGATATAGGCACCGTCAGTCGGCATGTTCCAGTCCATCGGCGGATCTGGCCAAGCTTGACACTCCGCTCGCAAAGGACTTGTTAAAACGCAACGTTTAAACAGCTAGTCATGGATGGAGCTGCGACGAGATGAATGTTACGGAAATCATATCCGCGATAGAGCAGGTCATTGAAAGCGCGACCCCAGGGCCTTGGTATGGACGTGGTCCCAAGGGTTCTGAAAGCTATGGCGGCGGGTGCGTTGCCACGACGACGACGTATCAAGACATAAACTTTAAAGCGATTGCCGACGTAAGATCGCACTCGTCTGAAATCAGCTACGATCAAGCTGCGGCAAACCGCGAATTTATCGCTGCTTGTAATCCGGAAAATATCGCTATCCTCATCTCAGCCTATAAAGAGATGCAGCAAAAACTGGTGGCTCACGGCTTAGCAGGTTGAAGGGCCAGCAATCGCTCCAAACCGATCTACAGTCCGTGGCCCGAGAACATCGCTTACGTATTTCTTCCGGGTGCTTTCTCTGCACGGCAAAACTAGGCTCTTCACTGGGCGGTTGAGCAAAGTGTGGCGGAAGTTTCGGGGCTTTGCGTGAGCAGTGGGCTTGACGAGGAGTTTAAAACGGCTGCGCTTTTCGAAGGCTCTGGGCCAACCTCAGTGTCTACGCAGCGTTGGATCCGACGCTTGGGGAAGAGGGTAGATTTAGTTTTGATTTTGCAGATTGCAAATCCGAGTCAACTGAAAGCGCCCTCGGCGCTGACTTTGCGCTGACTTTGCGCTGATTTATCCGCTCTCGGAAAACCGGTTTAATGTCGCCTTGTTTCAGGCCACGATCGCTCACGACGGATTGGCCGTTGTTTACTGGTATAACGCTCGCAGGCGCACTCACCAGCTCGATCAGCTGGCCGCCATTAACAGGGCTTCCCGATAGGCCGCGGCGGCGAGCTGCGGGAGAGGCGAGCCAGTGGTCGGATTATCGGTCCTGCAGATCGGCCAACGGCGCATCATCGTGTGAATAGCCGCTCGATCTCCTCGCGCTGTTCGGCGTGTTTGGGTGGATTGTCATTCCTTAGCTTTTGCAGGTTGAGGATCTTCCAGCGGACGGCCGGCAAGGCGAGGGCGTGCGGCAAGCCGATAACCTCGAAGTCGGGGTCGCCATCGTGAAGGGACAGCAGAAACGTTCGGGCTTTATCATCAAGGCGCGCCCGGATGTCGCTCAGGAACCGCTCCCGGACGTCCAGCAATTCGTCCAGTGAGACCTTCTCGACTGTCATTCCATCGAATTCTTGTTTGAAGACATGTACGACGTTGGCTCTATTGGGCTGCAGCAACTCGTGCGGGGGCCGGCCGGAACTCGCCACGTAGACGAGGAAGGTGCGAAACAGCGGGTCAGTCAGTCCCTCGTTTTCATAAAGCAACTTGATGTCGAAGAGATCGCGCGCATGTTGCCGATCGACTGCTGCATGCATCTTGCCGCCGAAGAGGTCTTCGAAGGCAACAACCTGCATTTCTACAAAACCAAACTCGTCTTCGACCCGCTCGCTGACCCTGCGTCGTTCGACGGGGTGCACTGTGCCGCGGGCGACCGGAGAGGTCTCGATCTTGACTGCGGTCTGGCCCCGCCTCACTTCGACGCGCGTATCGCCGCCGCCACCGCCAGCTATTCGCTTTGCTCGAACTCCCTTGATCCTTTCAACCTTGGCGGCGACCCGGTCGAGGACCTCGTCGATTTCGGCCAAGCTCTCGTCCCTCGGTTTGAGCGGAAGGTAGGTCAGGTCGATATCGACTGAGAGGCGGGGGAGGTCTCTGTAGAAGAGATTGATGGCGGTTCCACCCTTCAATGCGAAAGCCGGCTCGTCGGCAATTATCGGCAAGGCCTGGACGAGGAGATCGAGCTGGGAAAGATACTGGTCACGGGCCATCGGCGTTCTCTGGCTTTCCTGGAAGGTACTCTTCTGGGATGGTGATGCGGTATGTGGGATGCAGCTTGCCGCCCTTGATGAATGAACGGTCGCCGCTCCCAAGATCGATGTTCGATCGGTCGATATGTTTGAGCCAGGCGTGATCATGGCGGTCGGCAAAGACGAAGAAGAGCCGTTTCACCTGGACTTTCGTGCAGTCTGTGAGAAGTTCGGTTATACGGCGCGGACGAAGGGTGGTCAGACCCTCGAAGATCGCATCGATGTTGTGAAAGCTCTCGTTCTCGGGCAGCTCGTCCAGCGCCTCGATAATAGCCCGCTCCGGCGTTGACGCGCGTATCGTCCAGCTCTGCAGAAACAGGATGTGATTGCCGTCCGGTTCCGCTGCCAGTGGTTCAATGCCGAGACCCGCTGTCTTGAAGAGACGCGTGCTGCGAAGGAGAGGGAGGCCATTGGTAGGGAGGTTCGCGAGCCAGCGCGGCGCATCGCCATAGATGAAGATCTTCTCGACAGCCCCCAGTGCCAGGTAGTGCACATGACCACGAAGCGCCAGCGCCGTGCGGGCGCCAACATGGAACGGGTAATCCATGATTGTCTGTGCAGACATGACGGCGATGCGCCAGTCGATGTGTTCTTTCGGTGAACCTTCCCGTCCTGAGGGGCGTCGATAGACGCCATGAATGACGGGCTGCAGCCAACCGCGGCGGAGATAGTCATGTGTCGAACTCCGGCGGATTTGCATTTTGCGCATCCATGCTGAATCCACGAGGAAGCCGGCAGGAACCTCATCCAGCAGTGACTTTAATTTGTCGCGTTTTTGATCGCCCATGACGAAAAATGGCACTAATTAAAGCCGGTAGCAAGCTTACTTTGAAAAGGTCACAAAAAGTCCGTTTGCAACGGACTTTTGCGATCAATTGTACGGCGGTGAACTGGCACTTTTCGTTTGGCCGGGCAATGTGCCGCGCTTACGGAAGCGTTGACGCCATACCCTTCGTCTGCTCACATTGATCCCGACCGAGGGTGCCGAAGCTCGGACTGAGACGACGGATAAATTGCGCTGACACCTGCAACTAGGCCTGCAATGCCGTGCATAGGTCTCTGGACGCGTCGGGTCTGTTTAGCTTCACGTCACCAGATGATCGACGTCCTAAATCTGACAGCGCCCTGTGCTCAGACGCAGCTGCCTTCAACGTTTCGACCGCTCGGCTTCCTTCGCGAAACAGGTTGAGCATGACAGCTGCTGCAAGCTCGACATCTGGACTGTCCTTAGGCAAACCGCGCCGCGACCTCCACTCCTCGAGCACACTGTCCAGGATGTCCAGCTCCTCCGGCCCAAACGTCGTTTCCAGAAACTGCTGCATGCTCGAATGACCCCTTCACAAGTGACGGCCGCAACGTGGGGAGGGCTCGGCGCGGATCAAGGGCGGGTTCGCAGGTGGCGCGGTTGCAGAGAGGAAGAGGAGGGATGGGGAGCTGTGACGGATTGAGAGGGTTGGAGAGAGTCTCCGCCCGGTCCGTCATGGAGAAACGACATGGCACACGTCGCCCCGAAAATCACCCTCAGTCCAGCCCGGGACATCCCCTTCAACAAGCTCGTGCTGAGCCAGGATAACGTCCGCAAGATCAAGGCGGGTGTGTCGATCGAAGAGCTGGCGGAGGACATCGCCCATCGCGGTCTTCTGACCAGCCTCAACGTGCGTCCGGAAGTCGATGCAGAGGGCAAGGAAACCGGTATCTACCGGATCCCGGCCGGCGGCCGCCGGTATCGCGCCCTTGAACGGCTGGTATCGCAAAAGCGGCTTGCCAAGACGGCCGGTGTTCCCTGCATCGTCAGCAACGGCGAGACCCCCGAAGTCGAAGATTCGCTTGCCGAAAACGTCCAGCGCGTTAGCCTGCATCCGCTCGATCAGTTCCGAGCCTTCCAGATGCTGCGGGAGCAGGGGCTTGGCGAGGAAGACATCGCTGCGCGTTTCTTCGTCTCCGCCGCCACGGTGAAGCAGCGCCTGCGCCTTGCGTCCGTCTCGCCGCGCCTTCTCGACTTCTATGCCGAGGACCAAATGACGCTCGAGCAGGTCATGGCCTTCTCGATCACCAACGATCATGTTCGCCAGGAGCAGGTCTGGGATACGATCTCGCGGTCCCATAGCCGTGAGCCGTATTACATCCGGCGCCTGCTGACCGAAACCGCGATCCGCGCCGGCGATCGCCGTGCCGTCTATGTCGGCGTCGACGCCTATGAAGCCGCCGGCGGTGTCGTGATGCGCGACCTGTTCGAACAGGATCAGGGTGGATGGCTCCAGGATCCGGCAATGCTGGAGCAGCTCGTGCTGGAAAAACTCAAGGCCGACGCCGAAGCGATCCAGACGAGCGAGGGCTGGAAATGGGCCGAGGCTGCCTTCGATTTCCCGTACGGCCACACGTCGGGCCTTCGCCGTTTCCATGGCGAGCAGGCCGAGATGACGGAGGAGGACCTTGCCCGGTACGATGCAACGCGTGCCGAATATGAGAGGCTCGACGCCGAATATGCCGAGGCCAGTGAATATTCGGAGGCGGCTGAGCAGAAGCTTGAAGAGCTTGGCTCCGAACTCGACCGGCTCAAAGATCGTCCCTACATCCTCGATCCGCAGGAGGTGGCTCGCGGCGGTGTCTTCGTTTCGCTGGGCGCCAGCGGCGAGCTTAAGATCGAACGCGGTTTCGTGCGACCCGAAGATGAGCCGACTGCTGATGTCGATACGTCCGATCCCGATAGGGATGGGGACCATTCGTCGGTCTCGGAGTCATCTGGTGTCGCGGCCGATGAGGCCGACGACGAGGATGAGACGATCAAGCCGCTCCCCGACCGCCTGGTCCTCGACCTGACCGCAGCCCGAACGGTCGCGCTACGCAACGCGCTCGCCAACGACCCGGTCGTAGCCTTTATCGCGGTGCTGCACGCCTTCGTGCTGAAGTGCTTCTATCTGTACGGTTCGGACTCGTGCCTGGAAATCACCCTGCAGAGCGCGAAGTTCAGCCAGACCCAGGGGCTTGGCGACACGGTCTGGGCGAAGGAAATCGACCAACGCCACGAGGCCTGGGGCCAAGATCTCCCCAAGGATCCTAACGATCTCTGGGCTTTCCTAATCGCGCTCGATGACGCCAGCCGGCAGGCGCTGTTTGCCCATTGTGCTTCGTTGTCCGTCAACGCGGTGATCGAGCCGTGGAACAAGCGAACCCGAGCCATCGTCCATGCCGATCAGCTCGCCGGCTCGATTGGCTTCGATATGGTCGAGGCCGGTTGGGTGCCGACGGTGGAAAACTACCTCGGCCGCGTCACCAAGGCCCGCATCCTGCAGGCGGTCCGGGAGGCGAAAGGAGACCAGTCGGCCGAGCTCATCGGACATCTCAAGAAAGTGGACATGGCGCGCGAAGCAGAACGACTGATGACTGATAGCGGCTGGCTGCCTGAACCGCTCCGGCTCCTACCGGACAGCGCTTCGGCGGAGCAGGCAACAACTGAAGCCCAGGAGACCGCCGACGACAGCTCTGTCGAGACGTCGGCGCCTGATCTCCCCGCGTTCCTGACTGATCGTGAGGAGGATCCTGACGCCGCGACTGACGAAGTCGACGAAGAACGGCATCTCGACGCCGCCGAATAACTGTTCTCTCAGAGTTCAACCAGCGGCCCGGCTCCGAAAGGAGACTGGGCCGCCCCCGTTTTCAAGAGCAGTTCTATGCCCGACGTTACGATCACCACCTTCATATCCCTCAACTCAGCCCGGCCACTGCGCCGGGTTCTTGCTTTTCAGGAGATAGTCCAATGAACACCCTCAGCACCAACACCCAGCGCACATCGTCCCGCTTCAAGGTCGATATTTCCCGTGGCGAACGGATCAGCCGCGTTTCGTCGGAGTGGTTTTCGCGCCCCGACGACGAGCGGTTCCTGTCGCTGACGGAACTCTACGATACCGTCCGGTCCCGAGCCGATCGCGCACATGCGCGAACGATCGAGAGCGCGGCGATCCGGGTGGAGGGGACACGCGACAATGCCGAGCGGCTTGAGCTCCTTGTTCCCGGCCAGCGCCAGCCGATCGCGCCCACCCACTGGAGCTACGGTCAACTCTGCAGCCTGGTCGGCGCGCCGGCCACCTATATGCGCCAGCTGCCGGCGCCGCTCGCGGCCATCAATCTTCAACATGGATTGCTCAACCACCGTGTCGAACTGGTGAAGACGCTCGAGATGGAAGACGGACGGATGGAATTGCGAGCGGTTACCGGGCCGGAATATGGCCGCATCTGGGACCACGAACTGGTTGCGGCGGTGATGAACATTGCCGGCAACGGTACTGGCGACACGATGTGGAAGGTGCCGGGCGTACTCGATTGGGCGACGATGACCCACAATCCCTTCGTCGACATCACCAAGGACACGACGACGCTTTATGCCAGCGACCGCGACGTCTTCCTTTTCCTGGTGGACGACACCCATCCAATCGAAGCCGGACGCCTGCCAAACGGGGAGCCCGATCTCTACTTCCGCGGCTTCTATGCCTGGAATTCGGAGGTTGGATCGAAGACACTGGGCATCGCTTCGTTCTACCTCCGAGCGGTCTGCGCGAACAGGAACCTCTGGGGTACGGAGAACTTCGAGGAGATCACCATTCGTCACTCCAAATTCGCGGCCCAGCGGTTTGCGCATGAGGCAGCACCCGCGCTGACCAGCTTTGCCAACTCGTCGCCCGCGCCCTTCATCGCCGGCATCAAGGCGGCGCGCGAGCGGATCGTCGCGCGTAAGGACGACGACCGTGAAACCTTCCTGCGCCGACGCGGCTTTTCGAAAGGCGAGACCGGCAAGGTGATCGAGATGGTGCTGTCGGAGGAGGGGAGGCCGCCGGAATCGATCTTCGATTTCGTGCAGGGCATCACCGCGCTGGCGCGCACCAAGACCAATCAGGACACGCGGCTCGAACTCGAAGGCAAAGCGAAAAAGCTGCTGGAGCGCGCCTCCTGATCCGGCTTCGAGGAGATCCATAGAACCTCAACATTCGAAATCACCATCAGCCCGGCCGCCGTACCGGGCATTTTTGTTTATGGAGCACTGCAATGGCTATACCCGATTATGCCCGCACGAACTTCAACACGCTGCTGCGCGCCGCGTCCGATGGCAATCTTGCCCTCATGGAATGCCTGGATGCTGCAACACGCGAGCCGCGCTACGTACTCTGCGCCGTAGGTCGTAGTGACGGTGAATTCGTCTTCACGCCATTTGGCCATCTCAGCGACGGCAATCCCTACGACGCCTACCTGCCACCCGATCCTGACGATCCGATTGGCGCCATCGCAAGCCCGACGACATGACGCTGACGATCGCCGGCAGTTCAAGCTGGCGATCCCCGACCCTTCTGTGGCTGCCCCATTATCGCTCCTGCGAACCTTCGGCAGGACGCTGGGCACCGCTGTTCTTTCCTCACTTCTGGAGCATCCTTCGATGAATATTATCGCGCATCATCAAACTGTTTCCACCTCTCCACGTCCTGATATCAAAGCCGGCGCTGAAGCACTCATAGTTGCTGCCGGTCGAATCACGTCACTGCTGGAGCGAGGTAAAGTCCTCGCTACAGGTAACCTGCGGCAGATCATGACCGAAGTCTACGGCGGCAGCGACGCTGAGGGCCTCTGGCTCTGGAAGCAGGCCTATGAGGCGACCGAGATCGCCCAGGTTCTCTTCCTGCGCAAATTCCACGCAATCGTGTCCGGCCACCATTCGCCCCAATCGACGCTCGCGATGCTGACGAAAGCGGTCCGTCTTTTACCGACCCACAGCCGTCGATCCGAAGAGAGCCAGGCCCTGCAGCAGTTCTCGACTCCGATCCCGCTTGCCTTCGTCGCATCTCGTGCTGCCGGCATCACGTCCGCTGACGTGGTGCTCGAACCGTCGGCTGGAACCGGCCTGCTGGCGATCTTTGCAAAACTCGCACATGCTCGTCTGGCGCTCAACGAATATGCGGCTGTCCGGTGCTCGCTGCTGGCGCAGCTTTTCCCCCGCGTTCCGGTTTCGCAATACGACGGCGCGCATATCGACGATTACCTCGACCGTCGCATTCAGCCGACCGTGGTGCTGATGAACCCGCCATTTTCCGCCGGTGTTCATGTCGAAGGTCGCGTCACCGACGCTGCCTGGCGGCATCTCGCATCCGCATTCGCTCGCCTTGCCCCCGGCGGGCGGTTGGTTGCGATCACTGGGGCCAGCCTTTCTCCGGAGAGTTCGGCATGGCGCGACGCTTTCGTTCGCCTTCAGGGGCAGGGCTCGGTGCTGTTCACCGCGGCGATCGGCGGAAGCATCTACGCCCGCCATGGCACGACGACGGAAACGCGCCTGATCGTCATCGACAAGATCCCGGCGCGCGATCCTTCGAAGCTGATGACGTCGCGCGGCACTGCGCACGATCTGGAAACACTGCTGACCTGGATCGGCGGCCTTCCAACGCGCCCGTCAGTGACGACGCCGAACTCTAGTGGTGCACTCCGCAGCGGTATCCTGGGCGCGGACACAATGCGTCCAGCAGCAAGCGCCACGTCGCATCGCCCCGCGGTCGGCGGACAGGCGGGGCCTGCAGCAACGGTCCGTCCGATACCTGTCGATGGCGGAATCGAACTTTCCTATGAGCTGCGAGACGCTCAGCCCAAAGATGAGACCAATGCCGCTGATGGCATCTACGAGGCCTACCGGCTGCAATCGATCCACATCCCCAATGCAAAACCGCATCCCGATAGGTTGGTCGAATCCGTGGCGATGGCATCCGTCGCGCCGCCAAAGCCGAGTTATCGTCCACACCTGCCGGAGCGCGTCGTCACCGGCGGCGACCTCTCCAATGCCCAGCTCGAGAGCGTCATCTATGCTGGCGAAGCCCATTCCGGCTATCTGGCCGGCCATTGGAGCCTCGATGCCTCCTTCGACAATCTCAAGGCCGTCGCATCGGATGCAGAACATGCTGTCCGCTTCCGTCGCGGCTGGTTTCTCGGCGACGGAACAGGCGCCGGCAAGGGTCGCCAGGCCGCCGGCATCATTTTGGACAACTGGCTAAAAGGCCGCAGACGCCATGTCTGGATTTCAAAATCGGATAAGCTGATCGAGGATGCCCAGCGCGACTGGAGCGCGCTGGGCCAAGAAAAGCTGCTTGTGACACCCCTGTCGCGTTTCCGGCAGGGCAAGCCGGTCAAGCTGGACGAAGGCATCCTCTTCACCACCTTTGCCACGCTGCGTACTGACGAGCGTGAGGGCAAGCGCTCGCGCGTGCAACAAATCGTCCAGTGGCTCGGCGCCGACTTCGATGGTGTCATCGTCTTCGATGAAGGCCATGCCATGGCGAATGCGGCCGGTGGCAAGACGGAGCGCGGTGATAAAGCGGCGTCACAACAGGGCAGGGCGGGACTTCGCCTGCAACGCGCGCTTCCGGACGCCCGCGTCGTCTACGTCTCTGCGACTGGCGCAACAGACGTCGAATCCCTTGGCTATGCCGAACGGCTCGGTCTTTGGGGCAGCAGCGACTTTCCCTTCCCGACCCGTTCCGAGTTCATCGCCGCGATCGAGGATGGCGGTGTCGCGGCGATGGAAGTGCTGGCCCGCGACCTCAAGGCAATGGGGCTTTATGCCTCGCGTTCGCTCTCCTTCGAAGGCGTGGAATACGAAATCCTCGAACACGAGCTCACCGAGGAACAGGTCCGCATCTACGACGCGTATGCCGAAGCCTTCCAGGTCATCCACAACCATCTCGACGCTGCCATGGAGGCGTCCGGAATAACCGGCAAAACTGGGACGTTGAACAAAAACGCCAAGGCAGCCGCGCGCTCGGCCTTTGAAAGCTCGAAGCAGCGTTTCTTCAACCATCTTCTGACGTCGATGAAGACGCCGGCCCTCCTCAAAGCGACCGCGGCAGATTTGGACGATGGTCATGCTGCCATCGTCCAGCTCGTCTCGACGGGAGCGGCTCTGACCGAGCGCCGGTTGGCGCAGATCCCGACCGAGGAATGGAGCGATCTGCAGGTCGACGTCACGCCGCGGGAATATGTCATCGACTACCTGATGCATTCCTTCCCGGTGCAGCTCTTCGAGGAATTTTCCGATGCTGATGGAAATCTGAGTTCCCGGCCGGTTCATGACGTGGACGGCAACCCTGTCATTTGCCGGGAGGCCGAACGGCGTCGCGACGAACTGATCGAAACCTTGGGCAGCCTGCCGGCGATCCCGACCGCCCTTGACCAGATCGTCCAGCATTTCGGCATCAGCAAGGTCGCCGAGATCACCGGCCGCTCCCGCCGCATCATTCGCCGGGAGGACAGCAGCTCCATTGCGCGCTATGCCGTGCAAAACCGGCCGGGCAGCGCCAATCTCGATGAGGCCCGCGCCTTCATGGATGACGAAAGGGGCATTCTTGTCTTCAGCGACGCCGGCGGAACCGGCAGATCCTACCACGCGGATCTTGCCGCCAAAAATCAGCGCCTGCGTCTTCACAACCTTCTGGAAGCGGGCTGGCGCGCCGATGTGGCGATCCAGGGGCTTGGGCGCAGTCATCGCACCAACCAGAAACAGCCACCGCGGTTTCGGATGATCGCTACCAACGTCAAGGCGGAGCGGCGCTTCCTCTCGACGATTGCCCGGCGTCTCGACACGCTAGGCGCCATCACCCGCGGTCAGCGCCAGACCGGCGGGCAGGGCATGTTCCGGTCCGAGGATAATCTCGAATCGCAATATGCTCGCGACGCGCTGCGGCAATTCTACGGACTGCTGCACGCCGGCAGGATCGAAGGCTGCTCGCTCGACAAGTTCGAAAGCATCACCGGCCTGTCGCTGACATCGGAGGAAGGCGGATTGAAGGATCAGCTGCCGCCGATTCAGACCTTCCTCAACCGCATGCTGGCACTGACGATCGTCATGCAGAACGTGTTGTTCGAGGCCTTCGAGCAGCTGCTGGCCGCTCGTATCGAAGGGGCGATTGCAGCCGGCATTTATGACAAGGGGCTTGAGACGATCACCGCCGACAGCATGACGCTCACCGAGCGCCGGCTGATCTATACGCATCCGGTCACCGGCGCGCAGTCGCACCTGCTCACGATCGAACGGCGGGATCGCAATACGCCACTGCAGCTCCATGATATTCGGAGTCTTGTGCAGCAGGATCCGCGCGCGAAGCTGATGATCAACGGCAAGTCGGCCCGGCCGGCCGTGATGATCCCGACCCGCTCGATCATGCTGGACGACGGCTCCGTTCAGCCGCGCGTGTCGCTGATCCGGCCGATGGACGAGCTACGCTTCGAAGTCCGTCAGCTCGAAGAGACGAGTTGGGAAGAAGTCGGTGAAAAGGTCTTCGTAGATGCCTGGGAGGCCGAAGTCGCGGCAGTGCCGGAATTTTCGACGTCGACAATGCATATCGTCGTGCGGGTTGTTGCTGCCCATCTGGAAATTGCTGCCGCAGGATTTCTGCCGGGTGCGGCGTCTGCAGACGGATGACGGCGAACGGATCGTCGGCCGTGTCATCGCTCCGGATCAGCTCGCCGGGCTTTGCCGCAACTTCGGGATCGACCAGGCCACACTGATCGCGCCGGACCAGGCCTGGGCATCGCTGGTCGACGGATCCTCGATCATCGGGCTCGCCGGCGACATGACGCTGCGGCGGGCGCGTGTCATGAACGACTACCGCGTCGAACTGACTGGCTTTACCGACGGCATGCGCGACTGGCTGCGGTCGATCGGCCTGTTCTCCGAGATGATCAACTGGAAGCTGCGCATCTTCGTGCCTGTCACAGACCAAGGGCCGGAGATCCTGTCGAGGCTGATGCAGCGTCATCGCCTCGTCGACATTGTGCGCCGGTCGTGATGGAGGTCTGTCATGCTGTCCGCCGCCGATCTGGCGGGCCGTCTCGCGGAAAACGCGGAGGGGGTCTGCCGCCACTATCTCTCCGCCGGTCGCCGGGCCGGCAACTACTGGCTTGTCGGCGATGTCGGCAACAACAAGGGCCAGTCGCTCTACGTGCATCTGGTCGGTCCACGGGCCGGCAGGTGGACCGATGCGGCGACCGGGCAGTTCGGTGATCTGCTCGATCTTGTCCGTGAGACCTGTGGCCTCGTCGATTTTCGCGACGTCGCGGAGGAGGCCCGGCATTTCCTGAGCCTGCCGCAACCCGAGCCTGTGTCGTCTAGTAGAGCTTACAGCGTTGACAATCGGCCTCTCGATAGGCCAGCCGCGGAACGGGCGCGCCGCCTGTTTCGGATGACCGTACCGCTGGCCCTCACTTTAGCAGACGCATACTTGCGCGAGCGCGGCATCCTGCGGGCATCCGCGCATACAGCGCTCCGCTTCCATCCGTCCTGCTACTACCGTGATCTCGTCATCGGCCGGACGACAAGCTTTCCGGCACTGATCGCAGCCGTCACCGATGCGGCCGGAGCGATTACCGGCGTCCACCGCACCTGGCTCGATGCGGATGGCGACGGCAAGGCCAGGGTAGACGATCCCCGCCGTGCGCTCGGCGGCCTGCTCGGCAATGCGGTCCGCTTCGGCTTTCCGATCAACGATCCTGTGCCGGTCCTGGCGGCGGGCGAGGGGCTCGAAACCATGCTGTCGCTCTCGCATGTGATGCCCGCCATGCCGATGGTCGCCGCCCTGACGGCCAATCACCTCGCGGCCTTCAACTTCCCTCCCGGATGCCGCCGCATCTATATCGCCGCCGACGCGGATGCGGCCGGCCGCCACGGGATCGAGGGACTGAGCCGCAGGGCACAGGGATGCGGGATCCTGCCGCTGGTGCTGTCGCCGCAACTCGGTGACTTTAACGAGGATCTGCGCTGGCTGGGTCCCGACCGGCTGACCGCAAGCCTCAGGGCTCAACTCACTCCGGAAGATGCGACGGTCTTCCTGCCCTGATGAGGCTGTCGGAAGGGGCAGGCGGGATTGCTGCGGCGTGGGCGATGGACGGTCCACGGAGCCTGGCTCCCGTGTGGGCGCCCGCCCGCGGGCCTGCCGAGAGGCGACCCTTACCACGCGGGCCTCCGGGCCTTCAGCGGCTCAGTCGGGTTTTTTCCCCTGCCGGGCCATTTTATGCATCGGCTCTTCCGAAAACCGGTTCCCGCTTTTCGCCGATGCGATGGCCCGCCATTCCTCGCGGACCAAGAAACCCTTCTTCCGCCGCCCGGCGCTTCGCTGGGCCGCTTCGCTCCGCTTGCGGTTCCGGCCTCGGCCCGCGTGACCGGGTTCACCGTCAGGCCGCGAGAGGCGCGGCCCATGAACGGAGACCACCATGGACCTGATCCTTCACCCCGACGACGGCATCGAGCGCCACCGTGCATCCTCCCCGACCGATCGCTTCATCTACGAGATGCAGATCTTCGGCTATCGTCCCTTCCAGGACGAGCCCGATCCGCGGCCATTGCCGGAAGAGCCACAGGTCCAGTCATCGATCACCGCGATCTTCGGTGCCTTCGCCGAGATGCTCGGTGACACCCGCCTGGAGCCCGACCTCGAAGACTTGTTCTGGTCGATCCCCAATCTCTTCCATCGCGCCGGCGAGCGCATCCAGCGCGAGCTCGCCCGCAACGAAGAAGCGCAGCGCACCGGTCAGGGTGAGCAGGACGGCTCGGAGGTGAAGAGTGTTGAACTCGAACGCCTCATCGCCGAAGGCATCACACTCCTGGAGCGCCGCAACGCCTTCGAGTTCATGCGCGACTACGCGGCCGACCTGTTCGAGGCGCAGACCGGTTCGTCCTGGCGGCCACGCACCGGCTCGAAGGTTAACCACGCCAATATGACGGCGGCGATGATCGACTCCAGAGATTTCCTCTCCGCTCGGCGCCGCGCCGAGACCGAGGTGCTGATCCCGGCTGGCACCAAGATCGCGTTCTCCGGCGGCATGGACTATAACGATCACGAGCGGATCTGGGCCAGGCTCGATCAGGTGCGTGCCAAGCACCCGGACATGGTGCTGCTGCACGGCGGCTCGCCGAAAGGCGCCGAACGTATCGCCGCCTGCTGGGCTGAAGCCCGCAAGGTGACGCAGATCACCTTCAAGCCAAACTGGACCAGGCACGCCAAGGCCGCACCGTTCCGGCGCAATGACGAGATGCTCTCTGTCATGCCCGCGGGGCTAATGGTCTTTCCCGGAAACGGCATCACGGACAATCTCGTCGACAAGGCACGTCGCCTAGGCATCGCGGTTTGGCAGGCTTCAGGAGAGGGCGCATGAGCGCCGTTTTCCTGAAAACATGGAAATGATGGAAAACATGGAAAAATGTATTATATGGAGACCGTACCGGAGACTGTATCCATGAAGCAGTTCACGACAGGCGGAGCCGCGAGCCGGTGATGCTCACCCGGCACAAGAAGCCGGGTTTCGTGCTGATGAGCTACGAGCACTATGAGCGCATGCGCACGGGCGGCGACCCCCGCCGTGCCTATCATATTTCGGAGATGCCCGACGAGCATGCAGCACTGTTCGACGAGGCGATCGATCGGCTGGCGCGCGGCGAAGGGACGGCAATACCCATCTGGCGCTTCTCGCTATCACCACCCAACCGCCGCAGGCTGACCGGATCGGTCTGGAGATCCCCGAAATCGAGCGCAAGCGTGCGGGCTTAAGTGATCTGAAGCAGTGCTGGATTATGGCCGACGAGTACAATTACGATATCGTCGAACGCGCCTGGTACATCGAGCCCGATCAGGACATCCTCGGCCGCTTCAGCAAATCCTTCATGGTGAAGATCGCCAGACTGTTTGCCGACGCACGCGGACGAACCGGTCGGGTCAACCGGCTCGATTGAGACTTGCCGCGGCTTCAGGCCGCTTCTTCCCTCTTGATCCCCGTCGCGTCGTCGCAGTGGCGGATCCCCGGCGCTATCGAATCGATGCAGCCACGATTGCGTAGTCGGCCGGCCGTCGCGGGCTCTTCTCGATCGATCTTGATGCCGAGCCACCGCTGCACACCAGGACGACAATCCCTCAAATCACGTCTGTCACGCGTTTCCCCTCCGCAGAACTGCAGTTGCGTCGGGAGAGGCCGACAATTCGAGTGTCAGGCCCTGAAGCCACGTCGTTGATGATGAGGCTGGGATCAGAACGGTGCTGATCTATCGCGTCGCGAGTGGTTGACGGCCACCGTCCGTTGACCCCGAACTCCAGCGACGCATGTCACGAGCGCGGCTCTTGAATGGTCCGCAAAGGGCAGCCACGGCGAGGTCTCCTGCCGACGTCGCAATCAAGGACCATTCCCGTTCTTCATGTCGCCTTTCTAAGGGACCGGCCGCCATCAGCGTCAACCCGCAAGGGGTTTCCCTTCGCTCCGCTGCGGTGACGCCTGCGGCGCGGTCCCTTCTTCGGGCGCCATCGGGAATGGTCCCGATGCAACGAAGGAGACAGTCCCATGGCTACCACGATCGCAACCCTCACCGAAAAGACCGACGGCACGCTCGAAGGCGTCTTCGCCACCATCCGGGTCAACGCCCCGATCGCCCTCGTCCCGAACGCCAGCAAGGCGAGCGAAGAGGCGCCGGACTATCGCATCATCCACCGCAAGACCGGCTTTGAGATCGGCGCAGGCTGGAACCGCATCTCTCGCCAGACCGGCGAAGAGTACATCTCCACGAAAATCGAAGCACCAGAGATCGGCGTGATCTTCGGCAACGTCGCCCCGGCCCCCGGTGGCGAGCCCGGCAAGAAGGTCATCCTCTGGAACAGCCCGGCCTGAACCGCATCGCCGGCCCCGCAGACGGGGCCGGCGTCCCCCTTTCAACGGAGGCCGCCATGAGCCGCTACACAATAACCGTCACCAGGACCGCATCCCGCGACTACGATCCGGATGCCATTATCGGCTACGACCGCCCGCTTCAGACGTTCTTCCTCCAGGCTTTTCCGGACGCCGGTGGCGACGATCTTGAACTCTGGCTGGGTACGGATTTCCGGGCGTTCGAAACACTGTCGCAACTGCGTGCCGCAGCAATCGCGCTCGGTTTCGACTTCATACCCTTGGCATCCGGCATTCTTCACAAGCTGCTGGACGACCATGCTCGCGAAGCCCATCAGGCGTTCAGCGACTCGATCATCCAGGATGTTCTCAACGGGACAGCCGCCCGCTGACGCAAACCCAAAACGAAAATAGCCCGGCACGGCGCCGGGCTATTTTTTTATTGCTGGCAAGATTACTTGTTCAGCGCATCCTTCAGCGCCTTGGCTGGCGTAAAAGCTAGCTTCTTGGCGGCGGCAACCTTAATGGTCGCACCGGTCGCAGGGTTGCGTGCCTCACGCTCCGGTGTCGCCTTCACCTTGAACTTGCCGAAGCCAGGCAGCGACGTCTCGTTGCCGGCAACCGCAGCCTCGGTAATGGAGGCGATCACCGCCTCGACGATGGCTTTGCCCTGCACTTTGGTCAGGCCGTGCTCGCCTGCAATCTTGTCGGCAATTTCGTTGGTCGTGGTCATTTTCGTCTCCGCATCGTTTCAGATGCAGAATCCCTGCCATTACCGACCCGAGCTGTCATCGACACGCTGCGGCAAATGCGCGGAAAGCCCCGGATCTCCACAGTTATTCACTGATCACCTGTTAGTAACCCGAAGACGGGCATCGAGCCCGTCCTCGCGTTCGGGTGCGATACGGAGAGGAGAATGTCTGCTCAGTCCGTCCGAAGATGCCATGGCGCCATGCCGGCCTCAAGGACGAGCGGTACCCCCAATTTTGCCTCCGCTCCGGTTCCCTGCGCTCCGACAAAATCGGCACCCCCACTCGCCGCCGCTGGCGGTCGCGTTCCGCGATCCCTGACCCCGCCACGCCCCCATGACCGCGCGCGTCGTCTTTCACAAACGTCAAGGAGACGACGACGATGCTTCTGGAACAACACATCGAAGAGCTTTGCCTCGAACTGCGCGAAGCAATCGGCCCGGTAGAGCGCCGCGAGATCGAAATCGAACTGGAGCTGACTCGCGCCGAGCTGGCCGTGATCACCGCGGAGCAGGAGGGCGCACTCGACGCCGAGCCACCCTTCTGAGGGTGGCTTTTGCCATGTCGCCTGGCCTGTCGCGCCGGATCGACCGGCGCTTCAGGCCCGAAACTTCGCCTCGCCATCGGGACCTGTCAGAACCTGCGGTGGTTTCTACGTGGGTCGGAAGCGCTCAGACACTCCGCCTCTGTTTCGATCCCATGCTATCGACATGAGGATGGCATCCGCCTCTACGGCGCGCTCCTTCGCTATCGATTACCCGCTGTATCTTGCCGGATATGCGGTTTCGGCCTGTATCCGCGCGACCGTCTCCTTCGCAGAAGCTGAAGGAACAGCCTGACCGCCTCTTCCTCCCGCGCGAAATGATGCTCTCGCCTTTGGCCGGTGGCGCCGATGCGACCCCATCGGCGGATGAGACAGGCCTCGCCGAACAAGTTGGGCTCGATTGACATGGCATAGTAGCGGGCCATGTTTTTTTCGGCGTCGATGCGTTCGACATATAGCTGGTAGCGTTGCGCAATCATGACACGGAGAATCGGGCAAGGCGGACTCGGCGTCCAATGACATATTTGAATCGGTCGGCTCGACTGATTCATGCTGGTGATGGGTTATCCCCGGATGATCCGGGCGAGCCGCCTGTGGCGGACGGTGCTATTCGCCGTCGCTCACGGAGCCCGCAAGCGGTCTCCGCCCGTTCGGGTTACGCCCCTCTCGCGGCTTCCGCATCGGCGACAACGGCCGAGGATAGCGTGCATAGCCGGCTGAACGCCGGATACGGACACGGCGCCTGGGGCGCCGTGGTCTATCTCTCTCTGACGTCCCATTGTGCACCCGCCACTCCGGCGTCAAGGACTGCGCGGCCCCTCCAATTTTCAGCCGTCGGCTGTCGGCCGGCGTCAGAAAATCGGTTCCTCCGCTTACCGCCGCTGGCGGTCGCGTTCCGCGATCCCTGACCCCTCGCGGCTACGGTGCGGCCTCCTTTCGTCAGAGACAGAAAGGAGACAATACGATGTCCGATGACTGGTACTACACCCATCAACTCGCGGCGCTTTCAGGTTTCAAGCTCGTGGTCCTTGCGAACCGGATCGGCTGCGCCGAGGAATTCTCGCGGATGCTGCACGACAGCTTGGCAGACGGCCTTGAACACGCAATTCGACAGATACGATCCATCCTGGCGCTGGAGCGCGAGCTCGTATGGAAACCGGATCCCGAAGGCCTCGCCGCGTTCCTACTTCAAGGGGAACAAGAGTGCCTCGACAGATTCCGGATCATACTTCTCGACGAACTTGAAATTGACTACTTCACCTATGAGTACCGTATCGACAACGGCGATTGGCATTCGGCGCTGTCGGCGGACTGCGACGGCATCCAGATCTGCTATCCCTGCACCATCGACATGACCGACGCAGAGCTGGGCGGGCTCGGTCCAATCATCCGCGATATCTCCCGCGAGACTGGCATCGGCATCAGCGCCGCCCGTGTCGTCTACGATTGATGCTCGGCGAGAGACGGCTTGGCCGTCTCTCGCGATTTTCCGTTCTCTTGACCGCTTGCCGGTATCGAGCCTGCGCGCGATCTTGAGGGGAGAGACTTGCCGCCTCTCCCCTCAAACACCCCTCTCCAAGCGGTGCGGGTCGAGACCCGCCCGGCCTTTCGGGCCGGTAGACGGACGCTGCCGCGACTTCCTCAAACAAGACGGAGGAGAGGATCACCGTGAGCTTCGCCCTCATGCTTCGGGCATCCGCTCCCGGTGATCCTCTCCTCCTGCGGTGCGCTCGCCGTCTCATCGTTCGCATGCCATCGATGCCCGCTCCCTTCGGTCACGGACATCCCGGCAGCTCACGACGACGGCTCGCTTCAGCATCTCTCACCAAATCGGCCCGGCCACCGCGCTGTTCCTCCGGCGCGGATCACAGGCGTGCGCCTGTGATCGCTGTTGCTTTGTCTGACGACTCGCAACAGCATGGCGCCTCGGGCACGGCGTCCAGGCCGATTTGGTGAGAGATGGCAGGATAGGCTATTGGTATACCAATAGCCGTTTCGCCCGAGGGGCGATTGTCGCCAGGGCGAGCCGGCGACGGAGGCGTCGCCCGTTTCCCGTCGATCCAGAGACGAACAGCACAGCGAAGAGGCGCCGGGCCCACGGGGGAAGGTTGGGGGCAGGCGACCACTGGGTGTTGACCGCCGGATGCGATCGGGAACAACAGATTTTCGGCGAATAGGTGAATGCGCGAGTGAGCGAATAGGCGAAATGCCGATCCGCCGAACGAGCAATTGGCTGGTTGGGTAGATCGGCAGTGACAGGGGTCTGGAGCGCATCGGTCTTTGAGAGAATAAGCCAAGCGGTCAATCAGCGCATGCGTGAATCAGCGAATAGGTGTTTGCGCAAATTGGCGCATAGGTGCCACGCCGATCCGCCGAATGACCAATTAGGTGATTGGGTACATCGGGGTATGAGCGAACGGGCGTTTAAGCGTATCGGCTAATGAGTGAATGCGCGGTTCGGCGACTGAGTGCGACCGAGATTCAGCGAGTAGGTGATTGTGCGCGAATGAGCGAATGGGGAATCGCCGATCTGCCGGATGGTTTTTTAGGCAATTGGCATCGGGCGATGAAATGTACCCAGGTCCCGCCAGCGAACGCACCTTTCACGAGTTCTGAGGGCGGATTTACTGCACGGCGCATTTCAGCAACGCGTCGGGGTTCAGACTTATGAAACCTCTACCGGTTGCAAATAATTACACTGAAGTATAAGTTCTCGCGACGCTAGTTTTCGCCCTCTGCCCGGCCGTTCCAGCTGCCATTCCCCGTTTGATGAACGCACGTTTTCGATGACGCAAAGCCGATCTCTTCTGACCAAGGAATGGTACAAGGTCCCGCTTTGCGTCGACTGCCCGAGCTGCGGCGCGCAAACGCGATCTGCTGGCATCGTCGTGGGGCCGTCGAGCTTGATCGGAGATCCCGCCGACTCCGCCGAAAACGATATCCTGACGAGGCCCCCGGCTTCACTGGACGGGTTTGCATTTGTCGAAACGCTGAGCGGTCGAACTCAAAATATCGAGCAGTACGTCGTCAACCGCTTCCATAGCATGTTCGCTTTCAGAAACGATTGCTTGGTGCCGATTTGTGAGCATTGCACCGAGGCTCTCCCACCGCCCACGATCCGGTCTTCAGTGATGAATGGTTTCGTTCGTTTGGGGCAGAGGCGGCTGGTAGTGAATGAACGGCTGCTGATCTACTCCTCGAACGCGGTCCTGACAGAGTTTCACGGCGACACATCGATCGAGGAAACCGACTTCCCGTATCCAGACTACGCGGTTGTGCTCGTCTGCGACACGGAGAGCCCAGGTGGCCATACTGGTACACTCGAATTGTGGCATAGCATCGCGCGCAACGACTACGCCGTTCTTGTCAGGGGGCATGACGGTCGCGAGGTGCTTCGCGACGCCGTCAACGACGATTTGGCCAGTGTGGTGGCAACCGTTTCCTATCTTGGATTGGTGCTGACACAGCTTCATCTCGCGCAGGCGTCGTCGCCATATTGCGCGCTTGCCCGCGATCTCTTTCTCAAAGCGCTCGGCCACGCCGGGTATCAGCAGGAACATCAGGAGGCGGATCATGCAGATCTCTAGAGCACTATCGCGACTTCTAGCCATTCCGCTCGTTCTTTCGGGATGCGGGCAATTACCGCCACCAGCGCGGCCGTCGCCAGCACCACCATTTGCATATCTGAGCCTCACAGCCTGCCGAGACTATCGAAGCAATATTGTCGAGTGCCAGCTGGAATATGGCACGAAGTTCGGGCGGCATCGCCTTGGCCCGGTACAAGAGGTCACGCTAGCCCTGGCGACCGATCGTGACTACGTTCGGTATCAGGTATCGTCGTGCTGGCCCGCTCCGAGAGTCCAGCGGGAGTTGCCAAATTTCGTGTGCCGAATCTATGGGGCTCAATCAGGAGCTGATGCCGGCTCCGTGTTGATCAAGGGCGGCACGGCGGTTCGCCTAGCGCGAATTCTCGGCGATCGGGAGCAATTTAAATACCGGTGGACGCCTGACCCGTGGTCGCGTCTAAGGGATTGAAGTTTCTTATAAATTTTTTGGCGCAGAGCGTGAATCTCTCCAAGAATTATACTCAAGTGCAATTTTGTGGTTGATTTCCAGGGCGGGATACAGTTCAAGGTATTATACCGCAGTATAATTCATGAACTGGTTTGGCCATGTTTCTCACCCCGCTTTCTCCCCTCCAGAGACCGCAAACGGAATGGTCGCGACACGTTTTTTGGCCTGCACTTACATCTGTTCTTCTCCTGACCTCTTTCACCGCCAGTACCGGGAAAGGCGGTCAGTTTATCGTAGCCGCGCAACCGCCTCAGCGGGGCGATCGGCTGCGTTCTGTTGACGACTTTAGATCAGGCTTCGCGGCAACCCAGCCGAGTTTGGCTGCCGTGGCCGCGACGACCACGGAGAGCGCAGCCTCGTCGCCGGCAATCAATTGGACCAATTTCTCACAGCGGATCGGTGTACCCGACACTGCCGATAAGATGACGGCCAGCCTGTCTCCACTGGGGACAAATGTGGTCGAAACGATGGAAAGCAGCCTTGACGCGCGAGGCACGGCCCCGAGGGGAGGTGCCGGAGCCAAACCAGGCGTATATTCGTTGATCAGCGTTTTTTCCGCTGATGATCAGCCGGTGATCGCGGCCGTCAACCAGGCAGGTGAGCCTCGCAAGAGCAGCGCGACGGCCGGAGCGCGAGCAGACCTCATCTCCCAAATGCCCCAGGAGTATACCGCGCTTGCCATAAAGATCGCCGTCGAAGAGGGCGTCGATCCGAACTGGGTGCTGTCGATCATGCGAGCCGAGAATGGCGATTTCGATCCCGAACTGGTCAGTGCCGCTGGCGCCATCGGCCTGATGCAGGTCATGCCGAAGATTGGGAAGGCTTTCGGCGCTGCCGACCTTACGGATCCCGAGCAGAATATCCGTGCCGGTACCCGCTTCCTGCGCCTCCTCATCGATAAATATCGCAATCCGGTTCTCGTCGCCTCCGCCTATAATGCCGGCGAACCCCGCGTCGACGCGCGTCATTCCTTGCCTCTGATTCAGGAGACTGCCGACTATGTGACGCGGGTCGTTGGCTACTACACGGGTGCATCGTCACCTTCATCAGCTTCAAGCACTGCCAACGCAACTCCGTCCGCCCCGGCCCCTGGTCGTCCTATAGGTCGCGCTGATCGGGCTAGATCCCCAATGCTTGTCTTTTCCATTTCAGGCACGCCCGTAGCGGCAAGCCGGAGCCAAGAGGAGGCCGCTGAAATCCCACTCGGCGGCCCGGTAAAAATCGTCAAGGAAGAGGTGCACCCATGAATCGTTCCGAATTTGCAATCCAGGTCCTCGTCGTCTACGGGCGCGCGGTCTGGTACTCGCTGATGAGACAGAAATGGATCGGCAATGCCGCAATCATCGTCACCGCCAGCCTGATCATTCTCATCAGTCAGTTTGAGCCAGCCGCAGCGCAAAATCTCGACGCATTGCAGAACGCCGCCGATCGGCTGGTACAGTTTTTCACTGGACCCTTCGGTCGCTCGGTCGGCGCGATCGCCTTCATCGGAATGTTTCTGGCGGCGGCCTTCGGATACTGGTCCTGGGGAGCGCTGCTCCGCGTCGGAGGAAGCCTTGCCGGCATGTTTGCCGCCGCCGAACTCGTTGATTTCCTGGCTGGCGGCGGATCCTGATCATGGCCGGGCCTACAAGCACTGCCGACGGTGGCGACGATTATATCGAGTGCTATCCCGTCATTCTCGCGCTCACGCGGCCGCCGACCGTGATGGGCATACCATACACCTATTTTCTAGCGGAATGCTTTGTCTCGCTGATGGTGTTCATGATCTTGGGCTCGATCCTCTGGTTCCCGGTCTCCTTCGTCGTTCTGCACACCGTCCTCTATGTGCTCACAGTCAAGCTCGACCTCTGGTTCTTCGACATCGTCGGGAGGCTCAGCCTGTGCGGCATCAACCCGCTCGGCCGTCGGCTCGGCGGCGGCATCCGAACCTACGGAGCTTGACCCATGAGCACGATGGCAAGATCGCTGAAAGGAACCTTGTCGAAGGGATGGGAGATATTTGCCGACCGCAGTATATCGACCCATGTGCCGTTCTACGTGCCGATTGAAAATGGTATCATTCGACTGAAGAACGATTGCCTGGTCTCGACCATAAAGCTGACCGGCTTCTCATTTGAGACAGCTGATATCGAGACGATCAACATGCTGCAGCGCCAGCGCAATTCGGCCTTTCGAGCGATTTCGTCCATCGGCAATTTCGCGCTCTATACCCACGTCATCAGGCGCAAGGTTGCGCCATCGCTTCCCTCCGGTTTCTCCGACCCCTTCATGCGGCGTCTCGACGACGTCTATCAATCGAGCATCTCCAAGAACGAAATGTTCGTCAACGACACCTACGTGTCGCTGGTCGTCCGGCCATTGTTCAAGAAGGGATCGGCGCTGTCCCGGATCATGGGCGTCGGCGGCAATGTCGTGCGCAGGGAGCAGTTTCGCGCGATGCGCGATAAATTGGTCGAGGCGACGCGCGCACTTGAGAAGTCCCTTGCTGTCTATGGTCCCAAGGTTCTGCGCGATATGCAACGCGTCGAAGCCGATCTAGGGAACGGAAGGAAGATCCATCGCGACATCTCCGAAGACATGGTGGTCGAGGAGGGCATGCGGAAGATCTGGTTCTCGGAACAGTGTGAATTCTTCTACACGCTCCTGAACGGTGGGCGCGTCCGACCGATCCGGCTTGGCAATATCCCGATCGACCAAATGCTTCCCGCACGTCGAACGTCGATCGGCAACCGGGTCATCCATTTGCAGGGCGATACGCAGGACGATGATCGATATGCCGCGATTGTATCGCTGAAGGAGTACCCGCCTGAGACCGGGGCCGGCATGCTCGACTATGTTCTCAAGCTGCCATTCGAGATCGTGCTAACCCAGTCGATGTCATTCATCGACGACATGGCGGCGCGCAGCCGGATCGAGAGGCTCGACCGGCAGATGTCGAAAGCCGACGAGGGTGGTTCTAGCGTCCAGGCCAATCTCGACATTGCCCGTGACGAACTGGCTCGCAAGCGCGTCGCCTTCACCGAGCACCATCTCACCGTCATGCCCGTCGCCAAGTCGACGGCCCAGCTGGACGACGCGGTGGCCCTTATCGGCAATGAATTGGGAGCGCTCGGCGCCTCCTACGTTCGCGAAGACCTGAATGCCGAGCCGGCCTATTGGGCGCAGCTTCCCGGCAACCAGGCGTACATTGCCCGCCGAGCCTTGATCTCGACCCTTAATTGCGCGGGTTTAAGCAGCTTCCACGCCTATCCCTATGGCAAGCCGGACGGTAACCATTGGGGGCCGGCGATCACCATTTTTGAGACGACGTCTGGCACACCCTTCTTCTTCAATTTCCATCAGGGCGATGTCGGGCACACCACTGTCTTCGGCCCAACCGGATCGGGCAAGACCGTGATCATGGCTTTTCTGATCCTGCAAGCCTACAGGGTCAGCCCGCGCCTGAAGACGATCGTCTTCGACAAGGACCGCGGCCTCGACATCATGGTACGCGCTGCAGGCGGCACCTACATCGCGCTGGAGCCCGGAGAACCGTCCGGCTGGAATCCGCTCCTTCTCGATGACACCGAAGAGAACCGGGTTTTTCTATACGGCCTTCTGAGCTTTATGTTGAAGCCCTCGAAGGAAGGAGAGAACCTGACGCCGCAGGAAGAGGCGATTATTCGCAACGCCATCAAGTCGGTCCTGAAGACGAAGGACAGGTCCTATCGCCGTCTGTCGTCGCTACGTGCTCTTCTTGCCGGCAGCGAGAGAACCGAGGGGAGCCTGATCGCGAGGCTCGATAAATGGGTCGGTCATGGCCCCTATGCGTGGCTCTTCGACAACGCCGATGACAATCTCGACATTTCCAGGCCGATGATCGGCTTCGACATGACGTCGATCCTTGACGATCCCACGGTGCGCACAGCAGCGCTTCTGTACATGTTTCATCGGCTCGACGCGATCTATGACGGCAAGGCGCCGATCATCAACCTGATGGACGAAGCCTGGAAGCTGCTCGATGACGACGAGTTCAAGCGCACGATGAAAGACTATTTCAAGACCATTCGTAAACGGAACGGTCTGGTGATCTTTGGCACGCAGTCCGCCGACGACGTGGTTCAATCGAGCGTCAGCCGGACGATCATCGAGCAGACGTCGACCAACATTTTTTTCGCCAATCCGAAGGCCGACGAGAACTCCTACATGGAGCATTTCGGGCTCTCCAGGGCCGAATTTGACTGGGTCAAGAACGGCGACCCAAGTTCGCGCTTCATGCTGATCAAGCAAGCCAAGAGCAGCGTCATCGCGCGCGTCGACATGTCCCACATGCCGGAATTCATCAAGGTGCTCTCTGGGAGGGAAGAGACCGTGCGCGAAGTCGAGCTGCTGCTCGACGAATACGGCGACGATCCGAAAGGCTGGCTTTCGAAGTTCTGCAACTGGGAGGGAGGCGCGTCCGATGAAGACCGCAAGGCTTTCTGAGCTGGCGACCGTCAGCCTCCTGGTGCTCGCCGCTGTGACGACCCCGACCGCCTACGCACAGGTGCCCGTCATAGACAACGCTCGTCTGAAGATCCAGCAGGAGACGTTGAACTGGTACAAGAGCTATGAGGCGGACACTCAAGGGGTAAAGGGCGCCACGGGCGGAACGACCGACAGCGTAGCACCCGGCCAAGGCTCGGGCGCACCGGCCGATTGTTCGGCGGAAGGTATGGCAGGAAACACAGCGCCCGCCGCACCATCGAAGCGGACCCCGAGCCAACAGGAGGTCGCTCGCATGGTCGAGGACGAGGCGCTCCGCCAGGGCGTCGATCCAAACTTTGCCATGGCGATTGCCGAACAGGAATCGCGCTTCCGGCAATCCGCGCGTTCCGCCGTTGGCGCGACCGGCGTCATGCAGTTAATGCCGGGAACCGCGGCAGGTCTTGGCGTCAATCCCTATGACACGCGCGACAACATTCGCGGTGGCATCAAATACATCAAGCAACTCCAAGGGATGTTCGGCAATCGCTACGACCTGATTGCCGCCGGCTATAATGCAGGGCCGTATCGCCAGTCGCTGCAGAATGGACAGATCCCAAACATTCCCGAGACGCAGGACTACGTCAAAAAGGTTTCGGCCTATTACAGCCGCAACAAGGCGCAGAATGGCGACCGTACTCCTCCATCCGGCACTGAAGCCGAGCCGGAAACTGTCAGCGATAGCACGGGTTGCGGCGAACAGTTGAAGAAGGCCGTCGATCGCAACACAGAGGCACAGATCGAGCGCGGGAACGTGTGGAACGCGTTTGTCGAGAAGTCGACGGAAGCGAGCCAGCAATATTTGCAGCGTCTTCAGGCCGGGTTGCAATCGTCATCGGCGAACCTGCGCGGCGCTGCCGGCGGCAATGCGAAGGATCACGACGGTTCGCTTGTCATGGCGCAGATCCAATGCCCGACGACGATCGCCGATACCGGCAGCACCCGCTGCTTCGCCGTGCCGTCGACGGCGACGACCGAACAGATCCAGGGCTGGCTTGAGGACCTGCAGGAACAGGCGCGCGTCAACGGCGACGTCGCGACCTTCTCGGTTATGCAGGATCCAGCACTGGGTCTGGTGACGGTCGTCGACGCCAGACCGACAGCAAACTGAACGAGCAAGAGAGGTTAGGCACATGAAGACATTCATTATCGCGGCGGCTCTTGGCATCATCGCCGCCTCGCACGCTTACGCGCAGGTGCCGGTCAAGGATGCAGAGAACATATCTCTGAGCGAGGAGATCAAGCGGCTATCGTCGCAGATCCAGCAGGACACGTCAGTCGTCAAGGACAATACGACGAAGACGCTGCAGGCGATCACCGGCGATCGCACCCAGGATGCTAGCCAGTTTGCCAAGCTTGCGACTGGCAATGGTTTCAGCATGGGGCAGGCGCCGGATTTCAACAGCATCTTGTCCGGCAATCAAGCTGTGTTCGGCGGTATCGGCGGCCAGTTCCAGAATACGGCCGCCAAGCTGATCAATGGCTTGAATCTGGTGAAGATGATCGCCGACACGGTCAAGGGGGGCGAGCTCTCCGGTGCCAACCAGGCTTATTCGCAAGGCATAAACGCCCTGACGACCATGACGGCGCTCACCGACGCGATGAATAGCGCCACCAAGGATAGACAGAACTCCTTCATGCAGGCGACACAGCAGGTCGGCACCGCGCAGGATCTGAAGGGAGCGCTGGAGCAGAACACCCAGATGGTGCTGCAGGGCAACCAGACCGCCAACGAGGCCGTCGGCTCGCTCAACAATCAGGTCATGCTGTTGAACCAACAATACAAGGCCGCGCTCGCGACGTCGTCTCAGAACCTCAAGACGTTCGCGACGCTCCCCGACAGCGTCATGCGTGATGACGGTGCCGGTCAGCAAGGCGTCTCCGTGCGGGATCAACTGAAGGCGTTCGAGGAGCAGTCACAGTGAGGCCGATCCTCGTCCTTGTCCTCGGCTGCGTGGCGCTTTCCGGCTGCGCCGGCAAACAAGAACAACTGGCGAAGTGCTCCGCCGACGAGAACCCGATGCCAGCACTCGGCTTTGATAAGGAGCAGAAGCCTGGACCCGCTGAACAGGCATTGGCGGCAGCCGTCGTGAACGATTGCGGTCCCATGCGACCCGTCAATCAATTCTAGAAGCCACTTACAGGATGCGACATGGATCCGGTCAGCTACGCGATCAATTTCTATGGCGATGCCTTGCGTTACTTCGACAAGGTCAACGAAGCGTCGCTGGAACGAGCCTGGGGTCTGTTTGCCGAAAACGGTAATCTCGTCTCCGGGATCCTGGCGCTCTTCCTCATCCTGTATTTTCTCTGGGGCGCGCTCGGGTTTTCCAGCGTATCGTTGCAGGACATGGCCGTCACGGCGTTCAAACTGGCGTTGGCCTATGCCCTGATCATGTCCTGGGCCACATTCTACGACAATATCGGCCAGTTCGTGCTGTCGACGCCACAGGATCTCGGCTCAGCGATTTCCTCGGCAATGGGCGGGCAGTCTGCGGGCTCGGATCTCGCCAGCCAAGTCGCGTCGATGGCGCGCAAAGTCTACGACTTCGCCATGCAGCTCTTCAATTCCTACGAGTCCGGCTGGCTGCCGAACGTCACCGGCGCTGTCGTCGTCTTCATCGTGCTGGTCTTCGGCCTACTGCCTATGCTCTTGATCCTCACTGGCGTGACGCTGTTTGCCAAGATGATCACCGCGGTGATGCTGGCGATCGGGCCGATCGCCATCCTCTGCTATTTCTTCGGCATCACGCGCTTCGTCTTCGACGCCTGGGTAAGGGGCGTCGCCTACGGCATGTTCATGCTTCTGTTCACCTACATCATGGCCGGGCTGTCGTTCGGCTTTCTGATCGGCATGATGGACACCATCAACGGTGACATGGCGACCAAGGAGAATGCGCTCGCGATCGTGCTCGCCATGGTTCTGTACCTGGCACTGATCTCCTACTTCATTTTTCAGGTTCCTGATTTTGCCCGCACCTTCGCTTACGGCGCTGCCATATCCGGGGTGCCGGGCGGGGGCGGCGTCGACGCGGCATATGGATCGGCACGGAGGGGACTGTCGGCCAGCAATTCGAGAGCCGGGCAGGCCGCAGCGGTTGCTCTTGGCATGTTGGCAGGCCCCAGAGGCGCGGTAGCCGCAGCGGCGCTCGCCGGCAGCAGTAGCTTGGCAGGTGCGGGCGCACTCGGCCGCATGCTGACCAATCGGCGCCGCAACGGCGAATGACGATACGGCGACAGAGATGTTTCCACGATTTAGGCGCCCACGAATTTGAGGTTCGAAAATTGGCATTGTTCAAAAAGCAATTGAGGGCCGCCCCGGCCGATCATGTCCCCGGTCCGCAGCATATCTACGATCAGCATTTGTCTTGGGGAGAAAAGAACCGCTCGCTCAGGACCTTGATTGGTCTCATCCTGTTGGCCTTCGCCGTTGCCGGCTGGGTCGTCGCCGGCGTGCTTTCTTTTTCGGTGGCCCAGCTTTTCCCCCTTGTCCGCACCGAGGTCGTTCCTCTCATCGTCGACAAGAACACGGGATACATGGAAACCGTGACGTCGCTTGACAAAGATCGGTCGAGCGTCTCGGAAATGCAGGCCGTTCGGGCCTCCTTCGTCGGCAATTACGTCATTCGGCGGGAGACCTACGATCCGCGCTATCTGTCGGACAATTTCGACATGATCGCGCTTTGGTCGGAGCCGAACTCGGAAGCTTTTAAGGATTACGAGGAGTGGATGAACCCATCCAACCCACGAGGGCCTGTGAAAACCATGGGCGCGACCGGTGACATCCGTCCTGACATACTCTCGGTCAATCCGCTCAATGCCTCGACCATGGCCGTCCGGTTTGAGACACGGGAGCGCCAACGTGGCGGTGACGTCGTTAATCGGTGGTCTGCAACGGTACGCTTTCGCCAGATCAATCTGCCGGCCAGCAACCGGGTTCGGCTTTACAATCCGCTCGGCTTTGTCGTTACCGAATATGTGAAGGTCCCGGAGACTATGCCGTCGGGGCTCGCCCCATGAAGAGATGCGCCGCCGCATTTTCCCTCGTTCTGCTGCTGAGTCCAGCAGCCGTTCATGGCGAGCTCCTGGCACGGCCGGGCCGGCTTGACCCGCGCGTCCGGTCACTTCCGTATTCCGCCGAGCAGGTATTTCTCGTCACCGGCACCTATGGGCTGGTCACAACCATTCTCTTCGGTACTGACGAGGAAATCACACAGGTCGTCGCGGGCGACACCGTCTCCTGGCAGATCCTCACCTCGGCCGACAGGCGTTCGTTGACATTGAAGCCGATGGAGAAGGACGCGGCGACCAATCTGTCGGTTGTGACCACGAAGCGAACCTATTCTTTCGATCTGCGCGTCAACGATAGCAAGGCGATGCAGAACCAGACCTTCAAGCTGACATTCACGTATCCGGAAGATGCCGGCTTGAAAGGAACTGCCGAGCTCTGGAAGCAGGCTCAGGATGCCGAGCGCAATCCGAACATCAACAACATTCGTCGCGACAAGGTCAATTACGACTATGGCTTCAAAGGCAACGATGCCGCCAAGCCCCTGTGGGTCTTCGACGATGGGGTGAAGACCTTCATGAAGTTCACCGGCGACATCCCGGCGATCTTCATTGTCGACCCCAAGCGGAGCGAGAGCCTCGTGAACTATCGTCGGGAGGCCGATTACATCGTCATCGACAAGGTCTCGCGGCAGTGGTCCCTGCGCTTTGGGACGGAGGAGGAGACCTGCCTGTTCAATCTCCGGACTTCTCCCGCCGACACCCCGGCGCCCATCGAAGGCGCAGTCGCTCCGAAGCGGATCGGAGCCGAAGCCGCCAACCAGCAACCCCAATCACGGTAGGAGGTGCGCCATGTCCGATCCCAGCTACCACTCGATCGACAACGATACCGCCATCGGCGGACAGGTCAGACGTTCTGGCACCGGCATGATGCGGCCGATCGCGGTCGTTGCGGCGATCGCGGGCGTGGGCGCGGTCCTGTATTTCCTCCTGGCGAGCGGAGAGAGGGAGCCGGCGATCGACACGTCGCCGCGCGAAGAGTTTCGCCCGGCGCAGGTGCCGCGCAATGAAGGCTTCAGGACACCAGCGCCTCCGCCGTTGCCAACGGTCGTAGTCCCAGAGGCTCCGCCGCCGCCACCTCCGCCACCGCCCGCACCTGTCGTTCCCGCCACTGCTCCTGTAGCACCCCCGGCGGAAGTCGATTGCACGCGAGGCAAGAACCCTGACAACCCGCGCTGTATCGAACTCGCGCGGGAGGCAAAGCTTCTGGAGCGCGTACGTTCGTCGGCCATGGTCTTCGACCAATCAAACAGGACGACCGGTGCGGCCCAAGCGTCCCCCGATAGCGCGAGTGCCGGACCGTTTGGGTCAGGGGTTGGATCGGGGGCGCAGCCGAGCGCGGCGACGGATGGCAATGCGGCCGATAGTGACCGCGCGTTCTTAAAGGCGATGAGCGGGCAAGGCGTCGAAGTCTCTGTCGCCTCCGAGAACCGCCGCACCGACGCCTGGATCCCCCAGGGCACGATGATCCGGGGAACGCTCGAGACAGCGATCAATTCCGATCTGGCCGGCATGGTCAAAGGGATTGTCCGCGAAGACGTCTATTCCTTTGACGGCCGTCGAATCCTTATCCCGGCCGGTTCCTCGCTGATCGGCGACTACAAGTCCGGGGTCGAACGGGGGCAGGAGCGTATCCTGATCGTCTGGACCCGCATGATCCGCGGGGACGGTGTCTCGGTGCAGCTTGGCTCCTACGGCACAGACCGGCTTGGCCGCTCGGGCATGACGGGTGTCGTCGACCGGAAATATTGGGAACGGTTCGGACCGCCGGCTCTGATGACGCTGATCGGCGGCGCCACGCAATATATCGCCCAGCTTGGTCAGAAGCCCGACCGGAATATCACCATCGTCAACGACAGTGGCAGCGTCACCAGCATCCCTCAGGACAATGGCGACACGTCACAGGATCGCGCCCGGCAAATCGCCGCCGAGACCATCGCTTCCGGCATTCAACAGCTTGGCACGGAAGCCTTCCAGGATAGCCGCAACATCCGGCCGACCATCCACATCCCGCAGGGTTCCGACATCAACGTCTTCGTCACACGCGACCTCGACTTCGCAGACCTTTATCCTGATCCGGTTCGCGAGCGGTTCGAGAGCTTGCGCAAGCAGAGGTACGGCGAATGAACGCACGCCCTGCAATCTCCGCGGAACGGCATTTTCTGGCCGAGGCGCTGGAACCCATCCGGGCCTTTCTCGACGATCCTGCCGTCGTCGAGATTTCCTGCCAGCGCAGCAACGAGATCTGGCTCGAGAAGATCGGCCAGCTCAGCATGGTCAGCCAACAGGTCGACGGCCTGGACCAGGACGCAATCCGCCACATGGCGTCTCGCGCGGCGTCTTTTACCAAGCAGACCGTCAACGCTGAGAACCCGCTGTTGTCGGCGACACTGACGGGCGGCGAGCGCGTGCAGTTCGTCCTCAGTCCGACGTCGGCGACGGGGCATGCCTTCTCGATCCGTAAGCAGTTCATTCGTCGCTTTGACCTGGACGACTACGAAAAGGCTGGCGCGTTTCGCTTCACTAAGGTCACTGGCGATGACTATATCGATGACGTGGATATCGAGCTTTCAACGCTGCTCCGCGCCGGCAAGATTCGCGCTTTCCTGGAACTCGCGGCCGTCAATCACCGCAGTATGCTGATTTCCGGTGGGACATCCACCGGCAAGACGACGTTTCTCAACACTATGCTGACTTCCATTCCAAACCAGGAACGCTTCATCCTGATGCAGGATACGGAGGAACTCGAACCGCGACAGGAAAATGTCGTGTCGCTGCTGGTCTCGAAGGGAGGCCAAGGGGAGGCCAGGGTCACCATGACTGATCTGCTGGCCACGGCGCTGCGGCTCAGGCCGGACAGGATCTTCATGGGCGAGCTGCGCGGCGACGAGGCTTTTGATTTCCTGAACGCGATCAACACCGGCCATCCCGGATCGATGTCGACCATCCATGCGAACTCGCCGCACCATGCGTTCAACCGCCTGTCGACGCTGGTGCTCAACAGCAATGTCCGCATGGAGCGCGACGATATCATTCGATATATCCGTTCGATCATCCCGATCGTGGTGCAGTTGAAGAAGAGCGATGCCGCCGGCGGCCGCGGCGTCAGCGAGATCTACTTTGCCGATGAGGTGGACAAAGATGGCAAGCGTATTCACGTCAGCGGAGACTGACCGCCCAAAATGGACCGTTCTGCAGCGTGCCTCGCTCTTCACCTTGCCGGTCGCCCTGTTTTGCGCCGTCATGCTATGGCTTCTTTTCTTTACGCTGATCTACGACGCCTATATCTTCTCCTTTGGATCGGCCTCCTACTTCGACTATGTCGGGCAGGTGCGCTTCGTCGATGCTCTCCGCTATACCTGGTCGATCATTCACACTCGCAACACGGTCGGATTGTCGCTGCTGGCTTTCACGCTTGCCGTGCCATTCCTGTTTCTCCTGCTGTGCCTCTGGATGCTGAAGGGAGGCAGGACTCTTTCGCGCAAGATCCTCTACCTTTTGCATGTCCGCTCGATGTTCAGCCTGATCGCGCATACGGCTCTGGTCTTCGCGGCTGCCTATGCCGGCGTGATCGTCTATGGCGTGGCATTTTATCTCGTGGCCACCAAAGCCGGCGAACACGCCGAGATCGCCGGCTACTATAGTAATCATCTGGCCGCGATGTATCAGGCGCCTTTCGGTGCGACCGACACGGCTGGGACCTATCAGAAGCCTTCCCGGCAGACGGTGCTCGCCGCACTTGCCGGTCTTGCCGCCGCCGGCGTGCTGGTTGGATTTCCGATCGCCGCCGCTATTGAGCGGCGTCAGCGGATGATCATGGGTCGGGCGCGCCTGGCGACCCTGAAGGATGCGGCCGATTTTCGTCTGCGCGACAAGCGCGGCATCGTCCTCGGTCTGAAGCAAGGGCTTCTGCTGCGCAACGACGGCGACCAGCACGTCATGGTCATCGGCTCGCCGGGGCAAGGCAAATCGCGAGGCTTCGTCATCCCGACGATGATGAGTTTTGAAGGGTCGCAGATGGTCCTCGATATGAGCGGCGAGCTGTTCGAGGAAACGTCGGGATACCTGAAGAACAAGGGCTACGAGGTATTTCTTCTGGCGCCAGGCTCGAAATTCACCGACGGCTATAACCCGCTCGATCTGATCAGCACCGAGCCGAACCAGCGGATCACCGACCTGCAGAAGCTGACGCAGATGCTGCTGCCGGAACGCCTGCGGTCCGACTCTTCCGACTTCTGGGAGGAGAGCGCCCGGATCCTACTGACGGCGATGCTGGGGTTTGTGCTCGAATGCCCGGACACGCGCAAGTCGCTCAGCGAACTGTACCGCATCCTCAATTCCATGTCCGACGAGCGCAAGGCGATCGTGCAATTGCTGGAAAATTACGAGGCGGTCCTTTCCGACCAGACCCGTATGCAATTGACCAAATTCGCCGGCCGCCACGAAAAGATCGGTGAAGGGATTGCCGCCGAGATCGTCGCCAAACTCAACTTCTTGCAGAACCCGCTGGTCGAAGCGCTTACCTCGATCACGTCAATCCCGATCGACACCATCAGAAAGCGCAAGATGGTGGTTTATATCCAGGCAGACTGGAACGCCATGCAGATCTACGAGCGGCTAATATCGATGTTCATCCAGCAGATGGCCGACAAGCTTGTGCAGATGGGTTCGTTGCGCAACGGCGAGCACGAGGTCCTGATGATGCTCGACGAGTTCGGCAATGGCGGCCGCATCGATACGGTGCTGACGCTCGCGCCGCTGATCCGCAAGAACGGCGTGCGCTTCGTGTTCATTCTCCAGGATGGTGCCCAGCTCGAGCGCCTGTACCAGCGTTCCGGCCAGAAGATCCTCATGGGCGCATCGACGATCAAGCTGTTCATGAACTTCCAGAGCCAGGAGGACGCGACTGCGGTCTCGATGGCTGCCGGCAAGACGACGGAATGGGTCGAGCAATCTTCCTATTCCCATCGCCACGGACGCCGCCAAAGATCGATATCGAAAGTGCCGGTCTCGGTCGACCTGCTTCCCGTCAACACGCTGATGATGATGAAGCCCGAGGAGGCAATCCTGCAGGTCACCGGCATGCCGCTGATGCGTATCATGAAGCTCGATTCTGGCGGCGAGCGGATGTTCGCCAAAGTTCGCAAATTCGGGCCAGTGTCCAGGCCACGCATGGAGCCGATCGAATCGACAATCGGCCATCGCGACCACGCAGCCGGCAACCGATTCGGGCAATCCAACGACAAACGCTTCATCGTCAAAGACGGTGTTCGCCATGTCTATATCTCCTCCCTCGATGAGCTTCGGGATCGGCTCGACCTGGATGAAACGCGCGAGGTTGGGGTTGCCGACGATGATGCATCCGCAGCCGAGCAGAAGCAGCGACGAAAAGAACCTGCATCGACACCTGTGGGAAGGCGCCCACAGGACCGCGCGCCGAACCGACATGGTCCCGACCGTGACCCCGGCGTTGGTCTGAAAATCGACGAGCGGAGACTTGCGGATAATGTCTATTTGGGATCTCCGGCTCGCAACGGCCGTCGACGCCAAGCTGCCGACCATTTTACGGATCATGCCGCCTCGCACCCTGCGAAGCCAGGTGTTCTCAAGCGGCAGGAGGTCAGGGAATCGTTCGGAAGCGACTTGCGGGCCTTGAACGATGCGATCTTCGAACAGGCCGACGAGCTCGCACTCGAACCAACCGACCTCAATTCGGATGTCGACCTGCTGATCGGGACCTTATCGAACCGCCTGACGGAGACGAGTTCACTGGATTGCCTGCATCAGTTCGCGAGGGTGGCGCGCGATCCGTTGGGCGAGGACGTCGAGCAACTCGATGAGCCGGGCGAATAGGCGCGTTTCCCTCACCAGCAATTCAAATCGGCGAGGCAAGAAGCGCCGCGCTTTTTTGAGGAGAGCAATATCATGGGCGAGATCAAACACTTTTCGAAAGTGGATTTTTCAGATCCTCGGAGTATCCAGCAGATCGTCTCCGCGGCAAAGGCTGACGCGGGTTTCTGGTTGATGGTGAAAGAGCGCGAGATGGAGAGGCGGACGCTTGCCGTTAACGCGCTCACCACTGTTAGAAGCGAGGGGGGTAGTCCCGCTGCGGAAAGACTAACGCCGTCGATTGCCGACCTCGCCGCCGAACTGGTCTCGCGCATGTTTGGAACATGTTCAACCGGGACCCTCGCGAACATTCAAGAGGCCTTGCTCCAAGCAGCGGGTGCCGAACTGCGGGATGCTAAATTACAGAACGCGGGAAATAGCTCCAGTTCCGACGTCGATGACGGATAGCTACGGCGTATGTCCATCGGCAGATAGGCTGGAAAGATTTCCGGTGTGTCGCACCTGATCGATGACCCACGACTGCAGACGCCGGGCAGTCTCCGCCGCGTTCGCCGCAGCTAGGTTGTTCGGAAAAATTCCAAAAAGCGGTCCGAGATACTTAGCTCGCGGCAACATTACCTCCTTCGCCTGGCGATACTCGTCACTGTCCATTCCAAAGGCTTCGATGATAAGGTTTAGGGAATGGGTTGCTCCATAGCTGACGTTCAAGATGAAGTCTGGCCGGCATGGACCGATGGGTGTGTCAGAGGCGAAGAGTGGTTTGGTGATCTCGATACGAAGTTCTGGTGCGGCCTCAAATAGTGACTGTTGCAGCCAGAACAGGAGATGGGTTACGTCCCGCTCAAATCCCGATTCCACCGGAAAGAGGGTGTCGCCATTGTAGACGGGCTGTGCATAGGCTTGGACCGCTCGGGCCAGCCCATCGTCATCGTCTCCAAAATCCACATTCAACAGTGTCAGGAAGGGTCCGCGGCTGGTAGGATCGCCACGAAGCGGCTGGCGGACTTTTGCCAGGATATCGATCTTGCGCGCCGAGGATGCCGGCATGATTGTCTGTGTCGAAACGCTTGTCGCAAACAGCGCCATGAAGCCGGTTCGACGTACAGTCTCGGGCCAGTCTGGGCGCGAGGTCGCGAGCAACCGCTGCCAACGGCTGTCTGGATCACGGTAGTCGGCCGCCCATGTCGACATCAACGCGTTAAGCGTCCAGGTGCGCAGTACCCGAAACTCACGCGCCGCGGAGCGTAGCCTTGCAAGCTGATCTCCGAGGCTGAAATCCCGCTCATCCTGCAAGGGCGGAATGACATTGGTGCCGGCTTTATCGAGCACCCTCCAGAGGATTGATCCAAGCCGGGAGGGCCGATCGTTTCGCTCGACCGATCGGATCCGGTCTGAGGCGGAGACGTCGGCAAGTCGGTCGGGAATGGCTGGGAGCGCATCGATGTAGCTTCGTTCCGACTTGGGCAACGGGCGAAGATGATAGCCGCGATCGAAGAGAGAGGGCGCGACATCCTTGTCGACATGAAACGGGCAGGCATGTGCATGGTTTGGGCGCTCTTCATGCCGGCCGGGATCTTCGTCTTTCGGCAGCAGACGCCGTAGTGTGTATGTGTGCTCCTGTTGAATCGGGGCAAGAAGGGGCTGGTATCGGCCGGGCAGGCAGTCGCATTCGATCCAACCGTCCATCAACCGAGAGCGCTTGATGACGGATAGGGCGATGGCCTCGACTTCAATGGAAGCAGCGTTGCCATACCAGGCGCGCAACGCAACTGCCTCTCGTTCTTCGAGTGTGGCGAGACCGTGGGGAGGGCTATTGCGAACAACGATCCGCATGCCGACGTCCTAGTACCCTGATATCCAGACTTGGTAGCCTGTGTATCCGGAAGCCGCTGCGGCGCTTAAAGCTGCCAATGTCTCTGCCCACGCATGGACGCGGCTGTGTTTTACGAGCCGCGCGTCCTCGAGAACGGCCGACAAAAAAACGTACACTGGGATCACCATAACGTAACCAACTGTCAGGCTGTCGCCGATCGACAGGCGGGCCGTGATGAAAATCAGTCCGAGGATCAGAAGCGCGACGGCGAGACGCGTCAGGTCAAATCGATAGCTTGATGTTGTGAGCGATGCCATGCAATCCTCCGAGGAAATGTCACCACCAAACTTTAACTGCAGTATAATAGACCGGCAATGGAATTGTTGTTTAGAAGCGCAGGCCATGTCGTGCGACAATCGTCGGGACTGATGACCGGTGGACAGAATTGAGGCCGCCTGCAATCCAGGACCGCTTGCTGCATTGTTGACTGACGGTGTAGAGAGGTAACGGGCTTGTGAACGTCCCAGTGACAACGATGGGCAACAAAGAGTTATAGGCATGGTTACATTGATCATCTGTCGCCGTCGGATCCGCAATGATTGATTTATTTTCAAACATGTTGATAAACAGGCGCCGCAGCGACGACGCTGTTCCAAGGGATGACCCGTCCTGTCCCGGCATTTCGCTTTCAAACGAACGCGGGATATTCGTACAATGCCACGTGTGAAGGTCGATGCCGACGTAGAACTGGACAAGTCGATCCTCACATCGCTGTCGTTTCAGGAAAGACTGGCCGTCGGTATTGGCCGCCTGAAAGCTAGGCGTCGCGTTACCAACAAGGATTTGGCCGAGCAGCTCGGTGTATCGGAAGCCTACATGTCGCAAGTCACGCGCTGCATGCGTGACGTGAAACTTTCGACCCTCGACAAGATGCAGCGCGAGTGGAAAGTCGTTATCGAAGATCTGCTAAAAGTCACCGAAGACGATCTTCCTCGCGTCGCAGCGTTGAGATCGCGGCGGGGAAAGAAAAAGAGGACAGCGGAGCCCGCCGCCTGAGCTCGGCACTCAGGGCAGATTGAAAACGCGCGGCTAATGATTCAGGTTGAACCAGAACCGCTCCTTGACGCCCGTGTCGTCGGGTATGTCGAAGAAATAGGGGTCGGCGCGTCGCGGGCGCGGAGTGGCAATCTGCTGGACGCAGTCGGTGTCGTAGTTCCCGAAGCTGCGACGGATGGTTTGACCGGGCAGCCTCGTCGCATCTGAACGCGGGTTGGGCGAGCGGCAGACATCGACTGTCTTGATGCACTGGTCCGGCTCACCTCGCCATCCATTGTCGCCCTGCGAGCGGTAGCCGACTGTCATGCCGGCCGGGCACTCCTCGAAATCCTCGCGGCCTGGCTTGCCCGAATTGGCTTCGTGGCAGATAGGCCAATCAAATCCGGGTTTCTTCATGGCATCAATCAGCCTCTTCATGGGCGGAACGCAATAGGGAACGCCATGCCATGATGGATTCTGCGATGCCGCGCATAGGAGCACCTGACAACCCCATGACGCGTCGTCGGCCTTCGCATCAGGGCTCGATACGGTGAAGCTCCCAGCCGCCAACGCCGCGACCACGATTGAAAATCGTCTCATTACTTCGCCTCCATCTATTTCTTGAATTAACGTCCAGGTGCCACCGGTCCTTGAAGGAAAGGGCCGGCCGTCCTGACGAGGAAGGCCAATTCGGCAATGGCGACGACATTGTCCGACTTGCTCATCGGCAGTCTCAATATCCTTCAATTCCCAGGCGCTTCAGAATGATTGCGGGATCGGTTTGGCAGTCTTTTTTCCATTCCGGATGACGCGCGCAGGCGTAGGCATACTGGCTAAGGTCTGCCGACGACAGGTCGGCTAGCCGGTTGCCAACAGCCTTCCATTGCTGCACGTCCGCCGGATCACATCCGGCGCCGGCGACACCGCAGTGATCGGTGTCTCGCTGTTCGATCCGGTTGGGCGAACCAGCATTTTGCGCGCTGGCTGCAACCGGAACAGAGGCAAGCAAGGCCATTGCTACGGCAAGGGTTTCGAGAACACGTTTCATTCAGCCTCCAGGCAGATTCTTCAACTCAGCGCGTTGTTTGATTGACGGGGAGCGGCAACGGCAGTCCCGGTTCGGATTCCGGCACCCTGCGGTCGGACGTGTCTGCCTTCGCCACCGAAGCATCGTATAGCCAGGGCGGAAGCAGGTCGGGTGAGGACCAGACTCCGTACCCCAGACCCCTGGCTTTTCTTTCGATGTCGAAATAGGCAGGCACCTGAGGCTCACCCGGGTAGTTGAACGCATAGCCGATGCCTTCGGCAATTGCTGTCGCTGCCAGATTGGTCTCTCCGACGAAGCAGTGGGCGACCAACACCTGCTTGGCGTCGCGTCCGATCGGCCCGCAGTTGACGTTTTGGCCAAGCGTCCGAAGGATCATCCATGCACGTGACACCTGACCGGCCGGCCATCCCCCCCCAGCGCTCGTCGCGGTCTGCTCCAGGCGGGGCGCCTCGTAGCCGGCCAGACGGACGACCTGTCGGCTCTTGACGAATTCGAAAGTCGTTGCATCAACGACCTGAACCATGCCGTAGATCTGGCGCGGCACATCGGCTGGTCGACTTTGTGCGAGCGACGCCGCTGGTATCGCCATGAACAGCATCATCGAAACGGTCACGGCTTTCATCGTTGGGTCCTCGCCTGCTGCGTGAGGAACGAAACCGGATGCGGCATGTCAGGATACGCCCAAAGCCCGACGCGTGCGGATCGCGCCGCCTCCTCAGCCGTCCTATATCCAGGAACGATCAAACGGCCCGCCCCGTCGACTGCGGCAAATCCCCATCCCTGAGCGATCATATAGGTTGCCAGATCGTAGCGGTGTTGGCCGGTGGTTGTCTGGCACGCCACGACGGCATTGTTCTGGTCGAGATCTTTGATGGTGGCGCAGACAGGTCGGGTGTCCCGGATCAATGCTTGCACCATGATGAGGTCTAGCTCGCCGCAGTCGCGCACGACGCCGGCAGATACTGTGATATTTGTCCCTCGGAGGCACGATTGCAGGCCGTAAAGGCGATACCGCCGGCCGCCGGAAATCCAGGTGTCACCGGTTTCGAATTGCGCCTCTGAAGGAAAGGGACGGAATTTGGACTGATCGTCGTCGCGCCTGCCAGTGGCGGGCAAGTCTTGTTCAGCGGCCTGAACTCGGACGACCGGAGCGGAGGGTGTCCGCGTGATGTCGCCTTGTGCAGGCATCGGCATGACGGTCATCGCTGCATAAAAGCCGGACACTGTGATCGTGGAAATCAGCATGAGTGATCTCACCCGCATCAGTTCGTTGATAGATTGGCACGAAAGCGAGCACCGTAGGGATGGACGAAATAGGCGTTCGCCCAAATCCCCGCCTTGTCCCGGCGAGCCTGCTCCTCGGCTTTTGCATATTCCGGAAAAACAGGACGCCCGGCACCATCACGGGCAGCAAACGCCAGTCCTCTGCTGATTAGCGTTTCCGAAAGCGATCGGACCGCGCCATCTTCGACAAAGAAGCACTCGGCATAGTGGACCGTGGGCGTTCCGGGCGCATTTCCGAAGACATGACAGGGAAATGCGTTGCCCGCACCTACCTCTGCCTCATTGAGGGTCGCTGTCATTCCGGCAAGCGAGACCATCGCGCATGTCGTCCGCAACCCAGTGAACTCTACTGCTTCTATCGAAAGACAGCCCTGAGCGCCGGCCAGTTTGACAATCGTCCCATCGAGCGCGACGAACCCAGTGCCGGTAAGGGCACTTTGAGGTCTGATGGTCTGCAGGTCGAGCCGCGTTGCAATCGAGAATGTGTCGAGCGGCAAGATTGGCCCTGGTATCAGATCGCGCCCCTGCGCGTAGGCACGTTGATAGTGCTGGACGAAATCCGCAGCGGTATCGGGATCGGTGTCGGCCGCAGCAGCCGGGCGCAGCGCGATGAGGATGTTGACGAGGGTGTAGGAGAGGAGGCGATCGAGCCGCCATGCGCCATTCTTCATGTCCGCATCCGTCTGGTTTCGACTTTTCGACCATGCACGAAATTATACTGCAGTGCAAGTCTGGAAAAAGCATGCGGATTGGAGTATGTCTTTATCAGGCACTGAAAATCGCACGTGGAGAAGAGCGGATGTCAGCGTTCAGGCAGTCACTTAAGGTCGTTGTCTTCCCGTTTCGGGCGGCGTGGTTCGTCGTGTTGAGCGCCAATTTTATCATAGTGTCGGCTGTGGGCCTGTTTTTTGCGTCGTTCGTCGCATACGGCGTCGCGCTGGTGTTTTCATATGCGTTTCTCCCCACAGAATGGGCGCAAGCGCTGTGGCAATGGGCAGCTGATCTCTACGCTCATTCGTCCTGGTTCAAAGCGGCCACGATCACATTCTTCGCGCTGGTGTTTTTACAATTCCTTCGCTTTTGGCCGGGGAGGGATCCGGTCGCATATGCAACTCGTGAACGCGAAATGACACGGCTGAACGAGGATTTGATCGCCGCTCGGCGGCAGGAAGAGCTACGAGCCAAACTTCGGGCATGACGAGGGCAGGGCAGGTTCGTCCAGAGCGTGGCGGAGATGTCCGCAATCTTTGGCCACCATCGAACTCCCTTCCTCCCAACAGTAATAGTCGATGCAAGATGGTGAAGAAGCAAATGGCAGTTAAACCCCTTTCCCTCGCGATCTCGACGTTCAAGGGCGGTGCCGGCAAATCAACCTTGAACGTCAATCTCGCAGCCGAGTTCGCGCAGCAGGGACATCGAACGCTTCTGATTGACTGCGACGAGCAGGAGTCATCGACGCGCTGGTACAATGTCTCGATGAAGCGCGGGCTGCTCCCGACAGACGGCACGTTGCTGCATCTGCGCGTCGCACCTGGCGACAGGTTTCGCGACCGCCTGGCCGACGCACCTGAAGCGGATATCCGTATCTATGACGTCGGCGGCTACGTGCATCAACGGGCTATCGAGGTTTATCACGAGTGCGATGCGGTCCTCATTCCGATCATCCCGGAGCCGACCGCTGCCACGTCAGCAATCAAGGTGGCGACGATCCTGAAGGAAATATCCAAAAAGCGCGCTGCAGGGCCGATCCCCTATGCGGCCATCTGGAATCACATCGACATGATCGCGCTCAAGCACAACAGGTCACTTCCCGAGGTTCATGCGATCCTGACCAGCGGCCGGATTCCGATGGTGGAGACGGTAATCCGGAAGAGCAATCATTTCAGCGATGTCGGAGCTGGTTTCGGCTCGCTCTATTCCAAACTGGCAAGTATCGAGAACAATTCCTCGCTGACCCGATCGGCAAAGCGGCGGGCATCCGAGAGCGTGCTCGATGCGATTGATCTCGTGAAGAAGATCAACAACGAATTCATCGGCCTGCTGCAGGCGGAAGCTGCCTAACGTATGTCGAGGGAACGGACGCCCGCCGGCAATATTCTTGCCCTTGCACGGTCCAGGGAGGACCAGGCGAAGGAGGTGGAAGAGAGTGCCACGTCTTACATGCCGACGAATATCGACCTTGAGACGCTGATGCCAGATGAGGCTCTGGAAGCAGAGGCCGAGGGCCGCGAGCCTCAGGCGCGGCGGCAACCAGCCAAGACCCGAAATCCCGGTCCACTGCCACCGCAAGCGATCGCCACGGACGCTGAAACAAAGCGCAAGCGTATCTCTCTCTATCTCGACGACGACGTACTCACAAAGATATTCCGCGTGTCGCTGGAGCGGCATGAACAGCTCTCTTCTGCGACGCACCGGCTGATTTTAGAGGCGCTGAAGGCGAGGGGGCTGTAACCAGATGCGTGAGCCCGCCGTGATGTTCCGCCTCCCCGTTCACATTCTGAGCAATCTCGAGGCCGTGTCTCGCAGGCTCGATGTCTCTGTGAACATCGTCGCCAAGCTCATCGTCACCAGAGAGGTGATGCACATCCCTGCGATGCTCGAAGAACATGATCGTCAGTTGGCAAACATGCACCAGTTCCTGCGAGAACTTGCTTTTCGAAACGAGGAGTTCCTTTCCGAAGGAGACGTTCGTGCTGCAAGCGCAAAAGCGATAGCGCAGCAGCTCGAGAACGTCATGGGTGCGCTCGATGCTATCAGAGACGCAGCCTACGTCCGGCCCTCTACCTTTATCGCCGATTTGATCAGGAACCATGATGACCGACATGTCCAAAAGTCGCTTCGCATCTAGGTCCCAGGGCCGCCGACTGCCGAGCTACTTCGAGCTTATCGAAGACGAGCTCCGTCGCCGAGGCGGCGGTGGAGGCGGCGCCGCAAAGCGACCATCGTCGGCCAAGGCGGTTCCGCGCGCCGGCAAACATCCCGGCGCTGCCACGGCTTTCAGTCGTGCTTCCGGCAACAATGCGGTTGTCGTCAAAGTCCTGTCTTATGGAGCGGGCGCGGCTTCAGCGCGCAACGTGCTCGCCTATCAGAGCAAGGAAGAGAAAGCGCGCGACCAGGATGGCCGCGAGGTTACCGATCTGCGAGGCGCTGTGCGCTCCTGGGAGCGGGAGTTCGGCAACCGGAAAGGCAGTCAGGATATTCTCCGCCTGACCTACGAACTGGAGAATGCGAACCGCGACGATATCGCTCGAGGTCTTGCTTCGCTCGCGGAAGATGGTTTCCGTCAGTCCGGCGACGCAGATCGGACCTACGCGTTCAGCGTCAGCGAAGGCGTGAAGGGAGGAACCCGTCTGCATTTTGCTTTGGTCATCGCTCACGAGAAGAAAGACAGGTCGGATCGAAGCAGCGCGAACCGGGTTCCTGCGGAAATGGAGGATGTGCGTGCGATCGACGATCGATTGGACAGGGCTCTGCGGGACGCTGGAACTACTCCGGTTTCGCGCTATCCGGCGGAGTTTTCCTCTGGACCCAAAGGCCTGACGGCAACCCTGCATGCCATGCAGAGGGCAGGGGCGGAGGTCACGCTTTCTACAAAGGTACGCATTGAGGAGCGGCCTGGCAGGAGCGGCCGTTATGAACTCGGCGAGGTGCGGCGCGAAGTCACGACCAGGGACCACAAGGTATTGACCGCGGAAGGCAGGACGGTTGGGGTTCTCATGCAAACCCGCCAACCGCGGGATTTCATGCACCTTTTGCTCTCAGGACCAGCCAATGTGGACCGCGACCAATTTGTCCTCGCGGGCCGAGATTTCCTGCGGGAGCAGTTCGCAGGGCATCGTTATGCCTATGCCGTCCACAATCGTCACGATCTTGAAAAGCACCCGCACCTGCATGTGATCGTCGGACTACGCAATTCGAACGGGAAGATCCTCAACCCCAACATCCGCGACTTCACCGAATGGCGAGTCCGCTTTGCCGAAAAGGCTCGAGAGCGCGGTATCCCGATCGATCGCCAGAAGCGCATCGAGCGCGCCGGTCCACCGCCGGTGAAAAGATGGGAATGGGAGATGTTCCGGCGGATGGGCGCAACGGCTCCGGGCAACGTCGTTGATAAGGTCATGGCGAGGGTGCGTGACACTCCGACCGCACCAAAGCGCCAGGATGCTCGGATCCGGGTCGAACAGAGTCAGCGGTCCGTCGGACGTGTCATCGAGATGTTGGAGAAAATCGCAAAAGATCGATCGGCCCCCAGCACCGCACGCGATCTTAGTCACGATCTGTCCGTGGGGCTTCGTCGCGAATACCAACGGCTTGAAACTGCGGTTCGCGAGGGTCGCGATCCCATACGAGAGAAAGGCGAAGAGCATATGCTACGATCCACCCCCATTAGTGCCGCACAGGCGAGGGCGGCGAAAGAAACACTAGCGAACACCGCTTTGAGCGTTGCTGCCAAGATCACCAATCCGTCCGATCGGTTGATCTTCGAGCAAGCGACAAAGATCATCGGCAAGGTGGTTGGGCTGCAGCTCGATTCCCGGGTCGCGAAAAATCGGGATCGGGCAGAGGTTGGCAAGAATAAGCGCACTTCGGATAGCCTGGAGACGAAGTCGGCGACCGGGCGCGACCATGTTGCGGAGCAGGGCGTCGTCAACAAGAGTTCGAGCAACCGTGCTGTTGATCAGTCGCGCGTAGCCCGCTCGAATGCCGAGCATGATAGCCCTGACAAAGATCGTTCGGATCAGCAGAGAGCCCAGCAGCGCGATCGCGAGATATCGAAATCGATCAAGCTGCGCCCCCCGCAGAACAAGGATCGGGACCGCGGACGGTAGCCCGGACCGTCGAGCTACATCAAACGAAGCAGCCCCCGCTGCACGTGACGCACTGCCGAGGTCGGCGTTACTCTAGATCCAAAGCATGCTTGATCTTCGTCTTCAGCCAACCCACAGTCGCCCGCCGACTGGTGTCGGAGGGGGCGACCGCGTTTAATCCTGGATAGAAGATCTCCATGAGACCGGACTTATTTGGTTTGACGAGGGGCGCTTCCGCTTTCCGTACCACAACCGTCTTGTTGAGATCGGCTTCACGCCACCGCGTCAGGCTTAGTATCAGATCGAGTTCAGATTTGCTGTGCGGATGCTGTCGCTGTCTTAGGTCCAATGCGCAGGCTGCGTCTATCCAGAAGTCGGGTAGGGCGCCCGATGCCTTTAGGAGATCGTCGAGCAGCCGTGTCAGCGTCGCGCTTGCGATACCGACACGTTGGTCGAATGGCGGAGTTGAATGGTGAGAAATAAATCCAAAACAAACATCAAGTTCACGCATGTCGTGAAGCATGGCCACGAAATCAGCGTCGATATCACTGAGCGTATGGTCTTCAATCTGCGGCTTGTGTCTCAGGAGGATGTCGTCACGCTCGAAAATGACCAAGCCAGTTGAACCCACTTGCCTGTGGATGCAATGCACGTCGAATACGTCAGAATCCATAGCTGCAATCAAAGCTGAAATAGCTTTCTCCTGGGCGAAGTCGGTTGCGAACTGCGTCCGCCCCAAACAGGCACTAATGCTCTGCTTTCAATGGAACGGCGCCTTGCTGAAATTGACAGTTTCTAACCATGGTGCTTACCGCAGATTGCGCGATGGGATGCGAATCCTAGCGAAACAAAACGAAACGAGGCTTGCAGGCTATTGTTTTACAGCGGAAAGTTTTTATCAGCGAGTGAAAGGAGAGGGCAGGCCCGCGCTGCTACCGGGCGCGAGGAAAACATGGCTTCCTTGCCGCACTCGCGCTTCAGCCTTCCGGCGACAGAAAGCGCTTCAAGCTCCAGCCTGCGAGCAAGATGTAAGGGGGCATCGCGAGGGAATAGTGACCGCAGTTCAGCTCTAGGACGCTTGGCCTGGCCCCGGCTTCGTGTAGTTTTTCGATGAAGCGTCTCGATAGTTCGGGTAGCACCACCTTGTCTCGGGTCGCGATCACCAGGTGAAGCGCGAGGTCTGGCCTCGCCAGATTAGGAGCGTAGCTCTCTAAATTCAGCAGGCCCCATGCCTTACGAAGATCGCTGATCTCGATCGCAGGCTCCAGGCTATCACGTATCGCCCGGGTCGCACGGCCTGTCCAGACCATGTCAGCGAGGCTACCAGCCGTCAAAAACAGGGACGCCTTCGTTACTGCCGGTTCATGTGCAGCGATCAGTCCGGCAACCCAGGAGCCAAGGCTCATGCCGAGAACCGAGATCTCTTCATAGCCTTCCCCTCTCAGCCAGCGGATGAGCTTTCGCCCGTCCAATACAGCCTGCCTTACAGACTGAATCGTTCGACCGAGATTCGGGCTCAGCATGTCCTCGGCATAGAGCGAGCCGGGCCGGCTGCGTTCAAAGTGATAAGGCATAGCGATCTCGAGAACCGTAACGCCACGCTGTGAGAAAAACTTGGAAATCTGGCGATTTCGGCGGCCCGCATTCCAGTGGTGAAAGATCACCAGTGCCTGATCAAGCGAGCCGCTTTCGGTTACCTTCGCCCAAACCAAGTTGTTCTCTTCGACCTCGGTAGAAAGGTCTGAAGGAAATCTCAGCCACCCCTCTCGCATCACAAAGTCATGATCGCTCTCGCTGGGCTCGTCGTAGAAGCTTGAATCAGTCAAGGCGCGGTCGGCAAGGGTACAAAACTCCTGTACAGTTCCCGCCCTCTTCTCAGCCGGGAACGCGAGGGAGCTGTCGAGGACGAAAGCTGTTGCTTTTTTCGCTTCCTCACCACGTCGCGCTCGCTGCTCGTCCCAACGATCAAGCCATTTATGATACACTCTGTTTGCTCTCCACTTCGATTTCCCGCCGTTGCCCAAACTCCGGATCAAAGAGACCGTACACTGCGAGCAAAACGCCAGCGCCGAGGAGGATCGAAAAGCCGTCGAAGGCGTCGATCAACACATAGCTGGCAAAGAGCAGACCCACGACCGCTGACATCTTCCACAAAGTTTCACGGACCTGCTTTCCGTTCGCCAAGCGAAAGGAGCCATAAACAAAAACGACACAAGCCGAAATGGCGACGAGCAAACTGCTGTAATGGGTCGGCATTCGATAGCCCAAGCTATTGCTGCCGTCGGGGAGGCCATAGATAGCCGAAAACATGTCGTGGATTATCCAGGTCACGACGTCTTGTCCATTCGAGCTCAAGTACGCACTTTGGAGTTTCATGCATACGGCCACGAGAACACCGAGGACGGTGCAGCGGAAGATCCCCCGCATTACCCTCAGGCAGATTTCGCCTGTCTCGCGCCGATGCTCCACCTCTGGCGGCGTCCTCGGACCCCCTCCGAGTCTCCAAAGATCATGGACGATTGTGTGCAGCAAGATAAGGCCGGCAAGGAAAAGATAAAAGCAAACACTCATGTAGAGGTAGGCGAGCGCGGTGAAGACGATCTCCGCTGACACCGATATGAGATGAGGTTGCACAATCGCTATCGTGCCCCAGCTGATGGCGTAATCGCCATTCCCCTCTAGCAGGGGGACGAGACACACGCCCATCCATTGAAGAAGACCAGCTACTAAGACGCAGACCAGGAAGACTGCCCAATAGGAATATGAGTAAGCGCGAACATTGCTCGTCCAGTCGTTGGTGCTTTTTGAGCTGTCGGCTTGTGCTACCAGTCGTAAGCGCGCGTTCTGTTTCCAGAAGGCCAGCATCTCAATTACGACCGCGAAAAATAGCGGGAAGAGCACCATGAAGAGAAGCGTCCAGTTAGGTGCCCATAGAAAACCGACTTCCTTAACGACACCATCTGGCCGCCTATACGTCACGTTGTCGATCCCAACCATGTACGACAAAAACCCGAGGGCGGAAGCACCGGCGAATATCGATGCCGGGAGATTCAACGGGGATCCATGACTGAAAAGCGCTTCCGATCTTTCCGCTAAGCTGAAGCGTTGTCTTTTTCGGGGAACTTCGCTGTCTTGTGTGACACCGCCTGCAGGTTGCGCCTCATCAACGGTGAGAGACGGCGGCGCCTCTGGCACGAGCGATGCCGTGCTTCTTACTGAATTTTTCGAATCTCGCCTTTTTGAGGTTAACCGTGATTGAGCCGCGCTGAGCTCCATCAGCCATTCGCTGGTCGCCTCCGGATCATCGCATCCAAAGATCCGTGCCAGCCACCGGATGTTGGAAGAGCTAATCCCTTTATCATTTTCTTGAAACCAGAGCTGAACTGTGCGCAAGTCAACCCCCAGCCGGTTGGCATCGATCTGTGATATCGCCTCAGCTAACAACTCGGGCGTCCATGGGCCTTGCGGAAACCCGTCGCGACCCAAAGGCCGGCCTGCTCCGACGGCGGCTAGCTGCTTGAACAGTTCTTTGAAATCGCGCCCGTCCTTCAGAGGGGTGACAAAAATCTTCCCGTTCTTTTCCAATGGCTCAGATGCTCAAATTCGGTTTCGCTTTATTTGGCCGCGAGGTCACATACCGCCGGGATTTTGGGCGCAGCATCGTGATAGGACGCGGGCTATCTATAGGGCAACTACCGCAGGTATATAGTTCTACGAGATAAGGAGAAAGCACAACGAGCGGTGGCCGTGTGCTCGTCCGTTCAAATTTTTGTGATTTCTAGGGAAAAACAAAGGAATGGCGTTGCGACAGAGGCGCGACTCCCTCGACTGTCGACGTGAGACGGCAAGCTATAGTTGCGAAAATCGCATAAGCATATTTATGGAACATCCTGACCAAGGCCATCTCACCATCGGCTACGGGGCGAACTAATTACGCGAACGCTATCCCTTTTTTCGCGATCTCGGGAGCACCGGCCTGCGTTCTTAGTTATAGGGCATCGTTCGCAGCCGAATAGCAGGCGCGACTATCCTTCGCGTCGATCTGGTTGCCGGCCTTGACCAGCGCATCCGAGCGTGACGTCGCTTTCGGCAGGCAGCGCAGTTTCGATCTCATCGCTTCGATTAAAAGGCAGCACACGCCCGGGCCTTCACGGCTTGGCCGGTCGCGACCAAGATGCGGAAAATAGCCCCGGCATCGGCGCGGAATTCGGAGTGATCTTGCCCGACACTCCGGAGGGAGCACTCGCGGCTGCCGAGCGAATGAGGCGAAAATATAGGCAATTACGTTCACTCTCCGCAGCACACCCTGTCACGTCGGAAGGTGTCGGCGTTTCCGTCGCGAAATCGCACTTCACCTCGAGCGAGCAGACGTCGGGCTATACGAGACCAAACACGACGGTCGCAATCCGCGACCGCCTTGGTTCCACTGAAGTGGCAGCCTAGCGAATCGACTGCCGTGTTGGAGCGAGGCTTGATGACCTGGGTGTCTCGCTAGGACTCAACGACGCGAGACTGGCATCCATCGCCTCCCATACAGGATCAATCATTCACATACTTGCGCCAATTGTGTTCCTCTTTGAAGCCGAGCAGCTCCCGGATCTTCCGGTTCGACAGCAGGCCCTCGTTTTCGCCCACCGGCCGCCTGAGAGGGACATTTGGGAAGAAGCGAGCAAGGAGCTCCGAATTGGGCTGAGGGACTGAATTGGAATCGTTGCTGGCGTTGAAGACCTGATAGCCAAGCCCGTCTTTGCGCAGGCAAAGGTCAACGATCTGCCCTAGGTCACGGGCATCCACGTAAGAAAACGTCAGCCTCCGCCGGGCTCCTGGGTTTTCCGCGAAACCAGGGAATCGGGCATAATCCGAAGGCTCCATCACGTTCCCGATCCGCAAGGCGTAGACGTCAGCTCCTGTTCTTCTTTGGAACCCCTCCGCAGTGACCTCGTTCACGCGCTTTGAAAGCCCGTAGGCATCGACCGGATCGATCGGATAATCCTCCTCGAGCGGGAGCCATTTCGGATCCACGATGCCGTCAGTCAGGCAAATGCCATAGGTCGTCTCGGAGGATGCGATAATGACCTTTGGCACCTTCATCTTGGCCGCCACTTCCAGCACGTTGAAGGTGGACATGACGTTTACCCGAAAAGTCTCGGCGTCAACCGGTATATGTCCTGCGGGTACCGACGCCGCAAAGTGAACGATCGCGTCAAAGCCACGATGACCGATGCCGTCGTCGATTTCGTGGTCGTCGGCATATGTCTGCATGACCGAGAAAACCTGACCCAGATCCGTCAGGTCGACCAGCATGTCGCGAACCTTGGGATGGCGCAGTGGGGCCCGATCAACGTTCACCACCTTGTGCCCCGCCCCCGCAAGGTAATCCACCACGTGTGGGCCCGCCTTGCCGCTACCCCCCGTAAATAAAATCCGCATATCAACGTCCTCCATCAAGACTTTCATTGGCATTTGATCGCGAGGCATGCCGCCGTGGCGGGTGCGCGATACTCTTGATAATTGGGCACAGCCAAGCAGTTCCGACCGACGCCAGCGAAAAGGCATGCAGAAAGCGGTCTGCCGCGCTCTGCATGCCTTCAAACTTCGACTGGGAAAATAGGAAGTGCGAGGCAGGTCGCAATTGGCTACCAGCGCGGGCAGTCCTTCACATTGTCTTTGGTCAGCGGGAAGAGCTTATATGCGATGTATTGGCCCTTCTTGGCCTCCGCCGGATTGCTCACAGCCTTGAAAAGTGCGTCGAACGACAGTTCGCCGATCAGTTTCGGCTGCGTGCACACCGAGGCATCCATTTCGCCGGCTGTCAGGGAGTTGTCCCCGAGGTCGGAACCGCCGCCCGTGGCGATAAGAAGAGCTTTCGAATTGGAGGCTTCAATAGCCTTCGCGCAACCGATCGCCATGTCGTCAGCATGACTGAAGAACATGTCCAAGTCCGGATTTGCTGTCAACGCATTCTGGCAGATCCGTTCGCCCGATGAAGGAGTCCAGTCAGATGGTTGAGACGAAACAATCTTGAACTTGATCCCAGCCTCGTTCAGCGCTGCTTCGAATCCCTGCTGCCGTTGTTTTACGACGGAGAACCCCGGCGCTCCTTCGACTACTGCGATCTGCGCTTCCCTGTCTTTGGGTAACACGGCCGCAGCGTAGACGCCAGCAACATGCCCGGCGTCGATATCGTTTGTGGTCACAAGCGCTGTGAGGTTTGGATAGACGTAGTCGACCGGATTTGTATTGGGGTCGCCAACCGGAACAGCAGAGGCCACGATGGGAATGCCCGCGTCGGCGACCTTGTCGACAAGGGTCTGGACCGTGACTGAGTCGTTCGGCATGAACGCGATGCCATCGACCTTCTGCAGAAGGAGATCGTCGAACTGGTTCGCCTGCGTTTCCATGCTCATCTTCGGATCGAGCAGAATAACCTTGACGCCGTTGGCCTCCGCCCTTTCCTTGAAGCCGTTCACAAGCACGACGTCATACGGGTAGGCCATCGTATTCGGTATCAGCCCGAATACGAGGTCCTTCGCCGACACCACGTTCGCCATCAGCAAAGCCGTAGAAAGGCCTCCCAACAGCATACTTCCAATCTTGAGGTTCATTTCCGGTAATCCTCCCTGATACGGCCCCCCTGGTTCACCGATTTCACGGCGACCTATGGTCGGACGTCGTTTTGAAACTTAGCGCGAATGAGTTGATCATTCCGATGCTGGGATCACTCCCTTGATCCAAGCGCACAGAAACACCGCCCTATGTACTTGCTCGACCGCTATTCAGCTCTCTCGGTTTCTGAGTGCGGCTAAGAGCGGTTAAGACAGGAAACAGCGTAGCACGTAGAACTCATCGGAAAAGTAGCGCTCACCGCAAACGTCTTTAGCGAAATACGCAAAGGTCAGCCGCGCGGGGACTATATAAAACACAAGATCAGATGTGAGTTCATGGCCAACCGCGACCTGCGGACTTCGAGACGCTAACCGTACGCCGGATTTGCGCGAGGAGTTTCTGGCGGAAGACTTCGGCGGGTGTTTTGTAGCCGAGGCATTTGCGTGGTGTCGCGTTCAGATGATTGCAGATCTCGGTGAGATCGCGGTCGCTGAGGCACAGAGGATCCACCTTTCTCGAAACCCATTTACCGTCTGTTGGTGTTTTCGACGGTGTCTTTCTGCCATGGAGATTGTGGATCGCAGAACCATGCTTGCGCTGCGATGCTCGCAAGGTGATTGAGCGGCGGGCGAGGTGGGGCACAGACTGGAGGACCTGGATCAGCCAGTCCATGACGGGTCTCGACTGCCGGTCATTGTTGCGCAGGAAGACGGCGAAGCGACTGACGCGTTCGACCAACATTGGCCTTTCCTAACTTCTTGCGAAACTGGATGATATCGCCTTCCCAAAGCCCGAACTGTTTCCGCTCGGCAACGGCGTCTGGCCGGTAGAGAATGTTGACATCCGGGGTAAAACGCCTGCCATGGCGGCGCCTGGCGTGCCGTGGTCGGCGTCTGGCACGGTGCTCCGGCAGATGTCGCCGCAGCTTGATCGCATGACCGTCCGAACTTGTAGATCGTCTCATGGCTGACGCAGATCGGATGGCGCTCAAGCTGCAATCGGCCGGCGATCTGTTGCGGCGATCAGCCATGCATGATGCGCTCGATCACCGATTGGCGCAGATACGAGAACCGGGCAATTTTGCGCGGCCTGGCACGTCGTTCTCGCGCCATACATTGGCCATTGCGCAATAATAACCGTCGAGGTCCGGCATCTCACCATCCTCGAACGCATTGCGGCGCAGCTCACGGAAAGCAGCTCACGAAAAAGGGTCGAACGATGTCGGTGCAGTTTCTCGGCTATGACGTCAACGCTGATTCCAACCGTACGCCAGCGCGCGATCTTGCGGCGTTCATCCAGATTAATCTGGGATTAGGTGCGCTTCATGTCTCATTCCTTGCAAGGGTAAACGTTGCTATCTATTGCAAGTCGCACTTTATCCTCGAACCCACCCCGGCTACATGTTGTCGTCACATAGCTAATGGAACTAGCTGTGTTTAGGACGTGATTTCGATCCCCAGCGCCATGGTGATCTTCGGCTGGCGATAGACAAATAATTGATTCCGGAGCGCTAAAGCCGTAGCAGGACCTTGGTTGCCCGTCGCTCGTCCATTGCCCGATATCCTACCGCGACGTCGGCCAGTGGAACTTCCAGATCAAAAACTTTGCCGGGATTGATGGTACGCTTCAGCACCAAATCAATGAGATCTGGCAAAAACCGACGGACAGGTGCTGGCCCTCCCAGCAAATTTTTCTGCGCAAAAAAGAGAGTTTGTCCATCAAGCTGGACGCCATGCGGTACACCGACGAAGCCGATTGAACCGCCCGGTCGCGCAGAGCTGATCGCTTGCGTCATGGCCTCCTGTGTACCCACGCACTCCAATACGGAATCCGCGCCCACTCCACCAGTGAGTTCTCGAATGCGGGCTACCCCCTCGTCGCCGCGTTCGGAAACAATGTCCGTCGCACCGAATTCGAGCGCAAGATCCTGCCTGGTCTTGTGGCGGCTCATAGCAATGATGCGTTCCGCACCCATTAGCTTGGCGGCCAAGACGCCCATCAACCCCACCGCGCCATCGCCTACGACGGCTACAACTGATCCGGGACCGACGCGAGCTGCATCTGCTGCGTACCATCCGGTACCGAGTACGTCGGATGTCGCCAGCAAGCTTGGAATAAGGTCGTCAGGAGGTACTTCGGCCGTGGCGACCAAGGTACCGTCGGCGAGGGGAACGCGCGCATATGGCGCCTGAGCTGCAGACATGAATTCGCGCTGCTCGCAGGACGATTGAAACCCGAATTGGCAGTGTGGGCAGGTGTTGTCCGAAATGCAGAAGGATCCGACCACAAACTGGCCAGGACGCAGTGTTCTGACGGCGCTCCCGACTTCAACCACTATGCCGCAATACTCGTGCCCCATATGCATCGGGCCTGAAACGTCTTGCAAGCCGCGATAGGGCCAAAGGTCTGAGCCGCAGATGCATGAGGCAGACAGCTTGATAATGGCATCGGTTGGAAGCTGAATTTTGGGTTCTGCTACCTCCTCACAACGAATTTCTCCGGGAGCGCGAAGCACGGTACCAAGCATAATATCCTCCTCCAGCTGCCATCGTGAGCCAAGCGGAAAGTTCCGCGACGCCATCACCGTGCAGCGCATTGTCACGCCATAAGCATTGAATCGGAACCATATCGTCCACTGCTATGGTTGATTAGAGCAAATGATTTCATCACAGTTATCGACTTGGCTCATGAATACAATCATATCGACTGTCTTCAGTCAGGCCGACCTCAACGCGGCTGGATGTGCCAGGCCGTCAAACCGGCAGATAGGATGGCCGCGCTGTGGGGTCATACCTGCTGTTATCCCGCTTGCGGAGGCACCCCGAATGCGAACTGACTGCACGTACGGAGTTGGCGTTAAAGCCGACCCGCAGAATCATACAGTACCAACATTGGCGATCTGGACGCCGGACAGGACCGTTGTAGGTGGCGATTTAACGTTGCGTCATCCTGCCATCCGCTAATAGCCCCAACGCGCCGCGGCTAGAAAGCCGAGCAACCAGAAAAGCCGTAAAAGGGCTTCAAGATGACGTCGGGCAAGGGTTTGAGCAGTCGATTTGAAGAGGGGTATAACATCGAGTTTGCCGGCCTGTTCTGAGCGACTTCACCGAAAGATCGTGACATGCCATATGGATGGCAAAGCCATGGGCAGGCAGAGGGTGAGGCATTTCACGGCGGCTTCCGCGACGCTTAATTCTCTGAGGCGCGCTCAGGTGGTAGGCGAGCCTAAGTCGAAAAGTTGCTGATCGATTAAAGGAAATAAAATGAAGACCTATTCGATTGCTCTTATTCCCGGCGACGGTATTGGTGTGGCGGTCACGGATGCTGCCTGGCAGGTGCTGGAGCTCGCAGCCCGGCGGGCGAAGTTCACGCTTAAGGCAACGACCTACCCTTGGTCTTGCAACTTTTACAGGGAAACCGGTGCGATGATGCCCGCCGGTGGAATTGAGACCCTTCGGGGCCACGACGCTATTTTGTTGGGGGCCGTCGGTTGGCCAGCAGAAGTGCCCGATTCCGTTTCGCTGCACGGGCTATTGCTGCCGATACGCAAGGCCTTCGTCCAATACGCCAATATTCGACCTCACCGGCTTCTGCCAGGCGTCGAGGGCCCCCTGAGGTCAGGCGGTTTCGATATTCTTTGTATCCGCGAAAATACTGAGGGGGAATATTCCGGTGCCGGCGGTCGTGTGCATGTAGGCACTCAGGACGAAGTGGCTGTGGAGACATCGATTTTCACCCGAAAGGGTGTTGAACGCATTTTGCGTTTCGGCTTCCAACAGGCCCGCCTGCGCCGCAAAAAGCTGGCATCGGTGACAAAATCAAATGCGCAAAAATACTCGATGGTCTTTTGGGACGAGATTACCGAGAAGCTGGCGGCCGAATATCCCGATGTCGAGGTTAACAATTATCATATTGATGCCATGGCGGCGCGCATGGTTATGGCGCCTGAAAGTCTTGACGTCGTTGTTGCATCGAACCTCTTCGGCGACATTCTGACGGACCTTGGGGCCGCTATCCAGGGCGGCCTGGGGTATGCGGCATCTGCCAACATCAACCCCGATCATAGTTCGCCTTCCATGTTTGAACCGGTTCATGGTTCAGCGCCCGATATCGCTCATCTTGGGATCGCCAATCCTATCGCGGCTATTTGGTCGGCCGCAATGATGCTTGATCATCTGGGCGAAGCAACAGCTGCGGCTGAGATCATCGGCGCCATTGAGACGGCGACCTTACGCGGTATTGGCACCAAGCCAGGCAACGACAAGACGGATGAAATCACAGCTGCCGTACTTACGGCTCTTGCCTGATTGAATAGGATTATCAAGATGCAATCTCTCAAAGACCCAACTCTATTCCGGCAACAATGCCTGATTGACGGCGTGTGGTGTGATGCTGCGTCTGCTGCGTCTGTGCCGGTGACGAATCCGGCCACACAGGAAGTCATCGGCCATGTACCGGACATCAGTGGTGACGAAACGCGCCGGGCTATTGCGGCCGCGCAGACAGCCCTGGCGCGCTGGAAAGCAAAAACTCATGCGGAACGTGCCCTACTCCTGGAGGCTTGGCATCGCCTGATGCTCGAACACGAGCAGGATCTCGCGATGATGCTTACAATCGAGCAGGGAAAGCCTTTGGCGGAAGCACGTGGCGAGATCCGCTACGGCGCTTCCTTCGTCAAGTGGTTCGCCGAAGAGGCACGCCGGATCGGCGGAAACATGATCCCGTCCCCGACGCCGGGTAGCCGCATTATCGTCCTCAAAGAAGCGGTGGGCGTCTGTGCCATTATCACACCGTGGAACTTTCCGAATGCCATGATCACACGCAAGGTTGCCCCCGCACTGGCCGCTGGCTGCACCGTGGTCGTCAAGCCCTCCGAATTCACCCCGTTTTCTGCTTTGGCGCTCGGCGTTCTGGCCGAACGTGCAGGCATCCCGGCAGGCGTGATCAACATCATCACGGGCATGCCGGCTGACATTGGCAAGGAACTGATGGCGAATGAAACCGTTCGCAAGATATCGTTTACCGGCTCCACGCGCGTTGGTTCTGTGCTGATGCGCGGCGCGTCAGACAGTATCAAGCGGTTGAGCCTTGAACTTGGCGGCAATGCGCCGTTTATCGTGTTTGATGATGCAGATCTCGATCTCGCCGTCGAAGGCGCGATCACGTCAAAGTTCCGCAATGGAGGCCAGACGTGTGTGTGTTCAAACCGCATTCTCGTCCAGGCAGGGGTCTATGACGAGTTTGCCGAGAAGCTCTGCGCACGGGTGTCTGTCATGAAGGTAGGTCCAGGCGCCGGCTCGCCTGTTGATATCGGACCGATGATCAATTCCGCAGCCATCGACAAGATCAACCGGCATCTTGAGGACGCACTTTCGAAGGGCGCTCGTATCCTGTCCGATCGTCCTCCGATGCCTAAGGGCGCGCAGTTTGCCGTACCTATGGTCTTGGGAGGCGCTACGACAGATATGCTGCTGGCAAGTGAAGAGACCTTCGGGCCGGTGGCACCGCTGTTCCGTTTTGAGACGGAGGAGGAAGCAATCGCTATTGCCAATGCCACGCCTTTTGGCCTTGCCTCCTATTTCTATACCGAGAGCTTGAGGCGCTCCTGGCGTGTCGCCGAAGCGCTTGAGTTTGGTATGGTTGGTCTTAACACGGGCTCTGTCTCGACCGAAGTCGCGCCCTTTGGAGGAGTCAAGCAATCTGGCTTAGGGCGCGAAGGGTCTCAAAGTGGTATCGACGAATATCTAGAAATGAAGAGTTTCCACATCGGCGGCCTCGGCTGAAGCGCAAGGGAAAGGACGAGCCGTCCAAATTTGATGGCTGTGCGCTTTGCGCCCGCCATGGGGCTGCACGCATTCATGAGCAGGGCTCATTACAGCATGCCAATTTAATACGGTAATCGGGATGCTAGTTTTGGGATACGTTAAGAGTAACGGACGCCATCCTACGCATCAGGAGAGATTACGATCAGACATCGCTTTCCAATTGCAGGCGTCCTCCGAGCGTTTGCCCGTGCTGATGACCAGTGAGTGTGATGGCCAATAAGCATTTATCTGCCAGTTTGCCGGACGCGACAGCAACCGCGCTCAGCCGGGCGGAACGCACGGGCTTCAAGATTGCTGTGATCGGTCGAACAGCGGCAGTCATGATGATCGCTGTCGCCTATCTTTTGAGTTTTTATTTTCCTATCAATATTGCGATCTTCGCGATAACGGGAACAATAGCTGTCGCTGGCCTCACCCCTCTGGCTGCCATCGGCACGCGGTTTGAAAAACCAGCGCGCTTTGCGCTGTTTGCATTTGATGCTTCAGCAGTAACGATATTGCTGGCATTCGTGCCTTTGAGCAGTGGCGGAAATATTCCCCAGAACCTGGTTTTCCTCACAAGCTCGGTCCAGCACTATTACCTGGTGGTTGCCGCGGCAATCTTGACGCTTTCTCCACCGCTGGTCCTGTGGACCGGAGCGTGGGCTGCTGGCGGCCTGCTCTTTGCAACATGGTGGATCATGTCTGGCATGGAGCATATTGTGAGCTACAATGACCTGCCAATCTCGCCGCCCAGAGACGTTTACATCCAGACGGTTCTGAATCCGAACTTTCTTGGCATCGCTTCCCGTGTGCAAGAGGCTTTGATCGTCTCTCTAGTGACCGCGATTGCCGCCTTGGCCGTATATCAGGCGCGGAAAGTCGTGCGGGACCAAGCCCAGGCCGAAGTGAGTGCGCGCCGCGTGCAAACATTGTTCGGGCGTTACGTCCCTGCCCCGGTTCTCCGAGAACTTATTGATGAGGGGCACCTTGCGCCTCAAACACGGCTGGCGACGCTGATGTTCGCGGACATCGAGGGTTTCACGAGCCTGTCGCAGGGAATGAAGCCGGCAAAGCTTGTTCAGATCCTCAACGAGTTCTTCACAGCCATTACAGATATCGTCGATGGTAACGGCGGTGTCGTCATCAATTATATCGGTGATGCAGTTCTGATATCTTTCAACGCCCCGCTTCCGATCGATGGCCACGCTGACCGGGCGCTGAAGGCGTCTCAAGAAATTCTGACGATGTCAGAAAGCCGGGTATTCGATGGAAGGACTATACGTGTTCGCATTGGTGTGGCGACGGGTTTCATCTCTGCCGGAACGGTTGGAACAGGTGAGCGCCAAACCTACACGGTCTACGGTGACGCCGTCAATTTGGCGCAGAGGCTCCAGGAGCTGAACAAGGAAATGCGGACAAATTGTCTTATCTGCGGAACTACCGTCACGAACGCGCGCGAGCATCAACCGCTCACAAGGTTGGGTGAGGTCAAGATCCGAAATCTTTCCGGGTTGATAGAGGTGTTTGCGCCGACTGCCGCCCCTTCCCCGGCGACAGTGGCAAGATTGAACGGGGCATCGACAAGCGGAGATCATGTCTAGCGGGCAGTTTGTTTACATTTACGGCGCGCCGGCCCCAATTACCCTCGGGGCTGCGGAACCCCGGAAGACGAAATGCGCGGAGTGTAGTCCACTGCCGGGCCTGATGTAGGGTAATTCAGGTTCGACGCATTATCAGAATTCAATCTGCAGGAGCCTAAATGACCGATATCGATGCAAAATTCTCTGGCCAGTTCCGCATCGGAGGCGAACTCCCGATTAACCGCCTTGGGTTCGGTGCGATGCGCATCACTGGACCTGGCGTCTGGGGCGAGCCCGAAAATCATCAGGAGGCCGTCGATGTGTTGCGACGCCTGCCCGAGCTTGGCGTGAACTTCATCGATACGGCGGACAGTTACGGTCCCTTTGTAAGCGAGGATCTTATTGCAGAGGCGCTTGCTCCGTATCAAGGATTGACAATCGCGACCAAGGGCGGCTTGGTGCGACCGGGCCTGACGGAGGGGCAATGGCCGCAGATTGGTGATCCCCATTATCTCGGGCAAGCCGTTCGTATGAGCCTGCGGCGCCTCAAAGTAGAGCAGATCGACTTGTGGCAACTCCATCGTATTGACCCCAAGGTGCCGGCGATTGAGCAGTTCGAGGCCATTCGTTCGTTCATCGATCAGGGGTTCATACGCTTTGCCGGACTTAGCCAGGTATCGGTTGCTGAAATTGAGGCAGCGCGAAAGATCTTTCCGGTCGCAACGGTCCAAAACCGTTACAATCTTGTCGACAGGGCGGACGAAGACGTGCTGGACTATTGTGAAGCCAAAGGCATCGGATTCATTCCGTGGTTTCCGCTAGCGGCAGGCGAATTGGCTAAGCCTGGCGGGATGATAGACACCCTGGCGCAGGCGAAGAACGCGACGCCCGGGCAGATTGCACTGGCCTGGATGCTCAAACGCAGCCCTGTCATGCTGCCTATCCCTGGCACCAGCCGCGTCGCTCATCTGGAGGAGAATGTGGCTGGCGCCGCAGTCACACTTTCAGACGATGAGTTCCGCCAGCTTGATCAACTTTCCTTACCTTCATGAAGTTAGCAGCGGCAGCCCGCAAACGCTGCCGCTGAAATGCCACAGTGGATGCATGGCGCTATGCGTCCGATACCGCCAGCAGCCTCTTGCTATGGAAAGGTCAGTTGCCGTTGCTCAATGCGCATTCTCGGCTTCGAGGCACGTTTTAGCGATTTTTGCCGAAGACATTGCCGCCGGCCAACCGATATAGAAAGCCAGATGGGTGATGACTTCCGAAATCTCAGCCTGTGTCACGCCCATCATCTTCGCTCTTGCGAAGCGTCGAGGAACTCAATCGTCATGGGAGCTGGCTTGGCGCCATGGCTCAGTCAAACAATGATCAGGGTGCGGATCAGACGCCAAATGAGAGCGACCTGAAGACAGCCGCTTATCTCGGCCAACGCGTTTCCGAGATCACGCTGCGCTTCTTGTCTGGGTCACCCGGGAGCAACTGAACATTATAACGGTGTCGGAGAAATTCGTCCTTCGAATTCCTGACGGCCTTGATCTGGCCGGCCGGTGCGTCCCCATTGCTATGCCCTGGTATTACCACCTGGTCGCCGCTCTATCGTTGGAACGTCGGCAAGGGAAGCAAGGTCGCCGTCATAGGCCTGGTTGTCCCGGTCACATGGCTCTGGAAGGGGTGACAGTTTTCGTCGAGACGGTGGAGGCAGGTAGCTTCTCGCGTGCCGCTGAAGCGTTCTGCTGCAGCGATTGCGGATCGCCAGCGGACGACGGCCAGTGCCGAGCAGCCCGCGCCTGGATCCCAGACGTCCACCGTGGTTGCTCAGGAAGTCTCCACATCTCAGACCCAAATCGTCGTCACCGAATAATAACGGACATGTTCTGAAAGGCCGCTGTTACCCCGGGCGGTCCTCCATCTGCTGCCATTGCATTCCGGCCAGGCCGCTCGCTGCAGAGATACAAAATCCGACCGGTGCCCCTCAGGCGTCCTCTCCGACGATCAGATCTGGCTCTCGTTTTCGCCTCCGCGCACAAAAATATCGCTACCGGGACGGTGGCAGCAACTCACCGAACGAGCGAAGTTTCCGTGCCTGCCAAACCTGGATTGCTCTGGACTGACCGCAATTTGCGCCGGCACATTGATGAGTATTCTTCATAATCGCATGCAGGATTGAGCACCTAGTTCGCTATTCGCTCGCCTCTTATATCCTCTTGAAGGGATCGCACAGTAGGCGCTCGGCGCAATGTTGGCTCGTGAGCGCTTGTGCCGAAGCAGCGTTGTCCGCAAAAGGCGTGCCCCGCAAACTAAGATTCGTCGACGTCCTCCCGTCGCCAATGCCGCCCAGCGGCACGAGAATAACAAGGACTCAGCCTGATGCTGTTGGAACTAACTTCGAGAAGCGGTTCAGATGTGGACCGCTCTTCCTCCTGGGGTGGCGTGTTTGCCGTTTCGCTTGGTGCTTTTGCGCTCATCGCTTCGGAATTCATGCCAGTCAGCTTGCTGACGCCGATTGCAGCCGATCTCCAGATCACCGAAGGACAGGCGGGACAGGCGATCGCGGTATCGGGCGCTTTTGCCGTATTGACGAGCCTGTTTATCTCGGCAGTCGCGGGCGAGCTCGACCGAAAGCTGCTGTTGCTTTTGTTGACGGGCTTGATGATCATCTCGGGAACGGTCGTCGCCATCGCACCCAATTACGAGATCTTTATGATCGGGCGCGCGTTCATCGGTGTCTCTATCGGTGGATTTTGGTCGATGTCAGCTGCCACGGCAATTCGGCTCGTCCGTAGTGACCAGGTGCCCCGGGCCCTTGCGATTCTCAACGGCGGAAATGCACTCGCGACCGTGATCGCCGCGCCACTGGGGAGTTTCCTCGGAGGGCTCATCGGCTGGCGGGGCGCATTCTTCTTCGTTGTCCCGGTCGCAGCCGTTGTGTTTGTCTGGCAGTGGATGAGCCTGCCGCCGATGAAACCGACATCCCTGACAAGCGCGGCGGGTGTTTTTAAGCTGCTGAAGCGTCCAGTCGTGGCCTTGGGCATGGCGGCTGCCAGCATCTTCTTTATGGGTCAATTTGCCCTGTTTACCTACGTGCGGCCGTTCCTCGAAGTTGTACAGCATGTCGATGTCCCCACGTTGTCGCTTCTGCTGCTCGTCATGGGCATTACGGGCTTCATCGGGACTCTTCTGATCGGCTCATTTGTGAAGGATGGTCTTTATGGATCGCTTGTCGCCATCCCCGGTCTGATGGCGCTCATTGCCTTGGCACTCGTCCTGGCTGGTGGCAACCTGTCACTGACAGGTGTTCTTCTGGCACTCTGGGGTCTCTTTGCAACTGGCGCTCCTGTCGGTTGGTGGACCTGGATAGCGCGTACGATGCCGGATGAGGCCGAAGCCGGCGGCGGCCTCATGGTGGCCGTCGTTCAATTGGCAATCACCTCTGGCGCTGTCGTGGGGGGCATACTCTTCGATGCAAGCGGCTCAGGTGACTTTTGGCGTGAGCGCCGCCCTGCTGTTCATTGCCGCTCTTCTCACGGTTCTTACAGCTCGCAGCAGTCGTGCCGCACTCGCTCTACTTCGCGGAAGCTAGCCTTATCGAGGAAGTTAGCTCACTCACTCATCCTGCATTTCGGCATGGTGTGCTGGCTTTGCCGCGAATATCTTTTGCGCTGTGAGCAATGATAAACGCGGTCGAAGGGTATAATGTCGGTGCAGCCGGCTGCGCACCGATTTCAGCCACGCCTAGATTGCGGGAAGGCAGATGATGACGGCGGCGGCGTTGTCGCTAGAGGAAGCCGTTGCTGTTAGGCAGGCCGCGGCATCGAGGCTATTCAGGGAGGGATTGTGCCGGTGGACGTGATAATAGCGGGAGACTGCGGACCGGCTCATGGGCCGAAAGAAGGCTTTTCTATCGGGGGCTATGTCGAACTCATTGCGCCAGCGCTGCGAGCGGCGGATTTCCGGCTCGTGAATTGCATGCGGACCTACTCTGCCAGGCCCGCGGCAAACTCAGACGCGCCGCAGGTCGCACAACCAGTCGCAATGGCAGAACTGTACACCCATGCTGGTTTCAACGGCGTCACAATGGCGAACAACCATGCCTATGATGCCGGCCCTGAGGCAATGCTCGACACGGTCGAATTGTTTAAGGCGCGCGGTATCCAGGTTACCGGTGCAGGCAGAGACTTCCTCGAAGCCAGCCGACCAATTATCCTGGAAAAAGATGGGGTACGCACCGCCTATCTTGGCTGCACGTCGCTTGGGAAAGCCGATGGAACCGCAGCTAACGACAGGCCCGGCGTGTTCAACATCGGCATACAGACGAGCTATGAACATCGCGGTCCTCATGCACCGGTGCGCATTCTCACCAAACCCGATGACAGCGAGCTGGCCCGGCTCACGGATATCGTCAAACAGTTACGCCAAAGCGTCGATAGCGTGATCGTTGCGTTTCACTCTGGCGTCATTCGGGTCCCGCGGGTCATTTCCGATTACCAGGTGACCGTTGCTCACGCGTTGATTGATGCTGGCGCCGATCTGGTCGTATGCCACGCGCCGCATATACCAAAAGGCATTGAGGTCTATAATGGCAAGGTGATCTTTTACAGCATCGGTGTCTTCGCCATGACGAAGCCGTTCGCAGCACCGTCGTGGTCCGAACCGGCGTGGGCCCACGGGGCCATTCGCAATCACATGGACCTTCACCCGGATTACCCTTACATGCCCTATGGCACGGACAGCCGGTTCGCCCTGTTGGTCAAGAGCGGCTTTGACAGAAATGGCGTCACACGCGTGTCGTTTCTACCGGTGTTTTTTGACCAGTCCTATCGGCCACGGACGCTTGACGCCGGAGACCCGCGTTTTCAGGAGGTCGTTGACTATATTGAATGGGCATCGGCCGATCTGCCCCATGCGTTTAGAATCGAGGGAAACGAGGTCTTTGTCACCGCTTAAGGCAGCATCGGAGAAAGCCGGTGGTCGGCAGACCACGCCTTGCGGCGGTTTGCACGGCGGTATTGAATATATTTGGGAGGCACAGAATGGATCTTGGTCTATCGGGAAAAGTCGCTTTGGTAACGGCGTCCAGCGGCGGCATTGGGATGAGCGTTGCCAAAAGCCTGGCAAGAGAGGGTGCCGATATCGTGCTGTTGGCGCGTTCGTCGGACAAGTTGCAGCAACTGGCCACTCTACTAAGAGAGGAATACCACGTCCGCGTCATGCCCGTCGTCGGCAGCATGCTGGAGCCTGCCGACCACGACCGCCTGTTTTCGTCGATTGAAAGCGAATTCGGCAGGCTGGACATCGCAGTGCTCAACACCGGGCGGCCGCCTTCTCCGTTGCGCGACGCGCTTGCCGAAGCGGATGGATCGCGGTGGCAACAATCCTATGAGACATTGTTGGCCTGCATCATTGCGATCACCCAACGCGCCTATCCGTTGATGGTCGCAAACAAGTGGGGCAGGATGATTGCCCTGACCTCCGCCTCGGTCCATCTCCCAATGCCACATCACGCGCTTTCAAGCGTCTTTCGGGCTGGTGTAGAAGCCTATATGCGGCATCTTTCGAGTGAGATTGGCGCGGCTGGGATAACAGTGAATTGTGTGGCGCCAGCACTCATCGATTCCTCTCATCGCGAAGCAACTTTATCCTACTCCGCCGAGCAGACGGCGAAACGCACGGCGATGAGTGCCCTGAAGAGGCTCGGCACCCACGAGGAGCTTGCCAGTGTCGTTACCTTCTTGGCCTCGGTGCCAGCCGGGTTTGTAACGGGCGAGTCGCTTCGTGTGGATGGTGGCATGGTCACAGCCGCGCTGCATCATTAAAGAATACACGCACAGGCGGCAGCGCCAGAGCAGGGTTAACTTTGCTGGTTCGCCATTTCGCACGGGCCGCTTGCTCGAGCGAGATGACTATCAGGGCCGTCGAAAAAGCTCGACCAGAAAATCGATAAATACCCGTGTTTTTCGTGTCATTCCCCTGGCGTTTGGATAGACGGCATAGACACCTGTATCCACTTCCGTTGGGCTCACCTCGTAGTCGGGCAAGATCCGCACGAGCGTCCCCTCGGCAAGAGCTGAGCGCACTGTAAATTCCTGAAGTACCGCCAAGCCCATACCCGACAAGACGGCAGTCACGAGAACCGGACTGGCATTGGTGCGCAAGTTGCCATGAACCGAGACGTCGATCTGCTCGTCGTCTTTCGTGAAACGCCAGAAGTCCTGGTAGATCGACCCCTGATAGACGATGCAATTGTGCTGCGTGATTTCCTGCGGCGTGGTGGGGATTCCATGTTTGGCAAGATAGGTCGGGCTGGCGCAGATTACTCTTTTGCTGGGCGTCAAACGTCTTGCAACGATGCGCGAATCTTCCAAATGCCCAAGCCATACTGCCACATCGATTTTATGAGCTACTAAATCGAGCCGTTCGTCACTCAGCATAACGTCAAGGACAAGGCCCGGATGATTTTCCAGGAAGGCTGGTAGAGCGGGAAGAATGATCCGGCTTGCGGAGATACGCAAACAAACGCGCAGCTGTCCCTTTACCGTCGTCTGAAACGATGACGCATCCTGTTTGGCGGCCCGCAATTCGGTCAAGACAATACGCGCACGCTCATAGAAATTTGTGCCCGGTTCCGTCAGCGAGTTACTGCGCGTTGTCCTGTTGAGCAGCCTGACACCCAGCTCGTCCTCAAGCGCTTTGACCTGACGGGCAACCGAGCTGACGGTCGTATCTTTGCGTCGCGCGGCTGCTGAAAAACTTCCACACTCCACGACATCGATAAAGGTCTTTATATTGCCGAGTTCATCCACAACGAACCTCCCCGTTCCTTGCAATCCACGCGATAATGCCGATGATGGCAAGCGCGACTATGGGTTAATTCAATATGGATTCTCGACGATTGACAATGTCTTTTGCGCGTGGCGCGAAAATAACGTGGTGGATTTGATTGACCGCCTCCTGCAGACGGGTTCAATATCTTTGCAAGAAAAACGAATTTTGACCGGGAGGTCCCGTGCTAGAACCGCGCGCAGTGCTCGAGCTTTACCCGCCGCATGACAATACGCTGAAGGGGCTTTTTGACAGCCGAGCCTCCATCGGGCCGCTGCGTCCTTTACTGAATTTTGTCGACAAGCGTTATAGTTGGCAGTCCTTTCAAGGCGAAGTTGACCGTGTTGCCGCCATGCTGCACGCGCGCGCTGTCGGCAAGGGCGATCGCGTCGCAATTGTTGCAACAAACAGCGATGCTCATGTCATCTTGCTATTTGCTCTTGCGCGTCTCGGTGCTGCAATGGTGCCGCTCAATCCTAGCTTTGGCGTCGCTGAATTGGCTTATATCATTGGGCACGCGGAGGTACGAGGAGCCGTGGTCTCTCAGGCCGTCCTAGCCACCGTCCAAGCCGCCATCGGACAGGTTGATGTGCAGCCGTTTCTCATGCTGATAGACGGTGAAGCTGATCATATACCAGGATTCTTCGGTCAAGTTGCTTACGCCGGCGATGCCCCCATCCGTGGCGAACCGGACGACACTTGCCTTATCATCTACACGTCTGGAACCACAGGGCTGCCAAAAGGTGTGATGCACAGCCAAAAGAATTACGTTGCCTGCGCGGAGATCGCTGGCGCGCGGACGGCACTCCAGCCCGATGAGAAAGTTCTCATTATTCTGCCATTCTTCCATGTGAACGCATTGTTTTATTCCTTGGGTTCGATCTTTTCGGCCGGCGCAAGCGGGACGCTGCTGTCGCGGTTTTCCGCCAGCACCTTCTGGGAGAGCGTGGTGGAAACACAGGCAACCCACGTCAATATTATCGAAGCAATTGGCAATATTCTTCAAAAGCGCCCTCGAGAAGAGTTCCGCACCGACCATCAGCTTCGTGTCGTCTATGGCGTGCGTGCCGCCTTTGTGAAGACCTTTCGCGAGGAGTTTCAGATCCCCGTTCTCGTTACCGGTTTCGGGATGACCGAGTGCCCGGGCGTTATCTGCAATCCTCTGGGTGGTCCCGACAAGCCGGGCAGTATCGGGATTCTCGCAACACATCCCGACACCACGCGACCTTGGACGCAGGCACGTGTGGTTGATGATGAAGGTCAGGATCTGCCAAACGGCGCGGTGGGCGAGCTCTGGTTGCAGTCACCAACAATAATGCAGGGTTATTTCCGCGATCAGGAAACAACTAAGGCGGCCTATCGTTCGGGCTGGTTCATGACCGGCGATCTGGTTCGCCGTGACGATGATGGATATTTCTATTTCATCTCCCGGAAGAAGGACATCATCAGGAGGCGTGGCGAAAATATTTCAGGCGCCGAGCTCGATCGGGTCATCGGCGAGCACCCCGGCGTTTACGAGGCCGCTGCGATCGCGGTGCCTGCCGAGCTTGGCGAGGATGAAATCCTGGCCGCCATCGTACGCAAGCCGGGCGTCGAGCTCAGCGCACTGGAAATTGCAGATTGGTGCCGCCAGCATCTCGCTCCCATGAAGGTGCCACGCTATGTCTTGTTTTTGGACGAACTGCCGCATACGCCTACACATAAGGTTGCCAAAGCCCAATTGCGTTCCGATCCAAGTTTGCGCCAGCGCGCCACCGACCTTGAACGAACATCCTGAGAAGGATCATTCAGGATCCATTACAGCAATGGTCCAGGTGGGTGAAGGCATCCGCGAAACGGCTTGAACCGCTCGTCTTTTTCGATTCCTTCAATTGTCGTGATTTTCGGGTCAGCGACAATGCCAAGGGCCGTCATGCAAGAGCGGGCGATTTGCCCGCCGACAAGAAGGAACATGCGCCGCATTGGGCAGCCGTGAGCGGACCCGCAGACCCGGCCCACCGGCCGAATCTCGCTCGGGTCGACCATCATACCGCTTGTCGGCATCGAGCTTGAACCAAGAGCGGACACCGCTGCGAGATCACGATTAAGCGCGCCGGTCCCTGAGAAAATCGCGAAGACGGCCGGCCGTTTGCTTCCGACGACGCTTGTTACATCTCCGGCGGAATATCTGAGTCCATAGCGGCGCCTGCCGCTGATCCGCAAAGTCCAGTCAGGACTTTTGGGCTTTGAAAGCCGAAGGTATCGCGCTGGATACGGATTCAGCCCTTGTCGATCTGCGATCGGATAGATCTGACTTCCCGAAGCAGCACCCCAACTGTGAGCGCTAGCGGCCCACAGCCAGGAATCGGGCAGCCGCCCCAGGATTGATGAATCAGCCTCATAAGCGCATCCGAAGCAACTACCCTAATCGGCAAGGCCGATCTCGACTAAATTTCGCGCCGTTAATGCATCCATCCGGATGGAGACTTCCTATGAACGCGATATTTAGAATGGTGCCATGTTAAATCAGACGGTGAAAAGGTGGAGCGGCTCCGATCTGGATGAGCTCGCATTGATCCTATCAACGCCACACTGCCAGTGGAACGTTAGCGCACTCGATAAAAACCCGGCCACGTTTCGCGCGAGCTTCGTCTCGACCGGCGGAATAACAGTCGCTGAGTGCGCTTACAACGTTTCGCTTCTCCTTGAGCGCGAGGGCCACAGCGATCGGCTGCTCGTTTTTCTTCCGACAATGGGAAATGCCTTTTTTGAAGATGGGCAGACCCAGGTGCTTTCAACGCCCGGACGAGGAACTATTCTTGAGGCCGCTCACAACAGCGCAGCTCGCTTGTTTGGCCCTCGGCATCATCTGGGATTATTTGTTGATCGGCAGAAACTCACAACTCATCTGACGCACTTGCTTGAGCGACCCACTGGGGGGAGCCTGGACTTTCGAACCGAGATCGATTTAACAGACGGCCCTGGGCTGGCTCTAGCACAACTAGTAGAGACCGCCCGCAGTGGGCTTGGCGACGGTGGTTCATTGCAAAGGTCGCCGTTAGCCCTCGCCGCGCTTGGGGATGCAATTTGCTACTTGCTTATCGAAACCCTCCCGAATCGGTATTCCGATGAGCTTGCTCGCTCGGCGCCGGCGCCCGCACCACGACATGTGAAAAGCGCTATAGATTTCATGCACGGCAGCATTGCGAAACCTATTTCACTACACGATATCGCAACGGCGGCTAAGGTAAGCGTCCGGACCTTACAAACAGGCTTCAGGCAATTCAGGAATATTTCCCCGTGGTCTTATCTGCGCGAGATCCGAATGGTTGCAGCTCGTCACGATTTGTTGGCAGGTGATAAAGCGCCAACAGTGTCTGATGTAGCCGTGAAATGGGGTTTCGCCCACCTTGGCCGATTTTCCGTCGAATATAAGAAGCGGTTTGGGGAATCTCCGTCGCAGACTTTGAAGGCTAGATCGCACTAGCCCGCGGATGAGCACCTGAGGAGCTGACGCGGAAACCTCTTTTGAAGTATCAGATTGCGAGACTTGCCCGCATAGAGAGAAGTCTGCTGGAGCGTGAGAGGCGGGTGTACGTAAGGGCAGATTAACGAAAGACTAAAAATCCCATCCCTCGTCGATCAAGCTATGCCGTTGGTAGTAAAATACCCAGCCCCAGCTATCCATATCGCGCAAGTTCATCCAATTGCGCGACACAATTCAAAAGCGCCGCCTTCGGTAAATTTCTATAAACGAATTCAGCGCTTGTGTGGCGTCCGATGAGAACTGCCGATGAGAACTGCCGGCTAGTCATCACTGAGCACTATGTTTCCTGTGCCCTTGGGCAGAATGATTCTGCTTCCGATCAAATTGTCTATTGCGAGCAGTGTTGTGCTGCTGGGAGCTTCGAATGAAACGTCCAAGAATTAGAACTGCGCTCATATTTGCGATGGGATTAGTCGCAGCCACGTTGCTCGCTTTCACGGGTGTTGCCGTGAAAGGCATGGGCGCGCTTGATGAAAGCACTCACGAAATTTCCTCTGGGTGGCTTCCGAGGGTCGCATTGTCGAAAGATATGAAAATTGAGCTTTTGAACGTGCGGCGCGGTTACCTCAATCATGTCATAGCTTTGGATGATGCTAATCTGAGGTCGGCTGAAACGAGTATCTCGGCGGCCAACGCGGGTTTTTTAGACGCAGTCGCGAAATATGAGATACTGCTAAACGATGATAGCGGTCGGCAGATGATCGAGAAAGTGAAAGTATCCTTTGTCGCGCTGAGCAACCTCGGCAGTACCATGATCGAGCTCTCGCGTGCACGGAAGCGCGATGAGGCGACGGCGCTTCAGCAGCAGCAGATACGCCTGGTGGCCAATGATATCGACAAGTTGCTGAATGAAATAGTCGCCGTAAATACTGAAGGTGCAGCCGCGTCAGACAGCGCGAGCAGAGAGACCTATAGCTCGGTTATGAAACTTACCTATCTTATAATCTTTCTTTGCCTTGCGGTCATTGGCGCGTCTATCTACTTCGCGATTACCGGGGTGGCGAAACCGATCCAGATCATCACAGCGTCGATGAAAAAGCTCGCCGACGGCGACACTTCTTCTGCCGTTCCTTACAATGGCCGTGCCGACGAAATCGGCGAAATGGCTGCAGCCGTCGAAGTGTTCCGCGCTAATTCCGCAGCCAACCTGAGGCTCGAGCAGGAAGCAATCGCAAATCGCAGCCAGTCGGAAGGTGAGCGTCGCAGAATAGCCGAAGCGGATCGGATCAGGGCGGAAGCCATGGTGCAAGTGACAAATGGACTTGGCAACGGCCTTAAGCATCTGGCCCAAGGCGATATGACCTTCCAGTTGGTGGATCCATTCGCCGCCGGATTCGAAACGCTTCGCTCAGACTTCAATGACGCTGTATCACAGTTAGCCGAGACCCTGCGCGCGGTGGCCGGGGCGACTAGCGCGATCGACAATGGCAGCAAGGAGGTAAGCACCAGCGCGGACGATCTTTCCAAGCGCACTGAGCAGCAAGCGGCCTCGCTTGAAGAAACCGCGGCCGCTCTGGATCAAATCACAGTTAACGTTGCGAACTCGTCCAAGCGCGCTGATGAGGCTCGTAAGGTCGCTATGCAGGCCAACGAAAGTGCTAAGCAGTCCGGCAAGGTCGTCGCCAACGCGGTCGACGCGATGCAGAAGATAGAACAGTCATCCAATCAGATCTCGAACATTATTGGGGTTATCGACGAGATAGCCTTCCAGACAAACCTGCTGGCATTGAATGCCGGCGTAGAGGCCGCACGCGCAGGGGATGCTGGTAAAGGCTTTGCAGTTGTCGCCCAGGAAGTGCGGGAACTTGCACAGCGCTCGGCCCAAGCGGCCAGGGAGATCAAGGATCTTATCCGTAACTCATCGGTTCAGGTCCAGAGTGGCGTCAAGCTGGTAAGCGATACCGGTGAAGCACTGAAGACCATCGAAGACTATATTGTCATGGTTAATCAACACATGGAGTCGATAGCCACGTCGGCCAAAGAACAATCTATCGGCTTGGCTGAGGTCAACACCGCGGTCAATCAGATGGACCAGGTCACGCAGCAAAACGCCGCCATGGTCGAGGAAACTAGCGCAGCTGGAGCAAGTCTTGCCAATGAAAGTGGGCGGCTGCGCGAACTGATCTCGCAGTTCCAACTCGGTGACTCTCTTCGTGGTGCCGCGGCTGCAATGGCTGCACGCCCGACCCACAGGCCGATCGCGTCTCCCGCCCGACAGCTAACCGGTGAGATCGCCCGCGTATTAGATGGCAATTTGGCTGTCAAAGAGAGTTGGGAAGAGTTTTGATGACAGACTCAGATTGACCATCCTATGAACATTCATCCGGCGTTAAATACGGCGTCGGGGACCCATCGGTTTGCATTGTCCGGTGGGTCCAAAAGTTATTGCCGCTGTCAAGGTGTTACCTGCCACTGATCCGGCGGCAAATTAGAGCCTCGGCGGTTTTGAATAAGCCAGGGGGCGCGGTGTGAGCAACCGGCCGAAACGCGGAGCTTTCATCTCGCGCAGCGCTGGAGCTGTTGGAGCCGGTCGCGGCAATGGTATCGGCATAGGTATCCGAGCGACGAGTACGGCCGGAAATCGTTGTAGTCGTCGGCCATTCAGCAATGGCGCTTCGGGCATCATCGAGGCGAAAAGAGGCTTTCGTTGAGTAGCTCGTCACGCATGCTCCCGTTGAAGTTCTCGACATAGCCATTCTGCATCCTCCCGGGCGACGTAGTGCCGTAAGCCTCCGGTGAAGGCCGCAGGTCAGGCCGCTTGAGCGTTGACGGTCGGCGGCGTCCAATTCCACGGAAGCAACTGCTCCAGCCTGGTAATCGACGTATCAGCGATGCTGGCAAGAACGTCGGCCAGCCACACCTGCGGATCGATGTCGTTGAGTTTTGCCGTCATAATCAATGTGGCCATGAAGGCCGCACGATCTGCACCGCGGTCTGATCCGGCGAAGAGCCAGGATTTTCTGCCGAGCGCAAAGCCTCTGAGCGCTCGCTCTGCCGCATTATTCGTCAGGCAAATCCGGCCGTCCTGCAGAAATGATGTGAAGCCATCCCAGCGCTTGAGCATGTAGTCGATCGCCTCCGCCACCGGAGAACTGCGTGAGAGCTTTGCCCGCTCGGTTTGAAGCCAGACCTGCAGATCATCGACGAGTGGCAGACAGTCTCTCCGGCGACGCTCCAGGCGTTGATCGGCCGTAAGCCCGTTGATCTCGCGCTCAATATCGAACAGGCCGTCGATCCGTTTGACGGCTTCGAGCGCCATAGGCGAGATCGGCGCGGCATTCTTTCCACGCTTGGCATTTGCGGCGATGTCGGCGAGCACGAAGAACTTACGCCGCGAGTGTGCCCAACAAAACGCCTGCCTTAGAGGATTTGGATCGCGATCAACCTTGAACAGCGGATTGTAGCCGCCATAGGCGTCCGCCTGCAGAATGCCGTTGAAGGTCTTCAGGTGGCGCTCCGGATGCTCCTGCCGTCGGTCCCGCGAGGCATAGTAAAGGGCCGCCGGCGGAGAGAGCCCTCCGAACGGCCGATCGTCCCGGACATAGGTCCAGATGCGGCCCGTATCGGTCTTTCCCTTGGCCAGGATCGGCACGGTCGTGTCGTCGCCGTGCAGACGTTCGGCAGCAAGGACATGCGCCTCGATCAGGGAGTGAATGGGCTTCAACGCCGCGGCACATGCTCCAACCTGATCGGCCAGCGTCGACAAGCTGAGGTCGACGCCCTCGCGGGCGTAGCGCTCGCTCTGGCGATTGAGCGGCTGGTGCTGGGCGAACTTCTCAAACAGGATCATCGCCAGCAGGTTCGGCCCGGCAAAACCGCGGGGTGTCACATGGAAGGGTGCGGGTGACTGCGTGATCTTCTCACACTCGCGGCAGGTGAACTTCTCCCGCACCGTCTGGATGACCTTCCACTGACGCGGGATGACTTCCAAGGTCTCGGTAATGTCTTCGCCAAGCTTCGACAGTTTAACCGATCCACAACAGGCGCAATTCGTGGGAGCGGCGATTACGACGCGCTCACGCGGCAGGTGTTCGGGAAAGGGCTTGCGTGACGGACGCTTGCGCTCGAAGGCTTTGACGGCTGAAGCTTTGACTGCGATCTCCGCCGCCAGTTCATCTTCACCGGCGTCCGCTTCCAACTCCTCGAGCTGCAGTTCCATCTGCTCCAGGAGCCGCGCCTTGCGCTCGGACCGGCTGCCGTAGAGTGCACGGCGAACCTTGTCGATCTCCAGCTTCAGCCGCGCGATCAGCGCCTCGGAATGCGATACGAGTGCCTTTGCGCTGGCGGCTTCTGCCTTGGCGGTCGCTGCTTCTGCTTCGGCTGCGACACGTCGAGCGCGTTCCTGGGCCAGCAGTGCAAGCGCACTGGCAAGGTCGTCCGGAAGCTCTTCGGTCGCATTGCTCATAACAGGATGGAATCATATTCGACCCTGTCATTCCAGTGTTTTTGCTTATCCGGCCGACGTCGGCCGCCAGGTCTTTTGCGGCATCCGCCAGTCGATACCTTCCAGCAGATAACCGAGCTGCGCAGGCGTGATCACCACCGTGCCATCGGCCGCTGATGGCCAGATGAAGCGGCCGCGCTCCAGCTTCTTCGTGAACAGGCAAGCGCCCTGGCCGTCATGCCAGATCACCTTGATCAGACCGCCACCGCGGCCGCGGAATACGAACAGGTGTCCACACATCGGGTCGCGCTTCAACGCCTCCTGCACCATCAACGACAAACCGGGGAAGCCCTTTCGCATATCGGTGTGGCCTGTCGCCAGCCAGACCTTCACGCCACTCGGAACCGGAATCATCGCAGCCCCAGCACGCAATCGAGAATCCGGCCAAGGGCATCCGTATCGATGTCGCTATCCACGCGCACGCGCCGACCCCGTCCAAGCTCGATTGTCACATCGCTACGCTTCCGACGAGGGTGGGATGTGGTGGGCGATTCCGGTTGAACGGGAGAGACTGTCGAAGCGGCCTCGGATACGATCACCGGCACCAAAGTCGCCGTGTCAGACCTTGGCTCCTCGATCCGGCAAAGCTCTTTGCGCCAACGGAACAACTGGCTGACATGGATGCCGGCCGCGCGGGCAATCTCGGAGATGACCGCGTCTGGCTCAAAGCATGCAGCGACAAGGCGCTCTTTATCTTCGCGTGACCAGCGCCGACGGCGCTCTACAGACGTGATCACCTCAATTGGATGCTTCGTCATATGACTACTCCTAGTGTTACCACTAGGACTGGCAGTCAGAAGCCCTCTATCGCAAGACGGCCTTCACCGTGGGCTTACGAAATGATGTCCCTGGCGGCTGAAAGGAACGCGTCCATTTGGGTTCTGGTGCCGATGCTGACGCGGATAAAATTTTCCAAACCGGCATCGGGAAAGACGGCTACAAGTATGTTCTGCCTATCCAAAGACGCTTGCCACCATTTGCCATCTCGTCCGGGTGGCACCCGAGCTAGCAAAAAGTTTGTGTGGGAGGGAATGACAGAAAAGCCCAATTGAGACAAGGCAGTGGTCGTTCTGTGTCTTTCATGTTTAATATATCTGTGGTTCTCGTCGTAGTCGGCGCGGTGCGAAAGGATACTAATGCCCACCGCATGGCCGATCACGTTCATGTTAAAGACATTTTGCAGGTTGCGTAGCCTCCCAATAAGTTCGGGATGACCAAAGCCGAAACCGACGCGAATTCCCGCGGCTGCAAAGCCTTTCGAAAGTGTTCTCAATACTAGAAGGTTTGGATGACGATCGACTAGGCGCAGGGCATCATCGGGTGCAAAGTCGACATACGCTTCATCCACCACTATCAACTGGTCCGATTGCGCGACGAGGCGGTCGATTTCAGCCACCGGAACGAATGTTCCCGTTGGATTGTTCGGATTGGCCAGCAGTATGAATTTTGCATCTTTTGCTGGACCAAGAAGCAGCTGCTCGATTGGCAGAGAATAAGACTCGCCCCATTCGATTTCGAGAAATCTGGCACCCTGCAACTTGGCCAGTTTGCGGTTAAAGGAAAAACCTGGCGATATCATCGCAACGCTATCTCCCGGGTCGAGGAATGCTCTGTAGATGAGCCCAAGCAGCTCCGACGAGCCGTTCCCGGCGACCACCTGATCCTGGGAGAGGCCATACGCGCTGGCGGCTGCGTCGCGCAAGCTCAGATTGTCATCTTCGGGATACAGATAATGCCGTTCGAGGGCCGCCAGCGCACTTTGCAACACCATCATCGGCAACGGAAACGGATTCTCATTCGTGTTTAGTTTAACGCAGTTCGCATCTCGCCCCGGTTGATTGGAGGGTAGCGCATTTAGCTGTCTCGCCATCGGCGAAAGAGCCGAAAGCACGGCTTGCAGCTTTGCATCAGCCATATCTTTTCTCCGTTTCAGTAAGCCGAGTCGTGAGCGCGTGATCGGCCGTCTCCTGTTGAAGCCACATCGGACGTTGGCGCGGGCCGCCTGCGGGCTGCTACGGTCGCCGCGTAGTTAATAGGCCAAGGACCGCCGCGGCCGCTTCAAGCCGCCAATGGTCAAGCCTCCCCACTCTCACACTCATGCGTCACTTGCTCCATTCGCCTTTCGAGGAACTGTTCGATCTCAAACGCCAACGCCGCAGGGTCGTGGCCAACCGTTTCGAGATGTAATTCAGCGCCCTCAGGGATTTCGTACGGCGAGGAAACGCCGGTGAAATTGGCGATCTTGCCGGCGAGCGCCTTCCGATAAAGCCCCTTCGGATCGCGTCGCGCGCATTCCTCAAGCGGCGTGTCGACGAGGATTTCAATAAGCTCCCCTCCTCCATCAGCTCGGCGACCTCGGCAACGCGGCGGATGTTCTCGACGCGATCGGGTTGATTGAAGCCAGGTCGCGATTGAGCCCGTGGCGCACGTTGTCGCCGTCGAGGATGTAGGTGTGCTTCCCGTGGGCATGCAGCAGCCGGTCGAGCGCATTGGCGATTGTCGACTTGCCGGAGCCGGAAAGTCCAGTGAACAAAAGGACGGCTGGCTGCTGACTCTTCATCGCCGCGCGCGCCCTTGTCAGCGTCGGTCGCCTGCCAATGCAGGTTGTCGGCGCGCCTTGCCCAGCTTTGGCTGCCACTGAAATTGAAGACCCCGGTCGGCCCTTGGGCTTTGCGAAAGAGCTCGGGAGGATCGACGTGGTCGATGAGTTCCAGCTCGTTTTCCCAGCACAGCTTCCACCGCACCTCAGAACGCATGCAAAGACCTCCTTTGGTATTTCCTGCTGCTGTTTTTGAAGCCCGCACTGTGCGATCGAAGCAGTGGCCGCCCCGATGCATGTCGGCGCCGTTGCTCGGGTTCGCGCTATAGCCAGTCCGGATCGTCAAATGTTTCGCCGTCACTCGCGTCTGAGATCATTCCTAGTGCATCATCACGGGAGATTGGTAAAATGGATTGTATGAATGGAATTATCGATGCTTTGTATGTCGAATATACGGGTTTCTTAGACTTTGACGTGACCTCCCTGGCACTCGCGGCGTAAAGACGACCGCGCGTCCCCTCCAGCGGCCGAAAGCAGGGATGCGTTGGACCAGTTGACCCAACTGCGCCCTCCCCGGTTTACCCACCTATGTCCCGGAGTGGCGATGAACGGTCGCCAGCTAGTCCTTCGCGGTTTCTGATGGAACTTCATCAGGGACGCACGTTCTGTTTATTGAAGCTAGCGATCTACGTCCTATTCGCGATCGTCTGCAGTGGCGCTGGTAGACGCGACTTTCATGGCACGATCGCCGCTATCGCTACCGGTCTCGTCTATGCGGCTTAGTAAGCTGAAAATATCTTGCAAGATCTCTTCATCGAAAGTCCGCAACTTCACGATAGTAGCCAGCAGCAGAACCGCTTTGGTTTCAGTTTCGCCCCAAAGATAAGGTGCCGCCGGGGCGATAATCTCTTCCGGAGTGGCATCCAAAACCTCACACAGATGAATCAGTCGGCTCACGGTCAAGCGGGATACTCCATTTTCGTACCGGCCGTAGACCTGCTTAGTGATGCCAAGCAAGGGCGCCAGTTTCGAGCGCGGGAGTTTTCGCTTATCGCGGGCTTCGCGAAGGCTGATGCTGATCAAGTTTTCGAGTTCGGCGCTAAGTGCAATCCGTCCGTCAAAAGGTTTTCGATAGACCGGCTTGTCTATGCCTGGATCATCGACTTGTTGCAAACCGAGTTCATTAATCCATTGCTTCAATGGTGGTCCTGACATTGCTCCGACTGAGGTAAATGCGCCAAAGCTCTTTATACAGAAAGTGATGTGCTTGGAACCACCAATGTTTCGTTTCGATCTAATTTGGCGCATTTTGGGCCACGCGGACCTCACCCGATAGCTATCGTTCACCAAAATATATAAGTGATCGCAAGTACATAGACATAGATCATACCGAAATCGCTTCACGCAAGGATTATCCACTTGCGCCAAATTGGCTATGACCCTCAGTGATTTTGGTGATAACGGTCGCTTCATTTCCTCGTCTAGCTCCCGGGACGTCGTGTGCGGGCATGGTGGCCTTTTGTCCTGCACGTGGAGCTCTCGGTTCACGGCAGACCAATCACGGCTCCGCGCGCTGGCTGCTCTGGTGTTTGGTTCCGGCATTTGATGGTGCAATATTTTCCTTGGCATGGAGGGAAGCACTATGGGCCAGGTTCTACACGGGAGCGCCACGACGACAGAGGCAATCCGTCGAGCAATAGTGAAGAGAGCCTGAAAACGCTTTCGAAGCGATACGGGATCAACCAGAAAACCGTGGCGAAATGGAAGAAGCGGACATCGTTGGTCGACCTTCCTACAGGCCCAAAGGACCCGCACTCGACGACCCTTTCCCTCGAAGAAGAGGCCGCTATCGTCGCCTTCCGCCGGCACACGTTGCTGCCGCTCGATGATTGCCTCTACGCTCTTCAGCCGACCATTTCACATCTGACGCGTTCGTCGTTGCACAGGTGTTTGCAGCGCCACGGCATTTCACGTCTGCCGGAGGTCAGAGGCGACAAGGAGCCGAAGAAGAAGTTCAAAAGCTATCCGATCGCTTACTTCCACATCGATATTGACGAGGTGCAGACGGCTGAGGGCAAGCTCTATCTCTTTGTCGCAATTGACCGAACATCCAAGTTCGCGTTCGCAGAACTCTATACCAAAGCCGGCAAGATGAATGCCGCCCAGTTCCTGCGCAATCTGATCGCGGCCGTGCCCTACACCATCCATACCATCCTGACCGATAATGGCATTCAGTTCACCAATCGGGCCTGTGACCTATACGCCTTCCATCACATCTTCGACCGGGTCTGCGACGAGAACGATATTGAGCATCGTCTGACCAAGGTGAAGCACCCCTGGACCAACGGACAGGTCGAGCGGATGAACCGAACGATCAAGGAAGCCACCGTCAAGCGCTTCCACTACGACGATCACGCTCAATTGAAAAAACATCTGGCCGACTTTATCGACGCCTACAATTTCGGGCGCCGGCTCAAGACGTTAAAGGGCCTTACGCCTTACGAGTTCATCTGTAGACGATGGACTTTGGAGCCGGATCGATTCATCATCGACCCCATCCATCAAATGCCGGGACTAAACACCTAGGCGATGCCCTTACCTCTGAACGGCGACAGCCATGAACAGCGTTTCCAGTCTCAGCGACTCGACCCCGTTTTCGCGGAACCTGATCGTGATGTCAAAAGACTGTTTCCGAGCCGAATGGCAAAAAGGATCGGCGCGATGGAACGGAGGCGCGGAGAGGACGGGCTTAGATTCAGCAATCGAAATCAAAGCATGCGCGCCGGCAGCTCGAATACCCACATGGCATTGAGCGGGAAAACCCAACGAGGGAGTTTAACACAGACCCTACTGTCGAAGCAAAGCGCATGCAAATAGACTTGGCGTCGCTCGCCGACGAATCGCTCGAGCATCGAGCGAGATCAACGCCAACCAAACATCGAAAAATTGCGCAATCGGCGCGTATTGTTGATCAGACGGAAATTCGAGTGAAAAACTAAGTTGTGAGATTGCGGGTGTCTGCACACCGACGACAGCGCGTCGGCTGCGACAGCTATCACCAATACTGCTAACTACTGGTCGGGGCGTCATAGACAAACCCAGCTCACTTCACGGGCTCCGCTACATCACTGATACCTCTGTCGCTCTCGTCGTCATCGGGGATCATTCGCTGCAGGAGCCGAATAAGATCGCGCGTCGTGCCGTTCGGAAGTCTCCTAAGAATCCTCGCCAGTGTGAGACAATCCTCGGCCTCCTCCGATGTGCGGCCCCAAAGATGTGGCGCAGCTTCAAAGATCATATCGATAGGCATGAAGCCAAGAATCTCACACAGATGGATCATCCGAGTAACAGTCATTTTGGAAAATGCCCGCTCGTAGCGTCCGTATACAGGGATGGACAGACCAAGCATTGGAGCAACGTCTGCGCGAGACAGGCCCTGCGCTTCGCGTGTCTTTTTCAGGAACGCGCTGATCAATTCCTCCATGTGACCCAACGATGTAATTTCGCCGCCGAAACCTGGCTTTCGATAGATCGCCTTGTCAACCTCCGGATCGGCGGTGCTGACGAGGCCTCTCGAACTTCTGTAGCTTGCTAGATCTTCCGTCACCGCACGTCCCTGTTTTCCTGCCACTCGTTGTAGGCTTGAGCCAACCTGAACCGATTTGAACCACTTGTCATCGCCACACTACAACCGTTTTAAATACCCATTTTGGGCATTTTTTGCGTTATAGCAAATATTTGAGAGTTTAGCCAAATTGCTTCATGAATGCATTCAAAACAGTCTCGCTAGACCGGTGGCCCAGTTCCATGAAAGATGAGTCGGCTATGGCCGCACCCGCGACTGAAACATCTAGGTTGCGTCGAATTTGAGCGAAAATTCACATTCAATGCTCAACATCTTCTAAGCGGTCTTCGTTGAGGACGATAAGACATAATCCTCGAAAACCGATCCATTTCCCCGTCCCACGATATCCCATTTGGCTAGCTGGGAAAGCTCCGCCGTGCTGGAAATCACTCAGCCAAGAACCCATATCGGTTACCGCTCCCGCTAGCGTGTAGGTTCGATGCTCTCTGAAAATTCCGGCATCATGGAGCAAGTGCCACAAACGTGAACTTTGCTAAACGAAGCCGCCACCTTATCGCATCCACACAAAGGGCTTGAAATAGTCGACCGTGAGGGTTATATCTTTGTGAGCAGCAGACAACGAGGCTTCCGAAAGGTCGCTGTTGCAGGTGCACCCTTAGAGGTCGGTACACCACGGTAGGGCACACGCGTTCGGCGGAAACGCCATGGGAAGGCTCCTTTAGGGGGCCTTTTTTGTTTCTAGGGCACCCTTATTTGCTGGAAATGAGCCTTTTTTACGAGTTGGCAGACGTTACACCTTCGCTTGATGCGGCTGAAATTAATTTCTTTCTGATCAGCGCTTTTTACCACCAGTTCTACGTTGTGTTCGTCTGATCTGCTCGGGAAAAGGTAATAAACAACAAGATCATTAAGGCCAGAGGTCAGGACAGGGCCTGAAACGGCAATGTTACCTGCCCAGTAAGGCATACAGAGGTAGGCACAAGATGCTCGAACGTGAATCTACCTTGCGGATGTTCGATTGTTGGGAACGAGTCGTTAATAGTCGTCATGAGGCGCGGTCACCCGAAGACAGCTCTCACGATCTGGACCCATTCACTGAACTGGATTATAGATTGCGCTGGGTAGTCTGGCTCTGAGACATTGAATTTTCTCCCGATATAAGGGCACGGGTTTGACAACCTTACGAAAGTGCTAACCCCTGAACGTGGTTTCGTTCTCCTGGTAAGGGTCCTTTCATGTTCAAATCGATACGAATAGAGCACTGACCTTTCGCTTCCGTCCTTACGACGGAGTTGTCTGCTTATGTCTCGCGTATGGACCGGAAGCCTGAACATGCTGCAGGAGCGAATTCCATCCTGAGACCGAATTCCTACGACGCTTTCTCCGCAGGAGACCGGAGGTTCGAAATACGACCAGTGCGCCTGGCCTGACCCGAGAGAGGCTTCGGGCAGCCGAGGACGACACCTACGGCCTGTTCGTCGACTTCCGTTGGCCCAAGAACGTCGGGAAGCCATATTGCCCTCGCTGTGGCTGCCTGGCGCCGTACGGCGTCGTCGTTCTGATGCTCGGAGCCGGAATGCCGCGCCGAATTTTCGGTTTTCGCCGACCGCAAGCTTTCATTCAAGAAGATCATCATGGCAATCTGGGAGGAATCACGGCCGCCAAGGGCATGGCGGCGCTCCATCTGAGCCGCAAGGTCAACGTCCAGTACAAGAGTATCCATCCGGCGAAGGCCGCGGCACTTATGATTTCGGCTCGTCTGCCATGATGCGTTCGAATCTTGTCGCGATCGCATTGCTCGTCGACAAGGAACTGCCGAACACCTCCTTCCCAGGTGCGGATATCGGCGAGGAACTCCTTCAAGCTTTCGATGCCCCGGTCGGTGAAGGTCGTGATGCCCTCTTCGCTGCCGTCATGGGCATGGATCATCTCACCATAGTCGATGTTGTCGGAGTTGCTGGCGACCTCCTGGATGAGTTCGAGGTTCTCGCCAATCAGCGTGGCGACGTAGTTGATCGTGTAGACATGCGTCGGGCGCGCCATCAGGCCGCCATCTGCCGGGCGCTTCCGGCGGGCCAGTTCCACGGCAGCAGTTCCGGCAGCCGTGATACGGGAATGCCAGGCATGCGGGCGAGCACGTCCGCCAACCAGGCCTGCGGATCGATATCGTTCGTCTTTGCCGTGACGATTAGGGAATACATGAAGGCAGCACGCTCGCCTCCGCGCTGGGAACCGGCGAATAGCCATGCCTTTCTTCCGAGAGCAATGCCCTGTTCATTCTGCCCATGTCGGCGATGAAGTCGAGGTTCACTATTGCTGGCATCCATATTTTGGCCAGAAGGTTTCCATTCGTCGCGTCGAAGAACGAGCGACAGGCCGGTTTTTGAAGGTTCTGGGGCCGACAGGTGTCGTCATCGCGATCTCAGGGTGGATGATCGATCCCGTGGTCTGCCGCGGCATGACCATGGGAACGCCACGCGTCGATCTTGCGACGCTAATCGAATTGAACAGGCTGGTCTCTGGCGGCAGCAAAGCGGCACCCTTCCGAAGTGGACGTAGAATCACTCAGGAGGACCATGATGAGATCTCGCAATACGCTGGTGCCGGCGTCGGGCCGGCAGCTCGACCTGATATTCGAGGAGCTCAACGATGACCATCACTGATTTGATTCCGACAGCGCTGCTCGCGCGCAAGGCCGTCGTTTATGTGCGGCAATCCACTCAGTCGCAGGTTATAACCAATCTGGAAAGCCAGCGACGGCAGTATGATCTTGTTGACATTGCGCGACACCACGGCTTCAGCCACGTCGAGGTGATCGACGACGACCTCGGGCGCTCTGCCAGCGGAACCGTCGCCCGTCCGGGCTTCGATCGTCTCGTCGCCCTACTGTGCGCCGGCAAAGTTGGTGCCGTTTTCTGCTTCGATGCTTCACGGCTTGCGCGCAACGGTCGGGACTGGCATCACCTGCTCGAACTGTGCGGCCTGGTCGAAGCCCGCGTCATTGACCATGACGGCGTCTACAATCCATGTCGACCCAACGATCGGCTGCTGCTGGGAATGAAGGGCAGTATCAGCGAGTTCGAACTGGGCGTGCTGAGAGCCCGGATGCTCGATGCCGCCAGGTCGAAGGCGCGCCGTGGCGAACTGCGACTTTCTGTTCCGTTCGGCTACATTTGGCATCGGGAGGCCGGGCTTGGGCTCGATCCTGATCTGCGTCTGCAAGAGGTAATTCGATCCATCTTCGCCCGCTTCCACGACCTTGGAAGCGCGCGTCAGGTGCTGCTGTCGATGACGAAAGATCACATTCACTTCCCTCGGCCGTCGGATGAAGGGCGCATGACCAACTTCGTATGGATGCCAGTACGTTATCGCAATGTGATCGGCATCCTCAAAAACCCCTTCTACGCCGGCGTTTACGTCTATGGGAAGAGCGAGAAGCGGACTGCCATCGTCGATGGATGGGCTCGGCGCAGTTACGGGCACGGCAAGCCCGTCGGTACCTGGGAGGTGATGATCCGGGACCATCACGAAGGTTACATTAGTTGGGGCGAATACGAGCGTAACCAACAGCAACTGGCCCTCAATAATTATGGCCGATCGGGTGGGACTAAATCGGGCCGCGGCGGCAAAGCATTATTATCAGGTCTCCTGACCTGCGGACGGTCTGGACGGCGACTGAGTGTTGCCTATACGGGAAATCCACAAAATCCTGTCTATCGCTGCTATAAACAGAACCTGATGATGGGCTTGCCCCGTTGCATGACGTTCGGCGGCTCGAAGGTCGATGCGGCGGTTGCGCGCGAGTTGTTGCGCGCGGTAGAACCATTAGCGATCGAGGCGACTTTTAAAGCAGAGCGGATGCACCGGGAGCGACAGGAAGACCAGCGCCACATTCACGATCTGGAGCTACAACAGGCCCGCTACGAGGCTAGCCTCGCCGAGCGCCGCTATGCGGCATGCGATCCCGACAACCGCCTGATAGCTGCACAGCTTGAGAAGAATTGGGAAACGGCGCTACGCCGCGTCCGTGATCTGGAAGTGCGCAGGCCTACCGAAAGTCCTTCAACCATCGAAGTTGACCCAGGCACTTTCGCAAACCTCGCCGACAATCTGCAGGCGGCCTGGGAGTCGCCGGATGTCACCATGCGCGTGCGCCAGCAACTGCTACGTACATTGATCGCCGACATTGTTGTCGATGTCGATGATGAGGTGCGCGACGTGGTGCTGACCATCCATTGGAAAGGCGGTCAGCATTCGGAGCTCAAGGTTCGCAAGCCCCAGACGGTTGAACACGGGTGCGCCACAACGGAAGATGCTTTGGCAGTGATGCGGAGCATGGCAGGACGCTGGTCCGATGAACATATCGCCGCGTCGCTCAATCGAATGGGAATGCCCACGGGGCAAGGAAAAACCTGGACTGCACACCGGGTCGCTTCAGTAAGGCGGGTCCGGGCCATTCACGCGTACAAATCAGCCGATAAAGAGGGCGAATGGCTGACCATGACAGAGGCGGCGGCGGTTTTGGGCGTGACCAACCACCGAATACGCCACCTGATCAAGACGAACGTGTTGTCTGCCGAGCAGGTGGTTCCCGGCGCGCCGTATCAAATCCGGGCCAGCAATCTGACTTCGGCAACCGTCCAAGCCGCGATAGCCCGAAAGGGCCGCCCGTGTCGCATTGCTGACACCGAGACGCTTCCAATGTTTACAGATACTTAAAGAGGGAGTGCACAATGACTCAGGTACGGCAACGCCGCGCAGGGCTCGTTCGGCGGCATTGTTCGTCAGACACAGTCTGCCGTCGTCGAGGAACCGGGCGAAGGCTTCCCAGCGACCCTCCTTCTCGAACATGTAGTTGATCGCCTCGGCGACGGGGTTGTGCTTCGACATTTGCCCGCGCTGGGCCATGAGCCAATCGTGCAGTTCTTCGACGAGCGGGCGAGCATGTTGCAGCCTCGCTGCGAGCCTATCCTCGGCAGGCATTCCGTTTATGCCGCGCTCGATGTCGAAGAGCGCGTCGATGCGGGCAACGGCCTCAAGCGCGACGGGCGATATCTCGTGGGCAGGTTTGCCCTTGCGCACGTTGCCGGCGATGTCAGCGAGTTCGAAGAATTTGCGCCGCGCGTGGCTCCAGCAAAGTGCGCTGATCACCAGCGCGGGGCGGCGGTCGGCACGATAGAGGTCGTTGTAGCCGCCATAGGCATCGGCTTGCAGGGTGCCGTGCCATCCGGCGAGATGCGTGTTGGGGTGGGTCTTCTCGCGATCGGGAGAGAAGTGGAAGAGTGCGGCGGGAGGCGCGCCGCCCGCGAAAGGGCGGTCATCGCGGACGTAAGTCCAGAGCCTCGCCTGCTTTGTTGCTCCCCTGGCCAGAAGCGGCACGGTGGTGTCGTCACCATGCAGCCGCTCGGCGGCCAGAACATGGGCACGGATCAGGTCATGGATCGGCTGCAGGGCCGTCGTGCAGGCTCCGACCTGATCGGCCAGTGTGGAGAGACTGAGAGCGACGCCTTCCCTGGCGTAGCGCTCAGCCTGGCGGTTCAATGGCTGATGTTGGCCGAACTTCTCGAACAGGATCGTCGCCAGCAGGTGCGGTCCTGCCCATCCCCGCGTGTCGCATGGAAAGGGGCCGGTGGCTGGCTGATCTTCTCGCAGTCCCGGCAGGTGAACTTCTCGCGCACCGTCTGGATCACCTTCCACTGGCGCGGAATGATCTCCAGCGTCTCGGTGATGTCTTCGCCCATCTTCACGATGCGGTGCGAGCCGCAGCAGGTGCAGGTCGACGGGGCATCGATGACCAGGCGCTCGCGCGGCAGGTGCTCGGGAAACGGCTTGCGGGCCGGCCGGCGGCGTTCGAAAGCGGAGACATTTGTGATTCTCGTCGCCACGCGTTCCGCAGCGATCTCGTCTTCGGTGGCGTCGGCTTCAAGTTCTTCGAGCTGCAATTCCATTTGCTCGATCAGCCGGGCGCGGCGCTCCGAGCTCTGGCCGTACTGCTCGCGACGTATCTTGGCGATCTCGAGCTTGAGATGCCGGATCATCGCCTCAGACGTCGTCACGACCGCGCGCACCTGTGCGAGGTCGGCCTCGGCAGAGGCGGCACGCGCTTCCGATGCCGCAAGCGCGGCGCGCAGTCTGGCTATCTCCGAAGCAGCATCATCCATGGCCGAAAGCTACCATGCCGCATGCCGAAAGCCCAACAAAAACAGAGGAATGCAGGCGGTCAGCCTGCCTTCGAAGGCCGCTGCGTCCAGCGCGGGTTGCGCCAGTCGATCCCTTCCAGGAGATAGCCGAGCTGCGCCGACGATACAGGCACGGCGGAGCCATTCTGGCTGACCGGCCAGATGAACTTTCCAGCTTCCAGCCGCTTCAGGTAAAGCGACATGCCGACGCCGTCATGCCAGAGGACCTTGATCAGGTCACCCTTGCGACCCCGGAAGCAGAAGACTTCGCCGCCATGAGGATCGCGGCCAAGACCTTGCTGAACCTTCAGCGCCAGGCTGTTCATGCCGCAACGCATGTCCGTCACCCCGCCCGCGATCCACACCTTTACCCCCGCGGGAAACGCGATCATGACCCATCCACGACGGGCAACAGGCGGGCAAGAATGGTCGGATCAAGCGAGGCTGGGATCGTCAGCCGTCGGCCATTCGGCAGGCCGATCTCGATCGTCATGTCGTCTTCAAATCGCGGCCGTGAGGCTACCTCGCAAGATGCCGCCGCCGGTGGCGAAATCGTAAGTGGCACGAAGCCCGTTGTAGCGGAACTGCTCAGAAGACCACTACGGTATTCCCGACGCCAACGGGTCAACAATGACCGTGACAATCCATATCGCCGCGCCGTCACCGAGCCTTTCCGAAAGCCTTGTAGACTTTCCTCGACGATCCGAACCTTCTCTTCGTCCGACCAATCCCGTCGGCGACCAAGATCGTCGACGGACAAGACCTCAATGGGGGAAATGATTGTAGCGCATGACATAAGGCATGGACTTAAAGCCAATCAGCAAGTCAGGACAGACGGCCTTCGCCGGATGGGTACGTACAAGACCGCCTACTTCCTGCTGCAGAAGCTCCGGGAGGCAGCCGACCTTCGCCGTGATGCGATCAAGCTGCACGGTACGGTGCAGATCGACGGCAAGTATGTGGGCGGCGTCCTCCGCAAGGTGACAAGAAGGAAGAGCGCAAGGACGGGCGCAAGAAGGAAAATCAGAACGGCAAGCGTATGTGAGTTCTGGCGCTGAGGGAGGCCAACCGCCATGCACCGAACAGAACGGTGACGCGGGTGATCCTGGACGAGAACGGCAAGGATGCATGGGCGGCCGTCGCCAAGCATGTGGAGCCGAAGGCGCTCCTGATCGCTGACGAACACAAGGCGCAACCAGGGCTTTGAAAGAAAGCGCTGTATAGATCCACCTGCTCCGCCCTTTTAGTCCGCTAGCAAAAGGCGGTAGGGGACCGACTTTTCGAAGCGGTTTCCTGCCGGCCGACAAGGGCTACGGCAGCGCTGAAATCCTCGCCAAGCCGGTCGAGTGTAAGGCTTCGGCAACATCGCGCCGAAGAACAACTGGAAGGCTCAGTCGTCTTCTCACGCTGGGTCTATCGGCAGCGTAACCTCGTGAAACGTCAAAAGCATCGGTTCGATCGTAATTGACGCAAAGCTGACAGTCGTGTGCGATCGCGCACATTGACAGGCTGGCATGATGCAAGCGCCGACGTGCATTGTGACCTCAACCCAAATCACTCCAATGCTGGGTTGGCCTTCGGACGGATCGCTCGCAAGGTTGACGCTGTTCAAATACTAGGCGGAGTGGCACAATCCGCGACTCCCGACACACGGTGAGCACCGGAAGACGCCTTCTGTCGCCATTGAAACATTCACTAACAATGATCTGGTGGCACACCAATTGCTTGTAGGAGCCCAGATCTCTGCCAGCAATGGTTCCGGTCCAAGCTCCAGTGGCTACTATCGACGATGACCAACACCTTTAGATGTAAGGCCCATCTTCGCCCATGTCGTACCGTACGAACGGAGCTCGTCAGCGATCATCACGCGCGGCGGCGTGCAGCCGATCCAAAGAGCTTTGTCACCAGCCACTGCTCAGCGCGGGAGCCTCTTCAGCTTTGGACCAAGACGTTGAGAGCGATGCCATTCTGGCCGACAGCGCCGCCGGAGCCAATGTTCTTCGCGCGCGATCGAAGTAACCGACGTTCAGATGTCAGGTCGCCACGAATGAGACTGCTTCAAGGGATTCCAGTGGGAGATCGCCTTGCCGAGTTAAGGCTCCCACTGGCACACGGTTTCATTGGTCACGCCGGTGCCGCATGTTGGCCGCCGCAATCCGCTAAACTTAACGGTGCCTTAGAACCTGAAGAGACACAGCGAAATCGGCCTTTTGTTTGGCACCGGTTGGACTAGGCCCGTTTTCGTTTTCGTCTCAAAAGTGGAGATGCGATATGATTTCGAATCACCAAGCCGACGTGGTTGGCGATAGCGACAAGCTCATCGAGCAAGCGCTGCGAGCTGCCATGGATACTGCTCTAAGTCCGGCTGCGCCGGCTCACCTGCGTGGAGCGCTGGACGCGGCAGTGTTTCCAGGGGGCTCCCGGATGCGCCCCAAGCTCTGCTTGAAAGTCTCCTATGTGTGCGGCGAAAAAGATCCTGAGCTGGCGACAAGAGCCGCGGCAGCAATTGAATTGCTGCACTGTGCCTCGTTGGTGCATGACGACTTGCCTTGCTTCGATAACGCGGCGCTACGCCGCGGCAGACCAACGGTGCACCGGCTTTTCGGAGAGCCTATCGCCGTTTTGACCGGCGATGCCTTGATTGTGATGGCTTTCAAATACCTCAGCTTGCAGGCTGCGCTAACACCTGAGTTGGGCGCGCGCATGATCGAGGTGGTTGCGGAGGCGGTCGGCCCCAGTCACGGACTGATCGCCGGACAGTCGATGGAGGCAATGACGCACGTCCCAATCGACCGCTATCACCATTACAAGACCGGCTCCCTCTTTGTCGCGGCGGCCACTTGCGGTGCCCTGGCAAGTGGTGCAGATCCGGCCCCATGGTCTAAGGTGGGGGAATTGCTCGGGCACGCGTATCAGATCGCCGACGACATCGCAGATACAGTCGGCCGCGCAGAAGTGCTTGGCAAATTGCCTGCCGTGGACACGCAGCTGAATCGACCCAGTATCGTTCGCGGCCAAGGATTGGACAGCGCAGCCGCCAGATTTTATGCGTATCTCGAACAGATAGGTGACACCATTCCTGCCAGCCCTCAAAAACGGTCCTTCGTTGACTGGCTTAATCATGCACTTTGCAAAGGCGTGGCTGGACCGGGAAAAGCCGGTCTGATTCAACAAACGGCGCTGGATTGCGCGCCTTTGTAAGCCCGAGTTACGGTACGCATAACCTAGCCGGCGGCATCATTACCGCTTCATCGTCAACAGCTGCTTCATGAACATTTCGTTCCCTGCATCGAACCGCTGGGCCAAGGTGGATTAGAGGTCTAGCTTTAGCGTTAACGGTTTTTGCAACCAGCTTGGAGGGCCGGCCGACAGAGCGGGCGACGCCGGCATCATCCGACTGGCGGATGCGCGGAGGGCAACAAGTGCGCGGAGGGCAACAAGCGCGCCTGGCGCAACGTCGCCAGATCAGGTGAGCCGGTGCAAAAGCAGGCGACGGCCAACTGGCGGATGACGACCTCGAAATGCGCAACGACCGCTTCGGTCGATACCGTAGCCGCCGGCAGCACGCCGGCTGCCTGCCCGGCAATGTCCGCACCCAGGCGAATGGCCTTGGCCACGTCGACGCCGTCGCGGATCCCGCCGGACGCGATAAGCTTCACCGTTGGCAGTGCCCGACGGACCGCCTGCAAGCTGGCCGGTGTCGGGATCCCCCAATCGGCAAACGCCATCGCCACTGCACGGCCGGCGGCATCGCGGGCGCGCTCGCCCTCCACCGCGGCCCAACTGGTGCCGCCGGCTCCGGCGACATCAATCACCTCAACACCCGCCTCGACGAGCGCGCAGGCCACCGAGGCGGACAGGCCCCACCCGACTTCTTTGGCCACGATCGGCACGCCCACGCTACGCGCGGCGCGAGCCACCTGCGCCAGTACGCCGTGCCAGTCGCGGTCGCCATCCGGCTGTAGCACTTCCTGCAGCGGATTGAGATGGACGATCAGCCCATCAGCCTCCAGCGCATCGACAGCCCGGCGCGCCAGATCAAGGCCGTCGGCCTCGCGCAGTTGCGCAGCGCCGATATTGGCCAGCAAGGGAATGTCAGGCGCCAGGCGGCGTAGGGCGCGCGTCAGCCCCTGGGAATTGCGCGATTGGAGGCTCACGCGCTGCGAACCGACGCACATGGCGATCCCCAAGGCTTGCGCCGCCTCGCTCAGGTGCCGATTGATGGCCTTTGCGCGTGGCATTCCGCCGGTCATGGAACTGATCAGCAGCGGCGCACGTATGGGCTTGCCTAACAGCGATGTGCGCAGTTCGATCTGCGTCAGGTCCAGCTCGGGCAGTGCGCAGTGTTCGAACCGGATTTGCTCCCAGCCGGCAGCGACCGTGGCTGGCGCCGTTCGCCGATCCAGCACGAGGTCCAGATGGTCGTCCTTGCGCCGGGTCAGGGCGTCGTCGCACCCGCTCGCTCGATCCGCCGTATTGGGCGTTGGCGTTGCGTCGGATCGGACCGAGGGCGCCGCGCGCACGCCGCCGCCTCCCGCGCGTTCACGCCGGCGCACGCTGGCCTCCCCCCGCCGCATCGTTGCCGTAGCGGCTGATCGAGGTCTGGTAGTACTTCGCGCGAATGACCGCCATGGCCTCGATTAACGGTCCCCATGGTGCAGGAAAGCGTTCTTTCACCATCACTCGGTGCAGCATGCGCGCATGGCCGACCAGCTCGTCGTTGAGGAAATCCTCCACAGGCATAGCCGGATAACGCTGCAGGAGCAGGATGGCAGCGTTGTCGGCTTCTCCCGCCGCCCTATCCTTGGCGCATCCATGCAGATCGTTCTGCAGGCGCCCTATCGTGGAGATGAGCCGCAGCACCTGGCGAAACGCCGGACGCGCGCGCAGGGTCGCCATGTCCAGCCCCCATAGCAACGACAGGCAACAGAACACGTTCGCGTAGGCGATCGAATCGATGGAATTGTGCAAGTATTCGGCGTACGACCAGCGTTCAGCCCCCGCCGCCTGCGCGGGTCCGGCGCGCAGCGCCGCGCAGTAGCACCGGGTATCGTTTAGAAGCTCAGTATAGTCGCGCCTATCGTAGGCGAGCGCGGCCAGGGAAGCGCGCAGCACAGCGCAGCCCTCGAAACCGGGGACCGCGCATGGCACGCCCTGCCCCAGCGCCTGCTCCACCGCGGCCAGCTGCTCCGGCGCGATCAGGCCAAGGTCGTTGCAATCGTCGAGCCAAAACAGTAGCGCCAACTCGCGATAAAACGCCACGATCAGCTTTTCGTCCTGCGGATCTCGGCCGGTGCGGGCGCTGATATCGTGCAAGCTCGGTTGGATACACTGCAGGATGTACTGTCCGCCCCTAACTGCTTCTACGGCATGCTCGTCGGCGAATCCGGTCAGGGAACGCCCCCACTCCAGTACTTGCTGCAGCGCGCTTTCCGTCGGGATCATTGCGCCATTCCTCCTGCTCCCTCGGTCGGGATGCGCCGCCCCCAACGAAGAGCCAGCCACAAGCCGGCGAGTTCGATCACGCGCACGACCCGGGTCGGGCAATACAATTCCTTGCCGATCCACAGCGGCGTCTGCGGCAATTCATGCGCCTCATGGCGAGCGAGCATCCACTCCAGCGCGCGCGCGACCGCCAGCGCGATGCGGGCGCGCCCTGTCGGCTCTTCGCGCCCATCCATCACGTGCAACGCGAACAGCGCATAGGCGGTTTCCTCAAATGTTGACGCGCGACCCGCGCCCCAGCCGCCGTCGTCGCGCTGCGCCTGCAACAGCGCCGCCAGCGCGCGCTCGTCGCGCCACTGGGGCGCGCCTTGCGCGAGCGCAGCGATTGCATGCGCGGTGGGATACAGCCACGAAACATGCCATTTGTCATTGTCCCATAGACCGTCCGCGTTGCGATTGGCCTCAAGGTAAGCGCTGGTACCGGCGGTGGGCTTTCCCAACAGTCTGAACGCATGCAGGGCGTGGATGTTGGTCGACACCGAGGCATTGCGCTCGCCGGGGAAGGTAACGAACAGCCCGCCGATTTCGAAGTGGCGCAACGCGTTGGCAGCCGGGTTGCGTCCTGCTAGGTGCAGGATGCACAACGCAACAGCAGTGTCGTCCGCATCGGCCGCGAAGTGCAAGGCCGGACCCAGACCGCGCACGCCCAGACAGGCATCGAGCTGCGCGACGATCACGCGCACCGCCTCGGCGAGCGCGGGATGCGAAAACAACCCGGCCAGATGCAGAGTGTACAGCGACCAGCATGGCTCGAACACGTTGATCGGCCAGACGCTGGGAACGACACCTTCGATGCCGCTGCGCGCCGCGCGCGATGCGGCCTGAAGATACCTGTCGGCACGCTCGACCTGTGGCGCGCTCGCCTGTGTGAGGGCGTGCGCACGCCACGCGGCGGTTGCCGCCGGGCTGATGCCGATGCTGCCGTCGTCGTCCAGGCATGCCGTGGTCGGCGACGTCCCCCAGGCTTCCCAGGAGTGCAACAACGGATGGCCGCTCGGCAGCGGTCCCACCGTCCCCAACTTAACCAGGCACGCTTGCCGCAACGGCAACAGCGCCGGGTAGCGCGGAAACACCACGTCGCCCACCAAGGATGTGGCCTCGCCGGAGATCTGCGGCAGGATCAGCTCCGCGCCTACCGGCGCGTCTTCCGGCACCGCATCCGCGTAGGGATCCGGCTGGCGCTCGAGGAACCGCGTTGCAGCCTGAACTGCGTCCGCAGCGCCGGGAAGAGGATCGGCACGCCGCAATGCAAGCAACGCCGCCCACGTGGGTACATGGCGGAACAGTGGGAAGTCAGCACTTCCCCACCCGCCATCGGCCTGTTGCTGCGCCATGAGCCACGCGTATCCGTTCTGCCGACCGGTGACGTTGCCGCTGAACTGCAAAACGCGCGCCGTGTCGTAAACGGACGGACTCACGCTGCCGCCATCGCGCGTCTCGTTCAGCAAGTGGCGCAATTCAGAAAGGATCTGTTCGGACAGCGCACTCATGCGGGATGTTCCCTCTGCAGGCAGTTGACGAGAAGCGCGGCGAAGCGCACCTATGCTGGCGGCGGTCCGCGGTGGGCAACCGCTCCGATCTGCGCCGTGGAATCGAACACAATGTAGCATCTAGCGGTGCCGCCGGCCGATCGCAGCGGTACGGCGGCGCCTCCGTGCGGACCGGCGCCAATGCGCACGGCGCGTGCTTGAACAGATACCCTTTTGGCCCGCTGCACGGCCTGCGCCAACCGCTCCGCACGCGGGCGCAGCGAGGTGATGGCTTCCTCGGCCTCTGGCCATAGGCCCGGCACTGACTGGGGCGCTGCATGCAGCTTCGTGATCGGCACGCCGGTTGCTTTCTTCTCCGCCGCATGCTTGCCGGGGGCTTGCCCAGCGTCGCGTCATCCGCTGGCGTGTCATCCTCGACCACCTACAATACAAGGCCGAAACAGGCGCGATAGCGATCCAGTGCGCGGTACAGAGTAAAGCGCGGCATCCTCCGCGACGGCGCATAGCGCGCCAATGCCTATGGACGCGCGCACCGGCAATCCGCCGCACGCCTGCGCGCCCGATCCGCCGAACGGGGAAACGCCAGTTCGGTCGTCGTTTAGCGTGGAACCCTTCTGCATGTTGTTCATCTCCTTCTACCTGACAGAGAATGCCGCGGCGAGCGGCGAGCCGCCGCGGTGCTGCCGGCGTCGCACCGCGCGCGCGCGCCGAGTGCAGCAATGCCGCCCATCGTCGTCGCCGCTGCCTCTTGACACGGGGCAGAGGATCCCAGCTCATGAGAATCCGATGCGGACTGTCATGGACGGATGTGCGGTCGGGTAATAGCGCCGGCCTTTTTCGACGCCGCTCATCAATCGCGGCCGCACCCCGGCCTCCTGCATGGTCAATGCCAAGGCGATGCTGAACTGCACCAGCTCCAGCCATACAAGGTGATAGCCCATGCAGACGTGTGGGCCGGCACCGAACTGCAGCATGTCCACCGGCCGGATCGGCTCCGTGCGTTGCAGCCACCGCCCCAGACGGAACTGATCGGGCGCTTCGTGCAGCAGCGGCGAGGTCGAGAAATGCAGTAGTGGGATGCACAAATGAGTGCCCGAAGGAATGCGCCGCTGGCCGAGTTGTAATTCCTGCATCGCGCGACGCGGTACGAGCGAGGAAGCCGGATGCATTCGTAGCGTCTCCCGAAACAGCGCCTCTGCGACCGGACATTGCGCCAGGTCCTCGTGCCCGGTCGGCACCGCGCCCACGCGTTGCGCCTCTTCGACCAGGGCGTCCCACAGCTCTGGATGCTGCGCCAGCTCGATCACCATCCAGGCTATCGTCGAGGCGGAGGTCTCGTGGCCGGCAAGCAGCAGCAAGCGGATATTGGCGACCAGGACGTCATCGGAGAGCGCGCCATCGCTGCAATCGAAGGCGCTCACCATGTCGTTGATCAACCCGGTGCGCGCGGCGCGCGCGCGCGCGTCCCGGATGAACTGGCGCGACTGCGCGTCGATCCAATCGCGGGCGGCGCGGCCGCGTCGCAAGGGCATCCCCGGCAGGTCGATCGGGGGCGCGACCATCAATTGTAGCAGTTGCCGGTACTTGCGATGCCACTCCGACAGGTCTTGGGCGGGGATGCCCATGAGACTGAAGGTGAGTTTGAGCATCAGGTTGCGGGTGTCTGGCAGGATAGCGACTTCACCGCGGTCGCGCCACGCCTTGACCTGAGCCCTAATAATTGGTTCGAACAGCTCGCCAATGCCGGCCTCGGTCAGACCCCTCGGCAGAAACGCCGCTTTTATCCCATCGCGCGCCTGCCGGTGCGCGCTACCGTCCAAAGTGACCAACGTTCCGCCAAGGATGTCGGGCGCCATCTCTTCGATCAGTGCCGAGGACACTTCCTTGTGCCGGAGCAATGCGAGCGCATCTGGATCCAGGCATGTCATCAGGTGTCCGGCCGGGCCGAAGTCCAGCCAGAAGTGGCTGCCTAGGGTCCTTTCCGCGCGCCGCAGCAGGCGCGGCAGATCGCAGACGATGGCGGGAAGATGCCCGACCAGGGGGAAAGCGCCAGGCATGACCGGGATGTCGTCCCGTAGCCGGCGCCAGCGGTTCAGCGGGTTGAGCAGCATGTCCATCACCAATGCGACGCTGCGGCTGCTTCGGCGGCGTCACCGGCCGGCCGAGCCGCGCTGTTGCCACCGTCTGCGTAGGTTGGAACATGCGCCAACATGCCGCCGTCGATGCACACCACCTGGCCGGTGATGAACGCAGCCTCCTCCGAGAGCAGGAACGCGACCAGCGCGGCTACGTCCTCGGGGCGGCCGACGTGCGGCAGGAGCTGGTGCCGGTGTAGATGCCGTTGCATGCACTCGTCCAGCTTGGCGAAGAGACGTTCGGTCATGACAAGACCTGGCGCAACCGCGTTGCAGCGGATCTTCGCGTGTCCGTATTGGGTGGCAAGCGAGGCCGACAGCATGTTCATTGCGGCCTTCGACGCGGCGTATGACGTCAGTGCGGTGTCGCCGCTGAGCCCTTGGCACGATGACATGTTCACGATCGCGCCACCACCACGGCCGATCATTTGTGGGATGGCCTGCCGGCAGCAAAGGAGCGTGCCGCGCAAATTGGTCGCCATGGTCTGGTCCCAGACCGCCACGTCCAGGTCGAGGATCGCGCGGTCGTGCGGAGTCAAATGCATGGCGCTCGCATTGTTCACAAGCACGTCGACCCCACCGAAGCGCCGCTTCGCCGTTTTGAACAGCTCTGCCACCGCCTGCGCATCTGCGATGTCCATGGCCACGGCCAGCGCTTGGCCCGCTTCGGCTGCGATCTGTGCGGTGCAGGCGATGGCAGCGGGGCCATCAATGTCGGCCACCACCACTCTGCCGCCCTCGCGCGCGATGGCGAGGGCGCATGCCTTGCCGATCCCGGCGCCGGCGCCGGTCACCACGGCCACCTTGCCTTTAAATCGTTCCATCATGTTCTCCTGGATTGCGTAGGTCTTTCGCTGCATGTCGCTCAGCGTCTGCCGGAGAGGGCGTAGGGCCGGGGTTGGTGCAATGGTCATCGCCGGCTTCGCTTTCGATCACCCGAATGGCCGCGACCGGGCACTGGCTGGCTGCTAGGCGCACGGCGGCGTGCAGCGCCTGCGGGACCGTCGCCATGCACACTTCCGCCACGCCGTCCGGCTCGCGCTGACGAAAGGTGCCCGGCAGCGTCAACACGCACTGACCAGTGGTTCCGCACAGGTCCTGGTCGACCACGACGCGAACCTCAGCCGCCGCCTGCGCGTGCAGCCGCACCGGCAGCGCGCGGAACGTCCTAAGGAACGCTGAGGGCTCCCGGGTCGGCTGCTCGGCCAAGGCCAACGTGGGGAAGCGAGCCTGGATCTGCGGCAGGCTCTCGGCCAGTTGCACCCTGGCGAGTTGAGCACCTAGGCAGAAGTGGATGCCGTGGCCGAAGCTCAGCATAATCTTTCCGTCGCTCGACGTGCCAGGCCTGGTGCCGTAGAACCGCACCGGATCGAAGCGGTCGGGATCAGCGAAAGCGTTCGGGTCGCGATTGCCGGCCGCGATCAGCACGCGCACGTCCGCGTCCTTCGGGATCACCACGCCATGCAGTTCGATGTCGCGCTGGGCGATACGCGGAATGGAGCTGAACATGGCGGGCGCCTCGCAGCGCAGTACTTCTTCTACAAATGCCTCCACCCCTGCGGCGTCTCCCTGCAGCCAGTGCCGCTCCTCGGGGTAGGCCAGCATCGCCAGCACCGCATGGTCGATAGTCGCAGCAGTGGTGGCGAAGCCGCCCAGCAACATGCCCCACAGCATGCTGATCAACTCCGCGTCCGAGAGCGTATCGGCGTCGTCGGTGTGTGCGCCGACCAGTGTCGACACGATGTCGCGGCGGGGATCGGCGCGCTTGCGCAGTATGAGGTCGCCGAAATAGGCCTTCACCCTGGCGCTGGCCACGTCCGCCGCGGCGAGCTGTGGATCGCTGGCGTGCGGGCTCAGGCCTTCTAGAATGGCGCTGACGATCGCTGAGAGCTCGAAAACGTCGTCTTGGGGCATGCCGAACAATTCAGCGAAGACAAGCATGGGCAAGGCCAGTGCGAATTCCCGATGCAGGTCCACCGCCTCTCCTCGCTCCAGTGCGGGCGCCATGCCATCCAGGCGAGCTGCGACGATGCGCGCGATGCTCGGCCGCAGGTTGTCGATCTGGCCCACGGTGAAATCGCGCGAAATCAGCCGGCGCAGACGCGTATGCGTCGGTGGTTCCTTCATGGCTAGCGTAGACGCCAGCAGATTGAGCGACAGGCTGCTCGCCGCACGCGGGAAATAGCGCGCCAGTTCGGATGGCGCCGGCCCCCGAAACGCATCGCCCGTAGCCTTGAACGCCCAGTAGATGTCGGCGTGGCGGCTCAACAGAAAGAGGCCCGACGCCGCGCGGTGCACCGGATCGTGCTCTCGCAACCACCGCATGAACGGGTACGGGTCTTGGATGCATGCTGGCGACGCCAGCTCGGCGAAGGCGTCGTGGCATGCTGCCGTGGTGTCTTGCACGTCCATCTTGATTACCTGTCGAGTGGCTGATCTGACCGGTGCGCGCCAGGCGCCGCCAAATGAGAAGATTGCGATGCCGGGGGGCGTCCGCACCAGAGCACCGGCATCTCCTCGAACCCGCCGGTGATGATCTCCTTGCGCAACTTCAGTTCTTCGGGCGCCACGGCCAGGCGCAACGCGGGAAAGCGCTGGAAGATCGAACCGAATATGGCCTTCAGTTCCAGCCTCGCCAGCGCCGCCCCGATGCAATTGTGCTGCCCGTAGGAGAACGCCAGGTGGGGATTTGCGTCGCGTCCGATGTCGAAGACTTCCGGGTCTTTGAAATGGCACGGATCAAACGAGGTCGCCGGCAGGCCGACCAGTACTTTGCTCTCCGCGGGTATATGCACGCCCGCGATGGTAACGTCGGTCCGGGGATAGCGCATGATGCCGTCCCACCCCGCGCCAGGCGAATACATGCGCAGTATTTCTTCCACCGCCTTGTCAACCAGGGAAGGATCGCGGACCAGGCGTTCGCGCTGTTGCGGATGGCGAAACATGGCCAGCAGGCCGAATTCGATCTGCGCGACGGTGCTCTCGTGCCCCGCCACCAGCACGCCCGCCGCGAGGCCGATCGCCTCTTCCTCGGTCGCTTTGCCCTGGTCGACCGCGGCTAGCAGATCCGTCAGCAGGTTATCGCCCGGATCCTGTCGCTTGCCCCGTATTTTGCCGTGGATGTAGGCGCGGAGCTCTTCCCAGGCCAGGCCGGACGCGCTGCGCGGGCCGCTTTCATGCTGGTGCGTCATCACCTCGTCGGAGAGCCCTGCGAAAAAGGCGTGTTCCTCGAAGGGCACGCCCATCAGCGCGCTGATTACCTTGGCCGGAAGCGGAAAGGAGAGATGGCGTCGCAAGTCTGCGGGCTGGGGCTGAACCGCCAGCGTATCGAACAACTGCACGGTGATCGCCTCGACCTGCTGCGTAAGCAGCTTCACCCTGCTGTTGCTGAAGGCCGGCGCCACGATCGTGCGTAACCGAGCATGCTCGTCCCCTTCGTGCGAGACCAGCCATCCCGGCGAACCGAGAATGACCGAATCTGGGGTGAAATCCGCCGGAGGCATTCCCGCGGGCCGGAATGCCGCGTCAGACAGCACCGCCTTGGCCTCGTCATAGCCTGTCACCCACCAGCATTCGTGCCCGGACGGAAGGCGCACGCGGTGGATCGGACCCTTGGCGCGTAGCGCCAACATCTCGGGCGAGGGCTCGATGTGATCGACCCGCCACATCGGCAGCGTCGGCAAGGATTGTTCGGACATGGTGACGCTTCACTCTTTAAGCCCGGAAGGGGCGGAAGATGACGGGCAGACTGCGGGCAGCAAATGAGTTAAGACAGCGTGTAGACGACGTCCTCCGCGGCGATTGCCAGCGCCAGATCCTCCGGCCGCACGAACGGCGGGGGGAAGGCACTTCCCAATTTCAGGCGCGAGCGCGTAGCGCCCACGCACAGATGCGGCCCCTGGCCGAGCGGCAGGTGCGGGTTTTGCAGCCGGTTGAAATCGAACATGTCGGTAACGCCATAGGTCGGCCGACCGTAGGAATTGGCGCAGCAGGTTCGACCCCACCCGCCCACCGACCCGTCCGCAAACATAACTTCCAAACCAGTCCCCCACCCCCGGCTTCCCGCCTGGCTCAAGGTCCGCCGCTTTGGCTGTACCGCTCGCGACGTGTGTGGCTCGCAAACGAAGAACTCTAGATCGCATCCAACACTCCTCACATTTTCCCGGCGCACAACCGAGCCACTATCGTTGCCACAGCAAACCATCGGACCTCACGGGACGCGAACAGCGACGCGCCGCCCGAAGACCATCGCGCTGCGATTGGCGACATACCGTGACCAGAGCAAATCGCGTGCCGAAGTGAATTCGTGGGCTCAGCAGGCATTTCGTAGCAGCGCGTAGTGTCAAGCTCCCGCCATTCAGTCTCAATGCCGACAACCGCGGAGTACATGTCTGACAAAAGCCTGCTCTAACGCCGGTCTGCGTCCGACAGTCGGCGACCTGCATGGGATGCCCCGAGGCGAGCTTTCGTGCAACAATCCACGCCATCTTCGACGTCGAAGTTGCCCCGCCAGTTTTCGTCCCATGGGCGGGAACGTCGTCGACTGCGCCGCCGCGTTAAAAGCGCCGGCTTTGGGCAAATCTGACTGGACCCGCCTCGAGCCTCCGGTAATAAAGTTTGCGGAGCTTATTTCCGCCAGATGCAAGTTCCGAGCTTGCAGTCATCTCGTTGACGTTGTTCTCAATGTTTCCACCCCCGCGCTTACCGAGACGGTCGAGCTTCTCGATCGGCGTAGGTCCAAAAGGCAACGGGAAACGATCAAATTTCGAGGCATGTTCTCTTCCGGAAACATGTCATCTAATCAGAAGCGGCGGTCGGCAGCAGTCGCCTTAGTCGGAGGCCTTCTAAACCAGACGATGCCCGATCCATGCCGAAGATGAAGCAATCGGGAGACCAATGCAGCATCTCATGGACCGCCGCACCGTGGTGAAGAAAGCGGCCCTCGGTTGCTGGAGGTTGTTGAATAGTTCCATGACATCGAATTGAGCTTACGCCTGATGAAATCGGTCAATACCTACACCGCTAAGGGGTGCGCCGTTTACGCCTTGGGTCAAGCTTGGGGACGTTGGACTGCTCTGTTTTATCGCGATCACGTTTTTGTGGCTGGTCTGCCTGCCGAGTTCCTGAATGTATCGATCTGTCGCTCTCGCGCGTGGGCCGGAAGGACATAAATAGCAGGCTCAAGAAATAAACGACCTGAAGGAAAACCGAAGCCGCTAAGGTTACGGCGAACGCTTTGAAGATGGAAAGCGAGGCGGCGTAGGCCGAAACAGCGCTGGTGCACGTGACCAGCAGCAGGATGCAAAAAAAGGTTCTAAAGGGCAAGGTCTTGCTCCCGTTCGTTCGTCCAATGTTTCAACTGCGTCGACGCCGACGATTTCGCCCGGTTCGTCTACGCTATGAACGTGCATGACTTCGCCGAGAGCAGGCGTTGAAACAGCGTCTGCAAGCAAAGCGGGTTGCGCCGTCGACAGCGATCAACTACTTCGGCATTCAGCTGGTGCCATAGGTTGCCAAAAGCCGGGTCAGCGCGAACACGCCAAAATGGCGACTTTTTCCTTCGCGGCTTCCAAATCGGCAAATGCACTGAACGTCTTCCGCCCTTCAGTGTTGACCTTTGTCCAGTTGAACGGGAGGCCTTCGGCAACGTAGTGAACGCCGCTTTGAGGCGTCAGCTTTCCGTTTCTCGAGCCCATGTCGGCACGCTCGCGGACTCTGAGCGAATCGGCGCGACCTGGATCCTATCATTCGTCATTGCGCTCATAGGAGCACCGGGGAGCGGCGATCAATACGCACTTGCAGGCTTTCCAGTGCGCCCGCAACGATGAGGCCCTTGTTCGCCACTCGGTCCATCGGAGCAAACACAGGATCAAGCACCGGCCGGCAACATTCAAAACGTCGCGCGGCTTCCGTCATCGTTATTGACGGTGAACGATAAGGTTTACTACCGTCGCCTCCCAAAAGCGCTATCTGCCCGGCAAGAGGGATCGGGTACCCGTCAAAGATAGTGAAGGCGGTTAACCCAACTCGCAAAGCTTCTTCCCCAACAAATAGCGAGTGCATGTCGTCGAAGCGGATCATCTGAATAAGATCACTGCCAATTAAACCGGAGATCGATGCAATGCTGTTGCGATCAGGGAGCTCAGCGGCGCGAAAGATCGCACTTTCCGGCTCCAACAGATACACAAAATTTTCCATATCCTTGCCTTCTAAATTCTTGAAAAGAGCCCGTGCCCAGCTGCTTTTGACTGGAGCGAAAGCGACTCGTGCATCAACTCGGGATAGCGACAACGCGCGGCAATATGCAGATTTCAGCGTGCTGTGTAAATGGTCCTGCGCCAATTCGGTTCGGTTCAGTTCAAGTCACGCTCCGGACGTGTCGCTCAAGTGTCGCCCATCTGGTTGAATTTATTGAGATATTTGAATACGCGTGGTTTTATTCCGGCCCGCCCCCATACCAATTCCGCGCCAAACATGTACGCGACGATGTTGGACCATACCAGCAGCCGCGCAGTGGACTAAGGCGAGTTCAGCAATCGAACGCGGCGGCCATCGGCGTCGCCGCTCGTATGGCTCGACATTTGTCCCAAATTTGCGGAACGGGATCCCGACCTTGGGCAGGCTATGCAAACGGGTGCGTGTTCCAAGTTTGACGAGAGCTGTACGCTGTACGAATACCCCGGCAGAATTGGAAATCATCTCCCATGCTGCAGACGCGAGAAGCTGACGAGTGGAGCTTCTATCAAGGCACCCCTTACGACGCTGAAAGCAGAAAGAAAATTTGCAATCGGCAAGTTCCATCCGAGCATCACGACATTTGGCTAGCGCAACCGGGGCAACAGCCGCGCTCACTGTTGGCTGACTTAAAGTGTGCTGAGTGCCGCGGTCGCGAGTTCGCGCTCGGTCCCCAGGCGTTTTTGGTGCCGCGTTTTTAGTGCTATTCAAAACGCGGATGACGGCATCCAATCAATCTATTTTTCCTGATTAGCGACCTTGGTGCATGACCAAAGCGTCTAACCAAACAAGGTGATCGCGACGTCAGCGGAGAACGTAAAAAAATGCAATAGATAGGAAGCGGCAGATTTTATTGCGTATCCCGGAGAGATACTGCCGCCGCCATGTTGCTCGCTATGGCGGCGGCCCTCGGAGTGTGGCGAACAGGCCCGGTCTCCAACTACTCTGAGGACTAACGAAGAGACATATGATAACTCTCATCGACGGCTAAGGCGTCGTTGCGCAGCAGTTGATCTTCGATTTTCCCTCAGATTGCCGCACTCAGACTGCTCAATCGGCGCCGCAGATTGAAAGCCTGCGTTTGTCCGTTTGACGACAGCGGGAGGCGGGATCGCCTCCCGCTGCACAGGCGATCGAGTGATTGAAAAGCCGGCTTCAATTGTCACTTGCTCAAGTTGGCACAACCTTTGAATGTTCGCCTTCCGGGGACCAAAGCAGCCAACTGAATTCGATTATTGGAGAAAGCGACGAAGCGCATGCCAAATGTGCATCACATCGGGGTCTTGACGGTAGCGGTACCAACTGTGGACGCCGCACGTCAAACCGGCATAGCCGTCGACCACTGCGACGATTGCCAAACACTCTATTTCAGCCGACCATGCCAGATGGGTCTCAAGTTATTTGATGACTATGTGCTCTTCCGCTTTTTTTCGCGCGCACTTGAAGAAATTGAGATGGGGATTGCCACCGCGACCGAGGCAACCGGCCTTTCGCTTAGGGAGCTGCGGGATACAACCCGCAGTTTCCCGGCAAGGCTTATCCGCGCCTTTGCCCTGCAAGAGGCGAGTGATTGCGTGCCTGATGCGGAGGAGCAACTGTTGCGCGACATGCTCCTAGCGCATGTGCGGCCAGGCGACCCTGAGGGCGTGCGTTTTGCTAAGATCATTGCGCGACGTTCCATGCGTGAAGACCACCTCTGGCGGGATCTCGGCTTGCATGACAAAGCCGAACTTAGGAGATTGCTGTTCGCGCATTTTCCGGCGCTGGCGGCAGGCAACACCAGCAACATGAGGTGGAAAAAATATTTCTACCGCAAGATTTGCGAAGCTGAAGGCTTTTTCCTTTGTAGCGCTCCCAGCTGCAAGGAATGCGGCGATTTTAATGAATGCTTTCTCCCTGAGGAAAGCGGAAGTCTTTCTGGAGCGGCAGAGTTCGTCGGGCGCGAGATCTTGAAAACGTAAAGGCCACAGATGCAATCTTGGCGGGCTTGTCCGGCGACGTTGAACCGATACGGGGGATTATTGCTCCCGATGTTGCGACTGTGCGGGCACGCGCAAATGCCACTTTCCTAAATATGAGCGGTGATGTCGTCGTCGGATAATGATCATCGGTCCATTCTATAGCGCCTACTAAAATTGCCTTAAGCTCTTCGCCATATTCGACTACGCGATCTACAATTTGTCGGAGCTGAGCGTGCGGCCGGAAAAAGCATCCGCGACTAGCGCTTTAACTTGATAGCTCGCTCACGATCTTTGCTGTAGCCTTCGAGCATTTCCTCCAGAATTTGGCCCGCTGACGATCGAAACCGGCTCCGTTGTCAATCTCGCCAATGGCGGAACAATCCGGGCCTGCAAGACTGCAGCTGCCAAGCTGTCGGCATTCCTCCTATTTGTTCATGGAGACAGCATAACAGCGAGCTTGTTGTAAGCGACAATCTCTACTGTGCCTTCATATGCGTTCTGCTGATCATCCGGCCTTAATTCCGACGCGCGGTGCGAAGCCGATCGGCCGTCAATGCGGTACCGATCTGTTTGGCTCTACGACTTGCCACACTACTTCTGTCCCTCGCCTGAGATGTAAGGATACGGACGAGATTTGTTGATCTTTGACGCAAGCGATTTCCAACCGACAAGACCTCGCAGCCGCTTCGTCCAGTTTGGCGGTTTCGAGACAAGAGTTTGTCGATCCCGCCTTCGAAAGTTTGGAATTAAATAGCTGAAGATCAGCAAAACAACTGTTTTATATGCTGCTGCCCACATGGCACGGGTTTTGAAGATTGCCATGCGAGGCGGCGCGAGCTGCCTGC
>NZ_LFIO01000609.1 GCF_001187535.1 Rhizobium ecuadorense
CGATCCGCGCACGCTGAACGCGCTGCGCATCAGCTTCGGCAGCGCCTTCATCGCTGCGATCGTCAATGCTGTCTTCGGCATCATCGTCGCCTTCGTCAGCCGCATCATCGCCATCGCCGTCGGACTGATCTCCGGCTATATCGGTGGGCGAACCGACCAGATCATCATGGCGGTCAACGATACGCTCGGCGCACTGCCGAATATTCCGATCCTGCTGCTTCTGGTCTTCGTGCTTCGCGACCAGATGACGTGGTTCATGCTGGCGATCACCGCGGCGCTGCTCGGATGGACGCATGACAGCCGCCTGATCCGTTCCGTCGCCCTGTCTCTCCGCCACCGGGAATTTACCCGGCACGCGGTCTTCTCGGGCATGCGGACACGACAGATCCTCATCCGCGAGCATCTGCCCTATGTCATGCCGATCGTCTTCTTCACGACTATGAACAATCTGATCTGGGCGATCGGCCTCGAGGTGACGCTCTCGGTGCTTGGATTTTCCGACATCAACCGGCCGACGATCGGCGGCATGATCTACTGGGCCAATGCGCATTCCGCGATGGTATCGGGCGTATGGTGGTGGGT
>NZ_LFIO01000980.1 GCF_001187535.1 Rhizobium ecuadorense
GCCTGGCCAGCCAGGGGGGCAGGGCGAAGACGCGGGCGGGCGGCAGGCCCAGCCACTGCCGGTGCAGGTGAACGAGATCGGCGAGCGTCAGGACTTCATTGGCGGCGAGATCGATATCCTTTGAAGGAAGGCCGCCGGAGACTGCCCGCGACACGGCTTCCGCCACATCGTCCACCGAAAGTGTTTCGACCGGGCTTTCGGCATGGATCAGTG
>NZ_LFIO01000554.1 GCF_001187535.1 Rhizobium ecuadorense
GGTCTCATCCATGAACAGCTTCGTGGAGCGCTTCAGGTCGGCAATCAAGGCGTCGAAGACCGGACGCAGTTCGAAAGCTGCCCGACCGACCCAATCGGCAAGCGTGGAGCGGTCGAGATCGATGCCCTGGCGGCTCATGATCTGAGCCTGCCGGTAGAGCGGCAAATGGTCGGCGTATTTGGACACCAGCACATGCGCGATGGTCGCCTCCGT
>NZ_LFIO01001076.1 GCF_001187535.1 Rhizobium ecuadorense
AATTCTGCCCAAATACTCTGCGGCAATTCGCAGCTGCTCGGTCCGCAGTTCGAGATTCACATCTGTCTGCGATAACGCCGCCTCGAGCGCTGCTAAACATTTCGTTAGCGAATCTTTATGCCGCTGCCGGCTGGGAATCGCCATGGACAGACCGGCGAAACGTTTCTCGACGATATTGCCGATCAACCGTCGTAGTTCCGGCAAACCGACACC
>NZ_LFIO01000968.1 GCF_001187535.1 Rhizobium ecuadorense
GACGGTCATCGATTTCCCCAACAACCATCTCGTCTACGCGATCACCTGGTACGGGCTGGCGGCGATGGTGCTGGCATTGCTGGTGTTCATTCTTCGCGGCGAGAGGGCCACTGCATAATGCAGCAGTGATCACCCTTATGAAGCAATCCGGCTGATCGCCTCGGCGAGTTGCGCTTGCGAGAAGGGTTTGCCGAGACGAGGCAGGTCGACGAT
>NZ_LFIO01001110.1 GCF_001187535.1 Rhizobium ecuadorense
GCAATATCTCCAGACAATGCGCGCGAAGCTCACCGCACTTGATCATGAAGCTGAAGGAGTACAATCCCGGTTGGTTGTTGCTCAAGAAAAACGCATACGCGATGCGCTGGTGCAGACGGAGTTGTCGCGACTGCAGAAAATCGCCGAAAAGGAACAAACGGCACTCGACAAGCTTGAGAACCAGCGCCGTGACCTCGCCGCGAAGGCCATGCT
>NZ_LFIO01000548.1 GCF_001187535.1 Rhizobium ecuadorense
GAAGCCCGACAAGATCGACGCGGTCATCGTGACGCATATGCACCAAGACCACATGGGTGGGCTGGTTCTGGGAGGTAAGAACAACTACCCCGGAGCCGAGCTTTATATCGATCGTCGAGACATCGCTCACTGGACCGATCCGGCCAAGCGCAGCGGCGCGCCTGAATACCTGCAGACGAGCTTCAGGATGGCGGAGGAGGTCGTGCGGCTATA
>NZ_LFIO01000893.1 GCF_001187535.1 Rhizobium ecuadorense
TATTTCTCAAGAGTCATTTCGCATGCACGAGCCGAATGAAATTCGGTGCCTGTGCTGAAGAGACGGGCGGCACGCCCCTTGCCGGCGATGGCAAGAACTCTTCAGCCAGACACCCGTGCGGCCGCTGCGGTTATGGCTTGTCGTTGATGGCAGTCGGCCACCAGTGGAATTCGGAATATCCGGCAAACCGGGTCAGATGAGACCGTATTGTTC
>NZ_LFIO01001741.1 GCF_001187535.1 Rhizobium ecuadorense
AGCGAGCTCGGCCTCGTCGACATGCTGCTGCCGGATCAGTCGGTCGACCCCACAATCATGGCTGAAGCGCTGAAGCGCCTGCCCTTCCGCCAGCCGCCGTCAAAGAGCGGCGGCAATATGCGTCTCGAAGGGCTGGACCATATCTCGCAGACCGTCGGCCGGTGGATCGACGGCCGCGGCAGCCACCTTTCCCTTGTCGGCGCGGAATAGGGC
>NZ_LFIO01001494.1 GCF_001187535.1 Rhizobium ecuadorense
GGGTTGCACCGTGGTGTTGAAACCGTCTGAAATCGCGCCGTTCTCAGGTACGATCCTTGCCGAGATCCTCCATGACGCCGGAGTACCCAAGGGCGTGTTCAACCTTGTTCATGGAGATGGCCGCGTTGTCGGCAATGCTTTGACGAGCCATCCCGAGGTGGACCTTGTCTCCTTCACCGGCTCAACTGCGGCTGGGATCGAGGTGGCTCGCAC
>NZ_LFIO01000413.1 GCF_001187535.1 Rhizobium ecuadorense
ACCCTGCCTGTTCCGTTAATCGTCAATTGAATCCTTACCGTCATACCGTCGCTCTTGTTTTTGTATTCATCAGGCACGCGAACAGCGCGACGGATCCGCTTCTGTATCTTACCAGGGTAGTTGGCTACGGCAGCACTTCCCATACCATCAGTTCCGCCTGTCGTGGTTGACGTGCCGTTAGTTTGCGGCCCGTCCTGGCCGTTGACCACGCCC
>NZ_LFIO01000478.1 GCF_001187535.1 Rhizobium ecuadorense
ATCCGGCTGCTTGGTTAGGCTTGGCGGCCTCCGCCGACATGGTTGCCCGCTTCGACACGTCCGACCGCGCCTACCAGCAACTCTCGCGAATGATCGGCAACACCCCGGTCTACTACAACAATATCGGATATTCTCATCTGTTGCGCGGTGACTTGCGCACGGCCAGGCGGTATTTCCTGAAAGCCTATGAGCTTGATCCCGGAAACGAAGTCACTGCCCGTAATCTCGAATTGATGAAGAACAGCGTAAATTACGCTCAGCGGTGATAGGCCCTGCAGCGATCGACAATCTGGGTCGAGATGAGATTGCCCTTGCGCATTGCGAGCATCGGCGCCCCCTGGCAGCATCCACCGATTGCTTTGGAGATTTCGGCGAACGCGGGGTTTACCGGGCCTTCCGAAGGATGAGCTGGCCTTCCGGCGAGATTGTGCGCTCGTAACGCGGCAGGTCACTGACGGCAATGCCCCCGGCTTCGAGGGACGCAAGGCTGCTATCCGAAGCTTGAGCTTCCGCCGGCACGGCACGGGGTGCGAAAAATTGTGCTGGCTCCTTGCCGGGTGCGCTAAGGACCAAAGC
>NZ_LFIO01001324.1 GCF_001187535.1 Rhizobium ecuadorense
ACTGCGACCAATCTCGACATCCAGGCGGAGACGTCGCTCGTCGCTGACGTCGACGCCCGCTTCTCGGCGGCCCTGCCGGCCGCGGCGTTGCTTAAGCTCATGAAGAAGGGCACGCCGAGTTCGACGGCGATCCTTGAGCTGCTGTCTGATGAAGCAGACGAAGACGCCGCGCGAAGTGTTGCCAGCAAGTGCGCTATTCAGCTTGCCGGCACG
>NZ_LFIO01000737.1 GCF_001187535.1 Rhizobium ecuadorense
CTGGTCAACGGCTACCTCGTCGTGCATACGGCCGTGCCTTCGCTGATCGTAACGCTCGGCACCCTATTTGCGGTACAGGGCCTGATGCTTGGCACCTCGGTTCTCGTAACCGGCACGACGAGTGTGGCGCTGACTGCCGACCCCTGGGCAAAGTTCCTTTTCGGGCAATTCCTGGCCGGATCGTTTCAGGTGATCATTCTGTGGTGGGTGGCC
>NZ_LFIO01000451.1 GCF_001187535.1 Rhizobium ecuadorense
GGAAGAGGCTATCCAGCTTGCCAATCACACCCGCTACGGCCTTGCCGCCAGCGTCTGGAGCGAGACCATCGGCTTGGCGTTGAACGTTGCGGCAAAGCTCGCAGCCGGCGTGGTCTGGGTGAATGCCACCAATCTTTTCGATGCCGCCGTCGGTTTTGGCGGCAAGCGCGAATCCGGATTCGGCCGCGAAGGCGGACGGGAAGGTTGCTACGA
>NZ_LFIO01000346.1 GCF_001187535.1 Rhizobium ecuadorense
GAGACAGGTTGAGGCGCTTCGCCCTGACCATGATAGCCGTCGGCGAGCGGATGAAGCCATGCTCACGGAACATCTTCGCTGCTTTCTCAGGCTGGTGCAGCGGCGCTCGTTTCATGAGCTCGTCTTCTGCAGGCGTCCACAGGGGTTCCTTTTTGTGGCGGTGCGTAAGACCAAGATGCGTCAATCGCTTTGACAGCCACCACCGAGGAATGC
>NZ_LFIO01001396.1 GCF_001187535.1 Rhizobium ecuadorense
CGTTGCATCGCTTCGATATTGTTCGAGCCAGCCGATGGAGGCGCTGGCGTAGTCCGTCAGGCTTTGCGACGTCGAGAGACCTGCGTCGGAAGAGAACGAACGCTGTTCCGTCAGCGCCTGATACAGGGCGTCGAGATTGTCCGAGAAGCCGCTGTCTCCCGAGGTGTTGAGATCGGTGATGCCGCTGATCGTTCCGTCGCGCAGCTTCGTCGC
>NZ_LFIO01001822.1 GCF_001187535.1 Rhizobium ecuadorense
ATCCTGGAGTCTTGATCGAGGATAAGGGTGCGGCCGTTGCCGCCCATTACCGGCTCGCGCCAGAATATGAAAAGGTGCTCGAAGACCGCATGCACCACTATGCTGAGTTCGCCGGGCCGAACTGGGCATTGCAGCTCGGCAAGATGGTATTCGAGCTGCGTCCGGCACGGTCGAGCAAGGGCGATGCGCTGGAACGGTTTTTCCAGTCCGACC
>NZ_LFIO01001108.1 GCF_001187535.1 Rhizobium ecuadorense
GCAATCAGGCGATCGGCATGCTAAAGGCGAGCGCCATCGTCTCCGTTATCGGGATGCAGGATCTGCTGACCCAGGCACAGGCGATCTACGCCCGGAACTTCCTGGTGATCGAACTGCTGTTCGTCGCCTCGATCTGGTACCTCGCAATCACCAGCATCGCATCGATCGGCCAGCATTTCCTCGAACAAAGCCTCGTTCCGAAGGGCTGGAGCC
>NZ_LFIO01000729.1 GCF_001187535.1 Rhizobium ecuadorense
CGACAAGATCTACAATAGGACCTCCAACTAATCCGGGTATCTCGTCAAGGAAGCTCCGCTCATAACGTTTTTTCTGCGGGCGGAGGGCTGCGGGTCGGGGCATCGGAGAAACGTGCTTCCATCGGCGACAAGCCGTGCGGATTGGGTTCTGTCAAGCAGCCGTAGAGTTCCGGGCGACGGCCACGAATCCAGCGTTGGCCCGTACATTTGTCG
>NZ_LFIO01000196.1 GCF_001187535.1 Rhizobium ecuadorense
TTCTCGTGGTCTCGGCGATCTGTATAATATACAGTTTCATTCCGTGTTCCCGTCGCGGTTACCTACGAGCCCTACATTTCAACGGCGCTGGCCCAGGACAAGAATATCAAGCTGCTTTTTGAAGCCGGCAAGGATCCGGGCCTAGTCTCCGACGTTCTCGTCGTTCGCGAGGAGGTGCTGAAGCAGAAACCTGGGCAGGTTCTGGCCATGATC
>NZ_LFIO01001891.1 GCF_001187535.1 Rhizobium ecuadorense
ATATGGATCCTGTCATCTTCAAGAGCGTGCCGGCTGGAACGATCCTGCCTGTTCATGCCGCCATCGTGGCGCTGACCGGGACCACCGCATCCAACATCATTGCGCTGTTCTGAGCCTTCCAGAAGCAGCGCCCCATGGGAAGACCGACCAAGTTCAGCCAGGCGCTGGCCGAGAAGATCTGCGAGCGCATTGCTGACAGGGAAAGCCTGCGGT
>NZ_LFIO01001229.1 GCF_001187535.1 Rhizobium ecuadorense
AGGCCGGCCGAGTAGCCCGGAGAGTTGCCCGCAGGGCAGGGCGGTCGGTCTCCATTGACGACGTTATGTCCATCCTTCCCGCGCCGAAAAGGATCTCGGGCGGCGAACGTAGAATGGTCGCGGTACACGAGGCCGGGCAACGCCGTCGTCGGAGTTCGACGCGTCAGCACCAGAGAACGGTCGCCATCGGGCGCGATCAATGGTGCAGCTTCTCGACCTCAGCCGCCATCGGCAGCACCTTGTCGGTCATCTGCTCCTGAAGCTGAAGGATCCGGTTCCGGGCGGCGGAAAGCGCCAGCGCCTTTGCGTCGATGGCGGCCATGCGGAGTGTCTCCTTTCGGGACGTCCATACGATATCCGATCTTTCAGGGTCGGTCATCTGATCGGTAAAATGCGAGCGATCTCAAAGGATTCGTCGGTTCACCGCTTGTAAACGAATGCACTGATATCGGTCCTGAAACTGGAGCGATGGCATGCACAACATAGGCTTTTTCATCACGGTGTTCGAGGACGATGATGATATCAGGTTCGAAGTCGAATTCTTCGTTCGGATCGACGGCGACGTTGTCAGCG
>NZ_LFIO01000146.1 GCF_001187535.1 Rhizobium ecuadorense
ATGCCGTCGGCCATCGAGGAGAGATGCCGTGCGGCGGCAGCCCCCATCATGCCGCGTCCGATGATGATAAACCTGAAATCGACTGCCATATCCCACCTCGTTTCAAGGTGGGATATCACGGCAAGCGCACTGATTCACATCGCAAAATTGCCGCAAGGGAATTTCGTCAGGACGCGTCAGGCTATGCTCAGTCGAGCATCGCCAGGACCTTGC
>NZ_LFIO01000926.1 GCF_001187535.1 Rhizobium ecuadorense
GGATAATTGTATTGCGGCTGGATGGAAAAGCCGGAGGTCTGGAGGTCGCGCTCGGCGATGCCGCCGCTCTTCAGCGCGGCAAGCACGTCGTTCATCGCCTTGTTGTTCTCATCGAGCGCTTCGCGGGCGGTTTTCGCCTGTTTGACGACGGCGAAATTGACGATGGCCATATCGGGAGCGACGGACGATTCGCCATCGCCCGTCACCGAAATC
>NZ_LFIO01000065.1 GCF_001187535.1 Rhizobium ecuadorense
CCTCGGTGATGAACTCCTTCTACATCCCTGCCCTTGCCGGCCAGATCTATGCAATGCCCGGCATGGAGACGAAGCTGCATGCCGTCATCAACAAAGAAGGCGAGTATGAGGGCTTCTCCGCCAATTATAGCGGTGCAGGCTTCTCTCACATGCGCTTCAAATTCCACGGCCTGACCCAAGAGGGGTTTGACGCCTGGGTGGCGAAGGTCAAGC
>NZ_LFIO01001126.1 GCF_001187535.1 Rhizobium ecuadorense
GTGTCGCCGCATCTGCCATGCTTCCGCTTGCAGTCCGCGCTGCAGGCGGCGGCGCTGTCGCTGCCACTTTTCCAGGGAGCTGGGAGGACGCCTATCGCACCGTCCTGACCCCGATGGTCAAGGATGCAGGTTATGACCTCACGGTTGCTCCGGCACTCGCGCAGGACCAGCTCGCTAAGATCATGGCGAGCCCCGGCAACCCGCCCTATGAC
>NZ_LFIO01000072.1 GCF_001187535.1 Rhizobium ecuadorense
GATGTATCCCCGGAACGGCGTCAGGTCAGGCGTTTTGCCATCGCTGATCAGCGCAATGGCCGGTGTCGTGATGGCAATGGTCAGATGATAGGAACCCTTCGGAACCTGCCCCAGTCCGCAGAAAAGACCGCAGCCCTTGAAATAGGAATCTCCGCCGGAGTAAAGCGACAGTTCGGCGACGGTCGGGGTCCGATTGACGATCAGGGTGATGT
>NZ_LFIO01001393.1 GCF_001187535.1 Rhizobium ecuadorense
GACCAGTCGTCCATCGAGACAGTCGAGGTACAGCCTGACAGGGTAAGTTGACCCCTGTATTGCCCGGGCGCATAGTCCCCGGACAGACGCGAATGACCTGCTGCTGCGAACGAGGTCGGTCAGTCGATCTTCGTCCGTTTCCGAACAGATCAAACGGAGAGGAGAGCGTCATGCCACCCACATCCCTATCAACGCCCACGCGGCGCGAGCTG
>NZ_LFIO01001597.1 GCF_001187535.1 Rhizobium ecuadorense
GTCTACAACCAGTCGCATGACGATTGCGGCAATCGTGAAGGATCGGCACGAACCGCGGTTATTGCGGTCAATTTCGCGCCTGTTGTCGGCGAGACCCGGGCATGGGCGGAGGCGAGATCGAGGTTCGCAGCGGCGATGACGCTGCTGTCACCTGGGACTCCGATGTTTTTCATGGGAGAGGAAATCGGCGCCCAGAAGCCCTATCGCTACAA
>NZ_LFIO01000510.1 GCF_001187535.1 Rhizobium ecuadorense
GATTTGGTGCAATTGAGCCGATCAGGCGGGCTTGAAGAAGATCAAGTTTTCCGCGCCCGTACATCTGGCGCTTTACCAGCTTGAGCTTGGTGATTTGCCCCTCAGTTTGTCCGTTGGACCACGATGAGACGATCGCTGCCCGGACTGCCTGTATGTCTTTGAAGCGATCTTTTATGAAAAGGGTTGCGCGCAGGCATCGGCTCCTACAAGGA
>NZ_LFIO01001728.1 GCF_001187535.1 Rhizobium ecuadorense
GACTCAAACTGACCGAACTGCTGTCTTACTCGTTCTCGGTCAATCGAACTCGGCCAACGACGGTGGACAACGGCACAGGTCAAATTATGGCGCTCGCGTTGTAAACGCCTTTGACAAACGGTGCTTCATCGCCGCCTCGCCACTTCTTGGATCGACCGATACCAAGGGAGAGTACTGGACGCTTCTTGGGAACAATTTGATCGCATCGGGAC
>NZ_LFIO01001085.1 GCF_001187535.1 Rhizobium ecuadorense
CCTGTATCGGGGAAGCCGGCCGCAATCAGAGTCCCCTTCGTGGTGAGATCGTGCCAGAGACGCCAATCGTTTTTCACATGGCCAAGCGTAGCGAGGTCATCTATATCCGCTTCAATAGGATTGCCGGTCAGAATGGAGCCCGGACCCGCTACTATGCGTCGCTGGCGCAGCAGAAAATAGCCTCCCGGAGCACCCGTCCCGTCGCTGGCCGA
>NZ_LFIO01000731.1 GCF_001187535.1 Rhizobium ecuadorense
AGAAAAGCATAGGCTGATCCGATCACTCCGTGAGGTTGCCGAGGCTCTTGTCGCGGCATGGCCGACCCACGATGGCAAGGAATACATCGCGGCGGTGAGAACATGTCTCGATGCCATTCAAGGTAAGATCCCAGCAAAGGTAGCGCGGACCGCACTCCTTCGCGCTGCGGAGGAAGCCAGAATTCCAGTAATTGCCGTCGTCCACTGACGAAATGCCTTTCCGGTCAGCCAGCGCCAGTGCCGGTGCCGCAGGCTCTTTTTAGTTCGGCGCGCCACCTCAGTGGAAGAATGGCCCGCTCGCGGCGCGATGCGTTTCTGGACGAGCGTTCTTGGCTGCCATGGACAACGAGTCCACTATTCTTTGGGGGCTCGCCGGTTTGGTGACGACAGTTCGGCCCCCCGGGCTCTCGATAACACCGGGTTTCACGGTGAAAGACACCACCCCAAGCCCGAATCCGGAAAAGAGGGCGCGGGCAATGGACGGCCCGGTGATACCATCCAAAGCCGGACGTCGATAATGGCGATGTCTGCTTCGGAGCCGAGCTCCAGAACCTCTGACATATTCCCCGCGA
>NZ_LFIO01001738.1 GCF_001187535.1 Rhizobium ecuadorense
GCAGCGCTCAGACGATCGGGATCTTCTATTTCGGCTCAACTCTTGGCTGGGTTGCCGGCGCCTTCCTGGCGTTTATCGTCGCGAGCCGCCATGGTCGGTCGGCTTTGATTTCGCCCATTCTCGTCTGTGCCATTGCCGCCATCAGTTTTCTGCCGGCGCCTGCATTGTGGGGATCGCCGGCGTTTCTGTTTCTGTTTGGTGTGGTGTTCGGC
>NZ_LFIO01001727.1 GCF_001187535.1 Rhizobium ecuadorense
CCTGCGACACAGGAATGAGGAGACCCGACGCCTCGTCGTAAAGTCTCAGTACGCCAGCATCGCTCGCGGCTATCACACTCAGCGTCTGCTCGATCGCGTTCATGTTGATCTCGTTCGGGTCGAGAGAATCGAGGACATTGCGATTGATGGCATTCATGGCCTGGACCGCGCGGTTTTGAAAGCGGATGACCGCGCTAAGCACTATTTTCTGC
>NZ_LFIO01000974.1 GCF_001187535.1 Rhizobium ecuadorense
CGCAGGCCCCGCTCCGACAATGAGAACGTCCATCGTCCTTGTCGTCAAGGAATGCGGCACACTGCAGAGATCGGCAATCTGACCAGTGGCAAGATCTGGCCGCGCAGCAGGGCGCAGAACTTGCATGTCATCGTCGACAATGGTCATGCAGGCCCGCTGGCTGACTTTTCCGTCGATCGTCACGAGACAGTCGTGACAGGCACCCATTCCGC
>NZ_LFIO01001806.1 GCF_001187535.1 Rhizobium ecuadorense
CAACAAAGACAAGCGCGTCGCATGATTCAAGTTTGGCGCGACGCGCTTTAATCAGGCCTTGCGCCAGCCGAGCAGGCCGGGCGTTGCGTGCCAGAGCGCCTGGGCGGCAAATCCCATGAAAAGCACGCCGGAGCAGCGCGCGATCAACCGCTCATGGGCACGATAGAAGCGCCGCACCGTACCGGCGCCGATGATGCCGATCAGGATGATGT
>NZ_LFIO01000460.1 GCF_001187535.1 Rhizobium ecuadorense
GAACGCTGCGGCTGGCGAGCATGGTCAGCACGCCCATCGCCACCGGGTCGCGCGATAGTGTCGCGGCAAGCGAAGGCGTGGCGACCGGGCCGAACTCGTCCTCCATGAATCGCAGGGCGGTGATCCCCGCGGCAGGACGATATTCACCGCCCATGATCACAGCGTCCAATTCTGGGTGCATCTGCAACGGTTCGACGATGGTCATCGGCACG
>NZ_LFIO01000526.1 GCF_001187535.1 Rhizobium ecuadorense
ACATCCGCCGCTTCCTCGCCGCCCACCCGGACTGCATCCTCATCGACATCACCGGCACACAAGGCTCCACCCCGCGTGAGGCCGGTACCTTCATGCTGGCATCGCACACCGCGTTATGGGGCACGATCGGCGGCGGCCAGTTCGAATTCATGGCGATCGCGAATGCGTGGGACATGCTAGCGGGAACAGGTGGAATGGCGGAGATGGATATC
>NZ_LFIO01000949.1 GCF_001187535.1 Rhizobium ecuadorense
AGCCTCGACCGTCCAGCGATGGCCGGGGCTGTTGTGGATCAGGCTGATCGCCGCGCCGATCTGCGGATTTGTCAGCGCGCCGATCCATCCCGTTTCGGCAGCACCCTCCCGGCCTACATAGGCCCGCAGCGCCTGCACGAGCAGGATGTCGCCCATGCGTCGCGTCATCAGCGTCGAGCCCATCTGCCCGGCCTCGAGTTCGTCGTCGAGGG
>NZ_LFIO01001888.1 GCF_001187535.1 Rhizobium ecuadorense
GTAGCCTGTCGGCTGTTGTCCGCCAGTGGGACGATATTCTAAACTCGATCCAGGTGACCACGCCCGATGTCGGGATGAACTTGATGATGAACCGCTGGTTGCTGTACCAGGTTCTGGCGTGCCGTGTCTGGGCGCGTACATCCAATTATCAGTCCGGAGGCGCTTACGGCTTCAGGGATCAACTCCAGGACGTGATGGCTCTGGTCTACAG
>NZ_LFIO01000592.1 GCF_001187535.1 Rhizobium ecuadorense
TTGTGACCTGCCTGCCGAACGGGAGCTGATTGTGCGATTGCATGCAACGAAAGAGGATATTCCGAAGTGTGGTGTCGTCATCGACGCCACGCTCCCGCTCGCCGTCGTTGTCGACGAGATTCTGAGGCTATCGCGTGCCTGTGATCACAGTTGCCGTTGAGAGAAGGTGAACCTTGCCGTCGCTGACGGATTGTAGCGCGAGCTCCAGAAC
>NZ_LFIO01001586.1 GCF_001187535.1 Rhizobium ecuadorense
GAATAGCCGTATACTACGGAATGAGCTGGATTCAGCGCTTTCCAGGCCGCATCTTCAGATCCTTCGTTGTTCTCCTTGCATTCGCCCTGCTGGGCTTTGTCGTCTCCGTTGCGTTAATGGGTGTGGCCCAGGCGATTGCCGAATCCTTCGGGAAAGACCTTACACTCAGCGGACGTACGAATGTTTGGGAACAGTTGCTGCCGCTGATTTC
>NZ_LFIO01001216.1 GCF_001187535.1 Rhizobium ecuadorense
CTTCGACAGCGAAGGTTCCGGCTCGCTATCGGTCGATGCGCTGACCGAGGCCATGTCCGCCCAGCAGTCGGAACGTGCCGAGGGGCCGCCGCCCCCGCCACCCTCCGACGATGACGACCTTGCATCCCTGCTCTCCGATCTCGATACCGACGGCGACGGGCTTGTGAGCAAAGCCGAGTTCGTTGCAAGTCGGCCGTCCGATTTGAGCGAGGAGCAGGCCGGCACGCTGTTCGACAGCTTCGACAGCGAAGGTTCCGGTTCGCTATCGGTCGATGCGCTGACCGAGGCCATGTCCGCTCAGCAGTCGGAACGTCCCGAAGGACCGCCGCCGTCCGCTGACGACGACCAGTTTGCATCTCTGCTCTCCGGTCTCGATACGGACGGAGACGGGCTCGTGACATTGGACGAATTCATGGCGGGTAAGCCGGACGACGTCACCGAAAGCCAGGCAAGCCAGCTCTTTAGTCTGCTCGACACGTCAGGCACCGGTTCATTGTCTGCACAGTCCGCGAGCTGACGGTCGTTAAGCCGTCGCCATTGCGGTCGCTGGAGGATCTGCACTGAGACGG
>NZ_LFIO01000756.1 GCF_001187535.1 Rhizobium ecuadorense
CCTCATCGGTGGTTGATGTCGCGCCAAAAAGTCCACTCATGATTATCTCCTTGATTATGGACGCACCGCTCCGGGCTGGTGGACCATTGCCCGCCGGCCTCAAATGAAATAAAAGGAGGATGCCTCCAGATAAATATGGAGGGTTCCTCCGGTTATCAAGGGGACTTCTCGGAAATGGCTGAAAAAAGTGACGGACCCACCGTCCGAAAGC
>NZ_LFIO01001333.1 GCF_001187535.1 Rhizobium ecuadorense
TCATCAAGCCGTTCGATGGCCGCCCTGCCACCGTCGGCAACGGCGGAATGATTGCTTTCGAAGCTCCGTCCCGTTCAAAGGTTGACGAAGCCCATGCAACTGCATTGGCGGCGGGTGGCTCGGACGAAGGGGCGCCTGGTCCACGTGGCGAGAACGGTACGGGTCCTTACTGCGCCTATTTTAGCGATCCGGAAGGCAACAAGTTTCTGAT
>NZ_LFIO01000571.1 GCF_001187535.1 Rhizobium ecuadorense
GCCTTTGTGCCTGCAGGGCGTCGCCTCGACGGCTATGAATTCTATCTTGAAGAGCATCCTGACCGGACGATCTTCCTGACGCACTCGGACATCAACGAGCGCGTCGACGCGGAAACAGCGCGGATTGAATATGGAGGCAACACGCGCGAGCTACAATTCCTCGAGCTTCTTTTCAGCGGACGGAAGTTCAACGAGTTTGAGGAAAAGGTGC
>NZ_LFIO01000199.1 GCF_001187535.1 Rhizobium ecuadorense
AATTTCACATTCAGGTTCGCCGCAGATCTCGATGCGAGAAGCCCTTCCGTCACCTTGTTGGGAACGACCTGCGCGCCACGCGGGAGGTTCACCAGCTCTCGGCCGTTTTCGCCGACCATTGCGACGCCGCCAGGCGCATTATCGGTACCGTTCGCATAGCCGCGGACAAGGAAGCTGCCGAATGTCGTATTCGGCGCCCAGAGAGCGCTTG
>NZ_LFIO01001598.1 GCF_001187535.1 Rhizobium ecuadorense
GTTCATTCATTAGAATATGCTTAATAACAGAGATGACACGATCCTGACCAGCTGTGAAGCGCGTAATGGTAATAGGACCGTAAATGACAACCAGTGGTGGTGGCCATCGCCCCGCGATCGGCGGAGGTCCACGGCGGCATGATCCGCGTCTGTTTACAATATTCTTCTAATATAGGAATTTCACGGCGATGAGATATGGACCGGACGACTG
>NZ_LFIO01000545.1 GCF_001187535.1 Rhizobium ecuadorense
GTTCTGGCCGAGGCCGATCGCCCGTTCGGGCGCCTTCTGAAAAGTCACCTGCGCGCCGCAGTTTTCCAGGGTCAGCGGGTAGGTCGTCGAAGCGGCCAAAGACGGATCTGCGGCAAGGCCGATCATGGTTGAGAGGCCGCAGGCGGCCAGAAGCGATTTGAGGCTGGTCACGAAGAAATTCCCGGTGCGTGAGTATATGCGGTCGCCGTAT
>NZ_LFIO01000132.1 GCF_001187535.1 Rhizobium ecuadorense
GTGCTCTCGGCGCCGCCCGCGTCGAAGACTACAAATATACCTTCAAGGAACAGCCCGGCGGCTGGCTCGGTGACACAGTGACATTGGGTGCGCCAACCATCGTCAATCTACGTCTGGACCCGTTCGAGCGGACAGCGTTTTACAAGGGCGGGAACACCGGCTCCCTCGAATATTTCGAATGGTATAAATTCGAGTTCTGGCGCTTCGTGCT
>NZ_LFIO01001757.1 GCF_001187535.1 Rhizobium ecuadorense
GCGCTCGGCCTTGCGGGCCTGCCGCTGAAGACCGTTGCGTGAAATGGTAGGTTCAACACTTTCTCTTATACATTAGAGTATCCGCGATTTCGCTCTGATCGGACTGAGCCATGCTGAATGATCCGCGTTCCCACGGCCTCTGGGAAAAGACAGCGCCCGAAGCGCCGACGACCTCGCCTCTCGACGGCGCGATTTCGGCCGACGTCGTCAT
>NZ_LFIO01000466.1 GCF_001187535.1 Rhizobium ecuadorense
GTATCTGCGGGCGATGGACACTGGCTACAACAGAGCCGCCTATCGGCTGGCCTATGCCTATGATGCGACCTTAAGTTCGGATAACGCAGCCGAAAACATCCTTCTGGCAATGCGGCAGGGAGACCGGCAGATTGCCGATGAGTTGAAGGCGTTTTCATCTTTCACCCGCACGGCACTGAAAAGAAGCCTCTCGCGACGCGGCCTTTACGAT
>NZ_LFIO01001415.1 GCF_001187535.1 Rhizobium ecuadorense
GCGTGAGATTGAGCACGATCCAGTTTTTCCTCAGTCAGTTTAAGAATTTATCAACGTTAACAATATCTTAAATCCAAAGAATCACGTTCCACCGCGGAACATATTGTGGAATTGCCCGTTACCACCGTGAGTTTCGCGTGGGATAGGCTGCCGGAGCGGATCCCTCTTTAGAAGTATGGGCGTAACCAAGGGGACGTATCATGGCCACCAA
>NZ_LFIO01000751.1 GCF_001187535.1 Rhizobium ecuadorense
GCTGGCCAATCCGGCTGCTGTCGCAACTTATAGGGCCGTCTAATTCGATGCTCACCTCAATCCTGCGGTCGAGGTGACTATAGCGGAGTTCTTCGATGACCTGCCGCAGGATCGGCTCGAGCTCCTCCGCTCGCCTGTCGAGCACGATGCCGCCACCCAATCGTGCACGCGCGAAGTCGAGGACGTTGTCGATCAGGCCAGACATGCGAACGACGCTGCCCTGCATCAAATCGAGAACTTTAGTCGAGCGATCGGTCTGCTCTTCCTTTCGCAACATACGCCCCGCAGCGGCAATCGAGGCAAGCGGGTTGCGCAGGTCATGCCCAAGGATGGCGATGAACTGCTCCCGCAACTCGGCGGTTTGCTGTTCGAAGTCGAGCTGGGATTTGACGATGGCACCGGCCGTGTCCGCCGCCGCGCGCGCTTCGACCAGTTCCCGTTCATAACGGCGACGCTCGGCAGCCTGGAACATCGTCACACGGGTGAAAAGCAGGGCACCGTCTTCTGCACGTCTTTCCATGGCATTGGCGAGCACAGGCAGTTTTCTGCCG
>NZ_LFIO01001678.1 GCF_001187535.1 Rhizobium ecuadorense
ATACAGCTCAAGTTCACGCTTGGCCCAGCCGTCCACCGACGCTGCGACCACCGTGGCGGCGACAATCTGAGGGCGGAAATGAAACTGGCCTGGTAGCGACGACAACGAACCGCGCAATCAACTTAAGGACCAAGCATGGAAATTGGTATCGACAGTTTCGCAGCCATCCTTCCTGATCCGAAAACGGGTAAGCTCCCGTCACCGTCGGATC
>NZ_LFIO01001270.1 GCF_001187535.1 Rhizobium ecuadorense
GCCTCAACTCGCCGACCTCAGGCAAGATCGGATCGGCAAAAAGCTGCGCCAATATCTCGTCCGAGGTGCCGACGACATCACGGGCGAACAGGGTGCGCCGCTCGCCCTGCGGTGAAAGGGTTCGCTCATGACGGCCATCGGCATAGTCTCGATACCGGCGCCGCGTTGCGGCATCGGCGCTATCGAAAGGCACGATGACGCGGCCCAGCGC
>NZ_LFIO01000648.1 GCF_001187535.1 Rhizobium ecuadorense
GTAGCGCCGGGCGTGGTCGTCTCTCGTACCGGCGGGCACACCCCTGGGCACAGCGTGGTCCGCGTGGCCTCAGGCAACGACCGTCTGATGTTTGCCGGCGACGCCGTGTTCGCGGTCGGGTTCGACCACCCCGACTGGTACAACGGTTTCGAACATGACCCCGAGGAGGCTGCCCGCGTTCGGGTCCGGCTTTTGCGGGAGCTTGCAGCGA
>NZ_LFIO01000048.1 GCF_001187535.1 Rhizobium ecuadorense
CTGTCGGATATCGTCCTCTGCGGGCCGATCGTTCCCAACAGTCCGCCATACAGCTACCGAATTCGACTGGCGCTTTTCCAACCATGGCTTCCGCTAGTTTTTCGAGCTCGGCGTTCGTCCTGGCGTCGAAGCGCAGAACCTCGGCTTTGAGGCGGACGGCATTGACCCAAAGCTTGCTGGGTGCATAGTCGTGGGGGAGTTGGGTGAAGAC
>NZ_LFIO01000572.1 GCF_001187535.1 Rhizobium ecuadorense
CGATGCGGGCAGTCAAAAATGCCTTCAAAATATCGATATCAGCCCAGTGTTCCTGCAAATCGTTCCGGCCATCGCTCACGTTGAAAAACCTCCGTCAGGAAGTCGATGAACACTCTTGTCTTGGAGGGCAACAGGGTGCGGTTTGCATAATAGATCGAAATCGGGCCTGCGTCGGCATACCATGCCGGGATCAATCGGATCAGCTCACCGC
>NZ_LFIO01000793.1 GCF_001187535.1 Rhizobium ecuadorense
GGTCACGTCGAAGATCGCCGCATGGGCAGACAGCCCTTGATCCTTGAGGCTCTCGACCGCACGTTTGACGCTTTCCGGCGTGCGGCCATTGATGATCACCTCGGCGCCATGCTGCGCCAGGCCTTCGGCCAGGGCATAGCCGATCCCCTGGCTCGAGCCGGTGATCAGGGCAAGGCGTCCGGTAATATCAAACAAGTTCTTCATGTAAATC
>NZ_LFIO01000112.1 GCF_001187535.1 Rhizobium ecuadorense
AAGGACGTCCGACGAGAAGCTGCACCAGTTCGGCCTGCGGAGCATCTGGTTTGGTGACGCCAGCCACCTTGCCGTCGCGCATGACCGTTACGCGGTGAGCGATCTGCGGCACTTCCTCAAGACGATGCGAGATATAGACGATGCCAACGCCCGAGGACGCCAGGCCACGCATGATGTCGAACAATCGATCCACTTCGCCAACGGTCAAGGC
>NZ_LFIO01000026.1 GCF_001187535.1 Rhizobium ecuadorense
CGATGGCCATAGGGCCCAGTCACGCCGACGCCATTGCGAAAGCGTCGGAGCATGTCCTTGTCGACTTCCAAGACACCGAGCGCGAAAAGTTCGACGTCATTAGACGAGCGCGTCTGATCGAGCGGACTGTAGAGGTCCTCACCCGGGCGGGCCGGTCGCACAATGTGCGGGGTGACGACGATAACGAGGTCGGATTCCTTCTTCTGGAAAC
>NZ_LFIO01001141.1 GCF_001187535.1 Rhizobium ecuadorense
ACGGCATACGAGACGATGGTGCCGGCATGTCGGCGGATGAGCCGCGAGGTTGCGTAGAGAAAGGTCTTGTAGACCTCTCCCGCGAACATCCAGTTCTTCTTTTCCACGAGATCAGTCGATCCGTCGAGGTCCGCGTACAGGATCGTGGCGCGTTTGAAATGAACGGTATCGTTCGAGAGCTTTAGATCGGCGGGTTCCGGAACAGTCGTCC
>NZ_LFIO01000357.1 GCF_001187535.1 Rhizobium ecuadorense
ACCTTCCCGGTGCTCGACGACAAGGTCGGCCACTACGAGGAATTCTCGGTCAACTCGATCCACATTCCCGCCAAGGCCAAGAACAAGCAGGGCGCGCGCGAATTCCTTGCCTACTTCTACAAGCCCGAGAATCTGGCCGCCTATCTGGAGCCGGGCGGCAACGTGCCGCCGCGCCACGACCTGCCGCCAAGCAAAGACCCGCTGGTCAACG
>NZ_LFIO01001034.1 GCF_001187535.1 Rhizobium ecuadorense
CGATATATCCAAAATGTTCCCGACGAACTTAACCTGACATCACCGAACTGGCTTATGACGGGATAGCGTGCATATTCACACGGGCTATCCGCAGAGCGTTGATCAACGGGGGGAACTTATGACGATTTACGACGAGCTTCGCAAAGCGCCGTTCAACCTCGACGACGCTGCGATATCCTGGCTCCACGACACCTATGCCTCGCTCGATCTTGATGACAAGATCGGCCAACTCTTCACCTTGATCATGATCGGGACGGATGAGGAGGAATTCAAACGCATTGCTTCACTCAGGCCGGGCGGCGTAACCCGCTTCTTCACGGCTGACCTCGAGTTCGAGCGGCGGGTCATCTCTGACCTCGTGGCCAAGAGCAAAGTCCCGCCCATCATCAGCGCAGACCTCGAAGGCAGCCGTCATTCCTTCGCTTTCGGCACTCCGGTGCTGGGTCAACTTGGCCTTGCCGCCGTCGACGACGTTCAGGCGACCGAGAGAAGTTCAGAAATCTTGGCGCGCGAGGGCCGCGCGATGGGGGTGCGCTGGTCCTTCACGCC
>NZ_LFIO01001015.1 GCF_001187535.1 Rhizobium ecuadorense
TCGCTGCGGATTCCGGACGACGTCTAGCAATTTGCTTTTCAAATCCTTCATCGATTTTCCGAGCGATCCTGGGACTGCTTTCGCCCCTGCCTTTCCTTTATCTGGCGAATCTCGGCAAGCTGGCCTTTGAGTACGACCAAGGCGTCTTGTTCCTCTTGTGAAAGGTTCTCCAACGGAACATGTTTCAGCAGCACCTCAAGCGCATCGCCAA
>NZ_LFIO01000168.1 GCF_001187535.1 Rhizobium ecuadorense
GTTACGCAGAGGCAGCGGAATAGCGGTCGAGGCCGATGCTGTAGCGAAGGGCCGAACAATCCGAGCCTCTTCCATCATGGGAGGGGCTTTTCTAATTCTGATAGAGATGCGCGGTTAACCTTAGCCTCTAACCGTCTCTCGAAGCTCCGTTCGCCTGCGAACGTCATCTCTGGCATAACATGCTACGCCCTGCGTAGCTCAACGTCAGAGC
>NZ_LFIO01000997.1 GCF_001187535.1 Rhizobium ecuadorense
GCCGGAGAGGCGCGCCTGGATCGCCAGATGCCCCCATGCCGCACCGGCATCGAAGGAATGGGTGTAGCTCGGCTTTTCCTCGGCTGAGCCGGCAGCCCCGGTGAAGGCGCGCGACACGACGAAGATCAGCGCCGATGCATTCCTGGCCCATTCCTGGTTGGAATCGTTGAGCAAGGCGACAAATTTCTCCCAATGCTTCGAACCCTTGAGG
>NZ_LFIO01000406.1 GCF_001187535.1 Rhizobium ecuadorense
CCTGAACGCTGCTCGAAGCTCGGCGGAGAAGAGCTCCGGCTGCTCCCAGGCGGCGAAGTGGCCGCCCTTGTCGACCTTGTGGAAATAGATAAGGTTGCGATAGGCGCGACGGGCCCATGTCTCCGGGGCCTGGTAGCTCTCCCCAGGAAAGACGGTGATGGCGACCGGAAGCGCGATCTTGGAGGTCTTCTCCCCGGCCGCAAGGACGGG
>NZ_LFIO01000496.1 GCF_001187535.1 Rhizobium ecuadorense
GTTTGCCAAGAAGCGCCGCTCGTGACTACTTAATGCGGCGCAGGAACCACGGGATTCTTCAAAACACCGATACCGGGGATTTCCACCTCAAGATCGTCGCCGGGAACGATCGGACCGACACCTGCAGGCGTACCGGTCATGATCACATCGCCGGCCAGCAGCGTCATGAAGCGACTCAAGTAAGCAACGATGTCAGCAACTGAGTAGACG
>NZ_LFIO01001159.1 GCF_001187535.1 Rhizobium ecuadorense
GCGCGCGATCAGGCCACTGCCCTTCCTGCATTCTCAGAGGTATCCGCCGATCCTTTGCCGTCTTCATCCCTCGTCGGCAAATTCGGCTTGTAGGTGGTATCGATTTGCTCGATCTACAAGTCCGGCAGAAAACAATTCCCCATTAGGCGATAATAATTACCATTCTGACGTCAATCAATCACCGCAAGGTTATGTCAACATTACGAAGAT
>NZ_LFIO01001265.1 GCF_001187535.1 Rhizobium ecuadorense
TGCGCACGCCTGATGGCCACAGCCGGCTCGAGCTCTCCCGCTTCCTCACCCCGCCTGTCGTCGAGGATCACCGCAATGCCCCGGTGAACGCTCTAGGCTACCTCCGCGTCATGTTCACCGTAGACGACATCAATGAGACGCTTGAAAGGCTCCGCAAGCGCGGCGCGCAGCTCGTAGGCGACATAGTGGATTATCAAGACACATATCGGC
>NZ_LFIO01000279.1 GCF_001187535.1 Rhizobium ecuadorense
GTGTCGGCATCGCTGGTAACACCCGTCAGCGCCGGAGCGGCAGGCAGTGTTGCAGCCTCCTCGAACGGATCCGGGCCAAGAACGGTGCGCTCGGATGTCGAGGAAGGCGTCTGGAAGACCGTCGCAACCGACGCCGTCTTTGTGGAGGTGTCCTGCGCCCCGCCATCGCCTCCAGGCGCCGGCATTGCAGTCGACGATCCGGCGGACGAT
>NZ_LFIO01001277.1 GCF_001187535.1 Rhizobium ecuadorense
TGCAAAATCTGGATTTTGTTCAGCCTATCGTTGGCGTCACAGATTTTGTGCGTCATGTCTTTCTTCTCGGCTCGAGCGGTGTTTTCTGGTCGATACCACCCGAGATCCAATTCTATCTGCTCTTTCCTGTCCTGTGGCTTTGCCTGGCCCGACCGCACCGCTATAGCGGCGTGATTGTGGGCCTCACAGTGGTCGTCATGGTGGATGGCC
>NZ_LFIO01000190.1 GCF_001187535.1 Rhizobium ecuadorense
GCTCAAGGACTTCGCCACGGCGGGCGGCCGCACTGTGGTGGAGCCAACCTGCAAGGGCATCGGCCGTGATCCGCTGGCGCTCCAGCGCATCTCGAAAGCATCCGGTCTCAACATCGTGATGGGGGCGGGTTATTACCTCGGCTCCTCACATCCGGAAAGCGTCGCCGCGATGAGCGTCGATGATATCGCACTGGAGATCGTCCGCGAGGC
>NZ_LFIO01001151.1 GCF_001187535.1 Rhizobium ecuadorense
GGCCTGTCATGCCCGAGGTGACCCGTACGCCGGTTCGCGTCAGCGCAGCGCTCATCGTGCGCGTCAGGCGGCGGATCACCGGCGCCTGCCAGCTCGGATTGATGAACTCGTGGGTCAGTTGGAGGTCGCGGATCCGCAAATCATGCGCAACCGTGTCGATGAGATCATCTGGGTCGGCGAAGCGGTTCACCAGCGGATTGGTATTGAGCGAAAGGGTCAGCGGCATGGCGGCATCCTTCAGGCGGCAGCAAGGCGGGTTGACGCAAACCACTCGCCAAAGGCCACGCGCTCCGCTTCGTTCAGATGGAGATAGTGTTTGGTGCGGCGATAGAGGATGTCCTCGGCCGTTTCGGCCCATTCCGTGGCGACGAGATAGCGGGCCTCGGCCTCATAGAGCTGTCCACCGAAATGCCGCCCGAGCCCTTCCATGCCTGTCGCGCCGGCAACCACATTCCTGGCGCGGGCGCCATAGAGACGGCCGTAGTGATGCACGAGCTTGCGCGGCATCCAGGGATAGATATCGCGCAGGCTGTTGGCAAAGCTC
>NZ_LFIO01000066.1 GCF_001187535.1 Rhizobium ecuadorense
CCATTCGCCTTCCGCCTTGGCCTTGGCTCCAGCGTGGAACGCCGGCCACTTTTTCAGGCAATCGCTATCGCAGTTGGATTTGCCTTTTGTATCTTTGTCGAATGTGTAAAGCACCATGCCTTTTTCAGTGGCCAGGACCTTGCCCATTTTAGTCTCGACCATCTTGGCCGGCTCGGCCGCAAAAGCAGACCCGGTTAAAGCAGTTAACGC
>NZ_LFIO01001745.1 GCF_001187535.1 Rhizobium ecuadorense
GCCTCGATGCCGGCATCCAGACGCTTCAAAAACGCATTGGCCTTTTGCACCTGCGCCTTGTGATCGATGCCAAGAATGCCGCGCGTGATTTCGCGCCTGGCGAAGATGTTCTCGGCAACCGACATGTTTGCGAATAGATTGAGCTCCTGAAAGATCATCCCGATGCCGTGCGCCTGCGCATCGGCAGGGCTGCCGAAGGATACGGGCACG
>NZ_LFIO01001808.1 GCF_001187535.1 Rhizobium ecuadorense
CGCCCCATCAACGCGCTTGTTGACGTCACCAATTATATGACCTTCGATCAGGGGCGGCCGATCCACGTCTTCGATGCCGCCAAGATTAAGGGCAACCTGACCGTCCGCCGTGCCGCCGAAGGCGAGACGGTTCTGGCGCTCGACCAGCGCGAATACAAGCTCTCGCCGAACAACGTCGTCATCTCCGATGAGGATGGCATCAAATCGATC
>NZ_LFIO01001499.1 GCF_001187535.1 Rhizobium ecuadorense
AAGCTGAACAAGCTCATGCAGCACTGCCGTTACAGGTGCATAGGGCAACGCAGATTCCCGCTGCTCAATGCACCCGCCTTTCAGAATCAGGGCACGGCCGGACAATCGGTTGGCAAACTCTTCAACCAGCCGGGTTTTGCCCCCGCCTGCTTCTGCCCCGAGAAGAAAGGAACGTTGCCGCCCGCCAGAAACATCTCGGAAAGCGGATTC
>NZ_LFIO01001172.1 GCF_001187535.1 Rhizobium ecuadorense
CGCTCGAATTGATGCCGTCGGCGCCGATCACGATGTCGGCGCGTATCGAGGTTCCGTCTTCGAATTCGATCAGCACATCGGTGCCGCTGTCGTCGAGGCGAGCCAGCTTCTTGCCGAAATGCAAGGTGCCTGGCTGCAACGCATCGCACTGGATGGCCTGCAGGTCGCCGCGGTGAACGGTGCAATAGGTCTGGCCGTAGCCTTCAAGCG
>NZ_LFIO01000858.1 GCF_001187535.1 Rhizobium ecuadorense
CAATTTCGCCCGCCTTTGCCAAGCTTGTGCCAAAAGAATACATGCCCGCCTGGCACGTTTCCTGCTACGGGCGCCTTATGAAAGGAGTACCCGGGATGCCCTCACGCCGCGACATGCTTTTATTCCTCGCGGCCTCGGCCGTTGCGGGAGGGACATCACGCGCCGTCGCCTCGCCGCCCGGCACGGTGACGGTCGCCTGCTCGCGCCGCT
>NZ_LFIO01001781.1 GCF_001187535.1 Rhizobium ecuadorense
CCTCCGAAGAACGGTGGCAGCAGCGACTTGCCGTAATTGACCAGACTGGAGATGATCTGCTTGGCGTAGAAGGCCGGTGTCTGCTGCCCGAGATAGATGAAACCGTCCACCTCGCCAGCCATTTCCACAACGTCCAGGTCCGCGATGGTCAAGGTATCGGCCATCGCCCAGACGGGAGTGCGAAATCCAACGTCCCGGACGGAGCGAAGG
>NZ_LFIO01000096.1 GCF_001187535.1 Rhizobium ecuadorense
GAACAATTCTGCCTGTCGACAGCCAGATCGAGGATGCGAAAAGGACCACGAAGGCAAGGGTCGCGGTGGCGGCTATCCCAGACATATCCTGCGCGGGGGGCATCATCGTGAGCCCGATGATAAGTGCCTTCTGGCTTGGCCGAACGAATGGGAAGGGGTGCCTAGAGTTCGAGCCTGCTCAAAAGCATAACGGCTCCAACACCGCACCAC
>NZ_LFIO01000242.1 GCF_001187535.1 Rhizobium ecuadorense
GATGATGTTTCCCACGCCGACCCTCGAAGGATTCATCGTCGTCGTCCAGCACCGCCCGACCGTCGCCCGTCGCCTTGAAAGCGCGCTCTCGCATGCCGGCGCGACGGTCTTCACTGCTGGCACCGCAGCGGAAACCATCGACGTCATGAGCCGATATCAGGCTCATCTTGTCGTGGTGAACACGCACGACGCCTACGGCCTCTTCAACGA
>NZ_LFIO01000259.1 GCF_001187535.1 Rhizobium ecuadorense
CCGCGGCATCAGGATCGTGCCCTTTGTCAGCACCGGCCGTCGCATCGACGGCGCCCAGGTCAGGCAGATCGCCCTCTCCGAGCGTGCCGACGGCATCGTGGTTCTGAACGATGATCAGCCGGAACTCATCCGAAGCCTCGCCTCCCCTGATATGCCCGTCGTCATCGTCAACGGCGAAGACCCGGCCATGCTGGTCGATACGGTCACCCC
>NZ_LFIO01001650.1 GCF_001187535.1 Rhizobium ecuadorense
CGACCTGCGTCTCGCCATAGGGGGCGAGCCAGGGGGCGAAGATTGCGAAGATGAAGGCGATGGCGATACCGGCCATGCCAATCCAGGCGGTGATGGGGATGTCTCTCAATCTCATCGCGGATGCCTCAGCCGGGGATTGGCGATAATCGCGAGGATATCGGCCGTCATATTGAGGAAGATGTAGACAGCCGCGAAGATCAGGCCGCAGGCCTGTACCACGGGCATGTCGCGCACGGTGACCGCATCGACCATATATTGCCCCATGCCGGGATAGACGAAGACCACTTCGACAACGACGACGCCGACCACGAGATAGGCAAGGTTCAGCGCGATGACATTGATGATCGGCGCGAGCGCATTGGGGGCGGCATGCTTGACGATCGCGCGGAAGGCGCTAAGGCCCTTCAGCTCTGCGGTCTCCATGTAGGCGGAGGACATGACTGAGAGGATCGCCGCTCGCGTCATGCGCATCATGTGCGCGAGCACGACGAGCACGAGGGTCGCCGTCGGCAGCGCGATCGCCTTCAATCGTTCGACGAAACC
>NZ_LFIO01001099.1 GCF_001187535.1 Rhizobium ecuadorense
CACAAGTAACAAAGCGGCTGGTCATGGGTTGATCCCCGACCAGCCGCGCTGTGTCACGCGGCCTTTGCCGCCGTCACGGCGGCGAGCAGAATGCCGGCGGTCTCCACCGATGAACCGGGGTTCTGCCCGGTAATCAGCAGGCCGTCCTGGACGACATGCACGCCCCAATCCGCGGTCTTCGAAAACTTTGCGCCCTGCTCTTTCAGGACG
>NZ_LFIO01000753.1 GCF_001187535.1 Rhizobium ecuadorense
TCTCCCCTGTGTCCTCTGGCCCACACCATGACATTGATGCTCGAACCGCCACCGAGCCCTTTGCCCATGCTGAGAGGAAGACGTCGACCGTCCAGGCCAGGTGCCGGTTGTCCGACAAAACCCCAGTCCCGGATCGAGCCGAGATTGAGCGGCCACTGCGTAGGGTTTGTAACGCTCTCGGCCGCATCGTCCCCGCCTGCCTCGAGCAGT
>NZ_LFIO01001268.1 GCF_001187535.1 Rhizobium ecuadorense
CCATGCTTCGGCGCGCCAATCTCTCCAACGGCTTTAGCGTGCTTGACATAGCCGCCGGCACTGGCGAACCCGGCCTGACGGCGGCGGCGGCAATCCCCGACGGTCAGGTTGTCGTCACCGATCTCTCGGAAAATATGCTGGCTGCTGCCGCCGAAAATGCGGCCAGACGTGGCCTCAAAAACTTCGAAACTCGCCTATGCGATGCGGGAC
>NZ_LFIO01000646.1 GCF_001187535.1 Rhizobium ecuadorense
CCGACTGCTGGAGGGACTGGATGGCCTCGATTGGCCCGAAAGCCTGAAAACCATGCAGCGCAACTGGATCGGGCGTTCTGAAGGGGCCGAAATCCGTTTTTCGCTCGAGCATGGCACGGAGGGCATTACCGTCTTCACGACGCGCCCCGAAACCCTATTCGAAGCAAGCTATATCGTCCTCGCACCGGAGCATCCCGCTGTCGCCACCAC
>NZ_LFIO01001004.1 GCF_001187535.1 Rhizobium ecuadorense
GGGCTGTGTCCTCGGTGCCGGAACTGTTCGACGCCTTGCGTTCGGACCGATATTTTCTGGTCGTAACGATGCGATCGGATATCGACATGGTCCGAAACATCAAGCCGATACCGGTCATCAATCTGGAGGTGTTCTTCCACACTGTCCAGTCGGCCACAAAGTCCGTCCGCTCCTCGAAGGAGTTCGACAGCGATGCATTTCTAAGAAGG
>NZ_LFIO01001244.1 GCF_001187535.1 Rhizobium ecuadorense
GCAGGATACCGATACCCGCAAGCGCCGCCATCCACGAGAACACGACGGTGTAAGGATCGGCGCCGAAGATCACGAACAGGCCAAGGACGACGGCCGCGATCAGGCTTTGCAGCAGACCTGCAGCATAGGGTGAGCCATGCTTGGCGTGAACCTTGCCAAGCACCTGTGCGGCCAGGCCTTCACGGCCAAGGGCGAAGAAATAGCGGTTC
>NZ_LFIO01001884.1 GCF_001187535.1 Rhizobium ecuadorense
GCCCAGTATCGACCGGACGGCAAAGCTCTTCATCGGTGGCAAGCAGGCGCGCCCGGACGGCAATTATTCCCGTGTCATCACCTCCCCCAAGGGCAAGGCGATCGGTGAGGTCGGCGAAGGCAACCGCAAGGACATCCGCAATGCAGTGGTTGCCGCACAGGCCGCCTCCGCCTGGTCGAATGCGACCACGCATAACCGCGCCCAGATTC
>NZ_LFIO01001824.1 GCF_001187535.1 Rhizobium ecuadorense
GGCCGAAGTTCGCTTCGGCGTCATGAACGAATCCTATCCACCTTTCTTCGCCAAGGACGCCTCCGGCCAATGGCAGGGATGGGAGATCGACCTTATGAATGCCGTATGCGAAGAGATGAAGGAGAAATGCTCGATCGTCGAGATTTCCTGGGATGGTCTCATTCCGGCGCTCCAGAGCAAGAAGTTCGACGTGATCTGGTCGTCGATGT
>NZ_LFIO01001558.1 GCF_001187535.1 Rhizobium ecuadorense
CTCTGAGCGGTATAGCCGATCGAGCCCGTCTGCACCGAATCGTTTGAGCTGGTGGTACACGACGACGCCGACACGGTAATGATGAAGACGGCTGCCATGGCTGCCGATACCTTGCGAGTTTGAAGCATCTCCCCACCCCTTACTGTCCAAAGTGTCCGTATAATCCTGGCAAGTAGGGCCGATGAGGCGTTCCGATAACTGTCGTTGTC
>NZ_LFIO01000013.1 GCF_001187535.1 Rhizobium ecuadorense
GTCTACGAGGGCTACAAGGCTGCTGTGCACAAGGAAAATGAGGCCCGCAAGGCCGCGGGCAAGCTTCAGTTCCACACGTTCGGGAAGACGAAATTCTACGAGATCATCGAATCCTTCGCGGCTTTCGACGTGATGGCGCAGCGCGAGGGTCCAGAAGCCGCCCGCAAGCACTTTGCGCCGAACCTCAGAATGCACGATGAGACCCTGCT
>NZ_LFIO01001089.1 GCF_001187535.1 Rhizobium ecuadorense
GTCCGGTTCCATGCGGATGAGCTCGTCCATTTCGACTGCCTGACCCTTGGCTCTCAGTTTCTCCGCCCGAGCTTCCGCAGCCTTCTTTTGCACGAAAATCGGCGATGGCAGGCCCCAGCGCGCATGCACGAGCTGCTTTCTTCCGTCAGCCGTGTTGCGGACGACCGGCCCCATCTGGTCAGGGTTCATCTGATAGGCCGGCATCAGGTTGATCTTGCTCTCGGCATCGATCGCCCATTTCCGAACCCAGTCTTTGTCATCCATGCGGTACAAGTTGCACATCTCGCCCGAACCTCCTCCGGCACGTCAGTTGCGAGCGCCAGAATCCTTGCCGTCGGCGACGTTTGTCAACCCAGGTCACATTGCAGTCTGCCCGCAGGCTCGGGTTCACGCTGGAAGGCAGTCAATGGATCTGTCCGCTTGCCTCTGCCTCATTGAGATTGATCGCGTGATCGGCGAAGGCGTCGAGGTTCTCGAAGAACTGCATGCCTGTGAGGAATTTATAGACCTTCGCGATCACATCCTGAGGATCTTTAAACT
>NZ_LFIO01000424.1 GCF_001187535.1 Rhizobium ecuadorense
AGGAAGAGGAGAAGCGGGGGCTTGTCCGGTTGAACCTGATCGGCCTTTGCTTCACCTTGTGCGCAATGCTTTTGACAATTGTCATGGTGGCGCTCGTCGGGGTCATGCCTGTTGTCCTCTCCTATCTCTGGCTTGATCAATTCAAGGAGCACATGGCCCTTCTCATGCGATGGCCGCTGCTTCTGCTGGTCGTCGCTGTGGCCGTTACA
>NZ_LFIO01000647.1 GCF_001187535.1 Rhizobium ecuadorense
GAAAGGACCGCGACCGTCATGGAGCCGGCGGGGATCATCGCGCCAATCGAAATGTCGAGATCGCCTGCGATCATCAAAAGTCCGATGGGAAGAGCGATAATGCCGAGATTGGCGGCGACGTTGAGCCAGCTTGCGGCGCCGGCGGGCTCCAGGAACTTGGTGCTGCCGAATACGACGAAGAACAGGAGGACGCCGACAAGTCCGAGGAA
>NZ_LFIO01001778.1 GCF_001187535.1 Rhizobium ecuadorense
GAAACGCGGAGCGTCGTGGGCGAGCTTTTCCGGCACGAAGGGCGACCGCATCATCTACATGCGGCAGATCGCGCTGTGCGACCACGCCGTGGGCAACTTCACGCTCGAATATCCGGCCACGCAGCAGAAGCGGTACGGTCCGGTCGTCGATAGGATGGCGAAGACGCTCAAGGCGCCGGAGCACTGCGAGTGATCGGCCGACCCAGATC
>NZ_LFIO01001113.1 GCF_001187535.1 Rhizobium ecuadorense
GAGGAGGAATGGCGCAAGCTGCTGACGCCGGATCAATATGTCATCCTGCGCCAGGCGGGGACGGAACAGCCCTTCACAAGTGCCTTGCTGCATGAGGAGCGAAAGGGCAATTTCGCCTGCGCCGGCTGCGACCAGGACCTCTTTTCCTCGACCACCAAATTCGACAGCGGCACTGGCTGGCCGAGCTTCTGGGCGCCGCTTGAATATGC
>NZ_LFIO01000662.1 GCF_001187535.1 Rhizobium ecuadorense
CATCGTAACGCATCTCTCGATACTTCTCCGAGAGATGCGTTACGATGTGCATGCGGGTCGGGTTGAGCCACAGGAAGAACGGCTTTCCGTCCGCCTTGGCCTTTTCGATGAACTTGAAAGAGAGGGACTGGATTTCGTCGTCAACGGTCTTCATGCGCTCAGGATAGAGCGTGCCGGCATCCTCGATCCGTTGTTTGCCCACCTTGCCC
>NZ_LFIO01000486.1 GCF_001187535.1 Rhizobium ecuadorense
GATGAAGAGGAGCTGGCTAGCCGGATTTCGAACCCCGAGCGACGCCAAAGGTTGAAATCCACGGATGTGGCAGCCTCGAGGGAACGCAGTCGGAGGGCGGGGGTTTTCGATCCACTCCACCCAAACACATTGGTGCTCGACGTCACTTCCGCATCACCGGGAAAAACGGCCAACACGATCCGAGAGCATATTCTAAAGGTCCTTGGCGA
>NZ_LFIO01000865.1 GCF_001187535.1 Rhizobium ecuadorense
AGACCGATAGAGCCTTGCAACCCTTTTCCATCGCGCGTTTCCAGAAAGGCCGGGCATGATTGAGATCACGGGCGTTACCAAATATTACGGTCAGTTCGCTGTCCTTAAGAACTGCTCGGTGAACGTCGAGCGCGGTGAGGTCGTGGTTGTCTGCGGTCCCTCGGGGTCGGGCAAATCGACGTTGATCAAATGCGTCAACGGGCTCGAGC
>NZ_LFIO01001575.1 GCF_001187535.1 Rhizobium ecuadorense
GCCACTTTGATCGAGGCCGTCGCCGACCTCGCCCGCGCAAACGGCGCAGGCAGGCTCTATTGGATGACGCACGAAACGAATGCAACGGCGCGGCGGCTCTACGACAGGATCGCTGAGCGCTCGGGTTTTATCCAGTACCGCAAGGCGCTTTAACGCCTGGGGTTGCACAAAGGCCCGGCCGCACTATTGATTCCGGGGAACGGCAAGGC
>NZ_LFIO01000281.1 GCF_001187535.1 Rhizobium ecuadorense
GTCTTCGGCCCCCAATCCTTGTAGAAGATCTCGACGCCGTCCTTGGTTGTGACTGTGCTCATCTTTCGGCTCCATTGGTTGGGGTTGGATTCATGCGGTCAGAAGTTTGCGCCGTTGCCGGCAGAATTGGCAAGGCCACGAGCGCCGTTGCGCCGGAGGCTTGGGGCAAGTAGGTCGCGCCTTAGGGGATAAGTCGGCTCTGAATATGC
>NZ_LFIO01001399.1 GCF_001187535.1 Rhizobium ecuadorense
GCCTCGATGTAGCGTCGTCGGTGCCGTGTTTAAGGCGGCGGTCAGAAGGAGACGAACATGAACCTTGAGACAAAGACGAGCCGGGAAAACACCGCACACACCGGCAGACCTCGGCTCGACGAACTGGTTCCGTCGCGCTACGCGGTGCGGGTCGGCGAGATTGAGGTGCTGGTGGTCAGCGATGGAGTGCTACCGCTCCCTACCGCGAT
>NZ_LFIO01000947.1 GCF_001187535.1 Rhizobium ecuadorense
AAAGCCAACCCCACTCTCCGTCATCCTCGGGCTTGACCCGAGGATCCATGCCGCGGCCGCTGGTGGATGCCGTGTGGATGCTCGGCTCCGGAGTGCCTTGCACCAGTTGAACCAAACATGCCGACCCCTCGGCTTAACCGACGTGATGCAGAAAGACCACACGCATGCCAGACGACAATCGCGACCAGGCCGGCAGGCCATCGCCCGATGCGCTTCTCGAAAAAGCCCGGGCGGAAACGCGTGGCCGTCTGAAGATCTTTCTGGGGGCCGCCCCGGGTGTCGGCAAGACCTATGAGATGCTGATCTCCGGCCGCGCCAAGATCGCCGATGGCCTCGATGTCGTCATCGGCGTTGTCGAGACCCATGGCCGCAAGGAGACCGAGGCGCTGGTCGCCGGTTTCGAGATCATCCCCCGCGTCGAAATCGAGTATAAGGGTCGGTCGCTCGCGGAAATGGACCTCGACGGCATCCTCGCCCGCAGGCCCGATCTCGTGCTGGTCGACGAACTTGCCCATACCAATGCCGAGGGCAGCCGCCATCCGAAACGTTACCTCGACGTCAGGGAATTGCTCGATCGCGGCATCGACGTCTATACGACGCTGAACATCCAGCATGTCGAGAGCCTGAACGACGTGGTCTCTCAGATCACCCGCATCCGGGTGCGCGAGACGGTACCGGATTCGATCATCGACCTTGCCGACGACGTCGAGATCATCGATCTGACGCCCGATGATCTCATCAAGCGCCTGCATGACGGCAAGGTCTACATGCCGCGCACCGCCGAGCGGGCGCTGACCAATTATTTCACCCCGGGCAATCTGACAGCGCTTCGTGAACTGGCGCTGCGCAAGACCGCCCAGCGCGTCGACGACCAGCTGCTGACCCATATGCAGGCCCATGCCATATCGGGCCCCTGGGCGGCAGGCGAGCGTGTGCTCGTCTCGGTCGACCATCATCCGCGCTCCGCCTCGCTGGTGCGCTACGCCGCCCGCATGGCCTCGCGCCTGCGCGCCCCCTGGGCGGCCGTCTATATCGAGACCAACCGCTCGATCAATCTGACCGAAGCCGAACGCGATACCGTCGCCGCCACGCTGCGGCTTGCCGAACAGCTCGGCGGCGAGGCGATCACCCTTCCCGGCCGCGAGGTGGCAGAAGAGCTCGTCCGCCACGCCAGCGCCAACAATGTCACCCATATCGTCATCGGCGCCCCGAAAAAGCCGACCTGGCGCGACTGGTGGAGCCGCTCGATCACCGACGAGCTGATCCGCAAGACCGGCGAGATCAGCGTCCATGTCATCTCCGGCACCGAGAAGGACGGCACCACGGCGCGCGGCATCAAGGCGGCCGCCACCGCGCCGCCACTGGATTTTCGGGCCTATCTGCTGGCGACCGTCTATGTCGCCATCGCGCTCGCCGTCGGCATCGTACTCGACCAGGTGCTCGACGTGCGCAACCTGGCGCTGGTCTTCCTGATGGCGGTGCTGACTTCCGCCGTCCTGCACGGGTTGCGGCCAGCGCTTTACAGCTGCATCCTCGGCGCACTGTCCTTCAACTTCTTCTTTCTGCCGCCGCGCTACACCCTGACGATCAGCGATCCGGAAAGCGTGCTCGCCCTGTTCTTCTTCCTCGGCGTCGCCATCATCGCCAGCAATCTGACCGCGACCGTGCAGCGCCAGGCCGCCGCCGCGAGGCAGCGGGCGCGCACCACCGAAGATCTCTATCTCTTCTCGAAAAAGCTCGCCGGCACTGGCACGCTCGACGACGTGCTCTGGGCGACCGCCTTCCAGCTCGCCTCAATGCTGAAGGTCCGGGTCGTGCTGCTGCTGCCCGAGGAAGGCAGCATCGCCGTCAAGGCCGGTTATCCCCCTGACGACACGCTCGACGACGCCGATATCGCCGCCGCCCGCTGGGCCTGGGAGCACAATCACGCCGCCGGCCGCGGCGCCGACACCCTGCCCGGCGCCAAGCGCCTCTACGTGCCGCTCAGAACCGGGCGCACCGCCGTCGGCGTCATCGGCCTCGACAGCGACCGCCGCGACGGACCGCTGCTGACGCCGGAACAGCAGCGGCTGCTCGACGCGCTGGCCGACCAGGCGGCCCTTGCCATCGAACGTGTCCAGCTCGTCGCCGATGTCGACCGGGCAAGGCTCGCGGCCGAAGCCGACCGGCTGCGCTCGGCCCTGCTGACCTCGATCTCGCACGACCTGAAAACGCCGCTTGCCGCCATCCTCGGCGCCGCCGGCACGCTGCGCGACTATTTCGCCTCGATGCCCGAGGAAGATCGCAGCGACCTGCTTTCCACCGTCGTCGACGAATCCGAGCGCCTCAACCGCTTCATCGCCAACCTGCTCGACATGACCAAGATCGAATCCGGGGCGATGGAGCCGAATTCCGCGCCGCATTATGCCGGCGATATCGTCGGCAGCGCGCTACGCCGCGCCACCAAGATCCTCGAGCACCACAAGACCGAGATGCGCATTCCCACCGACCTGCCGATGGTGCGCGTCGATCCTGTCCTGTTCGAGCAGGTGATCTTCAACTTGCTCGACAATGCTGCGAAATATGCGCCCGAGGGCTCGGTGATCCATATCGGCGGCTGGGCTGATGCCGACAACGTCGTCCTGCAGGTCTTGGACGAGGGCCCGGGCATCCCGCCGGCCGACCTCACCCGTGTCTTCGACACCTTCTACCGGGTGCGCAAGGGCGATCAGGTGCGCGCCGGCACGGGCCTCGGCCTTTCCATCTGCCGCGGCTTCATCGAGGCGATGGGCGGCACGATCACGGCCGGCAACCGGACGGGCGGCCCTGGCGCCGTCTTCACCATCCGCCTGCCGAAACCCACCGACATTCCGAAACTGGATGAACTCAAATGACCGGTTCAGCCGTCAAAATTCTCGTCGTCGACGACGAACCGCCGATCCGCAAGCTGCTCCGCGTCGGCCTCACCGCGCAAGGCTATGAGGTGCAGGAGGCGGCAAACGCCGCGAGCGCCCGCCAGTCGATTGCCGACGGCATGCCCGACCTCATCGTGCTCGACCTCGGCCTTCCCGACACATCAGGCCATGACTTGCTTCAGGCGTGGCGCGATGAAGGACTTTCCATGCCCATCGTCATCCTCTCCAGCCGCACCGACGAGGCCGGCATCGTCACAGCGCTGGAAAGCGGCGCCGACGATTACGTCACCAAGCCCTTCGGCGTCAACGAACTCGGCGCCCGCATCCGTGTGGCGCTGCGCCACCGGCTGCAGCAGCAAGGGGAAAAGGCGATCTTTCAGACCGGCGGGCTGTCGATCGACCTCGTCAAGCGCATCGTCAAGGTCGACGGCCAGGACATAAAACTGTCGCCGAAGGAATACGACATCCTGCGGGTGCTCGCCCAGTACGCCGGCAAGGTGCTGACCCACCAGTTTCTTCTAAAGCAGGTATGGGGGCCGGCCGCCGATGTGCAGTATCTGCGCGTCTATATCAGGCAGCTGCGGCAAAAAGTCGAACAGATTCCCGACCAGCCGCACTATATCACCACCGAGACCGGCGTCGGCTACCGGCTCAGGGAACCGGACTGACCGCCCTTCCCTCCCGCTGCCCGAACAGTATCGAGCCCAAACAGCATCGAGAATAACATGAACCTTCCCAACATCATCCGCCCGGAACACACCTTCATCGGCGTGCCGGCGCCGACGAAATGGCGCGCGCTGCAGGGTATAGCGGATAAGGCGGCCAAGGCTTTCTCCGTCGACGGCCAGTCCATCCTGAAGGCGCTCGAAGCGCGCGAGAAGCTCGGCTCCACCGGGATCGGCAACGGCATCGCCATTCCGCATGCGGCGATCGACGGCATGAGCAGCCCGCGGGGCTTGCTCATCCGCTTCGCCCAGCCGCTGGATTTCGAAGCGATCGACGATATCCCGACCGATATCGCTTTCGTGCTGCTCTTCGGGGAAAACAATCGCAGCGAATATCTGAACGTGCTGTCCGCCATCGCGCGGCGGCTGCAATCTGACGGCGTGCTTGCCGCCATGCGCAAGGCAAGAACGGCCGACGAATTTTATTCCGATTTCATCGCCGATTCCAGGGTGTAAAAGAAGCGCGACCCAAAGGTCGCGCCTCCCCGTCTGTAGTCAGACTGTCTTAGAAATCGCGCTGGAAGCGCAGGAAGCCGAACACGTCGTCGTCGCCTTCGTCCTCATCGTGATACTGCACGCTGAGCTTCGAACGCAGGTCTTCGACGATCTGGTAGTCGATCGTGACACCAGTCGTGTAGGCGCTGCCGCCGGTGAAGCCATTGCCGTCAGCTTCGAGAGCGATGTTTTCGAAGTACTGGAAGCCGGGGGTAACCGACCACTTGTCGTTGATCTTCAAGGCGTATTCCGCTGCGATCGTCCATTCGGACTCTTCGTAGTAGTAGTTGGCGCCGCTTGCCCAAATGCCGGCGATGCCGAGCGTGCCCGGGCCGATATCGGCATAGACGATGCCGCGGACCGCGACTTCGCTGGTGTCGGTGTCATAACCGGCCAGCAGGTAGGCGCTGATGGCGCCGGCCTTGTAGGAGACCTGGCCTGCGACACCGAAGTTGTTCGGGCCTTCGCCCGGCTTGGTGGCGTAGTCTTCTTCCAGTTCGTCGACCGAGATGCCGGCCGCGAAAGCGCCCGCCTCGTACTGATAACGGATCGAGTTGTGGGTCGTTTCGTTGCTGGCGAGCGTATCGGTCTCGCCGCTCATGTCATCATCCCACCAGCTGTAAAGCTTACCGACGCGGAAGCCGGCAATATCGATATAGCCTTCATCCAACAGAGCTTCCTGATCGGAAGCATTGTCGGCATTGTAACGCAGCGTCATGACGCCGGTGAGCGTGCCGTACTCGGTGTCGTTCTTGGCCTGGAAAGTGACCTGACCGCGAGTCCAGAAATTGACGTCGGAATCGCCGGAGATATGGTCACCGAAGCGTACTTCGGTACGGATATAACCGCCGATCGAAAGGCATGTTTCCGTTCCCGGAATATAAAAATAGCCGGTCCCGTAGGCGTCGCAAACGCGAACATATTCCACGGGCTCGGGTTCCGCCGCCACGATGGCGTCGGCTGCGCGGGCTCCGGAGGCCGCGGCAAGGGCGGCTACGGAGGCAAAAAGGATAGTTCTGATATTCATTTTCAATGGCCCTAAACAGGTTTGGAATGTGGGGCGCATGGTCAAGGGATGCCCCCACGTAGCGGTCGGAGAATACGACCGCACGGTCGCCATATAGGAATGCACAAGTGTCATCGCGGCAAAATCGGGGCAAAAATCCGCACGACCATGGCGCTTTCATGGAGGAACTGTGGCGGAAAAAACACGGTCCGGCGGCCGACGGTACTGGTCAACAATTGGCCGCGGCCAACTCCGGCACGTCTATTTCAAAATCACCCCTCAAATGGAATGACATTCTAACGATAGGGGAGGAGCGGGAAGAACCTTCGTTTCATTATACGACTGACTTGATAGAGTTAAGACAGAAAACAGGAGGGTTCCCATGCAGACACAACGGCTCACCCGGCTCCTCGCGGCCGCGGTCATGGCGGGCAGCTTCGCGATCGGGAGCATTGCTCCTGCCTTCGCGGATCAGACGCTGCTCAACGTTTCCTACGATCCGACCCGCGAATTGTATAAGGATTTCAATGCCGCCTTTGCCGCCAAGTGGCAAAAGGACAGCGGTGAGACCGTGACGATCCAGGCTTCGCATGGCGGCTCCGGCGCCCAGGCCCGCTCGGTCATCGACGGCCTCGACGCCGATGTCGTCACGCTGGCGCTCGAAGGCGATATCGACGCCATCGCCAAGGCCACCGGCAAGATCCCGGCCGACTGGAAGACAAAATTCCCCAACAATTCGACGCCTTATACGTCGACGATCGTCTTCCTCGTTCGCAAGGGCAACCCGAAGGGCATCAAGGATTGGGGCGACCTGGTCAAGGACGACGTGCAGGTCATCACGCCGAACCCGAAGACCTCCGGCGGCGCCCGCTGGAACTTCCTCGCCGCCTGGGCATGGGCCAAGCAGGCGAATGGCGGCGACGAAGCCAAGGCGCAGGATTACGTCGCCAAGCTGCTGCAGCACGTTCCGGTTCTCGATACCGGCGCCCGCGGCGCCACCACCACCTTCGTTCAGCGCGGCCTCGGCGACGTGCTGCTTGCCTGGGAAAACGAAGCCTATCTCTCGCTCGAGGAACTCGGTCCCGACCAGTTCGAGATCGTCACGCCGACCTTCTCCATCCGCGCCGACCCGCCGGTCGCCATCGTCGACGGCAATGTCGACAAGAAGGGCACGCGCAAGGTCGCCGAAGCCTATCTCAACTACCTCTATTCGGACGAAGGCCAGAAGATCGCCGCCAAGCACTATTACCGGCCGATCAAGCCGGAAGCCGCCGATCCGGCCGATATCGCCCGCTTCCCGAAGCTGACGCTTGCGACCATCGACGACTTCGGCGGCTGGAAAAGCGCACAGCCGAAATTCTTCGGCGATGGCGGGGTATTTGACCAGATCTACAAGCCGGCCCAATAATAGACTTCATGAAAGCACATAGCCCCACGCGGTGGCGGTTCAGGCGGCCGAGTGTCATTCCGGGTTTCGGAATGGCGCTCGGCTTTACCTTGACCTGGCTCACCCTTCTGATCCTCATCCCGCTCTCGGGCCTTGCCGTCCGGTCGAGCGCGCTCGGCTGGGAGAAATTCTGGTCGATCGCGCTCGATCCGCGCACGCTGAACGCGCTGCGCATCAGCTTCGGGAGCGCCTTCATCGCCGCTGTTGTCAATGCCGTCTTCGGCATCCTGCTGGCCTGGGTGCTGGTGCGCTACCGCTTTCCCGGCAAGCGCATCATCGATGCCATGGTCGACCTGCCCTTCGCGCTGCCGACCGCCGTTGCCGGCATCGCGCTGACGACGCTTTATGCGCCGAACGGTTGGATCGGCCAGTTCCTGACGCCGCTCGGCATCAAGATCGCCTTTACGCCTGCCGGCATCGTCGTGGCGCTGATCTTCGTCGGCCTGCCCTTCGTGGTGCGCACCGTGCAGCCGGTGATGGAGGAAATCGACAAGGAGGTGGAGGAAGCCGCAGCGACACTCGGCGCCAACCGCTTCCAAACGATTTTCCGCGTGCTGCTGCCGGGGCTCGCTCCGGCCGTGCTCACCGGCTTTGCGCTCGCCTTTGCCCGCGGCGTCGGCGAATACGGCTCGGTCATCTTCATCGCCGGCAACCTGCCGTTCAAATCGGAGATCGCGCCGCTGCTGATCATCATCAAGCTCGAAGAGTATAATTATGCGGCGGCGACCGGCATTGCGGCGATCATGCTGATCATCTCGTTCTCCATGCTGCTGGTTATCAATCTCATTCAGAGCTGGAGCAGGCGGAGGTACGGCTATGGCGCTTGATGCAACCGCTCAACCGGTGAAGCTGCGTTCGGTCACCACCGAAAACCGGATCGCGCGCTTCACGCTGATCATCGTCTCACTGATCTTCCTGCTGCTGATCCTGCTGCTGCCGCTTGCAGCCGTCTTCGTCGAGGCCTTCCGCAAGGGTGCCGGCCCCTTCATCGAGGCGCTCGGCGATGCCGAAACCTTCTCGGCGATCCGCCTGACGCTGATCGTTGCCGGTGTCAGCGTTCCCCTCAACCTCATCTTCGGGGTTGCCGCCGCCTGGGCGATCGCCAAGTTCGAGTTCAAGGGCAAGGCCTTCCTGACGACGCTGATCGACCTGCCCTTCTCGGTTTCCCCGGTCATATCGGGCTTGGTCTTCGTGCTGCTGTTCGGCGCCAATACCTGGCTCGGCCAGTGGCTCAGCGCCCACGACATCAAGATCCTGTTTGCGGTGCCGGGGCTGATCCTCGCCACCATGTTCGTCACCTTTCCCTTCGTCGCCCGCGAGCTGATCCCGCTGATGCAGGAACAGGGAACGGCCGACGAAGAGGCGGCCCTTTCGCTCGGCGCCAGCGGCTGGCAGACCTTCTGGCACGTGACGCTGCCGAACATCAAATGGGGCCTGCTCTACGGCGTGCTTCTCTGCAACGCCCGCGCCATGGGCGAATTCGGCGCCGTCTCGGTGGTGTCGGGCCATATCCGCGGCCAGACGAACACCATGCCGCTGCAGGTGGAAATTCTCTATAACGAGTATAATTTCACCGGCGCTTTTGCCGTCGCCACGCTTTTGGCCTTGCTGGCGCTCGTCACTCTTGTTTTGAAGACGCTGCTGGAAATGCGCTATAGCGCTGAAATCTCAGCCAGCCGGCGGCACTGAAGGATTTGGAATGGAAGTACGCGTTCAAAACATCCGCAAGGAATTCGATCGTTTTCCGGCACTGCACGATGTCTCGCTCGGCATCCGCTCCGGCGAGCTGATCGCCCTGCTCGGCCCGTCGGGCTCCGGCAAGACGACATTGCTGCGCCTGATCGCCGGTCTCGAAAGCCCGACGGAGGGGCAGATCTTCTTCGGCGACGAGGATGCCTCGAAGAAATCGGTGCAGCAGCGCAATATCGGCTTCGTCTTCCAGCATTATGCCCTGTTTCGCTACATGACGGTGCTCGACAACGTCTCCTTCGGCCTGAGGGTCAGAAACAGCGCGCGGCGGCCCGCCAAGGCCGATATCCGCAAGCGGGCGCTTGAGCTGCTCGACCTCGTGCAGCTCTCCGGCCTGGAAAAACGCTACCCGGCCCAGCTTTCCGGCGGCCAGCGCCAGCGCGTGGCGCTCGCCCGCGCCATGGCCGTCGAGCCGAACGTGCTGCTGCTCGACGAGCCCTTCGGGGCGCTCGACGCCCAGGTGCGCAAGGACCTACGCAAATGGCTGCGCGAGATCCACGACCGCACCGGCCACACCACCGTCTTCGTCACCCACGACCAGGACGAGGCGCTGGAGCTTGCCGACCGCGTCGTCGTCATGAGCCAGGGGGCGATCGAGCAGGTCGGCACGCCTGACGAAGTCTACGACAATCCGAACTCGCCCTTCGTCTTCGGCTTCATCGGCCAGTCGAACTGCCTGCAGGTCGAAATCTCAGAGGGCGACATCCGCTTCGAAGGCCGCTCGCTCGGCCTTAATGCCGAGGGCGAGCCTGATGGCACGGCGCAGCTCTATTTCCGCCCGCATGATGTCAGGCTCTGCGAATCGGCTGAAAACTGCATCGCCGGCCAGCCGGTCTCCAGCCGCCGTGTCGCCGGCACCCGGCACATCGAACTGGATATCGGCAACGACCGCCCGCATATCGAGATCGAGTTGCCGCCGAGCGAGGCCGACAGACTTGACCGCCACCGCGTGGCCTTCAAGCCGACCCGCTGGAAGCTGTTCCGCAGCTGATGGAGGTTGTTGTCACGACCCGCCTCCTCGCAGGACTCTCATGTGGCGAGAGTCCCTTTTGGTTTTTGTGATCTATGGTTGTTTGTATTTTTGTCACATGACGAGTAAAAGATTTTCACGTTAATAAGTAGGACTAATCCCACAGGAGGCACCTTGCGTTGAGGGCGGAGATTTCCTTTGGAAAATCCCTGATCGGGGTTTTGTTCGTAGGACTGGCGGCCACAGGCTGCACAACGACACCGAAACCGGCGGCAACGGCGGCGAAGACGAAGCAACCGGCGAAAGTTACCTTCAACTATACGAACAAGGACCGTGACTGCCTGCAGCGCGCGATGTATTTCGAATCGCAGCATTCGGATGAAGACGGCTACATGGCCGTCGGAACCGTCGTCATGAACCGGCTGACGTCAGGGGCTTATCCCCCGTCGATTTGCGGCGTCGTCGCCCAGGAAAAGCAGTTTGCGCCGGGCGTGATGACGCGCGAAGTCAAGCCGCAGGCCGAAACCGAGCTTGCGACCGCCGCCGATGCGATCCTCAAAGGCGCCCGCCATCCTGCGGTCAAGGATGCGATGTTCTTCCACACCGATGGGCTGAAATTTCCCTACAACAACATGCATTATGTGGCGGTCGCCGGCGGCAATGCCTTCTACGAGAAGCGCGGCGCCGACGGCATGCTCCAAACACCGCCGCCCCTGCCCGCCTATGAGGTGGCGATGAATTATGTGCCTGGTGAAAGCATGCTGCCGCCGCAATTCGAGGCGCTAATCCCCTCGGCCGTTCCGGTTCCTCTACCGGCTCCGGATCCGATGCCGACAGCGAGCACGATGTCGCCGATCAATGCGACGCCCACGGCACGGATGGCGCCCATCGCAAATCCCATGCCGATGCAGATCACGGCGCCGGTGACCTTGCCGGAACCCTCGATCGAACCCGACCCGGGAATGCGGATCGCGATCCCCATCCCCCGCCCCGCTTTTGACAGCGTCATGCTGCGCGGCAGCGTTGAGGCGAACGGCGGCTAAAGCTGTTTCGGTTTTTCGCGAAATAAAGGCGCGCCTTAAGCGCGCTCTTCCCAGACCTTGGCCAGTTCCACGATCGTCTTGACCGCCTTTTCCATATCCTGGCGGCTGACCCATTCGAGCGGCGAGTGGAAGGCATGGCCGCCGGCGAAGATGTTCGGGCATGGCAGGCCCATGAAGGAGAGGCGCGAGCCATCGGTGCCGCCGCGGATGCTGCCGCGCACCGGCGTCATGCCGGCCCGGCGCACCGCTTCGATGGCGTTGTCGACGATCTCGGGGTGCCGGTCGAGCACCACCTTCATGTTGCGATACTGCTCCTTGACCTGGAAATGATAGGCCGAGCCGGGATAGCCCGCCATCACCTTCTTGACGATGGCCTCGAGCATCACCTCCTTTTCAACGAGCCCCTTGTCGGTGAAATCGCGGATGATGAAGCTCAGCGACGCCTTTTCCATCGAGCCGGTCACACCGACCGGATGGATGAAGCCCTGCTTGCCCTCGGTGGTCTCCGGTGCCATCTCCTTCGGCAGCCGGTCGATGATGGCGCCGGCGATCTTGATGGCGTTTTCCATCCGGTCCTTGGCAAAGCCGGGATGGATCGCGACGCCCGAGATGGCGATCTCGACGCCATCGGCCGAGAAGGTCTCGTCCTCGATGTGGCCTGATGTCTCGCCGTCCATCGTATAGGCGAAGTCGGCACCGAGTTTCCTCAAGTCGACCTTGTTGACGCCGCGCCCGACTTCCTCGTCGGGGGTGAACAGGATCTTGATCGTCCCATGCCTTATATCGGGATTGTCGACCAGGAACTGCGCCGCCGTCATGATTTCCGCCAGCCCGGCCTTATCGTCGGCGCCGAGCAAGGTCGCGCCATCGGTGGTGACGATGTCGTTGCCGATCTGGTTATTCAGCTCCGGATGCTCGGAAACCCGGATGAGCCGGCTCGGATCGCCGGTAAGTTTGATGTCGCCGCCGGCATAATTCCGCACGATCTGCGGCTTGACGCCGGTGCCGCTGAAATCGGGCGCCGTATCCATATGCGAGCAGAAACAAATGACCGGCACCGCCTTGTCGCTATTTCCAGGAATGGTCGCATAGACATAACCGTGTTCGTCGAGATGCGCGTCGGCAAGGCCGATCTTCAGCAATTCCTCGACCAGCACCCGGCCGAGATCCTTCTGTTTTTCGGTGGTCGGCTGCGTCGACGAGGCAGGGTCGGATTGGGTGTCGATAACGGTATAACGGAGAAAGCGGTCGAGAACGGTATCGGTCATGGCATCCAGTCCAGCATGATCACCCCAGTGATATAATCCTCCCGGGCGATGCGGCAAAAGATTTTCCGCTCGCAGCGCGCGAGAATCGGCCGTTCATCCCAAACGTTTTCCCTCGCCGTCGAACACATGCAGATATTTCGCCGGGAAGGCCACGTTCACCTTCGGGCCTGCCTTCAGCGCTTCGCGATCGAGCGTGAAAATCTTGAACGGCAGGCCATGCAGGGCAAGATGCAGGATGATGCCGAAGCCGGTGGGTTCGACGAGTTCGACATCGGTGGCGAGGCCCGCCCCGTCATTCGTCATCAGCACATGCTCCGGCCGGATGCCGAGCGTCACCTTGGCGCCATCTTCAAGCGGCAGCGGCTTTGCCAGCGGCACGATCGTGCCGTCCTGCAGCTTGACGCCGCCTTCGACATAGCTCGCCTCGAGGAAATTCATCCCCGGCGAGCCGATGAAGCCGGCAACGAAGAGATTGGCAGGGCGGTCATAAAGTTCCAGCGGACTGCCGACCTGCTGCACCACGCCGCCATGCATGGCGACGATCCGGTCGGCCAGCGTCATCGCCTCGATCTGGTCATGGGTGACGTAGATCGAGGTCGCCTTCAGGTCGCCGTGCAGCTTCTTGATTTCGGCGCGCATCTGTTCGCGCAGGCGCGCATCGAGATTGGAGAGCGGCTCATCGAACAAAAAGGCCTTCGGCTGACGCACGATGGCGCGGCCCATGGCGACGCGCTGGCGCTGGCCGCCGGAAAGCGCCTTCGGCCGCCGTTCGAGCAACGGGTCGAGGCCGAGCTTGCCGGCTGCCGCTGCCACGGCACTTGCTATCTTCTCCTTGGCCGTCTTCCGCAGTTTCAGGCTGTAGCTCATATTGCCGGCGACGTTCATATGCGGATAGAGCGCATAGGACTGGAACACCATGGCGATGTCGCGGTCCTTCGGATGCAGCTCGTTCACCCGGGCGCCTGAAATGCGGATCTCGCCTGATGTGACATCCTCCAGCCCGGCGATCATGCGCAAGAGCGTTGATTTGCCGCAGCCGGAGGGGCCCACGAGCACGACGAACTCGCCGTCCTTGATCTCAAGGTCGACGCCGTGCAGCACCTGCACATGGCCATAGGCTTTACGGATATTCTGGATATCGATCGATGCCATTTGTTTAACCCTTGACCGCGCCGGCCGTCAGGCCCTGGACGAGATAACGCTGGATGAGCAGGAAGAAGAGGCCGGCCGGAATGAGCGCCATGACGCCCGCCGCCATCATCTGCCCGAAATCCACCGAGAATTTCGAAACGAAGGTGAGCAGCCCGACCGGGAAGGTCGCCGCGTCATTGCCGTTGATCAGCATCAGCGCGAAGAGCAACTCGCTCCAGGCGGCGGTGAAGACGAAACCCAGCGTGGCGGCAATCCCCGGCAGCGTGAGCGGCAGAATGATCTGGCGAAACGCCGTGAACTGCGTTGCCCCGTCGATCATCGCCGCCTCTTCCAGATCCTTGGGAATTCCATCGAAGAAGGACTGCATCAGGAAGGTGGCGAAGGGCACGTTGAAGGCGGTGTAGACGATGACGAGCCCGGCCAGGCTGTTGGTCAGATGCAAGGGCGACAGGATCTTGAAGATCGGCGCGACCAGCATGACGAGCGGAAACATCTGGGTCAGCAGCATCAGCGCGACGATCCAGTATTTTGCCCGGAAATTGAAGCGCGACAGCGCGTAGCCGGAGAGCGAGGCGCAGATCGTCACGGTCACCGCCGTCGAGGCCGAGACGATCAGGCTGTTTTTGAAGAAGGTCGGAAAGGCGCTGTGCTGCAGCACGAAGGCATAGTGATCCCAGGTCGTGCGCGAGGGCCACATGCGCACACCTTCGCTATAAAGCAGGTCGTTCGGCGTCACCGAGACCTTGAGCAGCCAGAACAGCGGGAAGAGCGCGAAGGCGATATAGCAGAGGATCGCCAGACGGTGCGCGACGGTGGGGATGACGGATCGTCTCATCGGCTCAATCCTTGTTCAGCAGCGTCTGCCGCAGCAGGATGATCAGCATCGAATAGGCAAGCAGCAGCGCGAGCAGCACCAGCGCGATTGCCGAGGCATAACCGAAATCGAGTCGTTTGAACGCGGTCGTGAAGATGTAGCTTGCGACGATCTGCGTCCGGTCGGCCGGCCCGCCGTTGGTCATGACGACGATGAGATCGGCGAAATTGGAGATCCAGACGGTACGCAACAGCACGGTAATGGCGATGGTCGGCGCCAGAAACGGCAGGGTGATCGAGCGGAAGCGCTGGAACCAGCCGGCGCCGTCGATCGACGCCGCCTCGTAAAGATCGCGCGGGATCGCCTGCAGGGCGGCCAGCAGCGTGATGGCGAAGAAGGGAATGCCCCACCACACATTGGCGACGATCGGCCCCCACATCGCATAATTGGGATCGGAAAGGATATTGCCCGGCTCATGCATCAGCCCGAGCCCGAAGAGCCAGTGCGGGATCGGCCCGATGACCGGATTGAACAGCCAGGCCCAGTTGAGGCCGGCAAGAAAGGACGGCACGGCCCAGGGCAGGAAGACCAGCGCCTGCGCGATCGCCCGGCCCGGGAAGGGCTTGTCGAGCAAAAGCGCCAGGATGAGCCCGAAGACGAACTGCAGGACGACGGAAGCGCCGGTCCACCAGAGCGTGTTCCTCAGCGCCCCGTAAAAGGCGGCATCACCCGCAAGCTCGCGGAAATGCTCGAGCCCGATGAAGCCGCCGGAAAACGGGTTGAGCAGCTGGATATCGCGGAAGGCGTAGGAAACGCCCAATGTCAGCGGCACCAGCATCACAGCGATGATCAGGATCAGCGACGGCGCGCTGTAGAGATAGGGTTCCGAAGCGTCGGCAAGTCGACGCAGCCATGGCCTGCGGTCGCGACGCATGTCGAGCGTATCGGCGGAAATGGTCATCAGTGCGTAATTTCCATTGTCTACCCGGTCGGGAATTGGTGATGTTTCTGAATGGAGAGACCGGAGCCCCCTCATCCGATCCTTCGGGCCACCTTCTCCCCGCTGGGGAGAAGGGGAAAGCGGCGCCGCCACGAGTCTCTTCTCCCCTCGGGGGTCCGAAGGACGGGTCGAGACCAGTGGCTCGACCCAGGTAAAGGTGCCGGCGGGCGGATGAGGGGGCTTCAATCTCGAAGCCCTCTATCTTTATTTCTTCGACAAGAACTTCTGCTGCGCCTTGGTCAGATAGTCCGCCCACTGGTCGGCCAGATCCTTTGCCGAGATATCGCCGAGCAAGGCTTGCTGCGAGGTCTTGATCGCCAGCGAATCCTTGAAGAAGGCGAATTCTTCGAGGTAGGTCGGCATCACCGTCGGCACCGTGTTCGGATCCGCCAGTTCCTCGAACCAGCCCTTGAACTGGTCGCCGGCATAGAAGGGATCCTTCTCGGCTGCCGTATAGGCCGGCAGGGCGCCGATGCGCTTGTTCCACTCGATATTGCCTTCCGGCCCTTCGAGGGTGGCGATCAGCTTCCAGGAGAGATCCTTGTTGCCGCTGGTCGCAAACATCGACCAGCCGCCATAGCCGATGGTCGGGAAGGACTTGCCGTCAGGCCCCTTCGGCAGCGGCATGACGCCGAAATCTTCCTTCTTCATGCGTTCGGCGATGGCGATCAGCGCATCCGGATCCTGATCGAGGAAGGCGCAGGTGCCGGAATAGAAGCCGGCGACGACTTCGTTGAAGCCCCAGTTGACGCTGTCCTTCGGCGCATAGCCCTTCTTGTAGAGATCGACCATCCATTCGATGCCCTTGGCCCAGCCGGGGCTGTTCATCGTCGAGGTGCCGTCCTCGTTGAAGTATTTGTTGGAGCCGGCCATCGAGGCGGCGAAGATCATCCAGCCGTTGAGGCCGCCCGGTCCGCCGCGCATGCAGTAGCCGTATTTGCCCGGTAGCTTGGAGACCTTTTCCGACGCGGCGGTGAATTCCTCCAACGTCTTCGGCGGTGCGGCAACACCGGCTTCCGAAAGCAGCTTCTTGTTGTAGAACATCGCCCTCAAATAGAAGCCATAGGGCAGCATATAGGCGGTGTTCTTGACGTCGCGGCCGAGTTCGAGGGCGCGCGGCGTCAGTTCCTTGGTGTGCTCCCACTTTTCGAGGTACGGCTCAAGGCTTTCGAGCATGCCGTTATTGGCATAGAGCGACAGCCAGGTATCCGGCATCTCCATCACATCGGGCACGTCGCCGGCCGACACCATGGTCGCGAACTTCTGGAAGGCTTCGTTCCAGGGCAGCGAGATGATGTCGACCTTGATGCCGGGATTGGCGGCCTCGAACTTGCCGACGATCGATTTCAGCGTTTCGGTGCGCTCCGGGCTGGTGATGACTTCGACAAGCTTGAGCGTGGTGTCGGCAAAGGCGGTGCCCGCCATCATCGAAGCAAAGAGCGTCGAGATTATTAGTTTTTTCATGCTCAGTTCCCCCTTTTAGGTTTCTCGGGTTTCAGGATTGCGAGGCGGCGGCGAGCGCCTCCTCGATGTCCCTCCACAGGGCCTCGGTTCCTTCGAGGCCGACATGGAGGCGTACGGATCGCGCATGGATGCCGAAGGCATGTGCGGAATTCGGCTGTGCCTTCTGCTGCAGCACCACCTCGCCCGGTACGATCAGGCTTTCATGTCCACCCCAGCTTACACCCAATTTGAAGAGCTTGAGGTGATCGGCGAAGGCGCGGATATCGACACCCTCGCGGAAGATGAAGGAAAACAGGCCCGAGGTGCCGTTGAGCCCGGCGGGCAGGCGGTTGGCGAGGCCGGGATGGCAGACCGTCTCGACCACATCGAGCTTCTGCAGGCGCCGGGCGATTTCAAGCGCCGACGCCTCATGCGCCCGCATGCGCAGCGGCAGCGTGCGCAGGCCGCGGATCAAAAGCCAGGCGTCGAAGGGCGAAAGCTTGCCGCCGAGATAGGGGTAGGCCTCGGCCTTGATGCGGGCGATCATGTCTTTCGAGCCGGCAACGATGCCCGCCACCACATCGCTATGGCCACCGAGATATTTCGAGGCCGAATGGATGACGAGATCGACGCCGAGTGTCAGCGGCCGCTGGAAGAACGGGCTTGCCCAGCTGTTGTCGATCATCGAGACGACGCCGTGCCGCTTGGCGAGGGCGGCGAGCGCGCCGACATCATGCGCCTCCATCACCCAGCTCGTCGGGCTTTCCAGGTAGAGAAGCTTGGCGCCGGGCAGCGCGCTGGCAACCGCCTCCTCGTCGCGCCCGTCGACATAGGTCACCTCGATCTTCATCCGCTTCAAGATGGTACCGAACAGGCGGAAGGCATCGGGATAGACGTGTTTGACGGCAACGATCCTGTCGCCCGGCTCGACGAAGCTCAGCACGGAAGACGAGATCGCCGCCATGCCGCTGGCAAAACCCAGCGCATCTTCAGCGCCTTCGAGCTTGGCCAGCATTTCCTCGAAGGCCCGCACCGTCGGGTTCAACCCGCGCGTATAGGTCGGCCGTACCTTCTCGCCGCGATAGACGGTGATCATCTCGTCATAATCGGAAAAGGTGAAAAGCGAGGTCTGGAAGATCGGCGGCACGACCGCATCGGCGAAATTGCCGTCGTCATGGGCGGTGATGATGGAGGCAAGATCGAACGGGTCGGCGCCGCTGCTCATTTGGACATTTCCTTGATGTCTTCCTCGACGATGTCGAGAATTTTCAATGTTTCCGCGCGCGCCGCCTCGGCATCCCCGGCAGCGATGGCGTTGAAAAGGGTGCGGTGAAAGGGAAAGGACCGGCGGGCGAAATCCTGCCGGTCGAAGGGATGTTCCCAGAAGCGCTCGAAGGTCTCGCGCATCTGTTCGAGAAGCTGGCGAAACAGCGGATTGTGGGTGGCGTCGTAGACGGCGAGATGGAAGGCCAGATCCTCCGGCCCTGAGGTGCCCTTCTCCAGATGCACCCGCTCCATCTCGTTGAGTTTCTCCTCGATGACGACGAGATCCTTTGCCGTGCGCCGTCTAGCTGCGACCATGCCCGCTTCGCATTCGATGCCGCGGCGAACCTCCAGGGTCTGCAGCAGCGCATCGCGCAGATGCACCGCATCGAACGACAGCGGCATATGGATCGTTGCCCGGGACACCGGCTTCAGCAGATAGGTGCCGCTGCCCTTGCGCGTCTCGATCACCCCAAGCGCCTGAAAATGCCGGATCGCCTCGCGAATGGTCGAACGCCCGACCGCAAGGGCCGCCATCAGCTCCCGCTCCGCCGGCAGCCGATCACCGGCCTGCAGGCGCGCATCCTCGACATAGTCCGCCAGCGCATCGGTCACCTGACGCGCGCGGTCCATGGCGGGAAGCGGCCGGATCACCGGCCTATCGCTAAGCTTTGCCTTCATGGTTCCCCATTTTCTTATCAGGCAGTCAGGCCATGAAATTGGTCTGACATCTTAGCATTTCTCAAAGATGGGAAGGCGTCAAGGGGTGTTGCATCAGCATCTCATCCGCCCCTCCAAAATGTCCTTTTCCACCTCCGAATCGGCGTCGTCGCCGGGAGAGCAACAGATGAAGCTGGGTTTCGTTTAGAGCTTGAACAAGGCCAGCAATCCACGGCCGCGGGTGGTCGGCCTCATTCCATCCTGAATCTGGCGTGGCAGGTCGCGCAGGTCTGAAGCATAAGGTGGAACGCGTGTTCCGCCGGCATTTCCGACAGCTCCTGCTCGTTGCGGACGTGAGTGCCTAAGGGGCCGCCGCCCATGGGCTCTCCAGGCTTCATGCGCATGCTCGCGGGCATTGGTCCAGGATTTTTCTCCGCCGCGGCGTCCAGCGCGACGGCGTAGTCGCGCAGATCGTTCGCCATACGGTCGAACCGGTCGCGCTCCTCCAAGATGTTCGGTTTGGCCTTCGACTGCGGGCCGGCGGCCTCGATTGAGAAGTGTCCGGCGAGGACGACGCCCGATTTATCGCGGATGGTGTCGGCCGCCCACCTGAACTCGACGGCTTTATAGCTCGCCGGATCCTTGAACATGCCGGAGATCGACTTCGCCGCGGCGGCCATGGCCTTCATGTCCGCCTGCCGAAGGACAACAACATCCTCGGCGGCCGACGACGGGACTGCCGTCATCAAAAGCGCTGCCATGATGGAAAGCAGTCCGACGTTGTTCGTGCAAGTGGTCTGTCTCATCAACGCTGCGGTCCAACCCGCCCCTTTGTCACCGCTACGGATATCCTTTGCTTCACCGGATATCCGTTCCTATTTGGGCAGCAAAAGGGCGGGCGCCTTCCCAATTAAGCCGCCATCTTGCGGCAGCTATCGGCGCAGCGGCGGCAGGCGTCGACGCAGCTCTGCATGTCGCCGATCCGTTCGCAGTCCTCGGCGCACTGGGCGCAGATTTCGGCGCATTCCCGGCAGACATGCTTGTGGTGCTCGGAGCCGATCAGCATGAAATGCGCGGAGGTCCGACAGATCTCCGCGCAGGCCATCATCAGCTTGAAGTGCGCGGGCTTCGTGCGCTCTCCGCCCAGTTCAAGGCAATGGCCCATGGCCATCGACAGGCATTCGCCGTAGCAGGCCAGGCAGTTGTCGATGCAGGCCTTCATTTCAGTCGACATATGATGCATGGCGGCATCTCCTATTTGGCTTCCTTGTCCACCCACTTGGACATCTCTTCGATCTCCTTCTTCTGGGCTTCGATGATCTTCCGGGCCATCTGCTTGGCCTCGTCGTTGTCGCCGTACTTGAGCTCAACCTCCGACATGCTGATCGCGCCCATGTGGTGGGCGATCATGCCGCAGACGAAAGAGAGGTCGGCGTCCTTCTTCATCATCCCCTGCATCATGTTCATGTGCATGTCCTTCATGCCTTCCATCGACGCCTTCTGGTAGTCGGTCATCTCGCCCATCTGCATGCCGCCTGACGGCATGTCCGCCTTTGACATGCCCATGCCCTGGGACTTGCATTTCTCCGGATAGGCCGTCGTCGACTGGGCGGAAGCGCCCGATGGAAGGATTGCAAAGGACGCAGCGGTGGCAACCGCGCAAGCGGCTAGTTTGGAGAGCATATTCATGATCGTGCTCCGATATCTAATTGAAGATGGATTGGGTCTTATGCAGCCGAGCTTCGGGGCGGCGGATCGATCGCGCGGATCAGCAGCAGCGGCCGGTAGCCGAACGGCTTCGTTTCGTGCCGACCCGGCTCCAGGCGCGGCGCCGCAACCGCGGCGAGTTCCGGAAGGATCGGACAGCAGTGCGTCGTCGAACAGCACAAGGTCCGCTGCCCGCACTCATCTCCGCCATGGTGATGATGCTCCACCGCAACGGCACAGCGCTGAATTTGAACGGCGGAAGACGCAAGGGCCACGCCGAAAGGCGCCGTCACCAATAGGGCGACGACGACGATCTGAGCGTGGCGGAATATGCTCCCAAGTTTCATTCGGCTGGATTTCCCTTTTGCCATAGAACCGTACGGCAGCAGAATTGTTCCCCGTGCCGGATGATCTATGGCGGGCGGGCGTTTAGGAAATTGGCCGATGAGGAAGCATTAACTGACGCCGGTTAGTCTGCGCCTCTTCCGGGAGGGGCTCGATGAAAGCTGGCTATTCTTTGACCCAGATAGGACTTCACTGGCTGGTCGCCCTCCTGGTGCCGGTCCAGTACCTGACGGGCGGCAGCATCGAAAGAACCCACCACGCCGTCCACATGGGCATGACCCCGTCGCACTGGGATGTTGTCCAGCACCACCTCCACAACTACGCGGGAATGGCGATCGGCCTGCTGATGGGCATCAGGCTGGCTCTTCGTATCATCCAGCCGCCGCAGACACGCCCTTCCGGCACATGGGCCGGGCGGGTCGCAGCGGTACTTCATCACGCCTTCTACGCAGCGATCATCGCGCAGGCCTGCATGGGATTCGTCGCAAGCTATTTCTGGTTCGGGATCGCGCAGTACCACGTCGTAGGGTCGAGGATCATCCTGGGGATGGTCGCGCTGCACCTCGCCGCGGCGGCCTGGCACACGCTCATCGCCCGTGACGAGACGGTCGACCGGATGGTGTTTCCGCGCCGAAAGCGGTCGGCCCAGGAACTGTGATATGGCCGGCGTCGACACGATTTAGCGGCCCGTCTTGGCGACGACCCGAGGATCGTGAAGCTGTGCACAACGTTATATTCGCGCCACATAAAGGACTCGAACATCGACGAGACGTTGTCCTAATTGAAATTGCGCTGCTTTGCATGTAGTTCGTTGGAAATGGGCAAGATGTACCGAATCACAGTGAGCAGGCTGCTCATGATGATGCGGCTGGTGATCATCGTATCACTGGCGGGGTACTCGCTGTCGAACGCCAACGCAGCGATGCATGGCTCCTCGTTCCCCGAGCTGAAGGCCGCCGTCTCGGACATCACACCGTCCGACGAGGGCCACGACATGACGGAAGCGGCCCATCACGGCCACTCGCATGGCGATGTATCCGACGTATCCCATGATGGCGACGGTGCATCGAAGCTCGTCAAGCAGGAATGCTGCAAGGACTTCTGCGGCGGCTTTGGCATCATCTGTGAAGGCCCCGACGTCGGCGGACCCGTCGTGACCTCAATCCGGCAGTTCGCCGACGACCGTACCGCCCTTGGCGAACTGCCGGCTCTCCACCGTCCCCCGAATATCTGATTAGAGACGCACCCGCTTGACGGGTCCAGTCGGTCGCCTGCCCGTATCTGGGCGAGCGCCCGGTAGGCTATCTCTTTTTCGGACATTTCATAATGAAACCCTCGCTTTTCTTGGTGGGGCTGCCGCTTGTCATCGGCGGCTGCTCCACACTTCCTCCCGACGTGGTGGCCTCTGCCGCCGCAGTCGAACAGCCGCCCGCGCGCGCCGTGGCATACCGCTCGCCGATCTCCGGCTACACCATCAGACAGCCTGTCGATCCCAAGCCATGGCGCAGACAGAACGATCTGCAGGCTCCGGCCAAGGGAGACGCCTCGTGATCGACCTCAGAAAATTGACGACGGCACTGGCATTCCCGCTGGTGCTGAGCGGCTGCGTCACAGGCGCCGAGTATTCCGGCAAGGAGGCAGGCTTCACGGCCGTTTCCAACAAGACCGCCATTGTCACGGCGAAAGAGACCGTCTGGATCCAGAGCCAGAGCCAGGCCCGGTCGGCGTCCGCGCAGGTCAAAAGCCTGCTCGCTCGAAACAAGTCCCTCGACGTGGAGACGGCGGTCCAGATCGCCCTCCTGAACAACAAGGGCCTGCAGGCCGTCTACGCCGATCTGGGTGACAGCGCTGCCGACGCCTGGCAGTCGACGATGTTCATCAATCCGACTGCGTCCATCGGCACGACGGGAATGGGGACGCCGGAACTGGAGGCGTTCAAGACCATCGAGGGGATGATCGCGACCAACATCCTGGCGCTTGCGACCAGGAACCGGGACATAGCGATCGCCGATACTCGTTTCCGGCAGGCACAGTTGATCGCAGCCGTGCGAACGCTCCAGGTCGCCGCCAATACGCGGCGTGCCTGGATCGGGGCGGTGGCGGGCTGGGAGAACGTCGGCCAGCTCCAGCGCGCCCAGGCCGCGGCGGACGCGGCTTCCGAACTCGCCGAAAAACTCGGCGAGACCGGGGCGATGACCAAGGGTGCCCAAGCCCGCGAGCACGTGTTCGTCGCTGAACTCGCCGGAGAGACCGCGAAGGCCCGCCTGTCGGCCCGTCTCGCCAAGGAAGAACTGACCCGGCTCATGGGCCTCTGGGGCATGGATCTGGACTATCAGATTCCAAACAGCCTGCCGCCGCTGCCCAGGTCCGTCGCCAAAAGGGACACCATCGAGGCCGAGGCGCTCCGAAACCGGATAGACCTCCAGGTCGCGAAGCTCGAACTCGAGGTCACCGCCAAGTCCTACGGCCTCACCGAAGCGACCCGTTATGTCACCGACCTCGAAATCCTGACCGGTTTCGAAACGGAACGGGAAATCGAGGACGACGAGAAGAAGACAAGGACGACCGCGCAGGTCGAGCTGCAGTTTTCGATCCCGATCTTCGACACCGGCAAGGCCCGTATGCGCAAGGCCGAGGTGGCGTACATGCGTGCGGCGAACCAGCTTGCGGAGAAGGCCGTCAACGTCCGCTCGGAAGCGCGCTCCGCCTACGAGGCTTACCGCTCGAACTACGACATCGCGCGGCATTACCGCAATAATGTCGTGCCGCTGCGCACCAAGGTCGAGGAAGAATCCCTGCTGACCTACAATGGCATGATTTCGAACACCTTCGAGCTGCTCACCGATACCCGCGACAAGATCAACTCCATCCTGCTCTCCGTCAACGCGAAGCGCGATTTCTGGCTGGCCGAAGCCAACCTCGCGCCGGCGATCTACGGCGGCGGCGCGACGAACGCGTCGGCAGAGACCGAGGTCGCCGCTGCTTCCGAAAGCAGCGGTGGCGGCGGCCATTGAGAAAGGAACCCATCATGTTCAATAGACGACAACTTTTCGGTGCGAGTGCCGCACTGCTTGCGGCCGGCGCCTGGACGAAGACATCGGCAATGGGCCTCCCCGATGCCCCGACGATGGAATCGGCGGACATGCAGCCGCCGCTCCACCCGACCTCCGGTCCGGACTACCAGCCGGTCGTCACCCTCAACGGCTGGACCCTTCCTCACCGAATGAACAACGGCGTCAAGGAGTTTCACCTCGTCGCCGAACCGGTCGAGCGGGAGATGGCCGACGGCATGACCGCGTACCTGTGGGGCTACAATGGGCAGTCGCCGGGCCCGACGATCGAAGCGGTCGAAGGCGACCGCGTGCGCATCTTCGTCACCAACAAGCTGCCGGAACACACGACGATCCATTGGCATGGCATGATCCTGCCATCGGGAATGGACGGCGTCGGCGGACTGACGCAGCCGCACATCCCCGTCGGCAAGACTTACGTCTACGAGTTCGACCTCGTGAAGTCCGGCACCTTCATGTACCACCCGCATTCCGACGAGATGGTGCAGATGGCGATGGGCATGATGGGCTTCTTCGTCGTCCATCCGAAGGACCCGAAGTTCATGCGCGTCGATCGCGACTTCGTCTTCCTGCTCAACGCCTATGACATCGATCCCGGCTCCTACGTGCCGCGTATCATGGAGATGACCGACTTCAACATGTGGTGCTGGAACAGCCGGGTGTTCCCGGACATCAGCCCGCTCGTCGTTTCCAGGAACGACAGGGTACGGGTCCGCGTCGGCAACCTGACGATGACGAACCACCCCGTCCACATGCATGGCTATGACTTCGAGGTGACATGCACCGACGGCGGCTGGGTGCGGCCGGAGGCGCGGTGGCCGGAGGTGAGCATCGACATCCCGGTCGGTGCGATGCGCGCCTACGAGTTCGACGCCAAGTACCTCGGCGACTGGGCGATCCACTGCCACAAGTCGCACCATACAATGAACGCCATGGGACACGACATCCCGACCTTCATCGGCGCGGACAAATCGAAGGTAGCCGAGAAGATCAGGAAGCTGCAGCCGGAATACATGCCCATGGGCACCAAGGGCATGGCCGACATGGGCGAAATGGAAATGCCCATTCCCGAGAACACCGTGCCGATGATGACCGGCTGGGGTCCCCACGGCCCCATCGAGATGGGCGGCATGTTCTCGGTCGTCAAGGTCCGCGAGGGCATCTCGGCGGACGATTACACCGATCCGGGCTGGTACGAAAACCCGCCCGGAACGCAGGCCTGGGAGTGGACCGGCGAACTGCCGGACGCGACCAAGGCCAAAGACGCGAAAACCCAAATCACGCCGAAACCGACAAACGGTTGAGGCCAAGTCTCCTACGTCAAAAAAGGATCTACGCATGAAGAACTATCTATTGGCACTGGCGCTCATCGCCCTCGCATCGCCGGCCCTCGCCTCCGGCACTCACGCTGGCGGCCATGGTGAAAAAATGGCCATTGGCGAACCCGGCGACAAGACGAAAGCATCACAGACGATCCGTGTCACGATGAAGGAAACCGACGACGGCAAGATGCTGTTCACCCCCGCCGTCTTCAACGTTCGGAAGGGACAGACTGTCAAGATCGCGATCAAGAATACAGGGACCGTCGACCACGAGTTCGTGCTCGATGAGGAAGACAAGATTCTCGAGCATAAGGCGGTCATGGAGAAGTTCCCCGAAATGGAACATGCCGACGCAAATTCCATCCGCCTGCCGGCCGGCCAATCCGGCGAAATCGTCTGGAAGTTCACCACCGACGGCGAGTTCAAGTTCGCCTGCCTGATCCCTGGCCACTACGAAGCCGGCATGCACGGCGACGTCACAGTCGTTGGGAAATAATCCTCAATAACAGGAGCCATGAAGATGAAATCCGCAATGATCAAGATCGGGCTGACTGCTCTTCTCTCGGCGAGCGCAGCCTTCGGTGCCTTCGCTCAGGAATTCACCAAGGGCGTCGTCAACAAGGTCGACGCCAAGGCGAAGAAGGTTACCATCAAGCACGAAGACCTGAAGAACCTCGACATGCCCGCAATGACCATGGTGTTCCGGGTCGAAGACGCGGCGATCCTCGCGAAGATGAAGGAGGGCGCCAACGTCGAGTTCGTCGCCGAGCGCGTGAACGGCAAGCTGACCGTCACCGAGGTAAAATAGCAAACCTTCCACCGCCCGGCTCCCAGTCGGGCGCTGGACATCCAGAGGTGGAGACGATGCATAGAAGAAGCTTCATCGTAATGGCGGGGACCGCCCTGGCGTTTCCGGGCGGTAGGGCGCATGCCACCGTTCCAACCAAGATGACGGTCTACAGGGATCCGAACTGCGGCTGCTGCCACGAATGGGCGAAGGCGATGGGATCGGCAGGGTATTCCGTCGACGTCCACGACACGGACGACCTGGCCGCCGTCAAGGCGCGGCTAGCGGTACCCCCCGGCATGGAGGGCTGCCACACCGCAGTCGTCGAGGAATACTACCTTGAAGGACATGTGCCGCTCGAAGCCGTCGAACGTCTGCTGGAGCGGCCGCACATCCGCGGATTAGCGGTGCCGGGAATGCCACCGGGCTCGCTGGGAATGGGAGACGATGGCAAGGCCGCCTATGACGTCTACGCGATCCCCTCCGGAGCCGGCGCGCCGTATGTCTTCATGGAAGTCCGCCCCCGGAAGGGCTGACCGTTGCTCTTACGAGACCGGGGCGGTGCAGAGCGCGGCCCAGAGATCGTGCTTCCAGTCGGCACCCGGGCGCGCCGAAACATCGACCGCGTAGTTGGCGGACTTGATCCGCACCATGGCGGGGGAAACGCATCGCACGCTTGCCTGGTGTCTTCCGGCGTCCCGATAGAGCACTGCTCCGCCACCGTCGAGTTCCGATAGCGCGATGACGACGTCGAAATCGAAGGCGGGATCTCGGGCGGCGCCGCCCGCGGCCACGCTGAGGCTGATCGACCTGTTGCTGCCGAATGAAGCCGTATGGAAGACCGAAAGCTCGGACGCGGCCGCGATCGAGGCGAACTGCGTGCAAAGGATTACAGTGAGAAAGGCTCGGCGCACTTACCCCTCCCGCGATGAGTTCGTCAGTATCCTATCATATCCTCTGAGGCCCCGCGACCATCCAGAGAGCCCCGACCCAGATCCGCCGGGTTCGCTAAGGCTGCCAGAAGGCCTGAATTTCCTCGGTCGTGACCTTTCCATCCTTGTTAGCGTCCACGCTGCCGAAGATCCGTTTGTGGATCACCGTCACCTCCTCGAAGGAAAGTGCGCCGTCCCCGTCGGTATCAGCGACCGCGAACATGATCTTCATCATCGGTCCACGCATGCCCATCATCGGCATGCCGCCCATCATGCCGGATCGCATCGTCATGCCGTGCCCCATCATCCCGCCTGGCATCTTGTCGGAGCCGGGCATTGCTCCCTGGCTTCCGTTCATTCCTCCCATGTCCGAAGGCGAAGCGGCCTGCGGCGATTCTTCGGAATGATGCGGATCCGGCCCATTAGCCTGAGCAAAAGTCAGACCTGCCCCGCAGACGGTGATGGCCCCGGCCAGCAGGACTGCGTTGATAATCGTCACTCTCATAAGCCTTCTCCTTTGGCTGATAACAGTTCACCGCTACTGCCTGACGCGGCAGCGGGGCGACTGCGATTTTATGTGCTTCGGTACACACCGCCGGGCCAGCCCGATCGACAGAGGCCACCGCCTTGGCGACAGCAGTCGAAGGGCGTAGCTATTCAGCCAAAACGGCGGCTGATGACATTGAAAATGGTTCCGAGCAATACGCCCGCATAGCCCCCGAAGACGACGCTTTGAGCCGTACCGAGCACCACGCTCCACAGGTCGAAGCCGGTGAGCCCGAGGTAAAACTGCAGCCACGGCCTATGGAGCCCCCATTCGGGAGCGACGAAGCCAAGAAGTATGCAAAGCAGGAACGATACGGCCGTAAAAGCCGCCACCGTTGCGCCGAGAATGGGGACGGAAACTTGCGCGGGCGTCGCCGTTGACGCACCGGAACGGGTCTGGAAGATTGTATTCGCCATTGTGGTTCTCCTTCGGAGTTGTTGATGCCGTAAGACCACAAATCGACCGTAAGTTTATCCTGTCGCGATGACCTTGATCCAGGTCAAGAACGGCGCCCAGCTTGTCGAGGCAGCATGGCAGGTTTGGGCGCGAAAATTGTTCGCCGCTCCTGCTCTAACCGAGTGCTCAATTCTGGCGGGAGGCGTTTGCGCGCTTTTGCGAAAGCTGGTCTACCGGCCTGCTGACCCCAGATCGACAAGCGCCTTGATCGGCAGATGATCCGAGGCAATACGCGCAAGCGGCGTATCATGCGCCTCCACCTCCGAGATGATGCCCTTGCGGTTGGCGATGATGCGGTCGAGGGCGAGAAGCGGCAGGCCGGCGGGGAAGCTGGGGACGGCGGGCGGCAACGGGCCGAAGGCGGATTGGAAAGTGTTGAGCGAGGAGCGGTCGCCGAGCCGCCATTCGTTGAGGTCGCCGAGCAGGATGGTCGGCATCTCCCGTCGGTCGTTGATGAGTTCGACCAGCATGCGGGCCTGCTGGGCTCTGTTGTGGCGCAGCAGGCCGAAATGTGCGGCGATGATGCGCAGCACCCCGCCCTGCTCAAGCTCGATCTCGGCGACGAGGGCGCCGCGCGGCTCCAGCCCCGGCAGCTTGACCTGGTGCACGTCATGCACCAGCCCCTTCTTGAAGAGCACGACATTGCCGTGCCAGCCATGCGCCTTGGCCATGCCGGCGACCGGCACCGGGATCAGCCCGGTTTCCCGCTCCAGCCGGCCGAGATCGAGAATGCCGGTGCGCTCGCCGAAGCGCGTATCGGCCTCCTGCAGCGCGATGACGTCGGCGCCGATTTCATGGATCACCCGGCTGGTGCGCTCCGGATCGAAGCGGCGGTCGGTGCCGACGCATTTGTGCACGTTGTAGGAGGCGATCAGCGTTCCGTCGCTGCGCGGCCGTGTTTCCGTATAGGCCGGGTCGAGCCGCTTCTTCCTGCTCCGGATCGAGGCGAGAATGCTGGAAGGAAGATTGTCTTTCTTGGCGTGCATCGGAAGGCGCAGTCATTCCGTTGATCAAAAAGGCTTCTCTCGGCAGTATAGGAGGGCCAGCGGAACTTGCCATGTCCGACCGCAAAAAAGGCGCGTCGCATCGACTTGATTCATGCAACGCGCCAGATTTATGTCTTATGAATGTCGTCCTCCCAAAACCGCTGCACACTTTTGAGCGACATGCATTAGAGATAGGGCGAACCCAGCCACAAAACCTTTTCAAGCAGCCGCACGGGGAAGGGCCGCGCGCGCAAGCCGTCGAGCGTCACCGGCGTTGCCGATTTCAGGGTTTCCTCGATATGCTCGTCGATCTCGCCGGCAAAACCCTCGTTCAGCACTTCGAGATCGACCTCGAAATTCAGCCTGAGCGAGCGCGGGTCGAGATTGGATGAGCCGACATAGGCCCAGGTGCCGTCGATCGTCAAAAGCTTCGAGTGGCTGAAACTGCCGGTCGAGCGCCAGATGCGGCAGTAACCCTTGAGGATCTGGTCGAATTGCGCCGTCATCGCCCGGTCGACCAGCACGAGGTTGTTGACCGCGGGCACGACGATATCGACTTCGACGCCGCGCCGCGCCGCTGTCACCAGCGCGCTGATCAGTTCGCGGTCCGGCAGAAAATAGGGCGACATGATGCGGATCGATTGGCGCGCCACGGAAAAGGCGCCCATCAACATCTTATGGTTGGTCTCGACGCTGCGGTCCGGCCCGGAGGCGACGACGCGCATCAGGATGGGGTCGCCGGGGCTGCGCTGCGGCGGTTCGATGCGCCAGGACTCGCGGTTCAACAGCTCCTGCGTCGAGAAGCGCCAGTCTTCCGCGGCAAGATCGAAGAGATCGGCAACGACGGGCCCGGTGACGCTGAAATGCGTGTCGTGAGCAAAGCTTTCGCCCGTCGCTTCCTCGCTGAAGCCCGCGCGGATATTCATGCCGCCGGTCAACGCGATCTTTCCGTCGACGATCAGGATCTTGCGGTGGGTGCGCAGATTGGCATAGGGCAGCCGCAAGCCCATGATGACGTTGCCGTTGAAGACGGCGACGGTGACGCCGCCCTCCTTGAGATGGCCGAGAATGCTCGGCACCGAATAACGCGCGCCGACCGCATCGATCAGCACCCGGACCTCGACACCGCGCTTGACCGCCGCAATCAGCGCATCGGCGATGCGCAGCCCGATCGCGTCGCGGTCGAAAATATAGGTTTCGAGCAGGATGCTGCGCGCCGCCGCGTCGATGATGGATTTCATCGCCGCATAGGCTTCGTCGCCGGTCTCCAGCACGTCGATCGTATTGCCCGAGGTCAGCGGATTGCGCGTCACCCGATCGCCGAGCGTCTGCAGCGCCGCAAAGCGGCGGCCGAACTGGCTGATGACGGTCTCGGCCTCGGCGTCGAACGTCTCCAACTCGTCGATTTCGGCCGCCGGCAGCAGCGCATCGCGGCGAATGCTCAGCGATTTGCGGCGGATGCGGTTGATGCCGGCGATCGCATAGAGCACCGCCCCGATAATCGGCGACAGGATGATGACGCCGACCCAGCCGATCGCCGCACGCACCTCCTCCTTGGTCATGGCGGCATGGATCGCCGCCGCGGCCCCCATGGCGATCGAAACGACAAAGAGGATATGCGGCCAGTAGGTCGACAGGAGATAGAACATCGCTGGCAAATATAGCCGGGAAACGGCAGCGTTCAATCGCGCCTGCTCTCTCCCATGACGCGAATTTTTTTCGCCGTGATCATTTTGCCGGCCCGGCGACCATCGCGCGCGCAGGAACAATCCCGGCGCATGACGATTGATCCCTAGGAGATAAGGATCGCATCATGAACATCGCCGCAAGCGTCGGTCCCGCCCTGGCGCTCGAAATCGCGGATGCGGAAAGCATCGCCGAACTCAGGAATCAGGCCGAAGGCTGCAGCCGCTGTGATCTTTACAGGAATGCCACGCAGATCGTCTTCGGCGAAGGCTCAGGGAAGGCCGAGATCGTCCTCGTCGGCGAACAGCCGGGTGACCGGGAGGATCTGACCGGAAAGCCCTTTGTCGGCCCCGCCGGCCAGCTGCTCGATCACTGCCTCGACGAGGCGAGACTCGACCGCAAGCGCTGCTATGTCACCAATGCCGTCAAGCACTTCAAGTTCACGCCACGGGGCAAACGGCGGCTGCATGCAAAACCCAATGCCGGCGAGATCCGGCGTTGCGCCTGGTGGCTCGGCGCTGAGCTCAACATCTTGCAACCGAAACTGGTCGTGGCGCTCGGCGCAAGCGCTGTTTATGCGTTGCTCGGGCCGAAGGTGAAGCTGACGCCGGCGCGCGGCCATATTCTGCAGCCGGCAAACCATCCGCCCGTTCTGGTCACCATCCACCCCTCCTATCTCTTGCGCATTCGCGACGAGGCAGAACGGCACAGGTTGCGCCTGGAGTTCGTATCAGATCTGCACAAGGCGGCGGAGTTTGGGGCGCGCTGAGCGCCTCTTCTCAACCCTAATATGCTGCAACGCGAAATATTTCAGGTTGCAGGGGCGATTTCGCTTGAAAGAGTTCCGTTCCTCTGGAACCATCCCGACAGTATCGCGTTCGAACGACGGCATCATGTGACTGGAGATCAGCGATGGCAGAAACTCGGGATGAGTGGATCAAAAGACGTGCATACGCCCTCTGGGAAGAAGAGGGCTATCCGACAGGGCGAGAATCCATCCATTGGGAACAGGCACGGCACGAGCGCGAAACGCTCGAGGGCTCCGCTGCCTCATCCGACGGCAAGGAAGTCAAACCCAAGGCCAAGCGCAGCGTCGCGGGCAGCAAGACGAACGGCGTCGTGACGACGGCACCGAAACGGACGGCGAGTCGCAAGACGGCACTCTGATAAGAATTCAAGCAGCTGGATCAAAAAAGGGCGTCGTCGCGGCGCCCTTTGGTGCTTTTTGTCATAAGCTTGAATTAGTTGTGCATTATCGAATTTCCGGAGGACGGGCTTCCATGCGGGGGTGAACAGAGGCCGGATGACGCTGTACGCTTTGAGGCTTCCCAAAAAAGCTGAGTTCTCGCCCGATAAGCGGGAACAAGAACAAGCATTGGCTGTTTATGGCAAAACCGGGAAAATCGCCATGAACGACGGCCATACCGATATTTACTCCCTCTCGCTCGCCGCAGCCGACGGCCGTGCTTCGGCGGCGATCGTCTAGAGGGATGGAGATGTCGCTCCTCCTCACCGCCGCACTGCTCTATCTCGGCCTCGCGCTCGGCTTCATCCTCGTCGTCGACAATCTCGTCGGGCTGGTTTTCCGCGATCCCCGCGCGCCGGTGCAGCCACCCTCCCTCGCTATCGGCCGCGCCTTCGCCGCATCGCAAAAACTCTATCGGAAACAATAGCGCGCAAGGGCGGCCGCCACCGGGCAGTACTGGTTTGATTCCTTTGCAACAGAGGAGGCGACGATGCCCGACACACGGCGCGCACCCTTGAAAAAGCCAGGAACGAACTGCGAAAAGACTTGTGTCGTCAACCGAAGGATGAGCGGATATGGCATACGAGCTTTATTATTGGGACGGCCTTCAAGGCCGCGGCGAATTCGTGCGGCTGGCGCTTGAGGAAGCTGGCGCCGATTATGTCGACGTCACCCGTGAGCCCGGTCGCGGTACGGATGCGATGTTCGCGCTGATGAAGAGCGACAGCGAACCGCATATTCCCTTCGCCCCGCCCTTCCTGAAGGACGGCGACCTCATTATCCCGCATGTCGCCAACATTCTGTTTTATCTCGGCCCGCGGCTCGGCCTTGCGCCTGCAGGCGAAGGCCTTCGCCATGTCGCCAACGGGTTGCAGCTCACCGTCACCGATTTCGTCGCCGAGGTGCATGACACCCATCATCCGATCGACACCTCGCTCTATTACGAGGACCAGAAGCCGGAAGCGAAAGCCCGCTCCGCCGCCTTCATCCGCGATCGCATTCCGAAATTCCTCGGTTATTTCGAGCGTGTGCTGCGGCTGAACCCTGCAGGTCCCGACCATAGTGTGGGAAATGCGCTCACCTATGTCGATCTCTCGCTCTTCCAGGTGATCGAAGGCCTGACCTACGCCTTTCCGAAAGCCATGGCGAAACGCAAGGCGGATTATCCTGTACTGCTTGCCCTGCATGATCGGGTGGCGACGCGTCCGAACATTGCGCGCTATCTCGCCTCCCCTCGCCGCCTCGCCTTCAACGAGGACGGGATTTTCCGGCATTATCCCGAACTCGACAGCGCGGGATGAGCGGAGAGCCATTCATTCCAGCGGTGCGGCCGCATCGAAGAAATCGCGCCATGGGTCGCTCGGACGGGTTTCCAATCGCTGCGGCACATTGGCGAGCGTGAAGGCGGCCGCGCCGCTGATCTCGTTCGATTCGGTCCAATCGATCGGCATCGAAACCGGCGCCCCCGGCCGCGCACGTGTCGAATAGGCGGCAACCGCCGTATTGCCGCGGCCGTTGCGAAGGTAATCGATATAGATATGGCCGCCGCGTTTGGCCTTCGTCGCGGTTGAGAGATATCTTTCCGGGGCGTCGGCCGACATGCTTTCGGCAAGGGAATGGGCGAAATCCTTCACCGCGGCCCAGCCGGCCTTCGGCGCAAGCGGCGTCACGACATGCAGCCCCTTGCCGCCCGAGGTCTTGACGAAGGCGGCAAGGCCGCGGGCTTCGAGCCGCGCCTTCACGTCGAGCGCTGCAGAAATCACCGCACTCCAGGCCACGTCCTCGCCGGGATCGAGGTCCATGGTGATCGTATCCGGTCTTTCCCAATGGTAGGTCGTCGTGCCCCAGGGATGAATTTCAAGCACGGCCGATTGCACCAGCGCCATAAGACCGTCGAAATCGCCAATGCACAGCAGCTCTTCGCCATCCGTTTCCTCCGGATCGGCGATCTCCCCGATATGGGCATTCATGCCCTTCCAGGCATGTTTCTGGAAAAACCGCTGGTGGCCCTTTATCCCGTCCGGCAGGCGCAGCAGCGCCAAGGGCCGATTGACGAGATAAGGCGCGATGAAAGGCCAGACCGCCGCATAATATTCTGCGAGCCCCTGCTTCGTCACGCCCTCGTCCGGCCAGTACAGCCGGTCGGGATGGGTCAGGACTACGTCTGATTTCGGCGGATTGCTCGGGCTCATTCCTCGATCTCGCGTGTGAGGAAATCAAGTAGCCTGTTTTCCTCGGCCCGCAAGCCCCGCAGCGGTTCGCTGCCGCTCTCGATCACCGGATGATCGTTGCCGGCAAGCGCAATGATCGCCGGATGGATATAGCTCGAGCGCGAGATCGCCGGTGTGTTGTGCAGCGCCTCGGCCGAGGCCTCCGACATCTGCTTTACCGTCGGCCGGCCGCCGCCGGCAATCGTCTCGCGCGCCGCGCTGAAAGCCGCCAGCGACCCTGCCCAGGTGCGGAAGGTCTTGGCGGAAATCGGAATGCCCGATATCTCGGCCAGATAGGCGTTCAACCGGCCCGAATCGATCGGCTTCAACGACCCGTTTTCATCCTTCCAGACAAAGAGCTGGCGGCCGGGCAGATCGGCGATCTCCTCAAGAATCTTCTGCAGCCTGGGATGTTTGAGGCTGCGCTGGACACGCTTGCCACCCTTGGCGCGGAATTTCAGCTCGATCTGCCCGTCGACGATCTTGAGGTGTCGCTTCAGCAGGGTCGTTGCGCCATAGGTGCCGTTTTCCCGGACATAGGCCTGGTTGCCGACGCGCAAATGCGCCTCGTCGAGCAGCGTCGTCAAGGCGGCCAGCACGCCGCTGACATCCTCGGCGCCGGTGTCGAGATGGCGCAGCACGGTGCGGCGTATCCTCGGCAGCGCCCGGCCGAACTCGATCAGTTGATGGAATTTTCCCGCACTCCGAAAGGATTGCCAGTCCTTGTGATAGCGATATTGCTTGCGCCCGCGCGCATCGATGCCCGTCGCCTGCAGGTGGCCATTGTCGTAGAGACAGATCCACACATTCTCATAGGCCGGCGGCAGGCCGAGCGCGCTAATGCGCGCCCGCTGCAATTCATCGGCAAGCGTCGTCCCGTCGGGCATGACATAGCTGAAACCCTTGCCCTTCCTTCGCCTGCGGATGCCGGGTTCGGCATCGCTGACATAGACGAGACCAAGTTCGGTGATGGCTTCGGCATTCATTTTTTCTGCTACTTGCTCCGACGCCCGAACTGGAACCAGCGGCGGCGCTGGGCTTTGGTCGCCCCCTCCGGCGGCTGGGTCTGACCTGTCGGCGCAAAGACCGCGACGCTCTGGGCATAGACCATCACAGGATTGTCCTGATCGTGCACGGCGAAGGCCTCCGTCTCCGTCCCGGTATCGAGAACCCTCGACCACTGCCGCAGCCCGTTCACCTCGGGCAGGTGGATCTGACAGTCGCCGCCGGCATTAAAGACGAGGAAGAGGTCGTCCATCGTCTCGGTCTCAGGGGCATGCACGCTCCTGGAGAGATAGACGCCGAGCACCTGTAACCCATCGTCGTTCCAGGCGCCGTCATCCATGAAGCTGCCGTCCGGCTTGTACCAGGCGATCTCGATCCGCCCGTCTTCGCTCACCTCGCCGGTCAGGAACCGCTCCTGCCGCAGCACCGGATGCGCCTTGCGGAAGGCGACGGCCTGCCTGAAGAAATCGAGAAAGGGATCGTCCAGCCCATCCCAGCCGGTCCAGCCGATCTCGTTGTCCTGGCAATAGGCGTTGTTGTTGCCGCCCTGGCTGTTGCCGAGCTCGTCGCCGGCGAGGATCATCGGCACGCCCTGGGAGAGCATCAACGTCGCCACCATGTTGCGCCGACGCCGGGCGCGGGCGGCATTGATGTCGGCATTATCGGTCGCGCCCTCGGCGCCCATATTGTCGGAATGATTGTCCGAATGGCCGTCGCGGTTGTCCTCGCCGTTCGCGTCGTTGTGCTTGCCGTCGAAGGACACCGTATCCGTCAGCGTGAAACCGTCATGGGCCGAGAGAAGATTGACCGAGGAGGTCGCCCCCCGGTCGGAATGGTTGAACTGCGGCGCCGAACCGGTGACGCGGGCCGCCAGTTCCGACACCATGCCGCCATCGCCCTTCCAGAAACGGCGCACGTCGTCGCGGAATTTGTCGTTCCACTCGCGGAAGGGATGCGGGAAGCCGCCGACCTGATAGCCGCCCTCGCCGATATCCCAGGGTTCGGCGATCAGCTTGACGCCGGAGAGAATCGGATCCTGCCTTATGGCGCCGAAGAACGCGCCCTGGCGGTCGAATTCCAGATCCTGCCGTCCAAGTGTACTGGCGAGATCGAAGCGGAATCCGTCGATATGCATCACCCCGACCCAGTAGCGCAGGCTGTCGAGCACCATGCGCATCACCATCGGATGGGCGACATTCAGCGTGTTGCCGGTGCCTGTGGTATCGAAGGTGTGGCGGGGATCGTCGGGCGAAAGGATGTAATAGCTGGCATTGTCGAGCCCGCGGAAGGACAGCGTCGGCCCTTTCTCGCTGCCCTCGGCGGTGTGGTTGTAGACCACATCCATGATCACCTCGATGCCGGCGGCATGGAACTTCCGCACCATGGTCTTGATCTCGGTGATCTTGTCGCCGGAGAGGTAACGCGATTGCGGCGCGAAGAAGCCGAGCGTCTGGTAGCCCCAATAATTGCTGAGGTTCTGTTCCAGGAGATAACGATCGTCGAGGAAAAATTGGATCGGCAGAAGCTCGATCGCCGAGATGCCGAGCTTGACGAGATGGTCGATGATCGGATCGCTGCACATGCCGAGAAAGGTGCCGCGCAGCCGGTCGGGCACCTTCGGATGGGTCATCGTCAGGCCGCGCACATGCGCCTCGTAGATGATCGTGTCGGGCCAAGGCCTTCGGATCGCCTCTTCACCCGCCCAGTCGAAATCCGGATCCTGCACCACGCCCTTGATCATGAAGGGCGCGCTGTCGCGTTCGTCGAAGGAAAGGTCGTCCTCGCCGATCTGATAGCCGAACAGCGCGTCGTCCCATTTGAGGGCGCCGGTCACCTGTTTGGCATAGGGGTCGAGCAGAAGCTTGTTGGCATTGAAACGATGGCCGGCGCCGGGATCGTAAGGGCCATGGGCGCGATAACCGTAGACGGCGCCCGGCCCGACGCCGGCGATATAGCCCGACCAGATGTCACCCTCGCGCTTCGGCAGCGGCATCCGGGCAATCTCGTCCTTTCCGTCAGGCGAGAAGAGGCAGAGCTCGATCTGTTCCGCATGCGCCGAGAAGACGGCGAAATGCGTGCCGGAACCCGTATACTCCGCCCCCAGCTCCGGCTTGAGGAAGTCGAGTTCCGAAAATGAAAAGCTCATGATGCCCCGCTCGATGAAAAGACCAAGCGGGAAACGTTACGGCGGTTCTAAAGTTCCGTGATAAACCGGGAAAAGCAACGATCTTGTGCGCCGGATGGGACGTTTACGGCATCAGCTGGCCGCCATTGACCTCGATGATCTGGCCGGTGATGTAACCGGAGAGCGTCGGCGAGGCGAGGAAGAGATAGGCGCCCACGCAATCCTCCGAAGTGCCGACAAAACCCATCGGGATCGACTTGCGCTGCAGCTCCATCTGCTCGTCATTGGTATAGCGCTCATGGAAGGGTGTGGCGATGACTCCCGGCGCCACGGCGTTGACGCGGATCCTGTCGGCGACGAATTCCTTGGCGTGACCGCGGGTAATCGTCGAGACGAAACCCTTCGATGCCGCATAGAGGATCGCGCCATTGCCGCCGCCGTTGCGGGCGGCAATCGAGGTGGTGTTGATGATGAAGCCGCCCTGCTTCTTTAGCCACGGATAGGCCGCCCGCGTTGCCGCCAGCACCGAGCGGGCGTTGAGATCCATGACAGCGGCATAATGCGCATCGGTATAGTCCGAGGTCGGCTTACGCCCCAGCATGCCGCCGGCATTGTTGATGAGCCCGTCGAGATGGCCGAAGGTCTTTGCCGTCTCCTCGACGACACGCTCCGTCTCGCCTTCCCGCGACACGTCGCCCTGGATCAGATGTACCGTACCGCCGGCGGCCCTGATCTCCTCGGCGAGCGCCTCCGCCGGCTCGCGGCTGGCATTGTAATGCACGCCGACTTTCGCCCCTTGCGCCGCAAAGGCGCGGGCGAGCGCCGCCCCGATGCCGGTCGAGGCGCCGGTGATCAGCACCGCCTTGCCGGCGAGATCCGGCAGTTTGATCGATGCGAGCGATTGAGCAAGTTCCGCCATGGCTAAGACAGCCTCCCGAAAGACAAGGACATAGGTGATGAAACAGACAGGGGAAGTCTATCAGCCGAAATCGGCGAAGGGCAATGCACGAAAGCGGGAGATTTGCATCGTCGGGGAAATGCAGTGGCTGGCTTGTTCGGATCGGAAAGTCCCCTCCCCACAAGGGGGAGGGGCTAAGCTGCGGTGACCGACGGTGACCAAAAGATAGCTCTTGCCCGCTACCGTTCGGCAGATTGATACGATTGATGGCTGCATGAGGCGGTGCTGCACGTTAGCCCTTCCCCCTTGTGGGGAGGGGTTGGGGAGGGGTAAGCCCCAGGATGAAAGGCTGACCTCACCGATCTCCATTGCATCAAGGCGCCATCCCGAAGACCGGCTGCGGCTTCTGGCGCGCGAGCGGCGGAAATGCCAGCGCGATTGCCGCGGCCCCGAGCCCAACGATCGCCGAGCCGATGAACAGCCAGGAATAATTGGCAAAGGTATCGAAGATCCAGCCGCCGATGAGGGGGCCGAAGGCCATGCCGAGGCTGGAGAGCATCGTCGCCGCGCCGAGCACCGTGCCGATGATGCGCTGGCCGAAATATTCCCGCGCCAGCACCGCATAGAGCGGCATCACGCCGCCATAGGCGCTGCCGAAGACGATGGCGAGCGCATAGAATTCCGTCAACTCGCTGACCAGGAGATAGGTCGCGAGTGCGCCCGCCTGCACCAGCAGGCTGGCGACCAGCACCGGTTTCACCCCGATCCGGTCGGCGAGGCTGCCATAGAGCAGCCGGCCGCCGAGGCCCGCCAGACCCTCGACGCTGTAGATGCTGACGGCGGCCATCGGCGCGACGCCGCAGATCGTCGCATAGTTGACCATGTGGAAGATCGGGCCGGAATGAGCCGCACAGCAGGCAAAGAAGGTCAGGCCGAGCACGATGAATTGCGGCGACCGGAAGACTTTCGACAGCTGTGGCCGGGCGCCCTCCGCGGCAAACTCGGTGCCGGCATCGGCGGTCTCGGCAGACGCGCGCTGCCTGACCAAGAGGGCGGCCGGCACCAGCAGCACCCAAGTTGCAATGCCGATGATCAGCATCGCCGGCCGCCACTCATAAGCCGAGATCAGCCAGCGCGCGAAAGGCGAGATCGTCATCGGCGCGACACCCATGCCGGCGGAAACGAGCGACACCGCGAGCCCGCGGTTTTCGTCGAACCATGCGGTCGTCGCCGCAATCATCGGCGCAAAGAAGGTGCTGGCGGCAAGGCCAACGAGGATGCCGTAGGTCAGCTGGAACTGTAACAGCGTCTCGGCGCGGCTCGCGAGAACCAGCGCCAGGCCGAGCAGCACGGAGCCAATCAGCACGACGACGCGCGGGCCAAATCGGTCGCTGGCCGCCACCCAGAGGAAACCGCCGAAGCCCATGACGATGAAATTCAGCGTCATCGCGCTGGCGATGCCGACATGCGACCAGCCGGTGGCGGTGGCGATCGGTTCCTGGAAAATCGCCAGCGAGAACATTGCACCGATTGCCACGCACGACATCAATGCGCCCAAGGCGACAATGACCCAACGATAGGAAACACCCATGGCTTCATAACCTCCCTGTCGACAGAAGTGATCGCGACGCCTGCGGCTCCTCTGCCGCAATCCGCGCCTCGCGATCATAAGACGTTCGAACCGCTGCGATTTCGACAGCGCCCTTCCATCTTTTTTCGCCGGGCAGTCCTACAGAGTCCGAAACATCACCAATGCGTCGACATAACCCTCAGTGGGATGAAGGAAGACGCCGGGGAGACGGCCGACGATGTCGAAGCCGAGCGATTGCCAGAGCTCGACGGCGCGGCGGTTGCTGCTGACGACGAAATTGAATTGCATGGCGCGAAAGCCGTTTTCACGGGCGTGCTGCAGGGAATGCTCATGCATCCGGCGGGCGACGCCGCGGCCGCTTGCTGCGGGATCGGTCATGTAGCCGCAATTGCAGACATGGCGGCCGCCGCCGGCCTGATTGGCCTTGATGTAATAGGTGCCGAGGATGACACCATCCTCTTCGGCGACGAAGGTCTCGCGGTCCGGCCCCATCCAATAGGCGAGCGCATTGGCTTGGCTGAGATCGCGGTCGAGCGCATAGGTCTCGCCGGCGCGGATCGTCGGGCCGATGATCCTCCAGATGGCATCTCGATCGTCGTTTTCTGCGGGTCGGATCAGCATGCCCGATTTCTACAGAAGCCGGGCACCGGGCGCAACGCTCTCAGACCCTTTCGAGCGCGATCGCAATGCCCTGCCCGACGCCGATGCACATGGTCGACAGCGAATATTTTCCGCCGGTTTCGCGAAGCTCCAGCGCCGCCGTGCCGGTGATCCGGGCGCCCGACATACCAAGCGGATGACCGAGCGCGATCGCGCCGCCATTGCGGTTGACCCGCTGATCGTCGTCGGCAATGCCGAGCGCGCGCAGCACCGCCAGCCCCTGGCTGGCGAAGGCCTCGTTGAGTTCGATCACGTCGAACTGTTCCTGGGTCATGCCGAGCCGGGCCATCAGCTTGCGCGAGGCCGGGATCGGCCCTACGCCCATCACGCGTGGCGGAACGGCGGCAGCGGCACCGCCGAGAATACGGACGATCGGCGTCAGGCCGTATTTTCGCGCCGCCGCTTCCGAAGCGATAATCAGCGCCGCCGCCCCGTCATTGACGCCGGAGGCATTGCCTGCGGTCACCGTGCCGCCTTCCCTCTTGAAAGGGGTCGCGAGTTTCGCCAGCGTCTCGGTTGTCGTCGCCCGCGGATGTTCGTCCTTGTCGACGATAACGGGATCGCCTTTGCGCTGCGGGATGGTCACCGCAGTAATCTCCTTCGCCAACCGTCCGCTCGCCTGGGCGGCAGCGGCCTTTGCCTGGCTGCGCACCGCAAAGGCATCCTGATCCGCGCGGCTGACCTGATAATCCTCGGCGACGTTCTCGCCGGTCTCCGGCATGGAATCGACGCCATACTGCTTCTTCATCACAGGATTGACGAAACGCCAGCCGATCGTCGTGTCGTGAATTTCGGCGGCCCGCGAAAAGGCCGTCTCGGCCTTCGGCATGACGAAGGGCGCGCGCGACATGCTTTCGACGCCGCCTGCGATCATCAACTCGGCCTCGCCGGCGCGGATGGCGCGCGCCGCCGTGATCACCGCATCCATGCCGGAGCCGCAGAGCCGGTTGATCGTCGTGCCCGGGACAGCGATCGGCAAGCCGGCCAAGAGCGCCGACATGCGGGCGACATTGCGGTTGTCCTCGCCCGCCTGGTTGGCGCAGCCAAAGATCACATCGTCGACGGCCTCCCAGTCGACGCCGCTGTTGCGCTGCATGAGCGCCTTCAGCGGGATGGCGCCGAGATCGTCGGCCCGCACCGGGGAGAGCGAGCCGGCGAAGCGGCCGATCGGCGTCCTGATATAGTCGCAGATAAAGGCTTCGGTCATGGCTTTTCCTCAGAGCTTTGGGACGACGAGGTCGGCAACCGGCCCTGCGACATGCAGCGGCGCGCCGGTCATCGCCTGCAATTCCTCCAGCGACATCGCAGCCAGCTTCTCCCGCAGGACGAAGCGGCCGTCGACGATGTCGATGACGGCGTGGCTGGTGTAGACGCGGGTGATGCAGGCAACACCGGTCAGCGGGAAGGTGCATTTCTCCACCAGCTTCGGCTCGCCGGTCTTGGTGACGTGCTCGGTGATGACGCAGACCTGCTTGGCGCCGTGTACCAGGTCCATGGCGCCGCCGACGGCCGGCACGCCTTTGCTGCCGACCCGCCAGTTGGCGAGATCGCCGCTTTGGGCGACCTGGTAGGCGCCGAGGATCGCGACATCGAGATGGCCGCCGCGCACCATGGCGAAGCTGTCGGCGTGATGGAAGAAGGCCGCACCCGGCTTCAGCGTCACCGCCTTCTTGCCGGCGTTGATCAGATCCCAGTCCTCCTCGCCTTCAGCCGGCGGCTCGCCGAAATTCAGGATGCCGTTTTCGGTGTGGAAGATCGCTTCACGGCCGGGCGGCTGATAGCGGGCGACCATTTCGGGAAAGCCGATGCCGAGGTTCACATAGGCGCCGTCAGCGATGTCCTGCGCGGCGCGCCAGGCGATCTGCGCATTGGAGAGCTTGATGTCTTCCCTTGTATTGATGGGATGGGTGTTGGCGGTCATACGTAGGCCACTCCGGCTCGAATGAGTTCTTCTTCCTGCTGCGGATGGGGAACGGCGACGACACGGTCGACGAAGATGCCGGGGGTCACCACATGCTCGGGGTCGATGCCGCCGGCCGGCACGATCGACGAAACCTGGACGATGGTCTTCGCCGCCGCCATGCACATCAGCGGATTGAAGTTGCGGCCGGCCTTGTTGTAGGTGAGGTTGCCATGGACATCGCCGACCGCCGCTTTGACGATGGCGAAATCGGCCTTCAGCCAACGCTCCTGCACGTAATGGCGGCCGTCGAACTCGGCAATGACCTTGCCGTCGGCCAGTTCCGTGCCATAACCCGTCGGCGTGTAGAAAGCCGGAATGCCGGCCCCGCCGGCGCGGATGCGCTCGGCCAGCGTTCCCTGCGGCACCAGTTCGAGTTCGATTTCGCCGGCCAGGTATTTGTCCGTGAAAGCGCGCGGATCCGACGACCGCGGGAACGAGCAGATCATCTTCCTGACCATGCCGGCATCGATCATCGCAGCAATGCCGATGCGGCCGTTGCCGGCATTGTTGTTGATCACGGTGAGGTTCTTGCTGCCCTTGTCGATCAAGGCATGAATGAGCTCGATCGGCGCGCCCGAACCACCGAAACCACCGATCATCACGGTCGCGCCGTCACCGATCTCGGAAACGGCCTCCGCCGTGCTCCCGACTGTCTTATCCATGCGGATATCTCCTTGGCTGAGCGGTCGGGAACTGGTCCTCCCGTCCTCCGGGCTCAGGAATAGGATGCGGCAGCCCCCGCGGCAAGATATTTTGTGCGATATTTGACATTTGTTCATATATCGCACAAAATGGGCTTGTCAGTGGAGATCGACACATGCGTGAAACCGATTTCGTCAGCGGCTTTGCCCGCGGCCTGAAAGTCATCGAAGCCTTCGGCGAGACGCGGCAGCGGCTGTCGATCGCCGAGGCCGCCAAGCTGACGGATCTCGACCGCGCCACCGTGCGCCGCTCGCTGCTGACGCTCGCCGAGCTTGGCTACGCCGATTATGACGGCAAGTTCTTCACACTGACGCCGAAGATTCTCAGGCTCGGCCATGCCTATCTCTCGGCAACGCCGCTGCCGGCGCTGTTGCAGCCGCATCTCGATCATCTCTCGGAAAAGGCCGGCCAGAGCGCCTCTGCCTCGGTGCTCGACGGCACCGAAATCGTCTATATCGCGCGGGCCTCGCAGCGCCGCGTCATGTCGATCAATCTCACCCCCGGCAGCCGCCTGCCCGCCTATTGTGCCTCGATGGGCCGCGTGCTGCTCGCAGCACTCACTGAGAGCGAAGCGCGCGCCATCCTGGCCCGCAGCGAGCTGAAGCAAAACACGGCGAATACCAAGACCGATCCGGAGGAACTGATCGCCGAATTCCGCCGCGTGCGCGCCGAGGGGTATGCCATCATCGACCAGGAGCTGGAGATCGGCCTCTGCTCGATCGCCGTGCCCGTCGAAAACGACCGCGGCGAAACGGTAGCGGCGATCAATATCGGCGCGCCGGCCGCCCTCGTCCCGGCCGCAGAGATGAAGGCGCGCTATCTGCCACTGCTGAAGGAAACCCAGGCCGCCTTGCGGCCGCTGCTGCGCCGGTGACGGCAAGCACGCAGAAGGGGTCGCTCCGGCCGAAACGCCGACGCTCGTTGGCAAGGTCACGCAGCTTTGCTCGCAACTCCGTCTCCGGCGGTCGGTTCGCCTGGTAGCGGATCGTCTTGCGGTCGGCACTATAAAATAAAATTATTCGCAAACTGGCTGCAAGTTGCCGATTGTGTCTCGTAACGGCTACACTTCAACGACCGAGCCGCACATGAAATGTGGCATCACTCGCACCGGGCGATACCATCCAGCCAATTCGCACCGAAGCAAGCCGCACGCTCAGTGTCGAAAGGACGAGAACAGGAGTGCGCGGGTTTGATACTGTAAAGAGACAAGCCAGCAACAATCCGCCATCTTATTTTATTCACGGCTCACCAAAAAAACTGCTTCAAAAAAACTGTGATCGTAATTGTCGGGTTTGGGCCATTATCTGAACTACAGAGAGAGATAACGATTGGAAGCCTAGTGGCTCCGTTCGTATCGATATCAGCTGATATCTGGCGCTGTCCATCATCACGGGTAATTGCAGATATCTGTTGAAGCGTAACAGGCTCGGAGACGGCGGCGACGATTGGAGCTGCCTCATCGAATTGCTCTCGCATCGAATCAAGATTTGGAAACGGCAAATCAGTTAGCGTCACAAATTTTTCCCAGTCGAGGGTCCTAGCTGCCGCGATTATCTCTTGAATTCGATTTCGCTCAGCGGAACTAACCTCCACGAACTCGACGGAATCTTTATTCTTTTTCATGCCCGAGCCTTTCTGCAATAGAGGCTTGTCCTTTCCGTAATTTCGTCGTCACTTTGGATCCCTTGATTTACCGGTATCATAACTCGAACGCTGACCCCAGCCGTTGTCACTTGTCACGCTGTCCGCTTTTTTACGTCAGTTCGATCGCTTCTTGAATAGGGCGTTCGCGTAGGGGTCGATTCGACCAAAACGGCGATTTTATCGCCCCAGGTGCTGATGTGATAGGGATGGCGCAGGCCTAACTCGGCGTACCAGTTCACGCAGTAGTTGCGGACGCTCCCGGCGTCTCCACCCGCCCAGGTCGGCCGAGACCGTCATAATAGGTGCGGCTGAACACCTCGCCCGTGCCGTTGGTACGCGGCGAAGAGGTCACCACCGCCTGCGTCGTCGGGCTGCCGTTAGGCCGCCTTGCGGCCGCTGCTGCGCTGATGACGCCATGCACGGGAAAGGGCGGCCCCGGTCAGCGCCAAGGCCGTCCGCAAGTGTCAATGCGTCAGGTCGAGCGAGGCGGTCAGGTCGCCCATCGGCGGCTGGCCGTTGTTGCGTAGCGCCTCGTCGCGGGCGACGATGCCGGCCAAAACAGGCAGATCGTAGCGCGCTGTGATCAGGCGGATGATCGACGTCGTGTCGTACTGGGTGTGATCGACGCTGCCGCCCTTGGCGAAGGGCGAGATGATGAAGGCCGGGATACGGTTGCCCGGGCCCCAGCGATCGGCCTTCGGCGGCGCGACGTGATCCCAGAAGCCGCCATTCTCGTCATAGGTGACGATGACGAGCATATGGCCCCATTGCGGGCTCTTCTCGAGGTGCGAGACGATATCGGCAAGATGCTGGTCGCCGCTCGAAACATCGGCATAACCGCCATGTTCGTTGAGGTTGCCCTGCGGCTTGTAGAAGGAAACCGCCGGCAGCTTGCCTGCGTCGATATCTCCAAGGAAGGCTTCGCCGGCAAGGCCGCCATCCCTGAGATGTTCGGCGCGCGCCGGGGTGCCGGGCGCGAAATTGGCAAAATAGTTGAACGGCTGGTGGTGGAACTGGAAGTTCGGCACCGGCGTCGCATTCTTGCCGTCCAGCGCCGCCTGCCAGGCACCGCTGTACCACGCCCAGCTGACGCCTTTTAGCGACAGCAGGTCGCCGATGGTCACCGCATGCTGCGGCGGCAGCGTCGTCGCCGCGGCAGGGTCGGCCAGGGCCGGATCGCCATCCTTGGCCGGCGGATTGGCGCTTGGCTGATAGGGCGGCTGCATGGTGTTGACGGCGTAGAAATCGGGCGTCAGCGTGCCGTCGGAAACGAATTTCGGGGCGCCTTCCAGCGCCGATTTCGGGGCGTTCTCCGCCACGGTCAAGGAAGTGCCGTCAGCATCGACCTTGGCGATCACCGGCTTGGCCGGGCTCTTGTCGGCATCCGGGTAATAGGGCGCACAGGCGCAGACCAGCGCGAAGTGATTGAGGAAAGAGCCGCCGAAGGCGCCCTGGAAGAAGTTGTCGGCAAGGACGTATTTCTTCGCCACCTGCCACATCGGCAGGATCGAGCCGTCATAATGGCCCATGACCAGGCTGCCGGAATCGGCCCAGGCGACGAACTTGTCGTTCTTGCCGCCGTCGATCTGCATCTGCTCCTGGTAAAAGCGGTGCCAGAGATCGCGGGTGATGACCGACGGCGCCTGCGCGAAACCCTTGGGATCGTCGATCGCGAAGCTGGCATTGGCGAGATGGGCCGACTGCGCCTCGGTGATGGCAGGCGTGACACCCTTGGCGGTCAGCCCGCCCCAGGCCGGCGGCAGTTCGGCGAGCGGCTGGCCATTGCGGTCGAGCTGGCGCGCCTGATCGGCGCTGACATTGGAAAGACCATCGGCGCCGGGAAAGCCGCCGTAGAGATTATCGAAGCTGCGGTTTTCGGCATAGATGACGACGATATTGTCGATCTTGTCGTAACCGGCGGGAGCGGCGTCGGCTGCCGTCACTATCGCGAGCGGCACCATCGCCGATCCGGCGAGACAGAGGGCGTTGAGGAGTTTCAGTCTTTTCACGGGATAACCTCATGGCTGGGGGCGTTGGCTAGAGGGAGCGGGAAACGCTCGGGGGCGCACCGACGCTATTCCCGCCATCTATCAACTTTGTGACGTCGGGCTTGCCGTGGGGTCGCAGCAGAAGGCCGTCATCAAATTGTTGCAGCGAGGTTCGATCATGATGGGTGGCAGTCCCAAGCTATTGGAATCCTTATCATGACGACGAAAATCACGGGGCTGGCGCGCTCCGGTCTGGCGGCCGGAATCGGTGCGGCGGCGCTCTGTCTGGTCATTCTGCCCCTGCGGCAAAGCAGCGCGGCGGTCGCCCTCGGCATCAATCCCGGCCCGATGTCGCGCGCCGAGGCCTTCGCCCGGGCCGAGACGCTGACCGCGCTCGGCCGCAAGATATTCTCAGATCCATCGCTATCGGCCTCGGGGCTGCAGGCCTGCGCCTCCTGCCATGACCCCGCTCACGCCTTCGGCCCGGCATCGGCCAAGCCGGTCGAGATGGGCGGAAAGGATATGCACCAGCCGGGCCTGCGCGCCGTGCCGACGCTGCGTTATCTGCAGGCGGTGCCGTCCTTCAGCGAGCATTATTACGATTCCGAGGACGAGGGCGACGAAAGCGTCGACAACGGCCCGACCGGCGGCCTGACCTGGGACGGCCGTGTCGATCACGGCGCCGACCAGGCGAAGATCCCGCTGCTCTCACCTTTCGAGATGGCCAACAAGGATGCGGCCGAGGTCGCGGCCAAGCTGCGCAAGGCGCCCTATGCCAACGCCATCAAGGCAGCCTTCGGCGACAGCGTGTTGGACAATCCGCAGGACACGTTCGACGCTGCCGCCGAGGCGCTCGCCACCTTCGAGCAGAGCGGCCCGGACTTCTATCCCTATTCCAGCCGCTACGACGCCTTTCTCGCCGGCAAGGCGACGCTGAGCGCGCAGGAATTGCACGGCCGCCAGCTGTTCGAGGATCCCGCAAAGGGCAACTGTTCGAGCTGCCACCTGAGCGAACCCGCCAATGACGGCGAGCCGCCGCAATTTTCCGATTTCGGCTTCCTCGGCCTTGCCGCCCCGCGCAACATGGCGATCCCGGCCAACAGTGACCCCAACTATCACGATCTCGGCCTCTGCGGCCCTCAGCGTACCGACCTTGCCGGGCACAGCGAATATTGTGGCCTGTTCCGCACGCCGACGCTGCGCAATGTCGCGCTGAAAAAGAGCTTCTTCCACAACGGCTATTTCCACACGCTGCGCGACGTCGTCTCCTTCTACGCCACCCGCGACAGCGATCCCGGCCGCTGGTATCCGAAAAATGCCGACGGCTCGGTGCGCAAATATGACGACCTGCCGCAAGCCTATTGGGGCAATCTCAACCAGGATCCGCCCTTCGGCCGGAAGCCGGGCGACGCCCCGGCGCTGACCGACCCCGAGATCGACGACATCGTCGCCTTCCTGGGGACGCTGACGGATGCAGACCTGCAACCGGAGGCGAGCGCAGCAGTCATAAACTCACGATGAATCTCAACGGATCCTAGTGCAACGGGTGTGCCTTGCGTTTTTCTCGATAGCGCGATAACTGGCCCTCAAAATTCTTTAGGTAGTCGAAGGTGAAGCTATCCTCGCCCGGCGTGTCCTCCGCAATCTTCTCGATGACCTCGCCGTCTCTTATGCGTCGTGCAATTTCCAGCCCTCTCGCACCGCGCTTGAGGTCGAAGGCCCGCCAGGGTTCAGGCTTTCTGGCGCCCGCCCCCGACAAAACTAATTTGGAAAAATGGTCAAATCTTTGGTCGTGCGTGGAGGCTGCCCAATTTATTGTTTCAATTCGAACGTGGATGTCGAAATCGTATAGGCCGCTTGCCAAGCGAGCAGCAACGACGTCATCATAAAGATTCGAAATTAAAACGTATTGGATGAATATCCGTCGGCAATAGCCGAGGGGGTCATCGGCAAGCTCGATTGCGGCATCCCTCACGACCTCGTTTTTGGGCACCGATTCACCGAGATAGTAAGCGCCCTTCAATCGTTCCTCAGTAATTGGAGAAATCAAGAACCCAACAAGGAAGTCCAAATCTTGGCCATCCTGCCACCTTCTGATCAAGTGTAGGTGAGCATCAAATTTTAAGTCCTCGTCGGCGATCTTTTCATCCTTTATCAAGTCAAGCAACGATGCAGTTGAATGGGATGAGAGACCATACCTATCTTGATTTTTGCCCCCAGGTTCCGCCATTTGCGTTGTTCTCGCTTTCGTTGTGTCTATCATCATTCCCACCTTTTTTATCTTGATTACTTTTCTTCTCTTCGTTTTTTCGATCTTGAAGCTCCGCCTCCCAGGCTCGCCGAAACGATCAACGGTCTTTACAAGGCCGAGGTCATCCACCGGTGAGGGCCGTGGCGTAACTTCGAAGCCGTGGAGTTTCGCCACGCTCGAATGGGTCGACTGGTTCAACAAACATCGCCTTCTGGAGCCTATCGGAAACATTCCGCCAGTCGAGGCCGAAGAACGATACTACGCCATGCTGGACGCACCAGCATGGGCCGCTTAACCTCGATGAGAAGTCCTGCTCCGCCCCATCGCCAAACCACGCGTTTAAGTCATCAATCTCGCGACGCTGGGCTGGGCTGGGATCATCGCCGATGGCAAGCCGGCCGAGGTAGGGCTGCGTGGCACGCCGGTTATTTTACTTCCAGTCGACATCGACTCATGATCCCAACAATCGCCTCTGCGACGAGTATGAGTTGATCAGGTCCGCGGTGTCGTCCTCACCTTTCTCGCGTGCAATATCGGCGGCCGTTGCGCCAGTGCGATCGGTCCTTGTCAGGTCCGCGTGGTTCTCCAACAATAGCTTTGCAACTTCGGTGTTTCCCCAGGCCGCCGCGCACATCAGCGGGGTCACCCCATCGACGGTCTCGGCGTTCACGTCCGCGCCAAGGGATAGTAGGTAGTTTGCAACGCCTGCTTCGCCATTCGCAGATGCCTCGTGCAGCGCCGTCATTTCACCGCGACCAGTCGCGTGTACTGATGCACCGTTCCGCACCAGCGTCTCAACCGCTGCAAGCAAACCTTCAGCCGCCGAGACCATGAGCGGTGTTCGACCATGTAGGCCGACTTCGTTCAAGTCGAGTTCCCGGGACTCGATTTCCAGCTGAGCTTGTGAAGCGCCGGCCACGATTCGTTCAATGAAATGCTCAATCTTCGACTGGTCGTTCATGGGACTATGTTAAAGTTGCTGAGTTGAATTTGGTTCGGTAGTCCCTGATAGGATCGGTGTTTCAGGTGCCACATCGGGTACCCCCGGCAACCGACCGCTTCAAAAATGGAATTTTCTCGGCAATGTGATCGAGCAGATCGTGATAACGAGCAGATTTAGCGAACCCAAATCCTTGCGATCTTTCATTAGGCGGAAGGTGTTGGACGCCGCCAAAGCGGAAAGAGGACAAGGTCATCTTTTTTGCCATCTGGCAAGGCGCTCGCGCCGCGTCTGCGAAAATTCAACGATATCGAATATAAAGCTGTCCTCTCCCGGAAAGTCTGTCCTGATCTGGGGGATCTGCTTACCTTCGCGGAGACGACGAATGATATCGAGGCCTCGAACGGCACGTCTTAGGCTAGATTCGTTCCAAAAATCATTGCTAAGAGGATTGCGGAATCTAGGCTCTCGGCGACCGGCTCCAGTTCCGACCATCCGGGAAAAGTCCTCAAACGTCTCATCGGATGTACGGCTGGCCCATGCAATGACGGCCGACCTCACGTAGAGATCTGTGTCTAACAGGCACTTGGCTAGCGCCTTCGCGACCGCTTGTTCATAGTAGGCTGAATTTTCGACATATTCGACGAACGCCCTGCGACAGGTTGGGAGGGCGTCATCAGCGAGCCTTGTCGCAGCCACATTCAAGCCCTCAACCTCTTGCCCCAATTCACTGATATAGCTTGCGCCGCGGAGACGATCACGCGAACTCTCTGAAAGAAGCAGGTTGACGAGAGGCCCTAAGTCAATTCCTTGCCGCCATCTTTTGAGAAGAGATTCCGTGGCCTCATACTTATTTTCATGACTGGAATCCCTCACATGGATGACGCTCATCAGGTCGAGTGTTGATCGCTGAGAAAGATCGCCGCTGTTCATATTTATCCCCAGTCATTGCCATGGTTACTCGAATTTCGATGGCTTTTGCGGATCAGCCGGCTGGCATCGGCATACCCCGGATCCACCCAAACGGTCTATCGGGTTCGTCACGTCGGACGAGAAGAGGAGCAGCGGCAAGAGCTGAGCTTGGCCGCAACTCACCCTTTACTGAGAAGGTCGACGACATGTTTAAGCCAATTGCGCGCGCTCATATCGTCCGCAGTTGGCAAGTAGTAGCAACCCAATTCTTCGAGCAAACCACGCTCGATAACCGCATCGTTCTTTTCGCCCAGGTAGCGACCGATCTGAGCAATGATTCGATCGATCTCGTCCCGGCTAGGCCTGCTTCTCAAAAACTGGGCGATGACTTCGTCAGGCTCGGACGCATCCATCTCCCAATCTTCGTGGAAGTATCCGCCGAGGAATGACCTCAGGCCAGCAATATCATTTGTCGTCATGGTGTAGATACCCTGTGATGGTTCGCCACCCACCGCCACCCGTACCTTCCAGTACAGCTCTTATGCCAGCACCAGGCACGGCAGCCGCAGCGCCGCGTTGAAGGACAGAGTCGCCACTGGGGGCCGGTGGTCGTTTTGACGCCGCCAAGCAGGTCGCCGATAGTGCCCTGTCTACTGCCCCTACGTCGGGTCTGTTTCCGGCGTCCAGCCAGATTCAATTCGCTCGACCAATAATGTATCGTTCCATACTCCTCGAATCGGGAACTGACGTTGTTGGGCAGTTAACTGCCCGATCGGCCATTCTTTCTCGCCATCCCACAGCCACCAAACGTCTACTTTTCGCGTAGCCGGATCTACAACACCAGCACGGAATGCAGGGAATTTCCTGGCTTCAAATGGCAGCGCCTCATCGCCTGCGATTGATACGATACGTCGATGAACGGCCGCGTTAAGCGGAAAGAAGCACATAAACGCCGGTCGGCTGCACACGAGATCGGCGAAACTATCAGGCCGGGCATCAAAGAGTTTCCCGAATACGCGCAGCAACGCACCATATTGCTTGTGCTTATGCGCGTAATGCGCGTAGGCCAATCCCTTCGCCGTGTTGATCTCGACAATATCGCCGATCCTCAGCTTCGCCATTGAACACCAATTTCAATCCAGGAGGGCACCGGCATATCCAGGCCGAAATAATCGTCCACATAGTCAAGACCGGCCGCTTCGAGGCGCCCCATGATTGCCCGGTAGGCTTCTTCCCCGAACAAGGGTCCGAACGTCAGGAGATCCCCGTTTTCCGCAATGAGATCGATGCCCTGCATCACTTCGACAAGGACTTGGCGGGAAAGCTTCTTTTCAATCAGAGCGGCTTTTCTTATTATCAACCCGCATTCATTTGTCGCAGCAATGTAAGCCATTTCAACATCCCCAGGCCATTACACCTTCTGGCACATGCAACTATCGATCGTTAAGCCTTCGAATTTCTGCTTCGCTATACATGCCTTCATATTCCCATGAGAAATATCTTCGAAGATTTACTATGCAGCCGTACCAGGTATCAGCCTCGCAATTGGCAATTATTGAGAGAATATTCTCCTTGAATTTGCCGTAGCTATATGTATCCATCAAGATAATTTTCGCATTTCCCCTCAGAGTGCTCTTCAGCTCCTCCGTAACAACTATACATTGAAAGGTATCTGCCGCCGCGGAGCCAACTGGTCCAATGTCTAGCGATAGTTGAAATTTCACCCTGGCGGGATCCGGAGCTTCATAACCCTGCTCCTTGAGAAGATCGATTTCCCAGAATGGATCAGGCAAATCGGCCGAGGTAAGGCTGCGTGGCAGGAGGGTTATTTTACGTCCAGTCGGCATTGACATTCCATTCCTTGCAAAGCCACCCTCACGCTCTCAGCGGCAACTATTCCGTCCAAGCGAGGAAACTTTCAATCATTTCATTGAGGTTCATTGGCCCACCAAATGCCTCAAAGGCTTGATCATTTCTGCGAGCAACAAACCAGTCATGCTGCGATCGTTCAACTCGGATCTCCGGAAACTCCTTGTTCTGAAGGCCCGTTCCCGCGAGATCGGCTTTCATCGACCAACCAGGATTGTCGATGGTATCGATTTTGATTCCATGGTCCTCATGCCATTCGCCCACGCATTGGCGCTCGAACCAGGCGCACAGCCTTGAAATAGAATCCATAGTGATCTGCCTTCCGATCTTTCAGGCTGTCAGGGTGCTATCCGTCGTCGTCAGCTGTTGAGCCAATGCTGAGGTTCGTCCGATCATTCCGGACGCCCCTCGCTCTAGCCGTCCCTTTTGCGTGTTGCCACACCGCCTCAAACTCTTCTCTCGATATCACCTCCGGTTCAAACTCGGGATCGGCCGCGATGACCTCCAATAAAGGGCAAGGTTCGATACCCAGCTCGGTGCTGCCCGAACTCTCATCACAATCGGCAAAGTCTGTCGTGCCGTCGGCGTAGGCCTCGACCTTTCGGACCTCCCACATATCAGGATCCAATTCGCTGTAGAGAAGCACGGGCATGTCCGGCAGCGAATGCAGCCATTTGACCTTTATATATTTCATTGCCCGTGCGCCCTTCCGCTGACGATAATTCTGCCTATAAGGTCGAGTGAGCTTCAGCAACCCATCCGCTACGTGAACCTTCCCGCCCGCATCGACAGCTGCTTTAATGCGTTTTGCTGGATGATGATATTTTGATCCGTGCTTAACGCCATCAAGAAGGCCTGCGCCCGGGGGTCGGCGATCGCGCCGAGTGCCCAAATAGCTTTGACGGCAAGCGCTCGGGCGTCGTCAAACTCCAAATAGCTCGGGACCCAATGGGTGACTTCGTAAAGGGCCTCGACGGCTTCCGGTGCTTTCAGATCGGCCAGAGCAGAGACAACATCCTCATGCTTGAAATGCCAGCCCTCCTGTAGCAACTGCAAAAGGAGATCCAGACTCTCATTGGTAAAGCCGAAGCTGAAGCCAACGATCAATGCGCATTCCACGTCATCTGCAATCTTCGATTCGATCGCCTCGGCTAAGAGTTCCTTTGCTAGAACCTTCCCGTCTCCCCCGTCCCGAAATCGCCCGAGGAACGCCTGTTTCGAAATCGCTTCCCTGGCGAATCTGGTGTAAGGCAGCGCAACGAGCTCCATGATCAGTTCACGCTCATCTTCTGTCATTTCGCCACCCCACGACTTATCTCAAGGTGGCGAATTACTTTTTCCAGATATTCATGAACGTTAACGCTTCTGTTGAGTCCCGATTTGATGTTTACATTTTCATATTGCGCGAGATTACCCCGCATATCAGATGGACTTATGCCGATCTTTGATGCGACAAAGACATATTCAGCTGCTCTTGCCGCGCCATGCGACCAATCCCATGGCATCCAATCGGGGTTGCCGATCAGTAAATCGCAATACTCCTCTATCGTGCTGACCGATCCTGCTTTTTCGCCGGTGAACCTCAGGATATCGGATCGGGCTTTGTCGAGCATCAGCAACAGGTTCTGATTGTAGTCGCTCAGCTGTAACGAGCTGCGCACCCCCCATGAATAATATTGCCCGAGCTGGCATCTCACATTGAATGGCCAATTCGCCTGACTTTCGGATCCGAAAAACGCCCCACTATAAAGCTTCAAACACTCTTCAGAAAATTTCAGGGCATCCGAGTTTCGCAGCCCGAAATCGCATGCGAAGTTGTTGATCGGCCTGCCGAACAGGTTCCATTCAACAAGCTTCTGGATCTCACAGTCACCCTTCCGACCGTACAAGAGGCCGCTGATCTTCATGAAATCAATGTCGGCCATTGTTTTATCCAGCTCAGATTTGACCTTCCTGAGTGGCATTTCAGCATCCTGAATCATCTGGAAATCTCTTCGAATGACATGCTGGCTTTGGTCACAAGGGTGCGAAGAACGGCGCTCGTAAAATCCTAATTTCTCATCTTCGAAATTGCCCCTCGCTTTGAGCTATTCTGCCTGCGATGACGGTCCAACGTTGGGGGTGGATCAGAAACTGCGGAGCCGGCAATTGCTGCCGGGTGAGATTTCTTGGCAGATCGATGAGTTGCATCTCGGCACTATCGGCGCAGAGCATCCTCAGATCATTTCCTGATCCCGGATACCCCGCCCCCGACATTTTTTAAAGATTCAAGCCACTTATTGGGCTTCGCGTCAAAATGATCCCTGAGACGATCGATAACATGGTTCCCGCTCCACACGGCGGCTGGTTCCATCAGTGCGGCGTCACTAATTGTGATAGGTACCTCGACGCCGTCCCGGTATGCTTTTACCGCGCCAGAAATGACATCAGTCTTTACGAAAGCTATATCTTCCCAATCCGGATTTGGCTCGAAGACACCCATGCTTCGCCAGCCAGTTCCGCGGAACGCGCTATCCATGACCCAGCATCTGAAGGCAAGCGACATGTCGGTGTTTGGTTGGGGTGCAATTTCGCCCCCTGAAATCACGTCGAAAAAAACGACCAAGGGATGTTTTAAAGCCATTGCAACGGTGTAACGACCATCGCCGAGATCGATCTCAAACAGCTCTCCGCGTCGCGGGGCCTTCCGCGCCATTTTACTCTCCAAATTCTGTCTCGATTCGCTCGGTAGTACTTTCTCACGGTTTTTTCCGCGAAATACAATTTTCCATGGCACCGCCGCAGACCAATCAGTCTATTGCTCAGCAGAACCCAAATGCCAGAGCTGGCATTTCCCGCTCGAGAGTGTGGCCTCGGGAGTCATACCCGCGAGGCCGGAACCACGCCGCCTCATTCCATCAATTGTTTAAACACCCCACTTGATGTATCACAATTTCCGATATACATCATTCCCTCGGGAATTCTTGGGGGGATGATGGAACGTTCGTTTTTGACGATCGCCGCCGGCGAAAATAATGAGGCGATCCGGGCGCTTTCGGCGCCGGCGCGGGTCGAGATGCTGAAGCTGCTCTGCGCCAAAGGGCCGATGAATATCAATGATATCGCCCAGGCGCTTTCCCTGCCGCAATCGACTGTAGCGACCGGCATCCAGATCCTGGAAGAGGCCGGCCTCGTCGAATCCCGGCTGGCGAAGGCGCGGAAGGGGAACCAGAAGATCTGCTCGGCGGTCTATAGCGAAATCCTGATCAGCTTCGAGGAGAGCGCCGCCCAGCGGGCCAATAATATCATCGAAGTCGAGATGCCGGTGGGGCTCTATACCAGTTGCGATGTGCATGCGCCGTGCGGCCTCTGCTCCAGCGAAAGCGTCATCGGTCCTCTCGATGTGCCCGATTATTTCCTTGATCCGCAGCGCATGCAGGCCGGGCTCGTCTGGTTCGGCCGGGGTTATGTCGAATATAAATTCCCCAACAATGCCAAGGTGTTGAACAAGGATATCCGCGCCATCGAATTCTCCTTGGAATTGTCGTCGGAAGTGCCCGGCACCAATGCGGACTGGCCCTCCGACATCACGCTCTGGGTCAACGGCATGGCGATCGGCACCTGGACCTCTCCAGGCGATTACGGCGACAAGCGCGGCGCCTTCACACCGGCCTGGTGGAAGCTCGAGGGCTCGCAATATGGGATGATGAAGACCTGGCGCATCTCGACGCGCGGCACCTTCATCGATGGCCTCGCTGCATCGAATGTCACGCTCGGCGATCTGGCGCTCGGCCAGCACTCCTCCATCCGGTTGCGGGTCGGCATCGCCGAAAATGCCGGTCATACCGGCGGCGTCAATATTTTCGGCCGCGGCTTCGGAAATCATGGACGCGACATCATCATGCGGCTGCATGTGTGAGCAATCAATATCGGAAATACTGATTTAAAAATAGCGCTACCTTCCGGATTTTACGGCCGCAAAATCGAGACAAAATATTGTAATACAACGATTTTTTTCGAAATCCAAATTAGTATGACAAAAGATGCGAGTTGGTTGACAGAACGACATTCCTGATATCAAGTTAGAGGCAAGAAAACAAAATTCCTGATACATAAACGGGAGGATCCGTTGAAGACGAATGTCGTTGCCCACCGCGATTTCCGCATCGCGACCATTGACGCCAGGCTCTACAGCTCATTTCTCGAGCATCTCGGCAGAGCGATCTACGGCGGCATCTACGAGCCCGGACATCCAACAGCCGACGAGGACGGTTTCCGCCGTGACGTGCTCGATCTCGTCCGGGATCTTGACACGCCCTATTGCCGCTATCCCGGCGGCAATTTCGTCTCGGCCTATAATTGGGAAGATGGCGTCGGCCCCCGTTCGGAGCGCCCTGTTCGTCTCGACCTTGCCTGGCGCACCCGCGAAGCCAATCAGATCGGCGTCAACGAATTTGTCGACTGGTGCAAGAAGGCCAATACCAAGCCGATGCTTGCGGTCAATCTGGGGTCCCGCGGCCTGGATGCGGCCCGCAATTTCCTCGAATATTGCAACCATCCCGGCGGCACTTATTATTCCGATCTGCGCCGCAAACACGGCTGGGCCAATCCGCACGATGTCAAATTGTGGTGCCTCGGCAATGAGATGGACGGCCCCTGGCAGGTCGGCCACAAGTCGGCCTATGAATATGGCCGGCTGGCGGACGAAACGGCCAAGGCCATGCGCGGCTTCGACAAGTCGCTGGAACTCGTGGTCTGCGGCTCGTCCAATTCCGACATGAAGACCTATCCCGATTGGGAGGCTCAGGTGCTTGAGCAGTGCTATGACAGCGCCGACCATATCTCGCTGCATATGTATTTTGCCAACCGCGAGAAGAATACGCTGAACTATCTCGCCCGGGCGACGAAGCTCGACCGCTACATCACCACGATCGGCGGCGTGATCGACTATATCAAGGCGAAAAAGCGCTCGAAGAAGACGATCGGCATTTCCTTCGATGAATGGAACGTCTGGTACCATTCCAACCAGCAGGACAAGGAAATCCTGGCGCGTGACGAATGGCCGGATGCGCCGCATCTGCTCGAGGACGTCTATAATTTCGAGGACGTGCTGCAGGTCGGCGGCATCCTGAACACCTTCATCCGCCGTTCCGACCGGGTGCGCATCGCCTGCATTGCCCAGCTCGTCAACGTCATTGCCCCGATTATGACCGATGATGGCGGGGCCGCCTGGCGCCAGACGATCTATTACCCCTTCTACTACGCCTCCCGCTATGGCCGCGGCGCAGCGCTGCAGCTGGTCGTCGATGGCCCGAGCTATGACAGTGACGAGGAAAACGACGTTCCCTATCTCGACGTCTCGGCGGTCCATTCCGAAGACGGCAGGAGCCTGACCTTCTTTGCCGTCAACCGCCATCCGAACACGGCACTCGATCTCGATGTGCGGCTGGAAGGCTTCGGATCCGCCCGGGTGATCGAGCAGGTGGAGATGACCCACAGCGATCTCGAAGCCGTCAACACGGCTCAGCGGCAGGACACGGTCGCGCCGGTCAATGTCGAGAGCGCCAAGATCGAGGATGGACGGTTGCGGGCGGCGCTGAAGCCGCTGTCCTACAACGTCATTCGGCTGTCGGTGTGACAGCCGCCGCCGGGTAAGGCCGATTGGCCCCGGCTTAAGAGATTCGGCTCGACTGCGAGGAGGCAGGCGGGCCGGAGGGATGGTTCGCTGGAGCTCTGGACCTGACGTCCCGAGCCTTAGCAAACCGACAACCGCGACGTGCCCATGCGTGCCTTTGCGGCCGCCGTATCGTCGCTTTCTAGGGAGGAGTTCATGCAACAGTGGAAGAGGCTCGCATTTGGCGTCGCGCTGGCCGCACTCGGCCTGACGGCGGCGGCCAAGGCCGATGACTATACCTCCTTGCCGCGCAAGGAGACGCTCATCGTCGAAAATCCGGAAGGGACGATCAAAAATCCCGGCTGGTTCAACATCTGGGTCAATGGCGGCGGCGGGGTTTCCACCGGTCTGCAGCAGCTGACCATGGATACGCTCTGGTATATCGACCCCGAACAGGGGCTTGGCGGCGCGGCCTGGGACAATTCGCTCGCCGCCGACAAGCCGCAATATAATGCCGACTTCACCGAGATGACCGTGAAACTGCGCAAGGGGCTCTTCTGGAGCGACGGCGTCGAATTCACGGCCGACGACGTGGTCTATACCGTCAAGACGCAGATGGATCATCCCGGCATGATCTGGAGCGCTGCCTTCACGGTGCAGGTAGCAAGTGTCGAGGCGACCGATCCTCAGACCGTGGTGTTCAAGCTGAAGAAGCCGAATTCGCGCTTCCACGCCATCTTCACCGTGCGCTGGAACGGCGCCTGGATCATGCCGAAGCATGTATTCGAAAAGGTGGAGGATCCGCTTCGCTATGATTTCGCCAATCCCGTCTCGCTCGGCGCCTATAAGCTGAAGGCCTATGACCCGCAGGGCAAATGGTATACCTGGGAGAAGCGCGACGACTGGCAGCGGACCTCGCTTGCCCGCTTCGGCGAGCCGGCGCCGAAATATGTCACCTATACCGATCCGGGCCCGCCGGATAAGCGGACGATCGCCCAGCTCGAGCACAATCTCGATATCATTCACGACAACACGCCGGAGGGCATGTTCACCCTCAAGGAGAAGTCGAAGACCATCGACACCTGGTTCCCGGGCTTCCCCTTCGCCCACCCGGACCCGACGCTGCCGGCCCTGATCTTCAACACCCAGGATGCGCCGTTCGACAATGCCGATGTGCGCTGGGCGCTTGCCCTGCTGATCGACATCAAGGCCGTCGACATGGCGAGCTACCGCGGGGCAGCGACGCTGTCTGCGCTCGGCGTGCCGCCGACGGCAAGCGCCATGAAAGACTATCAGGCGCCGATGCAGGATTGGCTCAAGGATTTCGAGGTCGATACCGGCAAACGCAAGATCAAGCCCTATGATCCGACGGTCGGCCAGCAGATCGCCGACCTCCTGCGCAAGCAGCCGAAATTCAAGGACCAGATTCCGACTGACCCGCAGGCGATCAGCGACGCCTTCGGCTATGGTTGGTGGAAGCCGGATCCGAAAGCAGCTGCCGAACTGCTGGAAAAGGCTGGCTTCAAGAAGAGTGGCGGCAAGTGGATGACCCCGGATGGCCAGCCGTTCCGGATCCGGATGACGGTGGAAGGCGACACGCGCTCCGTCTTCACCCGCGCCGGCACGCTGATTGCCCAGCAATGGGCCGCCTTCGGCATCGACGCCAAGGCGGTGCCCACCGAGAAACTGTGGCAGGTGGCGCTGCAGCCCGGCGATTTCCAGGTGGCGATCGCCTGGAGCGTCGAAACCTGGGGCGGCGATCCCGACCTCTCCTTCTTCCTCGACAGCTGGCACTCGCAGTTCGTGGCCAAGAAGGGTGATAATCAGCCGCCGCGCAACTGGCAGCGCTGGTCCAATCCGGAGCTCGACAAGATCATCGAGAGCATCCGCGGCATCAGCGCCGACGATCCGAAGGGCATCGAGCTCGGCAAGGATTATCTGAAGCTCGTCGCCCGCGAAATGCCGTCGATCCCGCTGATGTCCTATAACGTCTTCACCTCGATGGATACGACCTATTGGACCGGCTATCCGACGATCAAGGACCCCTATACCGACCCGGTGCCGAACTGGGCGAATTCCCGGCTGATGATGGTCAAGCTGAAGCCGGCTCAACCGAAATAATCCTCCCAACGCCGGCGCTTTAGCCACGCGCCGGCCCCTTATCGGCGGGCTCTGCCCGCCGATCCTTTCCCGTCGATGCCGTCCAATCGATGAAAGGAAAACCAGAGAGGAACCACTGCCTTATGACGCCCTATCTGATCTTTGTGCTGAAGCGGTTCGGTCAGTTTCTGCTTGTCGTCTTTCTTGGCGTCAGCATCACCTTCTTCGTCACCCACCTGACCCCGATCGATCCGGTCGAAGAAAGCATAGGCGCCATCACCCAGATGGGGCAGTCCGATCCGAATGCGATCGAACTGATGCGCCAGTCGCTGCGCGAGCTTTACGGCATGGAGGGCTCGATCTGGCAGCAATATGTGCATTTCTGGCTGCGGCTTGCGACCGGCGATCTCGGCCCCTCGCTGTCGGCCTTTCCGACGCCCGTTTCCACGATCATTCTGCGGTCCCTGCCCTGGACGATCGGGCTGATGACGGTCTCCACGCTGATCACCTTCGTGCTCGGAAACGCGCTCGGCGCGCTCGCCGGCTATTACCGGAAGAACATGGTGCTGAAGGCGGTCAGCCTCGTCTGCATCGCCCTGCTTCCCATTCCCTATTATATCCTGGCCTTCGTGCTGCTCATCGTCTTCGGCTATCTCTGGCCGGTGCTGCCGATCAATGGCGGCTATGAGATGAACGCCAATCTGGATCTCTCCTTTGCGCTGGTGCTCGATATTCTCGAACATTCGATCCTGCCGGCCCTGTCGCTGATCCTGGTGGGCGCCGGCAGCTGGCTGATCGGCATGCGCGCGCTGGTGTCCAACATCATCACCGATGACTACGTCGTCTTCGCCGAGCTCGGCGGCGTACCGAAGCGGAAAATTCTCCGCTCCTATATCGCCCGCAACGCCATGGTGCCGCAATTCACCGGGCTTGCCATGTCGCTCGGGGCGATCTTCAACGGCACCGTCATCACCGAAATCGTCTTCGGCTATCCCGGCATCGGCAACCTGCTGATTTCGGCGGTGCATGCCGGCGACTACAGCCTGGTGCTCGGCCTCAGCGCCTTGTCGATCGTCGGCGTCGCCGCCGCCGTCTTCATCATCGACATTCTGAGCCCGCTGATCGACCCGCGCATCAAGGTGGAATAGGCCATGTTTACCATCGTCCGCGACCTCGCACGCCAGAACCTGGAATTTCTCTGCGGCCTGCTGCTGTTTGCCGTCATCGTCGGGTTCATCATCCTGTCCTATTTCTCGCCCTACGCCCCGACGGATATCTATCTGCTGCCGCCCGACATGCCACCCGACGGCGATTACTGGCTCGGCACGACATCGCGCGGCCAGGACGTTTTCTGGCAGCTGACGACTGCGCTCCGCAATACCTTGTATTTCGGCATCGGCGTCGCTTTTCTCTCGCGCATCATCTCGCTGGTCGTCGGCCTGGTCGCCGGTTATGCCGGCGGCGCGGTCGACCGGGTGCTGATGGCGATCAACGACAGCGTCATGGTCATCCCGCAATTTCCGCTGCTGATCCTTTTCTATTTCGTGCTGAAGGACAGCATGACCTGGACGGTGCTGATCGTCATCATGGCCTCGCTCGGCTGGTCCTACGATGCGCGGCTGATCCGCTCGGTGGCGATCGGCCTGAAGACCAGGCCGTTTACCACCCAGAGCGTCTATTCCGGCATGAGCATGCGCAAGATCCTGGTCGAGGAGCACCTGCCCTATGTGCTGCCGATCGTCTTTGCCACCACCATGAACAACATGATCTGGTCGATCGGCATGGAGATCACCCTTTCGGTGCTGGGGTTCACCGACATCGAGACGCCGACCATGGGCATGATGATCTACTGGGCCAATGCGCATTCGGCGCTGATATCGGGAATATGGTGGTGGGTAGCCGCCCCCGTCGCCGTCATCGTCATCCTCTTCCTGGCGCTCTTCCTGCTGTCGATGTCGATGAACGAATACAATGATCCGCGCAGCCGGCTGAACCGGATGGGAAGTTAGCATGGACCCTTTGGTCGAAATCGAGAATCTGAAAGCCTATTACCGCGCCTTCCTTTTTGGCGTCGATCGCGAAGTGCGCGCCGTCGACGATATCAGCCTGACGATCGGCCGCGGCGAGGTCTATGGCGTCGCCGGTGAATCGAGCAGCGGCAAGACGACCCTGATCAAAACCATCGCCGGCGCCATCCGGCCGCCGCTGAGGGTCGTGTCGGGGAGCGTGAAATTCCATTTCAACGGCGGCACCCAGGATATTTACGCGATGAAGCCGGAAGAGCGCATGGCGCTGCGCTGGAAGCATCTGTCCTATATCATGCAGGGCTCGATGAATGTGCTCAATCCGGTGCGCCGGATCCGCCATTCCTTCACCGATTTCGCCTTCCGCCACATGAAGGTCAGCAAATCGGTCTTCTTCGAAAAGGTCGCCGCCCATCTGCAGCGGCTGAAGCTCGATCCGCATCTGCTCGATGCCTATCCCCACGAACTCTCCGGCGGCATGCGCCAGCGCATGACCATTGCGCTTGCCACCATCCTGACGCCTGAGTTCATCATCGCCGACGAACCGACGACGGCGCTCGACGTGATCGTTCAGCGCGACGTGCTGTCGATGATCCGCGAAATCCAGCGTGAGATGGGCTCGTCCTTTCTGTTCGTCACCCATGATATGGGCGTTCACGCGACAGTCTCCGACCGCATCGGCATCGTCTATGCCGGGCGTCTCGTCGAGGAGGCGCCGACCGCCAAACTCTTCAGCAAGCCGCTCCACCCCTATACCCAGCATCTGGTCGGCAGCCTGCCGAAGATCGGCGATGCGACGACGCGGCCGTCACTGGAGGGACGTCCGCCCAACCTTGCCATGCCGCCGGAAGGCTGCCGCTTTCACCCGCGCTGTCCCAAACGGATGGCGATCTGCTCGCAGAAAGTGCCGCCGCTCGTCACCGTCGAGCCTGAGCGGCGCGTCGCCTGTTTTGCCGTTACGGGAGATCAGCTTTGACCGCTCTGCTTCACCTCTCGCATGTCACCAAAGTCTATCGCCAGGGCGGCATGCTCGGCCGGCGCCTGATCACCGCGGTCAAGGATGTCAGCTTCGAAGTCGGGGCGGAACCGGAGATCCTGTCGATCGTCGGCGAATCCGGCTCGGGCAAATCGACGATCGCCGCGATGATCCTCGGGCAGACCGAACCGACGGAAGGGCAGCTCGAGTTCTCCGGCAGGGCCGTGCACATCCACAGCCGATCCGAACGCAAGGCCTTCATGAAGGAGGTGCAGCCGGTCCTGCAGAACCCGTTCGAAGCCTTCAATCCGCTGAAGCGGGTCGACCGTTACCTGTTCGAAACCGCCCGCAATCTGTCGGGCCCGGGAAAGCGCATAGACCGGAAAGAAGCCGAGCGCATGGCCGATGCCGCGCTCCATCATGTCGGCCTGACGCTCGAAGAGGTAAAAGGCCGTTTCCCCCACGAACTCTCCGGCGGCCAGCAGCAGCGCGTCGCCATCGCCCGCGCGCTCATCCCGCAGCCCCGCCTGCTGGTCGCCGACGAACCGGTCTCGATGGTCGACGCCTCGCTGCGCATGGCGATCGTCAACCTCTTCGGCCGGCTGAAGAGCGAACTTGGCCTCTCGATCATCTACATCACCCATGATCTGGCCACCGCCTATTACGTCAGCGACAACATCATCATCATGCGCAAGGGCGAGATCGTCGAGCGGGGCCCGGCCCGACCCGTGCTGGACAATCCGCAGCATCCCTATTCACGGGCGCTGAAGGATGCGGTGCTGGCGGCGGAGTTTGGTGAGGTGGTGTAGGCGGCGTAGACGACATCGGCTTTGCTTGGATGCCATGCGTCGGGCTGCAACGCCGGCCGCGTCCAGCTCGATGGCAGCCGAGAGCGCTCTGAGCAACGGCTGAAAGTTCTTTCTTGCCCTCTGTCTCCCTGCTATCCTGAAAGTGAGGAGACGGCGCCATGAGCGAGATCCGAAAGCTGGCTGCAATCCTGGCTGCTGATGTGGTTGGGTACAGCAGGCTTGCCGGCGCCGACGAGGAGCGCATCCTGGCGAGATTGCGGGCACTGCGTAGCGATCTCATCGATCCGACGATCGCCGTGCACCACGGCCGGGTGGTGAAGCGGACCGGCGATGGTGCGCTGGTCGAGTTCCGCAGTGTGGTGGACGCCGTGCGTTGCGCTATCGAGGTGCAGAACGGTATGGTGGAGCGCAATGACGGCGTGCCGCAGGACCGTCGCATCGAGTTCCGGATCGGTATCCATCTGGGCGACGTTGTCGAGGAAAGCGACGGCGATCTGATGGGCGACGGCGTCAACATCGCCTCGCGACTGGAGGGCGTCGCCGCGGCGGGCGCGATCTGCCTGTCCGAGGATGCCTATCGCCAAGTCAAGGCGAGGCTCGACCTCTCGGTCAGCGATCTCGGCAACACGCAACTCAAGAACATCGCCGAGCCGATCCGGGTCTATTCGCTGCAAGTCGGCAGCGCCGGGATCAAGGCAGCCGCGACCCCGGAAACCGCGAGGGGCCAACCGGCGGCGGCAGCGTCGCCGAAGCTGTCGATCGCCGTCCTGCCCTTCGTCAACATGAGCGGCGATGCCGAACAGGACTACTTCGCCGACGGCATCTCGGAAGATATCATCACGGCGCTATCGAAACTGTCGCAACTCTTCGTCATCGCCCGCAATTCCTCGTTTACTTTCAAGGGCAAGAACGTCCAGGTGCAGGAGGTGGGTACGAAGCTCGGCGTGCGGCATGTGCTTGAGGGCAGCGTCCGCAAATCGGGCAACAGGGTGCGCATCACCGCGCAGCTCATCGACGCGACCACCGGCGGGCATCTGTGGGCGGAGCGGTTCGATCGCGACCTGACCGACATATTCGCGGTTCAGGACGATGTCACCCAGCAGATCGTCGATGCGTTGGCGGTCAACCTGACGGAGCGCGATCGGAAAAGGCTGGCGCCGGGGCAGACCGGGCACCCCGAGGCCTATGACTGCTTCTTGCGTGGCCGGGAGCTGTGGCACCGGCTGACGAAGCAGACGAACAGCGACGCCCGCGACCTCTTGCAACGGGCCGTCGAACTGGACCCGAACTTCGCCGCGGCGCACGCCTTCCTCGCCCTGACTCACGGGCTCGACTACCTGAACCGATGGAGCGCGTCGCCGCAGCGCTCGATCGAGCAGGCTGAAGAGGCTGCGGCGCTGGCGGTCGGGCGGGATGACAGCGATCCCGTGGCGCACTGGGCGCTGAGCGTGGTCAGGCTTTACTCACGCCAGCACGATAGAGCCATCAGCGAGGCCGAGCGTGCGATCGTCCTCAATCCGAACTTCGCCGAAGGGCAGGTCAGCCTCGGCGAGGCACTGCTCTATTCAGGCAGATCCGAGGAGGCACTCGCCTGTTTCGATCGAGCAAGGGTCCTAAACCCGTACTTTCCGGATGTCGTTCTCCACTTTCAGGCCTGGGCCTGGTTTCAACTGCGACGGTACGAAGAGGCCGTCGACCTGTTGCTGCAGCGCGTGAACCGCAATCCCGTCACCGATGTCTCGCGCGCGCTTCTCGCCGCCTGTTACGGACACCTCGGCCGTTTCGAAGAGGCTCGGGCGACGTGGCAGGAGGTGCTGCGCATCAATCCCGACTTCTCCCTGGAATACCGCCGCAAAGTCTTGCCCTTCAAGAATTCCGCCGATTTCGAGCTCGCCGTAGAGGGGTTACGCAAGGCCGGCGTCGTATGACGGGTGAGCGTGATAAGATGGGCCTGAGGTTCTAACGGCCGTTGAGCCGGGCGCGAAGCCGCCCTTCCCGCGGCTAACCTCGAAATCGCGCCGCATCAAGGTTATGCAGCAAATTACTTGACTGCGATTGTCAAGGATTATACCCGCTTCGGCCAGTTTTCTGCCATTCGAAGCGCGAGCATGACCCCCGCCGACCTGTTTTCTGAAATCGCTCGCGCCGATCAGCGCCCCGCCCTTATCTTCGCCGACGGACGGACGCTCTCCTATGCCGACCTCGACGCCCGGACACAGCGCTTTGCCGAGCGGCTGGGACGGGGGGAAAAGCGGCTTGTGGCGATTTCAGCCGATGTTTCGGAACATGTGATCGTCGCCTATCTCGGCGCGTTGCGCGCCGGCAATGCGGTGGCCATGCTGCCGCCCTGCGATGACAGGCTGTGGCGAGAGTTTCTGTCGGCCTTTCAGCCGGATTTCACTTACCGCCCCGCCGGCGGCCGCTGGCGGCTGGTCGAGGAAACTCGGCCCAGTCAAAGTCAAAGGCAAAGGCAAAGTGCCGCGCCGCTGCATCCGGATCTCGCCTTGCTGCTGATGACCTCAGGCAGTTCCGGGCTCGCGAAAGCCGTGCGCCTGTCCTATGTCAATCTTGACGCCAATGCGCGCTCGATCGCTCACTATCTCGAGCTCTCCCCTGCCGACAGAACCGCGCTCGTCCTGCCGCTTCACTATTCCTACGGCCTCTCCGTCCTCCATTCGCATCTTGTCGCCGGCGGCAGCATCTTCATTCCCGGCGTCTCCGTGGTGAGCGAGGAATTTGCACGGCTGCTCGGCGAAAGCGGCTGCACCAATCTTTCGGGTGTGCCCTATTCCTTTGAACTGATGGAAAGGACGCGCTTCCGAAGCCATGAACTGATGGCGCTGCGCTTCATGACGGTCGCCGGCGGACGGCTGGCACCCGAACTCATCCGCCTCTACCGCGACCATATGCGCGCGAACGGCGGCCGCCTCTTCGTCATGTACGGCCAGACCGAGGCAGCCGCCCGCATCGCCTTCGTGCCGCCGGCAAGCCTCGCGGACAATGAGGAACGGATCGGCATCGCCATTCCCGGCGGCAGCCTCAGCCTCGTCGACGATGACGGGCATCCGCTCGACCGAGCTGAGGTTGCCGGAGAGCTCGTCTATGCCGGCCCGAACGTGATGATGGGCTACGGCACTGACCGCGCCGATCTTCAGCGGGGCGCCGAGGTCGCGGCATTGAAGACCGGCGATATCGCCATGCGCGACGAGGACGGTTTCTACAGGATCGTCGGCCGCAAGAGCCGTTTCGCCAAGGTCGCCGGGCTCCGGATCGGCTTCGACATCATGGAGCAGGTTCTGGCCGAGAAGGGGATCGCGGCTGCCGTTGTCGGTGACGATCACGGCCTGCAGGCCTATGTGAGCGATGCGCGTGACGCCGACCGGGCGCTTGATATGCTCGTCGAAGCGAGCCATCTTCCGGCGAGCCTGGTCTCCGTCAGGGCGCGACCAGAGCTTCCGAGGCTTGCCTCCGGCAAGATCGATTATGCCGGCCTTCGCGAGGAGATGCTGGCGACGCGCGAAACGTGCCGCGCCGCGGCCGTCAGCGTGCTCGACGCCTATACCAGGGTCTTCTACCCCCACAGGGTGAGCCGCAACGACAGCTTCGTCTCGCTCGGCGGCGATTCCCTACGCTTCCTGCAATTGACGATGGAACTCGACAGGCTGGGCATCGAACTGCCGGAAGGCTGGGAGCAGACGGCAATTGCCGCCCTCGATGTCGCCCCGCAAGCTGCACGGACGGATAGCGCCGAGGTCAGGGCACTGCCGACCGATCTGGTGCTGAGGGCGGTCGCCATCCTGCTCGTCGTCACCCATCACGAGATGCTCTGGCCCATTCCCGGCGGATCGGGCGTGATGCTGCTCCTCGTCGGCTTCAGCCTGGCGCGCTTCCAGTCGGGCCATTTCCTCGCCGGCAATTTCCGCCATGCGCTGCGGCCGGCAATCCATGTTCTTATTCCCTATTTTCTCATCGTCGCCGCCTATGCGCTCGCCTGGCGCACCGTTCCCTGGGCCTCGGTCACGCTGACCGGCAATTTCGGCTATGCCGAGCCGGAGCGCCACCAGATGCTCCCCTATCTCTACTGGTTCATCGAGGCCTATGCGCAGACGCTTCTCGTCTTCTCGCTGGTTTTTGCCGTGCCTGCTGTGCGCAGGCTGGCGCGGGCGCAACCCTTTGCCTTCTCGCTGGCGCTGCTCGGGCTGGCGGTCGCGGCGCGGTTTTCCCTGCCGCTCCTCTTCGATATCGGCAGGCGGCAGATCTTCACCCTCTACTGGGGCCTGCATCTCGGCATGTTCGGCTGGTGCGCGGGCCTTGCCGGCAGGAAGGCGCAGCGGATCATCCTGTCGGCGGTTGCCGCCATCGTGCTCGGTTATCTCGCTTTCTGGGAAACGCTCTGGATCGGCACGACGGTCAAATATCTGACGATCTTCGCAGCGCTTCTCGCCCTTCTCTACCTGCCGCGCATCCACCTGCCGGTGCGGCTCAGGCGCCTGGTGACGCTGATCGCCGTCTCGGCCTTTCCCACCTACCTGCTGCACCGTTTTGTGCCGGAACTGCTGATGCCGCAGGCAGCGGCCGTGCTGCCGGTTCCCCTCTTTCATCTGCTGGCGATATCAGGTGGCCTGGGGCTCGGCATCATCGCCAACAAAATCGCGGCGGATCTTCGCAACCTGCTTGGCGGGGTAGCAATGGCCCGCGGCACGGGTAGGCGCGCCGTGACGGCGGAGCCTGTCTGAATCGGTTTCACCCGTTCGTATCCTGATGGAGCGGCCGCGCCCATCACAATTGTCCGAAGCATCGGACAGAAATAACCGATCACTATATTAGCATTCCCGCAGGAAAAGCTTGCATGCAGGCAATAAATCGGATGTCCTGACTACGGCTTCTGTGGTGTTGGGCGACCCGCTATGAAAACCCTCGACGCACGAATTCGGTTCACAGGTGAGCGGCGACAGGTCACTGCCCTTTTCTATGACATCGTCGGCTCCACGGAACTTTTGTTGCGAAGCGAGCCGGAGAAATTCTTCCGGTCTGTCTCGGCGTTACATCAAAGTGCCGAAACGATCATCAAGAAGCACGGGGGATTTCTTCATCAGCGGCTCGGCGATGGCGGATGCTGCTTCTTCGGCTATCCCGAACAGTCCGAAGATACCGCGGAAAGCGCGGTGCGCGCTTCTCTGGAACTGCTGCGCGTCGTGGCCGGGGGCCAGACGCAGACCGAGACCCAGATCAGGGCCAAGGCACGCAGGCCGTTCCGGCTGCGGATCGGGGTGGCCACCGGTCTTGTCGTCTTCTCCACGGCCGGCGATGAGATCGTCGGCACGGCGCCGGTTCTGGCGGCGCGGCTGCAAGCCGAGGCCGACCCCAATTCCGTCCTTGTCGCCGATTCCACCGTTCAGCTCACCCGGCAGAAATTCGACTATACCCTGCTGCGGGAGGCGAGGCTTAAAGGGTTCGAACATCCGATTGCGCTGTGGCGTCCGCGGGAGCGCGATCGATCGACCGCCGAGCCATCGCCGTCCGAGGCGCAGGCGAGGCCGATCCGAGGCCGGGAGAAAGAGCTTGCCGCCCTCTCCGGCGCCTGGAATTCGGCCCTCGGCGGCAAGGGAAGCCTGATCGCCGTCGTTGGCGAGGCCGGCATCGGCAAATCCCGGCTGGTCGGCGAATTCGCCGAAAGCCTGCGGCAGACGGCGCATGAGACACTGGTCTTTCAGTGCGGCAGGCGCTTGGAGAGCCAGCCGCTGCATCCCTTCGTTTCGTTTCTCGAACGGCTGGCCGCCGAACCCCTGGTGCTGAAGGATGGCGACAGCGACGCCTTCCTACGGGCTCTACGCGCCTCCGGCCGAGAACTCGATGCAGCCGTCGCCGACACCATGCTCGCCTTCACCGCCGAGCGTTCGCCGGCAACGTCGCGCAATATCCGCGTCGCCGATCTCTCCGGACGCGCCTTCCGGCGGAAGGTCATCGAAGCCGCCGCCGACATTCTGACATGCAAGGCGGTCCCGACGCTGCTCATCTTCGAGGATGTGCACTGGGCCGACGACATGACGCTGGAGCTGATCGACAGGCTGGGATCGCTGGCCGCCCGGCTTCCGATCCTGGTCATTCAGACGTCGAGAATCCGACGATCGCTCGCGGTTGCAAGCGAGATCGAATTGCCGGGGCTGACGGCGGCCGCGGTTCGCGATCTCGTCGCCTCGATCTGGCGGGAGCATCCCCCGCCGGGCCTGTCGGATTTCATTCTCGATCAATGCGACGGCATGCCGCTCTATGCGGAAGAACTGGCCAGTTTCTTCCGCGGCAGGCAGCCTTTGGGCAAGTCACTCTCGGAATGGAAAGGGCTGCTGCGGGAAGGCGGCGTCACCTCGCTCAACGATCTGCTGTCCGCCCGGCTGGCCGCGACCGGTTCGGCACGCCGGGCGGCGCAATTTGCCAGCGTCATCGGCCGCGAATTCAGCGTCTCGCTGCTCACCTATCTCGTCGAAGGGGGCAGCCGCCGCACCGTCGACGTCGATATCGAGCGGCTTCTGTCTCAAGGCATCATCGAGCCCTCGACCGTCACGCATGGCTCCTATCAGTTCCGGCACGTGCTGGCGCAGGAAGCAGCCTATAGCAGCCTCCTCAAGAGCGACCGGCGCCGCATCCACCGGCGGATCGCAGATCTCCTGATCGGCGAAAGAAAACCCAGCCTGCCGGCGGCAATCGCCGCCTGGCAGTGCGCCGAGGCCGGACTGCATGACGCGGCCGCCCGATTTGCCCTGGCGGCGGCTGAGGCAAGTGTTCTCCGCTCGGCAATGCAGGAGGCAAACGTCTCGCTCGAACTCTGTGCCCAGGAGGTCGACAGCCTTTCCCGGCGCCACCCCGACCGCACCGAACTGGCGCTCAGCCTGTTCGAACTTCAAGGCCTCGTGGCAAGCGCCCTCGAAGGCGAGGGATCGGAGAGCGCGCGGCGGGTCTATGCCCGCGCCATGCAGCTTCTGCGCAAACAGTCCTCGGCCGTGCGCGTGAACCATTTCCCGGTCTATTGGGGATGGTGGTTCACCGCCCCCAATATTTTGACCCAGCAGTCGCGGGCGCGCATCCTCGTCGGCGACATGCGCGTCGTCGCGGATCGCGAGACGAGGCTTCAGTCCTATCATTGCGGCTGGGCGACGAGCTTCCATGCCGGCGAGCATGAGTTTTGTCTCGATTGTGTCGCCGAAGGCCTTACGCTCTATGATCCCGAAAGCGCGGTGCGGAATCGAGCCTTCTTCGGTGGACATGATGCCAAAGTCTGCGGCTTGGGCGAAAGCGCCCTCTCCTACCTGCTGCTCGACGAAACCGGCGCGAGTGAAAGTGCGATCGAACAATGCCTGGAATGGGCGAACGCGACCGATCATGCCGGCAGCATGGTGCACGCCCTCTATTACGCCATGGTGCTTGCCCGCTGCCAAAGCCGATATGACGATGTCCATGCGCTCGGCGAACAGATGCTGTCGCTCGCCGAGCGGCATGGGCTGGCGGCAAGCCAGGCGCGGGCCAACATGTATTGCGGCTGGGCGGAGCTGATGACGTCTTCCGCGGCAGGCGGCGAAGAACGTTTTGCCGGCGGCCTGGCTCTCCAGCAGCAATTGGGCACCGACGACAATTTTTCCATGCACAGCGACATGCATGCGCAGGTGCTGCAGCATCTCGGCAGGTCGGCCGAAGCCCTGGCGACCGTCCAGAATGCCATCAATGTCGGGCGCAGCAGCGGCCAATCCTTCTGGCTTGCCGAGCTCTACCGCCGCAGCGCCAGGCTGAGGCGTGATCTGAACGAGCCGCCCGCGCCGATAAAAAGGGACCTGATACGCGCCATCCAGATTGCCGAGGGCCAGAAGGCCGGCTGGCTGGCCGCAAGGGCAAGGCGCACTTTGGACGGGCTGGCGGTATTTTAACCTCGGACGGAAGGATGTGATGGACGACGCGACGCTCGATACCATCCTCGATACCATCCTGAATATCGGCCCCCTCTCGCCTCCCGATCCCCGGCAGACGGTGCAGCGCATCCTTGCGCGCAGACAGGACTATGGCATCACCAGACTCGGCTCGATCACCGGGCTCGACTGGATCGGCGTTCCGGTCGTCCAGGTCGTGCGGCCGCACTCGCGCTCCGTCGCCGTCAGCCAGGGCAAAGGACTGACCTTTCCCCTGGCGGCGATATCGGGCCTGATGGAATCCCTGGAAGGCTGGGCCTCGGAGCGGATTGCGGCGGAGCGCATTTTCACCGCAAGCCTGCGCGACATGAACGCCCGGGGAGACTGGTCGCACCTCGGCACCGGCCGCGGCGATGAGATGCTCTCCTGGATTGCCGGGCTGGATCTCATTTCCGGGCGGAACATCGCCGTTCCGCTTGCCCTCGTCGATACCGCCTACATCGTCCCGTCGCCGCATCCCCATTGGATCGCCCGGGATACGACGGGGCTGGCGGCCGGCACGAGCCTGCAAGGCGCTGTCCTGCATGCCTGCCTGGAGATCCTCGAGCGGCAGGCGCGATGCACGGCGATGAAGACGCCGCATTTCTTCGACCGCTGCCAGATCGACAGCCGGTCGGTTCAATCGGGAAGCGCCGGCGACATCATGCGGCGGCTTTCCAAGGCAGGGTTTGTCGTCGGGATCTGGCAGATCCCGGCGCCGCACGCCCTGCCGATCTACTGGTGCCATGTCATGGAAGATGCCGGCAGAGCCCCCTTTGCGCCGCTGCCGGCCGAAGGTTTCGGCTGCGATATCAGCCATAACAGGGCGCTGACCAGCGCCTTGCTGGAAGCCTGCCAGTCCCGCCTCGGCGTCATTTCAGCGGCGCGCGACGATATCAGGACAGAGCTTTACGCCCATGCCGACGCCGGCGAACTGGCCGCCTGGCGCCGGCAGCTGGCAAAGGGGGGCCGTTCCTTCGCCACGGACCGTCCCGCGGCCGAAGCGCGATCCCTTCGGCCGATCATCGGGGCCTTGAAGCTGGCCGGCGCGCATGCGGCCGCTCTTGTCGTCCTTCATTCGGATGAGCGCATCCCGCTTCACGTCGTCCGCGTCGTTGCGCCGCCGCTGGAAACAAATCCGGAGGCCGATCTTGCGGGATGATATCGTGGTTTTTCTCGGCCCCACCCTCTCTGAGGCGCAAGCCCGGGCCTATCTGGATGCGGTCTATCTTCCCCCCGTCGGCTGCGCCGATGTCGTGCGGGCCATCACCAAATATGCGCCGGCGGCGATCGTGCTGATCGACGGCGTCTTCGGCCAGCTTCCGGCCGTCCGCCACCAGGAAATCCTGTGGGCGATGGCCCGCGGCGTGCGCATCTATGGCGCCGCCAGCATCGGCGCGCTCCGGGCAGCCGAACTGGCGCCCCAGGGAATGATCGGCCACGGGCTGATCTACCGATGGTACCGAAGGCACCCGCTCGCCGACGATGCCGACGTCACGGTGCCGATGGCCCCCGCCGCACTCGGATCACGCGCCCTGGGCGACGCTCTGATCGATATCAGGCTGACGCTCAAGAGAGCCGAGCGCACCGGCATCATCCAACGACGGCTGCGATGCGAGCTCGAATCTCTGGCGCGCGCGCTTCACTTCAGCGAAAGATCCTTCCCGAAGCTCCTGGCGGCGGCTGAAAACAATTGCATCGCGGCCGGCGAAATCGAAGCATTAAAGGCCTGGCTGCCAACCGGAGCGGCAAGCCGCAAGCGCCGCGATGCGGTAAATCTTCTGACATATCTCGCCGACCAAAAGATCAACCGGCCGAATGAAGCCCTTCCCTTTGTATTTGAACTTACGGAATCATTTGCCAATGACATGGAGTACTACAACATGCTCGATAGTCTATTGCCTGATAGCACGTAGTACTGGTATAGTTAACGATCGCTTGACGTTGGGCAACGGGCGGTGGGGGCAGCAGTGGATGCCATCACGCAGAACGAGGGCGCAGGCCAGGGGGCAGCTCTAGAGCGGCCGCTCGGGACACGTTTCCTTGTCTTTCCCCAGCCCCCTTTCATTCCCGGTTACGAAAGGCCCGAAGTCGTGTGGATCGGGCCATCGGCAGGACCGATCCTGGCGGGGCCATCCGACGCCCGGATCTATGTGGCCAATCCGGTCGAGCCGAAATTGCCCTATGCCGCGCCCTACATCCCGCCCTATCCCGGCCTGCTGCGGCCGCCGGCCGAGCCCGGCCCCGACGGCCATTTCGATCATATCGGGCCGGATGCACCGGCCTTCCTTGCGACCCACAGCTATGCCTGCGCCCGCCGCGTGCTCGATATCTGCGAGAGCTATCTCGGCCGTTCGATCGTCTGGTTTTTTCAGCCGACGCTGGAACGGCTGGAAATCGTTCCCCGCATTCCGCATTGGCAAAACGCCCAATCCGGCTTCGGCTTTCTCGAGCTCGGCGAAAGCGAGGAGCACGGCGCGGCATCCTGTTTCGCGCTGAATTTCGACGCCGTCGCCCATGAAATGGGCCATCTCATTCTGCTCAGCGAACTCGGCATCCTCGAAGGCGATGGCGCGGGCAGCGATTTCTTTGCCTACCACGAAGCGATCGCCGATTTCATCTCGCTGCTCGGATTGCTGAGCTTCGACACGGCGCTCGACCGGCTGCTGCGCCGCACCGGCGGCAACCTGCTGCTGCACAACGAACTCGACAAATTCGCCGAACTCAGCGACGAGAAGCAGCTGAGATCGCTCAACAATTCGCTTCGCATCGGCGATGTCAGCGGCGAAGTGCACGACCAGTCGAAACCGTTTGCATCAGGCCTCTTCGACTGCCTCGTCGAGGTCTACCAGTCGCTGCTGTTCGAGCGCGGCGTATCCGACATCGATCCGAGGCGGTTCAGCGATCTGCGCCAGCAGATGGCGCCGGCGCTGATGGAAGAAAGACTTCACGTCTCGGCAGCGTCCTATGAGCTGACGCATTTCGCATCGAAAGCCGCCCTGCAGGAGGCGCGCGACATCATCGGCGAAGCGCTCATTCGCTCCTGGAGATACCTCGATCCCGACAGCCTGACCTTTGAGGCGGCGGCCTTGGCCTTGCTCGAGGCGGCCAGCCGCGGACGCGGGATCTCCTATCTCGATCAGCTTGAAGATTGCATGAGGTGGCGCGGCATTCTCTAACCAACAACGGGAGGCATCGATGACAGACGACAGCGTTCCAGCACCTTCTGGACCCCGCTATATCGCGGATGAGATCATACTTTACGGCATAGACTTGAATGACGCCAATGGCGTCGCCCACCTGAATGTCGGAATGGCGGGAAGGGCGGAACTGCAGACAAGACTCTCAAGCGCGGTCGGCATTACCGGATCGACTGTCCTTGCATACGGCTACGCCTTCGAAGGTCATTGTTACCGGTTGGATTCCAACCGGATTTTTGTCGTCACAGGTCCTATTGCCGAACCTGCAATCGGCTGCTGTTTCGAGGCTTCCATGGGATATAGGATGTGGCGACTGACGGCCGCCTCGCAAATCCTGGAAATCTCGACGAATTTCGCGGATGCGAGGGCGCTCATTCTGGATGCTCAGCTGCCAGGCAAGCGATCCCCGAGTTCCTACGCCATCACACTCAGAACGGCGCATCGCAATGGCCGACTCAGCAATGATTAACTCGATTACAACAGGGAGAACGATCATGCCGTGTGAACTGAAAATAAATGTGACAGAAGCCTTCACAGGTTTCACAGTGAGAAACGACCAAGGAAAACCCTACAGAGACAAAAACAATTTACTACTCAAGAATCTGGCCGCCGGTCCCTCACTCTTCGAGGTAACCGTGGCGCTTGACGATAACAATCAGGCTGTAATCTACGTCGACGCTACAAACGCTACATCCGTACCTTCTTCCTCCAGATACAACATACCAGATGACTGCGCTCCCGGAGGGAATATCTACGTTCCGAAAATAGCGGCAGCCTTGCAAAGCGATCTCGCCAAACTTGCCGAAGACGTCCAGAAATTAACGCAGCATATCGCGGCGAATAAAAGCGGTAAGTAGCCCGTCCGAGCGCCGACACCCTACGCCGCGCGCACCCTGTCGCGGCCGCTCAGCTTGGCGGCATAGAGCGCCTCATCGGCCCGCCGGTAAAGCTCCGAGGCGTTGTCCGTCGGCAGGCAGGCGGCGATGCCGGCCGAGCAGGTGTAGCTGAAATCGGGCGAGTCAGCGAGCGGCCGGGAGAAGCGGATCACCGTCAGCATGCGCTCGATCATGGCGAGGGCGTCTTCCGCGCCGGTTGCCGGCATGGCGAGAAGGAATTCCTCGCCGCCGACCCGGCCGAAACAATCGTTGCGGCGCACATTCTGGTGGATGCGATGGGCGAAATCGCGCAGCACGAGATCGCCGGCGTGGTGGCCGAGCCGATCGTTGATCTGCTTGAAATTGTCGATGTCGAAGACGGCAAGGCAGCCGCTGCTTCCATTGCGGGCGGCGGCCAGCATGTCTTCGACCCTCGCCATGACGAAGCGGCGGTTGGCGACACCGGTGAGTTCGTCGGTATAGGACGCCTTGATCGCCTGATCGCGATCCTGCCGGACCGTCCTGCCCTGCGCCCTCAGCCGGGTGATGTCGCTGGCGATGCACAGCATCCAGCCGTTACTCTGCACCGCCTCGGTCATCCACAGCCATCGGCCGTCGCCGAGATCCGTCTCGAAGGCGCGATAGCCGATCTTGCCGCGGCGCGACTGGGTCGAGCGCAGCCACGCCTCGAAATTATCGGTGCGGATGACGGTGCCCCGGCCGAGCTCGAAATTGCGCCGCATCAGATCCGGCCACAGCGGCGTCTCCTCCGGCTCGATGAAATAGGCCGAACAAAAGGCGCTGTTGGCATATTGCAGCCGGTCATCGCCGTCATAGACGGCAATCAGCGTATCGGTGCGTGCGGAAAGATTGAGAAACTGTTCGACGAGCGCGTCCATACCGAACCCTGTGTGGTTGCCCTGGCATGACATGGCGCAGAAATCCTACGAGGAAAGAGCCGGCTGCATCAAGCAAAGACACTTCCCGTGATTACGGAAACGTCAACGAGAATATCTCTGCACCAGCGGCAAAAACATGATGATGCGCCCAAGCGATTGCATTTTTCGCTGATCGGGAACGAACAGGATCTCAATAGCTACGCGACATCCCGGCTGGGAGATCGGCGAGGGCGCCCCTCATCCGCCTGCCGGCACCTTCTCCCCGTAAACGGGGCGAAGGGGTATGCCGCGACCTCTCCGTCTCCATCCACCTCTCGCAGGGCACGTCCCCTCTCCCCGTCAAAACGGGGAGAGGGTTAGGGTGAGGGGCAACTAGCGGACATCGCGGCTGGCGGCAGATGTCAGCCCGGCGATGTAGGCTCATCCCACGGCGCTTTGGTCGACATGGTCCGTTTCAGGCGGTCATTGGGCTGTGCTGGCGCGTCGAGGCGGGCAAGGTATTCGGCATAGATCTCGGGGCTAACCGTGAACATGGTCCGCTCGAGCAGCACTTCCAGACTTTTGTTCCTGGGCAAGGAGGGCATGGGAAACTCCTGTCTGGAGCGGATACATAGCGCAACGGTGCTCATCTCTACAAGCGCTGTAAAGATGGCATCGTTACGCATCTGTCGGCTATCTCTCACCCAGCCGGTATGCCTATTTCCCGTCCGACTGTCCCGATGGTTTCGTGGCGGCATTCAACACGCCGTCCTGCAAACCCACCTCGTCGGCAAGAATGGCGGCGGCCTCGTCGAGCAGGACGTCTTTTGCATTCTTGCGGGCGTTTTCGAGGGCGATATCGGCGCTCAGGCTGCGCTCGCCCGCTTCCAGGCCATCATCGCCAGCGGGGTTGTCGCCATCGCTCGCCTGCGCCCGCTCCTTGAAGCGCTTCTCGCGCGCCGCTGCTTCCTTGCGGCGTTCTGCTTCGTTCAGGGAGACGATGCCTTTCTCGCGCTGCGCCTTCAGGTCGGCAATGTCTTTCACCAGGCGCTGGAAATCCGGATCGCCCTTGACCCGCGCGTCATGGCGGCTTTGCAATGCCGGCAGCAAGGCCGTGACATTGCCCTCGGGCGCGTATTTCGCCGGCTTGATCTCCGCCCATGGCAGGGCATTGTCATAGCTGGTCTCGCCGAAGCTGGTGGGATCGGACAGTCCCGGCAGGCTGATATCGGGGGTGACGCCGCGCAGCTGCGTCGTGCCGCCATTGACCCGGAAAAACTGGGCGATCGTCACCTTCAGCTCGCCATATTCGGGTTTGCTGTTGTGCACCATCTGGTCGAGATCGACGACCGTCTGAACCGTGCCCTTGCCGAAGCTGCCTTCGCCGACAATCACGCCGCGGCCGTAATCCTGGATGGCGGCGGCAAAAATCTCCGAAGCCGAGGCCGAGCCGCGATTGATCAGCACACCCATCGGGCCTGACCAGACAGGCTCTGCAAGATCCGAGCTTTTGACCTCGATCTTGCCGTCGCTGCGACGCTGCTGAACGACCGGGCCCTTGCCGATGAAGAGGCCGGTCAAATCGATCGCCTCGTCCAGGGAACCGCCGCCATTGTTGCGCAGGTCCATGAGAACGCTGTCGACCTTTTCATCCTTCAGCTCGCCGAGCAGCTTGGCGACATCGCGGCTGGCGCTTTTGTAATCCTTGTCGCCTTTGCCCTTGGCTTCGAAATCCTCATAGAAGACCGGCAGCGTGATGATGCCGATCTTGCGCTCGGTATCACCGACTTTCACGGTCTGAACGGTTTTCCTGGCCGCCTGCTTTTCCAGGCTGATCTTGTCGCGCACCAGGCTGACGACGCGATGCGTGGCATCGGCGCCGGCATCGGCCGGCAGGATATCGAGGCGCACGACGGAGCCCTTTTTGCCGCGGATCATCTGCACGACTTCATCCAGCCGCGTGCCCACCACTTCCTTGATCGGCCCATTCTTGCCCTGACCGACGCCGGTGATGCGGTCGCCGACCGCAAGCTTGCCGGAAAGCTCAGCCGGCCCGCCGGGCACCAGCTCACGGATCGTCGTATAATCGTCGCGCTCCTGCAGCACCGCGCCGATGCCGAACAGCGAAAGCTTCATCGACACATCGAAATCGGCCGAAGCGGCGGCGCCGAAATAATCCGTGTGCGGATCGATCGCGTTCGAATAGGCGTCCATGAACGACTGGAAAACGTCGTCGCTTTTGAATTTGTAGGCGCGCTCGAGCGTGTTTTCATAACGTTTGTCGAGCGTTTCGCGAATAGCCGCATCGGCTTTGCCGCCGAGCTTCAGCCGCAGCCAGTCGCTCTTGACGCGCTTGCGCCACAGCTCATCGCTCTCGGCTTGCGACTGCGGCCAGGGCGCCTTCTCGCGCAGCACCGAATAATTGTCCTGCCCGCTGAAATCGAAATCCTGCTTCAGCAGGCTGCGCGCATAGGTCATGCGGTCGACGACACGCTGTTCATAGGCGTTGAAGATCGCAAACGGGATCTTCAGATCCTTCCGCTCGATTGCATCGTCGATCTCGCTGCGTTCGGCCATGAACTTGTCGATATCGGCCTGCAGGAACAGCATGCGGTCCGGATCAAGCGACTTGATGAACCCATCCATCACCCGCGCCGACAAGGCGTCGTCGAGCGGAACGGGCTTGTAGCTATAGCGCGAGAGAAATTGCGCGCTCAACTGAGCGGCTTCTGCCTGTCGCTCCAGCGGCGCCAAAACCGGCGGCGATGCGACTTCAGCGGAGGCGGACTGTACGATTGCAAGAAATGCACCGAGAAAAACGTAAGCTATGCGCATGCAGCGTTGATCCAATTCTTCATGCCGAGGGTGGATGTGTGAACTAAGTGAGGCAATTGTGGTTTTTTGGCAAGCAGGAAGGAACTTCGTCCCGGCAGCCGCAAAACTATCCGAGCTGATCGGCCAGGAGGCAGTGCAGCGTATCGGAGCGAAATCTCGTATCGGACGTCCGGCAGCAGACCTGCGCGTGAGCAGTGGCGCAAACGTTTCAGTGTGCGGCGCCTGATTTCTCCTTTGCCCTCACAATGGCGTCCGCTTCCTTGCCGTATAGTTCCTCGAAGTGATCGAAGGTCTTGGAAAAATAACCAATGCCCTGCGTCGCCGAGCGCAGCGACCGCGCCAGATCGTCAAGTGCGCCGCCCGGAACGAGCGCCCGGAAGATGTCCCATCCCTTGGCGGTTTCATCGCGGTCGAAGCCGAGAACCTGGCCGTTGAGACCGGCAACGATCTGGACAAGGCTGCCTGAATAGACCGACGGGATGTGGAACTCGCTGCGGAAGACCGGCTGCATCAACACGCTCGATCCTTCGGCAAGCGCCTGTCGCACCCCCATTTTCGACGCGGTCCGGAAGGCGTGTTCCGAACTGTCGACGGCATGGTGCTGGCCATCTTGCAGCGTTACGCCGACATCGATGACCTCGAAGCCTAGCGGTCCTTTCTCCATCGCTTCGCGCGCGCCCGCTTCGACGGCGGGGAAGTAATTGCGCGGAACGGCGCCGCCCTTGACGGTTTCGCCAAAGGTGAAGCCCTGGCCGCGCTCGTTGGGGTGAATGCTCAACTTGACATCCGCGAATTGCCCGGCACCGCCGGTCTGTTTGCGATGGCGGTAATGAACCTCCGATGGTTTGGCGATCGTCTCGCGGTAGATTGGGCTGGGCGTTCGGTCGGTCACGGAGATGTGAAAGACATCCGCCAGCGTTCGGCAGAGATCACGCAGATGCACCGGCCCTTGCGCGCGGACGAGTTGAGCGCCCGTGCCTTCCTCCTGCAAGACTTTCAGGCCGCGATCCGTCTCGGAAAGTTTCGCCAGCGTTTCGGAAAGCTTGTTTTCATCGCGCTCGCTGCCCGGAACCAGTATCCTCTCAAGCATCGGCGTCGGTGGTTCCGTCCACTCAGGCGGGGCGACCACCGCGCCGGCGGTCAACAGCGAAGGGACGGACAGATGGTCGGACTTGACGGTCGCGAAGACATCCCCGGGTGCCGGCAGAACCGCCGCATTGGACCGCCCGTTTGCAAGACTTTGGACGGCGCCGAGGCTGGAGCCGCCGAGCGATGCGCCTTGCCGCAGTCCCTCGCCAAGGGCGCGCACCAGCACCGTCTTGCCGACATTCTGGCGATGATAGGCATGGAAACTCACGGCCGCCAGCTTGCCTTCATCGACAGTTCCCGTCTCAGCGAGACGCTGCCTGAGAATCCCGACCGGCGGCGCCTCGTGGCGCAGCGCCTTCATCAGCCGCATCATGCCGTTACCGTGGCTTGCAGCACCGATCAGGACCGGGATAATTCTGTTTTCCCTGAGAACCCGTGATGAAATGGCATAGAGCGCGTCGCTGGATGGCTCGCGGTCCTCGATCAGTTCCTCGAGAAGCCAGTCATCGAATTCGGACAGGTGTTCCAGGAGCTCGGTGCGCGCTTCGTGCTCGCGTTCGGCGGTGCTTTCGGGGATTGCGATCAACGCCGAAGGCTGGCCTTCCCGGTAGCGCCACGCCCGCTCCGAAATCAGATCGCAACTGCCGATGATCCTGTCCCCCTCGCGGATCGGGATCTGGCGAAGCAGAAGGGTGTGGCCGGCGTAGTCTTGAAGCGCGGCGATCACGTCCCTCAGCCGCCCTCTCGGTTCGTCCATCCGGTTGACGAAGAGGATGCAAGGCGTCCCCGAGGCTTCGATTATCCTGAGATAGGGGGCGGCGAGCACAGCCTCCTCGGGTGCCGATGAAACGCACAATATGCAGGCGTCGCTGGCAAGAAGCGCGTGCTGCGCATGCGCCAACGCTTCGTTGGGTCCTGGCGCATCCAGTGCACACCACGCCTCGTTTCCGAAGGTGAACTCTGTGAGGTTCAATCCATAAGGGGAGCTGGATTTTCTCGGCGTCCCCTCCAGCGAGCCGAGCTTTTCCACGACTGTCGATTTTCCGGTCTGCGAGGGTCCAAGCACGGTAAAGCAACGCATCAGCATTCCTCCAACTGCCATAAACACAAATTTCAGCCATCATAGGATGCCCTGAACCGCCGCAAGGCGCCAGAGGTGTTCGGTTTCACAACGCTTTGAGCTGGACTTGCATCTATCGTCGAGTGCTCTGGGGGCCGAAGCGTTCTTTTCGCCCGCTCATGCGATGCTGGATGGATTATGAAAAGCGCGGTCATCGGTCCAAGCTACTTTAACGACTATGACCGGGTGAAAACTTCCAGGATAATTGGAGTTGGTCCCCTGATGGGAATCGAACCTGAGATGCGTCTTGAGCACAAGCCAGAAATTTCAAAAACGGTATCCGGTATGCCGCTCAGCGGAGTGGAAAGGCGAATTTGTTGGGGACTGATCTCAAGTTCCCCACTATATATCCGGATTGTCATTTGCCACCGGCGTATCGTTTGTGGAATGCTGCGTGAAAAGAACGTGTTTAATGCGTAGACCAGAAGGCGGGCAGCGTTGACGGGAATACCAGCCAGCGGCGAAGACGTCATTCCGGGTTTTCGTAAGGACCAGAAGCTCGATCGTCTCGCAGAGCGCTTCAATGTCGCTCAATTTATAAGCTTTGGCCCGGGCGTTGATGGCCCAGTCCAGCAGTACGCCCGCTTATCCGACATTCCGCCAAATCCGACATTCACGTCCGTTGATGAGGGTATGGAGGCTCTGTTCGCTCGCAGCGCCGAGGGAACAGTCAACATCCGGAGCTTCAGCGAAGCCGATTCCCAGAGCCGAGAGTTTATTTACGCTCTTTCGACACTCGATGACGCCGTATCAGCGATCCGCCGAATATCATCCGAGGGTGCGTACACCATAGCCAACGAAACCATTGACGTTTCCGACGGCGGCGTCTCGGGGGTTGCCATGGACGGCCTGGTAGAGTTCCGGCCTGACGCGACCCCACGTGGCGTCGAAGCTCCCGGCTTCGCCAGTCTGCCCCTCGACTGGGCTACGTCCCTGTTCAAAACGGTATACGGCATTGATGCCTCCTTGGAGGCGGCGCGGCATGCTCGTGTGGAGTTCAGTCTTCACCCCGTAAGACGGGGTTGGCGGCAAAGCCATCTTATCTTCTGGGAGTATGGCGAAGTCGACCATTTTGATCGTAGCGCTGACGTGGCGTGGCCAAATGACTTCAGCCGTATGATTGGTGATAAAGCATACGGTCTCCTGATCGCCGACTTGATCGGCGTTCCAGTTCCGAAGACGACTGTAATAGGTCGGAGGGTCGCACCTTTTTCCTTTGGGAGGGATACTGGCTCTGCTGAGCAGTGGATACGTACGAGCCCAATCGTCCAGGTGCCAGGTAAATTCACGACGGCTAAAGGTTGGCTCGATCCGTTTAAGTTGGTTCAGGACGAGGACTCCGACGGAACGGCTTTGGCGTCGATCCTTTCGCAGCGCTCAGTAACAGCGGTTTACTCCGGTGCTGCGATTGAAGGAGCGGACGGTGAGTTCATCGTTGAGGGCGCGGCGGGTTCTGGTGAAGGGTTCATGCTCGGAACGACTGCGCCGCAGGTCATGCCTGAAGATGTGATCACGAAAGTTTCCCAAGTTCGCCAACAGCTTAACGCTCAGCTTGGGAGTGTTCGGTTCGAGTGGGTGTTCGACGGCGCTCAGGTTTGGATAGTCCAACTTCACACCGGAGCCAGCCAATCTGCTGGCCGCGCCATTGTGCCTGGTGATGCTGAACAATGGGTGACATTCAACGTTTATCAAGGCTTGGAGGCCCTGCGAGACCTTATTCGCACTCTTCCGGCTAATACCGGCATTCAATTGGACGGTGCCGTGGGAAGGACCAGTCACATCGCGGATGTCGTTCGCAAAGCCCATGTGCCAACAAGGTTGCTCTGAGTGGCTGTCTTCGTCGCCACATCCAATTCGCGAAAAGTGATTTGCAATTTCTCGCGATTTGCAAGAAAACGTGAACGAAACGTAAACAAATGCGTTGTAAGCTCTAAGCAAGGCTCATTTGATGAGTCTTGCAAACCGCCCCAAGGAGGATTCGAAATGACTTATGCTGCAGTACTGGAAGCCAGACAAATTGCTGACACCAAAGTTGAGACACTTCGCGCGGCTGTCAGGCTGAGCGAGGAGCGTGCGAAAGCAGCGGCCTCCGACGCTCAGAAAAAAGCCTCCGAAGGCAAGAAGGACTAACATATACGATGATGTATTCTGCTGGCGACTATGAGCGTCCGGTTCCAACTTCGGATACTGAAAATACTGAATGGCGCCCGCCCTTCATCCGCGACTACGGTCGGATTATTCACAGTGCAAGCTTTAGACGCCAGCAAGGGAAGACTCAGGTCTTTCCTGGTCATGAATCAGATTTCTTCAGAAACAGGCTGACCCACTCGCTGGAGGTCGCCCAGATCGCTGAAGGCATCGCAGACCGTCTTAATGTCGTTTACAAAGAGGTTCTAGAGAAAAACCCGATCAGTAGCAGACTATGTGCTGCTGCGGGTCTGGTCCACGACATCGGCCATCCCCCGTTTGGTCACAACGGGGAGCGGGCGCTCGACGATAAGATGAAAAAGTATGGAGGGTTCGAAGGGAACGCTCAAACGCTTCGTATTCTTAGCCGCCTGGACAAGAAGGCGCTTTATAAGGATGAGGTTGCGGGTGACAATAGAGCAGGGATGAACCTCTGCTATCGAACTCTTGCTGCTATCTTAAAATACGACAGGGTAATCCCCCTCGAACGAGAAGAGGGGTCGAAACTCACGAAGGGCTATTACCTATCTGAGAAGCCGATAGTTGATCGCATCAAAGAGAAGGTGCTCAGAGGGAAGAGCGGCCCTCCGGAAGGCGAATTCAAGACAATCGAATGCGCGATCATGGATATCGCAGATGATATCGCCTACTCGGTTTACGATCTTGAAGACAGTCTCAAAGCCGGATTCCTTACGCCTGCAACGATCCTAGCAACGGATGACAAGCGTCTCGACGACGTGGCTGCCGATGTAACAAATCAAATGGGGCGGCCTGTCGATCGGGGCGAGGTCATGTCGGTATTCGTTGACCTGTTCAAGGGCATGATCCCTGAAGTGTCCGAAGACCATGCCAGCGCAGTCGTGAATTTCGCGAAGGCTGTTCAGGGGTCGCATGAGCTGAGTTCGAACGGTTATACCCGAACGAAGCTGTCTTCTCAGCTCGTCCACGAATTCATAAACGGCGTCGAGTTCAAATTCGATCCAAATCGACCAGCCCTTTCTAAGGTGTGGCTTAAGCCGGAAATCAAGCTGAAGGTCGAGGTTCTCAAGCAATATACCTACAAGTCCATCATCTATTCGCCGCGAGTGAAGCTCGGGGAGTTCCGGGGAACTCAGCTAGTTAAAGAAATATTTGAAGCGCTCGCAGGAGATAAGGGCGAACTCCTGATGCCCGATGACGTCCGCGAGAGGTTTCTGGTTTCCGAAGACAAGGGACATAGGGCACGCACGATTTGCGATTTCGTCGCCGGAATGACGGATCGCTACGCAATGGAGTTTTGGGCACGACTGAAGTCTGATGGCGCAGAAAGTATGTTTAAGGACATATAGACCGGGCGTGGCTTCCAGGAACTAGTTACTTCCTGTCGAACCGAAGCCGCCTGATCCTCGATCCGATTGGGGTAGCTGGTCTCCGAAGCGCATCGTTACTTGGGGCGCTGGAGCTATAACTAGCTGCGCTATCCTCATGCCGACTTCGATGTGAAAAGTCTCCCTTCCGAAATTGATAAGTAGCACTTGAATCTCGCCACGATAGTCGGCGTCGATCGTGCCAGGTGTGTTCAGGACCGTCACGCCATTCCGTGCAGCATATCCCGAGCGAGGCCGGACCTGACCCTCCCAGCCCGGCGGGATCTCAACAGCAAGTCCGGTCGGGATGATCGCATAGTCGCCCGGGGAAATCGAAGAAGCGGTAATCGCCGCCAAGTCCATTCCTGCGGCGCCGGGAGTTGCGTACGAGGGCAACCGAGCGTCTGGATGAAGTCGTTGAAAGATTATCTCGGTCATTGGAATTCCTTTCGCTGCCGATAGGAAGGGAATGATACCCCAACGGAAATGCTTGGGAAATCGGCGGCGCCTACCTTGAAAGCGTACAACTTACCTGCGAGTGTCCGGACAGTTTAACGGGCGACTCTCCACCGGCTACTGGCAAGAATACGCATGTCTTCAGAAAGTTCACTGATATTCGAAAAAGAGAAAAAGTTCAGGGAGTTTCATATTTGGCCTTTCTCGTCAGAACTCGACGTTCGCCAGTGGCTCAGCAATTTTGAGGATCAGCACCTCGAATTTGCATTGAGGCTGCTCGACGCATTTAATTACGTTGCCGATCCGCTTATCAACGCCATGCTTGCCGGAGCGATGCAGCGCTTGGTTACCCACGCGTCAGGGGCTTCGTTGACTTCTGGCCCCGGTTTTTTCAGTGAATCCATCTTCGTGCTTGTGCAGGGCGAGCAGCCCAGCGCCTCCGACAGTGGCTATATATATGCAAGGAAGTTGCGAGATAAGCTCGGGGTTGAAGAAAAGAGGATCAAGGATCCCGCGAGCGCATTGAAAGCTATTAACCAGTTTCGAAATGTCGTGTTCGTCGATGATTTTATCGGGTCTGGGCAGCAGATGCTGCATACGTGGCATGGCAAACACGAGATCGCCCCCGGACAGATAAATTCATTTCAGGATGTAAACGCACTTGGGGGCCACAGGTTTTACTATTGTGCTACGGTCTGCAGCGCTGTCGGGCACTCGAACTTAGGTCAATTTCTGCCGGACCTGCGGTTATTCGCAGCAAACGTGCTTCGCGAGGAAGACAGTCTCATCTACCCTGGCCGCCCTATCTGGCGGGGTCGATATGACGAGAGCATGGCCTTGCTAAAGCACTACTCCGAGAAAGCTGGTTATCAGGCGGAGAATGGTGGCGAAAATGACTGGCGGGGCTTTCACCGACAAGGCCTGGGATTGGCTTACTGGCACGGGGTGCCTGATGCCACGTTGCCGGTGTTCCGATCAACGCGAAACAACTGGAAACCGCTGGTAAGGACCAAAGGATGAGTGACTCCTCGGGAAAGACGGAAGAGCTGAGAGAGTTGTTCGGAAGTTTTCGCGCGGAATGGCTGCGGGAGCGGCTTTTCTCGCTATTCAATGAACCAGAATACTTCCCATCTCTCAAAGATCGCCGTCCTTGCGTCCTCATGGGAGGCAGGGGAACAGGAAAGACCACTGTGCTCCGTTGCATGTCTTACCAGGGACAGGCGGCACTAAGCGGAATTCGAAAGGAAAACCGTCAAAGCTCATACATTGGGCTCTACCATCGCGTGAACAGCAACCGTGTTACCGCGTTTCAGGGGCCGGAGTTGTCTGAGCTCGAATGGCGTAAGCTCTTCGCGCACTACATGAACCTGCTCATCGCCGAGATGATCTTTGAATACCTCGACTGGTTCGCTGTCAACCGGGGGAAAAATGTCGACCTTCCTTCCGCCGCTTGCGCTCGGATCGCTAAAGCGTTTGGTGTCGGAAGGGTTGCTACACGAGAGGAACTGGCCGAGGAGGTGGCAACAGCGAAACAGGCTTTGGAGCTCTACGTCAATAATCTTGATGGCGAGCCGCCGCAGCTGTCGATGCTTCAGGCTCCTATCGACGATCTGACGAATGAGCTCTCGAAGATCGATGAACTGGATCAGCCGTTCTTCTATATCCTTCTGGACGAGTACGAGAACTTCCTCGACTACCAACAGATTGTCGTGAACACGCTTATCAAGCACTCAAGCGTCAACTACGTATTTAAGGTCGGTGTCCGAGAACTAGGGTGGCGTATGCGATCCACGCTGAATGGCACCGAGCAATTAATCCATCCGGCCGATTACGAGTTGATCCATATTGAACGGCGCCTTAGTGCAAACTTCACCCAGTTTGCGCGGGATGTATGTGAGGCGCGGCTGAGAGAGTGGTCGTCGCGGACCAACAGCCCGCACCTATCCCTCGATGACTTACTGTTGGATTTGCCCTACGAGAAGGAAGCCGAACTTCTCGGTGTATCCGATCGGATTCAGCAAATCAGGCGACGTCTCCAGGGCGAAGACGACGCTGCCGTCCTGCTCAAGATCGAAGACTTTCCGATCTATGTATTCTGGTCGCTGGATGACAAGAATTACGATAAGACACTGAAGAGTGTGAGAGAGTACGCCGCAGGCAGTACATATCAAAAGGACAGATTTAGCAACTATAAATATGCGATGCTGTTTACGATCGCCTCAAATGGCGCGAAACTATCGAAATATTACTGTGGAAATCGGGTTTTCTCGACCATCTCTCGTAACAATATCAGATTTTATCTTCATCTCGTTTCTGCGGCGATTGATTTTCATCAGGCGCGGGGGCGAAATTTGGGCGAGCCAATCTCCCCAGCTGACCAGACGTTGGCAGCCCGGGAAGTTGGTTTGCAGTATCTAACTGAGCTTGAGGGCGTTACGGTTCAGGGCGTCCAGCTCGTCAAATTGATCCTTGGCTTCGGCAGGTTGTTCCAAATACTTTCCCGGAACCCGTTAGGAAAAGCTCCTGAGACGATGGAGTTCTCCATTAAGAAAAAGGGCGCATCCGGGACTGCAGAGCCCGTTAGGCAGTTGATAACAAACGCGGTGATGCATCTAGCACTTGTTCGTTCAGAGGGGACAAAGCTTGCGACGGAGGCGGATATCAAAGAGTGGGATTACTCGCTCCATCCGATCTTCGCCCCGTATTTCAATTTTTCGCATCGTCGGAAGCGTAAACTCGACATAAGCGAGAAGGAGTTCCTTGGCATGGTCGAGGCGCCCCAAGAAACCATCAAGTTTCTTCTCAAGGAAAAAGCTTCCCTGATCGACGATGAGCCGCCGCAGCAATTACAGTTGTTCAACGAATATTATGCCGGTGCAAAATGATTGCGCCGCTACCAATCGAAGTGACCGCCAGCGCTGCTGAGTTTGTACCGCCAAGCGGCGGCGTATTGATCCACGGAACGCTAGAGGAGCGCAGCCTTGTCCCCGATCCATGGCGAGCCGTCGCAGGGCTCGAATTTGTAGAGATTTTCGAGAGTGACCATCTAAGTTCATTCCGGGTTGGATCGCTAGGCGGGGCCGAAATCACATTGCGGCGTCGGGGCGCCATCACGGGGTTCCTGGATCAATTCGAAGGTCGCCAGCTGTTGATCGACTATACCGGCCTCAGTCATCACGTATGGATGCCCTTATTGAAGGTGGGACTCGAATCCGGTTTCGATATGAAGCTGATCTATTCTGAGCCAGCGGCTTACCAGTTCGTTTCTAACCCTCGTCTCAGTGATTTTTTCGATTTGAGCGAGAAAATACGGGGCATAAGTCCTATTCCCACTTTTTCGAAGCTGTCAGATCCTCGAAGCAAGGCGCCCGTCCTTATTCCTCTGCTTGGATTTGAAGGTACGCGGTTCAAGCACGTAATCGAGACCCTTCAGCCCGAGGGACAGGACATATTCCCCATCATTGGCATCCCTGGTTTCCAGCTTGATTTCCCATTTCACAGCTATCGCGGCAACGCTGATGCACTTAGTTTCAATAGGGCTTGGGAGAATGTGCGTTTCTCTGATGCGGCTTGTCCGTTTACGCTCTACGGCACTCTTTCAGATATTAAGCACGCTAGAGCTGCCAACTTTTTGCAGATATCCCCAATCGGAACCAAGCCACACGCTTTGGGCGCGGCTCTTTTCGCGATCTTGAATCCAGAAACTGAACTGGTTTATGACCATCCCGTGCGCAAGAAACAGCGGAGTGCCGGTGCTGGAAGATGCCATATCTACAACGTCAGTGAGTTCGTCCGTCGGAAAAAAGCGGCCGGAGCTTGATAAGTTCTACACACCGAGCGTCCTCGCCGATGAGCTGGTGAACTTAGCGACTGTCAACCCTACGTCCGTGGCGGATTTCGCAGCTGGTACCGGCAACTTGCTCGCCGCCGCACTCAAAAAATGGCCAAATGCGTTGCTATATGCGAACGACGTTGATGCCGATGCGATCAGACAGGCCGGCGAACGCCTCCCACTGGCTGAGGCGTGGAGCGCCGATTTTCTCTCGTCACGTTTCCACGCACACAATGCTAGCGAAGTACAGGGTTGGTCCATAATCTTACTAAATCCTCCTTTCTCTCAGCGGGAGGCACCTGTTCATGTTCCACTGGGGCGCCACTCCGGACTTCGTTGTAGTCGATCGATGGCGTTCGTAATGACCGCTGTTCAATACTTATCTGCCGACGGACAACTGCTCGCAATCCTCCCGAGTTCAACGTTACTAAACAAGATCGACCAGACCGCGAGAGCGGTGCTGCAGTCGAACTACTTGGTCGAAGTTGTGCGGGAACCCGCGTATGGTCTATTTGAAGGTGCCGATGTTTCCACGTATTTTCTACGGATTTCTGCACGTGATCGGCCAGCTTTCCTTTCTGAAACTCGAAAGGGCGATCTGCAATCTTGGAAGATTACCAGAGGCAATATCTCAATCGCTCGAGCTCACCGCCGGAACGCACGAACTTGTGGCTGGGTGCATACAACAGGTTTGAATAAAGGAGGAATATCACATCGATATGAGTTTCCCGCCGAAGCTTACGGAAAGATCGCACCAGCGGGATCGATACTGCTTCCTAGAGTGGGACGCTTTGGTGTCGACAAAATCGTACTGGTGGACCGCGATCACGGGGAGCATATATCGGATTGTATATTCGCAATTGGACATTCCACACGGGATCCTGAATTCATAGTCGATCTTCTCAAGTCTAATTTCTCACAATTACAGACCTTTTACGGGGGCACCGGTGCGCCTTACATAACGCGAGATAGGCTATACGCCTTCCTCGCCGAAATGCCGTAAGCATATTCCTGCGCGGTGTCCGACTGGGTTTAGCCGACATTAATGATATCTGCCGTTATTTCCGCCACTCATGATGTTTTGCGGCAGCGGCTTCTAACAACCGATAAGTAAAGCTTATCGAAACCCAGATAATCCATGAAGTAAACTTCTGCAGATTTCAATGATTGGAACAATAAACGGAAGATGGAAGGGTTTCTCGATTATACATAAAAGGAGATAACATACTGTTTGTTTACTCCCGTAGGAATTCTCAACCTTCGTGGCCGTGAGCGGGCACATACTGGCGGACAAGCCTTCACGGTGGGCATGGTTCTGCACCCTCAAAGAGTAGAAGCTCGCTTTCTCCGCCAGACGAGGGCCCCACAAAGTTTGAGTTGACCACCTCCGACGAAAAGGGAGGAAAATCGATGGATGACCCAGATCGCTGGCGCCAGATGGCAAGCGCACCGAAGGACGGCAGCCGGATTCTGGTGACGATCCGCGCGTCCGAGCAGGGGCCGGCGGAAGTTGACCTTGCCTATTGGTCGCATGGCGATCAATTCGCAGGAGAAGGCTGGCGCCTCGGATTCCTCGCCTAGGCACATTATCGAATATGCCGAGCCGGAGCTGAAGTGTTGGATGCCGATGCCGTCCGCCAATCGCACCTCGATGCCTTCGCCCTGGGAAGGCGACGACGACGAGCAACTCGATGGATCGGGGATTTAGCGTTTCCGGCAATTGATGCCGACAGGCATCCCCATGCAAAAGCCCCGCGGTCGTTGCCACACCGCGGGGCTCTTTAACGCCTAACCCGGGAGAAAAAGGTCAGGCGGCTTGAACTTTTCGGCTGGCGCGGGCCCATTCCGGCAGCCAGTTGCCGTGGGTGGCGAGCAGGTCGTCGACCAGCGACCAGATCTGGTCGAGGTCGAGTTCGGCGGCCGTGTGCGGGTCCATCATCGCGGCGTGGTAGATGTGTTCGCGATTTTCGGTCATCAGCGCCTGCACCGTCAGTTCCTGCACATTGATATTGGTGCGGATCAGCGCCGTCAGCTGTGGCGGCAGGTCGCCGATGAAGGTCGGCTGGATGCCGGAGGCGTCGACCAGGCAGGGCACTTCGGCAGCGCAATTCTCCGGCAGCGAGGTGATGCAGCCATTGTTGCGGACATTGCCGTAAATGACAGAGGGTTCGCCGGTCCAGACCGAGTTGATGATCGAGGAGGCATATTCCTTCGAGGGCGTCACCTCGATCTTGTCGGCGCTGCGATAGGCCTCCGCCTGGCCCTTCCAGCGCTCGATCTGCTCGATGCAGCGTTTCGGATATTCATCGAGCGGAATGCCGAATTTCTCGATCAGGTCGTCGCGGCCCTCCTTGATGAAATAGGGCGTGTATTCGGCGAAATGCTCCGAGCTTTCGGTGACGAAATAGCCGAGCCGCGTCAGCATCTCGTAGCGCACCTTGTTCGGGCAGCGCGGGTTCCAGCCGGGCTTCGGCGCCCTGCCCTCACGATAGGCGCGCAAGAGATCGGGATAGAGATTGCGGTAGGAACCGTCGGCCTGGCGATGCTCGAATTTGAGATAGAAGGCCATGTGGTTGATGCCGGCGGCGCGGTAGCGGATTTCCTCGTAGGGAATGTCGAGGTCATGGGCCAGCTCCATCGCCGTGCCCTGCACCGAATGGCAGAGGCCGACCTGGCGAATCGTCGGGTATTTCTCGGCGATCGCCCAGGTGTTGATCGCCATCGGGTTGACATATTGCAGCATGATCGCCTCGGGGCAGACGGCGAGCATGTCCTCGCAGATCTTCCAGAGATGCGGCACGGTGCGCAAGCCGCGCATGATGCCGCCGACGCCGAGCGTATCGGCAATCGTCTGGCGCAGGCCGTATTTCTTCGGCACCTCGAAATCGGTGACGGTGCAGGGCTCATAGCCGCCGATCTGGAAGGCAACGACGACGAAATCGGCGCCGGCAAGCGCCTTGCGCTGGTCGGAATAGGTCTCGGCCTTGGCCTTGACGCCAAGCGTCGAGATCAGCTTGTTGACGACGACGGCGCTTTCCTCGAGCCGCTGCGGATTGAGATCCATCAGCGCGATCGTCGCGCCCGACAGCGCCGGGCGCTGCAACACGTCGCCGACGATGTTCTTCATGAAAACGGTGGAGCCAGCTCCGATGAATGTGATCTTGGGATTTGCTGCCATTATAACCTCCGGCATTCGATAGTCATGCTACCTCGAAAGCGGCTTTGACGAGCCGTTCGGTGTAAGCGGTCTTGGGATGGGTGAGAACCTCGTTGACAGGCCCCTCTTCGACGATCTTGCCATGCTGCATGACGATGACGCGGTGGCAAAGCGCCCGGACGACCTTGAGGTCGTGGGAGATGAAGAGGTAGCTCAAGCCCCGCTCGTCCTGCAGCTTACGTAAGAGTTCGATGATCTGGGCCTGGACGGAAAGGTCGAGCGCGGATGTCGGCTCGTCGAGCAGGATGAATTCCGGCTCGAGCGCGATGGCGCGGGCAATGGCGATGCGCTGGCGCTGGCCGCCGGAAAATTCATGCGGGAAACGCGACAGGATATTGCCGGGCATGCCGGCCGAGATCAGCGCCTCGCGCACCCGGTCCTGCCGTTCTGCCCTGGTCGCGCCCAGCCGGTTCACGACGAGGCCTTCCTCGATGATCTGGCCGATCGTCATGCGCGGGTTGAGCGAAGAGAACGGGTCCTGGAACACCACCTGCATGCGGGCCCGCAATGGCCGCATCTCGGCGCGGGAAAGCCCGTGGATCGGCTGATGGTCGAAATGGATCTCGCCACTGTCAGGCGTGTTCAGCCGCAGGATTGCCTGGCCGAAGGTCGTCTTGCCGGAGCCGGATTCGCCGACGAGGCCGAGCGTCTCGTGACGGCGCAGCGTCAGATCGAGGCTGTCGACGGCGACAAGCTCGCGCATCGCCGGCTTCAGGAAGGTGCCGTGGCGCAGCATGAAGGCGACGCGCACGCCCTTGGCATCGAGAATGACATCCGATCCCTCCGGCAGCGGATTGGCCTCGCCGCGCGGCTCGGAGGCAAGCAGATGCCTGGTATAGGCGTGCTGCGGATTGGCAAACAGCGCTTCGGTGGTGTTGTGCTCGCGCACCTCGCCATGCTGCATCACATAGACGTAATCGGAAAACTGCCGCACCACCGTCAGGTCGTGGGTGATGAGGATGACGGCCATCCCCATTTCCTTCTGCAGGTTGCGGATCAGGTTGAGGATCTGCGCCTGCACGGTGACATCGAGCGCCGTCGTCGGCTCGTCGGCGATCAGCACATCGGGATCGTTGGCAAGCGCCATGGCGATCATCACCCGCTGGCGCTGGCCGCCGGAAAGCTGATGCGGATATTGCCGCAGCCGCGCCGCCGGATCGGGGATCTGCACATGTTCGAGCAGTTCGAGCGCCCGCTTCTGCGCATCGCTCTTGCTGATCCGGCGATGGACGCGGATCGCCTCGACGATCTGGCTGCCGATCGTGTAGATCGGGTTCAGCGAGCTCATCGGCTCCTGGAAGATCATCGAGATGCGGTCGCCGCGCAGCTTGCGCCGCGCCCGCTCGGAGAATTTCAGGATATTGCTGCCGTCATAGGCAACCGTCGATTTCTCGGAAACGACGGCGCGCTTCGACAACAGCCCCATCACCGTGCGTGCGGTTACCGATTTGCCGGAACCGGATTCGCCGACGATGGCGATGGTTTCGCCGCGATAGAGCTGGAAGGAGACGTCCTTGACGGCTTCGACCATGCCGTCCTCGACCTTGAAATTCACCGCCACATTGCGGGCGTCGATAACAGGCGTGTCCGAGCGGCCGTCATGATCGTGGCGGACAAGCGGGGCGAAGGAATTGACCAGGGAAAGAGCCATATCAATCACCTCAATAGGGGTCGACCGCGTCGCGCAGTCCATCGCCCAGCGCATTGAAGGCGAAGACGGTGACGAGCACGAAGCCGACGGGAGAGAGAATCCAGGGATAGGAGCCGATGACCGAATAGGTCGCGGTATCCTGCAGCATCAGCCCCCAGGAGATCAGCGGCGGCTTGACGGCGAAGCCGAGGAAACCGAGGAAAGATTCGAGCAGCACGACGCTTGGGATGGCGAGCGTCACCGCGACGATGACATGGCTCATCACATTCGGGAAGATGTGCTGGATGATGATGCGCCGGTCGGTGGCGCCCACCGCCATCGCCGCCCTCACATAATCGATGCGGGCGAGCGCCAAGGTCTTGCCGCGCACCTCGCGCGACATCTGCGCCCAGCCGAGCGCCGACATGACGATGATGACGAAGGCGAGGAAGACATTGGTCGGCGCCGTCACCGGGATCAGCGAGGTCAGCGCCAGATAGAGCGGCAGCTGCGGAAAGGCGAGCACCAGCTCGACGAAGCGCTGCAGCCAGACATCGAAACTGCCGCCGAAATAACCGGAGACCATGCCAACGGTGGTGCCGATCAGCGTGACGATGAAGACGACGGTCAGCGCGATCATCAGCGAGATGCGCGAGCCGATGATGGCGCGCGACAGCACGTCGCGGCCGAACTTGTCGGTGCCGAGGAAATGCACCGGCTGGCCGTCGGTCGAGCCGAAGAAGTGGCGCTCAGCCGGGATCAGGCCGAAAAGCCGGTATTCGGCGCCCTTGACGAAGAAGCCGAGCAGCCGCGGATTGTCGTAATCCATGCCGACGATCGGCTGGAAGGTGACCGGATCGAGCTCCTCGGAATCCGACAGCGCATAGACGCGCGGCTGGAAGACGAAATTGCCGTCCTTGTCGTGGAAGCTCATCACCTGCGGCGGCGCGAAGCCGATATCGGTTGCCTTCGGATCCATCGGCGCGACGAAATCGGCAAAGATCGCCATGAACAGCAGCAGCCCGACGAGGATGAGCCCGGCCATGCCGGTCCAGGAGCGCCTGAGCCGGCGCCAGACCAGGGCGATATAGCTCTCATGCCCGCGCGATGGCTTGCTGACCGAAGGTTCGGTCGTCGTCGGCGGTGGCGGCGAGGAGTCGAAAGCCAGCATCTCAGGCTCCTTCAAATTGGCGGACACGCGGGTCGAGCAGCGCCAGCAGCATGTCGGCGATGATGTTGCCGACGATCAGCGTCGCCGACAGCACCATCATGAAGGTGGCGGTGACATAGACGTCGCCGATCGCCATCGAGCCGACGATCGCCGGACCGACGGTCGGCAGCGCGAAGATGATCGCGGTCTCGATCTCGCCGGTCAGCATGTAAGGCAGCACGACGCCCTGGTACATCACCAGCGGGTGCAGCGCGTTCGGCACCGCATGGCGCATCACCACGGCGCCGCCGGAAAGCCCCTTGGCCTTGGCCGTCTCGACATATTGGGCATTCAGCGTATCGAGCAGATTACCGCGCATCACCCGCATATTGTAGGCGAGCCCGCCGAAGGTGGCGATCGCCACGACCGGCCAGACATGGTGGACGAGGTCGACGAATTTCGCCCACGACCAGGGCGCCCCGCCATATTGCGGCGAGAAGAAGCTGCCGATTTCCGACACATTGAATTGGAAGACCAGGAGATAGACGATGATCAGCGCCATCAGGAAGCGCGGCACCGTCATGCCGAGGAAAGAAACCGCCGAAAGCGTGCTGTCGATCCAGCTGTATTGCCGGGTCGCCGCCCAGATGCCGAAGCCGATGCCGAGCACCGAAGCGAAGATGTGGCAGACGAGCGCCAGAAGCAGCGTGCGCGGCAGCCGCTCGGCCACGACGTCGGCGACCGGCTTGTTGTAGAACATGCTGTAACCGAAATCGCCGCGGGTGACGATGCCGCCGATCCAGTTGACGTATTGAACGACCATCGGCTTATCCAGGCCGTGTTCGACCCGGTAGGCCTGCGCCTGGGCGTCGGCCTGGGCGTAGGAGGCGCCGCCCTGATTGATCAGCTGCGATCTTATATAATCGGCGTAGTCACCGGGCGGGGCCTGGATGATCGCGAAGGTCACCACGCTCAGGATGAACAGGACGGGGATCGCGGAGGCTATGCGCACGAGCAGGAATCGTAACATCGGACGGTCCGCTTCTCCTTGCCGCCAGTCGCTCCTTGTCAGCGCGGCCGGCTTGTTGGTCATATCAGGCCGCGCGCCACGCGCGGCCTGAATCTCGCTTCAGCTGGGAGGGAGTTAGTTGTTCACGGGGCCCTTGTCGCCAGGCTTGCCGGGCAGCTGTTCGGGGAACAGCTCGTATTTGCCCTGCTTGTCGGCGGCCACCCACAGGCGTTCGCGGATCACCGAATCTTCAGCCCAGTTGAACATGAAGATCGGGGTGCCCTGCGGCACGTTCGAGAAGCGCTTGTTGATGATCAGCGCGCCTGGATATTCGGTCAGGCCCACGGTGTTGACGTGCTCGGTCGAGATCTTCTGATACTGCTTCATCAGATTGACGCGGTCGTCATTGCTCTGGCTCGTCGTGAACTTGTTGACGATGTCGACGAGCTCGTTTTCGAAGGGCATCAGATCGAGTTTGTCGTCCTTGCCGGCGCGGTGTTGCCAGCTGGTGCGCGGGCCGACAGGGGCAAGCTGCTCGGTGTTTTGCACCACCGACGACAGTTCCGTCGTGTTGCGCTGGATCAGCCAGTCGAAGCGGCCGGCATAATGCGCGTCGTCACGCTTGGCGCCGTCGAGCGCATTGATGACGATCTTCAGCCCGAGCTTCTCCATCTGCCCGACGACACCTTCGGCAAGGCTCTTGTCGGTCGTGTACTGATTGTTGATCAGCATGACGATTTCGACATTCTTGCCGCCGGCCGTGCCGGCCGGGAAGTTCACGATGCCGTCGCCATCGGTATCCTTCAGGCCTGCCTTGGCGAGTTCCGCCTTGGCGCCCTTGAGATCGAAGGGATAGTAGACGGTGGAGTTGCGGTCGTAGAAGCTGGTGCCGGAAGAGAGCCCGCCCGCATAGATCGCGGTGAACGGTCCCTTGACCAGCGAGTCGCCGATCGCCTTGCGGTCGAGCGCCATGGTGACGGCCTTGCGGAAGTCCTCATTGCGGTTCAGCTCGCGGATCGCCTGGCCGCGCTCATCCGGGCTGCCCCAGCCGTTGGCGGAAAAGTTCATGCGCAGGTTATAGCCGATGAGGCGCGGGCCGAAAGCCAGGCGGGCGGGCGCGGTCTTCTCGGCGGCGCGCTTCAGCGACGCCACGAAGTTTTCCGGCTGTTCGAGGTTGGAAATATCGGCGGAGCCCGCCACCGCCTGCACGTCGCGGTCGGCCCAGGTCGAGAGCTTGTAGTGCAGCTCATTGAGATAAGGCAGCTGATTGCCCTTCTCGTCGACCTTCCAGTAATAGGGGTTGCGGCGCATGACGATGATGTCGTCGGAACGGTATTCCACCGGCACCCAGGCGCCCATCACCGGCATGTTCATGAACTCCGGCGGGAAGGCGTTCTTGAACTGGTCGTAGGTGTTCTTCGAATATTTCGGATGCTGGGGTTTGAGGATATGCGACGGACCCGGGCAGAAGTTCGGGTAGGACATCGTGTAGAGATATTGCTTCGGGAAGGCCTCCTTGAAGGTCCATTCGACGGTGTAGTCGTCGATCTTCTTCAGTGTCGTGCCGACGCCGAAAGCCTCCGGCGAGGCGCCGCCGCCAAGCGGCGAGACGTTCGGATCGACGACTTCGTCGTCCCAGTAGAACATGATGTCGTCGGCATTGAACGGCGCGCCGTCGGACCATTTGGCGCCTTCGACCAGGTGCATGGTCAGCTTATGGCCGTCAGCGGACCAATCCCAGCTCTTGGCCAGGTTCGGCAGCGGCTCGGTGTCCTGGGCCTTTACCTGGAACAGCGGCGCGGTGCGCGTCAGGCATTCGGACAGGCCGATGTCGATGCCGCCCCAGCCCTGCGTCTGGCCGGCGCCGTAGTTCCAGCCTTCCGGCCGGCCGCCGATGACGTGGCGCATCGTATCGCCGTAGACGCCGACGCCGTCGGGCATGTTGCCCGTCTTGAAGACCAGCGGCTCCTTCGGCAGGCGGTCTTTCACCGCCGGCAGCTTGCCGGTGGCGACGAAATTCTTCGTGACCCAATCGGGCTCGTGATATTCGGGCAGCGCCTTGAACTCCAGGATGGAGTCGCGCGCCACATAATTGATCTTGCCTTCGGCCGGGAAATCCGCCGGCGCCGGCGGCACGGTGGCCTCGGAGGCGTATGCATTCAGCGCCAGGACCGAGACGCCGAGCGCCAGTCCGGCCAGAATGCTTGCGTTGCGGAAATTCATGATCGTTTCTCCCTTTTGTTCCGGAGCGCGGGTCACGCGGCTCTCTTCTCCTCGAACGATATGAAGGCCGGCCCGGTGTCATGGACCTCCCTCCCGGAAACCCATGACGACCAGCCTTCACGAAATGTCAGACGGCCTGTTTCAGCGCCGCCTTTTCCGCGCGCAGCTCTTCGATCGAGCGAACGTTGCGGCGTGCGGCTCCCGCCCAGTCGCGGGTCTGCACCTTGGATTTCGACAGCCGCTCCTTGGCGGCCGGCACGGCATCGGCATATTGCGGCAGCCAGCGCGCCTGGGCAACGACCATCTCGTCGACCATCTGCCAGACCTCCTCGGGCGTCGAGACGGCGCCGACCAGCGGGTCGTGCAGCACGGCGAGCTTCAGAAGGTCGATGTCGCCTGTAACCGCCGCATGCACCGACATGCGCTGGACATTGATCGAGGCGATGCAGGTGGCGGCACAGGCTTCCGGCAGGGTGACGCCGGAGACCATGTTGATGCCGAAGCGGTCGACGAAGCCGGGCGATTCGATGATCGCATCGGCCGGCAGGTTGGTGATGACGCCGTTGTTCTTGACGTTGAAATGGCCGCGATAGACCCGGTTCGTCTCCAGCCCCTCGAGAATGTGGCTCGCATGTTCGTTCGAGCGCTTGGCCGGATCGATCGGCTTCGAGGCGGATTCCAGGAATTGCGGGAATTCCGTCTCGAACCAGTTGCGGGTTTCGGTGGAGTGGCGGAGATAACCGCCGGTCTCGCCGTGGATCCAGTCGGACATGTCGATCCAGCGAGTGATTTCCTCCGGCCGCTTGCGGTACCAGGGCAGGTATTCCGACAGATGGCCGTTGCTCTCGGTGGAATAGACGCCGAAACGCTTCAGCACGTCGATGCGCAGCTTTTCCTGCTGCGAATAGACCGGGTGCGCCTCGAAGGCGGCGATCAGCTCGTCCTTGCCGATCCTGCGGCCGTTGAGGCGCAGGTCGATGAACCAGGTCTGGTGGTTGATGCCGGAGCAGACATAGTCGAGCTCACCAAGCGACTTGGCGCCGAGCACCTCGGCGATCTGTTCGGCGCCATGCTGGACGCCGTGGCAGAGGCCGACGGTATCGACCTTGCCGTATTCGATCGCCGCCCAGGTGTTCATCGCCATCGGATTGGCATAGTTGAGGAATTTCGCACCCGGCTCGGCGACCTCCCTGATATCCTTGCAGAAGTCGAGAATGACCGGGATGTTGCGCTGGCCGTAGAGAATGCCGCCGGCGCAGATCGTATCGCCGACGCACTGGTCGATACCGTATTTCAGCGGGATCCTGATATCGTCGGCATAGGCTTCGAGCCCGCCGACCCGGACGCAGCTGATGATGTAACGGGCGCCGGAAAGCGCCTGGCGCCGGTCGGTCGTCGCCGTCACCTTGGTCGGCAATCCGTTCGCCTCGACGATCCGGTCGAGGATCGCCTTGATCATCTCCAGATTATGCTCGCTGAGATCGGTCAGCGCGAATTCGACGTCGCGAAACTCCGGAACGCACAGAATATCGGTGAACAGCTTCTTGGTGAACCCAACGCTGCCCGCACCGATGATAGCGATTTTGAAACTCATGATCTTCACCTCGGCCCATTCGAATGCTACAGAAAGGAACTGATATGGAGGATCGGCCCGCATGCCGGAACATGTGGTTGAAAAAGCCGAAAAACTGCCTGTTTTCCTCCCGGCCGCTCGATCGGCCGTGGTCTCTTCCCTGTTTGTCGAGCGGGATTATGCCCGAATTCAGCGGGGCGACCAGAGAAGGATTATGCTTTCAGGGGTAATTTTGTGCTGCAGAATTTGATTGCCAACGGACAGTCGATGAGGACGGTTTCGCTGCCCCGCGGCCGGCAGCGTTTGCATGCCATGCCGACCAGCTCCGGCTATGAAGTGCGCGAGAACGAACCCTATGACTGGGATGGCCGCAGGCGCGGCCAGACGCCCTTCACCGTGCTGCAGCACACGATCAGCGGCACCGGCCGGCTGCGCTACCAGAACCGCAATTATCGTCTGCAGGGCGGCGACACGCTGCTGGTGCTCGTCCCGCACAATCATCGCTACTGGCTGGAGAAAGGCGACCGCTGGGAGTATTTCTGGATTTCGATGAATGGCGAGGAAACGCTGCGCATCCACCAGCTGGTGTTGTCGACCGCCGGCCCGGTGCTGAAGCTGCAGCCCTCGACCATCGATCATCTCGCCGATTGCAGCCTGCGCCTCGTCACCGGCGCGACCTCGCCGGGGGCTGCCTCGGCGATTGCCTATGAAGCGGCGATGGCGCTTTATGACGACGTCTTCGGCTCGCCGGCCTTTGCCGCCGAGCTCAGCCTGATGCAGCCGGTGATCGACCATATCAACGCCAATCTGGAAAAACCGCTGCCGGTCAGCGACCTTGCCGGCATCGTCGGCCTCAGCCGCGCGCATTTCTCGCGCAGCTTCGCCGAGAGCGAGGGCATGCCGCCGGCCGAATTCGTGCTGCAGCAGCGGCTGCAGCGCGCCGCCAAGCTTTTGACCAAGGCGGATTTTCTGCCGGTCAAGGAAGTCGCCATCATGTGCGGCTTCGAGGATCCGAACTATTTCTCCAAGGTCTTCCGCCGGGTCTACGGCACCAACCCGACGGAATTCCGCACCACCGGCATGTATGCCAGCATCGGCAAGCTCAGATAGGACACAGTTCCTTCAGGCCCGCACCTCGAACACCATGTTGAACGGGGTTTCCGTGGCGCGGCGGAAATGCGTGAAGCCGGCGTCGAGCGCCACCTTTCGCAGCTTCATTTCGCCCGCCTGGGCGCCGAGCCCGAGCCCCACCTCCTGCGAGAGCGATGCCGGCGTGCAGATCATCGTCGAGGCGCCGTAATAGACGCGGCCGACGGGGTTGAGATTGTCCTTGAGATGGTCATGGGCAAAGGGCTCGACGATCAGCCAGGTGCCGTTCGGCCCGAGCGTTTCCCTGACATGCTGGCCGGCGCCGACCGGATCGCCCATGTCGTGCAGGCAGTCGAACATGGCGACCATGTCATAACCGCGGCCGGGAAATTCCGCCGCCCGGCTCTGCTCGAAGGTCACACGGTCGCCGACACCTGCCTCTTTCGCAGCCGCCTTGGCCTTTTCGATCGACGGGCCGTGATAATCGAAGCCGGTAAAGCGCGAGGCCGGATAGGCCTGCGCCATCAGAATGGTCGAGGCGCCATGGCCGCAGCCGACATCGGCGACTTTGGCGCCGGCCTTGAGCTTGTCTTCCATCCCGGCCAGGGCCGGTATCCATTCGGCGACGAGATGGCTGTTATAGCCAGGACGGAAGAACCGCTCGGTTCCCCGGAACAGGCAGGTGCTGTGCTCGTGCCAGCCGAGACCCTTGCCGGTGCGGAAGGCATCAGTGACCTTCGGCTCATCCATCCACATCGATTGCACGACCTCGAAGGCGCCGACGAAAAAGGCCGGGCTGTTTTCCTCGGCAAAGACCATCGCCTGCTCCGCCGTCAGGCTGAAACGATCGGTCTTTTCGTCATAGCTGATATACTCGGCCGCTGCCTGGGCGCTCAGCCATTCCCGGAGGTAACGCTCCTTCACCCCGGTTTTTTGCGAAAGCTGCTGGACGTTCATCGGCGTGCCATCGGCCATCGCCTTGAAAATTCCGACCTTGTCGCCCAGCACGACCAGGGCGCCCGACATGGCGGCGCCGACATCGCCGACCAGCCGGCCGACGAGTGCATCGAGTTTCTGCATATCCGGCTCACGCATTGTTTCCTCCCGAGTGCGTGATTAAGGGACTGCAAAATTAGGCTTTAATAATATTCCGTCAATCAACCTTCCCTTTCAGCGGCTGAAAGTAGGATATGAAGGGTCGAAAGATTCCAGAAGATTTCAGCCCGCATCACGTACCTGTAGGAGTTATCAACCTATGCAGGAAACCGTATCAGGACCGCCGTAAGCGCCTGGCGGTGTTTGCATCAACGCCTGGTCCGGAAATCTCCCCGAGGCAGAATCACACTTTTGATGTAGGGTTATCCTTATGTCTCTATCCCCCGCCCAATGCCGCGCCGCGCGCGCCCTGCTGGCCTGGTCGCAGGACGATCTCTCCTCGGCCGCAAACGTCGCCAAGGCGACGATCGCCAATTTCGAGGCCGGCAAACGCTCGCCCTATGACCGAACCCTTCAGGATATGAAGCAGGCGCTCGAAGCAGGCGGCGTCGTTTTCATCCCGGAAAACGGTGGAGGGGCCGGTGTGCGCCTTGCCAAACGGACAAATTCGATCGACACCAACGAGACCGAAACGGTTCAATATGAAGAATATCTCGAAAACGACGCGCCGCCCGGCGCGGGTGGCTGAATGATGACGAAGAAGCAGAAGCTCGAACACTCGGAACTGGCCGGAGAATTCAGCGATGACGGGATCACCGTGCTCGTCGATATCTTCCGCACCTCCGGCAGCAATGAAGACTGGACGATGGAAGTCGTCACGCAAGGCGAGGATCTGATCCGTTGGGACGAGCCCTTTGCCACCGACCGGGAAGCGTTCGACGAATTCCTCGCCACTGTCGCGCGCGATGGCATTCGATCCTTTCTCGACGATGAAGAGCCGTCCGTTCACTGAGGAATCGTCGTGAAAAGCATCAATGATCTCGTCGCCTCGGCGAAAACCGTCTGCGATCGATACCGGGCCGGGCGAATCGAGCGCGAGACCGTGCGCGAATGGGTCCTCGGCCTCGGCGCCTATCCAGGCCCGCATGGAGAGCGTGTGCGCGAAGCGGTGGAATGGTTCCGCCTGCACAATCGCGAGCCGGTTTCCGACGACATCGTGCTGGTGGATATCGACCGGCTCCAGGCGATTTCGGCGCCGTGATCCCGGGGCGCCTGGCAAGCCCCGCTGGCGCAATCACGCCGGTCCTCGGCGGCGTAGGACCAATGGCGATCATCCGCCTGATGCATAATGCCCCTGTCGCAAGTCGAGGGCGGCTGGCAAAATTTTAGTTCGTCCGATCAGTAGAAGGAACAGCACGTGGCAGCATTTCCGGAAAAGGCAAAGGTCGTCATCATCGGCCTCGGCGGTATCGTCGGCGCCTCCATCGCGCATCATCTCGTCGAGCGCGGATGGGACGATATTGTCGGCATCGACAAGTCGGGCATCCCGACCGATATCGGCTCGACAGCCCATGCCTCGGACTTCTGTTACACCACCAGCCACGACTATCTGTCGGTCTGGACGACGCAATATTCGATCGATTTCTATGAGAAGATGGGCCACTACGCCCGCATCGGCGGCCTCGAAGTGGCGCGCACCGGCGACGATGCCTGGATGGAGGAAATCAAGCGCAAGCTCTCCTCGGCCCGGGCTTTCGGCACCCGCGCCCATTATGTCAGCCCGTCCGAGATCAAGGAGAAGTTCCCGCTGATCGAGGAAGATCAGGTGATGGGCGGTCTTTACGATCCGGATGCCGGCCTGGTCATTCCGCGCTCGCAGACCGTTGCCGGCAAGCTGGTCGATGCCGCCGAAAAGGCCGGCAAGCTGCAGGTGTTCGGCAACACGCCGGCCAAGTCGCTGATCGTCGAAGGCGGCCGCATCAAGGGCGTCGTCACCCATCGCGGCACGATCATGGCCGACCACGTCATCGTCTGCGCCGGCCTCTGGGGCCGCCTGATCGCCGAGATGGTCGGCGAAGACCTGCCGGTCATGCCGGTCGATCACCCGCTCACCTTCTTCGGCCCCTATAACGAGTTCGAAGGCACCGGCAAGGAAATCGGGTTCCCGCTGCTGCGCGACCAGGGCAACTCCGCCTATATGCGCGATACCGGCGACCCCGCGACGACGGAAGGTGGCCAGATCGAGTGGGGCTATTACGAAGCCAACAATCCGCGCATGTGCCATCCGCGCGATATTCTCGAAAAACACGAAGCGCGCCTTTCGCCCTCGCAGCGTGACCTCGAGATGGAACAGATCATCGAGCCGCTTGAGCGCGCCATGGAACTGACGCCGATCCTCGGCGAACTCGGCTACAACGAAGGCCACTCCTTCAACGGCCTGCTGCAGGTTTCCGCCAGCGGCGGCGCATCCTGCGGCGAGAGCCAGAAGGTCAGGGGTCTCTGGTATTGCGTTGCCATCTGGGTCAAGGACGGCCCGGGCTACGGCAAGCTGATCGCCGACTGGATGACCGACGGCCGCACCGAAATCGATCACAACAGCATCGACTACGCCCGCTTCTATCCGCATCAGCTGACGGAAGAGTTCATCGAGGGCCGCTGCTACGAGGCCGCCCAGAAGATCTATTTCCCGGCTGTTCACACCCGCGAACCCTATGTATCCGGCCGCAATGCCAAGCGCTCGCCCTTCTACGAGCGCGAAAAGGAGCTGGGCGGCTACTTCATGGAGCTGGGCGGCTGGGAGCGTGCGCACGGCTACGCCGCCAACGAGCACCTTCTGCAGAAATATGCCGACCGCGTCCCGGCCCGTGAGAACGAATGGGACAGCCGCCATTTCTGGCGCGTCTCGAATGCCGAGCACCTGGCGATGAGCGAGGATTGCGGCATCGTCAATCTCAGCCACTTCCACATGGTCGATATCGAGGGGCCCGATCATGTCGAGCTGATGGAATGGCTGTGCGCCGCCAAGGTCGGCGGCGATGCCAACATCGGCAAGGGCGTCTACACCCACTTCCTCGACGATGAAGGCATGGTCCGCGCCGACTTCACCGTCTTCCGCATGGCCGACCGCTGCCGTCTCGTCAACGGCGCCGACGCCGGCCCGCGCGACCTGTACTATATGAAGCGGGTCGCCGAAGACCGCGGCCTCGACGTGACTATCACCGACGTCTCGGAGAAATTCGTGACGATCGGCATCTGGGGTCCGAACGCCCGCGACACGCTGAAAAAGGCCGTGGCCGATCCGGCCGGGCTCGATCAGGAAAACTTCGCCTTTGCGGCGATCAAGCCGATCGAAATCGCCGGCAAGTCCGTCACCGCCTTCCGCATCTCCTATGTCGGCGAGCAGGGCTGGGAACTGCACATGAAGTACGAAGACGGCCTCGCCGTCTGGGATGCGCTGCGCGCCACCGGCGTGATGGCCTTCGGCGTCGAGACCTATGCAAACTCGCGCCGCATGGAAAAGAGCCTGCGCCTGCAGAACGCCGACCTCCTGACCCAGTACAATCTGATCGAAGCCGATCTCGCCCGTCCGAAGGTCAAGGAAGCCGATTTCCGCGGCAAGGCCAAGCATCTGGAATACAAGGCGCGTGAACACCAGCCGGCCATGCTCTGCACACTTGTGATGACGGAGAATACGGATAAATCGGGCGTGAAGCGTTATCCGCTCGGCAACCTGCCGGTCGTCGATCCCGCCACCGGAGAGGTCCTGGTCGACGAGCTCGGCCGCCGCTCCTACACGACCTCGATCGCCTACGGCCCCACGGTCGGCAAGAACATTGCGCTCGCCTACCTGCCCTGGTCGCACTGCCAGGTCGGTCGCAAGCTGAATGTCGAATACTTTGCCGAGACCTATCCGGTCGAGGTTGTCGGCGTCGGCTACAAGCCGATCTACGACCCGGAAAATCTGAAGCCGCGCACCTAATCGGTCTTTTGTGGCGCCGCAGGGATGCGGCGCCACAAACATGAGAGTGAGCCGCCTGGCCTAGAGATCGCGCTGTCTGCCGCCGCCGTTTTCGGCTTCGGCCGCATCGTCAGGGGCGCGGCTCGGAATGAAGCGTTTCGAGATCAGCCAGCAGCCGAGTGCCCAGAGCGCCCCGGCGCACCATCCGGCGAAGACATCCGTCGGGTAATGGACGCCGAGATAGATCCGGCTCAAACCGATGATGACGGCCAGGAAAACCCCGGCCCCCATGACGAAGATCCGCGTCGAGGGGTAACGCTGTGTCCGGGCCAGCAGCGCGCCGAGCGTCAGATAGGTCACCGCCGAGACCATGGCGTGGCCGGAGGGAAAGCTGAGATCGCTGACCTCGACCAGATGCGGCACGATATCGGGGCGCGGCCGGGCGACGAGGATCTTCAGCGTCGCGCTCGCCAGCCAGCCGGTCAATACCGAGGAGAAGAGGAAGAGCGCGATCGGCCAGCGCCGGTCGAGCAACAGATAGATGGTGACGAGGACCGTCATCAGCGAGAGAACGGTGACGCCGCCGAGGCTGGTGATATCGCTGACGGCATGCGTCAGCCAACCAGGGCCGATCGGCACGCCAAGCTCGCCCGGCCGCCGCAGCGCCAGCAGGATCGTTTCGTCGAAACGGAATGTCTCGCCTTCGAGCACCTCGCTCGTCAGCCGCTGCAGCACGAACAGCCCGCCGGCGACCGATGCCAGCATGATCAGCGTCAGCGGCTCATATGCGGTGAGCCTCGCCAAAAATCCGCGTCGTTGAACCTCGCTCATGCCGCCATCGAACTCCCTTCACATCATGTCATTCCTCGCCAGATCGGCAAGGCGAGCCGCAAATTCAAGCCCTTGCGGCATTTGGAGACATGCTGAAGCCAACCGGAACGCCCGGTAGCAAAAGCTCAACCTTCTTTTGCTATGGCTGGAGCCGATTGTCCTGGAGATGGTTTCGGCGATGAAAATTCTGACCACGATGGTTTTGATGGCAGCCGTCCTGCAGCCGGTCGCGGCGCTCGGCGAGACCGAATGGATGGGCGGGGCGAGACAATGGTCGGTCGGCTTTGCCAGCGAGCAGCCTGCCTATTGCCGGCTGCTGTGGAACAGCGAGCTCGGCAAAACCATGGAATTCCGCCAGAGCGCCACCGAGACCTTCTGGCTGGTCACCAAGACCACATGGGACATTCCGGCCGCCACCAAGACCGAGGTGACGCTGACCGATCGCAATGCGACGAAAGTGGTCGCCGCCGAATTCTTCGACAAGAACACGCTTCGCCTCTGGCCCGTGGGCAGCAAGGGAAGTGGCGGCCTGAAGAAGCTCATCAAGAATTCCTTTGCCGGAACGCCTGACGTGCAGTTGACCTTTGCCGGCGACGAAGGCGACTGGACGCTGCCGCTGTCACGGGTGGACCAGCTCTACCCCACCTTCGCCCAGTGCCTCAAGCGCCTCGAGGCCGGCGAAAAGACCAAGCAGGATTCGGCGTCAAGCAAGCCGTTCTGACGACTCGCTTAGACAGCCGGCGGCGCGATCTCGCGGATCAGGCTGCGCACGGCCTCTATATCGCGATTGAGCGGCCGCTCGTCGCCGTAATGAGAGACACGCTGCCGCACGGCCTGGTAGACGACATCCGTGCCCGCCGCCCGCGGCGCGGTCGCCGCCAGGAAATCATGCGCCTGGGCAGCGGCCATCAGCTCGATCGCCAGGATATATTCGGCATTGTCGATGACGGCGAGCAGCTTGCCGGCGGCCGCCGTCGGATGGGCAAGGAAATCTTCCTGCAGGCCGGAGGTCAGGCCGCCGTCCAGGGCCGCCGGTGCGGCAAGCCGGCGGTTGTCGTTGCTGAGGGCTGCGGCGGTATATTGGGCGATCATCAAGCCGGAATGGCTGCCGGCATCGCTCGCCAGAAACGGCGGCAGGCCGCTCACCAGCGGATTGACCAGCCGGTCCATGCGCCGCTCGCTGATCGCGCCGATCTGCGCCAGCGCGATGGCGAGGCTATCGGCCGCCTGTCCGAGCGCCGGCGCCACCGCATGCGCCTCGGAGGAGACGATCGGCTGCTCCGGCGTGCCTGAGACGGCCGGATTGTCCGTCACCGAGGCAAGCTCCTGATCGGCGATGCGGGCGGAATTGTCGAAGACATCCCACGCCGCGCCATGCGCATGCGGCACCGAACGCAAGCTCAACGCATCCTGGGTGCGCCGGCTGAAGGCGGCAGCGACAAGGCCACTACCCTGAAGCCGGGCACGCAGCGTCGCTCCCACCTTTTCGATCCCCGCCGATGGGCGCAGCGCCAGCACCGCCGAATCGAAAGCGGCGATCTGGCAGCCTGCTGCCTCCAGCGTCAGCGCCGCGACCGCATCGGCCCAGTCGAGCAGCCGTTCGGCGCGCAAAAGTGCGGTGGCGGTCAAACCGGTGGCGCAGGCCGTACCGTTGACGAGGCTAAGCCCCTCCTTGGCGCCAAGCACCAGCGGTTCGAAGCCGATCGCGGCCAGCGCCTCGCCGCCGCTCAGGCGTTGGCCGCCCAACGTGGCGCTGCCTTCGCCGATCAACACGAGCGCCGTATGGGCATTATGGGTGAGGTAGCCCGCCGAGCCCTTCGACGGCACATCGGGAATGCAATCATGCGCCAACAGGGCTGTAAGATGCTCGACGATCTCGCGCCGCACGCCGGAATGGCCATGGGCGAAATTGGCGATCTGCGCGGCGATGATGGCGCGCACCGCGCGGGCATCGAGTAACGGGCCGACGCCGCAGGCGTGGCTGAGCACGATGCTGCGCGACAACAGGCTCTGCGAGGCGCGATCGACGACCGTATCGGCCAGCGCCCCGACACCGGTATTGACGCCATAGGCGCGCACGCCCGACTCGACGATGCTGGCGACGATGCGGCTTGCCTGCTCGACCCGCGCCCAGGCGGCCGGCGACAGCGCAAGCGCCTCTCCTGCCCCGACGCGCGCGACGTCGCGCCAGGTCAGCACTTTATCGATGGTGATGGTCATTGGCCGCTTCCGAAATGGCCGATGAACTGGCGGAAGGCGGGTGTGGCGCCGCCGGTGAACATCTCGTCCGGCTTGCCGCTGCTTTCGATCAGTCCCTCGCGCATGAAGACGACGCGGTTGGAGACGTTGCGGGCAAAGCTCATCTCATGGGTGACGACGAGCATGGTCATGCCCTCTTCGGCAAGCGCGCGCATGACGCGCAGCACCTCGCCGACGAGTTCCGGATCGAGCGCCGAGGTCGGCTCGTCGAAGAGCATCACCTTCGGCTTCATCGCCAGGGCGCGGGCGATTGCGGCGCGCTGCTGCTGGCCACCGGAAAGATGGGCGGGATAGGCATGGCGCTTGTCGGCGATGCCGACCTTTTCGAGCAACGCTTCGGCCTCGGCGATGCAGTCGGCGCGCGGCCGCTTCAGCACATGGATCGGGCCTTCGATGACGTTCTGCAGGATCGTCATATGGGACCAGAGATTGAAGGACTGGAACACCATGCCGAGTTCGGATCTTATATGATCGACCTGCTTCTGGCTGGCCGGTTTGCTGCGGCCGTTCTTGTGCACCATCTCGATGTGCTCGCCATCGACCCAGATCTCGCCGTCGCTTGCGGTCTCGAGCATGTTGATGCAGCGCAGAAAGGTCGATTTGCCGGAGCCGGAGGCGCCGAGCAGCGAAATCACATCGCCGTCCTCGGCATCGAGGGAAATGCCGCGCAGCACCTCGTGCGTGCCGAAGCTCTTGCGGATATTGCGGACCGAAAGTCGGGTTACGCCTGGCATGGTTGCTCCAATCAGGTCAAATCGCTTATGCCTTCAGCGGCTGCGGGGCCGCGCGGCGGTGTCGGGACAGCGAATATTCGAGCAGGGCCATGCCCTGCAGGATGATGAAGTTGAGAACGAGATAGATGATCGCCGCGCAGAGGAAGACTTCCATCGTGCGGTAGGTCTGCGAGATCAGCCGCTGGGCGACGCCGGTGACCTCCCAGACGGTGACGAGGCTTGCGAGCGCCGTCGACTTCATCATCAGCACGATCTCGGTGGAATAGGCCGGCAGCGCGTGGCGGAAGGCGATCGGCGCCAGGATGCGGCGCACCAGCAGGAAGCCGGACATGCCGATCGAGCGGGCCGCCTCGATTTCCTTCGGCGAAACGGCGCGGATGCCGCCGCGGAAGATCTCCGCCGTGTAACCGGCCGTGCAGAGCGCCAGCGACAGCACGGCGCAGACCATCGGCTCGCGCAGGAACGGCCAGAGGAAAGAATAGCGGATGACGCCGAACTGGCCGAGGCCGTAGAACACCAGGAACATCTGGATCAGCAGCGGCGAGCCGCGGAAGACAAAGATATAGCCCTTGGCGAAGCCCATAAGCAGAGGGTTGCCGCTGACGCGCATCGAGACGATGACCAGCGCCAGCAGGCCGCCGAAGAAGATCGACAGAGAAAACAGGATCAGCGTCGTCGGCACCGCCTTGAGCAGCGTCACCATGGTCGAAGCGAGAAAGGTGAAGTCCATCATCGCCTCCTTACGCCTGGCCCATGGCGGATGCCGGCATGCTGCGATTGGCGCGGCGTTCGGCGCCGTTGAAGATGCGGTCGGAAAGGCTGGTCAGGATCAGATAGAGGCAGCCGCCGGCGATGAAGAACAGAAAATATTGCCGCGTCGAGCCGGCCGCGACCTGGCTGGTGCGCATCAGTTCGGCAAGGCCGGTGACGGAGATCAGTGCGGAATCCTTGAGGCTGAGCTGCCAGACATTGCCGAGGCCGGGAATGGCGAGCCGCAGCACCTGCGGCATGATGATCCGGCGAAAGCGCAGGCCGCGATGCATGCCGATCGCCGAGGCCGCTTCCAGCTCACCCTTGGAGATGGCGAGGAAGGCGCCGCGGAACACCTCCGCCTGATAGGAGCCGGAGATGATGCCGACGGCAAGCGCGCCGGCGGCAAAGGAAGGCAGGCCGAGAAAGCCTTCGTAACCCATCGCCTTGCCGATCGAGGTGACGGCCGAGGAGCCGCCGAAATAGATGAGATAGATGATCAGCAGTTCCGGAACGCCGCGAAACACTGTTGTATAGACGTTCCCCAGCGCGACGAGGAAGGGGTTGCCGGAGAGCTTCGCGCCCGCGACGAGCGCACCCAGCACCGCGCCGATCGCCAGCGCCGTCGCGGTGACGGCCAGCGTCATCAAGGCGGCGAGAATGAGCAGCGCGCCCCATCCCGTCGAGCCGAAGCCAAGCAGTTCCAAGCTTGCCATATCGTCCGTTCCCCGTCCGTGGCAGTGTTTTATGGATCGAGAATAACACGCGGTCTCCGGCGACAAAGCCGGAGACCGGCGCCTGCGGCCAAAAGGCCGAAGCGCTTACTGCTGCGGGCTGACGTCGACCTTGAACCACTTCATCGAGAGGTTCTTGACGGTGCCGTCGGCAAGCGTCGACTTGATCGCCTCGTTGAACTTGTCGCGCAGATCCGTATCGGCCTTGCGGACGCCGAGACCTTCGCCCTCGCCCCAGATCGAACCGACGATCTCCGGACCGGTGAAGTCGAGCGTGTCGTTGGCGCTCTTGAAGGCATTGGCGAAATAGACGGCGTCGTCGAAGCCGAGGTCGATGCGGCCATTCTGCAGGTCGAGGTCGCGGTCGGCACCGGTCTTGTATTCGCGGATCTCGGCGATATCGCCGAAATTGTCATAGACGAACTTGGCGTAGACGGTCGCCGCCTGGATGCCGATCGTCTTGCCCTTGAAGGCAGCCTTCAGCGCCTCGATCTCCTTCACGCCGGTCTGGCCGGGCGTCATCTTGATCGTGCCGCCGGTGCCGGCGGCTTTCGCCAGCGGGCTGTCCTTGGCGGTGGCGAAGGCGGCGGGCGTCGCAGCATAGGGAATGGTGAAGTCGATGACCTGCTTGCGCTCCTCGGTGATCGACAGCGCATCCATGATGACGTCGAACTTGCCGGCATTGAGCGCCGGGATCATGCCGTCCCAATCGGAAGCAACCAGCGTGCATTCGATCTTGGCGCGTTCGCACAGCACCTTGGCAAGCTCCGGCTCGAAGCCGCCGAGCGTGCCGTCGGCATTGGTCAGGTTCCACGGCGCATAGGCGCCTTCGAGCGTGATGGTCGCCTTCGTCCAGTCCTTGGCGAAGGCGGGAGCGGCAAAGGCGGAAAGAGCGGCGACGCCGCAAAACAGGATTGTGCTGAATTTCATTGATGAATTCTCCTCTGGAGTTGAAACAGACCTTGCGGCGCCACGCCGATCTTCGCCGGCTTGCCCTTTCCGTCCTATTTCTGTGTCCAGGACCGATTGGGAGGTTGTATATGGTACCATATGAGATATTTTGTGATATGCAAGAGGAAAGTCGGTTTATGTGGCGAATTCCATTCGTGCAAAAGGAATAGGCAATGAAGCGTTCCGGGGAGATGAAGCGCGAGCTGGCGGAAAATGATAGCACGCCGCTTTACGCCAGCGTCAAGCAGGTGATCCTCGACCGCATCCACAGCGGCGAATGGCCGCCGAAATACCGCGTGCCGTCGGAAAACGAGCTGGTCGTCGAACTCGGCGTCAGCAAGATGACCGCCAACCGGGCACTGCGCGAACTTGCCAATGAAGGCGAGCTCGTCCGCATCCAGGGTGTCGGCTCCTTCGTCGCCGAGCGCAAGGGCTATTCGGCGCTGTTCGAGGTGCGCAACATCGCCGAGGAAATCGCCGAACGCGGCCATGCCCACGAGGCCTCCGTCGTCGTTCTTGCCCAGGAAACGGCCTCTCCTGAGATCGCCGACGCGCTCGAACTGGCAATCGGCGCGGCGGTCTTCCATTCGCTGATCGTGCATAGCGAAAACGGCGTTCCGGTGCAGATCGAGGACCGTTTCGTCCATCCGGAGGCCGCGCCCGAATATCTCGATCAGGATTTCACCACCCTGACGCCGAACGCTTATCTGACGGCCGCCGCCCCGCTCAGCGGCTCCGAACACGTCGTCGAGGCGGCGATGCCGCAGGCCTGGGAATGCAAACTCCTGACTATCCTGAAGACCGAACCATGCCTGACGATCCGCCGGCGCACATGGTCGGCAAAACAGGTGGTCTCCACAGCCCGCCTCGTCTATCCCGGCTATCGCTACCGGCTCGAAGCGCGCAGCGGCAAGATGTTCGAGGAATGAAAACAGCCGCCATGTTGTATATGGAACATGGGATTATTGCGATGCCGGCGTGAAACGCGCCACCAGCGCGTGACGATCGCCGGGATAAGTGAAGCGCACATGCGTCACCGGGCCGGCGCCGCTCCAGGTGCGGCGTTCGACCACCAGACAGGCAGTGTTGCGGGCGATATCGAGTGCGGCGGCGACCTCGGCACCGGCGGAGACGGCGTGGATCCGGTGTTCGGCGGTGCTCCATGGCACCTGGTTGAGCAGCCACGGTCCCGGCGCCATCGTCAGGAAATCGGCATCGGCGGCCTCAGGCACGGTCGCCAGGCTGATCAGCCGCTCCTCCAGGCAGAAGGGCCGTGCGCCGGCATTGTGGATGCAGACGACCTCGACGACCGAGGACGCCACCGGCAGTTCCAGCCGGCGGCTATCCTCCGCCTTGGCCTTGCGGCTCGCCTTCTTCGCGACGGTATAGGAATAGGGCAGGCTCAGCGACTGCACCTCGGCCTTGATGTCGTGGATCTCCAGAACCGCCGATTGCGCCTGCGGCTGGGTGACGAAGCTGCCGGATTTCTTGCGACGCTCGATGAGTCCGGCCTTGGCGAGCTGGGTCAGCACCTTGTTCACCGTCATGCGCGAGACGTCATACTGCGTGGCGAGATCGACTTCGAAGGGAATACGGTGCCCCGGCGGCCATTCGCCCGAGACGATACGGCCCTCGATCTCGCCGAGGATGCGCTGGTGCAAGGTGGGATCCCTGCTCTGATTCATCGCCACGTTCCGATTGGTTTCCCGATCTAGTCCGAATGCCCCGCTCATGAAAAGCGCTTTTTCAGGCAGCCAGCAATTCCCCCATCGCGGCGAGGAAACGCCGGTCGATGGCATCGCGCTTGAGATGACGGCCGTCCGCCACCTGCTTGCGGCCACGCGCCCAGACGCAATCGACGGAAACGCCGCCGGCAAACAGCCAATGATCGAGGATCTGATCGCCGGAGAGATAGGGAACGGCTGACATATCGAGCGAAACGAGATCGGCGGAATGGCCCTCGGCAAGGCCGGCTGGGGCTTTGAGCGCCGCACCGCCGCCGGCAAGCGCCTGGTTGAACAGGCAAAGCGCCGTCGATCCGCCGGGGGCTGCGACGACATTGCGGGCACGCAGCGCCAGGCGCTGCGAATATTCGAGCTGGCGCAGCTCCTCCGGTACGGAGATCAGCACGTTGGAATCCGAACCGATGCCATATCGTCCGCCCTCTTCGAGGAAAAGCGGCGCGGCAAAGGCGCCGTCGCCGAGATTGGCTTCGGTGATCGGGCAGAGGCCGGCGATCGCGCCGCTTTTGGCCATCCGCCGCGTCTCGTCCTCGGTCATGTGCGTTGCATGGATCAGGCACCAGCGCTCATCCACCGGCATATGATCGAGCAGCCATTGCACCGGCCGCGCGCCCGACCAGGCGACGCAGTCCTCGACCTCCTTCACCTGCTCGGCGACATGGATATGGATCGGGCCGTCGCCCGCCATCGGCACGACCCTATCCAGTTCCTCCGGGGTTGCGGCGCGCAGGCTGTGCGGCGCCAGCCCGAGTTCGGCGCCGTCGAGCCGGCCGGTCACTCCACGGCATCCCTCCATCAGCCTTTCGAAGCTTTCGAGCGAATTGATGAAACGCCGCTGGCCGTCGATCGGCTGAGCGCCGCCGAAGCCGGAATGGGCATAAAAGACGGGCAGCAAGGTCAGGCCGATGCCGGTCTCCTGGCTCGCCGCGCCGATACGTTCGGCAAGCTCGGCGATATTGGCATAAGCGCCGCCGTCCCTGTCGTGATGGAGATAGTGGAACTCGCCGACGCGGGAAAAACCTGCCTCCAGCATTTCCGCATAAAGCTTGGCGGCGACCGCCTCGACATGTTCAGGCGTCATCGCCAAAGCGAATTTGTACATGACCGTGCGCCAGCTCCAGAAGCTGTCGTTTGCCGGACCGCGCACTTCGGCAAGACCGGCCATTGCCCGCTGGAAGGCATGGCTGTGCAGGTTGCCCATGGCCGGAACGATCAGGGCGTGGCGTTCATCGCCGGGCGCGGCGGCAACGCCCACCTCGACCCGGGCGATACGCCCGGCTTCGAGCGTCAGCCGCACATCCTTCTGCCAGCCTTGCGGCGTCAGAGCAGTGCCTGCGTGAAGTATGGTCATGGCCTTTTCTCCCCTTCTGCCGCGCCGCCGATCTTTCTTTTCCAGAAGAGCGCGCAAAATTTCTCTTGTCACCTGCTTATTATGTATATACATGTTTCGGCATAAGGAAAGGCGCAAAGCTGATGACCGGGAACAATTTTTCAGAAGGCACCGCATCCGCCGAGGTCAGGCCGGCACTGTGGCGCAATGCGCGCCTGGCGACGCTCGCGCCTGAGAAGGAAGGGCTCGGCATCGTCGAGAAGGGCGCCGTTCTGATCGAAAACGGCCGCATCGCCTTTTCAGGCGCCGAAAGCGACCTGCCGGCCTCCGCCATCGAACATTCCGACATCGTCGACCTCGAAGGCCGCTGGGTCACTCCAGGCCTCGTCGATTGCCACACCCATATCGTTCACGGCGGCAATCGCGCCCGCGAGTTCGAAATGCGCCTTGAAGGCGCGACTTATGAGGAGATTGCGCGGGCCGGCGGCGGCATCGTCTCCTCTGTGCAGGCGACCAATGCGCTGTCGGTCGAGGAACTCGTCAGCGCGGCGCTGCCGCGGCTCGATACGCTGCTTGCCGAAGGCGTGACGACAATCGAGATCAAATCCGGCTACGGGCTGAACCGAAGCGGCGAAGTGAAGATGCTGCAGAGCGCCCGCCTGCTCGGCCATGTCAGGCCGGTCCGCGTCGCCACCAGCTATCTCGGCGCCCATGCCACACCTGTCGACTATAAGGGCCGCAACAGCGACTATCTCGACGATGTCGTGCTGCCCGGCCTCGACGACATGTATAATCTCGGCCTTGCCGATGCCGTCGACGGCTTCTGCGAAGGCATCGCCTTTTCGACAGCCGAGATCGCCCGCGTCTTCGACAAGGCCAAGGCGCTCGGCCTGCCGGTCAAGCTGCATGCCGAACAGCTCTCCAATCTCGGCGGCGCCAAGCTGGCCGCCGCCTATGGCGCGCTTTCCGCCGATCATCTCGAATATCTCGACGAGGAAGGCGTTGCCGCACTGGCCGCGTCCGGCACCGTCGCCGTGCTGCTGCCCGGCGCCTTCTACGCCATCCATGAAAAGCAGAAGCCGCCGGTGGAAGCGCTGCGCCGGGCCGGCGTGCCGATCGCGATCGCCACCGATTGCAATCCCGGCACCTCGCCGCTCACTTCGATGCTGCTCACCATGAACATGTCGGCGACGCTGTTCGGCCTCACCGTCGAGGAATGCATCGCCGGCGCCACCCGCGAAGGTGCGCGCGCGCTCGGCCTCATCGGCGAGACCGGAACGCTCGAAGCCGGCAAATCCGCCGATCTCGCCGTCTGGAATATCGAGAGCCTTGCCGAGCTCGTCTACCGCATCGGCTTCAACCCACTTCACGCACGCGTCTTCAAGGGCGAAAGGAACGGTCGATGACCATCACGCTCCACCCGGGCTCCGTCTCGCTCAAGGATCTCGAAATCATCTATTGGACGGGGGAGCCGGCAAGACTCGACCCATCCTTCGATGCCGGTATCGCCAAGGCCGCCGCCCGCATCGCCGAGATCGCCGCCGGCAATGCGCCGGTCTATGGCATCAATACCGGTTTCGGCAAACTTGCCTCGATCAAGATCGACAGCGCCGACGTCGCCACGCTGCAGCGCAATCTCATCCTGTCGCATTGCTGCGGCATCGGCGCGCCGCTGCCGGAAAATATCGTCCGGCTGATCATGGCGCTGAAGCTGGTCTCGCTCGGGCGCGGCGCCTCCGGCGTGCGGCTGGAGCTGGTGCGGCTGATCGAAGGCATGCTGGAGAAGGGCGTCATCCCGCTGATCCCGGAAAAGGGCTCGGTCGGCGCCTCCGGCGATCTGGCGCCGCTCGCCCATATGGCCGCGGTGATGATGGGCGAGGCCGAAGCCTTCTTCGCCGGCGAACGTCTGCCTGGTGCCGCAGCCCTCAAGAGAGCCGGGCTGAAACCGGTCGTGCTCGCCGCCAAGGAGGGCCTGGCGCTGATCAACGGCACGCAGACCTCGACGGCGCTGGCGCTGGCCGGCCTTTTCCGCGCCCATCGCGCCGCCCAGGCGGCGCTGATCACCGGCGCCATGTCCACCGATGCCGCCATGGGCTCTTCGGCGCCATTCCATCCGGATATTCACACCCTGCGCGGCCATAAGGGTCAGATCGACACAGCCTCCGCCTTGCGCGCCCTGCTCGAACGATCGGTCATTCGCCAGAGCCATATCGAAGGCGACGAGCGCGTGCAGGATCCCTATTGCATCCGCTGCCAGCCGCAGGTCGACGGTGCCTGCCTCGATCTCTTGCGCTCGGTCGCCCGCACGCTCGAAATCGAGGCCAATGCGGTCACCGACAATCCGCTGGTACTCTCGGACAATTCCGTCGTCTCCGGCGGCAATTTCCACGCCGAACCCGTCGCCTTCGCCGCCGACCAGATCGCGCTTGCCGTCTGCGAGATCGGCGCCATCTCGCAGCGCCGCATCGCGCTGCTGGTCGACCCGGTGCTGTCCTACGGCCTGCCGGCCTTCCTCGCCAAGAAGCCGGGCCTGAATTCCGGCCTGATGATCGCCGAGGTCACCTCGGCAGCGCTGATGTCGGAGAACAAGCAGATGTCGCACCCGGCCTCGGTCGATTCGACGCCGACCTCGGCCAACCAGGAAGACCATGTCTCCATGGCCTGCCACGGTGCTCGCCGTCTGCTCGGGATGACCGAGAACCTGTTCGGCATCATCGGCATCGAGGCGCTGACCGCCGCGCAAGGCGTCGAACTGCGCGCGCCGCTGTCGACCAGCCCCGAGCTTCTAAAGGCGATCGCCGCGATCCGCAGCCAGGTGCCGAGCCTCGACAGCGACCGTTACATGGCGGGCGACCTCGCCGCCGCGGCTGAGCTGGTGGCGACGGGTGCGCTGAACGCCGCCGTTTCATCGGGCATTCTGCCGGTTTTGGAGGGCTGATCGTGATGATGAAAAAAGTCCCCTCCCCAACCCCTCCCCACAAGGGGGAGAGGCTTAACCTGTGGCCCTCGCAGCGGTCATTCTTGAGCACAGAACGTAAGGCTGGCTCTAGCCCCTCCCCCTTGTGGGGAGGGGTTGAGGAGGGGTTTTTGCCATGAGCACTCCCATCGTCGAACTCCGTCGGGGCACCTCCCCCGTCATCCTCGCCTTCCCCCACACCGGAACCGAGGTGCCGGCGGAGATTGCCGGCCGGCTCAACGACAACGGCCAAATCCTGGCCGATACCGACTGGCACATCCACCAGCTCTATGACGGCCTGCTCGATGACGTCACGACCGTACGTGCCACCTTCCACCGCTATGTGATCGATGCCAACCGCGATCCGGCCGGCGTCAGCCTCTATCCCGGCCAGAACACCACCGGCCTCGTCCCGGAAACGGACTTCGACGGCAAGGCGATCTGGAAGGATGGGAAGGCGCCTGACGAGGCCGATATCGCGGCGCGGCTCAGGGATTTCCATGCGCCTTATCACGCCGCCCTTGCCGCCGAGATCGAGCGCGTCAGGGCGATCCACGGCGTGGCGATCCTTTACGATTGCCACTCGATCCGCTCGCATATTCCCTTCCTCTTCGAAGGCAAGCTGCCGGATTTCAATATCGGCACCGATATGGGCAAGACCTGCGACGGCGCCATCGAGCAGGCGACGCTGACCGTCGTCGAAGCCGCGGAAGGCTATGACAGCGTGCTCAACGGCCGCTTCAAGGGCGGCTGGACGACCCGCCATTATGGCCGGCCGGAGACCGGTGTGCATGCGATCCAGATGGAGCTTGCGCAGTCGACGCATCTCAAGACCGAGACGCCGCCCTTTGCCTACGACACCGCGAGGGCAGACCGACTTCGCGTCCATCTCAGAGACATTCTGGTGCGCATCGAACAGATCGCACCAGGCCTGAAACGATAACGACAGGGGAACCGCCATGACCAATCCACGTCACAATATCCGTGAAATCCGCGCGCCCCGCGGCAACGATCTCAATGCCAAGAGCTGGATGACCGAAGCGCCGTTGCGCATGCTGATGAACAATCTCGACCCCGATGTCGCCGAAAATCCGAACGAGCTCGTCGTTTACGGCGGCATCGGCCGCGCCGCCCGCACCTGGGAGGATTTCGACCGCATCGTCGCGACGCTGAAGACGCTGACGGAAGAAGAAACGCTGCTCGTCCAGTCCGGCAAGCCGGTCGGCGTGTTCCGCACCCACAAGGATGCGCCGCGGGTGCTGATCGCCAATTCCAACCTGGTGCCGCATTGGGCGACCTGGGATCATTTCAACGAGCTGGATAAGAAGGGCCTTGCCATGTACGGCCAGATGACGGCCGGCTCGTGGATCTATATCGGCACGCAAGGCATCGTGCAGGGCACCTACGAGACTTTCGTCGAGGCCGGCCGCCAGCACTACGGCGGCAATCTCAAGGGCAAATGGATCCTGACCGGCGGCCTCGGCGGCATGGGCGGCGCCCAGCCGCTGGCTGCCGTCATGGCCGGCGCCTGCTGCCTCGCCGTCGAATGCAATCCGGACTCGATCGATTTCCGCCTACGCACCCGCTATCTCGACGCCAAGGCCGAGACGCTCGACGAGGCGCTGGAGATGATCGACCGCTGGACCAAGGCTGGCGAAGCGAAATCCGTCGGGCTGCTCGGCAATGCCGCCGAAATCCTGCCGGAAATGGTCCGCCGCGGCATCCGCCCCGACATGGTCACCGACCAGACCTCGGCGCACGACCCGATCAACGGCTACCTGCCGAAGGGCTGGACGATGGCCGAATGGAAGGCCAAGCGCGAGAGCGATCCCAAGGCGGTGGAAAAAGCGGCACGCGCCTCGATGCGCGAGCATGTCGAAGCGATGATCGCTTTCTGGAATGCCGGCATTCCGACCCTCGACTACGGCAACAATATCCGCCAGGTCGCCAAGGAAGAAGGCTTGGAAAACGCCTTCGCCTTCCCAGGCTTCGTGCCGGCCTATATAAGACCGCTGTTCTGCCGCGGCATCGGCCCCTTCCGCTGGGCGGCCCTCTCAGGCGACCCGGAGGATATCTACAAGACCGATGCCAAGGTGAGGGAACTGACCCCCGGCAATACCCACCTGCACAACTGGCTCGACATGGCCAGGGAGCGCATCGCCTTCCAGGGCCTGCCGGCGCGCATTTGCTGGGTCGGTCTCGGCGACCGTCACCGCCTGGCTCTGGCCTTCAATGAAATGGTCAGGAACGGCGAGCTTTCGGCTCCGATCGTCATCGGCCGCGATCACCTCGATTCCGGTTCCGTCGCCTCGCCGAACCGCGAAACCGAAGCGATGAAGGACGGCTCGGACGCCGTCTCCGACTGGCCGCTGCTGAACGCCCTGCTCAACACCGCCTCGGGCGCCACCTGGGTATCGCTGCATCACGGCGGCGGCGTCGGCATGGGCTTCTCTCAGCACTCGGGCGTCGTCATCTGCGCCGATGGTACCGACGATGCGGCAAAGCGCCTCGAGCGGGTGCTCTGGAACGACCCGGCGACCGGCGTCATGCGCCACGCCGATGCCGGCTACGACATCGCCCTCGACTGCGCCCGGGACAAGGGCCTGCGCCTGCCCGGCATTCTCGGGAACTGAGACCGTTGAGGATCCTGCGCGCTGCCGATCACAAGCGCATGCCGTGGAAAAACGGCGGCGGCGAAACGGTGGAGATCGCCGTTTCGCCCGAAGAGGCCGGCCTTGCCGGCTTCGACTGGCGCGTCAGCATGGCGACCGTCGCAGCCGACGGGCCGTTCTCGATCTTTCCCGGCATCGACCGAACGCTGGTGATTCTCGACGGCAACGGCATGGCGCTCGACATCGAAGGCAAAACGCCCGAGCTGCTGACGACGGCGAGCGATCCGCTCGCCTTCCCGGCGGATATCCCGGTCGCCGCCAGGCTCCAGGACGGCGCGATCACCGATCTCAACGTCATGACCCGCCGCGACGGGCTCGTCCACACGCTGGTTCGGATCGACATCGATGGCGGCAGGATCGTACCGCTGACGTCGTCGACATGCCTGCTTCTCTGCCACCATGGTGGCCTGTCGTTCCGGCAGGGCGACGAGACCGGCACGCTTGCATCAGGCGATGCGCTGCTGATGACGGATGCGGTGGGAACCGAAGTCGAAATCGATGGCAAGGCAATCTGTTATCTTGCTTCGATCGCCACCGGCTGATCTTAGCGCAACCGCTTGAAAAAATTGGACAATCGAAAAACGGCGCGGGCATTCGCGCGAACCGTTGCTTTTTCGGGCCATGGACGTCATTCCTGCTTTCGGTCTAAACTTCGCCTTTCTGATGCAGAAGAAGACCTAGACTGCCCACCACGTTGGGTAGCAAGGGAGCAGGCGTGACGGATCCATACGATATTCTCGGCGTTGAACGCGATGCGAACGAGACGCAGCTGAAGGCCGCCTATCGGCGTCTGGCCAAGGTCGCCCACCCCGATTCGGGCGGGGATACAGACGCTTTCGACACTTTGCAGAAGGCCTATGGGCTGCTTCTCGATCCCGTCCGCCGCAAGGTTTATGACGATACCGGCTATGACGTCGAACTCGCCGACGCCGCCGAGTTGCAGGCGCTCGTCATGATCGAGAAGCTCGTCACCGACGCAGTGCTCGACGAGCGCGTGCCTGGAAGTTTCGATCCCGTCGCCGTCATGCAGGAAAGCCTTTCGGAGGAACTGCGCAAGGCCCGGTTCAGCAAGAGCGAGCTGGAACGCCACGCCTCGCGCATCGGCCTGCATCTGGAACGGCTCGAAAAACAGTCCGGCCGCGATGTGCTCGCGCACATGTTCCGCGCTCGCATCGAAGCCATCGGCAAGGCGGTTGCGGAAACCGAGGCGAAGATCAAGGCAGCGGAACGCGCCGCCGACATGCTCGCCGGCTATGTCTACGACGTCGATCCGACACCGCTGCCGGAGGCCGCAGTCGCCAACCTCGAATGGATCGAAACGTCGAGAAACCGATCCACAGGCTGACGAAGCGATATGCCATCAATAGGACAGCTTCGGATACCAGTCCGGCGCCCGGCCTTCCGGCGTTGAATCCAGCACGGTCCAGAGCGGCATCAGATCGGGCGCGCCGCGCGGGTCCTCGCCGGGATCGGAGGTGACGTCGCCCATTTCCTGGCTCCAGAAGTGGCGGATGGTCCCGTCGCGCCGCGTGAAGACGTTGAAGGCAGCGCCATCGCCGCCGTCCCTGCCGACCGCGTGATAATCACGGCTGTATTCATCGGTCAGGTCGGAATAGAGCGGCAGGTGATGCCAGCCGCGCTCCTTCTTGAAGGCGAGCAGCTTTCCGATCGGCGAGCGGGCAACGACCGCAAGGGCGGCGCGCTGCTGGATGTCGGGCACTTCGCCGTCCCAGGCCGACAGCAGCGAGGTGCACATCGGGCACGGGCGCTCGCGCTGGGGGCCGAACATGTAGCTGTAGACGATCAGCGTCTGCTTATCCGCGAAGAGTTCGGTGAGCGAGATCGGCCCGCCGGCGCCTTCGAAGCGATAATCCTTCTTGACTTCGCCGCCCGGCGGCAGCGCCCGCCGCTGCCTCGCGACACGCTCGATGTGCCGGCGCAATTCGATCTCTTCGGCGAGCAGCGCGTCGCGGGCGCTACGATATTCCTCGGTCTCATTGGGAAACCGGACGCCATTCTTTGCCGCAAGCACGGCTGCGGGGACCAGATGCTGGTTATCCATGACATGTCCTCCTTCTGTTGCCGCGCGTCTCTGACGCGCCCAAGGACGCGCTGAAGCCGCAAAGGGAATTCTAGCACATCGTTGGCATGACGATTGGAGGATGCGAAAATCGACAAGGGCGACGGGAAAAATCCGCCTTTGAGGAGCAGCGGAACAGAAAAACTGCACAAGCGGCCGAGACGGCCGGCATGAAGAACCTCATGCCGGTCGATGGGGTTAACGCGGCGCGGGGCCGCGTCTCTGTCTTTCAGTGTTTGAGAACGACCTTCCCGGGAGCACCTGCCGCAACCGCGTTCTGGGCAAGGCCGACCTGCTCCAGGGTGAAGGTGTGGGAAATCGGGATCACCAGCTCACCGCTGGCGGCGGACGCCAGAATAGCGTCGAGCATGGCCGCGTCGGTGCGATGGTAGAGTTCACGGACGATAACGCGGCCTGCGGCATTGGCGCCTTCCGGCACCGGAACGATGCTCGCAATCGCGCCACCGTCGCGGACATGACCGATGAGGTTGCCGGCCACCGGGCCGGCCGTGCTGATCGCATAGTTGAAGCTCGGGCTTGCGGCGGCAACCGTGATGTCGAGCGCTTCGCCCGCCAGCCCCCGGCCTTCGTTCAGGCGCTCGGGCCGGACGCCGGCAACCGGCTGGGCGCCGATCTGCTTGAGGTATTGGATGGCGGACCGTCCGACCGTGCCGAGGCCGCCGGAAACCAGAACCCGGTCGCCGGCCTTGACGCCGAGCGCTTCGACGGTCTGCCGGCCGGTAAGACCTGCCTTGACCAGCGAGGCGCCCTGCTCGAAGCCGAGTGCGGCGGGCAGCCTTGCGATGGATGTCGAGGCAACGACACCATACTCTGCATGGGCGCCTTTGCCGTTTGCGGCAAAATCGGCGACGACCCGCTCGCCGACCGCAAAACCGGTCACGCCTTCGCCGAGGGCCGAGATGGTGCCGGCGGCGTCACCGCCGAGCACCGCCGGCAGCGGAAGCGGGATATACTGGGCCATGAAGCCCTGGCGGAGAATGAGATCGAAAGGGTTGACGGCGGATGCCTCGATCTTGATCAGGACTTCGCCCGGTCCGGGCTTCGGCGCCGGAAGGTCCGCGATTTCGAACTGGTCGACATCACCGTAGGATTTGAGAAGTGCCGCTTTCATGGCGTCTCCAGAATTTCAGCGTTTCGTTGCGCCTATGCCCAACTGCCGCCCGGCAGCCGGGCATAGGCGATTTCCGGATGGCGCCGTCTCAGGCCGTGGCGGGACGACGCGTGTTGTCGAGCGTCCAGGCTCCGCCGCCGGCAAAGGCGATGTAGAGAAAGATGAAGCAGAACAGGATGGCGCCTTCACCCATGTTCAGCGCGGGCCAGAAGCCATACGGCATGTGGCCCATGAAATAGGCGGCAGCCATTTCGCCCGAAGCGATGAATGCGGCGATGCGCGTTTGAAATCCGACGAGCATCAGAGCAGAGGTGATCACCTCGATTGCGCCTGCAACCAGCAGGAGGGCGGGCAGCGGATAGGGTACGCCTTGAATCGGACCCGGAAACTGCAGAAACTTCATGGTGGCATGTTCGAGGAAGAGTAGGGCCGCCATGATGCGCAGAAGTGCGAGCACGTATGGCGTCCATTTGCCGGTATTGATCATCGAGTTTCTCCAAAGAGGTTGATGGGAGGTCAGGCGGCGGAGGCCACCTTCTTCAGTTCCTGGTTTTCTTTCCAGAGCTTCATCGACATGGCGAAGACCCCATCGACATAGTTCCGGTAAACCGTCATGCCCGCCGGATCGCGGCCGGCCTTCGCTGCGAAAAATGCAATGATATCGTCGGATTCGGTGACGTAGCGGCCGGGCTCGAGCTGTGCCGAAGGAAAGCTCACTCTGTCGAGATGCGGCGACAGCTCCGCCCGGATCTTCTCCTCCTGCTCGGTTCCAGGAACGAAGTCGCGGCTTTCCACGTCCGATGCCAGACCCGATTCCAGAAGGAAGAGGCGAACCTTGAGGCAGAAGGGGCAGTTTTCCTTGAGGTAGACGATCGGCTTGAAGGTTTCGCTGGTCATTGCGCATCTCCATGTGATTGAGGGGTCGAGGGCACGCGGCCGAAACGGAAGCTCGATGCGGTGAGCCCGCCGGCAAAGTCCTTCTGGTGATAGGTGGTGGCGCCGGCTTCGTTCTCGGCGGCGCCGACCACCACCATCAGCGGGATGAGATGGTCTTCGCGCGGATGCGCCGCCCGCGCGGCCGGCGCCTGCTGCCATTCGAGCAGCCGCTCGGTGCGCTTGTCGCAGGCCGTGTGAACCAGCGTTTCCTGAAGCCAGGCGTCGAAGCGGCGGGACGGCTCATATCCGCCCGTGCCGCGCATCGCCGAAAGGTTGTGATAGCTGAGACCGCTGCCGATGATCAGGACGCCCTCGTCACGCAACGGCGCAAGTGCCCGGCCGACGCTGATGTGCAGCGTCGGATCGTAACCCGCATCCAGCGAAAGCTGCACAACGGGGATGTTCTCTTCCGGATAGAGCGGCTTCATGATGCTGAAAGTGCCGTGATCGTAACCGCGGGTCGGATCGAGCACCGCTTCGATGCCGCTCGCCCGCAGCAGATGCCGCACGCGGTTTGCGAGATCGGGCGAACCGGGGGCATTGTAGGTGATGTGATAGAGGTGTTCGGGAAAGCCGGAATAATCGTAGACCATGCCCGGCTTGACCCCCGACGATATGGCAAAACCATCCTCTTCCCAGTGACCCGAGACCACGAGGATCGCCTTCGGCGCATCACCGAGTTCGGCGCGCATGTCGACCAGCGACTGTTCGAGCACATCGAAGTTGCGGCGGAATTCGCCCGTCATATAGGGCCAGGGGCCGCCGCCATGGCTGACGAAATAGGTCGGGAGTCTGGAATTTGTCACCGGAATTGTCCTTCGCATCATTGCCATGAGCATTGGGGGCGGCACTTCGATGGGAAGATTTTGATTTTTTCTCTGTTATTGATCAATGTGGCGGATATTGAAGAACCATTTCCTGGATGTTGATGATCAATGGATACGTTGACGAGCCTGCGGGTGTTCTGCACCGTCGCCGAACTGAAAAGCTTCACCGCTGCCGCCGATCGCCTTGGCGTCTCACCGGCAATGGCGAGCAAGCATGTGATGCAGCTCGAGAACCGGCTGGGGACGCGGCTGCTCAACCGAACCAGCCGCCATGTCAGCCTGACGGAGACCGGGCGGCTTTATTTCAACCAAACCAGGGAGATGCTCGAACGGCTGGACGAGGTGGAAGACGCCATCGGCAATGTGACGGTGGCGCCCCGCGGTACCCTGAAATTGAGTGCGCCGGTTTGGGCGGCAACCGGCTATTTTACAGACATGCTGGCAGCCTATAACCGGCGCTACCCCGATGTCTGCCTGGACTTGGATCTCAGCGGCCGGCTGGTGAACCTGGTTGACGAAGGTTTCGATCTTGCGCTGCGGGCAACGTCGCAGGACCGGCTCGATCCCGGTCTCGTCGCCCGCCCACTGACGAATGTGCAGTTTCGTCTCATGGCCTCACCGGATTACCTCGCGCGAACCGGGCGGCCTCAAAACGTCGCCGAACTCAACGGCCATGCATTGCTTCGCTACTCCGGCGTCAACCTCGGGGCAAGCATGTCGCTGGAAGGTCCTGACGGACCACACAAGATCACCTTCCGCACCGTGATGCTCAGCGACAATGAGACAATTATGCATCTCGCGGCCCTGCGCGGCATGGGCCTGGCCTTCCTGCCGGCATGGATGGCCGAGCAGGATATCGAAGCCGGCCGCCTGGAAATCGTGCTTCCCGCCATCACACTCGGTTTCAACAGCACACTTTACGCCGTCTATCCGAGCCGCAAATATCTCTCCGCCAAGGTCCGCACCTTCATCGACTTTCTGACGGCGAGCACCCGGGAGATGGGATAATCCTGCTCAGCGAGAAAACGGCGGGGCGAAAAAAATCCCACTTCGGAATCCCGAAATCCCCCCGCTTCGGGATTCCGAAATCCGACGCGTTTTCAGCGTCGTCGCCGCAGGAAAATATGCAGCGATTTCAAAGGTGCAGCCAATTTCGGGATTCCGAAGTGCTATATAGAGTATGGTGGGAGTTGATCCCCATCGCACCAGCATGAACCCAAGGCCGTTAGAGCCTTTCCTGGTTAGATTGAAGCATTCTGCCGGAGCAGGTTTTCGTCAGGGCAGAGGCGATTGGCGAAGGGCATACCCCTTGGTACGTCCGAGCCGATCGCCTCTGATCCTGGCGGAAAGATGCCCGGCCCTTTGGGTTGGCTGAAACGGGCCGGCTGATCGACCGGCCGGCTTGGCCGTAGAGCTGGG
>NZ_LFIO01001019.1 GCF_001187535.1 Rhizobium ecuadorense
CGAGCGTGGTCTTTCCAGTTCCAGCAAAACCGAAGATCCGGAATATCGGCCGCTTGGCGGCGGCATAGTAGAACCACCCGGCGACGGTATCGATGGCGGCGGATTGAACGGGCGAGAATTGCATTTTCAGAAATCCCGATCCCAGGAGCTTGAGCGTGGGCGCACCGTCGGCGCCGACGCCTTGGCGGCGGTTCGACGGTTGATCTCGTTCTGAGCGGCCGTCTTTACGCCCTTGCGGAGGTCGGACCTGAGGATCCAGGACAGATAGCCATCCGGGATCTCGGCAAATCGCTTTCCTCTGTGCTCGCCGAACGGCATCTTGAGCGGCACAGTGCCGGGGTCAGAGAGGCCGAGCATCTCTTCGATCGTCAGGTGCTTGATCAATTGCAGGAAGATGCCGGCAGAGACGGCGGCATCGTAGCCAGCGCGGTGCGCCTCGCCCTCGACCTCGATGCCGAGGTAGCTTTTTAGCGTTTCGTTCTTGTGGTTCGGCGCTTGCGGCCAGACGTGGCGAGCGCATTCGAGCGTGCAGATC
>NZ_LFIO01001636.1 GCF_001187535.1 Rhizobium ecuadorense
CGGTTGATGGGGGCCGCGGTATGTCGGGTTCAGCCTGGAGATGCTGGAGGCTGTCGTCGAACAAGCGCCGTCCACCTGGCCGACCGGCCATTCCACCGAAACATCATCCTAAACCTTAAGCGATGGATACCCACGCGCTTGGGATGACCGAGGTCGGCCGGCGAGAATTTCGCCGAAAGTCACTGAGGCCGTTGCGTTTGGATTCTTTA
>NZ_LFIO01000986.1 GCF_001187535.1 Rhizobium ecuadorense
GTAGGGCTCATAGTAGCTTGTCGAGACTGTCGCCACGAGACCGAGATCGTTGGTGGTGACCGCCAGAGCCGAGAGCAGCGAAAGGGGTTCGAAGCGGTTCATCTTGGTCGGAATTCGGGCAAGCGCATTTGGATCGCCGACGGCGGCGGCAGGAGAATCCGCCATGAACATAAAAGCGAAGTTGGCCGCCTCGGCTCGCTTGGCGACAT
>NZ_LFIO01001843.1 GCF_001187535.1 Rhizobium ecuadorense
GGCGCGCATAGGCCAGGAGATCATTGCCGACCGTGTTAGGAATGACTGCCTTTGGCGTCCGGACAAGAAGTTGCGTCCCAAGGGATTGCTCCAATCGCTGCATCTGCATGCTGACGGCAGACTGACTGCGCCCGACGCGAGGGGCTGCTTGGGTGAAGCTCCTAGTCTCGGCGACGGCGACGAAGGTACTCAACAGTTCAAGGTCAAAG
>NZ_LFIO01000936.1 GCF_001187535.1 Rhizobium ecuadorense
TACGTGCAACAGGCTTATTCGAAAGTTATGACATTTTGGGTCAATTGCCGGAGTACGAGAGCAGCTATGTCCTGCGAAAGCGAAAGGGCGAGTAAAAGTCCCTGGTTCGATATTCTGACGGTTTCGGCCTTGCTGATCTTCAGCATGGAAAGGGTGGAGTGGGCCGTTCTCGAAACCGGACTTGGGGGGCGGTGGGACTCGACCAATAT
>NZ_LFIO01001039.1 GCF_001187535.1 Rhizobium ecuadorense
GATCAGCTTCTTAATCACAATTTGTTCCGGTCGCCTGGCTCGCCTGAAAGGGAATTGCTCAAGGAGTTCCCTTTCAAGGTGAACTACTACACGCAGGTTTACGCGCGTATTCACAAGGGCATCGTTTCCCACCCGGTCCGCGTTACATATGGCAATGTTGACGAGCTCTCGGGCTTCGACTTCGTCTTTGTCTGCATCGATAAGGGCT
>NZ_LFIO01000969.1 GCF_001187535.1 Rhizobium ecuadorense
CGCTGTTCTTGATATAGACGACATAGTCACTGCCCGGGGAACTGGATTTCTCAACGCGCAGCGCGCCCCCACTTTCCAACATCCGCATCTGCGACTGGCATCCAACCAAAGCGAGCGCGCACAGCGCTGCGACAAGCAACTTCGATCTCATCAATCCCTCCGGCGAGTCCCTTGCGTAACTCTCACCGGGAGGATCGCGAAGTCAAAC
>NZ_LFIO01000277.1 GCF_001187535.1 Rhizobium ecuadorense
GTGCAGGACTGATGCCAGTAGGTGACCGCCGAACGCCGGATAAAGTCGATCATCCCTGATCTGTCGGGCGCGCCCGGAGCCGCCTCGCCTGTCACCAGTGGCGTGAAAGCATCGCTGTTTCCGAGTTCGCGACACAAGTCCACCGCAGCCAAGGCGGCCGCCATGTCTTCCGGCGCGCTGAGTGAATTCGGTTCGATCAGGATAGGGT
>NZ_LFIO01000622.1 GCF_001187535.1 Rhizobium ecuadorense
GTCATCGCTGTCGATCCGACGATATCGGTAAAGAGGATTGCCCGGTGGCCGGGATCCACCTGGGCGGAGGATTGGCCGGGCGCCGACTCAGGGTCATGGATTCGGCCTAGAAAAGCCTCGACTGCTGACAGGGCGACCTCGACGATCTCGCCGGCGACGAAGCCGTGTGCTTCACGATGCACACATTGCGCAGTTTCCGCATCCGGCG
>NZ_LFIO01001016.1 GCF_001187535.1 Rhizobium ecuadorense
TCCGAAGGTCGACCAAAGAACAATTCGGCTTACCCATTCGCGCGCGCTTGAACTCCTGCCTGCCCTGAGGAACACAAATGTCAGTGCCGTCTGGGCCGGTTATGTGGATAGCACCCCCGATGGGGTGCCGGGAATCGGTGAGATCACCACCGTTCCAGGCTTCATTCTCGCCGCCGGTTTCAGCGGCCACGGCTTCGGAATCGGTCCC
>NZ_LFIO01000916.1 GCF_001187535.1 Rhizobium ecuadorense
AGCACTTCCGTCGCCGTCGGATGATCGACGATGAATGCACAATGGTGAGGTTTCTGCTGGCCTCGGCGGATTGCCGATTGCAGTATATCCATGGTTTCAATGCCGAGGCCCCCTGCCCCGTAGATGTACCAATGATCCAGACTCATGCTTCGATTTCCTATTGCAATAACTTTTCCTGCAGGAAACCGGCGATACCCTCGCCATCCAA
>NZ_LFIO01000010.1 GCF_001187535.1 Rhizobium ecuadorense
GAGCGCTATACCGATAGCTATCGCGATGCATTCATCCAAGACCTCCGTCAGGTCGCGGCAGCGCGTCCGGCAATGACGTTCCTGTTGAAGCCTCACCACGCTGGCAGGTACCTAGCTAAAAACATCCACCTGCTGGCGGATGCGCCTGCCAACATCGTTTTGGCCGATCCCACAGTGCCGCCCTGGGAGGCCTATACGGCCAGCGCGATTATCGGCTCTGTCGACGCGGTGATCACAACGCCTTCTACGGTAGCCCTCGATGCCGCCCGTGCGGTTCACCCCGTCGCCGTTGCTGGCTATGGCATGACGTTGCCAGTCTATGAACCGTTGCCAATTTTGACGAACGCTGGTAGCTGGCTGAGCTTCATCGACGGGGTTGGTGCCGCGTCAAGTGAGCTTCAGTCCCGTCTCGAAGAATTTCGTATGCGACATGTAATCGAGGGCGATGCCGTTGGCCGTATCCTCGACAGAATCGCTGCGGACGTGCGCCGCCCTAACGAAGGGAAACGGTCAGGGCAAAGGCATGATGGAGGT
>NZ_LFIO01001876.1 GCF_001187535.1 Rhizobium ecuadorense
AATGCATTCTATCCCGCGATAATTCTTACGCTCCCTAAAAAATACCTTGGTATCCTGAATATTTTGCATTGCAAAAAAAGTTGCGCTGCACAATTATGGTATCTGTTACCTAATCCCGCAGTGGAAATAAGACTATCCTCCAGGCTAGACATATTAATTTTTGAAAATTGCGGCCGGAAAGAAATATTACTTGATAAACATATATGAC
>NZ_LFIO01001260.1 GCF_001187535.1 Rhizobium ecuadorense
CGCTGATCCGCCGCGCAGCCTCCCGGCGCACGTCGTCTTTGCTTGGTCCGCGCCGCTCTTCGGACCAGTCATCCATTTGCGCCGCCTGCCCAAGGCCGCCTTCAATCACTTTGAACATTCTCTTGCCACCCTGCACGTCGACCCCAATTAGCTTGCCGCAGAATGGCCGATTCGCAATCCCGTGAAATCTTGGGAGAGGCGCCGATAC
>NZ_LFIO01001726.1 GCF_001187535.1 Rhizobium ecuadorense
ATGTTCTCGATGACCATGGTGCAGCCGACATCCTCGGCGCGCCTGACGGCGTCACGCAGGGTCATGTGCGTGCGCTCGACCAAGGCTTCGCGGGCGCCGGCATTGTCGTCGAGGTTGTTGTAGGACCACGATGTATAAGGGCTGTGGATGACCATATGCGACGCACCGATGGCGGCGCAGACATCGAGCCCCTGCAGCAGGCGCCGGG
>NZ_LFIO01001418.1 GCF_001187535.1 Rhizobium ecuadorense
GACAATAGGATTCCCCAGCAACCCTCGCAAGCGGAACAGCCTTCTCACCCGACCTTCGCGTCCGACCAGTAGCGCTTCGGTGCGCGCCCGAACACACGCTTGAACGCGTTTCCGAAGGCGCTTTCGGAGGAATATCCGAGTGCCGCGGCAAGGCCGGCGACCGAGACATCCTCCCGGCGCAGGGCTTCGCGGGCGCGATGCATGCGCC
>NZ_LFIO01000331.1 GCF_001187535.1 Rhizobium ecuadorense
GACGCAGACACCACCAACTACAGCGGCTTCTACCGCACGGTCCCCCTGGTGACGGACACCATGTCCTCAGTGACCAACAACGGCGTTGGCTCCCAGGGCTTACGAACGACAGGGGGCTCACAGCTCCTCAGAGCAGGTGGTGGCGTACTAAACAACTCGGGTACCTCGGCAGGCCCAGCTTGCCCTCCAGCCATGGTCCTGGGTATCC
>NZ_LFIO01000847.1 GCF_001187535.1 Rhizobium ecuadorense
GCGACGTGCACCTCTCTTTGATTGGCTGCGATTCATCCCATATCCCAGGGCCGGACGCTGAAAGGTCTGGAATGATCTTGATGAGACGCCGCCAAAACTATGCGGCAAGCCGAGGCGGACGCCGCTTCCACGCCGCCCGCTTGCTCACCGGTACCCATCCTCAAGGTCGATTTTCAACGCGCCCATGAGACGAACACCGGAATTGTAC
>NZ_LFIO01000536.1 GCF_001187535.1 Rhizobium ecuadorense
CAAGCACGCCTTTCCCGATGAACGACCGGGCGCAATCGTCATCGACTATCACTCGTCCGGCAAGGACTGGACTCTCTGCGTTACCGACAACGGCATCGGCATGCCTGCTGGTCGCGAAGCACTAAAGGCGGGCCTGGGGACTGGCATTGTGGAGGCGCTCGCAAAGAGCCTGAATGGCGACATTCAGTTGAGCGATGCGGGTCCCGGC
>NZ_LFIO01000117.1 GCF_001187535.1 Rhizobium ecuadorense
GCTCAAGAACCTCCTTTTCATGAACGCAAAAGGTAAGGAGTTTAGCAAGCTGAAAGCTGTGTGGAAACAGCTCACCGATGCTATCTATCAGGCGAACGAAAAGCCGCTACGGTTCTTGAGGTACTATCTGCTTGCGGCGCATGACGTAGACGGAAGGCTTCGTGAAGACGCGATCTACGATTGGTTTCGGAAGAACGCGGAGCAAACC
>NZ_LFIO01000698.1 GCF_001187535.1 Rhizobium ecuadorense
CCGTCGAACCAAGCGGGGCAGAGGCAGCGGCGCCTTCGAGAACATACCGCGCCTCGTAGGTCCGGCTTTGCGGGTCGGCAGAATCGGAAATCTGTCGCAAATGGGCTTTTCCACTTAGACCCTCGCCTCCATAGACACTGGCTTGCGCTTCGGATCCAGTCTCGGGCCGCAGGGTCTCCGGTAGCCAGACAACGGCTTCACGCGGCCC
>NZ_LFIO01000837.1 GCF_001187535.1 Rhizobium ecuadorense
GATCGAGCGGCTCTTCGATTGGTCCCTGAAGGCGATTGCCGTTAATTTCGAAGCGTTCCGGGCCAATGTCAGCGTCTTCGACGATCACGCTCTGGCTGGAAGACCCGCCTTCGGGCAACGCCGTGTCGCCGCTCAACTGATGGAGCTGCTTTCGGGCAGCTCCTTGCTTGCCGCCGATGCAGCAAGACGTCTCCAGGATCCTTTGAGC
>NZ_LFIO01001465.1 GCF_001187535.1 Rhizobium ecuadorense
TGGCAGTATGGTGCGCGAGATGACGTTCCAGTCCTCGTTTATCTTGAAGGGAATGACCGGCTGAATGTTTAGCGTCGCCTTGTCGCCGTCGTCTGGACCATAGCCGTGATCGTAGTTGAACTGGAACGGCACGCTGATGAGCGAGGCTATTGGATTGGAAAGCTTCTTCGCCAGGTCTTCACTCGACTGGGCGGCTGCCGTCCCTGTCCAGACACCGAGCGGCGCGACAACCAGTACTACCCAAGAAGCGACTTTCTCATCAATGCCTCCATGATCCGATTGAACCCAGCCCGCAGGGCAGGCTTCCTCCGAAACGAAACGATATCCCCCGGATCGATCCCGTTGGATACCGAACTGTGAGCCGCTGTCACGGCGGCTCTCTGCCGCTGGGGGACGTCGTTTTTCCGGCTCCCGGAGGACACCAGGTCTTCAAATGGCGAGCATACTGGAAGGATAATCGCTAACAGTACGAAGTTCGCCAGTCCGGCCTTTAGAACCGAATGGCGACCCCGAAGATCGGCCCCTGCTGAACG
>NZ_LFIO01000675.1 GCF_001187535.1 Rhizobium ecuadorense
AATTTCTATTTCCTGCCGTCGCGGGCTTGGGAGTTTCTGGCCGGATCGATCTGCAGCTTCATCCAGTTGAAGGGGCAACAACGCGGCAGCGATCCGCTGTCGCTCCTCGGGTTCTCGATGATCGCCTTCTCCGTCTTTTATTTCGACGAGACCTCGTCCATTCCCTCCACGCTCGCACTAGTTCCTGTGGTCGGTACGATGCTCTGTC
>NZ_LFIO01000372.1 GCF_001187535.1 Rhizobium ecuadorense
CGCCGCAGGTGTGCGGACCGCCGACACGGGCATTCGGCAAGGCACGCTTCAGGGCCTTGGCGCTGACATCATACATTTCGCAGAATTGCGGTATGGTGCCGGTCCAGTAGTGACCGTCCGGCTCGTTCCACACTTCCCATGGCCAGCTTGAAACGACGGGCTCGCCATATCTTTCGGCCAGATGGCGCGCCCATGCTTCGATGAGGTC
>NZ_LFIO01000368.1 GCF_001187535.1 Rhizobium ecuadorense
GTATCGAAGCCCGTCAAGCAAGAGTGCTGCAAGGATTTCTGTGGCGGGCTCGGCATTATTTGTGAAGGCCAGGACGTCGGCGGACCTGTCGTAACCTCGATCCGGCAGTTCATCGACGACCGGACGACCCTTGGCGAACTGCCGACCCTCAACCGTCCCCCGAATATCTGAATAGAGACGCACCCGCTTGATCGGGTCTAGTCGGACG
>NZ_LFIO01001130.1 GCF_001187535.1 Rhizobium ecuadorense
GCTCTGCGCCTTTGCGGGCGCTCCATTTGATCCGCCAGAGATTGAAGAGGATGTCCATGTCCCGATCGATGGTCTCGGGAGTTGCCATCGTGATCCGGTAAATATCGTCGCCTTCGACCTTGCGCAGGAACCGCCGGAGCTTTTGGCGTGTCTGGCTGCTCATCCGCTGCTCGAGATAGTCGTCGAAGCTTGCCGGCAGGGGGACGAT
>NZ_LFIO01000641.1 GCF_001187535.1 Rhizobium ecuadorense
GTGCTCGATGCCGCCGGCTTGACCGGCAATGACTTCATGACAGCCAATATTATCGGCACGATCAATGTGCTGCCGCAGGAGCATGTGCTTGCGGCGGGAGAGCCGATCGCTGCAGCCTTCGTCGAGCTCAAGCTGCCCGAGATCGCGCTGGTGAGCGCTGAAGCAAAACAGGCTTTCTTCGAAAAAGCGGCCGATGTCATCGAACAGG
>NZ_LFIO01001298.1 GCF_001187535.1 Rhizobium ecuadorense
GTGCCGAACAGCTCGGTCATGGCGGTTTGATCGGTAATCAGCTGTTGTCCTGCCGGTCCATAGACCTTCCTATATAAGGGCCAGCTCTTGAGGAAATCGGCAATCTGACTGCCGTTGTTCGGCGTTCCGACCATGACTACTCTGCCCAGCTTGGCTGGACGATAGCGCGCGAGAAAAGCACGGATGACCAGCCCACCCATCGAATAAC
>NZ_LFIO01000447.1 GCF_001187535.1 Rhizobium ecuadorense
GCGCGCGCAAAGTCGGGCGTGATCTGGATCTCGGGCGCTTGCCTGGCCGCTGTTGATGTCAGCGCGCCGATGCCCTGCAGCGTGCGGAGCTGTTCCTCGAGCGCCGTGCTTGCACTGTCAAGCGCGTTGGCATCGTCACTGGCAAGGGTGATCTCCAGCTTCGTGCCGTTGCCACCGCCGCCGACCGCGACCCGCACGCCGGGAAGCA
>NZ_LFIO01000304.1 GCF_001187535.1 Rhizobium ecuadorense
GTGCTAACCGCGTGGACACGTTTGCTCGCTTCATGGGCGCCATCGGCCGTCTGACGGACAGCGACGGTGAGTTCGTCGAGGGCCGCCGAGGTTTCTTCGAGGCTGGCGGCCTGGCGTTCGGTGCGCTGCGACAGCTCGTTGGAAGCGCGGCGAATCTCTTCCTTGCTGGTGCCGATATCGGTGCCCTTGGCGCTGACCTTGGCCATGG
>NZ_LFIO01000354.1 GCF_001187535.1 Rhizobium ecuadorense
ATTCTATCCTCCCAGATTCAGCACCTTGATGATGGCCGGCGCCCTTACGCTGCCGGCACCCTGTAGAGCATTAGGCGTTAGCTGCCGCCCGCCTGAAAAGCGACCGGATCGCATCGGCGATCTGGTCAGGGCATTCGATCGGCGTCAGATGCCGCGCGGCGGGCAAGACGGTGAGGGATGCGCCCGGAATCGTTCGGGAGGCGCGGCT
>NZ_LFIO01000296.1 GCF_001187535.1 Rhizobium ecuadorense
CTTCGCTGCCTGATTCTCAGGGGTGAGGCCCGGTCCTGCGAAGCAGGAGCGATCGATCCAGTGAACCGATTGCAGGGCCGAACGCCCTGAGCCATGTGAAGGGTTGGGAGAGGCAAGTTGACATGGGGAAGTAGTCGATGCGGCGTATCTTCCCCCCGGCGACAGTCAGCTCGCCAAGCCGGACGTCGATATCAAGGTCAGTCGTAAG
>NZ_LFIO01000019.1 GCF_001187535.1 Rhizobium ecuadorense
TTTCCAACCATGGTGAGACCGCCGAGGGCTTTGCCCCGAGCAAGGGCGTGCAGGGCCCCGCCCTGCGCTTGGCGAATGCCGCGCCGACCGGGCCGGTGACGCTGAAGGACGGAAAGACCACCGTCGAAATCCTGTTTTCACCCAACACCAAGGCGCCGAGCAAGAACAAGACTTCACCGACACCCGTCGATCTCAGCCGCGTCTATTCGCTGATGGAGCATGCCGACAGCGCCATCCTGTTCCTCACCTTCTATCCCGGTGTGCGCGGCGAACAGAACGTCATCGGCCAGGCAGCGGAGCTTGCCGTCAAGCGACCGGACCTGCTCGTCCAGGGCGCGATCAGCAATCCGGCAGCACTGCCGCCGGCAAAACCCGGTGAACCCACAACCTATGTCCATCAGCCGGGTGGCGAGGTCAGGGACCTGCCGCAGCGGGCGATCTGGTGGCCGGACGGCGATACCGGCCGTGTCGTCATGGTGCGCGCAGCGGCCATCTCCGCCCAGTTCGGCGATCTTCGTCCCGAATTGC
>NZ_LFIO01001647.1 GCF_001187535.1 Rhizobium ecuadorense
GCCCGCGTCCATCGGCATCGAGAACCTCGACCAACCGGACTACGGCGATCCGACCCGCATCATGCCCGACGAAATGCCGGTCTTCTGGGCATGTGGGGTGACGCCGCAAGCCGTCATTGAGGCCGCCCGCCCGAAATTCGCAATCACGCATGCGCCCGGCTGCATGTTGGTCACGGACAAGCCGAACGCGGCCCTCATCGCTTTCTAG
>NZ_LFIO01000387.1 GCF_001187535.1 Rhizobium ecuadorense
GTCATGACCGAGTTGGACGCCAGCTTATGATGAGAGAACGAAATTCGCTGGCGTCCAACTCGGTCATGACGACCTGCCTTCTCTGGTTTTTTCCGTGTTCTTCGCGGGGGGCAAATGACGGCGCACGGATCGACATCGTCTTGTCGCGAGCCGCCTGCCCTCCGCCGTCAAACGGCGTCGGGTTACACTGGGACTATATTAGTATAG
>NZ_LFIO01001416.1 GCF_001187535.1 Rhizobium ecuadorense
GCCGACAGTCATGCCGCTGCAAAACGACAAATTTGCACACAAGCCATTGATTACATTCACCATGATGACACGGTCTTTTTCGATTGTGGCACCACCTTACCCTATCTGGTCGATCTTCTCCCAGACCGGATTCACATAACGGCGATCTGCTACGCCATGAATGTCGCCGATCGTCTAACGCGAAAACCAAACGTTCGCCTTGTTATG
>NZ_LFIO01000198.1 GCF_001187535.1 Rhizobium ecuadorense
GGCTTGCCGCCTCGTCGTCGTAATATTGCAGCTCGATCGGTTTCAGGCCCGCTGCGACATCTTCCTCGCTCCATTTCACCAGGATACGCTCCTGGTTGGTGCCGGCCCCGACAACGATCCTGAGGCCCGCCGCATCCTTGGGCTCCTTGATCGAGGTTACAGGACTGTCGGATTTTACGAAGAAACCATGCAGGCTCTGGCGGTAGG
>NZ_LFIO01001257.1 GCF_001187535.1 Rhizobium ecuadorense
TTCCCACTCGTAGACGCCGAGGCCGTAGGCCATGCCTCGCACGGCAGCCGGCAGGCCATAGAGTATTTCGAAGGCCGCGGTTGATGTCTGCCCCTGCTTCGAAGACGGCGCGATCGGCATTTCACAGACGATGTTGGTTGGCCGGTAGTCCTCGATCGCGCCCGAGATGAAGCGCATGGCGTTCCAGAACTTGGCGCCGTTTGAGAT
>NZ_LFIO01001327.1 GCF_001187535.1 Rhizobium ecuadorense
GGCTGTCGGCAATCGCCTGCGCCAGGTCGACGTCGTAACCGATAACCGTCTTGGAATCGGAGGCATAATCATGCAGCGGAAGATTGCCGCTCGAGCTGATGCCGACGGTGAAGACGCCACTTTCGACGAACTTGAAGTCCTTGACTTCGGCAATGCGCTTCTCGTTCTTTTCCACCCGCAGCCGGTTGGGCTGCTCGGGGCTGAGAT
>NZ_LFIO01000192.1 GCF_001187535.1 Rhizobium ecuadorense
GATCTAAGCGTCGATATCTGGCGCAATCCGTGACGGGCGAGAGCGGGATCAGTTGTCAGAAGGCCGAAGGCTGCTGCAGGGCGAGACCACGGTGGTGGTGCTGCTTCCAGCAAAGCGACTATGGAGGCTCCTGCCTTTCGAAGTTCGTTTGCGACCTGCATATTCAAGGGGCCGTTTCCGGCAATAACGATCCTTCGGCCGGGAACG
>NZ_LFIO01001042.1 GCF_001187535.1 Rhizobium ecuadorense
ATCCGGCCGGCTCGCGGCCGCCGGCAGCATCGTTGAGGTGCTGACGGACGAAACGATGCTCTCGGTGTTCGGTTGCGCGCTGCGCATCAACCAAGTGCCGGCCGACGGTACGCCCTTCGTGCTCGCCCACAGTGCCGTTTCCCGCCCCTGAGCACTGCTCCGGCGGAACTTTTGATCGTCCGGCACGTTTTTGGCATGATCTGGGTC
>NZ_LFIO01000011.1 GCF_001187535.1 Rhizobium ecuadorense
CCACATGGCGTCCTCGACGCCGACGCCCTCCCGGCGCAACGCGGCACGGGTCCAGGTATTTCCGGAATCGCGCCAGCCGGTCACGCCGATGTTCTTGCCGGCCAGATCGGACAGCTTGCGGATCGGACTATCCTTGGTGGTGATAATGCAGCGATGGCGGAAGCCGCGCATGATGAAGTTCGGCATGCCGACGATCCGGTCATCACC
>NZ_LFIO01001765.1 GCF_001187535.1 Rhizobium ecuadorense
GAACGAGAGTGCGCCGAGGCTGACGAAGCCGCCGCCGGGTGGTGCATCCAGGATTACAGGAATGGCGCCCCGCGTGGCTTGTTTGACCCAGCCGTTGATGTGCTCGACCGATTTCGGTCCGTCGAGGTCCTCGATCGAAGGCTTGATGTGGTGGGTGGCGAGCATGGAGAGCGCGTCGGGAACGAGCACCAGTCTGTCGTCGAAGAC
>NZ_LFIO01000805.1 GCF_001187535.1 Rhizobium ecuadorense
TCGTCGCAATCAGCGCCAGCAGGAAGCCGGCGATCATGGCCGTGAACGTGATCGCAATCGTCAGCGGCAATGCCTTGAGCAGCTCGGGGATCATGATGGAAAGGTCCACTTGGGAACACTCCTTGTTTCAAATTCAGCCTTGATCGTCGGCCCTGCCTTGGGCGTTACTTCATGTAGGTGGTGATGTCCTCGCCGAACCATTTCTGCGAGAGCTTGGCCAGCGTGCCGTCAGCCTTGAGCTCCTTCAGAGCCTTGTCGATGTCTTCGGAGAGCGCCTTGTTCTCCTCGGAGCGATGGATCAGCACGAATGTGTTGTTGATCGCGACCGGCTCGCTTGCCTTAACGTTGAGCTTCTGCTGGTCGATGACCGTCTGCTCGCCGAGGTTCGACGGCAGAACCAGCGCGTCGTATTTGCCGTTCTCCACCTCTTTCAGGCGGTCCGGATAGGGAATGCCGGCGCTGGAGGCGGTGATCTCGATCTTGAAGTCGGGGTTCTTTTCCTGCCAGGCAGTGGCGAACTTGTAGAT
>NZ_LFIO01001070.1 GCF_001187535.1 Rhizobium ecuadorense
ATTTCTCCCAGCAGACCATCGCGAGGAGAGCGATGAGACCAACCAGTAGTGCGACGGCCTCGTTGGTCACGCTGGCGCCCGATAGTCTGCCGACGCTCTCGTTGAAGGCGGTGACATTCTCGATGCCTCCCGCCGCCGGCTTTGAGCCCATCAGAACATGGACCTGCCCGAGGATGATCAAAATGCCGATGCCGGCCAACATACCAT
>NZ_LFIO01001623.1 GCF_001187535.1 Rhizobium ecuadorense
TGCTGCGGGTGCATTCAACAATGGCAACATGACAGCGCGCGCGCTAACTCACGATGAAATCCTGGCTGTCGTGGCTGCTTTCGGCGAGGCCACACGCCGGGCAATCGAGGCAGGCTTCGACGGCATCGAGTTGCATGGGGCGCACGGCTTCCTGATTCAGAATTTCTTCTCACCGCTATCTAACCAGCGAGAAGACCGATGGGGCGG
>NZ_LFIO01000636.1 GCF_001187535.1 Rhizobium ecuadorense
GATGCAGAGATTGCCAAGCTTCCGGCCAGTCTCGCAAATGCCTTCGTTCCCAATCTGGCGGCCGGCGGCACGATATCCGGCACTGCGTCCGCCTCAGGGACACTCGCCGCACCGAAAGCCGACTTCAAGCTCGACTGGACGGATGCTGCGACCAGCCAGACCAGAAGCGCTCATCTCTCGGGCCTCGCGCTCACCACATCCGGACAC
>NZ_LFIO01001069.1 GCF_001187535.1 Rhizobium ecuadorense
GCTTCCGTTGAGCACGGCGCTTACGGTGGAAGCCGACGCACCCGATAGGATCGAGAGATCGTAGATTGTCGCCTTCTTCTTGCTGATGTCTGTCATATCTCGCCTTTTCCGCTGTCGTTCCCTTAGAAACAAACCCCTCTTGACGAAAGCCCTACCTTGATCGATAGTCATTGCACCATCGATTGTGCAAAAAAGAAAGATCGATTG
>NZ_LFIO01001385.1 GCF_001187535.1 Rhizobium ecuadorense
ACGCATGCCTGCGCCGCAGGCTCTGGAAAAAGCCGGCATCTCGCCAATTGCTTTCGATCTCAAGGCGAAGGACTGCCTTGCCCTCATCAACGGCAACAGCCTCTGCGCGGCCATGGCGGTTCTCAACCTCCATGACGCCGAGATGCTGATGAAGACAGCCGATGCGGCCGGTGCGCTCAGTCTGGAGGCGATCCGCGGCGAGCAGGC
>NZ_LFIO01001316.1 GCF_001187535.1 Rhizobium ecuadorense
TCGTCGACTGGGGTGGCGACTGCATCATCGTAGAGAATTGCCGTCAGCTGCCTTTCGAGGATCGCAGCTTCGACACGGTCTGCTTCGTTGCTTGCCTCAACCATATTCCTGAACGGAAGCAAGCGCTTGCAGAAAGCTGGCGCATCCTGAAACCGGGTGGGCGCCTGATCGTCACCATGATCGGCCGCCGGATCGGCGAGGTAGGGC
>NZ_LFIO01001356.1 GCF_001187535.1 Rhizobium ecuadorense
CTCAGGCGGCGGTATGCACGCATTGCTGACACTCGGAACCTTTCCAGGCTTGGTTCAGTCGGCTAGTGTCTGGGTTCCAATATACGATATAGAGAGATGGTACTGGGAACGTCCAGATCATCGGCCGGAGCTTGAAAAGTGCTTCGGGAGACCGCCATCGCCGAATGATGCCGACTACCTTGGGCGTTCGCCGAAGTCTGTTCTGTC
>NZ_LFIO01001879.1 GCF_001187535.1 Rhizobium ecuadorense
CAGCCTCTCGGGGCCTGCATAGCGCACGGCACGAAACCGCGTCACTCCGGTCTCCGAGCGTAAAACGTGTGCCACCCATCGCCGTCACGGTTCACCCTGTATGCGTCCCATTCAAGAGCCAGGCCCGCCCCCTGCATGCACAGAGCGAAATCGTCCCGGCGCCAGTAGGACATATGGTAGGCGCCGCTCGTCTCTCCATCCCCATCC
>NZ_LFIO01000100.1 GCF_001187535.1 Rhizobium ecuadorense
CCTCTGTTGCACTTCGACAAACAAAGCGACGACGAGGGGAGAAGTTCCATAGAAATGCTTCCTGACCTCACAGAATAACAGAGATGGAGAAGCGAGTGACTCTGGGCTTGCGATCGCTCGGACTTTTCTGGACGCCGAGTATGGCAATCAATTAAGCCGGACCAAAGTCTTGCCGGCGCCTACTACCTAGGTCGGTTGCAATTTGTC
>NZ_LFIO01000426.1 GCF_001187535.1 Rhizobium ecuadorense
CCGCTGCGTGATGGGGGTTTGCCGCCAACCGCCGCCGGCACCGCGCTCCTTCAGCATATCGCTATAGGTCTTGCGATGATCATCGCTGACCTCGAGCAAGCTCAACCGATGGTTCACGGCGCGGTGTCGTTCGGAGCTCTTGAAGTAGCTGCGCATGATCGCTTCGACAGCGACAAGGGCGGCGGTGAAAACGGCGGCGTAAAGGAG
>NZ_LFIO01000239.1 GCF_001187535.1 Rhizobium ecuadorense
GTCGCGGAAATCTCGGAAGATCAACCCCAGGGCACGGCTGGTCGCAAGGTCGATGGCATTCGCCTTCGGCCGGTCGATGACGACTTCGAGTACTCCACCGTCCTGTCGTGTGCGAATGTGGTCGCTCAACCTATGCTACCTCCTCCGCCGTATCAGAGCATCGACTACGGCAACGCCACGCCCTTCGGGAAGAACCATCAATGGATTAATGTCCAGTTCCTCCAGGGATGCCGCGTTCTTTACGACATAATCTGCCGTTGCTGAGACAGCGCCGACAGCGGCTTCGAGGTCGCCTTTTGGTCGTCCGCGATAGCCATAAATCAATTTTGCAAGTTTGAGACGCGAAATCGCCGCGTGAATGTCGGTTTTCGTCGCCGGAAGCGGCAGGATGATGGAATCTTCAAGCAATTCAACGAAGATACCTCCCGCTCCAAGCGTGAGCGACAATCCGAAGACAGGGTCGCGGATGGCGCCGACAATGAGCTCGGCGACCGGTGGATCGATCATGTTCTCAACGAGATAACC
>NZ_LFIO01000834.1 GCF_001187535.1 Rhizobium ecuadorense
ACTTCATCCAGTTCGGTCTGACCGTCGCCTTCTCCGTCTTCTTCTCGCTGATGGTTGCGCGACTGATCACCCCGATGATGGCCGCTTATCTGATGCGCGCCGAAGACGGCATGGAAGACCATCACGACAATGACAGCCTGCTGATGCGGGGATACACCCGTCTCATACGTGGCACGACTGGACGCTGGTACACGCGGTATGCGACGC
>NZ_LFIO01000209.1 GCF_001187535.1 Rhizobium ecuadorense
CGCCTGGTGTCATCGCCAGGCCATTGGCCCCTGCTCATATTATCCCCGTGGCATCACCGGGATATCTGGGCGATCGGGTTCCGCCTCATGATCCGTCCGGCTTGCACGAACTCGACGGTATCGTCATGCGTTCGATGCGGACGGGTCGAATTCACCAGCGGCAGATGCGCAATCTTGCTGGAGATGAGCAGCCTGCGGTCCTGAAAG
>NZ_LFIO01000904.1 GCF_001187535.1 Rhizobium ecuadorense
CATTCACCGGGGCGCCGCCGTCATCCTGCCATCTGGCAAAGGAGCCGTCTTCCATGGCCTGCGGAAGCGGGCCTGAACTCAACTGTGTCGCGAGATACATTTTCAGAGCCGATTTCAACGCGGCCTCATCGACGATTCCCATCTGGAAACAATGAATGAGGAAACTTGTGGCGCTGATCTCGCCATCATCGGTCGCGTAGGTTTCGC
>NZ_LFIO01000067.1 GCF_001187535.1 Rhizobium ecuadorense
GCAGAACGCCACCGCCAGCCAGGTCGCCAGCGGCGGCAGCCTGACGATCAAGGCAACCGACAATGTCAACGTCATCGGCAGTTCCGCCAAGGCGGGAACGACGCTCGAGGTGACTGCCGACAATGGTTCGGTGGCCGTGGTGTCGACCGATGTCGCCCGCAACAACCAATCCGGCTACACCAGGACCCTCTCCACCGACCAGCAGCA
>NZ_LFIO01000161.1 GCF_001187535.1 Rhizobium ecuadorense
GTGTACGACGCTGCTAGCGACTCCATAACGAGCCAATGCATTTGGGAAACAAGGATATCGACGGAGATGGCGGCAGCCATCTCTTGAAACCCTCGGATTTCCACCCGGATTGCGCAATATTACCGATTGTCTCATGTTTTGATCACAACCCGATTGCCGCTGCCCGCCCTCGGCACTAGTTTACGGCTCAATCGCTTTCAGTGGATT
>NZ_LFIO01001447.1 GCF_001187535.1 Rhizobium ecuadorense
GTGCCGCCCAAGGTCGAGGCGCGGAACGTCGGGTTCTTGAACAGGTTGAGGTTGAGGATCGGCGCCGGGTGCCGCTTGGCATGGTGCACGTAGAGGACGCCGCAGCTGAGGCCGATCAAGGTGGCGGTGACGCCGATGATCGGGGGCAGGGCCGGCAGACTGACCACCGACAGGCCGAAGACGACGCCCGCAGCCGATAGCGAGGTC
>NZ_LFIO01000933.1 GCF_001187535.1 Rhizobium ecuadorense
ACCCCGCCATGAACATGATGCCGATGATGAACAACATGATGCCCGCCATGATGAACCCGATGATGGGTGGAATGATGCCGATGATGTCAGGCATGCCCATGATGAACGGCGCGATGATGCCGATGATGGCCTCCATGCCGATGATGATGATGATGGGCTCTATGAAATGCACCATGACCGCCGAGGGCATGGTCCATTTCATAGAGC
>NZ_LFIO01000027.1 GCF_001187535.1 Rhizobium ecuadorense
ATCGCCGACACCTCTTCCTCGGCGATGTCGAGAAGGCCCGCCTCTCTGAAGGTCTCGACCATCATGCCTTCCCCCGCGCAGCGGAACAGGCCCGGAGAACCGGGTGGCGGCGGGGGCATTTCCACGTGGCGGGCGATCGTGCCCATGATCGTGGTCGCCCATGGATTTTTGGCAGGCGCGCTCCAGATTGCAGACGGGGCAGAGGGC
>NZ_LFIO01000556.1 GCF_001187535.1 Rhizobium ecuadorense
ACTATTTGGGGCGCGGTAATGAGCGCCGAGATGCCAAATCCGATGTCGAGCTGACCGGTCAGGCCGGCATTTGCACGATGCATCTTGACGTCGATTTCATCGCTCAGCCGCAAGAGCACGCGTGCTTCCTGCTGCAGCAGATTCCCCAGCGGCGTCAGCCTTGCTCCATGTCGGCCACGTTCAAATAGCGGTCCGCCGACCATCGCC
>NZ_LFIO01000032.1 GCF_001187535.1 Rhizobium ecuadorense
GCCGCTGATCGCCGCGCGATCTATCCTCTCGACCCATACGTCGATGGGCCCGAGAGAGCATCCCATCTCCATCATGTCGATCAGCTCCTCCGGCCCAGCAACCTCAAGTTCGATCCGCATGGAACTCGTATGAGATATGGTGTGCGAGAGGCCAAGCTTGGCGGCATGGCGCCGGATCCAGGGGACAAAGGAAGCAGCCTTGAGATC
>NZ_LFIO01001128.1 GCF_001187535.1 Rhizobium ecuadorense
CTTGTGGCCAAATCTCAACGGGATTTTCGACCGACCAACCCCGAAAAGCTGATGATGTGGATGCTTGCACAAATTAGGCGTGACCAGATTAGCGAGAGGAAGGACAAGAAGAACAGTGAATACGACATCAAAGATGTGGAGCTTATCGAGCAGGCTATCTACGGCGGGCATTTCTGGGCGCTCGATTGGGAGATGACCGGTATCCTTCACAACCATGTGGACGAACCGAAGCGAGTTAGCCTTGTTGTGGATGTGATGGACATGTGGAACTTTATCGAGAGGGCTTGCGAGAGCTTCGGAGCTGTCGAGAGGCAGCGCCTTGTTGATGAGGTAGGCTCATGGGCTAAAGACCCGAAATTCGCAGGCTTCGACGGCAACAATGAAGGCGAGTACATGGGGATCGCGCAGTTTCTGGTGCAGAAACTGAACCGTTTCGAGCACTTCAAAGGCCGGTCAATGAACTCTCACTCCCCGACCGTGGCGCGCTATGGCAAGATGGCCGCCTTATTCGAGACTATACGCC
>NZ_LFIO01000265.1 GCF_001187535.1 Rhizobium ecuadorense
GCCGCAACCCGCGTCATCACTGTGTCCATCGTTCGCGATATCTATGGCGGCCGGCAGATGGCCGAGGTCATGTCGCTCATCATGATGGTCTTCATGATCGTTCCGGTCATTGCGCCCGGCACTGGCCAGATCGTCATGTTTTTCGGCAACTGGCACCTGATCTTCCTTTTCATCGCCACCATGGCGACTGGCATCACCGTCTGGGCT
>NZ_LFIO01000108.1 GCF_001187535.1 Rhizobium ecuadorense
GGGAATTGACCCTCGATCAGCTCGACCTCACTTTCAACGAAGGACCGAATGTCTATGAAGCGCCCATACACTTGAAGGCATCAGGCGGCGTTTTCATCATCGACGACTTCGGGCGTCAACAAGTGGCGCCGCAGGCGCTCATCAATCGCTGGATTGTGCCGCTCGAGCGTGGATATGACCTGTCTCTTTATACACATCTGACGCTGC
>NZ_LFIO01000430.1 GCF_001187535.1 Rhizobium ecuadorense
GCATAGGCCTGGTCGAACAGATCCCGCACGAAATTGAAGGAATACTGGTCGAGAACCTCCTGCTCGTAATAGCCCTCGGTCACGAGGTAATCGAGCTTTTCCCTCAGATTGTGGAAGAACACCGTGTTCTGGTTCACATGCTGGAGGAGATATTGCTTGGCCGCCAAACGATCCTTGTCGAGCTGAATCCGCCCCTCATCGTCATAG
>NZ_LFIO01001639.1 GCF_001187535.1 Rhizobium ecuadorense
GCCACATCGCACGGCAACCGACGCCGCCCAACGAGCGGGCGGTGGATGTTTCACCGGCGGTATCGGCCATCGTCATGAAGCTGCTCGCCAAGACGGCCGAGGAACGATACCAGACGGCAGCCGGCGTCGAGCACGATCTGAGGCGCTGTCTCAGCCAATGGGAAATGCGGTGCCCGACCGACGCATTCCCGCTCGGCGAACGCGAT
>NZ_LFIO01001425.1 GCF_001187535.1 Rhizobium ecuadorense
GGGGTGGCATGCATTACTTACAACAACGAATGCGCCCGCGAACTGGAAGATCGTCTCGCTGCCCTCGGCGTCGAGCCCGGGAAGCGCGTCTTCATCGGCACCGTGCATTCCTTCTCGCTGACGCAGATCCTGATCCCATATGCGGGTTCGCTCGGCGTAGGACTTCCGGCACAGTTCCAAGTCGCGGACACGCAGCAGAGGGGAAT
>NZ_LFIO01001680.1 GCF_001187535.1 Rhizobium ecuadorense
GGCCCTGCCGTACTCGGCGATATCTCGCAATGGCAGAACACCCCTGGCTGTATCGCCGCCCTCTCTCGCAGCCTCGACCGTCTCAAGGCCGATGGCGAGATCATCGACATCGACACCGAAACCGCCGCTCGCCTCATCAATGGCGCCAGCAGCCATATGGCGCTGTGGATCGCCAATGCGGAGAGCCCGGAGGCGGTTTCGAAGCG
>NZ_LFIO01000757.1 GCF_001187535.1 Rhizobium ecuadorense
CTTGAAGGGTCAGCACTGCGGCCAGAATATATGACGAATCTCGACCCAAACCTCGTCAGAACCGTGTTTCTGTACGCAGAAGACGACTTCTTACGTGCCCGCATGATGGAAGAAGCCGGCTACAAGGACGCCACTCAGTCGGCAGCTTTGATCATCGAGAAATTTGTAGAGCGTTCGATCCGCGACAAGAGGGAAATGTTAGAGGC
>NZ_LFIO01000979.1 GCF_001187535.1 Rhizobium ecuadorense
ACTTCTTGTTGATGGCGTCGTATTGGCCACTTGCACGGACGGCGGCAATGGCTGTGTTCAGCTTGGCTTTCAGTTCCGTGTCTTCCTTGCGCAGGCCGCCCGAAACGCCAGCACCGAGAATCTCCTTGTCGTCGGCGACGTCGCCCATCTTGGCGCAGCAATCCTTGCCGCCATCGCTTTTGAGGAACGCGTCAAGTGCCAGTGAA
>NZ_LFIO01001248.1 GCF_001187535.1 Rhizobium ecuadorense
GTTATGGTGTGTCCCCGCATGGCTGGGTCGCTCACCGGCGTGTCGAGCGCGCCAAATCGATGTTATCAGGCATGGACCCAATAGCGCAGATCGCTTCGGCCTGCGGCTTCAGCAGCCAGAGCCACATGACACGGGCATTCAAGTTGGGCACAGGCGTCACACCCTCTGCCTATCGGCAACGACAGTGAAAAGCCCCTTCGCTCGAC
>NZ_LFIO01000317.1 GCF_001187535.1 Rhizobium ecuadorense
GCCCGGAATGCGCCGCTGCGCTGGGTCCTGCTCCCGGGCAACCACGATTCACTGCTGGCGGACCAGCTCTGGAGTGCGGCGCGCGGCGTTGTGCCCGACAATGTCATCCTGGCGACGGAAGCAGCACCCCTTCCGCTTGGACCTGATGTCATCCTGCTGCCGGCGCCTTGCACGACAAGGAGGCCGGGCCGCGACCTGACCGAATG
>NZ_LFIO01000557.1 GCF_001187535.1 Rhizobium ecuadorense
TCGTCATGGCCTGGAACGTGTTCATGACGATCCGCGGCCACCTGCGCGACGAAGCGCCAATCCCGACCAGTTTGGTGCCCCAGGCACAGCCTGCCGAGTGAGGTGAGACATGGCATCGTTACTTGATAAACATAAGACCCTCGAGAAGAACGCGACGCTTCTTCTGGTCGGCTCGCTGCTGGTCGTCAGCATTGGCGGCATCGTTGAAATCGCACCGCTGTTCTACCTGCAGAACACGATCGAAAAAGTGGAAGGCATGCGGCCCTACACGCCGCTAGAGCTCGCCGGACGGAACATCTACATCCGTGAAGGCTGCTATCTCTGCCACAGCCAGATGATCCGGCCGTTCCGTGATGAGGTCGAACGTTACGGCCATTATTCGCTCGCCGCGGAATCGATGTACGACCACCCGTTCCAATGGGGATCCAAGCGGACAGGGCCCGATCTGGCCCGCGTCGGGGGGCGTTACTCGAACGAATGGCACGTCCAGCATCTCGCAAATCCGCGGGCCGTGGTGCCGG
>NZ_LFIO01000050.1 GCF_001187535.1 Rhizobium ecuadorense
TCGGGGTCCAGCGAGTTGTTCTCGCCACATGTGCCCATGACGATCAGTCCATTGACGCCATCGTTTACAAGCGCGTCCTGGACGCGCTGGGTCGAGGGCAAATCAACGGAAAGATCTTCGTTGAACTGTGTCGTTACGGCGGGAAATACGCCCTTCCATCCTGTGGTCATTGATCGAGCCTCGTTGAAATTAGTTGCCTTATATAC
>NZ_LFIO01001697.1 GCF_001187535.1 Rhizobium ecuadorense
GCCAGAAGCCGCCAACACCGACGAGGATCAGAAGCAACATACCGAAGAAAACCTGCAACCGCCTCCAGATCGATACCCCCGCCTGCTTGGGGTCTTCGATCAAAACCGGCACACCCCGATCGCTTTCTTGCTGGTGCGCGAAAGGTGCAAGAGCCGCGTTGCGCTCATCATCCGTAAGCTTCACGCGCTGCAGACGATCGTCCAGA
>NZ_LFIO01001862.1 GCF_001187535.1 Rhizobium ecuadorense
GCGCCAACGGGCTGTTCGATGTGATGGAGCGTTCGGGCGGGCTTGTCATTCCTCCGAACAAGCCGGCGGAATCGCACCGGCGCGAGCGCCGCTTCAAGATTGGCAACCGCGAACTGGCTGCCGGCTATTTTTATGAAAACCTTGCGACCGACGGCGATGTCGAAGTGGTCGCGGCCTGGTCGAACCGCTATGCCGAGGGCCAACCG
>NZ_LFIO01001193.1 GCF_001187535.1 Rhizobium ecuadorense
ACCGAGCGAATTCACTTCGCGTCGCCGCCGTGCCGATGGCGTTGACGAGACCTGCGCCAGCGAAGGCGACAACCAGGAACCAGATGGAAAGAACGTGAACCATCTCAGTCGGCCCCGATCATCATGGGGATGGCGACCAGCACCATGATCACCGCCGTCAGGCCGTGAATGCCGAAGGCGCTCTTGGTGGAGCCTTTCGCTGCGAG
>NZ_LFIO01001750.1 GCF_001187535.1 Rhizobium ecuadorense
AGATCCCAAGCGGCGAGGAGGCAATGTTTTCGCTGCAGCGGCTTGAACGTCATCTCGGCCGCAAGGCGCAGGCGACCATGCCGATCGAGATCGGCGGCATCAACTCGACGATCCCGCTTGTCGTCGGCGCCCGCCTCGGCCTGCCCGTCGTCGACGGTGACGGCATGGGCCGCGCCTTTCCGCAGCTCGAAATGGAGACCTTCCTG
>NZ_LFIO01000802.1 GCF_001187535.1 Rhizobium ecuadorense
CCGATGGAAAGGCCTCGCGCGCCTTGGCGGCAAAGACCGGACCCGACATGCCGGGCAGGCTGACATCGGCGACGATGATGTCGACGATGGTGTGTCCGAGGATTTCCACGCCGCGTTCGCCGCTATCAGCCTCGATGACGTCATAACCGAGATCCTGGAGAATCTCGGCAGTATCCATGCGGATGAAGGCGTCGTCTTCCACAAGC
>NZ_LFIO01000780.1 GCF_001187535.1 Rhizobium ecuadorense
CGATGCCTACGGGGCTCTCGATTTCCTATCGACATTCACCTTCGTTGATGCCCGACGGGTAGGGCTGATGGGCTTCTCGGCTGGTGGAATCGCAACACTCGAAGCCACGAAATCCGAAGGCAACGAGCAGTTCATGGATCGAAAGTTCAAGGCTGCAGTCGCCTACTATCCGGTTTGCGCTCCCCATGAGGGCGATGCGACGGTGC
>NZ_LFIO01001798.1 GCF_001187535.1 Rhizobium ecuadorense
CTTTTGAGGCGCAGGTCGATGCCGGTCTTGCTGCTGTAATGGCCGGGCCCGGCTTTTGCGGCGGCTGGGTTGGCCCAGATCCTGATCGTGCGCATGAAGGTGAGAACATCGGGTTTAAGATCGATATGCTCGACAATGTCGAGCTGCCGCTTGACGGCCGCGACCATCTCCCGGTCGGGCTCCGCGCCCTTGGCGTTGGTGAGATC
>NZ_LFIO01000818.1 GCF_001187535.1 Rhizobium ecuadorense
CTGTTGCAAGCCAACGCTTGCGCAAAGCGCGCAAGAACAATCCTCCGATGGTTCACGACCTATCCCCCTATTTTTGCTTGTTTTGCTTTGAACAAATATCGTTGTAAGTTGCCGGCGCCTCGAAACTACATTGCACCGGCAGCTGCGTATTTTGGAAGTTCCGAACTTCCTTCGGAATTAACCACTACTCATTTAGATATATGAAC
>NZ_LFIO01001595.1 GCF_001187535.1 Rhizobium ecuadorense
CACGCCGCAACAGATCGACAGGGTCGAAGCGATCCTCGTTCCGGCAAGGGCGCGCGGCGAGATCAACTTCGGACTGCACCGCCAGTCGCATGCGCTGATGACTTGTCTCGTGCCATCGGACAGGCCGGATTCGCACCTGCATTTCCTCGACGGGATGGGCGGCGGTTATGCGAGGGCGGCCGAGATGATGGAGGCTGGTGCGCTTG
>NZ_LFIO01000507.1 GCF_001187535.1 Rhizobium ecuadorense
GAACTGCGTCGCTCGAACTCCCGCCCCGATGCCGGCATCGTCACCTTCCGGCATATCACCCTGAACCAGCGCGGCGAAACCGTCTGCCAATGCCTGCGCACGGCAATGCTGAAGGTGAAGCCGTCATGAGGCTGCGCTCGCTGCTCTTTGCGCCCGGTGACCGGCCGGAGCGTTTCGAAAAGGCGCTCGCCTCAGGCGCCGATGCCGTCATTCTCGACCTGGAAGATTCGGTTGCGCCCTTGAACAAGCCGAAAGCGCGCGAGAGCGTGCACGAGTTCGTCCTGCATCATGCCGGCGAGACCAATCTCCTGATTCGGATCAATCCCCTCGCCTCGCCAGAATTCGAAGACGACCTGACCGCTTTGAGCGGCCTTCATCCTTTCGCAATCGTGCTGCCGAAGGCCGAGGGTGCCGCTTCGGTGCTGAAGCTCGCAGGCTCTCTTGCATCTGCAATTCCCATCTTGCCGATCGCAACCGAAACGCCATCGGCGATCTTCGAGATCGGCAGCTACCGGCCAG
>NZ_LFIO01000407.1 GCF_001187535.1 Rhizobium ecuadorense
GCCAAGCGGAGACGAGTGAATGACCGAGACGACTGAGCTGCCCGAACGCGAGAGCATGGAATTCGACGTGGTGATCGTCGGCGCCGGTCCTGCCGGTCTTGCGGCGGCGATCCGGTTGAAGCAGGTCAATCCGGAGCTGTCGGTCGTCGTGCTGGAGAAGGGCGCGGAAGTTGGCGCGCATATCCTCTCGGGCGCCGTGGTCGACC
>NZ_LFIO01001061.1 GCF_001187535.1 Rhizobium ecuadorense
CCATCTTTCTCGGTGAGCGTATCCTCAAGAAGATGCCGGCGCGAGCGGTATTCGATCCCGCGCAGATCATGGCCGTCGAGATAAATTAGATCGAAGGCGTAGAGAATGGCGTCCGAGGCGCGGTTGCCAGCGGCCTTTCCAGAAGCGCCGAGCGATTGCTGCAGCAGCTCAAAATCCGGTCGCCCTTCTTGGTCAAGCACCACCGC
>NZ_LFIO01000564.1 GCF_001187535.1 Rhizobium ecuadorense
CTTCACATACTGTGCCGCACTCCACCCTTCGACGTCCCTCACCTTCACGAGAAGATCGGCATCGAATTCTCCGCCATCGACCGGCCGGATGATCGTGTCGTGAGCCCACGACCCCTGCTCGATAAAGCCTGAGATCGTCGGTTCCCAATCTGATGCTCGGAGAAAGCTCTTGATTGTCTCAACGCGATCGCTGAGCTGGGTAATAC
>NZ_LFIO01000876.1 GCF_001187535.1 Rhizobium ecuadorense
ATGTTGATCAGCCGGGCTCGCGGGGGCCCATTCAGAAATCGACGCGATACCGGGATCTATGCCGCGCCGCGCTCGTCGAACAAAAGCGCCATGCTGATCGCATCGATGAACTGACCGTCGATGCGTGCCGCACGTCGGACGATGCCTTCGCGTGCAAATCCCATCTTTTCGTAGAGAGCGATAGCACGGGCGTTGTCTTCATAAAC
>NZ_LFIO01000226.1 GCF_001187535.1 Rhizobium ecuadorense
GTGTCGCGTCGGTGGCGCTCGGCGTCGACCCCACCATCGAACCCGATGCCATCATGCTCGGAAAGCTGCGTATTCCCACCGATATCGGCCAACGCCTGCCGGTGACTTTTTATGGCGGGCATGGCAGCATCGCCACCTTCAGCGCCGCAGATGCGCTAGATGGCAAGCTTTCGGCGGATGCGATCACTGGTCGCATCGTCGTCATC
>NZ_LFIO01001791.1 GCF_001187535.1 Rhizobium ecuadorense
GCAATTTCGTCTTCCAGCCGCGTGTCTATGCGCTCTCCGATTCCGAAGAGCTCGACCCCGTCACCTTCCAGCCGATCGTTGGCATCGACTACGACAATCCGCGGCTGCTCGGCTTCTTCGTCAAGGGTGCTGAATACCGGCTTTTCGGCCTGATCCCGGCCAGCCGGCACTTCTTCGGCTCGACCGACGGCCAGCCGGTGCATTTC
>NZ_LFIO01001236.1 GCF_001187535.1 Rhizobium ecuadorense
CCCGGATACGATGGGGCGCATGGTCCGGCTTGCGAAGCTGAACGGCGTCGGCATCGGCGCGCATCCCGGTTTGCCTGATCGGCTCGGCTTCGGCCGGCGCGAAATACCATTCCAGGCAGACGAGCTTCGCCAGCAGATGCTCTATCAGCTCGGCGCACTGATAGCGATCGCCAAAGCCGAGGGTGTCACAGAAGGCGCTGCAGGG
>NZ_LFIO01000183.1 GCF_001187535.1 Rhizobium ecuadorense
GTCATCGGCCTCAGGTCGATGACTGTCTTAGAGGATAGCTTTTCCGTTTATGCAGGTAACGACATTGCCGCCAACCCAAATATCTTCAGATTCGAGCCGGACATGTACCCGCCCTGACCTGCCCAAGACCGTCCCTTGCGCAGCTATGTATGAAGGCGGCGCGAGATTTGCGGAAATGAGCCATTTTGCCAAACCCGCAGTTAGAGT
>NZ_LFIO01001620.1 GCF_001187535.1 Rhizobium ecuadorense
GCCGGCCTGTCACGCCGGAGGTCGCGGGTTCGAGCCCCGTCACTCGCGCCATTTCAAGTCTTGTGGAACGCAAATGTGATTTGTCGTTCGTCCGGTTTTCTTCATCCCTGCGGCCGCAAATGGCCAATCAATGCGCGGGTGTAGCTCAGTCGGTTAGAGTGCCGGCCTGTCACGCCGGAGGTCGCGGGTTCGAGCCCCGTCACTCG
>NZ_LFIO01000742.1 GCF_001187535.1 Rhizobium ecuadorense
GAATCGAGATTGAGGATGGAGGCCGTGCCGGTCACCGGACCCTGGGTTGGATGAGGCACAAGGTCGCCCAGGCGGCGTGCGAATGATTCCTGTTGGGCATCGTCAAGATGTTCCTGGTCGCGGAAGAAGATGACCTTGTGTTTCAGGAGAAGCTGGTTGATGGCCGCCACCGTTGCGTCCGAAAGGTCTCCGCCGAGGCGGATACC
>NZ_LFIO01000727.1 GCF_001187535.1 Rhizobium ecuadorense
GAGGAAGGCAGCGATGACGGCCGCATCGATCGGATCGGTCTTGGCCCTGCGGCCGAGCGCGTTGGCAAAGGCACGTACCTGCGCCGGATTGACGACAACCACCCCAAAGCCAGCGGCCGACAGGATACCTACCGCCAGCATCTCGTAGCCGCCGGTCGCCTCCAGGCCGACGATCGTCGGCCTGGAGGCTCCCAGCCTGGCGATTAATTCCTCAAGGCCGGCGTGGTCGTTGCTGACCGCGAAGTGCTCGCCCGAAGGGAGCAGCGCCACATCCAAGCGGTCCTTGGAAACATCGATACCGACAACCACGCTCTCATTCATATCCATCTGATCCCATCCTTGCCTAAGCGGGCTTTGCTTTCGCAAGCGGCCCCGGCGACTGTTCGGGTTCAATGGAACGGCGGACGGAGACCCAGGCTCTCCCACGGGCTTGGTGTCCCAAAGGTGCAACGGTCTTCCATCCGCCACCGCAATAGGCAGTACTACGCCAATAGCGGGTAAAGGGAAGTTACAAAGGTG
>NZ_LFIO01001026.1 GCF_001187535.1 Rhizobium ecuadorense
GGGCTGACGACGCCTCTAGAGCCGCGCCGGATCGGCCTCATGCGACGCCCTTTAGATCCTTTTTTTATGCATGTCGGTGTCCCAAAACCGCTGCGCACTTTTTGGGCGACATGCATTAGGCTTCACATGACATCGTCCGGATGCCGGCCAGGCTTGTGCCTGTAGGTGGGGAAGGTCCAGCCGAACCACAGGGCTCCACCGCGCAA
>NZ_LFIO01001198.1 GCF_001187535.1 Rhizobium ecuadorense
TCAGAAAGGCCGGCGGAAAGATTGGTTGGAATCGGAAATTCTGACGGCACCCTTCACGCTGCATGTCCAACACATCACTCGAACTGCTTAAATGAAGGCCAATTTTAGCGGGCTCCGCATGGCAAGCGGCAAGCTGGCGAGCCTCTGTGTCGGCCTGATGGTCGAGTGCAGACGATTGTCGGCAAGCCGTCGCCATATGGTGTTC
>NZ_LFIO01000270.1 GCF_001187535.1 Rhizobium ecuadorense
ACAAGGGCTTCGACATGATGCACAAGGGTGAAAGCATCCGCGGCGTGGTGGTCTATTGAGACCAATCGTCGGACTGCGACGAGAGGTTTTCATTGGTTCGGCCTCGGTCGGACCGAAACCAAGCGTCGCGTGGGATCAGTGACTTTCAACATTTAAGGGAGGGATACGTGCTGATAGGGTCGCCTCGAGAGAGGCTGGAAGGAGAGGCGCGCGTCGCGATGACGCCTGACAGCGCCACACAGCTTCAGAAACTTGGATATCAATGTGCCATCGAAACTGGCGCCGGCAAACTTGCGGGCTTCCCTGACGATGCGTACCGGGCCGCCGGGGTGACGGTGGTCGACAGCGCCGAAACACTCTTTGCAAACGCCGACGTGATCGCCAAGGTGCGCCCGCCGGAGTCAAGTGAAGTGGCGAGGCTCTCGAGCGGCAAGACGCTGATCTCGTTCTTCTATCCGGCACAGAACAAGGATCTCCTCGACCAGGCGAAAGCAACTGGCGCCAACGTGATCGCCATGGATATGGTGCCGCGCATCTCGCGCGCCCAGAAGATGGACGCGCTCTCCTCCATGGCCAATATTGCCGGCTACCGCGCCGTGATCGAGGCCGGAAATAATTTCGGTCGATTTTTTACGGGCCAGATGACGGCTGCCGGAAAGATCCCGCCAGCCAAGGTCCTGGTCATCGGCGCAGGCGTCGCCGGCCTTGCGGCGGTCGGCACCAGCGTTTCGCTCGGCGCCATCACCTATGCTTTCGACGTGCGCCCGGAAGTTGCCGAGCAGATCGAATCCATGGGCGCTGAATTCGTCTTTCTCGACTTCGAGGAACAGCAGCAGGACGGAGCTGCGACGGGTGGTTATGCGGCCCCCTCCTCGCCCGAATTCCGCGAAGCGCAGCTGAAGAAGTTCCGCGAAATCGCGCCTGACATCGACATTGTCATTACGACGGCGTTGATCCCCGGTCGCGACGCGCCAAAGCTCTGGCTTGCCGACATGGTGGCCACGATGAAGCCCGGCTCGGTCATCGTCGATCTTGCCGCCGAGCGCGGCGGCAATTGCGACCTGACCGTTCCGGACCAGAAGATTGTCTCCGACAACGGCGTCACTGTCATCGGCTACACCGACTTCCCGAGCCGCATGGCCACCCAGGCGTCAACGCTCTATTCGACCAACATCCGCCACATAATGACCGATCTGACCCCAAAGAAGGATGGCGTCATCGTCCACAACATGGAAGACGACGTAATCCGGGGCGCGACTATCGCCTACCAGGGCGAAATCACCTATCCGCCGCCGCCGCCGAAGATCCGGGCGATTGCCGCGCAGAAGCCAAAGGAAAAGGCCAGGGAGCTGACGCCTGAGGAAAAGCGCGCCGCAGAGGCCGCCGCCTTCAAATCTGCGACACGCAACCAGGTCGGCCTTCTCATCGTTGGCGGTCTGCTCATGCTCCTCATCGGTGCTTTTGCACCCCCGGTATTCATGGGCCATTTCATCGTTTTCGCACTCGCCTGCTTCGTCGGCTTCCAGGTGATCTGGGGCGTTTCGCACTCGCTGCATACGCCGCTCATGGCCGTCACCAACGCCATCTCGGGCATCATCATTATCGGCGCACTCCTGCAGATCACCGCGGGCGGCTGGCTGGTGACCGGGCTCGCAGCCATTTCCGTGGCAATCGCGACGATCAACATCGTCGGCGGCTTCATGGTGACGCGCCGCATGCTGAACATGTTCCAGAAGTCCTGATCGGGTTGCGGGGGATTTAACAATGTCTATCGGTATCCAGACCGCCGCCTATATCGCGGCTTCGGTTCTCTTTATCCTCGCGCTTGGCGGGCTTTCGGGCCAGGAAAGCGCCAAGCGCGCCGTATGGTACGGCATCATCGGCATGGCGATCGCCGCCATTGCGACGGTCTTCGGGCCGGGTGTCGGCCTTTCGGCGGTGCTCATCGGCATGATCGTCTTCGGTGCGGTCGTCGGAGCGGGCATGGCGCGGCGTGTCGAAATGACCGGCATGCCGCAGCTCGTGGCGGCCCTTCACTCCCTGGTCGGCCTGGCCGCCGTCCTTATCGGCCTCAACTCCGATATGACGGCGCATGAATTCGCCAGCCATGCCGAGCAGATCATCCACGAGGTGGAAATCTTCCTCGGAGTCTCCATCGGTGCCGTGACCTTCACCGGTTCGATCATCGCCTATGGGAAGCTTTCAGGCCGCATCGGCGGGAAGGCGCTGATCCTGCCTGGCCGCCACGCCTTCAACCTCGCGATGGTCGCCGGTGCCTTCGTCCTCATGCTGCTCTACATGAACGGCGCGGGCTCATGGACGCTCTACCTCATGACGCTGGTGGCATTCGTCATCGGCGCGCATCTCGTCATGGCGATCGGCGGGGCCGACATGCCGGTGGTCGTTTCCATGCTGAACTCTTATTCGGGTTGGGCGGCTGCAGCGACCGGCTTCCTGCTTGGAAACGACCTTCTGATCGTCACCGGCGCTTTGGTCGGCTCCTCCGGCGCAATCCTCTCCTACATCATGTGCAAGGCAATGAACCGGCAGTTCCTGTCCGTGATCCTCGGCGGTTTCGGCAATGCCTCGGGACCGGCGATGGCCGTCGAGGGTGAACAGGTCGCGATCGACGCCGAAGGCGCCGCTGCTGCACTCAACGATGCGGACTCGGTCATTATCGTGCCCGGCTACGGCATGGCGGTTGCTCAGGCGCAGAGTGCCGTCTCCGAGCTCACCCGCAAGCTGCGTGCAACCGGCAAGGACGTGCGCTTCGCCATTCATCCCGTTGCCGGCCGCCTACCCGGTCACATGAACGTGCTACTGGCCGAGGCAAAAGTGCCCTACGACATCGTCCTGGAGATGGACGAAATCAACGACGATTTTGCGAATACGGACGTCGTCATCGTCATCGGTTCCAACGACATCGTTAATCCGGCCGCACAGGAAGATCCAAACTCGCCGATATCAGGCATGCCGGTCCTGGAGGTTTGGAAGGCCAAGCAGGTCTTTGTTTCCAAGCGCGGCCAGGGCACCGGTTACTCGGGCATCGAGAACCCGCTGTTTTACAAAGAAAATACCCGAATGTATTACGGCGACGCCAAGGACTCGATCAACAAGCTGCTGCCAATTCTCAACTGAGCCCCATTTTGGCTCTGTTGAGGACGCGATGGCTCACCTATCTGGCGACTTCCTTCTCGAAGCACTGCGCGGGGATGGCGGTCGCCGCCCTCGCGGCAACTATCAGGTTGTCGAGGTTTTTGCACCGTATCGGGAATAGCTCCTCCTCCGGGCAAAATCCGGAGACATCCGGCGCGCGGTCGTTACAACCTCCCCGCGCAAGCGCTGAGGCTGCCCAAAACGTCACCGCCCTGCTCGACCGGTTCGATTATCATCTTGAGACGGAGTTGAACGCGGTAAGTCAGACCCGGTCCGCTCCCGGGTTGCGAGATCTCGGAATCGATCCTGTTGATGCCGCAGCATTTAAGGACCCGCCCACAGGACGAGCAGCGGCTGTTGGTGCTGACGTTCCGACGATTGGAACTCGCATCTTCGGACGAGAGTGCAGCGCCGTATTGCGGCGCTATCAAAACTGCCGGCGATTTTCCTGACGCGGGCTACGGCGGCGGCTGCAAGAGCGATGTAAATAGCGCCCATCGCATTGCTTTCGAGTCGATCCGCTCACCTAACGCGGCAACACGGGATCGGCGCTCTTCTACGCAAGCACCGCAGAGCACGATAAAAGGCGGCCCTTTCAACATGCGGAGATTGTCGGAGTATAGGGCTCAGTACATTTGAGCCGACCGAAACGAGGCATGATGGGTCGTTAGGTTTGCCCGGGCGCGGATGTTTCGCCCGGGAATATTTAGAGAGACGTCTCGTGTCCGCAAATCGTCCAAAAGGATTTCATTCTAGTCTTCGGGAGCAATTCCGATCACGATGCCGCTGAGTGTCTCATCGAACGGTATCTGACAGGAAAGCCGGGAGTTCACCTGGCGGTAGTCGGATCCCTCGAGCAGCTCGGTCTCGTCGATTGAGGAAACCGGCAGATTGGCGCTCGCCGGAAGCTCCTCGACATAGACGTGGCAGGTGGCGCAGGACAGACAGCCGCCGCACATCGCCAAGAGTTCATCAAACCCAGCGTTCCGGATATTCTCCATCAGCGAGGCGCCTATCCGTCCGTCGAAGCTATGGAGCTCTCCGTCCCGGGTCCGTACTGAAATGATAGCCATTTTTCCTCCACTTTTTCTGCGCCTTGGTCGCCTCACGACGTGACAAGCTCGATTTCCTTGAGTTGTTTCGATGTGTCGGCCAAAGCTTCGCGATCGATCCTGACCGCGCTGTCGACAAGTTTCCGCCCCTGCACGTAATCGCGAGGCGAGTTGATGCAATCGAGAGCTAAAACCGCTCCGTTCCTCAGATAGATGACACTGAAGCTTCGGGAGGCGGGATTTCCTCTCGTGACGACACTGTCGAAACCGTAATTGAGGCCGACCGTCTGCATTTTCAGGTCGTACTGATTGGACCAGAACCATGGCGTTGCATCATATGCCTTGAACTCACCGCAGATCGCTTTGGCAGCGGTGGTCGCCTGATCGGTCGCGTTCTGCACAGATTCAATGCGGATGCCGGGACCATTTTCCAGGCGGGCGCCGTCGCCGACGCAATAGATGTCGGGCAAGGACGTACGGCAAAAATCATCGACATCGATACCGTTTGTGCCCTTGGCACCGGCGGCGATCAGGGGACCGACCGACGGGACAATGCCAATACCGACGACGACGATGTCGGCTGCAATCGCCTCGCCGGTTTCAAGAACGACACTCGATACGCGACCGTTCGTCCCCTTCAAAGAGGCGACACTGCTGTTGAGACGGATGTCCACACCGCGCGCCCGATGCTCGTTTTCGTAAAAGCGTGATATCGGTTCCCCCGCCACGCGTGCCAGGACACGGTCGAGAGCCTCGACCAAGGTCACGTGCTTGCCGATCTCCCGGAACACTGCGGCGGCTTCCAGGCCGACGTACCCGCCGCCGATGATCGCGATCCTTTGCGCATCCGGAAGAACATCGATCAGTGCGTCGCAATCCGCCTTGCTGCGGATGTAGAAAACTCCTGCCAGGTCGCCGCCGGGACAGGAAAGCTTCCGGGGATCGCCGCCGGCGGCCCAAACCAGCTGGCCGTAGGAAAACTGTTCGCCATGATCGGTCATCACGGTGCGAGCGCTGGCATCGACCCCGATCACATGCCGGCCAAGCAATAATTCCACCTCACGCGATCCCCAGAAATCCTGAGACCGCAGATGCATCCTGTCGAACGTCTTCTTGCCCGCCAGATAGTCCTTCGAGAGCGAAGGGCGGTCGTAGGGAATTTCCGGTTCAGCGCCGATCAGCGCGATACTTCCCGTAAAGCCAGACTGCCTGAGTGCGGCCGCTGTCTGCGAACCGCCGTGTCCGCCGCCGACGATCACGCAGTCGAAAGATTGGCTGACGTTGCCCGGCTTCATCTCACGATCCTCTTTCGGCGCCGATGAGGACGAAGCACAACGTGGCAGGCTTGTCGCCCTTGTTGCGCCAGGCATGGCGCGTACCGCACTGGACCACGACGTCGCCCTGCTTCAGCAAGGTTTCAGCGCCGTCGTCGAGCTCGAGCCAGATCTCGCCGTCGAGCACAATGTCGTAGTCGACCGTATCGGTGGTGTGCATGCCCGGCGCGTCAGGCTCGAATGCCTGGATCAGGCCGGGAATGTGGATGGCCTGCTCCTCGAACGCCGCCTGGTGGTCTATGGCGGCGAATACCGAATCCGGCGGGAAGACGACGATCATGAGTTTCGTCGCTCCCGGTTCAGGCGTGATCATTATTTGCGGCGGCGCCTGCTCCGCATGATCCTGCGGAAGGACGGGTTTGGCGGCGGTGGCGTAAACAACCGACGTCAAATGCCCCGGCACAGACGCGTAGACATGAGCGTTCGCTGTTGGGCCATCACTGACGAATACAGACTTGCCGTCCTTGATGCCGGTGACGACGCGCCGGGGGATGCGAACTTCAGTCGCCCTATTCATAGATCAGGCCTTTCGCTTCGAGCTGCGGACGCATGTTGTTGATGTCGAGGCTGAGCTTGCCGGCTTCGTAGAGGCCGCGCTTTTCGTCTTCCATCTGCTGCCGCTTGAGGGCCTTTTCGAGCACCCGAGCTGCCTCATCGCGCTTGACCACGCAGACCCCGTCGTCATCGGCGATGATGACGTCACCCGGTTCGATATAGGCGCCGGCACAGACCACTGGCACCTGCACGTTCGCCAGCGTTTCCTTGACGGTGCCCTGCGCTGATATGGCCTTCGCCCATACCGGGAACTTCATCGCGCGCAGGTCGGCCACATCTCGGACGCCGGCGTCGGTCACCAGACCTAGAATTCCTCGTGCCTTGCAAGACGTGGCGAGCAGGTCGCCGAAATAGCCGTCGGTGCATGGTGAGGTCGGTGCGACAACCAGGATGTCCCCCGGTTGGGCCATCTCGAGCGCTACATGGATCATCCAGTTGTCGCCGGGCGGAACCTCGCAGGTCAGGGCCGTGCCACCGATGCGCGCGCCGTCGATGACCGGACGCAGATGCGGCGCCAGCAACCCTTTCCGTCCCTGAGCTTCATGGACCGTGGCGACGCCGAGCTTACCCAGCGCTTCGCATATTTCGCGGTCCGTCCGCGGGGTTTTTGTCATTACTTTCATCGAAAATCTCCTGGCGTAACGCGCCTCAGTGGTCGTTCAGCGGAATGCAGCTTCGAGCAGGCCGCGATCGAACACGCCGCCCGCCACAGGTCTGGCGGCTTCGTCAAGCAAGTTCGCGCCGATCATAAGGTCGATGGTGGTGTCCATCGCTGCCTGCGGAATGGATAGGTCGGCCGGCCACATACCCATGTTGCGTATGTAGCGAAGGCCACGTGACGCGAGATCGGCGTCGTCTTTCGTTGTGATCCGCTGGAAAATTGGAAGCGTGATATCTTCCCGACTGGGGTCGTTGGTGATCGCATAGGCATCGATGAGCGCCCGCAGGAAGCGGACAGCCATTTCGTGATTGCCGTCCAGCCAGCTCTTGCGGCCGATGACGGCGGCGAAGACGATTTCAGGGATGACGTCGTTGATCTCGCCGATCAGGTTGAAGCCGTCCCGCTCGGCGAGGAAATTCCAGGGGGCCGGCTGCGGCGCGCAGTCGATCTCGCCTGACTGGAGCGCTTCCCAGCGCTTGGTGTGGATGCCGGCGACTTCGAATTCATAGTCGCCCGGATAATGCAGCCCATCCTTGGAGAGCAGCATCTGGGTATAAATCGCGGTGCCTTCGGTGAGGGACGACGTGCCGACCTTCTTGCCCTTCAAGTCCCGGGTCGATTTGATCGAAGGCTGGGCGACGAGCGACATCGGCAGACGGTTCGAGTTCGAAGCGATCACACGCAATTCGCCGCCCTTGACGAAGTTGGAGACCGCGCCTTCCGGCGGCGTGATGGCCAGGTCCGCTTCACCTTCGAGTACGGCGCTGGTCGCTTTGTCGACAGTACCCATCTTTTTGTATTCGATGGACAGCCCATGCCTGGCGAAGATGCCGAGTTCTTCGGCCACGAAGACCGGTAGCCAGTTGAACCCTTGCGCCCCGCCTGCGAGGCTCAGATGTTGGCTCGAAGCCATTTGATTTCTCCCTGGTAGTTGCGAGCCTTTAAAGGCCGCGCTCGCGTAGTCTCTTGTCCAACAGCGGGTAGACCCGCCGGGCGTTTCCTTCGAAGACTGCATGTCTCTGGTTGTCGCCGAGCGGGAGGCGATCGATGTATCTCTTGGTATCGTCGAAGGGATGGCCCGTCTCGGGATCGATCGCCTTGACCGCGCCGAGCAACTCCGAGCCGAAGAGGATGTTCTTGACGTCGACCACCTTGAACAGCGTGTCGATGCCTGCCTGATGGTAGACGCAGGTGTCGAAGAACAGGTTGTTCATCAGGTGCGTGTCGAGGCTCGGCTTTTCGAGCATGATCGACAGGCCGCGGTAACGCCCCCAATGGTAAGGGGCGGCCCCGCCGCCATGCGGTATGATCAGCTTGAGTTCCGGGTGACGCTCGAACAGATCTCCCTGGATGAGCTGCATGAATACCGCGGTGTCGGCGTTGATGTAGTGCGCTCCCGTCATGTGAAGGCAGCGTTCGCAGGAGCTTGACACGTGGATCATCGCGGGAACCTGGAGGGCGACCATGGCCTCCCACATCGGGTCCCACCACGGATCGTAGATCGGCGGGGCGCTCCACCGTCCGCCCGAGGGATCGGGATTGAGATTACAACCGACGAAGCCGTTCCCAACGCAGCGCTCCAACTCGTCGACGACCGCAGAAAGGTCGCCGTCGACGGTCTGCGGAAGCTGGCAGACGGCAGCAAAGTTGTCGGGGAACATATCGACGATGCGGCCGACATTGTCGTTCGACAGACGCGACCACTCCTTGGCCACTGCCAGGCCTGGAACGTGGTGGCCCATGCCGGAGGCACGCGGGCTTAGGAGCGTCACATGCGAACCGCGCTCGCGCTGTATCTTCAGTTGGTTTTCTTCGATGATGTCATGGAGCTGCTTGTCCGGAATGCCGGGATAAATGGGCTGCTCGGCCGCCTTGCCTTCCGCATAGGCGACCTGTGCCGTCCGGAAGGCGTGGTGCTCCGGTGGTTCCGTTGTGAAGTGGCCGTGGCAGTCGATGATGAGCGACATCAGGCGTTCCACTTCGCGGGCAGATCGGAGATGCCGCGGAACCGCCATCCCTTGCCCTTCATCTCGCGCGTGGGGTCGAGCCGGAGTTCAGGCAATTGCCGGAATACCTCCGCGAGCGCAATCTCGCCCATTGCCCTCGAAAGGAAGTGGCCGGAACAGAAGTGCGGGCGGAAGCCGAACGACAGGTGCTGCTTCTTCTTGCGGAACATGTCGAATGTATCGGCATTTTCGAAGCGGGATTCGTCGCGGTTGGCGGAGCCCATGACGATCGCCACAGAGGCTCCTTGCGGAATGACAGTTCCCGCTATCTCGAAATCCTCCCGGGCGACGCGCGGCGTCACACCGATCGGCGCGATCCAGCGGAGGCCCTCGTCGAAGGCGCGCATGGCATTTTCCTGCGGCTGCTCTGCCATGAGCTTTGCCTGGTCGGCATTTGTAAGAAGACCCGCGCAGGCGTTCGCTGCCGCGTGGCCTGGCTCCTGCAGGCCACCAAGGATGATGACTCGCATCGTCGGCGAAATTTCTTCCCAGCTGCGGACCTCGCCCTTTTGCATTCCGCCATACATGACGTGGCTCAGAAGCGAGTTGTTGGGCTTGGAAAGGCAGGTCTGATAAAGATCGCCCATCTGCCTGTCGATGTCGGCAAGCGCATCATCGAGCCGCTTCCAGACTGCCGCGTCGTTGCTGACATTCTGCAGGCCGAGCGCCATCGCGTGGAACCACTCGACGAGCGTCTCATTGGGGGTTTCCGTCAGGCCGATAACGTCGCCGATACAACGCACCGAGATCGGCTCGAAGAGTTCGGTCGTAAGGTTCGCTTCTCCCTTCTTCTTGACGGAGTCGATATAGCGCTGCACGACCGGGCGCGTCAGACCCTCGACAAACGAGCGTACGCGCTCCTGCGTAAGGTTCTGATCAATGCCCTCACGAAGGCATTGGTGGTCCTCGCCGGACATGGTCAGGACGTTTGGCATGCCCATCACACGGGCCTCGGGGCGGTCGGCCGATCCGGATGGTCCGAAGATCTTGTCGTTGCCCCCGATGGTCCGGCAATCATCGAACCGGGTGATGAAATATTCCTTCGTTCCTTCGAAGAAAGCCACGGGCTGCTCTGAGCGCAAGCGCGCGTAAACGGGATACGGATCCCGGTAGAGGTTTTCGCCCGTCAGTTCGGTGTGTGATCCCGTCATCGATTTCCTCCCAGAACTCCCGCTTGGGGAGTTGTCGCCAATCTAGCCGCCGGTCTCCAGCCGGGGCACGCATCTCTGGACGTTTCGGGGAAGCAATCGAATGAGATTGAGACTTGACATACCGAAACGTCTTCAGATACGAATTGGTATCCAAAGCGGGATTGGCTGTCAACAACAGAAATTGACGGACAGAGGAGAAGCCGCTTCAGGAGGGAGGAATAAAGTGAACGACAGCAGCATCGAAGAGGTGCGCCCGGTGCTCGAGGCGCGGGGTGTTTCCGTGCAGTTTGGCGGTGTAAGAGCGCTGACAGACGTGTCGCTTTACGTCAGGCGAGGTGAAATCTGTGGCCTCATCGGGCCGAACGGCGCCGGAAAATCAACCTTTCTCAACGCGGCGACCCGTCTCGTGAATTACGCAAGCGGATCGATCATGCTCGACGGCCAGCCGCTCGAAGGCGTGGAAACGCGCGACATGATTGGAATGGGCGTCGCGCGGACGTTTCAGAATCTGGGCATTTATGCATCGATGACGGTTCTCGAGAACGTCATGCTGGGTGCCCATCACCGGCTTGGCGGAAGATTCGGAAAAGCGATCTTCGCCCCATTCCAGGCGAAAGTCTTAGAGCGGTCCACGCGCGAAAAAGCGATGGCGGTGCTCGAGGAGGTCGGCATGGCGGATCTGGTCTCCCGCGCGGCCGGCTCGCTCCCCTATCCCTTGCAGAAACGGATGGAAATCGCCCGGGCGCTCGCCGCGGAGCCGAAGATCCTCCTGCTCGACGAACCTGCCGGCGGGCTGACCCACGGCGAGGTCCACGAATTCGGCGCGCTCGTCGACGGGATAAGGCGCAGACACAATCTCTCCATCCTCCTTATCGAGCATCACATGGGTTTGGTGATGAGCCTTTGCGACCGGATCGTCGTCTTTCACCTGGGCCGCAACCTGGCCGAGGGAACTCCTGCCGAAATCAAGTCAAACGATGCGGTGATCGCCGCTTACCTCGGGAAAGCGGCATGACCCTTTTGGATATCAAAGAACTGTCCGTTTTCTACGGCAAGACGCAGGCACTGTTCGACTGTTCGTTCTCAGTTGATGAAGGCGAGTTCGTCGCCCTGCTCGGCGCAAACGGCGCCGGCAAGACGACGCTGCTGCGCGCAATCTCGGGCCTCCTGTCCTTCAAGGGTTCGGTTTCCTATGCCGGCAAAGCGCTCGACAAGATCTCTGCCCAGACGCGCCTTGCCCTTGGTGTTGCGCACATCCCGCAAGGTCGCGGCACATTCACAGAGTTTACGGTGGAAGAAAATTTGTCGCTCGGCGCCACGATCGTGGCCAGCCGCTCCCAAGTGAGACAAGACAAGGAACGCTGGTACGAAACGTTTCCGAGATTGCGGGAACGGCGCAACCAACTCGCCGGAAACTTGAGCGGCGGCGAACAGCAGATGCTCGCCGTGGCTCGCGCGCTGATGTCCAGGCCGAAGCTGCTCATGTGCGATGAACCATCTCTCGGACTGGCGCCGTCGATCACGCAGGAAATCCTGGCGATCTTCAAGTCCCTGAACAAAGAGGCCGGCATGACTTTGCTCGTGGTCGAACAGAACGTCGACATCACCCTTCAATACGCCGACAAGGCCTTTGTCATCGAAGCTGGCCAGATCGTCGCGAGCGGCGCGGCAAGCGAGCTGATCGGCAACGAAGACATCAAGAAATCATATCTGGGAGTCGCCTGATGAGTTTTTTCTTCCAGCTCGTCGTCAGCGGCTTGACCACGGGCGCCATCTACGCGGCGCTGGCGCTGGCGCTCGTCCTGATTTTCAGGGCGACGAATGTCGTCAATTTCGGCCAAGGCGAAATGGCGACATTCTCGGCCTATGGCGCCTGGCAACTGATGCAGTGGGGCGTGCCGCTCTGGCTCGCCGTCCTCGCGAGCCTCGTAGCGGCATTCGCCATCGGGATCGTGACATTCCGCCTGATCATCCGACCGATGATGGACGCTCCCGTGGAAGCGACCGTCGTCATCACGCTAGGCATCCTCGTGCTATTCCAGGCCGCCTGCATGTGGATTTGGGGGGCGGAACAGCTCTCCTTCTCAAGCCTTTTTCCGGGTGGCGGTTTTAGTATCGGCGACATCCGCGTGCTCGCCTCTGCCGTCGGGACACTGGCAATCCTCCTGGCGATTGCCTTGGCGATGGGTTTTGTCTTCCGCTTCACCAAGCTCGGCCTGTCGATGCGCGCAGCTGCCTTCGATCGTACACGCAGCGTTCTCGTTGGTGTCGATGTCGAACGAATGCTGATGCTCGGCTGGGGCTTCGCTGCCGTCATCGGGGCACTCGCCGCGATCCTGATTGCGCCCCGCCTGTTCCTTAGCCCGACGATGATGACACCGATCCTGTTCTATGCCCTGGCGGCTGCAACGCTCGGTGGCTGGGATAGTCCGCTTGGCGCCATTGTCGGCGGTCTCGCGGTCGGTGTCGCCGAAAGCCTGGGGGCAAGCTACCTCCCGTTCATCGGAGCCGACATGCGTATCGCGGTCCCGATCGCGCTGACATTGACCATCCTGCTCGTGAAGCCCGTCGGCCTGTTCGGCTCCTACAAGGTTACAAAGCTATGAGAGATCTTTCCCTCTCAACCACCATCAAACTTGGGGTCTTCGCGATTGTCGCGGTATCGATCCCGGTCTTCGCCCCGGCCTATGCACTCCAGCAAGTGGCCATAGCGATCGCCTATGCCATTGCGATTCTCGGTCTGAATCTGCTGATGGGATATGCCGGGCAGATTTGCCTTGCCCAAGGGACGCTGTTCGGTGTTGGCGCCTATGTCACCGCGATCCTGAACGCGACCTACGGCATTTCGCCCTTGGCCACACTTCCGGTCGCGGCTGCGGTCGCCGCCGCAGTCGGCCTGGTGATCGGCCTTCCGGCGCTCAGGCTTCAAGGTCTGCAGTTGGCCATCGTCACTTTCGGTATCGCGGCGGCATTCCCGCAGTTGCTCCTGAAGATGGGAAGCGTGACCGGTGGCGTATCCGGGCTTCCCGTCGACGCTCCCGAAACGCCTGGCTTCATGGCGGATGTTCCGGAGCTTTGGCTTTACCTGATCTCGCTCACCTGTGCCGGCGTCGGTGCATTGTTCGTCTCCCGAATGCTGGTCGGCGACGCCGGTCGCGCTCTGAGGGCACAGCGCGACAACCCTCAGATTGCCCAGGCACTCGGTGTGAACCTGACGCGTGCTCGACTGTGGGCATTCGCGGTCAGCTCGGCGCTCGCGGGACTGGGCGGTGGAGCATTTGCCATCGTTAGCGGCTTCATCAGCCCGGAATCCTTCCTGGCAATCCTGTCCATCAACATCGTGATCGGAAGCATCGTCGGAGGCGTGACCAGCATCGTCGGCGCCTTCGTCGGCGGCCTGTTCATGGTGTTTGTGCCGAGCTGGGCATCTGACATCAACCTGAGCCTCGGCAACTTGATTTACGGCCTCGCACTGATCCTCATCATGATGGTCGCGCGCAATGGGGTCACTGGCTTCATCGAAAAATGGCTTTCGATGATGTTTCGGAGGTCGGCTGGCTGAGATGCCCGCCATCAAACTGGGAGGAACTAAAATGAGACTGATCTCTATAATGAAGGGATGCACGATGCAGCTGGCCGCGGCCGCGCTGCTCGCCGCCTCCCACGCCAGCGCCGCGGAACCGTCGCCGGGCATCACCGACAATACGATTAAGATCGGTGTGACGGGACCTTTGACCGGTCCGGTCGCTGTCGTTGGCGGCGTCGCAGAGGGCATCAGGGCACGTATCGAGCAGGCCAACGCCGAAGGTGGCGTCAAGATGGGCGACGGCAAGACCCGTAAGATCGAACTCGTTATCGAGGACGACGGTCTTGACCCGCAACGCACCCTGGCGAATGTCCGGAAAATGGTCGAGAAGGACGAAATCTTCGCGTTGGTTGGCACCGCCGCCACGCCGAACAACCTCGCGATCGGACGCTACATCACCCAGAAGAAGGTTCCGAACGTCTTCATGTATTCCGGGGTTATCTCCCTGAATGCACCAAAGTGGGAAGTCGGCTTCGTTCCGTCCTTCTCAACCGAAGCCGATGCCTTCGCAGCATATCTCAACTCGACCAAGCCTGAGGCCAAGGTAGCCTTTCTATATCTGAACACGGAAACCGGCCAAACCTTCATGAAGGCGTTCGACCGCGCCATCGAGGGCTCCTCGATCAAAGTGATCGAACGCCAGCCCGTGACATCCCAGGACCCCACGGTCGAGACGCAGCTAAACACGCTGAAGGCATCCGGCGCCGACACCCTGGTCATCATTGCCGCTCCGCGGCAGGGTGGCGAGGCGATCCGCTTCCAATCCGAAAGCGGCTGGAAACCGTTGACCTTGGTCACAAACTTGTCGTCGGCTTACCCTGTCCTTCAGTCCGTCGGCCTGGAAAATGCCAAGGGCATCATCACCTCGGACTTTCTAAAGCCGATCATCAGCGACCAGAAGTCGGGTGACGAAGGCGTCGACCGCTATCTCGATGCTATCAAGGCGGCGAAAGTCAACTTTGTCTTCGCCAATACTATCGGCCAGACCGGATACGCCATCGGCGACGCCCTCGTTCAGTCTCTTGAAAAGCTCAAGGAGCCGACCCGCGAGGACCTGATGAAGGTCGTCCATAACATGGACGGCTGGAAGAACCCCCTGCTCCCCGACGACATCAAGATAACGACCAAGGGGGACACCGACATCTACCCTGTCGAAGCGCTCCAGCTCTATCAGTTTGATGGTCAGGCGTACGTTCCTATTGGTGGTGTTCTGGACTTTGAAGGAGCGACACACGAGTAGCCTGCGATCTTCGCCAAGGGTGCTGTTTAACCTCGGCGCCCTTTCCCTCTGAGTTGCTGAAGCTTCTCCATTGTGGTCGCCGTTGGTCCTAGTAGAAGCTCGACTGGCGTATCCGCAAATTGCCTCGCCTTGATGGGACGAAAAACTGAGACCTCGTCAATTCTCCATCGGATGCAGTTGAAAGGATTGAACTAACGGCTGGTCTTAATCCGCTAAAATAGCCGCCATCCTGACTAAATCAGCAACCGACGATGCGCGCATTTTGCGCATCATGTGACCGCGGTGAAGCTTTACGGTGGCTTCCGCCAGTTGGACCTCAGCCGCAATCTGCTTGTTCAGTTTGCCGGCGACAACAAGGGCCATGATCTGCCGCTCACGCGCGGTGAGTTTGGAATATCTTTGGCGCAATGCAGCCGTTTGATCGGCCTCTTCGCGTCGAGCATTATCACTCGCTAAGGCACGGTTGACCGCTTCGAGCAAATCCTGCTCCCGCACCGGCTTGGTAAGAACATCGATCGCACCTGCTTTCATCGCGCGGACAGCCATCGCGACGTCGACATGGGCGCTGATCAGCACCACCGACCTTGGATGCCTGCTTTTCGCCAGCGCCTCCTGAAATTCCAGGCCGCTCTGGCCCGGCAGACGGATATCGAGAACAATACAACCTGCCTGATGCGGATCATCCCCAGCAAGGAACTCCGACACCGAGCCATGCGTTGCGGTGGCCAGACCAACGGATTCGAACAATCCCTTCAAAGCTTCGCGGACGCTTTCGTCGTCATCGATGATGATGACGGTCGGCGGGCCTCTTTTTCGATCATCGGTCATCTGCGGCTGTAACCTCCGCAATCGGCAGCGTAAAAGTGAACACTGCACCAACCTGACTGTCTGCCGCCGAAGCCCAGATCCGGCCGCCATGGGCTTCGACAATGGAACGGCATATTGAAAGCCCCATCCCGATGCCATCTTCCTTCGTGCTGTAGAATGTTTCGAAAACCCGATCCAACGCGTCGGAAGAAATGCCGCGCCCCGTATCCGAGACACTGACTTTCACGAATTGGTGCTCGTCCTCGGCGCATCTGATGGCGATACGCCGGTCTCCTGAAGACGCGGCCATCGCTTCGGCGCTGTTCATGACCAGATTCAGCACGACTTGCTGCAACTGGGTTCGGTCCGCAATGACCTCAAGAGACCGTTGCGGAAGATCGAGATCGAGTTCGATATCTCGGTGACGAAGTTCCCCTCTCAAAAGATCCAGCACGTGATGCAAAGCGCCCTTCAAATCCGTTTGCTCCATCCGGGCCGGTGACTTCTGAGCCATTGCCCGGATGCTCGCGATGATGTCGCCGGCGCGATGACCATCCTTGACGATCCTCTCGGCCGCGAGCCGGGCCTGGTCGATATCGGTGTGTCCCGGCTGCAGCCAGCGCAGGCACGTGCCGGCATTGGTGACGATTGCCATGAGTGGCTGGTTGACCTCATGGGCGATCGAAACGGCAAGCTCACCCGTGGCTGTCATCCGCGTCACATGCGCCAGGTTGCTCTGGCTTTGTCTCAAGGACTCTTCCGCCCGCTTGCGATCCTCGATATCGACGACGACGCCGTACCACCGCACGACATTCCCATCCTTGTCCAGAAGCGGGCTTTGCCGGAGGTTGAACCATCGATATTCGCCATCCGCTCGTCTGATGCGCGCGTCCACCGGGCGACTTTTTTTCGTGACGACGATATCGTCCCAGGCGGCCCGCATCGGCTCGACATCATCGGGGTGAAACATGCGATAAAAGCCGAACCCGACGATTTCCTCGACGGGCAAGCCGACATAATCGATCAGGTTTCGATTAAAGTATTCTAGCCGTCCATCTGGAGTGCAGGACCAGGCCATCGCCGGTATTGTGTTGATGATGAGACTGAGCTTGTGTTCGCTCTCCCTGAGCGCGGTTTCGCTTTCTCTCAGCGCATTCTCTGCAGCTTGCAGATCTTCGATATCGATATTGCAGCCGAACCAACGCACGACGCCGTTGGCATCGATCAGCTTGCGGCCCGAGAAATAGAACCAGCGGTAGTTGCCGTCCGCTCCGCGAATACGACCCTTCAGAACGGTATGGTCGGAATGTTCGAGATCTCGCTTCCAGATGGCGACCATGCCTGGAATATCATCCGGGTGGTAAAGGTCGAGGAAGCCCCATTCGAGGATCTGGTCGGCGGGACGGCCTGCATAATCCAACCAGCTTTGATTGACGAAATCGGCGCTGCCATCCGGTCGCGCCGACCATACGAGTACAGGCAACGAATTGATGATGAGGCTTAGATTCTCTTCGCTGGCGGCAAGCGCCGTTTTCGTCTCTTTCAGCGCATTTTCGGCCTGCTTGCGGTCTTCGATATCAAGCACCACGCCATACCATCTGGCGACATTTCCGTCGGGATCGAACCGAGGCTTTTGACGAAGCGTGCACCAGCGATAGTGGCCGTCCGCGCGCCTGAGCCTTCCCTCGACCTCCCTCGCATTTTTGGAAGCCATGATTTCATGCCATTCGGAAGCGAGACGCGACGTATCGTCGGGATGGAATATTCCATAGAATCTCTCTCCGGAGATTTGCTCGAGCGGCGCCCCGATAAAGTCGAGAAAGTGCTGGTTGGCGAAATCCAGCATGCCATCCGATGTCGCCGACCACACCATGGCGGGGATCAGATCGATGATGGGATCGGTTTCCGGCTCTCTATCCACAACACTCTCCGTGCAGAGTTTGAGACGGCGCCCACAGGCCGAGCCTCATTATCGTCCGCGGAAAATAGTTACGGGATTTCTGTGGGTTGCGTAAGCACAAATCGATATACCAACGTCTACGTCGGCAATGCCATCGTCTAGGCGCGCGGGACCTAGATCGCAATTGAGGGAGAGCGCGAACCCGCTTACTCCTAACCATCGAAGTCCCTGATGAAACGCGACGTCGGCTCTTCCAACGTCGCGTCCAAACTGGGCATTTACGCGCAGCGAAATTGCATTTGCCGCAACCCCGGCCTGGGTGACGGGCCGGACACCGCCTATCGCGTCAACTGATGTGCGGCCTGATTGGCCGGATCAGCCGCCACTCGGCGCCAAATCTTATTCATCTCGATCATTGGGAGACCATCATGCGTCGTTTGATCATATGTCTGATGTTGGCTGCCGCCAGCATGACTGCCACGACAATCGCAAGCGCGGTTCCCGCGCACGCCACGGCCGAAGATCGCCAAGCTCCGGCTCCCGTCCACTACCGCACCGCAAAAATCGACGGCCTCGACATCTTCTACCGGGAAGCCGGTCCGGCCGACGCACCCGTCGTGCTGTTGCTCCACGGCTTTCCGACGTCCTCCCATATGTTCCGAAATCTGATCCCGCTTCTTGCGGACCGGTACCATGTCATCGCACCCGATTATCCGGGATACGGGCAGAGCGCCGCTCCCGAGCGCGGCACCTACGCCTATACGTTTGCCGGGGCTGCCGACATCGTCGATAAGCTGATGCTTCATCTGGAGGCCAAGAGCTACGCGATGTACGTCATGGATTACGGCGCGCCTGTCGGCTATCGCCTGGCGCTGAAACATCCGGAACGGGTCAGCGGCCTGATCATCCAGAACGGCAACGCCTATGAAGAAGGGCTGAAGGAGTTCTGGGATCCGATCAAGACCTACTGGTCCGACGGATCAGACAAGAGCCGCGCGGCGCTGTCCGGCCTCGTCACCCTTGAAACGACCAAATTCCAGTATACCGACGGCATGGAAGACGTGTCGCGCATCAGTCCCGACAACTGGGTTCATGACCAGGCTCTCCTGGACCGCCCGGGCAACAAGGACATACAGCTCGACATGTTGTATGACTACCGCACCAATGTGCCGCTCTACCCTGACTTTCAAAGCTTCTTTCGCGAGCACAAACCGCCCACGCTGATCGTCTGGGGCAAGAACGACTATATCTTTCCTGAGGCCGGCGCTCATCCTTATCTCAAGGATCTTCCGAATGCAGAGATTCACATCCTGAACTCGGGTCACTTCCTTCTCGAGGAAAAGCTCGACGTCGCTGCTCCGCTCATCGATGATTTTCTTGATCGCAACGTCGCAAAGAAGTGACCATCATCATGGTTGCCGGCGGTGCGACCGAGGTTCCGCCAAGCCGAGGTCGCACCGCAGTAGAGCGAGACCACTGTTCCGATTTTTGGAGATCACCATGCCCTACCACTTTCTGGACGTTGCAATCACCCCGAATGTACGGCTGGCACAGGCGGAAATGGGTGCAGATCAGATCTGGTTGGGTGCTCACCATCGCGAGTCGGATAGTTTCACCGAGAGCGAGCTTGCCTTCATTGCCGCAAGGGACAGTTTCTACATTGCCTCTGTGTCGGAAACCGGTTGGCCTTATGTGCAGCACCGCGGTGGGCCTGCAGGCTTTTTAAAAGCCGTCGACCGGAAAACCCTGGTGTTCGCCGATTACAGGGGGAACCGTCAGTACATCAGCACCGGAAACTTTGCCGCAAACGACCGGGCCTGCCTCTTCCTGGTCGATTATCCCCGCAGAGCGCGTCTCAAGATCTACATGCATGTCGAGAAGCTGACACTCGATGCCGATCCCTCGCTGACAGATCTTGTTTTCGACGCCGGCTACCGCGCAAAGGCGGAGCGGATTTTCCGGCTGAGGCTGGAGGCGTTCGACTGGAATTGTCCTCAGCACATCACGCCTCGCTACACCGAACAGGAAGTTGAGACGGCGGTAACGCCGTTGCGAGAGCGCTTGGCCAAACTGGAAGCAGAGAATGCAGAACTGCGAGCTCGGCTGAAGGCACTCGGAAAGTGATTATGGACATCATGCAGTTTCCAAGTTCGTTCGCCTTGAAGGGAATCGAACCAAAGTCCACCGCCTCCGATACACTAATCTAATTTGCTGTATCTTTTATGCTCAGCGTGAAAAGATTCGTTCGCGACACATAGGTTCCATTATCGCTTTACGGCAACACATTTCACTTCAGCGAGGAGTCCTGGGTGTGCGAGCTCAGAGACACCTATCCGAGTCCAAGCGTAGGTTCCCTTCGAAAACACCTCGTTTTTAACCGTCCGAAACACGTCCATGTGCTTGGACATTTTCACGTGATAGCTTGTCATTTCCACGATGTCATCGAACGTGCAATGAGCGGCTTCGAGGACGATTCGTAGGTTGTCCCACATAGCCCTGAATTGCTCTGACGGATCGTGAATAACCTTGAGATCCTTTGTCCGTCCAACTTGGCCAACGACGTAAATTGTGTCTCCGACTTTAACCGCGGGAGCATAGCCTGCGCGGCTGACGATCTCCTGCATCTCGTCGGGTATGATGATCTCTCGATCCATAGTGGTCCTCGTAATCTCTGGTCTGCTTGCTAGCGGCGCTGGAACATGCGTCGCGAGAAAATCTCAAGAGCCCGCTGGGTAAGTCAGTACGAATGGCCAGCGATGTCAGATAATCTTTCACTTCGCCCGCCGGGATGACATTTGCATATTTGCAGTTGAAGTCGAAGAGGTTCATCACGCGGCTCAAAACGGTGACGAACCTCACAAGGTGTCAGGCCAACTTGGCCGATGACGCTCTTCTTCGTTAAGCCAGAGACGGCTGCGTTTTGGAAGGCTCTTCCCAAGCTCCAGGTACATGTCTCAAAATCGCTGAGTCACGTTCCCAGACGGGACGCCGCTAGCAAGTTTATCGAGACAAGCGCCTTATGCAGAATGCTATGCCGCAGCTACTTAGCAGCTTTGGCTGCTTCCTCGATAACCTTTGCGACTGTAGCGGCCTGCGAGATGTAGATAGCGTGGCTGCCCTCGATCTCGGTGACGGTTGAACCAGAGCGCTTGTACATCCAGCGCTCGAGGTCCGGATTGATCGTCTTGTCGTTCTTGGCGACTATTCCGAAGCTGGGTTTGTCGTGCCAAGCGGCAACAGAAACCTGCGCACTGGTGGCAGCAACGGCGACGGGCATCTGAGACCGGGCCATGAACTCGGCTTGTTCCTTGGGCAGATCCGCGCCGAAGTCAGCCGCGAACTTTGCCGGGTCGATAAGCAGGGAGCCATCTTTGGTCGGCTTGATATCATTGGTCGGTGAGGGCATCGACTGGAGCAGTTGTGCGGTGCTTTCTCCCTGTTCCGGTTGAAGCGCTGCGACATAGACAAGTGCCTTGACCTTGGGATCAGCACCTGCTGCCGTGATGATCGTGCCACCATAGCTGTGACCCACGATAACGACGTTGCCGTCCTGCTGATCAAGCACGCTTTTCGTGGCTGCGACGTCCTGATCCAGGCTTGTCAGTGGCTGCTGGACAATGCTGACATTGTAGCCGTCGCGGGTCAGAACGTCATAAACACCCCGCCAGCCCGCACCATCCACGAGCGCACCATGGACCAGCACGATATTGCGCGCGTCGGCTAAGGCTGGCGCTGTCACGGTGGCAGACGATAAGAACACGGCCGTAAGGCCAACAGCTGCTTTATCTAAAATGGACATGGTCAATTCTTCCTTGAGTTTTCTGTTTCGGATGTGTCAGGTCTGATCTCGCCTGATAGACTTATCGCGACCCTGAGAGGGAGAGGCGAAGGTGATGCTCACTGTTTGACGACGATCGGCGCCTTAATCGGCACGCGCTCGTAGAGGTCGATAATGTCCTGGTTCATCAGGCGCACGCAGCCGGCCGAACGGCCTTGCCGATCGAGCGCCATTCCGGATTACCGTGCAAACGGTAGAGCGTGTCTTGGCCGCCTGAGAAGATGTAGAGTGCACGGGCGCCGAGTGGGTTCTTCAGGCCCGGCTCCATGCCGCCATTCTCGATTGAATACTTCGCCAGTTCCGGCTGACGCGCTACCATCTCGTTCGGCGGCTTCCAGCGCGGCCACTTCTGACGCGATTGAATGACGCCGTCGCCCTGCCAGGCAAAGCCCTCGCGGCCGATGCCTACACCATAGCGCATCGCGGTTCCGCCTGGCTGGACGAGATAGAGGAAGCGCGAAGGGGTGTCGACGACAATGGTGCCCGGCGCCTCGCCAGTCGGGTCGAGGACCTGCTGGCGATAGTAGCGTGGATCGATCTGCTTGTAGGGAACCGCCGGGATCAGAAAGCCGCCATCCTGGATCGGGCCATACATGACGGCCAGTTCGGCGTCTGTCGGCGCAGGTGCGATGTGGACAGGGCCGATCGGATCCGGGAGCGGCGTCGACTGTTGCCCCACCATCCAGCCGGTGCCAGCGGTGGAGGCGCACCCTGCCAGGGCGGAGGCCGCAGCCATCGCCGAAAGCGACAGGAGGCTGCGGTGGGATAACGTGGTGTGAAAGCTCACGCTCATTCCTCGTCCTGCCACCTGCGCAGATCCGTTTGGTCGTGATAGGCCATGCGGTCGGGCGTTGTGATAAACTCAATCATCGTGCCCCACGGCGTGCGGCAATAGCAGACCTTGTTTCCATTCCCTTTTTCGGTTGCATAGGGAATATCGCGTGGCGCCGTAAGGGCTGTTCCGCCGGCCTTCTCAAAGCGCTCAACCGAAGCGTAAATGTCGTCGGTGTAGACACCGAAGTGCGTAATGCCGAAGTCGCTCGGTGTAACCGGCTGCGCTTGTTTAGGGCCATGCATTTCGAAAAGCTCGACGTCGGGTCCGGTTCCGATCTTGACCATCGCCTGGGCACGCACGACCGTTCCCGGGAAAGCGCCAGTGGCCAGCTCGAACTCGGGTCCCTGCCGAGGCGGATCCTGCGGCCCGAACGATTGGTAGATCACCTGGCCGCCGAATGCTTCCACCAGGAACGATTTTGCTGCCTCGATGTCGGGCACCGTGATGCCGATATGGTTGACGCCGCGAATGGCAGGTGCAGTCATGACAGTTTTTCCTTTCGTGTTGAATCGATGAGCGCAAACGGGCGCAATTCACCCGGATCGCAGAGTTTCACTTGGGCTTGAGGAAATCGATGAGAGCAGCGGCCACTTCATCCGGGCGCTCGTCCGCCACATAGTGACTGCAGCGGGCAATCGAGCCGCCGGTTACATTTATGGCGAATTCTTGAAGCATCGGAACCATATGCGCGCCAAAGCGCTGCTCCCCGCCGAGACCTAGAACGGGTATCTCGAGCGGTTGTTTTTTGTACTCGAGTGCGGCCGCATGGTCAGCGGTCAAGATGCGATACCATTCCATGCCACCACGAGTGCGCCCGGGAAGTGCCATTGCCTTCGCGTAGATCTCAATGTCTTCAGGATCGAAGGTGCTGTGATCGTAGAACCGTTCAGCCATGAAGGCCGAGATATAGTCATACTCACGGCCATGGATCAGGCGCTCCGGCAGGTCGCGGTTCATGTGGAAGGCGAAGTGCCAGATCTTGGCGGTTGTCGCCTCCCACTGGCTCCATCCGGGAAGCGGGACATCGAGGACGGCTAGGTGAGTAACCACGTCCCGATAGATGGCCGCCTGCGGCAATGCCACCATGCCGCCAATGTCATGGCCGCATACGGCGTAGCGTTGATGTCCGAGGGCAAGCATGACCTCGTGCGCGTCTCCCGCCATCGTCGCCTTGTCGTAGCCGTCAAGCGGGCAGTCGGAGAAACCCGCACCGCGTAGATCAATCGCCACCACGCTGAATTGCTCGGCCAGCAGCGGCATCACATGGTGCCATTCCCACCAGGTTTCCGGCCAGCCGTGAAGCAGAAGGATCGGTGGGCCAGAGCCGCCCGTAACGGCGTTGATCCTGATGCCATTCACCGGCACCATTTGTTGGGTAAAACCTTTCAACTTCGCGATCATAATGACCTTTCCAGTCGATGTTGCGTTCAAACAGAGCTGACGGCCAGCGCTTAGGGCTGGTCGAAATCGGTGGCGATCGAGATGTCGCGCCAGGTATCGATATCGCTGCGGAAGGAAGCCAGCTTTCGCTCAGCGATCGAATGCGCGACCGGACCGAGCGGCAGATGAAGCGGGGCTTCATCGGCGTCAACCGCCTGCAGGATCACAGCAACCGCCTTGTCGGGATCACCCGCTTGATTGCCGTTGTTGGTTTCGCGATAGTGCCTGCGCGAGGTCGCGGCATACTCCGGCATCTCGTTGGCTGCCATCGTGATCGAACGGCCAAGGAAATCGGTGCGAAACGGCCCAGGCTCGACGATCAGCACGCGGATGCCGAACGGCTTCAGCTCGCCGCAGAGCGCTTCGGAAACCCCTTCAACTGCAAACTTGGCTGCATTGTAATATGCTGCGCCGCCGCTCCCCGCGATCCCTGCGCCAGACGACATGTTGACGATCACTCCGCCCGAACTTCGCAGGGCAGGCAAGGCTGCCCTGGTGGTTTCGATAAGACCAAAAACGTTCACCTCGAACATCGGTCGATATTCTTCGGGCGTGCCTTCCTCGAGCGAGCCAAACAGTCCGTAGCCGGCATTGTTCACCAGCACGTCAAAACCTCCAAATGTCTCGACCGCCTTTGCGACCGCGGCATTGGCCGCCGCCGCATCCGTCACGTCGAGCGGCAACGTGATCATGCGCCCCTCGAATGGCTGAGCCATTTCTTCGATCGTTTTGACATTGCGGGCCGTTGCGATGACCCGATCGCCGCGCTGTGCTGCAGCGATCGCGAGCCGTTGTCCGAAGCCGCTCGAGCAGCCTGTGATGAACCATGTTTTCATGACGTTTCTCAGCTTGTTTTCAGATGATCACTTGAATCTAGACGTTTATATTTGTACTTGAAGTGACAGAATTGTAATTTCGATGTTCATTTTTGTAAGGGTGGGGCCGTGGAATGGAGTGACGTGAAAATCTTCCTTGCTATTGCGCGATCTGGTACGCTCGGCGGCGCTGCGCGCTCTCTTCAGACGAGCCATCCGACCGTCGGCAGACGGCTGCGTGCCCTTGAGGAGGCGATCGGCCACACACTCTTCCAGCGGACCGCGGACGGTCTTGTCCTGACCGAAGAGGGCCATGGAATCATCGCGTTGGCAGAGCAGATGGAAGAAGGCGCGCTGGCCATGGAGCGCAGGCTTGCGGGGCAGGAGCAAAACCTCAAAGGCAATCTGCGCATCTCATCAGCCGACTGGTTCGGGGCCTATGTCCTGCCGCCCATCCTTGCAGATTTTTCGAGCGCGTACCCCAATGTCGACGTCGAGATCCTGACCGGTACACGTCAGTTCAACTTGGCCCAGCGTGAGGCCGACATCGCGTTTCGTATCGTTCCCTTCAACACTGCGGATGTGGTTCAGCGGCGGCTTTTCAAGCTCGAATACGGCGTCTACATCGCCGAGGAGTCGCCTGATCCGAAATATGGCGACGGGACTGGTTTCCGGCTGATCACCCACGATACATCGACCGGGCAGTTCCCCGATATCGCCTGGCTCATCGAGAGTTTCCCCAACGCGAGGCCCGTCCTGCGATCAAACAACCGCAACGTCCAGGGGCGCATGTGTCGGCAAGGCGTCGGGATCGCCGTCCTTCCCCGCGTGGTCGGCAGTCAGATCGCGGGTATCCGCAGGCTGGAACTGCCGACGCCGCCGCCGGCCCGAGACATCTGGATGGGATATCACCGGGACCTAAGACGTCTTCAGCGTCTTCGTGCGTTCATCTCGACCGTATCTGACCATGTCGCGAATGCCCCCGCATAGTAAGCCGCCCGAGAATATTTAATTTTCCCTGCCGGGCGACTGCATTCAAAAGCTGCGGTAGGAGACAGGCTCGGCATACACTTCACTTCTTGGCCGCAATTTCCCTGTGCCGCTCCACCACAGCACCCACGATCATTTTCATCAGCCCCTCGACAAAGTGCTGACTGAGGCCAACATCAATGGCGATGTTCCTCAGTCGATCCAATTGGCGTCGCTCCCGCTCATTGTCGATCGCCGGCATCGCCTGCTCGGCTTTCAAGCGGCCGACTTGCTCGGTACAGCGAAAGCGCTCAGCCAGTATACAGAGGAGAGCTGAATCCAGATTGTCGATGGTCCTCCGATAGGAAGCGAGTTGCTCTGCTGTATCATGTGTCGTCATTTGAATATCTTCCAAGCGGTTTCGTTGGCGCGAGGCGGAGCTTACGAGATGGGATGCATACTGCGACGCAACAGTGCGATCGTCAGCCATATTGCCGAAACCAGGAAATAGAATGCCCCGACGCCAGCGTACCCCGCGACCGTGGAGATAGAAGGCTCCTGCGGCATCTGCGCTTGAAAGATGAAGAGCGCGCCGGCCACAGCAGATTGGCCACCGCTCAAAATCATCGCCCACTGACCGCCACTCGTTGTCCAACGCCGCACAGCAGTCCCAAGCTGCAACAGCCCTGAAAAGATTGCCCACAGGCCGAAAGCGCCGAGAACACAGTTCATGTTCATTGTCAGCGCCATGATCACGGCGATCGTCATGACCGAGCTCGCGGCGACGTTGATCGCCTGGCTCCGGTTGGCCGCAAGGCCACCGCTCCTGGCCGCATCGACAACGTTTGCGAGTGCATCCCAAGCCGGATAGACGATCAGCTGGGTGGCAGCAACGGCAAACGAATGCCGTCCGGCGGTCAATGCAGCCGCGACCCACAACACTGAGAAGGCCGCTCTTGTAAAGTAATACTGCTTGAGCCATTGGTCGTTGGTGCTCGCGGCACGGGAGATCTGGTTGTTCGACATTGTTTTCTTCCACTTCCTTGATTGATGAAATTGCTCACGCGGATTCTGTCACAAGAAGCCGACATGCTTGCCAAAGGGGGTATTCTCGTCCCACTCATGTCGGCCGATCCGATCGCTTTCGCCGGAGAGTTTCCCGACCGGCTCGTCGGAAATCTCGATGTCTTGTGAGCTATCGCGAGACGGAACCTTGGATCCCCCGGCCTCATTGCTCTCCAAGCGCATGCGTTTCTCGAACGCCTCGTTGATCGCCCCTTGCCGCCTCGCGACCCGTCGGCCGTCAGGATCCGAGAGGATCGAATTTGTTTGGCTGATCTCGACCTGTCGGGAAGACGCGGTCGCTGAAATCGGCATGACTTTCTGGATTTTGCGTCTGCGCATGAACTGTCATCCCATGGTTCACCATTTGATGGCCTTAGATGCCGGCGTACCATTCGTACCCGCGGTCTTCCCAATAACCGCCGTTCCCGCCCCACAGGCCGGCGAAGCTGTCGACCAATTCAATGCGCATGATGTACTTTGCCTGCTTGTAGCCGAGCTGCCGCTCGACCCTGAGACGCAAGGGAGCGCCATGGCCGACGCTGAGGTCCTGGCCGTCCATCTGGTAGGCAAGGATGGTTTGGGGATGAACCGCATCAACGAGATCGATGCTCTCATAATAACGGCCACTCCCATCGAGTGTCTTTTCGAGCTCGTCGGCGCAATGCAGCACGACAAAACGCGCTGTCGGCTTGAGCCCAGTCAGACGCAGCAGGCTGGCGAGCGGTACGCCCGTCCATTTGCCGATGGCGCTCCAGCCTTCGACGCAGTCATGGCGGGTGATCTGGGTGCGGGAAGGAAGCGCCTTCAGATCGGCGAGCGAAAGCTCTCTAGGCCGATCGACAAGACCGTCGATTTTCAATCGCCAGTTCTCGAACTTGCCTTCCAACAGCTCAGCATATTCCTCGCTGTCGGGCGCACTCGTTCCATTGACGCGGAAGGAGGGAGAAATGTCCTTTTCGCCAAACTCACGCGCCAAGGCATCGCGACCTTGAAGTAGTCTCTGGGCCTTCATGGTCAGGTGCTCGGCTGAGCGCAGGACATTGGCGACGTTTGCGTTCTGATCCAGCAGATCGCAGCCCGACAGGGTCAGGGCGCTGGCGCCAAGGGTACCGCCGATCAGAAAGCTGCGTCGGGTGAGAAGCTTGCTCATGATTGTGGGCCTTTTTCCTGGATCGCGTAGCGTCCGGTGATCATCGAGCGCATGTTGTTCCAGGTCCCAGACAGGACCACCATTGCCACATGGACGATGACGAAGATGATAAGCGCCGACGCGGTAATGAAATGGATGGTCCGCGCGGATTGGCGTCCGCCGAAGATGTCGACGAGGGCGGGGAAAGCGGCGTCAACCCCGGGTGACATCGTCAGGCCTGTCAGAACCATCATAGGCAGCAGAATGACAATGACCGCCAGATAGGTGAGCTTTTGAAGTGCATTGTAATGTTTGGCCTCCTTCCCTTCCGGAAAGCGTAACCGAGCGTGGTCGAGGATTTCACGGCCGAGGTGGCCCGGCGAAAGCTCATGGTGCTTTGGTGCCAAGTCTTTGCGGAAATGTCCGCTAAGCAGGCTGAAGCCAAGGTAGAAAATGCCATTGATCACAAAGAGCCAGGCGAAGAAGAAATGCCAGCGACGTCCAGCCGCAAGATCCTGAAACGATGGGATGGTTGCCCAGGACGGGAAAGCTCGCGCGGTCGGTTCCCCATCAACATTGGAAACCCCGAAGACGCCGGTCGTTGGTACCTGCAGCCCCGCGAAATGCACGAAGCCACTTGGCTTGCCGCCTTCGTCCTTAGAGCCGACCGTGAGCACCACAGGATCGCCGTCCGCGCCATAATTGCCCCAGTAGAGCTCGGGGTGGGCATTGAATATCTGCAATCCGCTCAAGAGAAGGAAGCTCAGGCAGAGCACGTTCAGCCAGTGCGTCAGCCGGGTCACGACGGAGTGGCGGCGGATGAAGATCGTGCGAGGATATTGAACATTGTGATTGGAGGCGTTTTCGCTCATCTCAGCGTCTCTGGTCTGTGACATCTCACGGCTGCAGATCAAGCAGCATCGATCTTGATTTGCTGGCCGAAGCAGTGGGGCGGCTGCTCCGACCAGTGACGACGTGGCTTACATGGGCGGAACCACGCCATTCTGGCCGACGACGACCTGATGGGCGATGGGGCCCGTCGCCGCCTTTTCGGCAGTGATGAAGACAACAGCACCGGGAACGAGATCGTCCTTGGTTGCACCAGCGATGGTCACGACGGGTGTCCCATCCGGAATGGCGATCTTCTTTTCCTTGCCATGATAGGTCACGGTTACGGTCCGGCCATCGACGCCCTTGACCGCATCTGCGACCGTCGCATTGGTCATGCTGCTGTCGGGCTTCAGATCCCAGCCGTAGCTGCCTTCGCCGAGGCCCTTCATCGCCGGCGGGAAGATCAAGACTTCGAGCGCGCCATCGCCACCCCCGGCGTTCGGCAAGGATGCAATGCCGACGAAATCACCCGGCTTGATGTCGGTTACCTTGGCATCTGCGACGCTTGCGACCTTCCAGTCATCGGCAAGTGCGACATCCACCGTCTCGCCCTCGCGAGTCTTCACCTTGAGCGTGGATCCGGCATAGGTGACGATGCTGCCGCGGACGTGGATTGGCGCTGCTTTCTTTTCTTCGGCACGGGCGGGCGCCGCAACGGTTGATACGGAAAGGATAGTCGTCAGGCCAAAAGCCAGGACAGGGAAAAAGCTCTTCATTTTCGTCTTCCTACTAGTTGGTAGTTTCGCTGAATGAAATTTACCTGAGTAGCCTAGCCACCGCAGGATTAGTGAGAGGCGATCGGAGTCAGTCGGTCAAGAGCTGGTGCCAGTATCGTCCCAAACACCTCCGGTTTCCCGTAGGCTCTCGCCGATAGCATTGCTCCATACACCGTCGCCAGAAATGCTTCGGCTTCAACATGAGGATCGCTGGAAAGGTTCAGAGCGCCTTGCCTGGAGCCACGCTCCATCACCCTCGTAAGCCACGACGAAATGAAGCGAAAGAATGCCGTCACCTCCTTTGCGACTTCCGGCGGCAGAGACGGCAACTCGCTCGCAAGCATAGCGCACACGCAATACGGTCTGCTCGCATCCTCGATGCATTTGGCCCAGTGGTTTGCATAGACCCTGAGGATGTCCAGCGCATCTGGAACGCTCTGTTCAAGGGCCGCTATACTCGCCTGGCCGTCTTCGCGATAGCGTTTGACCAGTTCACGCACCAGATCGATCTTGCTGGGGAAATGGTGGTGGATGCTGGCTTTGCGGATTCCGACCACTTCCGAGATGTCGGCATAGCTGAAGCCGTTATAGCCTCCACAGATGATCAGGTTTCGGGCGGAGGCCAGGATTTCGTCGGAGGTGGTTGAAAGATTGCTCATGAAGCCTGTCTACCTTCTAGTAGGCAGAACGTCAATAGCAAAATTTCTTGAATTCTCCCTCGTCGAAATTGTGATGGCTTTTCGCGGCTTGCTTTCCCTGCAGAAGGTCGCTCCGACCGCGCATGCCGACTGTATCCTCCTGCCGTGCTTGTCGGATCGAATTGAAGAGAGCATCGCCGTCGGCAATCGCGCTTTCGGTCCTTACCATCGAGCGGCCGGCCCAACGACGCGAAACAAGCCACGTGAATAGCGCCGCGGTGGCGTAAACGCCGGGCTGCGCCAGGTTTGACCATAGCTCCGGCGCGTTCTCGTAAGCCGATCGCACAGTCAGGATGGGCAGCGAGTCATTGCAAAGCGGCTTGAAGGGCGGCTTTGCAATGAACCAGGGTCGTATCGAAGACTTGAACGCCCACATTATCCTGGTTCAGCAGCATGCCCACCTCCGTACAACCAAGGATAAGGCAGTCGCAGCCTCTATCGATCAGTCGCCGCGCAATCAGTTCATAGGTCAAGCGACTTTCCTCGCGAACAACATCGCGACACAGTTCGTCATAGATGATGCGATGGGTTTCCGCTCGATGGGGTCAGAACAAGAGCAGTCCGAAATCGTACGCGGCCTTTATCAACCAAAGACAGCAAAGTCCTTGTAGTATAGCATCTTCCGTGCGATTCTCCGGTCCGCTCCGGAGGTGACGATTATGTCTGAAATGATAGTGGCAACGCTTTCCAATATTCGAACAGTTGAAGACATGATTGCCGCATTCCGAGACGAAGAGCATTGCCGTCGTTTGCTGGAGAGCATGGTGTGGCCGAATGGTAGGATCTGCCCGGCCTGTGGTTACAAACACTCGATCGCGATAGCTGGTCGAGACGTAGGCAAGCGCCGTGCGCGTCCGGGTCTCTATCAATGCTCCAGCAGTGATTGCCGTTTCCAGTTCACGGTGACAACGCACACCCCTCTGCATGCCACGAAACTCCCCTTGCGCACATGGCTCAAGGCGATTTGGCTGTTGCTGCAATCGGACAAAGGCTTGTCCTCGATCCGTCTCGCCGAGACACTCGGGGTGAGCCAACCGACCGCCTGGCGGATCGGTCACGCGCTGCGCCTCATGGTAGCGCGCGAGCACATGCTCGATGGCACGGTGGAAGTTGACCATTTCTATCTTGGTGGAAGGCCAAGAAAGCAGCCTGATGGGTCGCCACCGGGGCGAGGCCGCAAGGGGCAGACAAAAACGGAAAAGACGCCAGTCGTGGGGATCGTGCAGCGGCCGGCAGACGTCACTCCCGGGTCGAAAGCGGGTGATGCCCGCGCCGCTGTCGTGACCGGCCTTTCATTGCGTGCTGCCGTGAACGCAATGACAACACAAGTTGAGCTGCATGCGCACTTGATGAGTGACGAGGCTAAGGCGTTCGTGGCTATAGGCGAAAGCTTTGCCGCACACGAGACGGTCAATCACTCCAGTCGCGAATATGTCGGGGATTCCCTCCACGTCAATTCAGTTGAAGGGTTCAACGCTCGAGTTCGGCGAACCATCGCAGGTGTTTTTCATCACATCAGCCCAGAACTTGCCGACCTCTATTTCCATGAAATCGGCTTCCGTTGGTCCCAGCGTATTGTCACCGGCCAAGCCGTGCGAAAGAGCAGAAGCGGCAAGGAAAGCATGAGAACCCTTTGGTCACGCGTGCCGCCCGCACTGCAGTTACTCCAGGTGTTCCGTGCTGCTACTGGCCGTCAAATGCGCCGAAGCCCCGACGGCGGCATCACTATCAAATCTGCCGTGGCTGTCTTTGGTTGATAAAGGCCGCGTACGATTTCGGACTGCTCTTGTTCTGGCCCCTGATTGTACGTGTGCTGAGGCATTTTCCAGTGGTCGCAGCTCGCCTTGAACGGAATCGAATCGGCGATCCTTCAATTTCACTCTATTTGAAATCCCGCGTCTTCACCCTGATCTCGTCGAGATGAAGATAAGGATCGACTATATCGCGCGGCCGCGGCCCCTTCGGCAGCCCACGCGGATCGGGCCGCGGCGCCCCATGATGAAATTCGTCGCCGCGTCCATGCGGCAGCGGAAACGTACCATCGCGCTCACCGACGCTCGCCAATTCGCCCGAGAGATCGGCCAGGCGATGGGCGACCAGATGAACCACATCACCCTCGCGCTGGATGCGGCCATAGACGCCGAGCATGCCCGCGCCGAGCACGACACGGCGGTACTTCTCGAAGACTTTTGCCCAGACCACGAGATTGGCGATCCCGGTTTCGTCCTCGATGGTCACGAAGAGCACTCCCTTGGCCGAACCCGGACGCTGGCGCACGAGCACGAGGCCGGCCGCTTCGAGCCATTTGCCATCGCGCGCCTGCATAGCGTCCATGCAAGTGACGATGCGGCGGCGGGCGAGATCCGTCCGCAGAAACGACAGCGGATGATCGCGCAGTGTCAGCCCGACATGGCTATAGTCGGCAACCACTTCACCGCCTGACGTCATCGGTCTGAGCGTCACGACCGGCTCGTCGATTTCAGCGACGGTGGCCTCTTCCCGCGCCGATGCAGCGGCAAACAGTGGAAGCGGCTCTCTTCGCTCGTCGGGGCTGAAAGCACCTGCAATGCTCACAGTGAAAAACGCCTGCCCGGCCTTTCTCGCCGTAGGTGCAGTGAAGCTGGTCGCCGTGACACCCTTGTCACCCTGGGATGACCCGATGAGGCGCCTGATTGCAGCGTCCGCAGTCAGCGGTCCTAAGGGCTCAAGTCCCAAGCTATAAACGAGGTCCCCGTTATTATTGACGAGGGAGATTCCATCATATCCGTGTTCATTGCTGAATTGCCTTAGCCACTGATCGAGCTTTGCGTAATTGGTCAGAAAGTATTTTGCCTTGTCCGGCGCGCCGTCTGAAATGCTCTGGCCCGCCTCTTTTCTTTTAGAGAGGCCGGACACGATTTCCGCAGGCAGCATCCTCAGGCCGTTGTTGGTGTCGTCGAAGAGTTGGACCAACCCGGGATTGGCAGCCAGTGCTTCGATCTCAAGATTCATATTGCTCAACTTCGATGCGACTGCTTCGCGTTTCGTGGTGGCTATGTATTCGAGATGCTTTCCAATGAGATCTCTAGCCGCGGAGAAGGAGGTGACACCGGCAAAGGTTGCAACAACACTGCAAGACAAGACCGCTATGCCGACCATCAGCGTTGGAATCTTCCTGCTAATGGTCCAATGGAACCTTGTATTGAATACGTGCCGCATTCGACCTTCTCCCCAAAATCTACGACTTGGCCTAAAGCGCGTCCCTTAGAAGCAGCATACTAAGTCAACGAGATCACGATCAGCGTGCGCCCCCAAATGGAAAAGCCTTCTGCCGCATCTGACCGTGAGGCATTGCCTCTTGTCGCGGTTGCCCAACCGCACGCGGGAAGCACCACTTACGTCTCAGCGCTGCCCTCCTCCGAGGCCAACTCGGTAAGAATCTACCCGCCACTTTTTCTTCAAGTCGGCCAAACTTCGAGCGACTTGGGTAAAATTGCGCAAGGGCTGCAGGATGGATAGACAGACTGCCGAAGGGTGCCCGATCCCGGCCATCTTGCATCACCGGCCCGCATTGCGCGTCCATAAATGCGTCGCAATATTTCCAGCCAAGCGATGAGAGGCGTTCTCGTGTTGCCCACTCTTGAAAAACTCAAACGCCCCGCCCCGAAATCAGGCCCCGCGGGCGGAATTTGACGAAGATAATGGCCAGGACGAACACAAGGACGTCGGCAATCACGGGTGTCATCACCCAGGGCAGTGCGGCACTGAGAGTACCAATCACGCCGGCACCAGCAACGGGACCTGCAAATGACCCGACGCCGCCAACCATGACGGCAACGAACCCTTGGATCAGGAATCGAATACCGAGGTCGGCGAAGAGTGAAAAAACCGGTACAATCAACGCACCAGCGAGACCAGCCAAGGCAGCTCCAAAGGCGAAGGTTATGCTGTATATCGCACCACTAGATATTCCGGACGCCCGGGCCAGCGACGGGTTTTCGAGAGAAGCTCTGATGCGTAGCCCAAACGATGTGTAGGCTAATAGTGCGTAACTGCCGGCCATGACTACCAGTGTTAGAATGACAATAACGCAGCGCCAGACTGCAAAATGCAGAGGCCCAATGGTGAAGGAGCCTCCAATCGGCTCAGGGACTGATAGATAGAGGCCGCCAATTAGTCCTCGCACCACTTCGCGGATAATCAACCCAAGAGCATACGTGCCAAGCATCGCGACGATCGGAGCAGCGTAGAATCTGCGGACCACCAATTTCTCCAGGACAAACCCCAAAGCGCCGACCACGAACGGGGCGGCTACCATGCCCAGTGTGACTGGAAGGCCCATGCTATATGCCAGATAGGTCACATAGGCACCGAGAAGGACAAACTCTCCTTGTGCAAAATTGAACACGCCCATCATGCTGGCGATGATCCCGAGGCCGAGCACGACCAGAACCACGATGGCGCCGAAGCTTAGAATTTCAAAGAGTGCGACAATCAATGTGTCCATGTTACTTTCCCGGTAATTTCGAAACGTGTGAGATGCCCTGGTATGATTGTCGAGACGATGGGCGGGTGCGACATGGCGGAATAGGACTTGCAGCACTCAAGACCCCATCAATAAGTCACGCCTATTCATCGAATGCCGTTCTTCGACTGAGATACGCTGCCGGCTTCGCAACAGCATGCATCACATCAATCAAGTCAGTCCGAAGAACCGCTTTGCATTTTCGCCGAGTATTTGTACTGCCAAACGCTCGGCGTTTCCCGATCGGAAGTACCTGCTCGCCGCCTTTTCCTGCAAAACGTCACCGATGAGCTGACGCGCAAACGTTATTGCGGCGTAAGACTCTTCGACATGCTGACAATCGCCACCGATCATCATCCGCGAGTTGTCTGGCAACACTTCGATAGCTTCATGCAAGGCGAGTTTGAAATGGGAGGGGCTCAATAAGAAGGACCAGCACAAATCCAGCCAGACATTCCTATAAACAAACGCCATTCCGAGGAGGTCACGGCTCCATGGATATGCAAGATGCATGAGCAAGAAGCGCGTCTTGGGATGACGCTCGATCAGCCCGGCGATACGAAGCGGGTGTGAACCTCTCAAGATGGCGGTTCCGAGATGAGTTTGAACCGGGAGGTCGAACTCGGCTGCAAGCCTGCAAAACAGGTCTACAACGTAGTCCCCGAATGCTTTGCGAGCCGCATTGGATGGAAAAGCCTGTCCCCATGCTTCCCGAGCCAGGCTCTCATTCGGCTCGTCAAAATTCAGATCTCGGTCATACGCGAGGGCGTTCTTGAGAGCCACTTGATTGCGACCGCGGCAGCCTTTGACAAGTTCGCGGATGGCGCCGCAATAATCATCAAAGGTCTTCGGCTCCATGCCGAGCCGCTTTAGCAGCGCGTGACCCGAATTCCCGTTGTGGTCTCGTGATTCAGGATGCCAGCCGAAGGCAAAAGCGTTGATTCGGAGCACGGCGTCGTAGTTTTCTCCGAAAGCCGCGCGCGGCTCGAATATCGGATCAAGGTACGAGTCAGTTATGACTCTACTGATTCCGGCGCGTTTCAGCACCTCTTTCGGCCACGTCTCTTCGTTGTGACGCGATCGGACGGACGCATCAACGGCCTCCCAATTTCCGCGCGTGATCCCAACCTCGCTGAAGCCGTGCAGGTCGCTTATTCCGCGAACGAGATTTGTAACGAAGGCGTTTGAACTGCTGTTTTCCAGAAACGGAGCCAGGGCTTCCCAGGTGGTCGCCATGGTCGGGGCCGATAGTACATCGTGGGTAGCCTTGGGCTCCGATGGCAGTACGTTGCTGGTCCAAGCGGCATAGCTCTGTTGAAATAGCTTCAACAGGTTAACGTCACGTCTCAGGGTGATCTGAGGTATGTGATGTTCATGCACATCCGTAACTTCGGCCAAATTAACGACTTGCTTGATGGCTTCAGACATCGCCTGGGTCTCCTGAGTTGTTCAAAAGTGATAATTCGCGAGCGACGGCTGCTACGCGCTAGGGTGCGAGATATTTCAAGAGTCGTGGATCATCGCGCACTTCCGAAGAAGGTCCGGCCAGCGCGACCCCTCCACGATCAAGCACATAGGCCTGGCTCGCCACTCTCAACGCAAGGTCCAGATGTTGCTCGACAACGACCACGGCGATATCCTTCGCCAGATCAATGAGCCGCTCGGTTATCTCCTCGACAACCCCAATCCACACACCCTCTGTCGGCTCATCAAGCAAGAGCAGCCGGGGCTTTGGAAGCATCGCACGTGCTATCGCTAGCATTTTACGCTCACCGCCTGAGAGCGTTCCAGCAGCCTGACCAAAGCGTTGGCCAAGTTTGGGAAAGATCGTAAGAACGCGATCGAGGGCATCCCGTTCACGCGAGGCAATCATACCGATAGCAAGGTTTTCGCGCACCGAAAGGCGCGCAAACACCGAATGCTCCTGCGGCACATAGCCGATACCTCGCCTTATCCTCTGTTCGGTAGGCAAACTGCCAATATCGCCGTCATCCAGGTTGATGGAGCCGCCGCCCAAAGGAAGTTCCCCGACGATGGCTTTTAGGAGCGTTGTCTTGCCGGCACCGTTACGCCCCAGCACGGCCACGCCGCCTTGCTGTGGCACATGCATGTTGACACCGAACAACACCTGGCTACGTCCATAGCCCGCGCTGAGATCCTTCACGTCAAGTAATTTGTTGTTAAGCACGGCGGAGATAAACCTCCTTGACCCTGGAGTTTTCCTGAATCTCGGGCACAGTGCCGGAGCATATGACAGTGCCCTGATCGAGCACGGTGAGCCGATCGCAAATGTCCCGAATGAAATCGAGATCATGCTCCACGATGATCAAGGAGCACTTAGCCTTTATCGGCCGCAGCAACTCACCCGTGACGCGTCGCTCCTCATAACTCATGCCACCGGTAGGTTCGTCGAGGAGCAAGAGCTTCGGCTCGCCTGCCAGCGCCATGGCAATTTCGAGCCACTGCTGCTGGCCATGCGAGAGAGCCGCTGCAGGAAGGTACGCACGATCTGCCAGACGAAACTGTTCCAGAGTATTCATGACGCGGTCATGCAATGCGCGTCGGCTGCGAGAGAACACTAAACTCACCAGCGAAAGCTTGGCTTGCAGCGCAAGTAAGACATTGTCGTAAAGCGTCAGCGCCGGCAGGACATTCGTGATCTGGAACTTGAGGCTCATTCCCTCGCGGGCGCGCTCGGCAGGTGAAAAACGGGTAATATCGACACCTGCGAATACCACTCTGCCCCTGGTCGGACTTTCCGCGCCAGCCACGCACTTCATGAGGGTACTCTTGCCGGAGCCGTTTGGACCAATAAGGCCGTGAAACTCGTTCTCTTGTACAGCGAACGCTGCATCATTGAGCGCAGTAAGCTTCCCGAACGTCTTGTTAATGCCAGTTACTTCAAGCAGCGTCATTTTTTCCTCGCTTCCCCGGGCGGCCAAATGCCCCTACCCGTTCGCGCTCGCTTAGGAGCAAACTGACAAGGCCCGCGGGGCGAAACATGATGACAAGCAGCAACAGCACGCCAAGGATGATTGGCCAAAAATCCTGAAAGGAATTGGAAAGCCAGAAGCTCAGGGCTTCGATGACTACTGTCCCAACGATTGCACCGACAAGTGTACCGGAGCCTCCGAAAAGTACATAAAGCACAACCTGCGTCGACATTACTACGCCTAGAACGTTGGTTCCGACGAAGCCTTCGTGAAACGCGTAAAGGCTACCGGCCATGCCCGCAATCGCGCCGCTGATCGAGAAGATCACTGCTTTCAAGTGCTGAGCTTTATAGCCAAAGAAGCCAATTCTGTATTCGTTCTCCCGCAACCCCGCCAGAGCAAGACCAAACTGCGAGCGAAGAAGATAACGAGACAGCAGATAGACGATTATCAGAATTCCGAGAGCCAGATAGTAGAACGTCGAACCCTCGTTCAGCTCATATGATCCAATGGTCATAAGCTGAATAGACGGAATCCCATTCTGACCGCCGAGATACGATGACCCCCCCGCAAGTCGGTCAGCGGCGTAAGCACCGGTCATCGTCCCGAGAGAAACAAAAACGATGCTCGATGGATGACGGCCCAGCAGGAGGAAGCCGGCAATCAACAGGGCCACGACGAAACCGATCAGGGCGCCGACGGGTAGCACAACGAAAATCGAAGCAATATTGAAGTCCCGCGAAAGAAGAGCGACGCCGTAGCCCGCCATCCCGAAAAAAAGCGACTGACCTAAGCTAAGGATTCCGGCGTATCCCCACACCAAGTCAAACGATAACGCGAATAGGCACAGGATCAGAACGCGAGTTGCGAAAATGGTTGCATAGTCTTGAAGCACGAACGGCACAAGCATCGCGACCATGAGCAGCGAGACCTCGAGCGCCGGAAGAATCCTCCGGCGCTCGGTTGATTTATGTGGAGTTTCCGTCCGCCTCGATGGAAGCTTTACCACCTGCGAGCCTAACGTGGCCGGAGCTTTGTCGGAGGACCCACCTGGCATTTAGCACTCCTTCGGGTCGACAAGACCCGCGCTGCGTGCGACGATCTCGTATTTGCCCCCTTTGGCCACGCCAATGTACATATTCATTTTGCAATGATGCTTGCCCGGCACCATTTCAGCCGGGCCGCCGGGGCCTTCGGCGATTTTGGCATGATCCAGCGCTGCGGCCACAGCATCGCGATCAACCGTTCCAGCCTCCTTCACGGCTGCTTCCCACAGCTTTAGTCCGCGATACGTGCCAGTGGCAGCGCTACCGGCTGAGAAGCGAAACTGGCTCGGGAACTGTTTTTCGTATTCTCCCTGGATCTTAGCGCTTACTGGGTCCTCGTCCATCAAGGCTCGGTAGTAGTCCAGGCTACTCGCAAGACCGTCGATCTCGTGCGTCTGGTTCATCTCCAGAAAGTTCTCATCGAAATACGTGCAGCCTATACGTCCGCCATTTTTGGAGAAGCCGGCTTCATAAAGTTGTTTGAAGAACGGGCTGACACCAGGTGGCACAATTGTGTTGAAGACGACATCCACGCGGTTGGAGATGATGCGATTGACGGTCGAGGAGAAGTCGATCTGGTCCGTCGGGTAGTACTCTTCGAAAACGACCTCCCCGCCATTGCTTTCGATCACTTTTCTCGCATAAGCGCTTATCGTCTGCGGCCAGACATAGTTCGAGCCCGGCAAAGCAAACCGTTTTCCGCCATTCTGGATCAGCCAGGGAATGAACTGATCACAGTTTTGCGCAGGCACGGGACCGGTGCAAAACAGATTGGGCATGCACTCCTTACCCTCATAACCCTCAGGGTAGATGTAGAGAGTTTTACCTCTGGATACGATCGTATCCTTGATGGCATTGCGCATTGAACTGGAAATTCCACCGAGCACCAGGTCGACCTTGTCGCGCTGGATAAGCTTTCGGACGTTGCCAACGGCAACGGACTCATTTGTAGCCGTATCCTCGATGTATAGCTCGATGGGTCGCCCCAGCAGGCCGCCGGCGTCGTTGATCTCCTTCACGACCATACGAGCGACATTGGCGTCGGTATTTCCAGCAAAGCCGAGTGCACCAGTAAGGTCTGTAGCAATGCCAAGCTTGATTGGCTCCTCGGCCGCGTTCGCCCAGCTCGGACGGATAACCCAGCTGCCGGGCCCCACAGCAATAGCTGCAGACGCGAATGCGAAATTATGAAGAAAGCGGCGTCGGCTGAACTTCATACCACCGTTTATCATATATAGCTCTCCCACTGGCTAGTTTGCCTTAGATGCGCCCCCCTCCGGGCCGCAGCAGCAAGAAGCTATCCGTCATTTTTCAGTCACATACGGTCTTTCGAAGCGGAAGTTGGGTAAAATTGCGTAAATCGTTCGAAGAAAGAGAAGAGCGGACTGCAAAAGAGTTCGTCCCGCGGTCGCCGCGTGCAGCCAAGAGACCTTCAATATACGCGATCCGCTGTTTTGGAGACCGAATGTTTCATCGGAGATAACAGTCCGAGTTCTTCAATAGATCTGGTGAGGATTGAACACGCGTGATGAGGCGGTTTCGTTGCTCTCGCAAGGATCACACTTGTCGCCAGTGCCTGCATTGCGTTTCGGCCGCCGAGCAACACGTGGACGTTTCGTTTTCGACGGGCATTCAACTGCCAAGGATCATTTGACTTGGAGATCCTCGATCGGCACGGCGACGGCGCGATTATTGACACTTTCGCAACCGCTACGGAATGAATCCATATTGTAGATTTCGCGGCGGTTTTTGATCGGCCGACCGCTTAAGTCATCATGTTCGGAACCACGATCGTCATTGCTTTTACGTCCTTGAAATTTTTGCTGGCCCAAGACCTATTAACGCCGTGTACTCTATTCCAGGCCGCGCCTTCAAACTCCCGATAAGCAACTCCCAACTATTAAAAAAGCAGGCAAGTTGTACTTGCCTGCGAAAAACCGCATAATCTTTCCTTCAGCGGACCCAAGTTCCCGAAAGTAATTTTGGCCGGGCTCGTCCTCCTTTAAGTTCTCCCCTTGTTGACTTCCGATTCCCGGAGAATCAAAGTTGCTGCAGCTTTTTCAACTGAGGTATGACATTCAGCATTCCTTTGGATCAACAAGGCCAGCACTGCGTGAGACGATCTCAAAGTGCTCTCCTTTGGCCACGCCGATGTACATATTCATCTTGCAATGGTGTTTGCCCGGCACCATCTCCGCCGGTCCGCCAGGACCTTCGGTGATTTTGGCATGATCGAGGACTGCGGCCACGGCGTCGCGGTCGACGGTGCCAGCCTCCTTCACTGCAGCTTCCCAGAGCTTCAGTCCTCGGTAAGTCCCGGTAGCGGCGCTCCCTGCGGAAAACCGAAATGGACCAGGGAATTCTTTCTCGTAGGTTTCTTGGATCTTGGCACTTACCGGATCCTCCGCAGTGAGGGCCTTGTAATAATCAAGACTGCTTGCAAGACCTTCAACCTCGTGAGGCTGATTCATTGGAAGCGCATTCTCGTCGTAGTAGACGCACCCCAGCCGTCCGCCGTTCTTTGAGAAGCCCGCTTCGTAGAGCTGCTTGAAGAACGGGCCGACTCCCGGGGGGATGACGGTGTTGAATACGACATCGACGCGGTTCGAAATGACCCGGTTGACGGTGGAGGAAAAATCAATCTGGTCGACGGGATAGTATTCTTCGAAAACCACCTCGCCGCCGTGGCTTTCGATCACTTTGCGTGCATAGGCGTTGATCGTCTGTGGCCACACATAGTTCGAGCCTGGCAACGCGAAACGTTTGCCACCATTCTTGATCAGCCACGGAATAAACTCATCACAGTTCTGTGCCGGCACCGGTCCGGTGCAGAACAAATACGGCGTGCACTCTTGGCCCTCATAGGCTTGCGGATAGATGTACAGCGTCTTTCCGCGAGAGATGATCGTATCCTTGATGGCATTGCGCATGGCACTGGAGATTCCTCCAACCACCAGCTCGACCTTGTCGCGCTGAACCAACTTTCGAACATTGCCAACGGCAATGGATTCGTTGGAGGCGGTATCTTGGATGTGAAGCTCGATGGGACGCCCCAGAAGACCGCCCGCATCATTGATCTCCTTAACCACCATACGAGCAACATTGGCGTCAGTATTGCCGGGAAACCCGAGCGATCCTGTCAGATCAGTGGCCATTCCGACTTTAATCGGCCCCTCCGCCGCGTTCGCCCAAGTCGGGCGAATCAACCAACTGCCCGGTCCAACCGCAATAGCGGCCGATGCGAACGCGAAATTATGGAGGAAGCAGCGCCGGCTAAAATTTATGCTGTCATTCATCATGGATAGTCTCCCACTGGCTCTTTGGCCTTAACTGCGTCCCCTCCGGGCCGCAGCAGCAAGAAGCTATCTGCACTCTCCAGTCACATACGATCTTTCGGGACAAGATTTGGGTAAAGTTGCGTACATCTCCAATAATAGAAAGAGGACCTGGCGATCTCGCGCTTGACGCGCCGTTGGAACGCATTGACGGGGTGAGGCCGGGTGCGAAAAAAACTTCCGGCTGCTTTCAAACGCGCAAAACCCCAAACGACGGTTGTTCGATTAATGCGATAGTTCTGGCCCCGCATTTCACTGCGGGGCCAGGGTGCTCTGCACGCCGCTTGGGAGGTCTCTGATCATTCGTGTGCAGAGTCTGACTTTGACAACAAAATCTGTCTTTTCCCAGCCAGCTGAAAAGGCGCACGTCCGGCTTGGACAAGCGGGCAGTGGAAATGCGCGATATCGCTATATCCACCAGGATTCGGGCGGGCTAATTCTTACTCGATGTGCCTCTGATCGCATTGGCCGCCCTGTAAGCGAATACAATTCCTGGCCCGATTGTGATGCCGGCCCCCGGATAGAGCCCGCGCATCAGCGACGTTGCGTCGTTGCCACAAGCATAGAGTCCCTCGATCGGAGAGCCGTCGGCTCTCAGGACCCTACCGGACGTGTCCGTCGCAAGCCCGGTTGCGGTTCCAAGAGTTGCGGGCACGATCTGGAGCGCTACGAACGGACCTACACTTATCGGGCCAAGATTAGGATTGGGTTTTCCAACCGACGGGTCTCCAAGCATCCGATTGAAAGCGGACTTGCCGCGGTGAAAATAGGGATCAACACCGCTCTTCGAATGGATGTTGTGCTCTGCCACGGTCTTTTCCAGCTCTGACGGATCAATCCCGATCTTCCGCGCAAGGTCGGCAATCGTTGCTGCGACCTGGATATAATTTACGCGTTCATATGATTTCGTTCCGAGCGTCCAAGGCCACGGAAGAAGGTGGCCCATGCCTCGCTTCTTCAGGAACTCGTGATCACAAATAAAATAGAACCGTTTGTCCGCCGGGTATCCGTTCTGGAACATCGCAAGGCAGATGTCGTGATAGGAATTGGACTCATTTACGAAACGCCGGGCATTCGGTCCGATCGCAATGACGCCAGGCCGTCCGCGGTCGAGCCACCCATACGGAACGGTCTGCGTTTCTCCCTTTTTCCCGTGCAGCAACGAAACCGGTGTCCAGAAGCCTGCGCTGGCGACATTATTGTCGATGGCACCTCCCAGTTCCGTGGCAAGCTTAATCCCGTCACCGGTCGAATCCGGGTGTGCAAGAGTATCATCGTGCTGGTGCGCCCCGCTTAACGCCGCTCGCAGCTTAGCGTCTCGTGCAAATCCGCCTGATGCCAGGACGACCCCGCGTTCAGCTTTTATACGAACGTCGCGACCATCGCGCCTGATAACAACGCCAATTACACGGTCGTTTTCCATGACGAGGCGAACCAAGGGCGCTTCCGTCCAGATGTCGACCTTGCGCTTGCGAAGGCTGGTTATGAAACGGGCTATAAGCGCATTGCCGCCGCTCAGCTCAGTGCCGCGCCGATAGCTCAGGCGGTCCTTTGCATAACGACCAACACGGCGCAGCACGTGCCGCATTGAGTCCACCGACTTGAGTGGATTGAGGAATTTCATGACCTCTCCGGAGGAAATCATCATGCCACCGAGAACCACTCGGATCGGGTCGCCTACCAGATCGAAATCCTTGCCAAGCAAGCGGCCGTCATAGGGAGCCGGGCTCAATGCTCTTCCTGAATCAACACCGCCCACCTGGCTTGAGTGGTAGTCAGGTGCAGAGGCGAGCGTGAACTTCACATCTGTCCCCTTCTCGATTTCCGTAAGCGCCTTTGGCCCATCCGTCAGATAGGCGTCAACGAAATCCTCTCGATAATAGTTTCCGAGTTCGTTCTTGAGATAGGTTCGGGCGTTTTCAATGCTGTCCTTGACTTTCGCGGCCACGGCTTGAGGCGAACACGGAACCCAGATCATGCCGTTAGAGAGTGCCGTGGTTCCGCCCAGTTTCGGCGACTTTTCGCAGACAAGGACCTTCAAACCGGCCTGAGCGGCAAACAGAGCAGCGGACAGGCCAGCAGCACCACTTCCGACGGAAATGACGTCGTAGACCGCGTCCCATTCGGGGCTGACCGATTGTGCAGAGGATACAGGAGTGGCGACGATGGACATCTTTAATCTCGGAATACGATTTGATTGGGGTGAAGATCACGAACGGGGCATCGACACGGCCTTGAAGGCCTTCGCAACCGCCTGTACCGCTCTTTCGATAGGTATCCGCTCGATGGAAGAGGCGCCGACGAAGCCCACGCAATCCGTTGACCGATAAACCTCGGCCGTATCCTCGGGCTCGGCGATTGCTCCCCCATGCGCAAGCAGGATGACATCCTGCCGAACCGCCTTGGCCGCATCATTAATCCTGTTGATCTTCAATATCGCTTCCTGGATGGCTTGGCCCTCCTCGTGACCAGCAAGTCCGCCACGCGTTGCTCCGACATGAGGTACGATGCAGTCCGCACCTGCCTCAGCCATCGCCGCGGCGTCATCCGCAGAGGCGACATAGGCCAAGGAGAAGATGTTCTTCTTGCGTGCGAGCGCAATCATCTCGACCTCACGGTCAAAGCCCAGACCGACGCGACCGCGACGGTCGCGCCATTTGTCTCCCATGGTCGAAATCGTCGGATAGTTGATGACGCCGGAGTACCCTGCCGCCCAGAACCGATCCAGAAGCCCGTCGAGGTCGAGGCGCATCGGATCCCATGCCTCGATGCCGCCGATCACCGGGACGGTCGAGACGACATTGCGTATCTCCGCGGCCATCTCGATCGTGCGCGCGTTGGAATCGCCGATCCGGCTCGTAGGAAGTCCCATCAGTCGCGACAAGCCGGTACTGTAGACAACCAGCATGTCGGCTCCGCCAAGAGCGGCGCACTTGGCAACGAGACCGCAGCTGCTGCCGGCGGCAAGAATTGGATTTCCTTTTGAGGTCTGTTGGCTGATGGCAGCCAGAATTTCCGAGCGCTCAAACATTTTCATGGGGTACAGCCTCTTCTCGAATATTTTGCAGAATCCAGCCGACTGCGGCTTGCGCGAACGCTGGATCGTTGATGTGACAGGGAATTTCCTGGACGATGACCGAAGGAGGCAACGTGCTCCTCAGCCCCGATAACCAGGCTGCATTTGCCTCGGGATCGTAAAAGACCGCACCCTCTCGATCATAGTCGGAGACCCCTTCGGAGGGCCAAAGAACATGGGAAGCGCCTTTTGCGGCAGCAAGTTTCAGCCCGATGCGCCGACCTATTTCGAAGGCCTCCTCCGGCGTTGTCCGCATCAGCGTCGTGTAAGGCGTATGCGAGTAGAATTTCCGGCCCGAGAACCGTTCCGGTACACTCGAGGGCACTCCAAAGTTCACCATATCGACGGCGCCGGGTGCGACCAGTTGCGGAATGCCCTTGCGGCCAGCTGCCGCTAGACGATCCGGGCCAGCGCTTGCCGACCCTCCGGCGAGATCATCAGCGAGCTCCGTCGTCGTCAGATCGAGAACCGCGTCGAATTCACCTGCATCGATCAAGGCTTCCATCTTCCGGCCGCCAGAGCCGTTCGCTGGGAAGACGATCGCCTCAAGGCCCTTTTCCGACAGAAGACGCACACACTCGTTCACCGCCGGCGTCGTCACGCCAAATGCCGTGATCGCCACGATTTTTCGACGCGATGGGTCTTGCGGCTGGTAGTGCATGGCTGCGATCGCCTGTGCGGCATTGGTCAGGATCCTTCCGGTGAAGCCATTGACACCGAAGAGATCGACAAGAGTTGGATATAGCAGGATGTCATTTCTGGCAGCGAGTTCGGCAAGCAGCGCCGGCCGTGCGCTTGAAACAAGAAGCTTGGGGAAGCCGAAGGGAAGGTCGGCGACCACTTCACCGAATACTCCGCTTCCCTTTCCGCCGGCAATGCCGATGATCGCCGATATGCGACCCTCTGAAAGCAGTGCGTTAACCGACATGCGAGCACGTCGGCCGATGTCAGCAAGCAGTGCCGCCGGGTCCGCTGACCTAGTGGCAGCGACGCCAGATGTACCGACATCGACCAACACGGCGCCCCTGCCGCTGGCGCGTATGATGTCCGCCACGTAAGATGCTTCTGCCTGCTTGGTATCCATCGTCGCGACGATCGCCACCGCGTCATTTTCGAGCGTCGCCTCGCTCACGACGTTTTTCCCTTTGGGCGTCTCATCTGCCCGATCCGGCACACGCGTTTCATCTCGACCTCCCTTGTGCACGCTCATGCTTTGAGCGATTTTGAATTAGTTTTAGAGGAGAGGATCGTGCTGCCAAATCGCGCGCGGGAGAGGAGTTGGGTAAAAATGGGTACGTGGGCGATCATTGATCAAATCGAGCCGCATGCGACGACAGATTCGAGCGGGAGCGACGATGAGGTCGTCATCTTTGCGCCGTCTCTCCGAGCGCTGTCCCCTGGCGATCCGATTGTGATGGCAACACTGCCAATACTCGACTGGAATGCGGAACTCTTCCAAGCGATAGACAATGTGACGTCGGTCGGAAATCGCTGCTACGCCGCAGTCCTGATGATCGATCCATTCACGCTGTGGGAAGATCTTGCGGACCTGCTCAAGGAAAAGGGTTTCGCCGGCGTCGTGAACTTTCCCCCGGCGTCGCTGGTGGAAGGGGTTCAATCCGCCGTCGACGCCGGCAATACGCTCGAAATCGATCGCATGAAGTGGTTCCACGACACTGGCTTGGGGATCATCCATACTGGATCGTCAAGGATGGAGATGACCGATGTCAGCAATCGCTTGGCAGACCTCCTCGACGGAATGATCTATTTCCCTCCAAATGCTCTCGTGCGGCCAGTCTCCAAATGGATGGACCTGGAGCTTATCTCTGACGCCGGTTTCTTCCCGGCTTCTGTTTGGTCACTGACGTCTGCGGGATCCCCAGTAATAGGGGCAGTTTGATACAGCACCGCAGCTAGTTCAGGATCTTGAGCTTCCGGATCTTGTTGTACAGGGTTTTGCGTGAAAGGCCGAGTGCGAGCGCCGTTTTGCCGCGATGAAGCTTGTTGCGTCGAAGGGCTTCTATGATCCACTCGCGTTCGGAAAGGCCCGCCGTTTCCTTCGGAACCGCTTTGGTACCGATGATCGGCTGCAGACGATCCGCGGTGATTTGAACGCTCGTTGGCAATGTCGCCAACTGCTCGACGACATGCCTTAGCTCTCGAACATTTCCTGGCCAGGAATGGCTGGCGAGCGCGAGGAAAGCCGAGTTCTCGATAGCCAAAGCGACCGTTCCAGCATCTCCCCTCGTCTCGACTGTGAAGTGATGGATGAGCGCCGGAAGGTCTTCGAGTCGGTCCCGCAGAGGCGGCAGATGGATTTCCAAGCCAGCGAAGGCCGCCCGCAGCTTCGGGCTGATCGGATGCATGTCATCGGCGATCCCCGCGGAGACGGCGCAGGTGGCAATAACCTTGGCCTCGGAACGATTCGATGCGGCGCCGTTGACCGCGGTGAACATTCCGGTCTCCAGGAAATCGGCCAGTTGCTGCTGCCCCTCCTCCGTAAGGTCGTTGACGTGGAGGATGATGAGTGACGTATCCGTCGCGGTTTCCAATACCGATATCCGACGTCGAGTATCCTTATCCGCCTCCAATCCGAATAGGGCAACCGCATTCTGGTTTCCGGGAGATGGCCGGCAGGGAAATACGACAGGCTTGCGATGTTTATGCGCTCCCAATGAATGGACAAGCGAGGCAACGCGCCGCTTGCCTGTCCCCGGCTCCCCGACAATGAGGACGGGGTTGGTGCCGGTCGCCAGGCGCTTGGCCGCGTCGAGCGCATTGTTCATGGACGCTGATCGCGCGACGATGCCGTGCCGGTACCCGTTAAGCTGCAATTGCCGCTCGAGGAGGTCGACCTTTTCCCGGAGCACATTGATCGTCTTGAAACCGGAGGTCATCTCGAGGACCGACATCTCCAGGGGAACGCGGTCCAGCGATGACCCACCTATGAACCCTTGCGTGCCTGTTTCCCGGCAGACGTCCATCAATTCCTCGGGCTTCGTGATCGGTCCGCCTCCAAGCAGACAAACGACGTTGCGATCGATCGCGTGAACTGTACGCGCGATGTCGCGCGTGCGCGCAGCCAGCTCTGCAAGCCCGATTGATGAAGACGAAAGGCCCGTTTCGGCTGGGTTGAGGTTGAAATTCATGCTGATCGCTTCGACACCCGCCTCGACCATGCGCCGCGCTTCGGCCTGTGTCCGGGTATAGGCGATCGTCATCAAGCCGCGTCGCGCCGCTTTGACGAGTAGCTCAACTTCACGCGCATATCCGAGCCCGCAGCTTTCCAGTACGGCCCGACGATGCTCATCGAGATGAATGACGGAAGGGAAATTTGTGACCCCTGCAAAACCCCACCGTTTGAGCTTGTCCAGGAAATCGTCAAGATCAAGCCGTGGATCGAAGGTGCAGGCACCGAAGAAGACCGGCAGCCGGGTGCTGCGCAGAATTTCAGATCGGCCGAAGCTTGCGACGAAGGCGTTGGTGTCACGTATGGGGAGAACGGACGCCGGCGACGAACCGCCCATCGCACGGAAACGACCGGCATTCAGCGCAAGCACGAAATCGGCACCGGCACGCTCGGCCGCTCGCGCTGTCATGCCGGAGCCAATCGCGGCACCGAGCATGAACGAGCGGGAACTACCCAGAAACTGTCGAACACCGGATATGGTCGTCATGCCTCATGCATATGAACTCACACCAAGATCATGCATCCGGATGCGATAATCAACTCCAGCTTTTCGGAGCATCCAGCCGCGGCAGAGCCTTTCCTTGCTGGGTGAAGACGTGACAGTCGGAAGCCGCCACCGAGAGCGAAACGCGCCCTCCCCGTCCAGAGTGAAAGTGATCATTAGGCGAGCGGGCAACGATGTGCTCGCCCAATGCAGTCCCATACAGGTAGGTCGCGCTGCCCAGATGCTCCACGAAATCGACGTCGATCTCCACGATCAGTTCGCCGGGTCGGTCAGATGGGGCCACGAAATCGTCCGGCCTAATCCCCAAGGTCAATGTCGCCCCCGGTTCGACCGGCCCTGCCTGGATTGGGAGCCACCCGGACAATCCGCTTTTGAGCGCGATCTCGGTGCGTTCGTCGTCCTTGGTCTTCAGTTTGCAGGGCAGGAAATTCATTCTCGGCGACCCGATGAATCCCGCGACAAACTGAGTTGCCGGCCGATGGTAAAGATCGTGAGGGCTGCCGACCTGCTCGATGTGTCCGTCCTTCAAAACCACGATCTTATCGGCCATGGTCATCGCCTCGACCTGGTCGTGGGTGACATAGATCATGGTATTGCCGAGCTGACGGTGGAGCTTGGCGATCTGGACGCGCATCTGAACCCGCAGCTCGGTGTCGAGGTTGGAAAGTGGCTCATCGAACAGGAACACCTTGGGTTGACGGACGATTGCTCGACCGATCGCGACGCGCTGTCGCTGGCCGCCGGAAAGCTGCTTCGGCTTGCGGTCAAGGAGGTGTTCGATCTGCAACAATGCAGCCGCCTCGCGCACTTTAGCGGTAATCTGCTCCTTGCCAAGGTTCGCCATCCGAAGCGGGAATGCGAGATTGTCACGAACGGTCAGGTGCGGATAAAGCGCGTAGCTCTGAAACACCATCCCGAGATTGCGGTCAGCGGCATCGACCGAGTTGACGACCTTGTTGTCGATCTTCAGCGTGCCGCCAGAGATCTTTTCCAAGCCTCCAATCATACGCAGCAGCGTTGATTTCCCGGAACCAGACGGCCCCACGAAGACCACGAACTCGCCATGGGCGATGTCGAGATCAATGTCGTGCAGAATACCCAGGGCCCCATAAGCCTTCCGGATTCCCTCGAGACGGACTTCAGCCATTTCTTCCTCCCATTGTCAGTTACGCGCCATTCAGCGCGTCGACGGTATTTGCTTCAGACTGGATATGACGAAATCGGGCGGCTGCAGCGTGGGATCATCGACCGGCGGCACTCCCGTAGTCACGAGAATGGAACATAGTCCGGCCCGTTTCCCTGCCTGAATATCGGTGGGTATCTGGTCGCCGATCATCAGTGTCGACGCCCTGTCGGTTCCGAGCCGCATCAGCGCGGCTTCGATCATATGAACCTCGGGCTTGCCAACAATGATGGGCTTGACCCGCGCAGCGGTCGCAACCGCGGTGAGGATCGCCCCCGCACCAGGCTCGAAGCCGGTCGGCGTGGGGAGCAGCAGATCCGGGTTGGTACCCATCAACACGGCTCCCTTTAGGATAGCGTCAACAGCGACGCGCAGCTTTTCATGGGTGATTTCACGATCAAGACCCATGATCACGACGGCCGGCTTTTCGTCGGTGATTTCGAGTTCCGCATCCGAGATCGCTTGTTTGAGCGATGGCGCACCGATCACGTAAATGCGCGTTCCGGCAGGATGACTCTTGCGGATCAACTGAGCCGCCGTCACCGCCGAGGTGACGACGTTGTTTTCGGTGACATCCAGGCCGAAGCCATTCAACTTGGCAACGACATCCCCGGCCGAATGAGTCGAGTTGTTGGTGACGAAGCAGTAAGGAATCCCAGCCGCGCGCCAGACCTGGAAGGTCTCGACCGCATCTTGAATGGCTGTCTTGCCGCGGTAGACCACGCCGTCGAGGTCGGAAACGACTCCCTCCACAAGCGGCCAGTCAAGAGCATGCGCGATCTCAACCATTCATCAACATCCCGCCGTTTACGTGCACGATCTGCCCCGTGATGTAGGCAGACGCTGGACTCGCGAGGAAGACTGCAATGCCGGCGATGTCTTCAGGGGAGCCGACACGGCCGAGAGGAATGCGACCCGCATGGCGTGCTTCCGTCTCTTCGCGCGGACGACCGTGCATCGGGGTATCGATGATGCCCGGCGCGACCCCATTCACGTTGATGCCGAAAGGAGCGCACTCGTAGGCGAGCAGCTTAGTCAGATCATGGACGACTGCCTTGGAAAAGCAGTAGTCCGCGCCGCCTGCCTGATAGTTGAACACGGCGCCTTGCGAAGACAGCGAGGACCCGATGTTAACAATGCGGCCGCCACTTTCCTTCATGAAGCGGTGTACGACAAGCTTCGAGCAAAGGAGGACCGCCCCGGAATTGATTTCCATGGTACGATCGATCTTGGCCTTGTCGCCCGACAGCAGGGATTCCGCCGATTTGATACCGGCATTGTTCACGAGTGCGTCGAGGTGGCCGAAGCGCTCAGCGACGGCATCCATCACACGCTCGATGTCCTTTTCGCTGGTGACATCCATCGACATGGTGACGGCTTTCTCACCGCCTTCCACCTTGGCAAGTGCACGCCCGAGCGCGTCCTCGTTTGCATCGGTGGCGATCACGTTTGCGCCGTTTGACAGGAACGCAGCCACGATCGCTGCGCCAATTCCGCCGCCCGCCCCAGTCACGAGAACGGTATTGCCTGGCATTGAGAAAAGAGGGGACGTCATCGGATCTCCAATAAAGTTTTGTGATTGAGGAATTCATCGACCTCCGCCGCGGTCGGCATCGACGGCTGGGCACCGCGTCGAGTGACGCAAAGTGCCGCGACGGCCATGGCCTGGCGAACGGCTTCGCGAACAGGAACATCGCTTGCGAGCGCGGCAGCAAAGCCACCGTTGAAGGCGTCGCCGGCCGCCGTAGTGTCGACAACGACAACCGGAAAGGCTGGGACAAGAAAAGTCTGCTGCCCATCGTCGTAAAAGGCGCCGCGCTCTCCAAGCGTGATGAGAGCTGCCTTCGGTCCAAGCGCAAGCAAGGCTTGGGCGGCCTTAGCAGCGGCCTCCACGCTGTCGATTTCGATTCCCGTGAGTTCGTAAGCTTCCGACTCATTCGGGGTAACGAAGTCGACCGCCGACCACGCAGCACGCGACAACCCTGGTCTCACAGGGGCAGGATTGAATATGAGCCGGAACCCGAGCTGGGCTTTCAGTGAGAAGAGCCGCTCTAAGGCCTCGATCGGCAGCCCCATCTCGGCCACGACGATCGAGTTTGGTTCGATTTGCGCAGCCGCCTTGTCGATCAGTTCAGGCGTGACATTTGCGTTAGCGCCCGGGTCGATGACGATCATGTTGCCGCCATCATCGCCCACCATGACCAGTGCCGCGCCGGACACCTCTGCCTGTGCGATCTGAACAACGCTTGTATCGACACCCGCATTTACGAGCGACAGCATTAGATGACCACCGGCCTCGTCATCGCCGAGACGGGAGAAGAGCTTTGGCTTCAACCCCAGCCGAGCCGCCGCGACTGCCTGGTTCGCGCCCTTTCCGCCTGGATGCCGGACAAGCGACCCGATAAGGCTCTCGCCCGGCGTGGGCAGCCGCTCGACGTTGAAGCACAGATCGAGATTCGTCGTGCCAAAGAAGATTAGAGGTGCCGATCTCATTTGACCGCTCCGAAAGTAAGGCCACGTTCGAGATGCCGTTGGCCGACGATAATCAGGATGACAGGAACGATCATCGTGACGACCAGACCGGCCGCCATGACGGGGTAGAACTGAACGCCCGGATTGAGCAGCTTCAAAAGCGCGACAGTTACCGGCGCCTTGGTCGAACTCAGCATCAGGCCGAGTGCAAAATTGTGCCAGGCAAGCAGGAAGACGAGCAGAGAGGCGCCGATAAGGCCCGTTTTCAGGAGCGGCAGGACGATGTGAAGGACGACACGTACCGGCTTTGCGCCGTCGATCGCGGCCGCCTCCTCGATGTCCTTCGGAATATCCTCGACATAGGAGCGGGTAAGCCAGACGATCATGGGCAACGTGATCACCTGGTACACCCAGATCATGCCGAGGTAGGTGTCGTAGAGGCCCAGCGACTGAAACAGACTGAAGAGTGGGATGACCACCAGCAGGACGGGGGCGAAGCGGAAGCCTAAGATGAAGAAGGCAATGTCTTCCTTGAAGGGGATATCCCGCCGCGCAAGAACGTATCCCGCCGGGACGCCTGCGATCAATGAAACCACGACAGCCCCGAGCGCCACGACGACGCTGTTGATGATCGGGCTCAAGAAGTCGACCTTGATGGTCCCGTAGCTGGTCGCACCCGCCTGGGCGACATCGAAGAGAACCCGGAAGTTCTCCAGGGTCGGAGTGAAGGTGAATGTGGGCGGCCAAGCCATGACTTCGCTCTGGGTCTTGAGCGACATCATCAGGATCCAGACGAGCGGGAACGCAAGAATGAGGGCGCAGAGCAGGACGAGTGCGTTGAGAACGACCGTTGTGATTGGCGAGCGTGTAAATTCCATTGTTGCCTCCCCCTAGTTCACGCGGCGGCGGACAGCCTGCCAGGCCTTGACCGTCAGGAACGCGCCGATCAAAACGATGAGCCAGTTGACGACCATCAAGGCTGCACCTCGGCCAAACGTCATGTTCTGAAATGCGGTGATATAGCCCTGGACCGAAAGAGCGGACGTCGAGTTACCCGGGCCGCCTTGCGTCGTACCGAAAATGATGTCGAACTGATTGAACGACTCGATCAGACGAAAGACGGCGGCAATCAGAATGTAGGGGGCAACAAGCGGCAGTTCGATCCGCCAGAATGTTGCCCAGCCTTTCGCCCCGTTGATGCGGGCGGCCTCTCGGATGTCGTCCGTAATGCCCTGCAGCCCTGCGAAGATGATGAGCGCGAAGAATGGTGTGTAGGTCCAGACGTCGATCAGGATCACCGATATCAATGCAGTCGCCGGGTCTGAAATCCATGCAAACGGGCCAAGGCCGGCAAGGGAGAGCAGATAGTTCAGGATACCGCTTTGCGGATTCATCATCGTTGTCCACATGAGGGCAACGCTCATCGGCGGAAGCACAAGCGGCAGCAGGATGATTGGTCTCAGCCAGCGTGCGAGGGAGACACCAGATGCAAAAAGCTTTGCTATAGCTAGGCCGAGGAGGGCCTGCAGCAATACGGCAGAGAGAGCATAGGTCACCGTGACCCGGACGTTGTTCCAGAAGTCGGCGGAATTCACCAGCGCGGCATAGTTCGCAAGGCCGATGAAACGTACGATCGGCCGGCCAAGACGGAGATCTGTCAGCGACTGATAGACGCCGTAGAAGAACAGAAGCAGGAAGCCAAGCAAGATCAATACGGCTGGAGCAATCACGACCAGACTGAACCAGTCGACCTGCTGGACGGTCAGTGTTTCCGTTTTCCCGGCCAGTTGCGCTTTTGCGGGTGCGCTGGTTCGGACAACCATTGCCGTCTCCGAAACATGAGGTGTCATTGAGGTCTCCATCCAGGTAAGGGAAGGCGGCAGCCATGAGCTGCCGCCTTCTTGGCTTAGAGGCCGGCGCGGATTTCTTCAGCCAATGCCTTCAGCGTGGTTTCCACGTCGTCACCGTTGACCATTTTCTGCATGGCGACCGCCCAGGCATTCATCGCCTCGCCGAAGCCCACACGCGCGGTAAAGGCCAGCGCAGCGCGATCCTGTGTCGTCTTGAAGCTCTCGACAAAATTGTTGAATTCGGGTTTGGACGCGTAATCGAGCCACGCTTTGTCATTCCAGGTCGAAGTCCGCGGCGGGTTAACGAGCTTGCCCGAGACGGCACCTGCAAGCACGATGTCCTTCGATGTCGCCCACTGGATGAACAGCCAGGCGGCACCTTTCTTCTGCGATGCAGAATTCATCGCCAATGACCAGATCCAGATGTTGGATTCAAAGTTCTTGGCATTCGGCGCATGCAGCGGTGGAGCAAAGGCGATCTTTCCCGAGGCCGGCTGGCCGGCAACATCGTTCCAGAAGCCGAACATGTTGGAGTCGATCGCCATGGCGGTGCGGCCAGACGAAATGCCATCGACGACCTGATACCAGTTGTCGTTGGCGAAGGAGGGCGCGGCGCACTTCTTGATCATATCCACGTAATCTTTGTGGAAGGCGATCGACTCAGGTGAGTCCAAGCCAGTGTCCAGCTTGCCATCCTTGATGACGAAGTCCTTCACGCCGTAAGAACTTGCAATTGAAATCGCCGCGGTGTGAATGCTGCTCCAGAAGCGGACGCCTCGAACGCCAAGCGGTGTGACCGAGGGATCGGCGGCTTTCAGCTTTTCGCAAGCAGCAGCCATCTCCGGTGGAGTTGTCGGCACGGTGATCTTGTATTTGTCCAGAATGTCCTTGCGGTAAAACAGCTGGATGTTTTCGAACGCATGTGGGATTGCCCAGACGCTGCCGCCTTCACCGGGGGCGATCTGGCCGTCTTCCATCTTCCACGTCAGTGCTTTTCGCAGAGACGGGAAAAAGTCATTGTAGTCGTAGCTGGCATCGGTCAGCTTCGGATCGTTCAGATACTTGTCGAGCGGTTCGAGCGAACCACCAGGAGCGAAGTCCCAGGCTGGCTGAATGCCGGTTCCAACGACATCCCACGCCGGAGACTTCGTCGTCAGCTGAAGTGTCAACTTGTTCCAGTAGGAATCGTCGGGGTAGAGTTCCGGTACGACCTTGATACCAGTCAGTTTTTCGAACTCGGGCAGTTTCGCAGCCAGGGCGTCGGCATAGGGATGAATATCATAGGCCCAGGTGATCGTCGTTCCTTCAAACTGGCGCCAGTTGACTTTGTCTGCCGCAATGGCGGACGAGGCGACACCGGCCGTTGCCATCAATGCGGACGCAAACACAATGCCTTTTGCAGTGCGAACCGCACTGCGACGAACGACGTTCGATAAATAACTCATTCTCTCCTCCCTCGGCACTCAGCCTGATTGACCTTGGCGCGACCCTCTCCAATCCTGGGTTCGCCACCTCAATGAATAGCGAGGGAGACGGGGTGCACACAGGAAAGTCGTCAGAGATTTTGAGTAAAATTGGGTAATTCGTCGAACCGCGCCGACCAGCTTTGTAGTTTTGCCGGTCAGCCGTAGCGGAACTCTCATAAACGCCGTCTATTGCGCCACCAAGTATACAGCCTGAAAATTCGATACTGAGGAGAGTCGTTGTGTCGCTTCACGCCAAAATGGTAATGGATGCTGTGAAGAATAGCGCCCGGCACGCCATCTTCGGCGGCGAACTGTTTCCAGGAATTGGAAGGGGCTGCGCCGAGCTATTCGGCTGTCCAGCCCCCGTCAACCAAGAGAGATGTACCTGTGACCATGGCGGAAGCATCTGACGACAGATAGATAACAGCAGCCATAATGTCCTCGACCTCGCCGACCCGTCCCAGCTTGATCTTCTCGCTGATCCATTTCACGCGCTCGGGATTAGAAAAGGTCTGCTCCGTGAGCGGCGTACGGATGAATGTCGGGCATACCGTGTTTACACGTATGCCCTTCTGACCCCACTCGATCGCCATGGATTTCGTGAATCCTTCAACTGCATGTTTCGTGGCGCTGTAGACGGCCCGATCAACGCCGCCGACGCGCGCCATCTGCGAAGAGACTGTAATCAAGGAGCCAGATCTGCCAGCGGCTATCAGCCCCCTGGCAACTGCCTGAGCCACGAAATAGGCCCCCCTGACATTGATTGAAAAAACGGTATCGAAGTCAGTCGCCTTCGTTTCCAGTGCAGGGCCATGAATTGCCAGACCAGCACTGTTGACCAGGACATCGAATGGTCCCGCTTCGGCAATTGCCTGCGACGAATCCTCTACGTTCATGATGTCGAGGGAAAGTGCGTCCGCGACAAACCCGGCCGCAATGATCGATTCAACCGCCTCGTCTAACCTTGGCGACTGGCGGGCCGCCAGGGAAACGGCCGCGCCAGCTTCGGCAAGCGCGACGGCCGCCGCAAAGCCGATACCCGATGAGGCACCGACAACCAGCGCCCGCTTTCCATCGAGGCGAAACGAAGGGGTACGGGGGAGAGCGCTGATCATCAGAGCACCTTTCGATTAGAGTGGATCACTCCGCCGCTGCACCATAGGGAACGTTGCCGCCGCCATAGCGCCGGACACGGACGTTGGCTTGCTCGGCGTGACCTACGAAACCCTCGAGCATGCACAGACGGGAGCAATAAGCTCCGATTTCCGCTGCAGCCTGGTCGGTGATCACCTTCTGGTACGAGTGCGTCTTCAGGAACTTCCCTACCCACAGACCACCCGTGTATCGCCCAGCTTTCTTGGTCGGCAATGTGTGGTTGGTACCGATGACCTTATCCCCATTGGCAACGTTCGTCCGAGGGCCAAGGAACAGGGCACCGTAGGAATGCATGTTCTGGAGGAACCAATCATCCCGATCGGTCATGACCTGAACGTGTTCAGACGCAATGTCATTCGCAACGTCCAGCATCTCCTCATATGTGTCGCAGACGATGATTTCACCGTAATCGCGCCAGGAGGCGGAGGCGGTCTCGGCGGTCGGAAGAATCTTCAGGATCCGGTCGATCTCCGCGAGCGTGTCCCGTGCAAGCTTCTCTGAGTTCGTAACCAGAACCGAAGGCGAGTTATAGCCGTGCTCTGCCTGTCCGAGCAGGTCCGTGGCGCAGATCTCGGCATCGACGGTCTCATCTGCGATAACCATGGTTTCCGTCGGCCCGGCGAAAAGGTCGATGCCGACGCGGCCATACAGCTGCCGCTTTGCCTCGGCAACGAACGCGTTGCCTGGACCGACGAGCATGTCGACGGGCTTGATCGTTTGCGTTCCGAGGGCCATCGCTCCGATCGCCTGCATCCCACCCAGAACGTAAATCTCGTGTGCGCCACCCTTATGCATGGCTGCGATGATCGCTGGATGGGGCTCGCCTTTTTGCGCAGGTGCTGCCGCGACGATCCGCGGGACCCCTGCAACAGAGGCCGTCAGCACCGACATGTGCGCCGAGGCGACCATGGGGAACTTGCCGCCAGGAACGTAGCAGCCGACCGATTGGACAGGAATGTTTCGGTGGCCGAGGATAACGCCGGGATAGGTCTCCACTTCCACGTCTTTCATGGAGTCCCGCTGGACCTGCGCGAACTTGCGGATCTGGGCCTGAGCAAACTCGATATCGGCCATGTCTCGAGTGGACACCTTGTTGACCGCCGCTTCGATCTCAGATTTGGAAAGGAGGAAGGACGGCGGCGAATATTTGTCGAACTTTTCGGAAAGTTCGCGAACGGCAGTGTCGCCCCTCGTCTCGATGTCCTTCAAGGTAGCTTCGACAACAGCCCGGACCTTGGCGTCATCCTCGGCACGATCCGCCGCTGGCTTGCCCGTCTTCAAATGGCGAATGGTCATGGTGTAACCTCCTACAGAATTGTTGGCTTGCGCGATGGCGCAAAAGCTCTGGCAGACGGGGACCCGGGATCATCTTCACGAGTTCCTCGCCAATTCGTCAGCCGCTTCCGGACGACGTGTCACGCGTCCAGATCGAGCCGGATGACGGTTCCTTCCTTCAGCGACTTGCGCGCTGCGTCGGCGAGCAGCACTGCCTTGCGGCCACTGGTAAAGTCGGAGTCGATCTTCCGTCCGTTTGATACCGCATTGATGAAGTAATCGAGTTCCGTTGCGTAGGTCGGCAGGTAGCGTTCCATGAATCCTGGAAGCAGAGTATCCCGCGCATTCGTGGCGGCTTCGCCGAACCGCTCGATACCCGTCCTGAGCAGGTTAGCCGAAGTCACCATGCCCTTCGATCCGAAGACTTCGACGCGCTGGTCGTAGCCATAGGTTGCCCGACGGCTACAATCGATGCGGCAGAAGGCGCCGTTGGCAAACCGGATCATGACCTGTGCCGTGTCCGTGTCACCCGCCTCACCAATGGCCGGATCGACGAGATTGCTGCCCATCGCGCAAATCTCTATCGTTCCCGTGGCACCGGCCAGCCACAAGGCCATGTCGAAGTCATGGATCATCTGGTCGTGGAACTGGCCTCCGGACACCTTGATGTAGGACGCGGGCGGCGGAGACGGATCGCGGCTAATGATGGTGACGACCTCGACCTCCCCAACCTCTCCAGCGGCAACAGCCTTCTTCACTGCCATGTGCGTCGCGTCGAAGCGTCGCTGAAAACCAATCATGATCGGGACATCGAGCCCCTTGATCTGCCGCGCGCAGTAGTCCACTCGGGCGATGTCGAGATCGATCGGCTTTTCGCAGAGGATAGCCTTACCAGCCTTCGCCGCCTCGACGATCAGATCAACATGGGTGTTGGTGGCAGATGCGATAATGACGGCATCGACCGCCGGATCGTCCAGGGCCACACGCGGATCATCGGTCGCTTTCGCACCATATCGGTCCGCGAGCGCTTGGGCACGGCTGAGATCGACATCGCAAACATACTCGAGCACGGCATTCTCATTGGCCGCGACGTTCGCGATATGCTGCGCACCCATGCGGCCGGCGCCGAAAACACAGAACTTCATAGTCTCATTCCTTCATTCAAAAGCGAGTTCATAGAGCTGCAAGGCGTTGAGGAACGCCCGGGACCTTGACTTGGACCGCGAACAGCCCCCCGGCGAGAGGCGATGCCTCCAGTTCATCATCGGTGTGCATAACCCGCAACGTTGTCGCATAGAGGGTTCGACCGTCCTTCCCGCCAAGCGTGACGCAGGTCGGGCCCTTGGTTGGAAGCTTCACCGTCTCCTGAACTTGCCCGTCCTGCCCTATTTTTACGAGGCAGCCACCCCATACGCGGGCATTCCAGTAAGAGCCTTCGGAATCGACCACCGCCCCATCGGGACGTCCGCCGGCGACATCGGAACTGGCCAAAGGGGCGATTTCCCTCAGGCTCGACCAATTCTTGTCGTCGACTTCGAAGCGACGGATGGTTCCCTCTGGGGTGTCAGCAAAATACATGATTTCGCCCGACGGAGAAAACGCGATGCCGTTGCTGATCGTGATCCCTTCGAGGAGCTTCGTAAATTCGCCTGTGGGCGCGCAGCGGTAGAGAGCCGCGACGGGCTCGCGATCCCGCTCGTCGAACGTCCCGAATACGATACCGCCGAAAGGATCGACGGCGGCGTCGTTGACGCGGGTCTGAGGAAGATCGCCCTCGATCACGGCGACCGTCTCGAAATTCTTGAACCCTGCGTCGCTGATCACGATACGGGTAGCAAGACCGAGCACGAAACCGGACTTCTTGCGGGGCAGGATGAACCCTGCCCGCTCCGGCAGCGGAAAGACCGTCACTGCGCCGTCCGGGCCGAGCTTGTAGATTCGGCTCTCGGCGATATCGGTCCAGTAGACGCTTCCGTCGCGAGGGTCCCAGACGCACCCCTCCCCGAGCGTGTTCTTGCAATCGACGACGCAGGACGCTTCCATCTTCAGCTCCTGACTACAGTAGGCATGCCGATCGACGCCAGGTAGTCGTGGCTTTCCTTGGCATTGCTCAGCGGGGACGCATCGCCTGTGGGGTCGACGTCCTGCTCAACGACCGCCATGCCGCGGTAGCCGATTGCATCGAGAGCATCTCGGACTTGGACGAAATCAACTACGCCCTTACCCAATGGGCAGAAGATGCCGCGTGCGATTGCGTCGAAAAAGCCAGTTTTGTCGGCAACACATGCCGCGTGCACTTCCTTGTCGATGTTCTTGAGGTGCATGTGGCCGATGCGGTTGCCATAGCGACGGATCAGCGCGATTGGATCGATGCCCGCGTAGGCGGAATGCCCGGTGTCGACGCACAGGCCTACCAGATCTTCCGGAAGGTCGGCCATAGCGCGGTCGAGCTCGTCTTCATATTCGATGTAGCAGCCAGCGTGAGCGTGGAGATAGGACTTCACGCCGTAGTCGTTCTTTGCGATTTTGGCGAGTTCAACGATACGCCGGATCATCGCCTTCCAGTCTTCCGGAGCAAGGCGCGGTGCATCTGCCGGGCGGCCGGCGTATCTGCCGCGCTCGTCGGACACGCAGTCAATGATAACAAGCCGCGGGGCCTGAAGATCCTCAAGGATCGAGCACGTCCGCCTCGTCTTATCGACAACGGCATCAAACGAGCGCTCATCGGTCAGCGGATCGAACAACCCGCCTGCGGAGAGGCGGAGGTTCCGCTTTGACAGCTCATCCCTTAGTCTGGCCGGATCCGTCGGAAAATAATCGACAGGTCCAAGATCGATAGCCGAGAAGCCTGCCGCCGCCGCTTCATCGAGAACCTTGGTCCAGGCCGGGTTTTCGGGACGGTCGGCAAAATCCACGCCCCAAGAGCATGGGGCATTTGCGAGTTGGTATGCGACAGTCATCAGGCAATCTCCTCAGTCTTTACCCATCGGCCCTCGTCGGCCGAAACAAGAACCGCTTCGACCACGCGGTCGACGGTGTATCCAAACTCGAAATCGGCGACCCAGCTCTTGCCGGAAACGACGGACTCGATCAGGCGACGCGCCTCGATGATCTTGAGATCGTTGTAACCAAGGGGATTTCCCTGAAGCCCGAAGAAGGCCGCATAATCCGGGTGCTGCGGCGCGACGAGGACACGCTTGTAGCCCCGCTCTGCCGGATCATCGGTCTGGCGGTAGAGGTTCAGCTCGTTCATGCGCTCCTGATCGAAAAACAGCGCACCCTTGGTGCCCTGGATTTCGTAAGAGAGGTAAAGCTTGCGCCCGGTTCCGATACGGCTAGCTTCGAGATAGCCGGAAGCACCATTCTTGAAGCGGCAGATGAAGTGCGCGAGGTCATCGTTTTCAACAGTGCGCTCGGCGCCCTTTTCGTCACGACGCTTGGCATGAAGGATCTGGCGCGCGCCACTCACCTCTGTGACTTCGCCGACGAGGTAGTGAGCGAGGCTCAGCACGTGGCTCGCCATGTCGCCAAGGGCACCAGCTTTGCCCGCAGCAGCCGCGTCGGTCCGCCATGTGAACGGAAAGCTTTCATCGACCATGTAGTCGTTGTCGAAGGTGCCGCGGAAATGGAAGATCTCGCCAAGATCACCATTCTCGATAAGCTGCCGTGCATAGGCCTGAATCGGGCTGCACAGGTAGTTGAACCCGACCAGCGTGACGACGCCTGCCTCCTTGGCGGCCTCATGCATCGCACGTGCCTCGGCTGCAGTGTTCGCCATCGGCTTCTCGCAGTAGACGTGCTTGCCAGCGGCGATTGCCGCGAGAGCAATTTCCGGATGCGCGTCGTTTGGCGTCGTGATGTCGATGACATCGATCTCTGGATCGTTGACGATGCTTTTCCAGTCGCTGGTGTGGCGCTCCACGCCAAACCGCTCTGCAAAGCCTTTTGCCGCGGCTTCGTTGACATCGGCGACGGCCACGATTTTCAAGGTAGCAGGCTCTGCCCCGAAGATCCGGGTCGCATTCTCGAAGGCAGCCGCATGGGCTCGACCCATCCAGCCTGCGCCGATGAGACCAATTTTAATAACGGTCACTTTGCTTCTCCGTGAGTATTACTAGATCGTTCCGCCGAGCTCGTCCGAGAGGCTCTGCAATTCCTTACCGCCAGCCATCAGGTTCTGGAGTTCGTCGATGGCGATCTCGTCCTTCCTGAAGACGCCGAGGGTCTTGCCTCGGTTGAGAACCGTGAAGCGGTTCCCGACCGCGTAGGCATGACGCACGTTGTGAGTGATGAAGATCACGCCGAGCCCCTTCGAGCGAACCGCGTCGATATACTTCAAGACCATCGATGTCTGAGCGACGCCGAGCGCCGAGGTCGGCTCATCGAGGATGAGAACCTTCGCGCCGAAGTAAACCGCGCGGGCGATGGCGACGCACTGACGCTCGCCGCCTGAAAGCGTTCCGACGGCTTGGTTCGGGTCGCGGACATCGATGCCAATCTTCTTCATCTCGTCGTGTGTGACCATGTCGGCGAATTTAGTGTCGAACCACGAGATGGGACCCAACCGCTTCAGAGGCTCGCGACCCATGAAAAAGTTCCGGCTAACGGACATGAGCGGGATCATGGCGAGATCCTGGTACACGGTCGCGATCCCCGCATCCAGTGCATCGCGGGGGCTACCAAATTCGACAGGCTTGCCGTCGACCAAGAACTCCCCAGAGGTAGGCTTGTGGACACCGGATAATGTCTTGATAAGCGTACTTTTCCCCGCGCCGTTGTCGCCGAGAAGGCAGAGCACTTCACTTGGATTAACACTGAGCGATACGCCGTTGAGTGCGATCACGGGGCCGAAGTGCTTGACCAGGTTCTTGATCTCGATGAAGGGCGCTGTGGTGGTTGTGTTTTGATGCTGTAGCATGTTGCTTCTCCTCAACGCTCGCCTGTGACGCGCTTGCGAATGATGTTGTTGAAGAGGACAGCAAGCAGCAGCATGCCGCCGAGGAAAACCTGGTACCAGTCCTGGTCGATCTGCGTGTAGGTAAGGCCGATCAGAACCATCCCGAAGATAATGGAACCGAAGAACGCTCCGATGGCCGAGCCGTAGCCGCCCGTCAGAAGGCATCCGCCGATAACAGCGGCGATGATCGCTTCGAATTCCTTCTGGAAGCCGCGTCGCGCATCAGTTGAGCCTGCATCGAGGACGGTGAGAATGGCTACCAATGCCGCAGCACAAGCGGTCAGGATGAAAAGAGTGGTCTTTACGCGAGCGACCGGAACACCCGAATTGCGAGCGGCATTCGCGTCACCGCCGGCGGCGAAGATCCAGTTGCCGAAGCCCGTGCGGATGAGAAGGTACGTGGCAGCCAGCGCGATGACCAGGAACCAGAGCAGTTCCACCGGAACACCAGGCACCGTCGGGGAGCCGTTCGGAAATTTCGCAATGATGTCTTTGTCAGCGAGGGACTGGAAGAAATCTTTGAACGCGTCCCCGGAGAAGATCGGCGCCAGCGGGCTGCTGGCTACTGCATCCTTGATCCCGCGCATCTGAGTTGCGCCACCCGTCGCCCACTTCAGGCCGACCAGCGACAGTCCTCGCAGGACGAACAGGAATGCCAGCGTGACAATGAAAGAAGGCAGTCCAGTTCTCATGACGATCTGCGCGTTGACGATCCCGAGAAGGGCTGCAACGGCGAGGGTCAGAAGAATGGCTACACTCAGGGGCATACCCCAAACAACAACCGCGGTCCCGAAGATCATGCCGCTAAAAGCGATCATCGAGCCGATCGACAGGTCGAACTCGCCGCCAATCATAAGAAGCGCGGCTGCAACGGCCAGGATACCGAGCTGTGAGGCAGGTGCCATGAAGTTCATCACGCCAGCCAGGGTGAACATCTGGGGGCTTGCCGTCGTGAGGAAAAACACGAAGACAAAGATCAGTCCCGCAAGCGCTCCAAGTTCCGGTCGCCGAATAAGCGAGGCCATCAATGAAACGCGGTTCAGACGTTCGTCTTTCGCACCATGAGGTGCCTTGGTTATGTCAACCATTTCTCGTCTCCCGAGCAGGCATGGACGGCTCCAACACCATCCATGCCATCTCTCATGCTATCGGATTGATTTCTTGGCCAGTTCAAGGACCTGTGGCGCTTCCTTGGCGGTGATGAACTTCGGGCCGCTCTCGATCAGATCGTTCGTCGGCATCAGGCCATACCGGATGTAGTTCGTCAGCAGGACGGTGCTGAGGTAACCGTGGAAGAACGGCTGGTGTTCGACGGCGAAGGATGCCTTGCCATCAATGATGGCCTGCAGGAAGCCCGGCGACAGGTCGAAGGAAACAACCTTCACCTTGGTATTGCCCGTCGACTGGACTGCATCGACTGCAGGTTCGCCGGCCTGGCCAGCGCTGAGCGCTACGACGGTGTCGATCTCGGGATCGCTGGACAGGGCTGCGGTTACCTTGGACTTCACTTCCTGGAAGTCGTTGGTCGTCGGAAGCACGGTGACAGGTCCGCCGAAACCGTCGGCGACGCCGCGGCAACGATCATCGAGCGCCGTGTTTCCGACTTCGTGGTTGATGCAGATGGCCTTCTTCTGACCGAGTTCCTTGAGCTTTTCGCCAACGCGCTTGCCAGCCGGGTATTCGTCCTGACCGATATGGATCAGCGTTCCGAAGTCCTTGGCGACCGTTGCACCGGAGTTGACCGAGACGACCGGAATGCCGGAGGCAACCGCGCTCTTGATCGCGTCCTTGAGGGCGTCAGCGTCCGGGATCGTAACGATGATGCCATCTGGCTTCTGATTGACCGCCGAGGTGATTAGTTCGGACATGCGAACCATGTCGAAGGTTTCAGGAGCGACGTAGTCGAACTTCACGCCCATCTGCTTGGCGGCCATATCGCCGCCGTTCTTCACGATGTTCCAGTAAGGATCGTTCGCGAGGCCGTGGCTGATCATGATGATGCGCTCTTCGGCGAAGCTGCTGGTCGCAGCGCCGATTAGTGCTGCCGCGGCAAGAACCGCGGCCTTAATGAAAGTCTTCATGCCATTCTCCTCCCACATATGGAGATGGTGCATCCAATGCACCATCAGTTACCCGCACCTATTTGCGGACATTCACACGTGCTCCGTTCGCCTCAGCGTTGAGAGCCGATTTCAGAAGATTTGCGTCGCTGTTCGGAACGACGAAGTCGAAGCCATCGCTGCTGCGGCGTGCCGCAACCGCGCTGGATGGGCAGAAAATTCCGGCGTGCTTGCCGTGCTTCTTAGCCACTGAAAGGCACTGCAGGATTGCTTCCCGTACGGTTTCATCCGTCGGATCGCCGAGCGTGCCTTTGCCCAAAGCAAGCCCCAGATCGTTCGGGCCGACGAAAATCCCATCGAGGCCATCAACTGCACAAATCTCGTCGAGCGCATTCAGGCCATCGAGCGTTTCAATCATGCCCAGGCGGACGATCGACTTGTCGGCGTGTTGGAAGTAGTCGGCGCCCCCGTAGAGCAAGCCGCGCGCGGGACCGAAACTGCGGTTGCCCAGTGGCGGATAACGTGTTGCGGCGACGAAGGCCTCGGCTTCCGCTGCGTTGTTGATCATCGGGCAGATGATCCCGAAAGCTCCCGCGTCCAACGCCTTCATGATGACAGGCGCATCGCACGACGGCACACGCACAATCGGTGTAGCCGGGGTTGCCGAGATAGCCTGCAGCATCGAAATCATGGTCTGAACGTCGGTCATGCCGTGCTGCAGATCGACGAGGACGCAATCGTATCCCGACCAGCCGGCGATCTCAGCGGTGTAGGCGTTTCCGATCGACAACCAGGCAGAGACGACCGCCTCGCCACGTTCCCAGACATCGCGAATGTTGTTATTTCGCATCGACCGAAGCCTCCAAAACGGAGCGATTGACGACCAGCGCCGGATCCAGATTTCCATCGAGACCAGCGAGCGCGTTACGCGCTGTCATCACGCCCATCGCGATCAGGGATTCCTCAGTAAGCGCAGCGTTGTGGGGACTGAGGATGACCCGCTCCTCGGACGCCAGACGATCGGTTACGGGCAGCGGCTCCGTTGCGAACGTGTCGAGACCAGCGGCCCGAACCTGCCCCTCAGCCAAGGCGTCGGCGAGCGCGTTTTCATCGATGATCCCACCGCGAGCAGTGTTGATGATGATCGACCCGCGCTTGATCTGCCGGAGCGCATCAGCGTCGATGAGATTGCGCGTCGCATCCGAAAGCGGAATGTGAAGGCTGACGACGTCGGCCGCGGCAAGGCCGTCTTCAAGGTGATCCACGAATGAAGCACCATCGGCTTCGGTCCGCTTTGCGTAGGGATCGTAGACGATGATGTTCATGCCGAAGCTTGCGGAACGTTTCGCAACTTCCCGACCGATACGTCCGAAGCCGACGACCAGGAGCGTGCGTCCCCGAAGTTCGATGCCGATCAGCCTGGAGCGCGCGGCGAAGTCGCCTTTGCGAACCGCGGCATCGAGCTGGACGCCCGACTTGGCTGCCGCCAGCATGAGGAACATCGTCTGCTCGGCCACCGAGATGGCGTTCACATCGCCGACGACGGTGACGGGAATTCCGCGGGACGTGCAATGGTCGATCGGGATGTTGTCGTAGCCGACGCCGTGCCGCGATACGATCTTCAGATTAGGCGCAGCCTGGAGGACGTCTACCGGAAGCGGAGCATCGCGCACGGTGATGGCGTCCACATCGCTGACACGCTTCAGCAGGTTCTCGCGCGAGAAATCGGTGACGATTTCATACGAGACGTCGGATCTCTGGTCGAACAGGCGCAGGGCTTCCGGTCGAAGCGGCTGCACAACAAGTATCTTCTTCAATGGTAGTTCTCCCTCACCAACGTCTGCCCAAAGGCGGTGCCGAAGCGCCCGACGGCACAAGCTTCTCGCGACGACACGCAGCCCGATCCTTCAGCCAGCCTGTGAAACTCAATTCTGGTCGATGTCGCTCTAGCGGCGCATAGCCGATGACCCGACCAGCCTCCTCCAGATCCCAGCGCATACCTTCGTTGCACGAGACGATATTGATCGCGTGGAAGCCCTCGAACCGGATGGTCGCAGACTTCACGACAGCCTGTGCCCAGTCCTGATTTGCCAGCCACATCTGCTGGCCCCATGTCCCGAAGGCCATGTGAGACCCAGGCTTGTTCTCGCCCGGCTGGCAGTAGCCGATGCGGAGAGACAGGAATGCCATGCCAGTCTCGTTGCTAACCATCCGACCGTATCGTTCCACGAAGAGCTTGGACGCTCCGTATGGATTGACAGGCCGAGGCGGCAGCCCCGAATTCAATCGCTCGTTCCCGAAGCGGTAGCCGCCGAGCACCCAGTTGGAGCTGGCGAACACGAACCGCTTTACCCCTTCATGTCGTGCCGCGCGCAGCACATTGAGAGCGAGATCGATGTTCAGCGGCGAGACCGTGTCCCAGTCTCCCGCAGCTCGAGGATCGGCAGCCAGATGCAGGACCGTATCCACGCCATTGAAATGCTTCACCCAGTTCTCGTCGTAGTCTTCGAGATTGGCAGTGATCACTTCAGGATCCGCGCCGCCGTTGCGTCCGATGCGCGTCAAAGACACACCGTCGACCGCCTGGAGCGCCACGGTCGCCTTGTGTCCAAGGTTTCCCGTCGAGCCCGTTATGAGGACGCGAGTCGTGGCCGGAACCGACATCTGTCAGACCCCCTTGCGCTGATGCTTGCGCTGACCTTCCTGCGTCTCACGTGCGGTCGCGATCGAGGCGCGGTTCGTCACCTCGGGCATCCCGACATCCCACCAGGAGCCGCCATCCATCCATTCGTAAGGGTGTGTGCGGAGAGCGATCACGTAGGTCCGATCGCTTTGTCGCGCGCGACCGATAGCGGCCTCCAGCTCGTCGATCGTCGTGACGTTCTCGGATTCAGCACCCATCGACCGGGCATGCATCGCGAAGTCAATGCGCGGCACCTCGCCCACATGCTTAGATGATCCGAACAGGTTGTTGAACTCCGCGCCGCCCTTCCCGGTCTGAAGACGGTTGATGACCGCGAAACCGCCGTTGTCGCAGACGATGCAGATGATCTTGTTGCCCGTCAGGACCGACGAGTAGATGTCAGAATTGAGCATCATGTACGAGCCGTCGCCGAGCATCGCGATGATCTCGCGCTGCGGATTGGCGATCTTCTGCCCATAGGCTCCGGCGATCTCGTAACCCATGCACGAGAAGCCGTACTCGGATTCGAAAGTCCCCACGCCGATAGACTTCCAGGTACAGTAGAGCTCGCCGGGAAGCCCGCCCGCGGCGGACACGATCACATCATCGGTCTTCGCACTTCTCTGGACTGCGCCGATAACCTGCGGGTAGTTCGGCAGATCCTGGTTCGTCCGACCCGTCCGCTGCTCGACGATCGCATCCCAAGCGGCCTTCTCATGAATGGCCTCGTCGGACCACGCGGACGGAGCAGTCCAATCACCGAGTTTCGCGGCGATTGCCTCCAGCGAAAGCTTCGCATCGCCGACGACAGGTTGAGCCAAATGCTTGTTCGCATCGAAGCGGTTCGCATTCAGGGACAGGAATTTCACGTCGGGATCGCGGAAAACACTCCAGGATCCGGTGATCATGTCCGCCATCCTGGTTCCGATGGCGATCACGAGGTCTGCCTTCTGGCCGATGTTGTTGCCTGCATTTCCGCCCATCACGCCAATCGAGGCGATGTTGAGCCGGTGATCGTGCAGCAGTGCCGATCTGCCCATGATCGTCTCCGCGACCGGGATGCCGAATCGATCGCTGAATGCCGCCAGCTCACCGGTGGCGCCAGAATAGTGGACGCCGCCGCCGGCGATGATGAGGGGTCGCTTGGCTTCCTTGATCAGACGGATAGCTGTTTCGATCTGATATTCGGCAGCGGGGTAACGCGGGATCCGGTGAATGCGCTCGGCAAAGAACGCTTCCGGATAATCGAAGGCCTCACCCTGAACGTCCTGGGCAAGGGAGATTGTCGCCGGGCCGCAGGCGGCGGGATCAAGCATTAGCGCAACAGCCTGCGGCAGAGACGTAAGGATCTGCTCGGGGCGCGTGATGCGATCGAAGTAGGAGGAGACGGCCTTGAACGAGTCGTTGGTGGTCAGCGACATGTCGTGGAAGTGCTCGACTTGCTGCAGGACCGGATCAGGCAGACGCGAGGCGAAGTTGTCGCCGCAGAGGAAGAGAACCGGGAGGCGGTCAGAAAGGGCAACACCTGCCGCCGTCACCATGTTCGACGAACCCGGCCCAACCGAAGCCGAGCAAACATGGATCTGCTTGCGACGGCGGGCACGGGCATACGCCACCGCTGCGAGCGCCATCGACTGCTCGTTCTGGCCACGATAGGTCGGCAGCTCGTCCTGAACCTCTTCGAGAGCGGAACCGAGGCAGGTCACATTCCCATGTCCAAAGATAGCATGGACGCCGGAAAAGAGCGGCAGGACGTCGCCTTCGTCTGCGATCTTCTGCGCGACTAGAAAACGAACAATCGCCTGCGCAAGCGTCAAACGAACGGTACCCATGAATTTCCTCCTTCAGGCAGTCTTCCATCAGGTCGCGTGACGTTGGTGGCCGTAGCCCCCCGCACTCCTGCGACTGATGACCTCCTCATCTGTCTTCGCGTCGATCGGACATTCTTCCTCGTCCAGCGATGACGACACATATTTCACATCCAAAATTCAATGTCAACATATCGCGCAATTGCGCGATTATCGCACATTGACATGATATCGAGGACGTGAGATGAGATGCTTATGGACAACGACATTCAAAAGCGCGACTTCGCGCAGACCCTCGCGAGAGGTCTGAACTGCTTGGAAAAGCTGGCCGAAACGGATGCTCCGGCGACCTGCACCGAGGTCGCCCGCGCGATGGATGTCAGCCGCGCGGCGGCCCGAAGGATATTGCTTACCTTGGAGAGCCTGGGATACGTGAAGGAGGAGCGCGGTTTGTACGCTTCGACACCAAAAGTCCTATCGCTTGGACGGGGCGTCCTTCATCGGACGAATGTCTGGACGGCGGCGTCCTCGGTCGTCATGCGTCTTGCCGATGAGTTGAACGAACCTTGCTCGATTTCTGTGTTGGAAGGGCTCGACATCCTGTTCGTCAGCCGCGACGCCACGCGCCGGATCTATACGTCTCGGCTTGGGGTCGGCGATCGTCTTCCCGCCCACTGTTCGGCCAGTGGCAAGATGCTACTTGCTTCATTACCTTTCAACGAATTGGACCAGAGGCTCGGCGGTATCACACTGCGTAAACAAGGACCTGCCTCCATTACGGATGTCGATATCCTGAAATCGAAACTGGGCGAGGCTCGGCAGGCCGATTTCGCAACCGCAGTCGATGAGATGGAGAACGGCACCATCTCGATAGCCGTTCCACTTCGCGAGCGGAGCGGTCGCGTCATAGCCGCAATGAGCGTTGCGTCTCACCGAGACCGGATGGCACCTGGGGAATTGGAAGAAAGAATTCTGCCGCCGCTCCGACGGTCCGCGCGAGAGGTTCAAGATATATTGCGAGATTACCAAGATCGAAACTGGGCAGTACTTTAGAGGGCGCTCGGCTCAAAGCCGAAACCGATAATCTAAGCGATTGCCGTAGGCCCTAGTGTAAATCGTGTTCCTCTTTCGCCTTGATGGGAATCGAACCCTCGGACATCAACCTAAGACTGGGGAAGCATAACCCCAGGAGAGCGTTAGGCAATGTACCCCAAAGGTCCTCACTTACGAGACAACCGATAAAACAATCACGCGATCTGGTTCGTAAGCGCCAACGACTCGACCACTTTGAGCAACACCTGAGCACCGGAAATCATATGCGTGTCGGTTACGAACTCGGCCTCGTTATGGCTGATACCATCGCGACACGGGACAAAGATCATGGCAGTTGGGGCTATGCGACTAACAAACAGCGCATCGTGAAAGGCACCGGAAACCATTTGGCGGCTCTTGAGACCAAGGTCTTTGCAGGCCTCCTCGATGGTTCCTGTGATCGATGATGCAAAGCGGCCTGGTGCCATGTCGACGCGCTGGCTGATGGCAACATCACAGTCCCAGCGCGCGGCCGCTGCCTCGCATTCCTTCCGCACATGCTGGTCCATTGCGGCAAGGGTAGCGGCGTCCGGATGGCGGATATCGACCGTGAAGGCAACAGAACTGGGAATGACGTTGATGGAACCCGGTTCGGCGGTGATACGGCCGACCGTCAACCGTGCCTCCGGATCCGCGGGCATGACCGCAGATTGAAGACTTGCGATTGCGGCTGCTGCCGCACTCATGGGGTCCTTGCGGAATTCGAGCGGCGTCGTGCCGGCATGCGCGGCGACGCCCGAGAAGACCACTTCAAGCCATTTCGTGCCCTGTACCGCCGTGACCACACCGATCGGCACATCTTCTTGTTCAAGGATCGGGCCTTGTTCGATATGTAGTTCGACAAAGGCAGAAATGGCATGGCCTATTGGACGCACCGCGGCTTCGGGCAGCGTTGCCAGCGTTGTTGCCAGCTCATCGGCCAGCCGCGCGCCGTCCGTCGCATGTATCGACTCCCAGTCCGCCGTAGTTCCCACGCCGGCGAAGGCCATGGATCCCATGCAGCCCGGCGAATACCGGCTACCCTCCTCGTTGGTAAAGGCGACGACCTCGACGGCACGGTCGGTCTCGATGCCGGCGTCGGCGAGCGCTTCGAGCACCTCGAAGGCACTGAGCGTACCGAGCGCGCCATCGAAGCGGCCGCCGGTCGGCTGGCTGTCGAGGTGGCTGCCGATGAGGAGAGGCGGCAGGGAAGCATTCCGGCCCGCCCGGCGAATGAACAGATTGGCGATATCATCCTGGAAGACGGTGAAGCCGCGGGCAAGCGCACGCTCGGCAAGCAGCCGGCGCGCCGCACGGTCTTCGACGCCCAGGGCCTGCCGGTTGACACCACCTGCAGGCGTCGCGCCGATCGCCGCGAAATCGGCGACAGACGCAAGGAGGCGCGCGGCGTTGACCTCCGGATTGATGCTCATCGGCCGAGGCCTGCAATGAAGCGCTTGACCCGATCGAGCTCAACCGCATTCCACCAGACGCCGTCGTATTTGAGGGCGCTTGCAATGATCACGCCATCGGCGACGGACAAAATATCGTTGGCATTCTCATGCGTGACGCCGCTACCCACCAGTGTCGGCAGCGAACCCGCTTCCTTGATCATTCTGATATAACCAAGATCGGCGGCGTGGCCGGTGCGCTGACCGGTGGCGATGACGACATCGACATCGAAGAAAACGAGATCCTTCACCTGTTCTTCAACCGGCCGGTCCGCCACGATGGCGTGTGCACCGTGCTTGACGTGGGCATCGGCAAAGATGCGGATGCCTCGGGCGCGAAGATGAGCACGGTAACGCATGGCGCGTGCCGCTTCTCCTTCCACGAAACCCTCGTTGGCAATGTAGGCGTTGGCCCACTGGTTGACCCGAATGAAGGAGGCAGACGCGGCAGAGGCGATGGCAAGCGCCGGGATCGCCGCATTGGCGAGCACATTGATGCCGATCGGGCGACCGAGCTCGCGGCGGATGCGGTCGGCGATAACGGCCATATGCGCTGATGTTTCGTGGCCGATATCGTCGGGCTTGGCAAATGGCACATCACCATGGTTCTCGACGATGATGGCGTCGCAGCCGCCGGAAAGATAGGCCCGCGCATCCGAGAGACCGCGCTCGTATATCGCCTCAACGCCTTCGTCGTCATAGCGCGGTGCGCCCGGCAGCGGCATCAGATGCACCACGCCGATCACCGGCTTATCGCGCCCGAAAAGCGTCTTCAGCGTATCCTTGTCCTGCCGTCCGATGGGATTGCTCATGGCGTTCACACGTTTTCCAATTTGAATATCTTGGTGAGAGCGGCAAGCTCCGCCCGGGTTGGGAAGGAGGCGAGCGTGCCTGCACGGCCTACCGCGATACCCGCCGCCTGTGTTGCAAGTCTAGCCGCATCAGGAAGGGAAACGCCTTGCGCGATAAGTCCAGTCAACGTGCCGGCAAAACAATCGCCGGCCCCGCTGGTATCCACGGCCTCGCGCTTTTCAGCCGGGATCTGGAGGCGGGAAGCTGCGTTCAGAACGAAGGCGCCCTCCGAACCGAGCGTCACGATGACTGTGGCCGCACCCATCGCGCGCAGGCGGTCGGCAGCGCGGTCAGCATGGGTTTCGCCAGTCAAGGCTTCGGCCTCCGGCCTGTTGATGATTAGAAGCGACACCGCCGCCAGATCCAGCGCCTCAGCAGGAAGCGGGCTCGGATTGAGGACCGTGAAAAGCCCGGCCGCGTGCGCTGCCTTCAGGCATTGCGCTGTCACATCGGTACCAAGGTTGCCCTGCATCAGCAACATGTCTCTGGCGCACCACGTCGATACGAGTGGACACATCGCCAGTGGGTCGAACGCCTCGGCGCAGGCGGCGGCGGTAACGATGACGTTTTCGCCGTGGCGATCGATCAGGATCACCGAACGATCACTGGGCAGGTCGAGCCGCGAGAGGTGCAGGCCGGACATTTCGATGACGAGCAGGCTTTCCATCCGGTCGCCGGCAGCATCCCGGCCCGCGGGTGCCCAGAGCATCACCGACGCGCCTGTCCGGGAGGCGGCGACAGCCTGGTTCGCCCCCTTGCCGCCGACGCCTTCGCCGGCAGCGGCTGCGTTTAACGTTTCGCCCGGCCGCGGCAGCCGCTCCAGGCGAAAGCTCGTATCGACGCAGACATTGCCGATGACGTGGATGGTCATGGCTTTGGACCTTCCTTCAGTCCGTTGCCCAGGCGAGCATCTGCTCGAACAGGGTCTTGTAGCCCGGCCACGCGATGAATTCCGGCGGCAGCCAGTGCGGGCCAACATCGGACGTCCAGACAAGTGTGCGGCCCTCGCCATAGGTGCCCGTGACGAGCAGCGGCAACGAACCATATTCCGAGGAAACGGTCATAAGCTGGTTTGCACTCTCCTTTAGCGTTACCTCGTTAAAGCCGAGCAGATAGGGGAATTCTCCGGAAATGCCCGCAAGGATCGGATGGGAAGCGTTGCCCGAAACGACGGGTGTAAAGCCCTCCGGCACCTCGACGCGATCGTCGACGGAAAGGCAGGCTACCGGCAGCACTTCTTCGACCGCTGTGTTGCGGAAGCGCGCGCCGCCATTGATGCCCTGGAAGGAATAGTAGCCACCGAACATCAGGAGCGCACCGCCTTGGGCGACGTAATCGCGCAGCAATTTCAGACGGTTCGGCGTACGACGGGAATGTATCCAGGTGTCGGGATGCAGAAGCAGCGTATTGGCGCCGATATCCGAGAGCACGATGGCGTCATAGGTCTGAAGGCCTTCGAGTGTGCTCGGAAACTCCTTCTGCGCCTCGTGTGCCGGCATGAAGGTAACGTCGAAGGGGCTATCCTTCAGGGCCTTTAGCAATTCGTCCGCGCCGGTATGGTAGGTCACGGTCGGGAACTGGTCGAAGCCCTTGATATGGGTGGCAGTCGACACCCAGGATTCGCCGGCGAGCAGCACTTTCTTCTTGGTCATGGAAACTCCTTGGACAACGGGCCAGCGCTCAGCGCGCGGCGGAAAAGACGGATTTCGGATTGTCGATCAGCATGCGGTCAATGGCCGCCTGATCGACGCCATGGCGCTTCAGGCGCGGCAGGAAGTGCTTGAGAATGTAGCCGTAGCCAAAGCCGCCGTAGCGCGTCAGCATGATCTTCAAGAACACATCCTGCGACAGCAGCAGCCGGTCGCCAAACCCCTTGTCGACAAGGGTGGCGATAGCGCGGGCATTCTCCTCGTCAGAGGGCGACTGGGCGTCCTGATCGGCATAGTAATAATCCATGCCGATCATGTCGTATTCCAGGAAGGCGCCGCGCCTTGCCAGCGTCATCTGGTAGTCGAGATCGTTGTGGCTGGGGTTCATGTGGCAAAGGACGGTATGGCGCGGATCTGCTCCCTCCTCTTCCACCACGTCGAGCACGCGGTGCGCCAGACGCTCCCAGCCCGGCAAGTGAATGGAGAGCGGCAGGCCGGTGATACGTGCCGCCCGGGCCGAAGCGCGCAGCGACTTTTCTTCCTCGGCAGTGAAATGACGACTGACGCCGACCTCGCCGATAATGCCGGCGATGATTTTCGGCTGGCTCTCGGAGCCGCCGACATCATTGACGATGAACTGCGTAACCTCTTCGACGTCCATGGCTTTCAGCCAGTCGGGATGGGTGTGCTCCAGATAGAAGCCTGTACCCATGATGATCCGGAGTCCCGACATGCGCGCGATGCGGGCGAGCCCCGCCGCATCTCGGCCGATACCGAAATTGGTCGTTTCCACCACGGTGCAGCCGCCGAGCGCCTGGAACCGTTTGAGCTCTCCGAGCGCCATATCCCCGTCATCGAGCGAGACATTGTCCCGGTTCATGTAGGGGTTCATGCGTAACTCGCCGATAATCTCGATCGAGACTTTCTGTTCGGCGATCGCCTTTTCGTCCGGGTGGCAGGGGCAGATCCAGCTGGTCGCGCCATCGAGGAAAATGTGCTCATGCATCAGCGTCACACCGAGATCCTCCACCGGGACGGGGCCGGTGACGGTCATGGCTGTGCCGGAATTCACCCCGATGGGATGCCGCTTTTTCGGTGCGTCCGGGAACAGATGATCCAACATTCTCAGCGCCCCTTCGCGCCGCCGCGAAACAGGCGGAAATTCAGCCAGATCGCGATGAGGATGATGAAGCCGGTGACAATTGGCGTGAAGAAGGGCGACAGATGCGACAGGATGAGGCCGTTTGCGAGCACCGCAACGGTGAGCGCCCCGAGAATCGTGCCCACGAGAGAGCCGCGTCCGCCAAAAAGGCTGGTGCCGCCAAGCACCACGGCTGCGATGACATCCAGCTCAAAACCCTGTCCCGCATTCGACGAGCCGGAGCCGAGACGGGCGGAAAGGATGACGCCGGCAGCGGCGGCCGAGGTACCCGAGAGCACGTAGACCCAGAGGATGACCCGGCGCGTGTTGACGCCTGCCCGCCGCGTCGCCTCGGCATTGGCACCGACGCCCGTAACGTAACGGCCGAAATGAGTTTCGTTGAAGGCTATGTAGGCAATGGCGAGGATGACGATAGCGATCAGCGCCGGAGCGGGAATGCCGAGTACCCAGGCGCGGCCGAGCGCAACGAAGGGGCTCGTCGGCTCGATGGGGATCGAATAGCCGCCGGTGATGAGCAACGCGAAGCCACGGATCACGGAAAGGCCGGCAAGCGTAACGATGAAGGCCGGGATGCGCTCATAGGCAATAAAATAGCCCTGAATAACACCCACTACGCCGCCGAGCACCAGCATCAGCACGATGGCAAGCGGCCAAGGTACCCCCGCCTGCAGGGCTGCAGCCGAAAGCGTGGCCGTCAAGGCCAGAACCGAGCCCACCGAAAGATCGATACCGCCGGTCGTAATAACGAAGGTCATGGCCGCCGCGACGATGAGCAGCGGGGCTGATTGCCTGATGACGTTGAGCAGATTCTGCGCGGTCAGGAAGGCATCTGTCGTCACCGAGAAGAACAGGCAACAGACGACGAAGAACAGCGCAATCGACATGACGCCGCCATTGGCCACGACCTTGTCGAGGATCGTCGCCTCGCGCATGCGGGGCAATTGGCTGGCATAGGCGTTGGGTTCGGAACTCATGCGGAGGCGCCTTCTTCCCGGTTACGGCCTGCGGACCGGGCGGTAAATTTCCGCCCGACGATGAGATTGACGACGTCCTCGATATTGGTGTCCTCGATCCGGCGCTCGGCGACGCTGCGCCCCTCATACATCACCTGGATGCGGTCGCAGACGAGGAAGAGGTCCTGCAGGCGATGTGTGATGAGGATGACGGAGACGCCGCGTTGCGAGACGGTGCGAATGAGTTCGAGCACCGCCTCCACCTCGGCAACCGCGAGCGCCGCCGTCGGCTCATCCATGATGAGCACCGAGGGGTTGAAGGACGCGGCGCGGCCGATGGCGATGGACTGGCGTTGGCCGCCCGAGAGGTTTTCCACCTTCATGCGCGTATCGGGAATGACGATGCCGAGATTGGAGAGCATGTCGCGCGCCCGATCATGCATCAGCTTCTTGTCGAGCATCGGTATCCCGGCCATCCGCCGTTTCGGTTCGCGGCCAAGGAAGAGATTGCCAGCGACATCGATCGTATCGCAGAGCGCCAGGTCCTGGTAGACCATCTCGATACGCGCTGCGCGCGCATCCGCCGGCGAGGTAAAGGCGACCGCTCTGCCATCGATCTCGATCGTGCCGGCGTCCGGGATCACGGCGCCGGACAAAACCTTGCTGATGGTGGATTTGCCTGCGCCGTTGTCACCCACCAGGCCGAGGACTTCTCCGGGCTTCAGATCGAGTGAGGCGTTTTCGAGCGATTGCAGCGCGCCATAGCGCTTGGAAATGCCGGTCATGCGAACGCGGCTGACTTGCGTGTCGGTCATATTCAGTGGCCCTTGCTGGAATCCGGCCGCCTGGCCTGATCGACAGGCCGGGCGGCGACGGCAGTTCGGCTTACTTGAACATATCGCGGTACTGATCGACATTCGCCTTGGTGACGATGGTGACCGGCACGTTGATGATCGGCTCGATCTTCTCGCCCTTTTTGACGTTGACGAGCGCCTCGACCGCGGCCTTGCCCTCACCGGCCGGATCCTGCTGGATCACAGCCGTAACGAATCCTTGGTCGATGCCATCGATGGCAGACTTCGTCAGATCCCATCCGAAGACCTTGATGCTATCAGCGCGACCCTGGCTGGCAACGGCGGAAACCGCACCGAGCAGGGCCGGCTCGCCGGTCGCATAGAGCGCCGTCATGTCAGGGTTGGCCGTCATCAGGTTTTCGGCAGCGGACAGTGCGACGTCCTGCACGTTCTGGCCATCAACGGTGTTGAGGAATTCAACCTTCTGGCCGCCCTTGTCCACCGCCGCCTTGAAGCCGTCGAGACGCTGGTTCTGGATGAACGAGTTAAGCGCTCCGACGACGCCCACCTTCGCGGCACCGCCCATGTCGCTCTTCACGTAATCCGAGAAGAACTTGCCAATCTCGCCACCGGCCGCGGTATTCTCGACACCGACGAAGGCTATGTTGTCGCCTTCGGGAATCTGAGCATCGATAGCGATGACCGGAATGCCGGCATTCTTCGCAGCAGTAATGGCCGGTTTCACGCCGTTGACATCGATGGCGACCAGAATGATGCCGTCGACTTTCTGAGTGATGTAGGTCTCGATCGCATCGTTCTGCGCCGAAGGCACGTTGTTGGCGTTGAAGATGACGAGATCGACGCCGGCAGCCTTGGCGGCGGCGTTGGCACCATCATTGATCTGGTTGAAGAAAAGTGCCTGCTGATTGATCGTGACGAGTGCGAATGTATTGGCAAAGGCGCCTGAAACACCCATGGAAAGCGTCATGACGACGGCTGCGGCGCAACCGAGAAGATATTTGGTCCGACCCATTTTTAGGTTCCCCTTGTTTGAAGCCGCGGGCGGCAACAGAATTTACAAGGAGGACTATTCAAGCTTGTTGAACTGTTGTCAAGTAACTTGAATAGCCGTATCGCAAAAGTTATTTCAGCGCTTTTTTCAGAAAATCAGAATGTTGGAGGCGTATTAACCCAGAAAATCGAGGCACGCTGGCTGCCGACATTGCGATACCAATGGGCCAGTTCTGAATTGAACACGAAACTGTCTCCGGCGGACAGGCGAAAGGTCTTGTCGCCGATCATCAACTCGATCTCGCCGACGAGCACATAGCCCACCTCTTCGCCGACATGCTGGATCGGCCCGGCGCTCTCGCCTCCTACATCGATGTGATGGATGTTGCATTGGAGCAAATGGCCTTGCGAATAGGGAATTATGCGTTCGAGCGATATGCCCTCGCCGCGCCGCAGCGGATCAAGTGAGATCAACGGCCGTGTGCCGGCGCGAAACACCACGCCTTCGTCGGCATCGGTCTCCTCGAACATCCAGCCGATATTGGAATCGAGCGCCTGCACCAACCGGTGCAACATGGGTAACGATGGCGAAGCCTTGCCGTTCTCGATCTTGGACAGCAGGCTTTCGGAACAATCCGCAGCCAGCGCCAACGCCTTCAGCGTCAGCCCACGCGTCTGCCGCGTAAGCTTGAGACGCGCACCAAGCCGCACCGGATTCGACTGAATCTTGTCCTCCCGGCTACTTTCAGACGGCAAAGGCGGATTGACCATGTTCATGTTAAAGGCATCGCATTGATCGGCGCTCCAATCATAAGTCCTTCGGTCAAGCCCTGTCCAGTTAGAATGCTTTAAGCCAAGAGGTTACGCTGGCTTGCGCGAACATGATCTGCTGGTGGCTCGTCGGACTTACAAAGCGCCTTGAAGAGATCTTAACCGCCGACACCTTATTCCGATGGATCAAGCGTTCGACAAAATCGGACTTGAGGCATAACGCATGATCATCGAGATCCTCACGGCGCTTGAAGGCGAGCCGCTGATTCGACTGCAGTCGCTTTAGGCCAAGTTTACGGTAGCATTTACCGTTGCGTACTTCCGCACCTGACGGAAAAGGTGAAGTCTTCGGGCTGCAAAGACGATTGCAGCACGGGAGATGAGTGTGGCCGCTCGGGATGATATCCGCGATCTGGGAAAGCGTGTCGGGCAGTCGATCATCGGCCAGGACACGATGGTCGAGCGGCTGTTGTTGGGGTTGCTTGCCAATGGCCACCTTTTGGTCGAGGGGCTGCCGGGACTGGCGAAGACCCGGGCTATCAAGAGTCTGGCGAAGAACCTCGATTCCGAGCTGTCGCGCGTGCAGTTCACCCCGGATCTGCTGCCGGCCGACATCACCGGCTCAGAGGTCTATTTCTCCGAAGGCGGCAAGGGCGAATTCAAATTCCAGCAGGGACCGATCTTTGCCAATCTGATCCTCGCCGACGAGATCAACCGCGCGCCTGCCAAGGTGCAGTCGGCGCTTCTCGAAGCCATGGAGGAACGGCAGGTAACGGTCGGCGGCAAGAGCTATCCGCTGCCGCCGCTGTTTATGGTGATGGCGACACAGAACCCGATCGAGCAGGAAGGCACCTATCCCCTGCCCGAAGCCCAGCTCGACCGCTTCCTCATGCATGTCGAGGTCGGCTACCCCGACGAGGCATCGGAAGGCGCCATCATGCGCCTCAACCGCGACGAGGAAAATGCAGCCCAGGGCGGCAAGGCGCACAGCCAGCCACCCGAGCGGCTCGATCCGCAGGCGGTCTTCGATGCGCGCAAGGAGATCGGTGCGGTCACCGTTTCCGACCCGGTCCAGAAATATATCGTCTCGCTGGTCGTCGCCACGCGCTATCCTGATCGCTACGACAAGGATCTGGCGAAGCTTTTGCAGGTCGGTGTCAGTCCTCGCGGCGTCATCGGTCTCGATAAGGTGTCACGCGCCTATGCCTGGCTCAAAGGGCGCGATTACGTCACGCCTGACGACGTCAAGGCGATCGTCAACGATGTCTTCCGCCATAGGCTGATTCTTTCCTACGAGGCCCATGCCTCCAACACCACCGCCGACCAGGTGATCGGGCGGATCGCCGAACTGGTTGCCGTCTCATGAGCGGGCCGCCCGGCTGCGGCGGCGTCCATGTGACGACGCAGGATCTCGTGGCGCTCGAGGGCCGCGCCCGGGATATTGCCTTCCTGCAACGGGCGCGCAGCCACCAGCAGCTCGCCGGCCGGATGCAATCGGCCATGCGCGGGCGCGGGCTCACCTTCGAGGAGCTGCGGGAATACTTGCCCGGCGACGACGTCCGCTCGATCGACTGGCGGGTGACCGCCAGAACCATGCGGCCGGTCGTGCGGGTCTATAGCGAGGAGAAGGAACGGCCGGCGATCGTCATTGCCGACCAGCGCATCAACATGTTCTTCGGCAGCCGCCGCGCCATGAAATCGGTCACCGCGGCGGAAGCGGCGATCCTTGCCGCCTGGCGCATTTTGGGATCCGGCGATCGCGTCGGCGGCTTCGTCTTCAACGACGAGGAGATCGGCGAGGTCAAGCCGCATCGCAGCCGCAACGCCGTGATCGCGCTCGCCTCGAAGATCGCCGCCATGAACGGCAGTCTGCAGGCGAGCTACACAGGGGCACCGTCGCCAGGCGCCCTCGACCGGGTGCTGGAGAAAGTGGCGGGCATCGCCCACCACGATTTCCTGATCGTCGTCGCCAGCGATTTCGATGGCCATGGCGAGACGACGCGCGAGCTTCTGCTGCAGCTTTCGAGCGCCAACGATGTCATCTGCCTGCTGATCTATGACCCCTTCCTGCTGGATCTGCCGAAGGCCGGCGGCATCGTCGTCAGCGGCGGATCGCTGCAGGCCGAACTCTCCTTCCGGCAGGCGGGCGTGCGCCAGTCGATCGACAAGTTCGCAAGGGACCGTGGCCGCGAACTGCGCGACTGGCAGCGCCAGCTCGGATTGCCGATGCTGCCGATCTCCACTGCCGAAGAAACGGCGCCGCAACTGCGCAGCCTGCTCGAACAATCCGCCTGGCGGCAGCGGAGGCGCTGATGGAGCAGCAGCCGAAGCTCGATCCGCTGACGGAAACGGCGCTGCGCTCGCTCAAGGACATCGCGCTGCCGCCGCCGGTCTCCATCATGCCGCAGACCTGGGGATGGCTGCTGGTGGCAGTGCTTCTCGCCGCCGCAGCGCTCACCTGGGCCGTGGTCGCCTATCGGAGATGGCAGCGCAATGCCTATCGGCGCGAGGCGCTGAAGCGTCTCGACGACATCGAGACGGCGATCGGCAATCCGCAAGGACAGGCCGAGGCCGCCGAGGCGCTTTGTGAGCTCGTCAAACGCACGGCGCTTTCCGCCTGGCCTCGCGCGCAGGTCGCGGGACTGTCCGGCGCCGAATGGGCAAAATTCGTCGCGGCCCATGGGGATGGCGCCGGCGAACGTCTGAAAGTGCTCTTCGACGATCTCGAATACCGGCAGCAGACGCCGCTGGACGCCGATGCCGCAGGCGATCTCGTCCTCGATACGCGGCGTTGGATCGAGGAGCATCATGTATCAGCTTGATCTCCCCTGGATGCTGTTCCTGATCCCGATGCCGCTGCTCGTCTGGTGGCTGTTGCCGCCGCACCGCGAGACCTCGGCCTCGATCCGGCTTCCCTTCTTCGATCAGGTGACCAAGGCAGCCGGCATCGAGCCGACCGAGGGCTCGGTGGTACCACGACGCTCCTGGCTGCAGACCGGCGTCGACGTGCTCGCCTGGCTGCTGCTTGTGGTCGCACTCAGCCGCCCGCAATATGTCGAGCCGCCGCTGGAGAAGACCGAACCGCAGCGCGACATTCTCCTCGCCCTCGACCTGTCGCAATCGATGGATACCCGCGACTTCGCTTCGCCGGACGGTGCGGCGAATGCGAGGGTCGATGCGGTCCGCGCCGTGGTTGGCGATTTCATCGCCAAGCGGCCGGGCGACCGCCTCGGCCTGATCGCCTTTGGCGATGCGCCCTACCCGCTGGCGCCCTTCACCATGGACCATGCGCTTGTCCGGACGCTGGTTGATGGCCTGCTACCTGGCATTGCTGGGCCGCGCACCGCGCTTGGAGATTCGCTCGGCCTGGCGATCCGCATGTTCGAGAAGACCGACGTGCCGGAGAAGGTGCTGATCCTGCTGACTGACGGCAACGACACCGCCAGCAAGATGCCGCCACTAAAGGCGGCCGAGATCGCCAAAACCAAAGCGATCGTCATCCACGCGGTCGGCATCGGCGATCCTGCGGCCACGGGCGAGGACAAGCTCGACACCGCTTCCCTGCAGAAGATCGCCACCACCACCGGCGGCCGCTATTTCTTCGGCGCCGACCAGAGCCAATTGCAGGGGATCTACGACGAGCTGGACCGGATAACGCCGGAAGATCAGAGGCAGCTCTCCTGGCGTCCGCGCATCGAGCTGTTCTACTGGCCGCTTGGCGCATCGGTGCTGCTCGTCTGTGTCTGGTACGGGGCGAGCGGGCTTGCGGGCGTCATGCGCCGGAGGTCACCTGCATGATCTCGGATTTCCATTTCCTGCGCCCGTTCTGGCTGCTCGCCCTTCTCGCTCCGCCGGCAATGCTGTGGATGGCGGCCCGCTCCAGCGATCTGCGCAATCGGTGGAGGGGCATGATTGCGCCGCACCTGCTGGACAGCCTGATCGTCGAGCCGGCAAGAACGCGCGGCTATTCTCCCGCCTGGATCATGGCGATCATCATCGCGCTCGCGGCTCTCGGTGCCGCCGGGCCGACGTGGAAACGCGAAGCTCCGCCCTTCGTCTCGGACACCGCCTCGCTGGTGATCGCGGTCGATCTTTCGCAGACGATGGATGCGATCGACGTTACGCCGAGCCGGATCGAGCGTGCGAAGCTGAAGATCCACGATATCCTGGCCGGTCGGAACGGCGCGCGCACGGCGGTCGTCGCCTATGCCGGCAGTGCGCATCTCGTCGTCCCGCTCACCGACGATATCGACCTGATCGAGACCTACACCGATGCGCTCGCCACCCGCATCATGCCGAAGCCTGGGAAGGACACCGTGGCCGCCATCACGCTCGCCGATGGGTTGATGCAACGCGACGGCGCCGCGGGCACCATCGTGCTGCTGACCGATGGCATCGAGCCGGGGGCCGCGGCTTCGCTGAAGGGCATTGGGAGCAGCATCGCCGTGCTCGGCATCGGCACGCCGGAGGGCGGGATCATCAAGCCACCGGGCGGCGGCCTGGCTTCCGGTAGCGGCGGCGCGCGTCTCAACAGCAAGCTGGATGCGACAGCGCTCAAACAGTTCGGCAGCGATGCCGGCGCCGATGTGGCGACGGTCACCGGCGATGACGCCGATATCCGCTGGCTGGCGCAGCGGATCCGCACGAATTTCTCCGAGCAGACTGCAGACCAGGGCGATCGCTGGCACGATCTCGGCTGGTGGCTGATCATTCCGGCCGCGCTGTTATCGGCCCTCTCCTTCCGCCGCGGCTGGCTGGTGAAGCTTGCCACGATGCTGCTCTCGATCCGTCTCCTCCTGCCCGTACCGGCCGTTGCCGGTGCGCTTGAGGACATGTGGCTGACGCCGGACCAGCAGGGGCGGGTGGCCTTCGAGAAGGAACACTATGTGGAGGCTGCCCAGCACTTCCACGATCCGATGTGGAAGGGCGCGGCCCTCTACAAGGCGGCGCAATATCAAGACGCGCTCGACGCCTTCGCATCGGTGGAGAGCCCGGAGAGCTGGTACAATCAGGGCAACGCGCTCCTGCATCTCGGCGACTTTGCCGAAGCGATCGCCGCTTACGGCAAGGCTCTGGAGCAGCGTAAGGATTGGCCGGACGCGGCGGCGAACCTTTCGGTCGCCCAGCGTCTCCTGAAACAGGAGGAGGATAAAGAGCGGGAACAGGAGCAGGACCCCAACCAGAAGCCCGACAGCATGCAGTTCGACGACAAGGGCAAGAAGGGCAAGGCGGGCGAAGTCGCCGCGGCCGAACAGACATCCGAAATGTGGATGAAGAATATTCAGGTCAGCCCGGCGGATCTGCTGGCGCGGAAGTTTTCCCTCGAAGAGGAGAAGGCGGGACAATGATCCGAGCAATGGTAATATTCGCTCTGCTGATGCCATGCGCTGCCTTGGCCGCCGGCCCGTTTGCACAGGTCAGCGTCGAGGATGGCGGCAAGATCGTGCCCGGCCAGCAGGTGCGGATCGATGTCGATGTCTTCGTCCCCGACTTCTTCACTTCGCCGCCGCAATTTCCGCTCTTCGACATGCCGAATGCCTTGGTGACACTTTCCGAAGGCCGTTCCGAGAATGTCCGCCGGACCCTCGACGGCGTCGATTACTCCGGCATTCGAAAGACCTATGCCATTGTTCCGCAGGTCTCGGACACCTTCACGACGCCGCCGATCGAGATCGCATTCGGATATTCGGTCAATGGTGCTCCAGCCAAGGGCAAGGTCGAAGCACCCTCCATATCCTTCACGGTCGTGCCGTCTTCCGGGGAAAACCCGATCGCCTTCGCCGCGATCAACCTGGTGATGGAGCAGTCCTTCGATCGAAACCCGCAATCCCTGAAAGCGGGAGACGCCCTGGTCCGGACGATCACCCTCTCCGCCGGCGAAACGCAGGCAATGCTGATGCCGCCGGTCAGTGCGGGAACCGCCGATGGGCTGCACCAGTACCAGAAGCCGCCGAAGATCGACGATGGCATCGCCACTGGGCGCGACACCGTCAGCCGCCGGACCGAGACCTATGTCTACACGGCAGACAAGGAGGGATCATTCCGCATCCCGGCAATATCCTATCCATGGTTCGATGTCGCATCGCACGAAGCGAAGATTGCGTCACTGCCGGCAATTCCGGTGACAGTTGCCGCCGCGCAGACCGGAACAGCGATAAAACCGGTTCTCGACGACGCCCCACGGCGATCGCCGCATGCCATCCGGCAGATGCTGTCACTGGTGATCGCCGGGCTGCTCGCCATCGCCGCGTTCGTCTGGATTGCCCGCCGGACTTTGCCGCTATTTGCTGCAGAGATCAGAAACGCCAGACAGCGCCACCTGACTTCCTACGGCAATCGCCTGAAGCAAGTGCGCGCGGTCATCCACTCCGGAACCGAGGCGGAAATCTATGCCGCCCTTCAATCGTGGAGTTGTAGTCTCGGCCATCGGACGCTCGCCGATTGGAGCGCGAATGGACCTGCGAGCCTGAAAACCCAGACCGGCAATCTCTCGCAACGGCTCTTCCATTCGGGCGGGGCGGAGATCGACAGGCGGCAACTCGCTGTCGATGCCGGCTTCCGGCAATCGGCCGAGATCGTCAGGGCCTCACCGCTCGCGGCGCTCAATCCGCATGGGCCTGGAGGCCGCGTAACGTAACGCCCATTTACAGTAACGTACTTCTCCGCGCCCCGCTCTTGCGCAACACTGCCCCCATCAAACCTGGGAGGCGGTCATGGCATTGGCATTCGAGGACAGTCAATCCTCCCAGACCGATCCAGGAGGCATGCTCTGGATCCCTGGACGAACCTTCACGATGGGATCGGATGATCACTATCCGGAGGAGGCTCCCGCCCATCCCGTCCGGGTCGATGGCTTCTGGATCGACGAGATCCCGGTCACCAACCGCCGATTCATGGAATTTGTCACGGCCACCGGCCACGTCACCATGGCCGAGAAGACCCCGTTGGCTGAGGACTATCCCGGCGCGCAGCCGGAAATGCTGCGCGCCGGCTCGTTGCTCTTCGTCCAGCCGAAAGGCGTCAATGGACCCGATATCCGCCAATGGTGGACGTTCAAGTTCGGCGCTACCTGGCGCAGGCCGCTCGGCGGCATCAGCGATCTCCGCGGCAAACTCGATCACCCGGTCGTCCACGTTGCCTGGTCCGATGCCAAGGCCTATGCCGATTGGGCGGGGCTGGATCTGCCGACCGAGGCCGAGTGGGAACTCGCCGCGCGGGGCGGCCTCGACGGCGCCGAATTCGCCTGGGGCAGCGAGCTGACGCCGGATGGCAGGCTGATGGCCAATACCTGGCAGGGCGTCTTCCCCACGAAGACAACGAAGCCGAAAGGCCACGAGCGGACGTCGGCCGTCCGCTCCTTCCCGCCGAACGGCTACGGTCTCTACGACATGATCGGCAATGTCTGGGAATGGACGAGCGATTACTGGACGACGCGCCACCCGGAACCGGCGCAGAAATCCTGCTGCATCCCGAGCAATCCGCGCGGCGGCGCAGCCGATCAAAGCTACGATGCGAACCAACCCAAGATCCGCATCGCACGCCGCGTGCTGAAAGGCGGATCGCATCTCTGCGCTCCCAATTACTGCCGCCGCTACCGCCCCGCGGCCCGCCATGCGGAACCGGAAGACACCTCGACAAGCCATGTCGGCTTCCGCTGCATCAAGAGAGCCGCCAGCTGATCGGCCTCCGCGATCAGCGCCGATAACTCGCCATCATCGGTCTTGACCGTTTCCAAAGCGGCCAGGACATGCATAAGCGACTGCTTTTGCTCTATAAACTCAGGAAGTTTGGCCGCTCGACGCGGCATTTACGCTGCCATTTACCGTAACGTACTTCCGCAACTGGCAGGTTTGCGAGAGGACTTTCGGCGCATATTCACCACTGGGGAGTATCATCGATGAAGGACCATGAAACCGGACCGGCGGCGGACGGCAAGACATCTGTCAGCCGTCGAGACCTTCTTCTCGCGGGAAGCTCGCTTGCCATTGGCGCGCTTGCCGTCGGCGCAACTGCCGAGCATGCGAGCGCGCAGACGCAGCAGCAACAATCGACCGGCAGCGGATCCGCCAAGCCGCCGAACATCCTCGTCATCTTCGGTGACGATATCGGCATCCCGCAGATCAGCGCCTACACGATGGGCCTGATGGGATATCGCACGCCGAATATCGACCGCATCGCCAAAGAGGGTGCAATCTTCACCGATAGCTACGGCCAGCAGAGCTGCACCGCCGGCCGCGCCTCGTTTATCCTCGGGCAGGAGCCGTTCCGCACCGGCCTGCTGACGATCGGCATGCCGGGCGATCCACACGGCATTCAGGACTGGATGCCGACCATCGCCGACGTCGTGAAGACCAAGGGCTATGCCACCGGCCAGTTCGGCAAGAACCATCTTGGCGACCAGGACCAGCACCTGCCCACCAACCACGGCTTCGACGAGTTCTTCGGCAATCTTTACCATCTCAATGCCGAGGAAGAGCCGGAAGGCTATTTCTATCCGAAGGACCCGGCCTTCCGCCGCCAGTTCGGACCGCGCGGCGTGATCCACTCACGGGCGGATGGCAAGATCGAGGATACCGGTGCGCTGAACACCAAGCGCATGGAAACGATCGACGAGGAATTTCTGGCCGCGGCCAAGGATTTCATCGACCGCCAGGCAAAGGCCGACAAGCCGTTCTTCTGCTGGTTCAATTCGTCACGCATGCATGTCTTCACCCATCTCAAGGCAGAATCCATGGGCAAGACCGGCAAGGGTATCCATGCCGACGGCATGGTTGAGCATGACGGTCACGTCGGCCAGCTTCTCGACCAGCTGGATGCGCTTGGCATCACCGAGAACACCATCGTACTCTACACGACAGACAATGGGGCCGAACTGGCGCTCTGGCCGGATGGCGCGCAAACGATGTTCCACGGCGAAAAGGGCACCACCTGGGAAGGCGGATTCCGCATCCCGATGATGGTCCGCTGGCCGGGCGCCGTCAAACCGGGCACCGAGGTCAACGACATCGTCACGCTGATGGACTGGCTGCCGACATTCGCAGGCGCTGCCGGTATCGATGACGTCAAGGAACAGATGAAGGCGGGCTTCCAGTCGGGAACCAAGACCTTCAAGGTTCACCTCGACGGCTACGATCTCGGCCCGATGCTGAAAGGCGAGATCCCGGCAGGGCCGCGCGATTCCGTGTATTATTTCGACCAGGGCGGCAACCTGAACGCCATACGCTGGAACGACTGGAAACTGGCTTTCGCAATCGCCAGCCACGGCAATATCGCAACGGCCACCCGCGAAGTCCCAAGCTGGGCCATGATCTCCAACCTGCGGATGGATCCTTATGAACGCGGCATGGAAGACGGCGGCGGCGCCATCGAATTCCTTGCCCGCAACATGTGGCTGCTGGTTCCGATCCAGGGCAAGATCAAGGACTTCTTCTCCGACTTCGACAAGTATCCCTACCAGGAAGGCAGCTCGCTGAACGCCAGCGGCATCAACTACGGCATGTTGAGGCAACAGGCGGCGCTCAAGCGGCTGAACGAGCTGGAGCGCCTCGCGCCACAGTAATCCTCTCGGACGGGGAGGCCGTGGCGGCCTCCCCGTGCAGCCGCGCTTACGGGTGGCGGGCGGTCTTTTCGGGTTCGCGTCTGGACTGGAAAGCCATCGCATTCTGGGTTCGCGGCATCGACATGCGCCCACCAATTGGCGGCTGTTCTCGGCGCCCGAGCTGCCCATCCTCCAGATCAGGCGTCAGCATCGCCGTCTTAACCGGATGTTCCGTGTGTGGTGGCCGGCCTTGTCCTGCAACGGCGGATCGGTTGCACAGATAAAGACGAATATCGGCGCCTATCCCTTCGGCGTCCTCGGCAACCGCACACGGAACATCGATCGCCTCGCCAAGGAAGAAGCGCGCCTGCCATCGAGCTCGCCTCACAAGCCTCCGGCGGCATTTACAGCCGCGTTAACGTAAGCACCCGCGGCGTTTACCGTAAAGTACTTCCGCACCGCCTTTCGCTGCGCAATTCTGCGTGCGAACTTCAGGCATCAGGGCTGCCACCTGCTGGCAGATCCCGTCTGCGGCTTCGTCCATAGTCCCGATGGGAGAATATCCATGCAGAAGGCCTTTCGTGACATCGACACTATTCTCGTTTCGATCCTCTCCGCATTGGTGCTGCTGGCGATCGGCATCGTGCCGACGCTGGCGCAGGAACCGCTGCCGTCGTGGAACGACACGCAGGCCAAGACCCGCATCATGGAGTTCGTCAAGGCAACGGTCACTGAAGGCGGCCCCGACTTTGTTGCGCAGCAAGACAGGATTGCCGTCTTCGACAATGACGGCACACTTTGGTCCGAACAGCCTTATTACACCCAGCTTGGTTTCGTTCTCGATCGTGTGAAGACACTGGCGCCGCAGCATCCGGAATGGAAGACCAAGGAACCGTTCAAGAGCGTTCTGGGCGACGATCTCACGGGCGTCGCCAAGGGTGGGGAGCGCGGGATGGTCGAGCTTGCCATGGCCACCCATGCCGGCATGACGACCGACGAGTTCAACGATATCGTCGCCAAGTGGTTCACCGAGGCGAAGCATCCGAAAACCGGGAAGCCCTATACCGAAATGACCTATCTGCCGATGCGCGAGCTTCTCGACTATTTGCGCGCCAACGGCTTCGTGACCTATATCGTCTCGGGCGGCGGCGTCGAGTTCATGCGCCCGGTGACGGAAACTCTCTACGGCATCCCCCCCGAGCAGGTGGTTGGAAGCACCATTCTTACCGAATATGCGATCGTCGGCGATCTTCCCGTCCTCAAGCGCCTGCCGAAGATCAACTTCATCGATGACGGCCCCGGCAAGCCGGTCGGCATCAACGAGTTCATCGGCCGTAAGCCGATCTTCGCCGCCGGGAATTCGGATGGTGATTATGAGATGATGCGCTGGACGACGGTCGCCAAGAAGAGCTTTGCCATGCTGGTCCACCATACCGATGCCGGCCGCGAATATGCCTATGACCGGCAATCGGCCTTTGGCAAGCTCGACAAGGCGCTTGAGGAAGCCAACCGCCGCAACTGGCTGGTCGTCGACATGAAGGCTGACTGGAAGAAGATCTTCTCGTTCGAATGAGGCGGACGCGGCGTTCTGCCTCCTCAGAAGTGGACGACGGCGCCGAGGATCGGGCCGTGCTCGACGATATCGTTGGTCAGGGTATCATTGCTGTAGTTCACGCCGAGGGCGCGATAGCCGATGAAGGCCGAGATCGTGTCGTTCCATTTGTAGCCGACGCCGCCCACATCCCAGTCGAGGTCGGCGCCCCCGGCACCGATCAGCCCCCAACCCGTCAGATAGACGGTCGGTGTCAGCGAATAGACGCCGCGCAGACCAGCCATCGCATCCACCCAGGTAGTGTCATCTCTCGCCGAAGAGCCGCCGAGCGGTCCGCCGCTCAGTGAGATCGTGGTCTCGACCGACCAGACCTTCAGGCCGCCGATGACATCGAGCTGCCCTTCTCATCCTCGAGCACGGTATAGCCGACGCCGAGCATAAGGTGCGTTCGAAATCCGGATCCTTGCGGCGGATATCGGCCAGCCGCTGCAAGGCCTCCGGCGAGCTCAACTGCCCGAGAGCCGCCGTTCGCAACCACGAGACCATGAAATCCGTGCAATTGATCTGCTCTCGCCGTGCCAGAACCGGCGATCCCGCTATTTCAGTGTCAGTGGTGTAAGAGGTATTTATGGAACCAGCCGTGCCTTTATTGACAAGATCTTCGGCTGCCGACGCCGCAGCGCTTATGGCCGCAGTGGAAGCACGCCTCCCCGATCTGGGCATGGGTATCGCGCTGGACACCGGCTCCAAGTAGCCAGTTCCTTTGACCCATTTCCCAACGCTTGGAAATGTGCCGCCAGTGAATCAATTGCGGCCAGCGGCGATCAGGGCGTGAGCGGCATCGCGGAGCAGACCCGTCGCCTCGCCGGGTTCGAAGACCTGCATGCTGACAAAGGCGCCGTTGATCAGCACCGCAAGTTGCCCGGCAAGCCTGTCGGGTGCAGCAACCGCCAGTCTCCCGGCGATGGTCTTCAAGCGCCGCCGCATTTCATGCATGTGGGCTTCGGCGACTTTGCGGGCGGGGTGGCCGGCTTCCGGAAACTCGGCCGCCGTGTTGATCTGTGGGCAGCCCCGGTAATTGTCCCGCCCTACCCGTTCGCCGATCCACTCGAAATGGGCGTCGAGTTCAGCCCCGGCGTCATCCGCGTGCTGTTCGGTTACCCGGTCCCAGGTGCTCCAGAAGTCCAGGTCCTCGCGCTTGAGAAAAGCCGCGATCAAATCGTCCTTTGTGCCGAAATGGCGGTAAAGACTGGTTTTGGCGACACCGGATTTTTCGACCACCAGATCGACGCCGACGGCGCGGACGCCGCGCCGGTAGAAGAGCTCCGATGCCGTCTCGAGAATTCTGTCCCGCACCTCGTTCACTACAGGGGCGTTGGCTGTGCTTTTCGTCATTCGCTTATCTCCAATTCAGTCACACTAGCAGAAAGTCGGTTGACACGCTACAGACCTGTATGTTTTATAGAGGACAGACAGGTCTGTAGCGCAGGAGAGAGCAATGACCACGCATCAAGCCGACATCATCAGAACACCCCAGGCCGTCGCGGTCTTCGGCGCCAACGGCCATACCGGCCGGTTTGTCGTCGCCGAACTGTTGCGGCGCGGGCTGAAGCCGATTGCAATCGGACGGAGTATCGGGCGACTGGCCGAAGCGGGTTTTCCGGAACGTGGCGTCGAATGCCGTGAAGCAGCGATAGAGGATGACGCGGCGCTGGACAGGGCGCTCTCCGGCGCGGCTGCCGTCATCAACTGCGCCGGCCCGTTCATGGACACGGCCGATGCAGTCGTGCGTGCCGCGCTGCGGGCTGGCATCCATTATCTCGACGTAACGGCTGAACAGCCGAGCGTACAGGCCATATTCGACCGGCATGAGGTCGCGGCCCGGGAAGCGGGCGTCGTCGTCATCCCGGCTATGGGATTTTACGGCGGCCTGGCCGATCTGCTGGTGGCAGCCCTGATGGACGAACGGCAGCATGCCGACACCATCGAAATCCGGGTCGCTCTCGACAGCTGGCTGCCGACGAAAGGCACGCGCGTGACCGGGGAGAAGAACACCGCACAGCGCCTGGCCGTCAGCGGCGGGGAGCTTCGGCCCGTGCGTCGGTCGCCGGCCGAGAAGGTATCCGTTTTACCGGCCCCGTTCGGCCGGCAGACATTCGTCGAGCTTCCATTTTCGGAAGTGCCGCTGATCGCCAGCCGCGTCCGCACCAGGGAATTGCACAGCTTTCTCAGCACGACAGCCCTGCGCGATGTTCGCGATCCATCGACGCCCCTGCCCCAGGCCGTCGATGAAACCGGACGTTCGGCGCAGCGCTTCGCCGTCGAGGTGATCGTCACGCAAGGCGACCTGCACCGCCGGATTCTCGCCCAGGGACAGGACATCTATGCCGTCACGGCGCCGATCATCTGCGAAGCGGCCCAGCGTATTCTGTCGGGTGACATCCGCGATACCGGCGCAAAGCCACCGGCTGCCATTTTCCATGCCGCGAATTTCCTGGGCGCGCTCGGCCCCAGTCTGTCGGTTGAGACATCGATATCGACGGAGACTGGATCACCGGAACGGCATCATAATGCTTGCGGGCTTCCTCAATCGTAACCGATGCCATGTCGGTTCCTCCGGGGATCAAAGACCGAGCTGCCAGATTTCGGCGGCGGCGATATTTCCCTCGGGTGCGGCCAGGCGTGCCGCGCTCACCCCCTTAAAGCCGGGCAGCCGCTTGGTTCCCGTCCAGCGGCCATCGTCGGCGAAGACCTCGATCGAGCCTGCATCGAGGAAGATCCGGACGGTCGAGGGCCGTGCGCCGGCGGCGATATAGCGGGGTGACGCCTTGGCACTGGCCACCGCGAAGAGAATGCTCAGCCCGTCGTCGTCCGACTGAACAGCGACCGTCGCCGCGGGATGTTCGAGATCGAGGCGGAAAGCGTTGCCGGCCTGGCCGAGGGTGAGCAGGATTTCGACGGAGCCATTGGCGAGATCGACGGTCCGGCCATCCAGAAAACCTCCAGCATCCAGCCGCCGCCGCCGCAGGCTTTCGACAGCTGAGACCGGCGGCGTGATCAGCGCCCCGCTTTGAATTGCCAGCCGGCGCGGCAGGGTCATCGCCGTCGGCATGTCGATCTCTCTGGAGATATCCGTCCAGTTCGCAAGCCAGGCGATGCCGATCGGGCCGGTCTCGTCGACGAAGGCCTGGAAGGCGTAGGCGTCGGTGCCGAAATCCAGTTCCTGCTCGAATTCGACGGAGAAGCTGCGGCCATCGAAACGGCCGACGGTCGCAAGCGTCATGTTGCGCCGGCCGGTTGCCGGGTCGCGGCTGGTCAGCAGACCGAAGATCAAGGCCCAGCGTGTCATCGGGTCGTTGGCGGGACCGTCGAGCGGCACCATGCAGGGGCACTCCGCCGCCGTCATCCCGAAGCGGTTCTCGCGGTGAAGCATGCCGAGGAAGGTCCATCCCGTCGCCGCGGCCGGATCATCGGTTTGGTAGAGCAGAATGACGCCGCCGTCGCGGTCGCGCGTGCCGAGCAGCATCTTCCATTTGCCGTCGGGCCCGAGGAAGACGTAAGGGTCGCGGAAGTCGGTCGTCAGGCCGAGCCCGGCAGGACGCGCCGGCAGGATCAGGTCTGCCGGCTCGACATTGACAAGATCGCGGCTGATGGCGGTGAACTGAACCTGTTCCTCCGGTTCCCGATCCTTCATGTGCTCGGTGAAGAAAATGCGAAGGCCGGCTTCCCCGCCGGAAAGAGCGATCGCTGAGCCGGAAAATGCCCCGCCCCGCCCGTCGGCCCGGGTGGCGAGTTCATCGGAAGGGAAAAGAAAGATCGGCAGATGCGTCCAGCGAAGATAGTCCTTCGAGACCGCATGCCCCCAATGCATGTTGTTCCAGCGAAGGCTGTGGGGATAGTGCTGGTAGAAGAGGTGCAGCTTGCCGCTGAACCTTCCAAACCCGTTGGGATCGTTCATCCAGCCAAAAGGCGGGCGGAAGTGATAGCCGCCGGGGGCCTCGGGTGTGGCATTGCCAGGGCTGACATGCAGCAGCCGGATGCCTTTTTCGAGAACGCGCGGCTGAAGGAAGGCATAGAGGACCGAGACCTTGGTCGTCGCGGGATCATAGGAGAAGGCCGCCTCTCCACCGCTTTCCAGCATCAGCAGCCGGAACTCGAATTCGTCAGGATTTGACGTTTCGACAGCGCCGGCCGGGTCCCCATCGACATGTGCCGTCAGCCTTCCCGGGGCGCCCCCATGCGACGCCCTGATCCAGGCATGGATCGTGGCCCCTGCGGGTAGGACGGCGCTGATCGTCTCCAGCCGCACGTCATCGGAGGGAGAAATCGCTTGGCTTGTCATCAATTCAACCTTTCACGGCGGAGCCGATAAAGGAACTCACGAACCAGCGCTGGAATGCGAGGTAGAGCCCCAGGATCGGTATCATCATCAAAACGGAGGCGGCCATCGCCCGATCCCAGTAGATGCTGTCCTGTCCGAAGAAGGTCGCGATGGCCACCGCGATCGGCCGAGCATAATCGGTCTGCGTCACCAGGATCGGCCAGAGATACTGGTTCCAGGTCTCGATCCCCATGAGGATCGACACGGTGGCGAGTGCGGGCAGGCTGAGCGGCAGGAAGATGGAGCGATAGGCCCGGAAAAACGAGGCGCCGTCGATCTCGGCGGCCTCCAGCAATTCCTTCGGCAGTTGCGCGAAGAACTGGTAGAACAGGAAGATATAGAGCGGGCTGGCGACCCAGGGCACGATCTGCACCGCGAAGGTGTCGGACATTCCCGCCCTGGAAACCATGATCACCAACGGCATGATGATGCTTTCCTGCGGGATCACATAGAGCGCGATCACGATCGACAGGATGACGGCGCGGCCTTTGAACGATCCCCAGGCCAGGACAAACGCCGCCATCGAATTGACAATCAGGCCGGAACAGACCGTCGTGACCAGGATGATCAGCGAGTTGATGAGGTAGCGCCCGAAGGCGAGTTCACCCGAGAGGTGGCCGACCTCGGCATAGTTGTTAAGCGTCGGGTTCGAAACCCAAAAGGCCCGGAAGCTGCCCATATCGGCCAGAATTTGGAACCGGTCATCCTTGAGGCTTGCCACGACCAGGAGCAGCAATGGCGAGACGATCACCAATGCGATGATGAAAATGCACATCGTCTGGATGGCACGGAGAACCATTGCGGCGGAATGGCGCCGCGCTGTGCGAGCCTGCGGGATAGAGAGTGCGATATCAGACATCGAAGCGTCTCAGCAGCTGGCGCTGGATCAGCGCGATGACGAGAACGATCACGAACAATATGACCGAGACGGCGGAGGCATAGCCCATTTTCTGCTCTTCGAAGCCGGCGCGGACCATGTAATGCACGACCGTTTCGGTGCTGCTCTTCGGCCCGCCCTGCGTGAGAATGGCGACCTGGGTGTAGAGCTTGAACGCCTGGATCGTGGTGATCACCAGCACGAAGACATGGGTCGGCCTGAGGCCGGGCATGGTCACGTGCCAGAACCGGCGGAACGCGTTCGCACCGTCGATCTTGGCGGCATCGTAGAGTTCGTCCGGAATGCCCTGAAGGCCGGCGAGATAGACGATCATCTGGAAGCCGTAGGCCTGCCAGGCCGAGAGCAGGACGAGCGAGAACATCGCCCATTGCGGATCGCCGAGCCAATCAATCGGCTGGATCGCCCCACCGGAGAGGAAGCCGAGGATCTGGTTGAACGGCCCGGTGGGATATTGGAACAGGGTGCCCCAGATGACGCAGACCACGACCATCGAGGTGATCGCCGGCAGGAAGAACATGCCGCGCAACAGATTGCGGAACGGCAGCTTCTGATGCAAAAGCAGCGCCGTCGCGAAAGCGAGGCCGCACTGCGCCGGAATGATCCAGAAGGTGAAGCGCGAGACGTTCCAAAGGGCCGTCCAGAACAGATCGTCCTGGAAGATGCGGATGAAATTGTTGAACCAGACGAAGCGGACCGGCGTCGGCCGCGGCACCAGAGGCTGGTTGGTCATTGCCGTCCAGAAGGACAGGAGGAACGGCAGGATCAGAAAGACGGTCAACAGGATGACGGCCGGCGCCAGCATGGCCGCCTCCTGCGTCAGCCGTCCCTTGTCATGGCGGCGCGGCGGAGCCTTTCGAATGAATGTCGACGATGTCGATTGTTGCGTGACCATCTAGTTCCTCCTCTCCGAGCATGGGTGCCGGCTCCGCCCTGCGATGTCTGCCCGGTACATCGCAGGACGTTGACCTGTCAGAGGCGATCGCGCCTATTGCTCGTCGCCGAACGGCGGATAGCCGTCATTGTCCTCGATATCCTGATCGATCTTCTTGGCGGCCGATGCCAGCGCCTCCTTGGGATCGCCGCCATTAAACACCTCGTCGACCGCCTGCATGAAGGCGGAGGTGATTGTGGGATAGGCTGGGTGCGGCGGGCGCGCGACGGCCGTCTTCGATGCCTGCTCGAAGGCGATCGCCATCGGGCCGCCGTTGGCATAGAGCGGAGATTCGGCAGCGAAGCTCTTTAGGCCGGGATAGCCCGACTGGCTTGCAACGTAAGCCCGATACTCCTTGTCCTTCAGCAGGAAGCTGATGAATTTGGCCGCGATGTCGGGATGTTTCGATGTCTTGGTGACCGCCCAGATCCAGGTGCCGTTGGGGCTCGCGCCCTTGGTGCCGAACTTCGGGAGCGGCAGCACGACGATGTTGTCCTTCATGGTTGCGGCGGCCTCGGCGTAGACCCAGTGTCCGCCGAGCGCCAATGCTGCCGGATTGCCTTCGGCGAAGAACTGGTTGGTTCCGGCCGACTGCGGCACCACCCAGCCGTTCTTGACCCATTTCTGCATCATCGCCAGCGCATCGACGCAGGCGTCACTGTCGAGCGTGCCCTCGGATTTCCAGGCCTTGCGGTCGATCAGGTCGCAGCCGGCCGATTGTAGGATCGGGCCATAGGCATAGGTGATCCATTCGGTCTTGATGCCGTAGCCGCGGAAGGTGTCGATCGGCCATTTGACGCCGTCGAGCTTCGAGAGCTTTTCGAGATAGGTTTCGAACTCTTCCCGGGTCCAGGCATCGTCGACGGATTTCGGGATGCGGGCGCCGATCGCTTCGAGATATTTCTTGTTGCCGTAAAGAACGACCGACGAGTCGGTCAGGCCGATTGCATAGAGGTCCTTATCGATCGGATAGGTGCCCTGGGCGATGTTGGACTCCGTCATGTCGTCGAGGACATCTTTGTCGATCAGCGGCTTGATGGGCTGAAGATAGCCCGACCAGACGTAATTGGCGAGGAACGGCGCATCGAGTTCCATGACGTCGGGCAGCTGCTTGGCCATGACGGCGGCGCTGAACTTCTCGTTATAGGCATCGTGCGGCGCATAGATGAACTGCACGTCGACATCGGGATTGGCGGCCTCGAAGCGTTCGGCGACCTTGCCATAGGCGGCGACAAAACCGGGATCGCCCTGGTGCATGACCTGGATTGCGGTTTTCTCGGCTGCCTGCGCCCCTATGGCTGATAGCGCCGAGGACAGGACCAGCGACCAAAGTAAACGTTTACCCATTAGAATTCCTCCTCAATTGAATGGGCCTATCTCAATTTATACGGATGCCCGCTCCACCAACTGGAACGGCAGTTTCTGCACCCCGACCGGACCCCGGTCTTCGGCAAGCAGGATGTGCGCGGCCTGACGGCCCATGGCGCGATGGGGAAGCGCCATGGTGGTCAGCGGCGGGTCGAGACGCGAGGCGATCTCGACCTGGTTGTCGAAACTTGCAACGGCGACGTCGTCGGGAATGGCCGCGCCTGTCCGGCGCAGCGCGGCATAGACCTCCATCGCCACGCGGTCATTGCCGCACAGGATGGCATCGGGGCGCCGGGGGCCGTTCATTAGCGCATGCACATGCGTGGCCACCAGGCTGTGTGCCCGGTCGCTGTAGATCGCCTTGCTGACGGCGGGCAGGACGATGGCGCCGGCTCCGTCGATTCCGGCATGATCGAGCGCTTGCCGGAAGCCGAGTTCACGCAGGTCGCCGGCGAGCAGCCCCGGCAGATTGATGAAGGCGATATTGCGCCGGCCTGCATCGATGAGGTAATTGGTAATCTCCAGCGCCGCCCCGGTTTCATCGGGTACCAGCGAGGTGACGCGGTCGTTGGCATCGCGACAGTTGATCATGACGCCGACCGTGTCGGCAAATGCAGGCGGCAGGTCGACGCTCTTGTGATACATGGCGGCATAGGCGATCGCCCGCGGGCGAAAGCGCCGCATCTCGTCGAGGATCGACGCGACACTGCGATGGCCGCCGAGCGTCATGGCGAAGACGGCCATGTCGGCGGCGCGCACGGCGCCATCGAGCCCCCTGATGATTTCGGTCGCGAAAGGCGAAGTGATCAAGTCGTCCGCGACCAGGCCGACAAGCGGCATCCAGCCTTGCCGCATGCTGCGTGCGGCGAAGTTGGTGACATATCCCAACTCCTCGGCGATCTCCTTGATCCGCTGGCGGGTATCTTCCGACATGCGCGCCGAGCCGCCATGCAAGGCGCCTGAGACGGTCTTGACGGAAACACCTGCGCGGGCAGCTATATCGTTGAGTGAGGCGGTCACGGCATCTCATTGGGTTATCGATTACCCAATCTGATATCGCTCGTTATGCGATAAGTCAAGCATCCCCGGCGCAAAGCAGCGCACGCAAAAACCCCGCCGAAGCGGGGTTTTTGTGATCTGGTCGATCAGTTGTTATGCGCGGCGCAGGCTTCGTCCATCGGCGTGGCGTTGCTGGTGCCGCCCTGGGTCTGGAGGTTGGCGGAGTTGTTGACCGGGTTCGGGCACTTGGTCTTGTCCATTTTCATCGTGCCGCCAGTCGTGGAACCGGTCGTGGTGGTATCGGTCGCCATCGGCTTTTTGGCCTTCATGTCGCTGGTCGCGCCGCCGCCCTGATCGGCCTGGTTCTTGTCGATCGTGGCGCCGGCCGGCGCCGGGTTGGACTGGGCGAAGGCTGAGGTGGCCATGCCGAGGGCGAAAAGCGATGCTGCTACGAGTTTCATACGCATTCTCATATCCTCCTTGGGATTTTTGCCTGACGGGCCTATCCACAACCTCGCCGGCACATCATTGTTCCCAAGCAGCCGCTAAACAAAAGCGCCCTACTTCGCGTAAAGCGCCCGCGAGCGTTCGAGGTGTTTGAGCAGCGCGGTTTCCGAGCCGTCGACGTCGTTGGCTTCGAGGCGGTCGACGATCTCGTCGTGTTCGGCGAGCGTGAACTTTTCCTTGCCGGTCCAGATCAGCATCTCGGTATGATATTCCTTCAGCCAGGCAAGCATTGCTTCGCTGACGGCCACATAGATCGGGTTGCCGGAGATCTGGGCGATGCGGGTGTGAAATTCCATATCGGCATCGATGAACGCTTCGGCCCGGCCGAGCGACATGCGCTGGCGCTCGATGATATCCCTGAGTTCGGCGATGTCGTTTGCCGAGGCGCGCTGGGCGGCCTCGCGCGCCATGCCGCGCTCGAAGAAGATGCGGGCGCTTTTCAGATGCTCCAGCGAATCCGCCGATTGCGACAGCATGATCTTGGCGGTGAGATCGACCTGGCGGAAGATCGACTTTGCCGTCAGCCGCAGGACCTTGGCCCGCTCGCCGTGCGAAATGCTGACGAGACCCTTGTTGGCAAGCGACTGCATGGCTTCGCGGATCGCCGGCCGGCCGACGCCGAAGCGCTCCATCAGCACCCGTTCCGAGGGCATTTCATCGCCGGGCTGAAGCTCGCCCGAGGTGATCATCCGCTCCAATCGATCAAACACTTCGTCGGAGAGTTTGCGGCGGACGATCTGTTCGAGGGGCTGGGTCATGAGATCTCGCTGGCTCAAAATGTCTCCTCCTAACAGTTTTCCGGACCAAGGACAAAGCTTGCGGCCGAAAATTGCGCGGCCGAAGATTCCGCTTTTCAACGGTTGGAATACTCATTATACCAGATCACAAGTTGACGCCATGACAATCTGCGTGGGCCGAGAGGAGCAGCCGTCCGTTGATGATGATTACCCTGACCTACCGCATCGAAACGCCCGGCAGCGTCGCGGCGATGGCGGACAAGATCGCCAGCGACCAGTCGACCGGAACCTTCGTGCCGGTTCCCGGCGAAACCGAGGAGCTGAAATCGCGCGTCGCCGCCCGGGTGCTGGCGATCCGCCCGCTCGAGGATGGGCGTCATCCGACCTGGCCGGAGGCGGCTCCCGCCACGCGGCTCCACCGCGCCGATGTCGACATCGGCTTTCCGCTTGAGGCGATCGGCACCGATCTCTCGGCGCTGATGACCATCGCGATCGGTGGCGTCTATTCGATCAAGGGCATGACCGGCATCCGTATCGTCGACATGCAGCTGCCGGAGGCGTTCAAGAGCGCCCATCCAGGGCCGCAGTTCGGCATTCCGGGAAGCCGCCGCCTCACCGGCGTCGAGGGCCGGCCGATCATCGGCACGATCGTCAAGCCGGCGCTCGGGCTGAGGCCGCACGAGACGGCGGAACTCGTCGGTGAGCTGATCGGATCGGGCGTCGACTTCATCAAGGACGACGAGAAACTGATGAGCCCGGCCTATTCGCCGCTCAAGGAGCGCGTCGCCGCGATCATGCCGCGCATTGTCGATCACGAGCAGAAGACCGGCAAGAAGGTCATGTATGCCTTCGGCATCTCGCATGCCGACCCCGACGAGATGATGCGCAACCACGACATCGTCGCCAAAGCCGGCGGCAACTGCGCCGTCGTCAACATCAACTCGATCGGCTTCGGCGGCATGAGCTTTCTGCGCAAGCGCTCCGGCCTGGTGCTGCATGCGCATCGCAACGGCTGGGACGTGCTGACGCGCGATCCGGGCGCCGGCATGGACTTCAAGGTCTACCAGCAGTTCTGGCGGCTCTTGGGCGTCGACCAGTTCCAGATCAACGGCATCCGGGTCAAATATTGGGAGCCGGACGAGAGCTTCGTCTCGTCCTTCAAGGCTGTCAGCGCGCCGCTGTTCGACGACGCCGATCGCCCGCTTCCGGTCGCAGGCTCCGGCCAGTGGGGCGGACAGGCGCCGGAGACCTATCAGCGCACCGGCCGGACCGTCGATCTCCTCTATCTCTGCGGCGGCGGCATCGTCAGTCATCCCGGCGGAGCTGCGGCCGGCGTTCGCGCCGTGCAGCAGGCCTGGCAGGCCGCAGTCGCCGACATCCCGCTGGAGACCTACGCCAAAGACCATCCGGAGCTTGCCGCCTCGATCGCAAAATTCAGCGACGGCAAGGGCGCGTGACGGCGATGGATGGACATCTCGTTAGCTATTACGGCGATGATTTTACCGGCTCGACCGATGTCATGGAGGCGCTTGCCTCGAACGGTGTCGAGACCGCGCTGTTCCTCGGCATCCCCACGCCGGAGTTGCTCGCCCGCTTCAAACACTGCCGCGCGATCGGCCTCGCGGGAATGAGCCGCAGTGAAACGCCGGCATGGATGGAGGAGCATCTTGCGCCTGCCTTCGACTGGCTGAATTCGCTGGGTGCCGCCATCTGCCACTACAAGGTCTGCTCGACCTTCGATTCCAGTCCCGGCATCGGCAATATCGGCAAGGCGATCGAAATCGGCCGCACGCGTTTCGGGCAATCCATCGTGCCGGTTATCGTCGGCGCGCCGCAATTGAAGCGCTATACGGCCTTCGGCAATCTCTTCGCCGCCTATCAGGGGCGCATCTTCCGCATCGACCGCCACCCCGTCATGAGCCGCCATCCCGTCACGCCGATGGATGAGGCCGACCTTGCGCTGCATTTGTCGAAACAGACCTCCCTCACCGTCCGGCTTGCCGATCTCGTCGCAATCACCGCGGCGGATGCCGACCAACGGATCGACGCGCTGACATCGAATGGCGAAGGCATACTGCTCCTCGATGTCGACTCCGAAACGACGCAAGCGGCCGCCGGCCGGCAGATGCTGCGGGTCACCGACCGCTCGGGACGCTTCGTCGCCGGCTCGTCGGGGGTCGAATATGCCCTGCTCAGCGCCTGGCGGCAGGCCGGCCTGATCGGCGAGGACAGCGCCGAATTTCCGGATATCGGCTCGGTCGATCGCCTTGCCGTCGTTTCCGGCAGCGTCTCGCCGACCACCGAGCGCCAGATCCGCACGGCTGCCGAGAACGGTTTCGAGAGCATTGCGCTCGATCCGCTCGTGCTGATTTCCAATGGCGAAGCCGCCGTGGAGGCGGCCGTGCAGGCGGGTGTCGGCAAGCTGAAGGAAGGCAAGAGCGTCATCCTCCATACGGCGCTTGGCCCCTCGGCGGACCGCGGTGCCGATATCGACCCGCTGCCGGGCGCCCGTCATCGGCTCGGCGGCGCGCTCGGCACGATCCTGCGGCGGCTGATCGAAGCCGAAGGGCTGTCGCGCGCGGTCGTCGCCGGCGGCGATACGTCGAGCCATGCGCTCCGGCAATTGAAGATCGACGCGCTGACGACGCTGCTGCCGCTGCCCCAGACGCCGGGCTCGCCGCTCTGCCTGGCGCATGGCGACTATGCGCCGACCAACGGCCTGCAGATCGCGCTGAAAGGCGGCCAGGTCGGAACGGATGGCTATTTCGCGCAGATCCGTCTGGGAAGGAAGAACTGATGGTCGTCTGGGTCGGCACCAGCTTCAAGATGAACAAGACGGTGGAGGAAGCGCTCGCTTTCGCGCGCCGCCTCGCAACGACGGATGCGGAACGCGATATCCGTGTGCAGCGCTTCGTCATCCCCGCCTTCACCGCGGTGCGCGAGGTCAAGCGCCTGCTGGCCGAGACCTCGGTGAAGGTCGGCGCCCAGAACATGCACTGGGAGGATGCCGGCGCCTGGACCGGCGAAATTTCCCCGCTGATGCTGAAGGACTGCGAGCTCGATATCGTCGAGCTCGGCCATTCCGAACGGCGCGAACATTTCGGCGAAACCGACGAGACCGTCGGCCTTAAGGTTTCCACCGCGCTCCGCCATGGCCTGACGCCGCTGATCTGCATCGGCGAGACCTTGCAGGAGCGCCAGGACGGTCGGGCCGACGCCGTTTTGCGGCGGCAGGTCGAGGCCGCCTTGCGGGGCGTCGACACCGAGGCCGGCGAGGCGCCGATTCTGCTTGCCTACGAGCCAGTCTGGGCGATCGGCGCCAGGGGTATTCCGGCGACCGCCGACTACGCGTCGGAGCGGCACGGAAAAATCGCCGAAGTGGCCAAGGCCATTCTCGGCCGTGCAGTACCGGTTCTCTACGGCGGCAGCGTCAATCCTGAAAATTGCGAGGAGCTGGTCGGCGAGCCGCATATCGATGGCCTGTTCATCGGCCGCTCCGCCTGGTCCGTCGAGGGCTATCTCGACATTCTCGGCCGCGTCAGCGCGGCGATCGACCGCTCATCTCCACGCCAGACGGCGAGTGAAAGGAAACTGCCATGAAGATCGCAATTGGCGCCGACAGCGCCGGCAAACCGCTATTGGATGTCATTGCCGCCCATCTCGCCGGCAAGGCGGACCTCGAAGTTCACGATCTCAGCCAGTCCGGCTTCTATGCCGATCTCTCCCAGCGTCTGGCGCAGACGATCGTCGACGGCGAACATCAGCGCGGCATCCTGTTCTGCGGCACCGGCATCGGTGTGTGCATTTCCGCCAACAAGGTGCCGGGTATTCGCGCCGCACTCACCCACGACACCTATTCGGCGGAACGGGCAGTGAAATCGAACAACGCCCAGATCATCACGATGGGCGCGCGCGTCATCGGGCCGGAACTGGCGAAATCGATCGTCGACGTCTGGCTCGCCTCCGAATTCGACCCGGATGGCCCATCGGCCGGCAATGTCGAGGCGATCGACCGGCTCGACGCCGAAAAACATGGGGCTTGAACAACTAAAGTAATGATATGGTGATTGACTCATCATACCAGTATATGGTCCTATCCGGAATTGAAAAGGTGAGGAAAACATGACCAAGATTGCTCTCTTCGGCGCCGGCGGCAAAATGGGATACCGGCTTGCCAAAAACCTCAAGGGGTCGCGCTTCCAAGTGCGCCATGTCGAGGTGAGCGACGCCGGCAAGGCGCGTTTGAAGAACGATCTCGGTCTCGATTGCGTGCCCGTCGATGCTGCCCTCGACGGCGCCGATGTTATCATCCTCGCGGTGCCGGACACGGCAATCGGCAAGGTGGCGTCAGGGATCGTCGACAAGCTCGCGCCCGGCACCATGGTGGTCGCGCTCGATGCTGCCGCCCCCTTTGCCGGTCACCTGCCGAAGCGTGACGACCTCACCTATTTCGTCACCCATCCCTGCCATCCGCCGATCTTCAACGACGAGACGGAGATGCAGGCCAAGAAGGACCATTTCGGCGGCCTCTTCGCCAAGCAGCACATCGTCTCGGCGCTGATGCAGGGTCCCGACAGCGCCTATGCGCTGGGGGAGGAAATCGCCAAAATCATCTGGGCGCCGGTCATGCGTTCGCACCGGGTGACCGTCGATCAGCTCGCCATGCTTGAACCCGGCCTTTCCGAAACCGTCTGCGCATCGCTGCTCGTCGTCATGCGCCAGGCCATGGACGAATGCGTGGCGCGCGGCGTGCCTGCAGAGGCCGCTCGCGACTTTCTGCTCGGCCATATGAACGTGCTCGGCGCGGTCATCTTCAAGGAGGTTGACGGTGTGTTCTCGGACGCCTGCAACAAGGCGATCGAGTTCGGCATCCCGGCGCTGATGCGCGACGACTGGAAGAAAGTATTCGAACCGCAGGAGATCGCCGAAAGCATCCGGCGCATCACCTGAACCGGCTTGGGGAGGCATGCCCTCCCCCTTAACCGCTCCGGGGACGGGGCACCGCTCCGGGGAGACGGGGCGTCATTCACAACAGGGAGGAAAAAATGAAACTGACACGCAGACTGACACTTGCAGCCTTTGCCAGCGCGCTCGCGCTCGGAACGGCGATGCCGGCCTTTGCGGCCGACCTCATCGCCATCATCACGCCGGCGCATGACAATCCCTTCTTCAAGGCCGAGGCCGTCGGCGCCGAAGCCAAGGCGAAGGAACTCGGCTACGAGACCCTCGTCATGACCCATGACGACGACGCCAACAAGCAGTCGGAAATGATCGATACGGCAATCGGGCGCGGCGCCAAGGCGATCATCCTCGACAATGCCGGCGCGGACGCTTCCGTCGCCGCCGTCAAGAAGGCCAAGGATGCCGGCATCCCCTCCTTCCTGATCGACCGCGAAATCAACGCGACCGGCGTTGCCGTCGCCCAGATCGTCTCGAACAACTATCAGGGCGCGCAGCTCGGGGCGCAGGAGTTCGTCAAGCTGATGGGCGAGAAGGGCAATTACGTCGAGCTGGTGGGCAAGGAGTCCGACACCAATGCCGGCATCCGCTCGCAGGGCTATCACGATGTCATCGACGATTATCCGGAGCTGAAATCGGTCGCCAAGCAGTCTGCCAACTGGAGCCAGACGGAAGCCTATTCGAAGATGGAAACCATCCTCCAGGCCAATCCCGATATCAAGGGCGTCATTTCAGGCAACGACACCATGGCCATGGGTGCGATCGCAGCCCTTCAGGCCGCCGGCCGCAAGGACGTAATCGTCGTCGGCTTCGACGGCTCCAACGATGTGCGCGACTCGATCAAGGCGGGTGGCATCAAGGCGACGGTTCTGCAGCCCGCCTATGCGCAGGCCCAGTTGGCGGTGGAACAGGCCGACGCCTACATCAAGAACAAGACGACGCCGAAGGAAGAGAAGCAGTTGATGGATTGCGTTCTCATCAACGCCGACAATTCCGGCAAGCTCGAGACCTTCGCCCTGACGAATTGATCAGCACCAATTGCGGAGGGTGCAGCGTTGCGCCCTCCGCAATGCATTTTGCAAGACGTCGAGGTTCACCCGCATGTTGAGAATGAAGGGGGCATTGCTGGCTGCCGTCGTGGCGGCGGCCCTGCCCGGTTGCAAAATCATCAAGACGCCGACTGCGGAGGAGAAGGCGGCGGCTGCGGCCAAGACCGCTTTCGATCCGAATGCCAAGGTCGAGGCGATCTGGCAGCCAGACGTCGTGCCCTATTTCGAAAAGCGCGCCGGCGAGCTGAAGGACGTCATGCAGCTCGTTGCCACGAGCCCCGATGCCGCGGGCGAAAAATACGGCAATCCGCGCAAGCAGAGCAGCTCGCCCTGGACCTATGCGGTGAAGATTACCGGCACCGTCGTTACCGCCGATACGGCTTCGCGCGCGGCAACGCTCGATGTTGACGCCGATGGCGACGGCAAGGCCGATGCGAAGGTGCAGATCGGCCCGGCGCTGCGCGGCACCGCGCTGCGCGACACGCTGGAATTCGTCAACTTCAACGAATTCAAGAACCAGATCGAATGGGCGCAGTTCGGCAAGGCGTTCAACGAGAAGGCCAATACTGCTTTTCTCTCCGCCGTTCCGCGCGATGGTCTTACCGGCAAGACGGTGACGGTGATCGGCGCCTTTCCGCTGCCGAGAAGCGGCGAGCTTCCGCTCGTGACACCTTCGGAACTCAAGGTGGGCTCATGACGGTGGCAGAGGCACGAGAGGACGATATCATCCTGCGTCTCGACGATGTGTCGAAGGTCTATTCCGGCATCGTCGCCGTCAAGCGCGCCAATCTGGAGCTGCGCCGCGGCGCGGTGAACGTTCTGGTCGGCGAAAACGGCGCCGGCAAATCGACGCTGATGAAGATTATCGCCGGCGTCGAGCGCCCGACGCTCGGCCGCATCATCCTGGAAGGCAAGCCGGTCTCCTTCGACAGCCCGGCCGACGCGCAGGCGAACGGCATCGGCATGATCTTCCAGGAACTCAATCTCTTCGCCAACATGTCGGTGGCCGAAAACATCTTCGCAAGGCGCGAAATCACCCGCGGCCTGCTCGGCATCGATCACAAGGCACAGGTCGAGAAGGCCAATGAATTTCTGCGGCGTCTCGATGCGGGCATCGAGGCGGATACGATGGTCGAGGATCTGCCGATCGGCCAGCAGCAACTCGTCGAGATCGCCAAAGCAATGTCGCTCAACGCCCGCATCCTGATCATGGACGAGCCGACCTCGGCGCTGTCGGCGGCCGAAGTCGAGATCCTGTTCAAGGTGATCGCCGAGCTGAAGGCGCAGGGGGTGGCGATCGTCTATATCTCGCATCGGCTGGAAGAGCTGATGCGGATCGGCGACTACATCACGGTACTGCGCGACGGCCAGATCACCGGTCATGCCATGGTCCGCGACATCGACACGCGGTGGATCGTGCGCTCGATGATCGGCTCGGATGCCAAGGATTTCGCCAAGTCGGTCACCCATTCCGTCGGCGGCGAGGTGTTCCGCGCCGAAAACATCAGCCTTCCCAGGCCGACCGGCGGGCTGGCGGTCAATGATGTCTCCCTGTCGGTCAAGGCGGGCGAGATCCTCGGCATCTACGGCTTGATGGGCGCCGGACGCAGCGAGTTTTTCGAATGCGTGATCGGGCGCCATACGCATTCGACCGGAAAAATCTTCATCGACGGCAAGGAGGTGCGCGCCCGCGACACCACGCGGCGCATCCGCCGCGGCCTTGCGCTCATTCCGGAAGACCGGCAGCGCGAGGGGTTGGTGCAGGTGCTCTCCATCGCCTCCAACCTGACGCTGGCCAGCCTTTCCCGTTTCACCCGGCTTTTCCATATCGACAGCGGTGCGGAAAAGAACGCCATTCAGGAAGCGATCCGCGATCTCTCGATCAAGGCGCCGAACCCGGATTTCGAGGTCACCTCGATGTCCGGCGGCAACCAGCAGAAAGTCGTCATCGGTAAGGCGCTGATGACCAATCCAAAGGTCTTGCTGATGGACGAGCCGAGCCGCGGGATCGATGTCGGCGCCAAGGCCGATGTCTTCCGCACCATGCGCCGGCTGGCGGCAAACGGGCTCGCCATTCTGTTTTCGACCTCCGACCTCGAAGAAGTCATGGCGCTATCTGATCGCATCGCGGTCTTGAGCAACGGCCAGCTGGTCGCCGTCTTCGAAAGAAGCGAGGCGACCGAAGAGGCCATCATCGCGGCCTCGGCCAAGGGACACGGACATCAAGGGAAACTCGCGTCATGATGGCGGCTACGTCTACCACTCTTGCGCCGAAAGGCGCCAACGGCTCGGCGCTTCTGACGCTGATGAAGCTCCGGACCTTCATCGCTCTTTTCGCCGTCATCATCTTCTTTGCGATCTTCGCGCCGAACTTCACCTCGACGGCGAACATGATCCTGATGTCGAAACATGTGGCGCTGAACGCCTTCCTGGCGATGGGCATGACCTTCGTCATCATCACCGGCGGCATCGATCTCTCGGTCGGTTCGATCGTCGGGCTGTGCGGCATGGTTGCCGGCGGCCTGATCCTCTACGGCATCGAACTGCCGATCGGCTACACCATCTATTTCAACCTCTTCGAGATCGTGCTGATCACGCTGTCGATCGGCCTTGTCATCGGCCTGATCAACGGCCTGTTGATCACAAAGCTCAACGTCGCGCCGTTCATCGCCACCCTCGGTACGCTCTATGTCGCCCGCGGCCTGGCGCTGCTGTCCTCGGACGGTCAGACTTTTCCGAACCTCGTCGGCCGGCCGGAATATGCCACGACCGGCTTCGATTTCTTCGGCGCCGGACGCATTCTCGGCCTGCCGGTGTCGATCTGGATCCTGATCGTGCTGGCGCTCGCGGCCGCCTATGTCGCGCGCTCGACGCCGATCGGCCGCCATATCTTCGCCGTCGGCGGCAATGAGCGGGCAGCGCGCATGTCAGGTATCCGTGTCGATCTCGTGAAAATCTTCGTCTACATGTTCTCCGGCCTTTGCGCGGCAATCGTCGGCGTCGTCATCTCCTCGGAACTGATGGCCGCCCATCCGGCGACAGGCGAAAGTTTCGAACTCAATGCGATCGCCGCAGCCGTTCTCGGCGGCACCTCGATGTCGGGCGGGCGCGGCACGATCGGCGGCACGATCATCGGCGCCTTCGTCATCGGCATTCTCTCCGACGGGCTGGTGATGATGGGCGTCTCCTCCTTCTGGCAGATGGTCATCAAGGGCCTCGTCATCATCATCGCGGTGGTCGTCGACCAGGCGCAGCGCCGCCTGCAGCAGCGCGTCACGCTCATGCAGATGGCAAAGGCAGGTTGACATGACCGAATTGAAAGGCGCGTTGATCGGCTGCGGCTTCTTTGCGATCAACCAGATGCATGCCTGGAACGATGTCGAAGGTGCTGAGATCGTCGCGATCTGCGACCGCGATCCGGAGCGGCTTGACATCATCGGCGACCAGTTCGGTATCGAGCGCCGCTACAGCGATGCCGAGGCCTTGTTTGCCGATGGCGGCTTCGATTTCGTCGATATCGCCACGACCGTTCAGAGCCACCGCGCCCTGGTGGAAATGGCGGCTCGGAATAGGGTGCCGGCCATCTGCCAGAAGCCCTTCGCCAAGACGCTGGCGGATGCCAAGGCGATGGTCGCGGCCTGCCGCAATGCCGGCGTGGCGCTGATGGTGCACGAGAATTTCCGCTGGCAGACGCCGATCCAGGCGGTGCGCAAGGCGCTCGACGCCGGCGCCATCGGCACGCCCTTCTGGGGCCGCTTCTCCTTCCGCTCGGGCTACGACGTCTTTTCCGGCCAGCCCTATCTCGCCGAAGGCGAACGCTTCATCATCGAAGACCTGGGCATCCATACGCTGGATATCGCCCGCTATATCCTCGGCGATGTCAGCGCGCTCACGGCCCGCACCAGGCGGGTCAATCCAAAAATCAAAGGCGAGGACGTGGCGACCATTCTGCTCGATCATGAAAGCGGCGCCACCTCGGTCGTCGACGTCAGCTACGCCACCAAGCTTTCCAAAGAGCCGTTCCCCGAGACCCTGATTGAGCTTGACGGCACCGACGGCACGATCCGCCTGAGCCAGGGTTATGGCCTCGAGATCACCAACGCCAACGGCACGACCACGACGGATGTCTCGCCGAAGCTGCTGTCCTGGGCCTCGCGGCCCTGGCACAATATCCAGGAGAGCGTCTATGCGATCCAGCAGCATTGGGTCGACCAGCTCAAGCGCGGCACTGAGCATTCGACGTCAGGGGCCGACAATTTGAAAACCTTCGCCCTTGTCGAGGCGGCCTATGACAGCGCTGCCCAGGGACAGACGATCGATGTCGGGGCGATGCTGCGATGACGGCCGACGCGTTCCAGCTCTACGGCACCCGGGCAGTGGAAACGCCGGCGGTTCGCCTGACGGCTGGAGAGCTGACGACCGATCTCGCCGAGGGCAATCTGCGCACGATCCGCTACGGGGGGATCGAGGTGCTGCGGGCGATTTCCTACCTCGTCCGCGACCGGGATTGGGGCACCTACAGCCCCGAGATCGGCGATCTCAGGATCGAGCAGGGCGATGACCGTTTCGAAGTCGCCTACCGGGCGTGTTGCGAGGGCTCCGGCGGAACGAGCCTCGTCATCGATGTCCGCATCACAGGATATCAGGACCGGCTCGATTTCGAGGCCGAAGCCGTTTCGGAAACCGGCTTCGAGACCAATCGCTGCGGCTTCTGCATCCTGCATCCGATCGTCGGTGTGGCCGGTTCAGCGGCAAGGGTCGAACACGTCGATGGCCGGATCGTCGAGACACGCTTTCCCGATGTCATCGAGCCGTGGCAGCCGTTCAAGGATATGCGCGCCATTTCTCATGAGGTCGTGGCGGATGTTGCGGCGGAATGCCGGATGGAAGGCGACACCTTCGAAATGGAGGACCAGCGGAACTGGTCTGATGCCTCTTACAAGACCTATGTCAGGCCGCTCGCTCTGCCCTGGCCTTACCGGATTCCCGCCAATCAACCGGTCCGGCAGAAGACGTCGCTGATTATCAGGGACACCAGCCGCTCTGCAGCAATCCCAGCTGCGAAGTCAAGCGAAGTCATAAGGCTCGAACTCGGAACACGGACCGGCACCATGCCCGATATCGGCGTGGTCGTGACGCCGGAGGAGGCCGATGCGACGCTCGCGGCCGGATCTCTCCTGTCGGAGATCGCGCCTCGGGAACTGCTCTTCCATTTCGATCCCGATGCCGGGCACGGCCCCGAAGCGTTGAATAATTTCGCCGCGATCGTGGCCGTCCATCGCGGCTGCTCGACGCTGGAGATCGTGCTTGCCTGCAAGTCGTCGCCGGCAAGCGAGGCGGCCGAGATTGCCCGCCAGATGCAGCGCGCGGACTTCCGGCCGGATGCGATCCTGATCTCGCCCTCCGTCGATCGGCAATCGACGCCGCCCGGCAGCAAATGGCCGGACTGCCCTCCCCTCGAAGAGATCTATGCTGCGGCCCGCACCGCCTTCCCCGGCATGCGCATCGGCGGCGGCATGCTGAGCTATTTCACCGAACTCAACCGCAAGCGCGTGCCGGCAGGCGAGATCGACTTCGTCAGCCATTGCACCAATCCGATCGTGCATGCGGCTGACGATCTCAGCGTCATGCAGACATTGGAAGCGCTGCCCTTCATCACGCGCTCCGTTCGCGCGATCTACGGCGACAAGCCCTATCGCATCGGCCCGTCGACGATCCCGATGCGGCAGAACCCTTACGGCAGCCGCACGATGGACAATCCTGCGGGTGGACGTATTGCGATGGCCAACCGCGACCCGCGGCATAACGGGCTTTTCGCCGAGGCCTTTGCGCTCGGCTATGCGATCCGGGTGCTGGAGGCCGGTCTCGAATGCCTGACGCTTTCGGCGCTGACCGGTCCTTTCGGCCTGATCGCCGGGCCCGGTGAGCCGGTCGAGCAAGGCGGGCGGCGGCCGCTCTTCAACACGGTGCGGACCTTGTCGGCGCTCGCGGGTGCATCCTGGCAGGAATGCGTCTCGTCCTCGCCGTCGGAAGTGCTGTCTTTCCTGGCGCGGGATGCCGATGGCACCAAGCTCTACGTGGTCAATCTCACGGGCGAAGAACGAAGGGTCGGCGGCGGCGCATTGGCCGAAGAGCTGCGGCTCGGGCCGTTTGAGACGGTCGCCTTACTGCTAGAACAGGATGATTTTAGGCCCGGTTGGCCTAAAATCTGAATCCTGTTCTAAATTAAAGAGTTAGAGCATGATGTCGTCCGAAAACCGCTCACACTTTTCGGCATCATGCTCTAGTGGATTGACCTCCGGCCCGCCCGCCGCATCTATGCAGTGGGAGTTCGTTCTGGGGAGGATCGGCGTGAAGACGAAGAAGCTTATCAATGCGGGGGCGGATGCCGTCGATGAGATGCTGCAGGGGGTTCTGGCGGCGCATCCCGAGCACCTCTATGCCGTGGACGGCGTGCCGCGCGCCATCATTGCCAGGAACGGGCCTCGCAAGGGCAAGGTCGGGCTGGTGATCGGCGGCGGGTCCGGGCACGAACCGACATTCCTCGGCTATGTCGGCAAGGGGCTCGCCGATGCCGCCGCGATCGGCAATGTCTTCGCCTCGCCGCCGCCCGATCCGATCATGGCCTGCGCAATGGCCGTCGACGGCGGCGTCGGCGTGCTCTTCATGTACGGCAATTATGCCGGCGACGTCATGAACTTCGACATGGCCGCGGAAATGCTGGCGCTCGACGATATCGCGGTGCGCACCGTGCTCACCACCGACGATGTCGCGTCCGCGCCAGCCGATCAGAAGGACAGGCGGCGCGGCGTGGCCGGCAATGTCTTCATCTTCAAGGCCGCCGGTGCGGCCTGCGATCTTCTCTATTCCTTCGACGAGGTCGAGCGCGCCGCCCGCCATGCCAATGCGCGCACCTATACGATGGGCGTGGCGCTCTCGCCCTGCTCGCTGCCCCAGACCTTGAAGCCGAACTTCCAGATCGGCGAGGAGGAGATGGAGATCGGCATGGGCATCCACGGCGAGCCCGGCGTGGCCCGCGGGCCGCTTGGAACGGCCGACGCGGTGACCGACGAACTGATGGACAGTCTTCTCAGGGAGATGAAAGCCGAGCGGGGCGATCGTGTCGCCGTGCTCGTCAACTCGCTCGGCTCCACGCCGATGATCGAGCTCTACATCATGATGCGGCGCGTCAAGGCGCGGCTCGATGAAGCGGGGCTTGTCATCCACACATCGCTCGTCGGCAATTACTGCACCTCGCTCGAAATGGCAGGCGCCTCCATCACGCTCATGCATCTCGACGACGAGCTTCAGCGGCTGATCGACCATCCCTGCGACTGCGCCATGTTCAGGAGGTGACCGATGGTGATCACGACGAAGGATCTGCAGCGCCTCTTTGCCCTGATCGCCGAGGATATCTCGGCGCAGCGCGGCCACCTCTGCGAGCTGGACGGCGCGATCGGCGACGGCGATCACGGCCTCGCCATGGATGCCGGCTGTGAGGCGGCGGCCAAGGCGGTCGCAGCACTCGACCCCGCGCAGGCGGCGCCGACGACCGCCTTCAACACTGCGGCAAAGGCATTCCTGAATGCGGTCGGCGCATCCTCGGGCCCGCTCTACGCGACGGCCTTCATGCGCGCCGGAGCCGCCGTCAAGGACAGGCCGGAACTCGGCGACGAGGAGTTTCTGCGCGCCTTCGCGGCGATGGCGCAAGGGATTGAGGAGCGCGGCAAGGCCGAGCCCGGCGAAAAGACCATGGTCGATGCCTGGAGGCCCGCAGCCGATGCGGCGCTCGAGGCCTGGGCATCGGGAGCCTCCCTTCGCGAATGTTTTGATCTGGCCGAGCGGGCGGCGCGCCTGGGCTGCGAAGCGACGAGGGATATGACGGCCGCCAAGGGGCGGGCATCGCGGCTGGGCGATCGGGTGATCGGCCATATCGACCCCGGCGCGGCATCGGCTGCGATCGTCATCGCTTCCATAACCAATTTCGTTCGAGGCGCGGATGGCTAGCTCAGACTTGTCATCTCAAAATCTCGCCGATAGGTTGTTGGCTCACGACGAGGTAGCCAAGACATGCATATCCGAAAAGCCGTCTCCTCCGACGCGGAGGAGCTGAGCGCTCTCCTGAACGAGATCATCCGCGCCGGCGGAACGACCGCGCTCGAGACCCCGCTTTCGGCCGCCGAGTTTGCCGACTGGTTCATCGATGGCGAATTTCCGCTTGCCTGTCATGTGGCCGAGCACAATCAGTCGCTGGTCGGCTTTCAATCGCTAAGCTTATACGGCGATCCGCCGAAAGGCGTCGCCGACATCGCCACCTTTGCCCGTATGAAGCCGAAGACCGCAGGCGTCGGCAGCGCGCTTTTCCCCGCGACGCTGGCGGCAGCGGAAGAGTTCAAGCTCGAATTCATCAATGCGACCATCCGCGCCGACAATATCAGCGGCCTTGGCTATTACGCGAAGATGGGCTTTGAGACCTATGACAGTGTGGTCCAGGTTCCGCTTCAGGACGGGACGCCCGTCGACAGGATCAAGAAGCGTTTCAGCGTAAACGCCATGAAGCGTGCGATGCCGCACGTCTGAATGGTCGAGGGCGGCCTGCTCTTAAGGCTGCACGTCTCTGGTCATTGCCGCGTGTATCATCCCTTCACCGTGATGAGTGGCTTGATCCTCGCAACCTTTGTTATCATCTCCGCTTCGACCATTGGTGCCACAACGCTGTCGATTGGCTTGTATGCCGCCGGCGCCTCTTCCTTGAGCCGCGCCTGGATTTCGGCCGCAATATCCTGCCGGCCCCGCAAAGCCGGGCTTCGAGGGTCGACGGGACCGACTACACGCAGCTCACTGCCGATATTCGTTTTCGAGCGCGCTTCCTGCCTCGATAGCTTGCGCCCCGCTCCATGAGCAGCCGACTCCAGAAATTCGCTCGAGCCGCATCCAGCAAGTAGCCACGTGCCATCGCCCATGGAGCCGGGAACGATGACCGGTTCGCCGAGCCATTCATATGGACTGGAGGCCATGACACCAACACCCCTGGCTGGGCACGCACCCTTTCTGTGGCGTGCGATATTTCCGTCTTGCCAAACAGTGTTGTGTGGGGCGTCATAGACGAGACGATGGTCGACTTCTCGTCCCAAAGCGCGCGCTACGGCCTCCACCGCAGCCAGCCCGATAAAGAAGCGGTTGGCGAAGGCGGCATTCACAGCATTCGCATGACCATCCAAGTATCTTCTGTAGAGGTGCGGCTGCATTTCCATAGAGAGCACCCGCCAGTCCTCGCCAGATCTGGAAGCAATTCTCGCTCTCTCTTTTGTTGCCGTGCCTACTCGCTGTCCAAAGTCGAGAGAGCCGGAGTGGACGACCAGGACGACTGAGCCGGACTTCAGTCCGGCAGCTCGGGCAAATGCGCCATCTGCTACATGATCGACGTAACCGAGTTCCGCGAAGTGGTTCCCACCACCGACCGTGCCGAGGATAGCATCGCGGCGGTGCTCGTCATCGACCTGCGCATAGTCTGCGAAGTCTGGATCGATGTCCTCACATGAGAAAACGCCGTTGTCCGAATGCCGTTCGAGATCGACCCACGCCCGCGAAAGATCGAGTTTGGAGAGCAGGCCAGTACTCGTCCGTTGTAGGTTATCAAGGAGCCCAGGTAGACCCTCGCGTAGAATTGCGTGACGGTCCAAACCCGTTAGGGCGATATCACGTCCGCCCTGAAAGAAGAGATGGCGAAGATGATGGTCGAGAAGCGGTGTCGATAGTTGATCTGCCGTAACGTTTTCGAGAACAACCATGCGCATCCCGCATCCGATGTCAGAGCCGATCATGTGCGGGAGAACCGCACCTTCTAGATCAGCGACGACGCCGACGGGGACGGGTTTACCGGGATGAAAGTCGGGGGTCGTGACGACAGCACGAAGCGATGCCCTCTTTTGAGCCAACGCCTCCGGCGATGGCAGAGCGCTCGCAAGGTCCGCAAGTGAATGTAAAAAACTCTGCTCCGGTTCGTCGTGTGCAACGACCGACCTGATGACATGCCCAGCAATGTTGCTGGTGCGGCAGATGAATGATGGCGCGTTCATGTGGTTCTCCGTGTGTGCCTAGGTTCAGCAGCCGCGGCAATACGGAGTGTCGGCGCATATGGCATGGCTTGATGAAAAGCTCAATCCCTTTTCAAAGTGGGCGCCAGAGGGACGTCGCGGATGGCCGACATATCACGCCATCCAATGCGTCTGGCTAAGCTGCGATGGATCGAATCTTGTACGAGGAAGAGTAAGCCACTGACGTAACAATGTAGTTTTCTGCAAAGGAAGAAAAGTGGCGATTAACTTCCGTCATGAATGCCGCGCTACTAAGAGTGCTATCGACTGGCGATAATGATAGATCTTAACACGCGAGACGTAAAACGGAGCAGATCGAAGCCACCTCCGGAGATCAGCCATGCCGACTGCGATGTTCACGGCCGACGAACTTGCGGTGGTCCGCCGCGCTTACGCCCGACAGGTGGCGGCGGCAACCGCCGGAACGACGAACCCGCGGATCGAGGCCGCCTTTGCCGTCGTGCCTCGTGAGAAATTCCTCGGCGCGCCGCCATGGCAAATCGCCAATCTGGGTGGGGGATATCGCCCGCTGCTTTCCGCCGATTTGGTGTTGGCTTATCAGGATGTGCTGTTCGCCTTGCAGCCCGACAAGGGCGTCAACAATGGTAGCCCGTCGCTGCATGCCCGGCTGCTGGCGGAGCTGGACGTTCAAATCGGTGATCGCATCGCCCATATCGGCGCGGGCACCGGCTACTACAGTGCTGTTCTTTCGGAGCTGGTGGGCGCCACCGGTCATGTCTATGCCATCGAGATGGATCCCAATCTGGCCGGCCACGCTCGGTCAGCGCTTGCCGATCGGGCCAATGTCAGCGTCATCATCGCCGACGGCAATCATTGGCCGCGGCAAGAGATGGACGCGATCTACGTGAACTTCGCCGTCGGGCGTCCCGCAGAGCCCTGGATCGAAAGTCTGCGGCCGGGAGGGCGCTTGGTGTTGCCGCTCGGCGTACCGCGCCAGGGCCGACCGTCGACGAATGGCGGTCGTCATGCCTACCACGGCGCCGCGCTTCGTATCGAGCGCGGTGCGCGTGGGTTTGCGGCGCGTTGGATCGGCACGGCCTATTTCGTCTGCGCCGATGGTGGATTGACGATCGATGAGGCCGAGATCGAGGCGCTGACGGTCGCCTTCAAACGCGGCGGCATCGAGTTCGTCAAGAGCCTGCTCTGGAAGACGGACCCGCGGATAGGACGCTGCTGGTATATCGGCGATCAATGGGCGCTCTGTTGCGACGAGCCCTGAAACACTTATTCAGGTAGTGGAAAGATTGGGAGAGGTTGCCCGTCCGGCGATGGCAGCGGCTCGCCGACAAACGACAGCCCGGCGCGGGAGAGGGCGCCGGGCTTCGATAGGGACCGACAGCCTGGGAGGAGGAATGCTGTCCGTCGAACCGAAGCGGCTCGGAGGGGTGAGCGCTTCGGTTCACCAGCAGGTAGTGTCGCGATGCGGCAGATTCAAGCTTGGCGGTTTGGATCATGAGAGGTGACGCGCTGGAGGAAGGACGAAATGGGCGCAGGTCCGAGGAAGGTATGCGGATTCTGCTTGCCGTTGTCCGCGGACAACTTGCATCGCGCCGCTCTGGAGTGGGTGCCTGTTGTCCGCGGACAACCCATTCGGAACTAGGCCGTAGACTCATAACGATCTGATCCGGATTCTTACTGCTGCCAATTTGACAGCGGCGAGGAAGTTCATTGGGGCTTTGTCGTAACGGGTGGCGATGCCTCTGAACTGTTTGAGTTTACTGAAGAAACGCTCAACGAGATTGCGCTGTCGGTAAACCCATTGGCTGAAAGGGAAGCTACCCTTCCGATTGCTCTTGGTAGGGATATTGGCCCATGCCTGCCGTTGCTTTGCAAATGCTCGTATAGCGTTGGTATCGTAGGCCTTGTCCGCCAGCAGGATCGCCCCCTTGGAAATTGTCTTTAACAATGGTTCTGCCATGCGGCCGTCATGGGCCTGGCCGGCCGTGAGCGCGAGACGGATCGGTCGGCCATCTGCATCGACAACAGCGTGGATTTTGGTGGTCAAGCCGCCACGGGAGCGTCCCATGCAGCCATCGCCTTGATCCCCCTTTTTCCCGTCGCCGCATGCTGATGAACACGGACACAGGAGCTGTCGATCATGACGATATCGCCATCGAAAGCCTTGGAAATCTCGCCCAGAACATAATCCCAGACCCCCGCCTTGCGCCATCGCACGAACCGGTTGTGGCAGGTGGTATACGGACCATATCGATCCGGAACGTCTGCCCAGGGCGAGCCTGTCCGGAGCCGCCACAAGATGCCGTTTATCACCCGGCGGTCGTCAACGCGGGGCACGCCGCGCGACTTATTCGGCAACAAGGGTTGAATAACTGTCCACTCGAAATCGGTGAGATCAAACCGGCGACGGGTCATGAGAGGCCTCCAAATCCACGGCCTCAGTGAATCAAAGACGTACCCGTATGTGAACCCCGTTTCTGAGTGTGCGGCTAGTCCGGTAGGGATGGCGAGACGATCATTGCCCAGTCTCGAAATGCCTCAAGAACGGATCGAAGGTGAAGAGGACCGCCAACGCCGTGAAACACGTTATTCTCCGTCCAGCATGTCCACCAGTCGGCTTCGTGCCCGTAATTGTGCGTGATCCGTTCGAGTGTCCGACCATCACAGTCTGTCCCGGCGAGATCGATCTTCAACGACCAACCAGGATTGTCTACCGTGCTGATCGACGGACCGAAGCCGTGTTCCCAGTCCCCGTCACACTGCGCTTCGTACCAGCGCGAAAACCAGTCTAAAACATCCATTTGACAACGCTACCTGAACAGCATCCTTCTGAGAAGAAGCGACCACGGACTGTCAGCTTAGAATCCCAAGTTTATGAGTTTACGACCTAATTGCGGATACTCGCCGCCCGCCCTTTGCAGAGCTGATCCCAGCTCGTCCTTAGGGCGGCGATGCAGAAAGCCAAGGCCTGCGCCTAAGGGTGCGGCATCCTTCAGCGCCCTCATCCTGAGGCGCGCAGGCCGAAGGCCGGAGCCTCGAAGGACGCGCCGCAACGTTGCTTCTTGCGTTCATTCGGCGTCGGGGGTTGGCGCACCCGCCTCGTCCTTCGAGGCCCCTGCGGGGCGCCTCAGGATGAGGCTCTCTTGGATGTCGGTGTGGGTTCTTCAGTGCCCGTTGTCGCGTCGCCGAATGCCCGCGCCCCATATCGAGGGCGCGGCATCCTCCAACGTCCTCATCTTGATGCGCGCGGGTCGGAGGCCGGGTGTCGAAGGGCGCGCTCCAGCGTTGCTCCTTGCATTCATCTGAGTGCCGCGGACAACGGACGTCGCGGGCAATCGTTCAGGTGTGCGATGTCGCATGTCGTTGCGCCAACAAATCTCGTTGGCCGCAGGATGACCTTATACCTTGATGGTGAACTGTTTGACGGTTAGGGTATGAGCCTGGAAGCCTATCCGAACCTGCTGCCGGGTTGAAGGGCATGTGAGGTTTCTCGACGACCGTGTTCCTCAAGGTCGAAGTGTAATCGGCGGACTTCGACCAGAGCACTGGATCGTCCCATGTTGAACCCATCCATCAGGTTCTCGCCTTCCAACGTCGTCACTTTAAAGCAAGCTTTGCGGGGCCAATATCCTCATATCAAATCGTCGCACTTCGATGAGGCAATCGCCGCGTCGTTCGGCTTCAACTCATATGCCGCCATGCGTCCGGCGTTGTATCAGCTCAGTGCTTACGCCCGGCTGATCGTTGTTACCGACCATTTGCTGCTTCTGCTCCGCCTGGAGGAACTTGGTTATCGCAATGTTGCTCCGGAGTCGTTGCGTCGCCTCATGTGGAATATAAACTTCCCCGATGATCGATATGACAACGATATCGGACAGATTGTCCGGGCGCGCAGGAGGCCCGCGGCCGCCAATGCCGGGTAGCTCATTGGCTGCATGCTGAAGCTGGAACGGCTCTGCCGTGAAAACTAGCGAGGTGGCCGGCGTGCCCGCCTCGTCCTTCGAGGCCCCTGCGGGGCGCCTCGGGATGAGGCTCTCGTGGATGC
>NZ_LFIO01001145.1 GCF_001187535.1 Rhizobium ecuadorense
CGTGACAACAGCCTTCCCAACATGAGTCCCTCCTCGGCTCACAGCGTCTCGTTGCGGCGCCTTGGCGCAGGGCTGTTGCAGATCGCCTCCCTTCGAGTGAAATCCTCCTTCCGCCTGAGGCGGCAGCCACGGGTTTGCTCGCAACCAACGGCTGCTCGCCCCTTCCTCTTGACCTTCCGAAATTCCTATATCCGTCGGAAGGAAATGGCTTGAAGCAGAACAATCAATCTCGGGTGAAGATACCAGTCCCCTCGAACCGGCTCTACACATAATCCCTGCCGGACGCATGACGCATCAGTGGAATAAATATTTCATACTGCACGACTCGTGAAATATTCGTTTCAATATTCGCCGAAACCAGCATTTTGTCCAGCCCGACGGCGGGCAGCCGATGCATCCTTCTGAGCCGTCGGGCGTTCTATCGCCAGGAACAACTGGAGACGCATCATGTTCAAGGACGAACACGGGGACATCGGCACAGACAAGGGTATGCGCGACGGTGTGGAAACCGCACCGGC
>NZ_LFIO01000772.1 GCF_001187535.1 Rhizobium ecuadorense
GAACTTGAAGGCCTTTCGAAAGGCTACGAACCGATCGTCGTCGAGGCTGTTGACATAGCTTTTCGAGTCCGAGGGATCGCTTTCGAGAATTTTCCGGACCTCGCTTCTCGAAACGCTGTCCGGGTCTATGTCATAGGCTCGCAACGCCATTTCCCATAGTTCCGGGAGATCGTCGTTGTCGTCATCGTCGTCGTCATCGTTCGAGACCAGGAAATCATCGATCGAGGTGACGCTGGCGATGCGCGTCGTATAGTTGTCGACGGCGTCTTCGGTGTCTGTATTGGCGATCAGTAGCTGATAATTTTCATCGAAGGCCGCCGCGGTCGCGGCCGTCTGTTCCAATGTCTGGGCCGTGTCGCCATCGGCAAGCGCGCCGTCCTCATCGAAATTAAAGGCATCGTGCAGTTCGGATAAGCCGATCGCGTCGGCGACGTCGGCGCTTTTCAGCGCCGCGGAAATGAAGTTATCGGTCTCGCTATCGGTAAGCCCGTAGGCAGTTCTCAGATAGGAAACCAGCT
>NZ_LFIO01001714.1 GCF_001187535.1 Rhizobium ecuadorense
GGGCTGGGTCTGTCCATAGCCCGCGCCATTCTCGAGACCTATGGCGGCACCATCTGCGCCGACAACCGCCCCGAAGGAGGCGCGGTCTTTCGCGTGGCCCTGCCTCTCGCCCACAGGGAGGAGCGATCGAGATGAAACCGGTTGTCCATATCGTCGATGACGACAAATCCTACCGGACAGCGACCGCAAGGCTGCTTTCCGCACATGGTCTCAGGGTCGAAACCTATGAGTCCGGGGACCAATTTCTTGCCCTCCTTTCCACTTGCGAACCGGGATGCGTTCTCCTCGACCTCCAGATGCCCGGCCAGTCCGGGTTGCAAATCCAACGCCGATTGTGCGAGCAGGCACCGCTATTGCCGGTCGTGTTCCTCACGGGGGAGGGAGACATAAAGGCAAGCGTCGAGGCGATGAAGGCGGGTGCCAAGGATTTTCTGGAGAAAAGTTCGACCACGGGTGCATTGATGGAGGCGATCGATCGCGCTCTCATCCAATTTGAAAGACAGCGGGCCGGACA
>NZ_LFIO01000169.1 GCF_001187535.1 Rhizobium ecuadorense
GATCGTGTCCCAGTACGTGGCGTAGGTGACGGTAGGGAGTAAAGCCGAGCGCCCGCGCGCTTCTCGTTGCGCTGTAGCGGGTGATCGGCTTTGCGGGCGGCCATCAGTGTTTTCCGCTAGGGTCGGGTTGTTCAAGACCAACCTGACGGAAAGATCACCGATGACCAATGACATGATGAACGGGCGCTCCCTTGTTGAGAAGAGTGCCGATGCAGATTTGTTGCGTGAGATGATTGGCTTTGCCGCCGAGCGGCTGATGGAGTTGGAGGTCGGCTCGGCTACGGGTGCTGACTTCGGTGTGAAGAACCCCATGCGGCTCACTCAACGCAATGGCTACCGTGACCGCGATTGGGAGACGCGGGCTGGCACCGTCGAGCTTCGCATTCCGAAGCTGCGCAAAGGCAGCTACTTTCCGAGCTTCCTTGAACCGCGCCGCATGGCAGAGAAAGCTCTGACGGCCGTTATCCAGGAAGCGTATATCCAGGGAATCTCGACTCGTTCTGTCGACGAC
>NZ_LFIO01001315.1 GCF_001187535.1 Rhizobium ecuadorense
CGCCACGGTCATGTTCCGCGCTGTAGGGCGCTGTGACTTTGTAGCTTATGATCGTATCAGGCTGCAAAGTGACGAACCCATGCGCAAATCCGGCTGGCACCCAAAGCTGTGAGCCATTCTCAGGGGACAGTTCTGCGGAGACCCACTTCCCATATGTCGGAGAGCCATGTCTGATATCGACGGCCACATCCAGGAGCGCGCCACGGAGACAGCGCACAAGTTTGCCTTGCGCAAAGGGAGACAACTGAAAATGCAATCCCCGGACGGTTCCCGGCTGTGCTGAAAGGGACTCATTATCCTGCACGAAAGATACGTCGGCCACACTAGTGCGGAACCAGGAATCTTTGAAGACTTCGCTGAAATAGCCCCTCGAGTCACCGAACCTGGCGGGAGTGATCTTTTTGACGTCCCCGATCTCCAGTTGTTCTACATTCAACGCATACATCCTTGCATTAGGCTCGATCGCTGGATTGTGACAGCGGTCAACGCCGGCAATATAGCCAATTGTGC
>NZ_LFIO01001826.1 GCF_001187535.1 Rhizobium ecuadorense
GAGGGCAAGGGCGCGACTTGCCTTCTCGTAGGCTCTTTTTCGAGCCAGCGCACTCTGGAGAACGTCGTCATATGTGCTGCGCCAGACAAAGGACGTCGCATGCGCATCGGCCGCGAATGCTTCGGCAAAGCCGCCGTCCAGTGCCTCCGCCTTGTCAAACAGCGCCAATGCCTCGAGCATCCGGGAACGGCGTCCTGTACGGGCCGCCTGCTCGGCACGCAGATAATAATCATATGCCTCGAGATTAGTGGTCGGAGGACGGGCGATGCGCTCGGTCTCGCTTCGAGTCAGTTTCAGACCGAGCGCATCGGCAATCTGTCTGCCCATCGCGTCCTGCACGGCAAACACCTCCGCCGCGCTGCGGTCAAATCGATTGGCCCACAGATGGTCGCCGCTCGAGGTATCGATCAGTTGCGCGTTGACGCGGATCAGATCGCCGCTCCGCTGCACGCTGCCCTCAACGACGAAGCGCACGCCGAGGTCACGTCGTATTTCCTCCAGGACGT
>NZ_LFIO01001887.1 GCF_001187535.1 Rhizobium ecuadorense
CGTCGGCGGCAAGCGCCTTGTTGGCAGCAATCATCTCGCGGAACGACGCGTCGTGCTCCGCCAGATCCGCCTTCACCCCGGCAGCTTCTATGCCGGCTGCCGGATTGGACGCCAGCATGGATGCCAGCACGTCCGCGCGCATTGCGTCATGCATCATGTCGGCCTGCATGTGGTTGCGCAGGATCTGTGCCGACCGGGCAACGTCGGCGTTGTTTTCGGAGAGGGTCGAGGCGGACCAGATGCCGACGCCAGTCGCGCCGCCCGCCAACCCGAAAATCGCGATGCTCGCAATGATGATCTTATGCTGGATCGACGCCATGATAGGGCTCTCTCGTTAATTTAGAAGGTGAGAGTACCAGAACATGCTTAATGATTTCTCAGCAGCGTGTCGCTTAGCGGCGCGAAAACAATAGGTTGCAGCGCAAATTTCACTTTCGATGAGAAGTTGAGCTCTTTGTGGGTCGAGCGGATGCCCGATGCCGATAGAATGACGGACCTCCGCGAG
>NZ_LFIO01001389.1 GCF_001187535.1 Rhizobium ecuadorense
GAACCATCCAGGAGACGCCGGTCATCGGCTGCACTTCGCGGAAAACGTTCAGGCATTCGGCAACGGTCAGCGAGCCGGCTTCTTCAAGCGCCGACAACATCCGGATCCTGTCGTTGAGGGGTGTCCTGCAGTGGGCATACCGGAGAAGGTCACGCGCGTTGGCCAGGCGGTTACCAACTTCGATCTCCTTGCGTGGAACCCCGCGGTAGCGGAATCCCGCCAAGGCAGCGCCTTCCCTGATCTCCGGACGCTCATCTCCTTCCACGGCGTCCAAGTAGATCCTCGTGCCATCCTCATAGTCCACCAGGAAATCCGGTACATGTGGTCCGATCTCGGTTGCGAACTCGAGCGGGAGGCAGAGCCACGCGATCACATGCGGGTCTACGTCGAGAATGCAGCCTAGATCGCGCGCCGACCGCGAGCGGAACATGGCGTCAGCGGAGCAGCGAACCGTCCCTCTGGGATAGAAAAGTTTGGTTGAGGCTTCTGCGTAGGCCGCATAG
>NZ_LFIO01001706.1 GCF_001187535.1 Rhizobium ecuadorense
CCGGCGACGCAGAGCTTCACGCTAGCGGCGGTCAACGATGCACCCGTCCTCAGCGGCAATGCGGCGACGCTTGCAGCCGGCAGCGAGGACACGCCCTACACCTTCAGCGCCGCCGAGCTGCTGGCCGGCTTTACCGATGTCGACGGCGACCAACTGTCGGTCTCAGGCCTCACCGCCAACCATGGCGCGCTCGTCAACAACAATGACGGCAGCTGGACCTTCACGCCGGATGCCAACTACAACGGCCCGGTCAGCCTCAGCTATACCGTCATCGACGGCCATGGCGGCAGTCTGCCGGCAAGCCAGAGCTTCACGCTTGATGCGGTCAACGACGCACCGGTCCTCAGCGGCAATGCGGCGACGCTTGCGGCAGGCAGCGAGGACACGCCCTACACCTTCAGCGCCGCCGCCCTGCTGGCCGGCTTCTCCGATGTCGACGGCGACCCGCTGTCGGTCTCAGGCCTCACCGCCAACCATGGCGCGCTCGTCAACAACAATGACG
>NZ_LFIO01001709.1 GCF_001187535.1 Rhizobium ecuadorense
GCGCAGTCGCTGGCGGACGTCGGGCTCGACGAGTTGGAGGCTCTCGATCTCGTCCTCTCATCGGCCATCTTCGGCTGGGCGAACCGCCTGATGCATACGCTCGGCGAGCCGATGCGGGACTAAAGCACGTCACGATCGCGCTGGAACTGGCCGACCGGAGCGAGCCGATCGCACACGTGAAAAGGGCGACCGAATGGCCGCCCTTCATCTTTCAGGAATGAGCGCTCAGAGCTGCTCAGCCCCGCACTAACCCGCGACCGCGCCGATTTGTTGCAACAAGCTCAGCAAGTCGGGTTGACCACGCTCTTCGACAAATTTTCCATCAGCCAGACGGTAGAAGTTCACGGCCTGGACCGTGATCGACTTACCTGTCGGCTCAACGCCGAGGAACGGACCCTGGTGCGTGCCGCGCATTGTGAAGCGCGCGGCTATCTTATCGTCTTCAGCGATGATTTCTTCCAAAGTCCATTGGATGTCGGGAAAGCCGCCTCGCATCATTC
>NZ_LFIO01000381.1 GCF_001187535.1 Rhizobium ecuadorense
CGCATCCCCGTCGCACAGCCCCATTATACAGCAACGGCAACGTACAAGGATGAGGGCGGCCACCGGTTACCGGCCACAGATCAACCAACCACCAAGGAGCAGAACATGACCGACACTCAAGATCCCTATATCGCGCTTGCCGGCGTCAGGAAGGCGTTCCGGATCGGGGCGGAGACGATACCGATCTTCTCGGGGCTCGACCTTTCCATTCCGCGCGGCGATTTCGTTGCGGTCATGGGGCCGTCGGGTTCGGGGAAATCGACGCTGTTGAATATGCTGGGCGGCATCGACAGCGCTGACGCCGGTGAGATCCGCATCGGGCGCAGCCATCTCGAGCAGATGGGCGAAGGGGCGAGGGCGGCCTGGCGGGCGCACAGCATGGGCATCGTCTTCCAGTTCTACAATCTGCTGCCGATGCTGAATGCGGCGGAGAATATCGAGCTGCCGCTGCTCTTGAAGCCGCTGACGCGCAAGGAGCGGCGGGCGCGCGTCGATACGGTCATGGATCTGGTCGGGCTTGCCGGGCGGCAGCGGCAGTTTCCGTCGAGCATGTCGGGCGGGCAGCAGCAGCGCGTCGGCATTGCCCGTGCCATCGTCGCCGATCCCGATCTCATTCTCTGCGACGAGCCGACCGGCGATCTCGACCGGAAATCGGCCAATGATATCCTCGAGATGCTGGATTTGCTCAATCGCGAGCTTCGGAAGACCATCATCATGGTCACGCATGATCCCGAGGCCGCCGCTTTTTCCCGGCGCACGCTGCATCTCAACAAGGGCGAATTCGTCGAGGGGGACGGCCGATGAGTTTTTTCCAGCTGATGCGGCGCAATGCCTGGCGCAAGCGGCTGCGGGCGATCCTGCTGATGTTTTCGGTCGGTATCGCCTTCCTGATCTACGGACTGACGGGGAGTTTCGTCAGCGGCAGCCAGGGGGCGGCCGGCGCCAGCGCCAACCTGCTCGGCGTGTTCAACAAATCGGGCCGGGGGCTGCCGCTGCCGATCGCTTATCTCAACCGGATTGCGGCGCAGCGCGATGTCGCGGCCGTCGCCTATACCGCGCGCATGCGGGGTTTCGTCGAGGTCGAGAAGAATGTCGTGGCCGTCAGCGCGGTTGATCCAAAGGCGATTGCCGCCGCCAACGGCGCCGAACTCGGGCTGACGCCAGAGCTGATCGCGGCGCTGGAAGTGGGTCGCGACCGGGTGCTCGTCGGCAGGGCATTGGCCGAGGCGCAGGGCTGGTCGGTTGGCCAGCGCATCGGCCTCACCAGCCAGCTCATGAAGGCCGATGGCAGCCGGAACTGGAGCTTCAGCATCGCAGGCATCTTCGAGGGGGCCGATACCAGCACCGATACCTATTTCATGCTCGCCCGCTACGACATGGTCAATTCAGCCCGCGCGCGGGACAGGGATACGGTCGACGCCTTCGTGGTGCGCCCGCGCGAGGGTGTCGCCTCGGGCGTGCTGGCGGCGCGCATCGACGCGCTCTTTGCCAATTCGGCAGCCGAGACCAGGACGCAATCGGAAAAGCAGTTCCTCGAAGCGTTTCTGCGTCAGTTCGCCGATGTCGGGCTGATCGTCAGCCTCGTCGTCGGCGCCGCTTTCGTGACCATCCTGATGATCTCGGTCAACACCATGCTGTTTGCCATCCGGGAGCGCCGTTTCGAAATCGGCGTGATGAAGGTGCTCGGCTTTTCCCGCGGGCGGATCGTGGCGCTCATTCTCGGCGAGACGCTGTTCATCTTCGCCGTCGGCGGGGTGGGCGGGCTCATTCTGGCGAAGCTCGCGACGCTGTCGATCGGGCCGGAATTCGGCCTCGTCTTCAGCGGTGGGGTGCTGCTGAAATCCACCGCGATGATTGCCGGGCTCGGCCTGCTGACCGGGTTGCTGCCTGCGGTGAACGCCATGCGTCTGCCGATCGTCAACGCCTTCAAAACGAGATAAGCCAATGTCATCAGCGCTCAAGCAGACCTTTCTCATGATCAGAGTCAATCTCGGCAGCCTGCCGCGGCGGCTCACGATTTCGCTGTCGATGGTGCTGTCGGTCGCCCTCGTGGTGGCGGTGCTGGCAGGCTTTCTGGCGATGGCGCGCGGCTTCGAGGCCGCTCTTGCCGGCGCCGGCTCGCCCGATATCGTCGTCATCCTCGGCGGCGGCACCAATCAGGAAACCGGTTCGGACGTGCCGGCAGATGCGATCCGCAGTCTGACCGCCAGCAGCGGCGACACCGGCATCGTGCGCGACGGCGCCGGCGGGCTGGCGCTGTCGCGCGAGACCATCGTGCCGATCGACGTAAAGGGGAGCGACGGCGCCGAGCAGACGCTGTCGCTGCGGGGCATGGATCTCACCGGGCCCCATCTGCGCGGCCGCGCCCGGCTTTCTCAGGGGCGGCTGTTTGCGCCGGGTGCGCGTGAGATCGTCGTCGGCGCCCGCGTCGCAGACGCTTTCCCCGGCTTTGCCGTCGGCCAGAGGGTGCGGTTCGGCGCGGTCGATTGGACCGTCGCCGGCCATTTCACCTCAGGCGGCAGCGCCTTCGAATCCGAGATCTGGGCGGATCTGGACGCGGTGCAATCGATCTTCGGCCCCCAGGGGCAGGTGCAGAGCCTGCGCGTGCGGCTCGATGGGGGTGATCCCGTGCGTGCATTGGCGGCGCTGCGCCAGTGTCTGTCCGATATATCGGGCACGCCGCTCACCGCCATCCCGGAGGCCGATCTCTATGCCGCGCAGGCCGAGCGCACCGAGAGCCTGATCCGCCTGTTCGGCTGGCCGATCGCGCTGCTGATGGCGGTGGGTGCGACGGCCGGCGCCCTGAACACGATGATGAGCTCGGTCTCCGACCGCGCCATCGAGATCGCCACACTGCGCCTCCTCGGCTTTGCCCGCCTGCCGGCCTTCGCCGCCACCTGGGTGGAGGCGGTGCTGCTCTCGGCTCTCGGAGCGGCAATCGGCGTCATCGCCTCGCGGCTCGCCTTTGACGGCTGGCAGGCGAGCACGATGGGCGCCAACAACACCAAGATGGCGTTTCAGCTTGTGGTGACGCCGGATGTGCTTTTGACGGCGGGTTTGCTCGGGCTGGCCGTCGGGGTGATCGGCGGCGCGCTGCCGGCGCTGGCGGCCGCGCGGCTGCCGCTGAGGGCGGCGTTGCAGGCGAGGGGGTAGCAACGCAATTCCGGCTACGTTGAAGACTGTGCCGTGTAGCCCCCTTCTGTCTGCCCGGCATCAGCCTGGGCGAGCCATGGGTCTCGCCCGTGCTTCGGACCCCCGCTGGGGAGAACTTCGCGTCCACAATCGATGCTCTGAAGAAGGGCGAGACGTCACCGCGATGCCTCTCCCCAGCGGGGAGAAGATGCCGGCAGGCAGATGAGGGGCACACGGTAAAACTTCTATTGCCTGTCCCTATCCTTACACGTTGCGAATTCATGCAATTTCCAGTGCCTTAGCGAGCGAAACGCGCCAAGCAGCGAAACCTGGCCACCCCTTTACTCCTCCACCACCTCAATCTCCGGCCGCCCGGCAAGCGTCAGCCGCAGGCGGCCGCGGTCGGCGCGTTCGAGTGTGATCGGGCCGGCCTTCTCCTCCAGCCGCCGGCGCAGGAGGATCAGCCGGGTTTCCAGATTGTCCTTGAAGTCGGGCAGTTGCAGGCGACGGTCGCGGCGGATCTCGCGGTTCAGAAAATCCCGCTTGCCGGTGCGCGCGTAGTCTTCGAGGAAGTGCAGGAGTAGCCGCCCCGGCACACCACGGATCAGATAGTCGTCGTCGACGAACAGGGAGCCGTCGCGTGGATAGAAACGAACGGCGATGCGCCGGCTGGCGGGCGCGCTGGCGGCCTCGTCGGCCGGGGCCTCGGCCTTTTCCCGGCCATTCGTCTCCGCCCGCTCGCGTTCCTCGGACAGGAAGGAGAGCGCGGTGGCGAGATGGGATGCGATTATGATCAGCGCCTCCTCGTCGTGATGGCGGAAGGTGAAGCGCTCGGTCGATTCCGAAAACAGCAGGCCGACGAGCCTTCCCCGCGCGACAAGCGGCAGCGCGATCTGGCTGAGCGGCTTTTCGAGCGCCGGAAGCGGGATCGGCGTCGCATCCTCGACGCCCGCCATGGCCTGCACGGCCTTGATGTAGCGCAGGCCGCGGCTGAGATCGGTGATCCGCACGTTGCGTCGCCGCTCGGCCGCAAGTCCGATAATGCCGCGCCCGGCCGGAACCTCGGCGCCGAAGCCGAACTGGTCGTAGCCCCGGCTGCCGATTGTCGTCAGCCCGCCACGTTCGCCGTCCGGCACCAGCACCATGGAATTGTGGTAGCCGAAGAGCTCGCCCAGGCCCTCGAGCGTGGCGTCGAGCAGCGTTTCGGGATCGCTGCAATTCGACATGCGTGCCGTCAGCCGCGCCACCTTGCCCATCAGGTCGGGCAGAAAGAGCGGCTGAGGCTCGACCAGCGGATTGGCCGCCGGCACGGCCCGGCAGTCCTCAACCCGGTAGATGTCGACGGCGCGCAGCTTCATGATCCCGCTCATCCGGCTTTCCAGGATCTCCAGGTGGATCGCCATCCGCTCGAATGTCTCGCCCTCCGTCTCGGAGCGCTCGAACGCCAGGTCGAGCACGTGCTGCTGGCCGCTATAGCCGTCGACCACCATCACGGTCGCGAGTCCGTTGCGCGCCACATTGGCGGCCGTCTTGGAGAAGAACTGGTCGGAGAGCGCCACATGCCTCTCATCGACGTAGTGCACGTGCGAGAGATAGGAAATATTGGGCATTCCGTCGGCATCGGCGGTGGCGATGATGGAGGGAATGATGCCCTCGAAGCTGTCCCGCAGCCCCTCCAGCGGAATCATGCGGCGGCTTCCGGCATCAGCCTGCGTCCGGCGCCGGGCCCCGGCGTCTGCTCGAAGATTTCCTGCGGCTCGATCGTCAGGCAGACGAGGTCCTGGTCCGACAGCGTGCTGGAGAGCTGCATGCGGGTGACCCCGAGCGCCATCATCAGCGCCAGCTGTTCTGTGACATAGGCCTCGCCCCATGCCCGGCCTGCGGCATCGGCCGGCCCTGCCGTGAGGATCCGGCCCTTGACCTGGCAGGCCTTATAGTCGGCGGGCCGCACATAAGTCATGGCAATCGGCCGGCCGATCTGCGCCTCGCTGACGGCTTCCGGCCATTGGCAGCGGGAGGCGAGAAAGTGCAGCTGCCCGCTCTGCCGGTCGACGCGCACGCCGGAGCCGCGGCCAATCATTGGCCGGCCGGCCTCGTCGCGTGTCGCGAACAGGATCATGACGGGACTTTCGATGAATTCTGCGAGTTCCGGCCCCAGCATGCTTTTCCCCACCCCAAGTCAGGCGATGATAGTTACTTAGGATATTCTTAGCAATCGTTCCAAGTGCTTAGGATGGTTTTAGGAAGCGCTTCGCAAGGGCCTCGGTTATCTCACCGTCATCGACCCGGCGCACAAAAAGAGGCGCCTGATAACGAGAGGAAAACCATCATGAGCCATGAATTCTCGCTTACCAGCATTCCCGATCTCAACGGCCGCTACGACATTTACGGCGCGATCCACAAGGGGCTGCGCAAGGCCGGCTGCGACCTGCTCGGACGCCTCGGCACGGCCGATTTCCAGAATGTCGAGGAGACGGTCCTCCTGATCGGCGACCTGCGCCATTACCTGATGCTGGCCGCCTCCCATGTCACGCACGAGGACGACAACATCCACACGGCGCTTGCCGACAAGGGCGTTTCGACCGTCACGCTCGACGAGCAGCACGACGACCACCGCACCGCGTTCCGCGAGCTGGAAGAGCTTGTGGTCGCCTGGGAAAAAGCCTGGCCGCTCAACAAGGCAGCCTGCGGCCGCAAGCTTTATCTCGCCTTTGCCGCCTATATCGCCGACGACTTCGCGCATATGCACGAGGAGGAGGCGGTGACCGGCCCGCTGCTGTGGCGCAACTTCGACGATCAGGAAATATTCGGCATTGAGATGCGCATCATCGGCTCCCTGCCGCCGGAGAAAAGCATGGCCTTCATGCGCATCATGATCCCGGCCATCAATCCGGCGGAGCGGGCGGCACTGCTCGGCGCCATGAAGAAGGATGCGCCGCCGGAAATTTTTCAGGCGGTCATCGACTTCGCCGTCCGTCCGGGGCTTTCCGCCGGCGACTTCGCCAAGCTTGCCGACGCGCTGAAGCTGGCCGCCTGAGAAGAAGTTGCGGGCGGAGGACCGAGGTTCCGCCCGTGGCATCGCCTGTTAATTTGCGGAGAAGAACCATGTGCAAACCAAACGGCGAGGCCGGCACTCCGGCCAAGTGTCCGTGCCGCGGCGACTGTGGCGGCTGCCCCCATTTTGCTTTCGACGATGGCGCGCGAGAGGATCGCCGCACAGCGCCTGGTCCACACATCCGGGCCGGGCGCCAGTCCGCCGATCTGCTGGCGAAATTCGCCGAAGCGCTCGGCGCGGCGGGCCTTTCTAAATGAAGCAAGCCCCGGGGCGAATCATCTGCGGCGCGTTCGAAGGGGAGGGAAGGTGCGATGGCGTACAACCGCGATTTATTCGCCTCCGGGTCGACGGTTTATGGAGCTGGGTTGCAGCTTTCTCGCGATGATCGGAGCTCGCGCCATTGCCTGTGGGATAAGAGCCGCGAACTTCGCCGCTGCCCCATTGACAACATCTTCTCGCCTTTTTGCCATGGACGTTTGCCCGCGCCGCGTTTCCGATCAGCCGATTCCGGCCGGTCGGGCGGCGACTTAGCGATCCGATGAACAGGGCAACATGGCGATATGACAATCTACTATGTGAACTCAGCGACTGGCTCCGACCGCAACGGCGGAACGGGCCAGAACTCGGCTTTTGCGACTTTGTCCAAAGTGGAATCCTTGACGTTGAAACCGGGCGACAGCGTGCTGCTCGCCAAGGGCAGCGTCTTCAACGAGCAATTCGATATCAAATATTCCGGCACGGAGAGTGCGCCGATCAAGATCGGCAGTTACGGGACGGGGGCCGCACCCGTCATCCACAGCGGCGGCGACGGCATTCACAGTCTTTATGCCTCGAACATCGTCATCGAGAACCTGAAGATATCGAACACCGGCGGTGCGGCCATCTATGGCGGCGATGTCACCAACTGGACGGTCCGCAATGTCGAGATTGCCAAGAGCGGAATGTCGGAAAACGCAGGTGCCGTCACCTTCAGGAGCAGCAAGAACGTCACGGTCGAAGACAGCAAGATCTCCGATGTCAAAGGCGACGGCTTCTGGATCGAAAAGGTCAGCGGCGTCAAACTTCTCAACAATACCGTCACCAGCGCCAATGGCTCGACGGCCGATGCGATGCAGCTCAACGACAGCAGCAATATTCTGATCAAGGGCAATCATCTCGACCAGACTCATGCCGTCAGTCCGAAGGGGGGGATCGCGCTGGTGCGGGCCACCGATGCCGTGGTCGCGGACAATGTCCTGACCGGCGGCGGCTTCGGCATCAGCGCGCCTGGAGGTAAGAACGTCGCCATCCACGGCAACGACATATCGGGATATCACGGTTACAGCTGGTCCTTCGCCGTCGGCCTCGGCGATCAGGGCAGTGCGCGCGATTACGACATATCGGGCAACCATATTCACGATGGCGCCTGGGGCGTGGCGGTCAGTGGCGCCACCGGCTCCAGCTATAGTCTCACTGGCATCAAGGTCCACGACAATGTCTTCGACGACCTCACGCAGGCGGCGCTGAAGGTCGACAGGCCGGCATCCGGCTCCTTCTACAACAATACCATCGAGACCGGCGTCAAGGCCACCAGCATATCGCCTGCCATCGTCGACGCGCACACCTTTTCCGTCAGTAACAACCAGACGGTCGCAAATGTCGAGACGGCGCTTGCAAGCACCGAGACCAAGGCTGCCGCGACGACGGAGGCGGCTGTCGACCCGGCGGTCGTCGCCGTCCATGACAATCTGAAGATCTTCACCGATACGGGCGAGGCCCATCGCGGCAATCTCCTGGAAAACGACAGCTCGGACAACGACACCTTGGCGCTTCGCCGCTTCGGCGACGAAGCCGTCGGCAAACACGGACTGACGCTGACCGGGGATTATGGTTCCATCCACGTGGACCGCGAAGGCAACTACGCCTACACGCTCGATGAAACGAAGCTCCCCGACGACCATAGCGGACATGTGAGCGAGTCCTTCAGCTACCGCATAGACGATGGAACCTCCCATCACAGCGACGCGGATACGCTGACCGTCTTCATCCACATGGATGGCTTGCTGAGCTGAGGTTAGGGGACGGTCTCCCTCCGCCCTCATCCTGAAGCGCGCCCCGTGAGGAGCGTTGAAGGGCGAGGGCGGGCGGCCATCCCCTGACGTTAATTGCAAAACGGTCCGTTACCGTTTCATTCACCTTTCGGTCGCTATTTTATAGACTATTTTCTCTTAAGTTGTATTGTTGAGGATGCAGCCACCGCCAGGCTTCTCGGGAGCATCGCAGGCCACAGCCTGTCTACCGCCGTAATGACAATAGAAGATTGTCTTATGGCCTTTCGCCCCGGCCGCATCCGATCCACTGATCGCAGCTGATCCCCACACGGCTGCGCGACAATGCGAGCATATGGCGATATGACAGTCTATTACGTGAACTCGGCGACAGGCGCCAACAGCAACGCTGGCACGAGCGAGGATGCGCCCTTTGCATCCTTCTGGGCGGTGGAAAATTTGAAGCTGCAGCCCGGCGACACCGTGCTGCTCGCTGCAGGCAGCGTGTATAACGACCAGCTCGACCTGAAATATTCCGGCACCGTCAGCGCCCCGATTACCATCGGCAGCTACGGGATCGGCGATGCGCCGGTCATTCATAGTCCCGGCGACGGCATTCACAGCCTTTATGCGTCGAACATCGTCATCGAGAACATCAAGATCTCGGATACCGGCGGTGCCGCCATTTATGGCGGCTATGTCTCGAACTGGACGGTGCGCAATGTCGAGGTCGATCACACCGGCTTGGCAGGCAAGTCCGGTTCGGTCACCTTTCGGACGGGCTCGAACATCACCATCGAAAACAGCACGATCAACGACGTGAACGGCGACGGCGTCTGGATCGAGAAGATCAACGGCGTCACCCTTCTCAACAACACTGTCACCAACGCCCACGGCACCACGGCAGATGCCGTGCAGATGAACGACAGCAGCAACATCCTGATCAGCGGCAATGTTCTCGACCAGACGGGCGCCATTAGCCCTAAGGGCGTGCTGACGCTCATCCGGCCTGTGAATGCGGTGATCGAGGACAATACGCTGGTTGGCGGCGGCTTCGGGGTTAGCGCTCAGGCGGGCACGAATATCGCCATCCACGACAACGACATTTCGGGATATGGCGGCTACAGCTGGTCCTACGCCGTCGGCCTCGGCGACCAGGGCGACACGAGGGACTATGATATCTCAGGCAATTACATCCATGACGGCGTATGGGGCGTGGTGGTCAGCTCTGCCGGCACCACCAGTTACGTTCGTGAAGATATCGATATTCACAACAACGTTTTCGACGACCTGTCGCAGGCGGCGCTGAAGGTCGACAGGCCTGCATCCGGAGCTTTCCACGACAATGTCATCGCCAGCGATGTCACGCCCTACAGCATATCCCCTGCCATCATCGCCGCGAACACCTTTCCCGTCAGCAACAACACAACGCTCGACGAGGCTGACGCCCTGTTTGTTAGCCTCGATAGTCACGCTGCCGGCGATACAGCGCATGCGGACACGGTTCCGACAATCGTCGCAGCCCATGACAGTTTGAAGATCTCAGCCGACATGGATGCCGCCCATCACGGCAATCTCCTTGAAAACGACAGTTCGGCCAATGGGATCCTGCTGCTGCGCCGCTTCGACGGCGAAGTCGTCGGCAAGAACGGCCTGACGCTGACCGGCCAATACGGCAGCATCCATGTCGACGATCATGGCGACTACAGCTACACGCTCGACGCGGCGAAGCTTGCCGGGCTTAGCGGAGATGTGAGCGAGACGTTCTATTATAAGATTTCGGACGGGGCCGCGCATCATTTCGATACGGATACGCTGAGCATCTCCATCGATGTGGACGGTGTGCTGACCTGACAGGGATAGCGGCGGCAAACTCATCGGCCGCCGAGCAGGATCCTGGTGACGTCGATTTCGATTTCCGCACAGATGATCTCGTATTCGGTGACGATCGCCGGGTCGGCCGACCTATCCTTGCGCATGCGATCAAGAACGGCGCAGGCCTCGCCATAGGCTCCGCAGAGTTCGTAAAGATGGGGTTGGCTTGCCGCGGCGGCCCTGATCGTTGCCCGCGTTGCGGGCAGCCTCATCATCAGCCTGGCCAGCCCCTGTTCGGCGATTTGCCGGACGATGTGTGCCACGCCTACTTTTCTGACCATGCCATCAACCCTCGCTGCCTGTATTCCGCTGTCGAGAGTTGGTACGCAGGAATGCTGCATCTGGTTTCATGCCGGATGCAAAGTCGCCGTTTAAAAACTCGATGATGGAGGAAGTCCGGCAGGGTCAGCGGCTGGTGATTGGCGACTTTCTCCTGCGCTATCCGCTCAGGAAGAGAGGCCGATCGTGATGGTGGCGGACAGCACGCCACCGTCGAGCTTGTCGAAGTCGAATATGTGATCGGCGGCGTCTTGCGGGATGATGCCGTCCGCTTCGTTGCGGGTATCGCGGGTAGGACGTCCGAGATAGTCCGGATGCTCGCCATAGATGATGTCGCTCAGCGTATCGTCGAAATAGATCTGGCTGACGAGAAGCTCCTTGCCGTCGACGAGGATGCGGCAGTGAACATGTGGCGTGCGGCCCTGGTACCATCCGGGATAGGCCGTCAGGAAGCTTGCCTGCCCCTCAGCATCCGTCAGTTGGCGCCCGCGAAAGGCGAGGCCGCTGATTGCCTCGGCATCGCCGAGCGTACACATTTCGGCCGCCTCGCGGCCGGAATAGATGCCACGATGATCGGTATGCCAGATTTCGATATCGGCGCTCTCGACCGGCCGGCAATCGGCGGCATGGACGATGCGGACGGCCAGCCGCAACGGCAGCCCGGCCTTTCCTTCCGAGACGTCCTGGCGGGCCGGAATATTGTTGACATGGCAGGGGCCAAGGGTTTGGGCTGATGTCACGATGCAATTCGGACGGCTGCGGAAGAGCGGCGCAGGCAATTTTTCCAATGTGACCGACTTTGTGCCGCCGCTCAGGAAATCCGTCCCCTTCCAGTCGAATGTCCTGGCGGCAACGGTGATATGCCGCCGTGGCCAGATCGCCGCCGCAGCCACGGTCGAGGCGACGATGGTCGCACCTCCAAGCACCAGGGTTCGCCTTTGCATGAGTCTTCCTTTCTCGAAGGCACTGCGTGTAAGGAGGATGCGCAGGAAACTCCAATGAATTCCAGTCAATGATGGAGGGCAGAGAGAGCCAAAGTCTCCAAAACTCGCCATTCCCGGTCATGCAGCCTTTACAGCGCGTAGCGTCTTTTCAGATGCGTAAGGTCGCTGTAATTCTTTGCGGCAGCCATCCGACATTCGTTGCTGAGCCAGGGCGGGGCACATGGAACCAACACACTTATTCGAGCTCGTTATCGCGATGTTTCTCGCGATCATCGCGCTGCAATATGCCGCCCATAGGCTCGGCCTGCCGCCGTCCGTCGCGCTGTTGACCGGTGGTGCTTTGCTGGCGTTCGTGCCGGGGCTGCCGGCGATATCGGTCGATCCCGAGCTGGTGCTGGTTATCTTCCTGCCGCCGCTGTTGATGGATGGCGCCTGGTCGATCGCGCTGTCGCGGCTGCGGCGGCATATGATCGGCATCGCTTCGCTTGCCGTCGGCGCGGTATTCTTCACCTGCATCGTCGTGGCCGTTGTCGCCCACCTTATCTTTCCGTCACTCCCCTGGGGCGCCTGCGCGGCACTGGGCGCGATCGTTGCGCCGCCGGACGCGGTTTCGGCGCGTGCCGTGCTGGAGCGCGTACGATTGCCACGGCGGCTGCAGATTCTGCTGGAAGGCGAGAGCCTGCTCAACGATGCGAGCGGCCTGGTACTCTTCCGTTTTGCCGTTGCCGCCGCCGCGACAGGCGCTTTCAGCGCAGGTGAAGCCGTCGGCAGTTTCTTCGTGCTGGCGCTGGGCGGCGCCGTCGTCGGCATCGCGGTCGGATTGGCATGGGTCAAACTCATCCGCCATCTCGGCGACGATTATCTGATCATCGCGGCCACCGTGCTGCTCGGCTGGATTTCCTATCTGTTGGGCGAACTGCTGCATGTCTCCGGCGTCATCGCCACCGTCAGCACCGGGCTGATCGCTTCCTGGCATCAGCACACGGTCTTTTCAGCGGCGACGCGCATGCGCGGCACGTCGTTCTGGACGGTGATGATCTTCCTGATGGAAGCGGCGGTCTTCACACTGATCGGGCTGTCGCTGCGGGACGTCGTCGAACGCGGCGGCGGCTTCACCACCGTGATCGCGACAATGGGTCTGCCGATGCTGGCAATCATTGTGGCACTCGTGGCTGCGCGGTTTGCGTGGGTCTTTGCCTCCGATCTCGTCATGAGGTCATGTGCCGCGCTGGGGTTCACCCGTGCCCGGCCGCTCGGAGCAGGCGGGGCGACCGTTCTAAGCTGGGCAGGTGTGCGCGGGGTAGTTACGCTCGCCTTGGCGCTGAGCCTGCCCGAGGGTTTCCCGGGCCGTGACTTCATCCTTGCCACGTCCTTTGCCGTCATTCTCGGAACCGTGCTCGTGCAGGGCACCACATTAGGGCGGGTGATTGCCTGGGTGCGGCTGGCGCCGGAGACGGAAAGAGCGCGTCTGACCATGAGCCAGGCCGAAGCCGCCATGGCGCAGGTGCAGTTCGGGATCGTCCAAAACCTGGCCTATGACGCAGAGGGAAAGCTCATCCACCCGCAATTGCTGGAGCGCTATCAGCGCAGGGCGACAGCGATCGTCGACTATGCCGAGAGAACCGAGCATTACGTGCCGCTGCTCCATGCTCATTTTGACGTCGTTCTCGAAGCGGTTGCGACAGGGCGTCGTGAACTCATTCGCCTCCACCGCGCCGGCGACATCGATGACGAGACGCTGGACGAGCTGGAACGGGATCTTGATCTCGAGGAATTGAGCGCGATCTCGGCCAAGGCCTGACGTGCACGCCGCTGCAATTCTCCGCCTCCGGCATCCCGCTCTAAATGGCGATCTGTTCGCCGAGTTCGACGACGCGGTTTGACGGCAGGTTGAAGTAATCGGAGGGATCGATCGCCAAGCCTTCCAATACCATGAATATGCGCTCCTGCCAGCCGGGCAGGCCGGTGTTCGGTGTCCTCACGAGGTTCCGGCGGCCGAGATAGAAGGAGGTCTTCATGATCTCGAACTTGAAACCTCCCTCCCGGCAGAGCGCCAGCGCCCTGGTGACATCAGGGTCGTCCATGAAGCCGAAAGTGAGATCAAGGCGCACGAAGCGTGGCGAGAGCTGGCTGATCTTGATGCGCCTGCTGTCGGGGACATAAGGTTCGTCTTCGGTCCAGACGGTCAGGATGACGTTCTGTTGGTGGAGCACGTGGTTGTGCTTGAGATTGTGGAGCAGAACATTCGGCGTCCGATCCGGGACGCTGGTCAGGAAGACTGCCGTTCCCGGAACGGTGACCGGTGAATGGTCCGACTTTCGCTCGATCGATCTGATGAAGGAATCGAGCGGGATTTCATTGTTGGCGCGCAGTCTCTTCAGATAGGCCTGCCCGCGGGTCCATGTCCACATCAGGATCATGATCGCCAGCGCAAGGGCGACCGGAACCCAGCCGCCATCGTAGATCTTCAAGAGGTTGGCCGCCAGGAACAGGACTTCGATGATGAAGAGCGGCAGCAGCAGGGCAGCGGCGAGCACGAGGGAGTAGCCCCAGACGGCGCGGAGGAACTGGAAGACCAGCATGGTCGAGATGACCATGGTTCCGGTCACCGAGATACCGTAGGCCGTCGCCAGCGACTCGGAGTCGCCGAAGGAAAAGATCAGCATCAAGACGCCGACCAGGAGGAGAAGATTGACGCTTGGCACGTAGATCTGGCCGGTGTTGGTCTCGGAGGTGAACTTGATCCGCAGCCGCGGCAGGAAGCCGAGGTGAACCGCCGAGCGGGCCAGCGAAAACGCACCTGTTATGACAGCCTGGCTGGCGATGATCGTCGCCATCGTCGCCAGCAGAACCACCGGCAGCAAGGCCCAATCAGGATACATCAGAAAGAACGGATTGGCAGCCGTTTCGGGATGGGCGAGAACGAGCGCGCCTTGTCCGAGATAGTTGAGGAGCAATGCCGGAAAGACGAGCACGAACCATGCCGTCTGGATCGGCCGGCGCCCGAAATGCCCGAGATCGGCATAGAGCGCTTCGCAGCCGGTGACGGTCAGAAAGACGGCGCCGAGCACGATCAGGCCGATAGTGCCGGCATGGGTGAGGAACAGGAATGCATTGACCGGATTGAGCGCCTCCAGAATCGTCCAGTCGTCACCGATATGGATCAGACCGCCCGCCGCCATCGCCAGAAACCACAACACCGTGATCGGCCCGAAAAACATCGAGACGGCAGCAGTTCCCCGCGACTGAACGCCAAAGAGAACGATCATAATCGCAGCCGACGCAAGCGGGACGTAGTCCGCAAAGGCCGGGGTAACCAGCTTCAGGCCTTCGAGCGCCGACATCACCGACAGGGCAGGCGTGATCATCGCATCGCCGATGAAGAGGGCCGCTCCGATCAAGCCGGCGAAGAAGAGCACGGGTACGTTTCGCCCCATCTTCTTCATCAGGAGGGCGAGAAGCGAAAGCGTGCCGCCTTCGCCGTCATTGTCCGCCCTGAGAAGGAAGAGCACATATTTGAAGGTCACAATGATCGTCAGCGTCCAGACCATCAGCGAAATGAGCCCGATGACCTCGGCCTCGTGCACGCCGTCGGCGGCAAAGGGCCTCAGTGCCTCACGAAGGGCATAGAGCGGGCTGGTGCCGATATCGCCATAGACGACGCCGATCGCGCCGACGACCAGTCCGACAAAGCCCTTTCGGCTGGCACCTTCACCCGTCTTGTCTGCATGTGTCGACGTCATGGTTCCCCGCTCATGCCACCTGGCCATGAACACAAACATATGCCGCATTGCAGAACGGCAAGTAAATTGATGCGGGTGCGAATTTTTTGTGAGGGGTGGAGGCGAGGAAAGAGGGCAGAATCCCCGAGTGACGTCTTAAGCGGTTGGACCGGCGACGCTTCTGGTGGCCGCCACCTCTCGTGGACCGGCCGGGGGGATCAGCGTGCTGACAGGAACTGTCAGCAACGGTGGGAGATAACCGGGAACCGCGGTTTGGGGGCCGGTCGCCATTTCGTCGGAATATCCGGCTATGCCGCTCGGATGCCTGGACTTCAATCCCGCCCCAATCGGAGCAAGTCCCGAGATGAAGCCGCATGATCGCATTTTCTTCATTCAATTTGCCGTGGCCCTTTCCGTCGGTGCGTTTCTTTCGCGGCTGCCCGACCTCCAGCGCAAGTTCGGCCTTGCCGAAGGAGAACTCGGCCTTTTGCTCGCTGTGTTGTCCTTAGGCGTTCTCTGCGGTCTGACCTTCTCGGTGAAGTTCATCGAGAGGCTTGGTGCGCGCAGAACCGCCTTCGTCACTGTCTTCGGCGCGTCGCTGTTTTTGGCACTGATCCCCTGGATGCCTTCGGCTCCGTCGGCAGTGCCGTTGTTCTTCATTGCCGGCATTTTCACCGGGGCATTCGAGATCAACGCCAATATCGAAACCGATCGCCATGAGGCGCTGCTTGGGTACCGCATCATGAGCCGGGCTCACGGCATGTGGAGCCTCGGCTTCTGCCTCACCGCCCTTGTTGCCGCCGGCATGCGGCAGGCTGCCGTGTCCATCGAACTGCATACTTTCCTCATCCTCGTCATTGTCTTGATTGCCGGATCGATCGTTTTCTCCGGGATCGAGAATGCCCCCAAGCGGCGCGATGCTCACCCCGGACATGCGCCGCTTATCGCCTTTCCCACCGTCGGGCTGCTGCCCCTCTGCCTCGTCGGCGCAGCTCCGCTTCTTGCCGAAGGCGCAAGCGTCGATTGGTCGGCGATCTATATGCGGGACGTTTTTGCCGTCGAACCATTCGTCGGCGGGCTTGGCGTGACCGTCTTCTCCTTGCTGATCGCCATCGGGCGGCTCGGCATGGACCCCGTCATCGACCGCTTCAATCCCCGCCCCGTCGCCATAACCCTCCTTGGAATCACGGCCATCGGTGTTGTGATGGTTGCGACGGCGACGCATCCTGTTGTCGCGCTTGCGGGCTTCGGCGTGACGGGGATCGGCTGCTCATCGGTCTATCCGCTTACCATCTCGGCTGCGGCCCGGCGCACGGATAGACCTGCAGCGGTCAGCGTTGCAGCACTCGGGCAGACGACGTTTCTCGTGTTTTTTGCCGGGCCGCCGCTGCTCGGATTCGTTGCCGAACACGTCGGCATCCGCTTTTCCTACTGGGCGGTCGTCCCTGTTCTCGCCGCCGCACTTCTGCTCACCAGGGCTCTTGCCGCTGATCCTGCCGCCATCACAGGCCAGCCCGACCCGGTACAACCACACGGTTGATACGCCGCACCGGCCCGTCCGCTGTCGCGGAGCGTTCATATCCGCAACCGGCAGGGAGGTGGGCCATCGGCTTTCGTCGGCGGATGGGGCGGTGCGATGTATTTCCCGCCGTATCCAAGTATTATTTGTAGTCGTAGAAAGTATAGCCCGTATGGGTGATGACCAGGGTCGCGCGCCGATGTCAACTCTTTGGCGAATGATCTTGTTGCTCAATCACTTGCGGGTGCGGTTCATCTGCTCCGAAAGAACCCGGTTCGGATAGCGAAAGCTTAGCCTTTCCGGCTCGCAGAACCTCTGTTTTGCGGGATTTTCGACGGTCGTGTCCGGCCGCAAGGGAGACGCGCCTGCAGTCTATCCGCGCCTCGATTCGAACAAATTGCCGCCGTCAAAATGCCAGTATTAGTTGTTTCTAAATCACGCCATAATTGGCATCTACGTTGCCGCGCCTGTTTTATTCTTCGCCACATTTCGGAATTTCAGCGTTATACAAACAATGGTGGGTAACTATGAAGGTTATTCTCGTCATCGTCCTCACGGTGCTTGCCGTGCCCTGTGAGGCGGACATGCTGGGCACGGCATCCAAGTACAAGAGCATGCACGAACGCTCCATCTCCTTCCTCAGCATCAATCCCCGCAAGGTATCGTGGTGCGGTGCGTTCCTGGCCTTTGTCGCCAAGCGATCTTCGCGGCAGCCGCCCCCCAACCCCAACATGGCGGCGTCCTGGAGGAATTTCGGAAAGCCGGTGTTCTTTCGCGCCGCCAGGCGGGGGGATGTCGTGGTGATCCGCACCGGCAGGCGCTTTCATGTGAGCCTTTTCGATCACATCGACCAGCGCCGGCAGTTCGTCTACCTGTTCGGCGGCAATCAATCCAACCGGGTGCAACTGTCGAGGTATCGCGCCAGTTCGGTCGTGGCGGTGCGACGATGATGCCGGCTTGTCTGCGGTGAAGCCGCGTGCGTCAGCGCCAGTGAAAAACGTCCTTCCAAACGTCGATGACGGCGCGTTAAAGTTTGCGCGCCCTGATATGCAGGAAGATCGGCGCGATGCGGGTGTCGGCGACGACGGGCTCGGCCTCTGCCACCTCCAGCGATGCCATCGGCTCCCCGAAGGCCTCGATCGTCAGCCTCGCTTCGACGATCATCGAAATCCAGTTTGACAGCGTCCGGTGAAAGCGCGGGATGGAAAAGAGCGTCGCGCAGATCGAAACCAGCACTGTCACCACGATGGCGCCTGTCTTGGCCGCGGCATACAGCCTGTTTCCTCTATGCGTGTTTGTCTTTCATTCCGGTCGATTTGAAATGTCGTGATCGGGGATAATCCAGTGAGGCCCGAAGGAATCGTCCTCGATTGTGGAAGCGTTGATGATCAGGATCTCCGGCGGAATCTGTATACTGCCGGCGTCATAATCGAAGACCGATGTAACCGTCTGGAAAGGAACCGATTTCTGATCGTACTGGAAAGGAAACAGCATTTGATCTTCACCGAAGTGGCGGATGAGCTTCTGAAGCTTCTTACCGTCAGGTGTCAGCCAGATTTCGGCTCTGGTACCGTGAGGATATTTTTGCCAAATCGCAACATAATGAAACTCGGAGGCGTTGCCGACTGGTTCGCAGTTCAAGAATCTTGTTTTGTTTGGCTCACGCGGAAACCTCAACCAGTTCAATGTGTCGTAATATCTGACGAAATCTCGGCCATCCGCGTGTATGATCTGTACGTATTCCTCGTCTTTTCCGTCTTTTGCCCGACCAAATACGGTTTCGTGGTAGCCGGATGCCTTGATGCCATTGAGTGCATCCATCAGGACCTTGCAGACCGGTTCGGCTGACGGGTCCGTGATCGTTACAGGATTGACATCATCGGCGCTGACGGAGTGCGCCGCCAGAGCCCCACAAAGACAAAGAACCGTAGGGGATAGCTGAATTTTCATGCGCCTGAATTCCTCAACCCGGAAGAGAAGTCGTAGCCGTTTTGAAAAAAGCCGCCGCATGCGTCACTGCGTCAGCGACTGGATCCTGTCGTAGCGGGATGTGTACTCGTTGGCTGTGCCTTCGTCATAGACCTTCGCCAAAGTGGCCTGGAGGTCGGGCGAATAGAGCACGCTCAGAATGTCGACCTGCTCGTCGCCTCTCTTGATCACCTGCTTGATCCTCAGCACCTTGTATGTGCATTCGCCGAGACTGAAGCTCTCCTGGCCGGCGACGGTCAGTTCCAGGCTCCAGAGCGTATCCGCATGCTCGTCCGGGCCAAGCGGCAAGAAAGCGACCTTGATTCGAGCGCCTTTCTTGAGCGGCAGGGTGTGGCTCAAATCGGACAGGGGGTGCATCGCATATTGTTCGTTTTTGCTGAAGCGGGCCAGATCGAACAGGCCTGCAAAGGAAAACACCGTCTGCTGCGGTGAACCGCTGAAATGATTGACGGTCTTAACGATCTGCCCTTCCGCCTTGCGGAACTCGCTCCGCGCGCCGTTATTTTCCAGCACAAAGCCCTTATTGGCGGTGTCAGAAGACGGACAATCGGCTGCGTGAACTGAAACAGGCAGAAGGGTGGCAATGAACAATGAAGCAAGGCTATTCTTAAACATGTTTTTCGTTTCCAATAGGACTGGGATCATTGAGGTTGGACACCTTCAGATCTCGTTTGATTCTCCGGCAATACTGGAACGCGCGGGGCCTGTCATGAACCTCATGATTGCGACAGGAACTATTCCACATTTTCATTAATGGCCTGGGCTTCGTGCGGGCATTCGGGCTGCATTACCCCCGGCTGGCACTCTCGAACGCGGCGATGATGCTTCGGGCGGCGAGTTGCGCCTGATCCGATGTCGTTTGAAAATTGGTGACGGAGAGGCGCAGCACGTCGCGGCCGTGCCATTTGGCGCCGCCGGCGAAGATCAGGCCGTCCGCCTGGATCTTCTCGATCGTCTTTCGGGTCAGGGCATCGCCTTCTTCTTCCGGGCGGCCGGCCCCGAAGCGGATGACGAGCTGGTTCAGCGTGACCTCGTTCAGAATGGCGATGCCGGGTTCGCGGGCGAGCAGGTCGGCCGCCAGCCGCGCCGAAGTGCAGCACTGGTCGATGAGGGCGGCCACACCTTCACGGCCGAGATGTTTCAGCATCGCCCAGGTGGCAAAGCCGCGCGCCCTTCTGGATAGCTCCGGCACGTAATGGGAAGGATCGCGCTCACCTTCACCGGCGAGCGGCAGATAGCTTGCGGCGATCGTCATGGCGCGGCGATGAGCGATTTCGTTACGGACGATCGCATAGCCGCAATCATAGGGCGTCTGCAGCCATTTGTGGCCGTCGGTCGCCCAGCTGTCGGCGGCTTCGATGCCGCGGCTGAGATGGCTGGTCTTCGCCGACGCCTGCGCCCAGAGGCCGAAGGCGCCGTCGATATGCACCCAGGCGCGCTTCGCCTTCAACAGCGGAATGATGGCGGCGAAATCGTCGAATGCGCCGGTATTGATCTGCCCCGCCTGGAGAATGGCGATGACGGGACCAGAGACCGTATCGAGCGCGCCCGCCAGCGCGGCCGGGTCTATCCGTCCTACCGGATCGGTGCGCACGCGCAGCACGCGATCATGACCGAGGCCCAGGAATTGCAGCGCGGAGAACACCGTGGTGTGAGCGTCGTCACCGATCAGCACGGTGATCTCAGGCGCGCCGAACAGACCGTTGGCATCGGCATCCCAGCCGGCTTGGCGCAGCACCTCGCCGCGCGCGGCGGCAAGACAGGTGAAGTTCGCGACCGTCGCCCCCGTGACGAAGCCGACCGAGCATTCGGCCGGAAGCTTCAGGAGATCGAGAAGCCATTTCGCAGCGACGGTCTCGACGGCGGCTGCGGCCGGGGCGGCGGTATGGTTTCCGGCATTCTGGCCCCAGGCGCTGGTGAGGAAATCGGCTGCAACGCCGACGGGATGCGAGCCGCCGATGACCCAGCCGAAGAAGCGTGGGCCGGTGGTTGCATGCAGCCCGGGTTCGGCTCCATCTGAGAGCAGCCTGATGACATCGAGCATATCGGAACCGGCCGTTGGCAGCGGCTCGTCAAAGGAGACAAGCGAGGTTGCGTAGTCGTGAGTGGGCATATGGCGGGAAGGCGCTACCTGCCGAAACTCCGCCGCAAGCCGGGCGGCTTCCTGAAACAGAGATGCAATTGCCGACATGCGGATCCCCCTGCCGCCGACCGTTCGCCCTGGGCGCCCCTCGAGGCAGGGTGTCGGTGCAGGCAGTCTAGCCGATATTGCCGACGCTGTCTTGGCAGCGAACATAAGGTCGATCCTGGACGCCGCGGAACCTTGCAGCATTGCGCCGGCGCGCCGGCATCCATCAAGGCGATCCTGGGGAGGGCGGCATCGATGTAAAATTGCGTGAGCTCCGGCGGCGCATTAACGATTTCCAGTCGGAAGCGCGCGGCAGCCATCGTTGACGCTCGGCTCGCCTTTGCCGGGATATCCAAGATAAATCGAGCGGTGCGGGAGATATTTCCTGCAACTCGCCAATAACTACATTATACGACGTTGTTTATTTCTGAATTTTATTGGGTTTATTTAAAATCTATTGCCTTTTATGAAAGTATCATTCAATGATGGGGAAATATCAATCGCGCTACTGCCAAGGACGCTATGCCAATGAGCGAGGGATATGCACTGAAGTATTTCGTTCTCTATACGCTGTTGTGCATGATGGTAGGGATAGTTCTTCTCGCCATTGTCCAGCAGGTTGCACCCTTCAAGATGGGCACGCGGAGCGACCAATCTGGCTGGTCGGCGACCGGGGCGAGCGAGCAAGCTGATGACCTGGTTGTGGGGTCGACCCCTGACCCAGCGACCAACCCACCAGCCGTCCGGCCGCCCGCTCAATGGGACCTCAGGCCGACGAACCAACCGACTGTCGGACCGTCCGATCAATCGGGCGTCCGGAAAGGCGGCCGGGTCGGAACTCCAGCGCAGTAATGGGCGCTGGCGCCCGCTATTTTGGGTGTGGCACCTCTCCTCATTCTGAATCGCGGGGCCTGAAAGGGCGGAGCGTCGAAGGACACTCTTCAGCACTTCCCCCTGCATTCTTCAGCCGTCCGCGCACCCGCCTCGTCCTTCAATGCTCTGTGCGAGGCGCCTCACGATGAGGCTCTCTTAGGCGCCGACGTGACGGGTGGCGCAATAAGAGCCGGAATCGAAGTCGTCACCGCCGCTTGCATCGGCTGGAGCCCTCTGCAATGACGATAGCTGAGATATCCCAGGAGGTTTCCCGAATGGATGCAATCGGCGTGACGATCAGGCAAATCCAGCCAGGCGAGGTGGAGGCTTTCCGGCGCATCCGTCTGGAAGCGCTTCGCACCGAACCCTCCTGCTTTGCCAGCCGCTACGAAGACTGGGCGGCTCTTTCCCTCGAGGAGTGGCGCAGCCGCCTGAGCGAGCCGGTTTTCATTGCGTTTCAGGATAATGAGCCCGTCGGCATAATGGGCCTGGTGCGGCAGCGGTCGAGCAAGATGGCCCATCGCGCGACGATCATCATGGTCTACATCGGAAGGAGCCTGCGCGGCACCGGTCTTGCCGGGAGGCTGCTCGATGTTGTTTCCGATCATGCGCGCCATATCGGCATCCGGCAGCTGGAACTCTTCGTCAGCGCCGAGAACCCGGCGGCGATCCGGTTTTATCAGCGGCAGGGCTTCTCCGAGGTCGGCAGGATTCCGGCCGGGGTTCTGGAAGAGGGCAGGGAGATCGACGACGTTATCATGGCCCGCCGTCTGGTCACCTAAAGCGGGTCGCGACCTTTCAGAACAACCGCTTTCCCTCCTCTATTGACCTCAAGCGCGGTTGGGGTCGCAGCATGCCGGAATAGGCTGGAGGTTCGCCGTGACGAAAATTCTGAGAGACGAGGATCTGGTCGGCAGTGCGTTGATGGGCGTGGCGATTGATGCACTCGAGACCGCTTTTCTCGCGAGAGCCGGCAATAGCCTGGTCTCTCCGCCCCGGCATCATGTGTCCTTTTCCAATCGAGGCGATCTCGTCTTCACCGTCGGCGGTATCCTCGGCGACAAACCGCTCGCGGGTTTCCGCGTGTACGAAACATTCGACGGGGCGGAGCATTCGCAGATCGTCGCGGTGTGGTCGGCCGATGACGCCAAGCTCAAGGGCATCATTCTCGGGGAGCGCCTCGGCAACCTCAGGACCGGTGCCATCGGAGGTCTCGCCGTCCGCCATCTCAGCGCGCCCAGCGCCAGGATCGTCGGAATTCTTGGCAGCGGAGCGCAAGCGCGAACCCAGCTTGCCGCGGCCACCGCCGTTCGAAAGCTGGATCGCGCCCGCGTCTACAGCCGCGACGAGAAAAATCGCTCCGCCTTCGCAAGCGAGATGCAGATTGCCCTGGGGCTGGAGGTGGAGCCTGTCGGCAGCGCCCGCGAAGCCGTCGAGGCTGCCGACATCGTCATCTGTGCGACGACGAGCCAAACGCCTGTCATCCATGCGCGTGATCTGAAGCCCGGCGTGCACGTCAACACCGTCGGCCCGAAAACGCTTCAGGGATACGAACTCGGCCTTGATATCGCCGATGCCGCAGCGGTGATTGCGACGGATTCTCCCGAGCAGACCCGCGCCTACGCGTCGCCCTTTTTCCTCGCCGGCTCCGGCAAAGACGATCGCATGGCCGATCTTGCCGACATCATTGCCGGGAAGGCGGCCGGGCGAGGATCATCTGGGGAGACGACGCTGTTTTGCTCGGTCGGTCTCGCCGGAACCGAAGTGGTCGTCGCTTCGGCAATCCTCGATAGGTTAGGGATGCCGGCGTAGATTTTGATCAAGGGCGGGATTTAAGCCTTCGTTTTGATGCTGGATGTCACCCGCCTCGTCCTTCGAGGCCCCTCACGGGGCGCCTCAGATGAGGCTCTCTTGGAGGCCGTGCGCAACCAGAGATGCGCTTAGAATTTGATTCAAGGACGAGCCTCAAGCCTCTGTTCACACTGTCCGTTCACCCCAAACCCAGGACATCCTGCATGCCGTATTCGCCGGGCGGGCGTCCCGCCACCCAGCGGGCGGCGGCAAGGGCGCCGCGGGCAAACATGCCGCGATCGAGAGCCGAATGCGAAAGTGTCACGACTTCTTCGGCGGCGGCAAACAGTACGCTGTGTTCTCCGACGAGCCCGCCTGCGCGCAGGACGGCGAAGCCGATCTCGCCGGGTGGCCGCTCGCCGGTGATGCCGTCGCGCCCGCGCCGCTCGACGGAGGCGAGGGAAACGCCGCGGCCTTCGGCGGCGGCTTCACCGAGCATCAGCGCCGTGCCGGACGGTGCGTCGATCTTCCTGTTATGGTGGGCTTCGAGGATTTCGATATCCCAGCCCTGCGCGGGAAGGGCGCGGGCGGCCTGGGCAACGAGGCCGAGCAGCATGTTGAGGCCGATGGAGAAATTGCCGGAGCGCAGGATCGGAATCGTCCGGGCGGCCTCTGATATCCGTTCGAGTTCATCCGACTCGAAACCCGTCGCCCCGATCACCAGGGCCGGTCCGCCGGCCGAGGCACACAAGCCGGCAAGTTCGGCGGCGGCACGTCCCGTGGTGAAATCCAGGATCACGTCGGCGGTCGCGATCGCGGCCGAACGCTCGATCAGCCCTTCACCGATGGAGCCGGGACGACCGATGCCGCCGACGACCGCGAAAACCGGATCGGCCGCCAGCAGCGGCAGGATGGCGCGACCCATGCGGCCGTTCGCGCCGGCGACCGCTATTCTAATTGGTGATGTCACAGACTTTCCTTGCTGCGATATTGCCGATGTAGGGCTGTTCTTATCCGGCGTTCGCGCCGAAGAAGGGGATCTGCAACTACCGCACTTCCGCTTCCGGCGCAAAGCGGGGGCCTCCTCCGTTCCTCCCCGTGAACGTCTCGCCCTTACCAGTTGCCGGGGTCGGCGGTGTGATCGATGCTGGCGAATTCATCCGCCTTTTCCCGATCCAGCTTCACCTCTGTGGTCACCCTTGTCTCGTCGGTGACCGCGTAGCGGTCGGGAACCGGTCCCTTTGATAGTTCCTGATAGAGGAGCAGCGCTGCCTCCTCGGCGGTATCGGCCTCGATCTCCCGGGTGAGGGTAACGGTGAATTTATGCATGGTTCGGCCCTTTCGTTCGGCGCGCCGGCGATGCGCAGCTTGCTGCAGTCTGACACGAGTTTTGTGGCAAGGACACAAAAAGCGTGCCGCTCAGAATTTGATTCATGCGATGAATTCAGGTCTTTGTTTTTATGGATGTCGCGGCCACGGAACCATCGCACAGTTTTGGGCGAACTCCGCCGAGGAGGATAGATCATGCGCCTGAACCAGGTGACCGTTACGATGCCTGACCTCGATCTGGGCTGGAGCTTCTACACTCTCCTCGGTCTGAGGCCGGTCGTTGATGCCCGTCCGCGCTATGCGCGCTTCGTCTGCCCGGACGGAGACAGCACCTTCTCCCTGCATCAGGGCGAAAGCGGCGGTGGGGGAACCATAGTCTATTTCGAGTGTGAGAGCCTGGACGAGACGGTCGGCCGCCTTAGCGAGGCTGGCCTTCACTTCGTGAGCGGCCCCGAGGACAAGAGCTGGCTCTGGCGCGAGGCGGAACTGTTCGACCCCGGCGGCAACCGCGTCATCCTTTATTTTGCCGGATCGAACCGCGTCGATCCGCCTTGGCGGGTGGGTCAAGGAGACCCGAACTAAGGGCCTCGGCGCCGAAGGATCCTCGCCGCCCCCGAATTGACGAATCGCGGGCGCCTCGGCATCTTCAACTCGGCGTGGCCTAACGCCGAACCTCTCCAGACCTTCCCCAGCAGGGTCTTCAACCGGAGGCAAAGGGACTTTTGTCTCGGGTCGTTACCTTGGTCCTGATGTTTCGGGCCTGTTGCTGGGGAACGATGTCACGGAACGTGAGAGGCCCTGATATGACTGAGAATGGAAATTTCAAGCGGCGGGTACGTGCGCGCGCCGCCAAGACGGGTGAATGCTATACCGCCGCCCGCATACATCTGCTGCCCAACTCGGCGGAAGACGCAGCGCCCGAGGTGAGGCGCCTGCGTCTCGCCGTGGCGCAGACCACTCATGCAGACGATCCCCGCGACATCGACAAGCTTCGCCGCAGCGGCCAGGAGATCTGCCTTTTGATGCGGCAGGCGCGGCAGGCGGGGGCACGATTGGTGCACTTTCCCGAAGGGGCGACGTCAGCGCCCAACAAGCGCATCATGTCGGAAATCGGGCCGAGAGAGATTGGGCCGTCCGATTGGCGACGGTTCGAATGGGGCGTGCTTCGTGAGGAACTGGATGCAATACGCAGGCTGGCGCGTGAACTCGGCCTCTGGGCGGTCATCGGCTCGGTGCATCCGCTGACGGCGCTGCACCGGCCGCACAACAGCCTCTATGTCGTCTCCGACCGCGGCGAAGTGGTGACGCGTTACGACGAGCGCCTGCTGTCCAACACCAAAATCTCCTTCATGTACACGCCCGGGTCGATCCCCGTGACCTTCGAGGTCGACGGCATCCGCTTTGGCTGCGCGCTCGGCATGGAATGCCACTATCCGGAGATTTTCAGCGAATACGAGCGGCTCGACGTCCATTGCGTGCTGTTCTCGACGACAGGCGGTTCACCGGCTACTGAACCGTCTTTCGCCGCAGAGGCGCAAGGGCATGCGGCGAGCAATAGTTACTGGGTCAGTTTCTCGATCCCTGCCCATCCCGGTCGGGCTGATCCTGCCTCTGCCGCGATCATCGCGCCTGGCGGCCGATGGGCGGCGCAATGCCCTACGGATGGAACGGCCGCGATAACGCTCGCCGATATCGACGACAATCCCGGCGATCTTTCCCGTCCCTGGCGGCGCAAAGCGCGGAGCGGCCTCTATGAGCCGCATCGCGTCGATGGCGACCCGCGCAGCGACGGGCGGGATATGTTCTAGAGCCGCGTCGCGGCGAACCAGAATTTCATCACCGGTGGCTCGCGCCGCCGGTGATGCGGCGGCAAAAGAGGTCACTTTGAGGCGGCCCGCGGGGGCCGGAAGGGTGAGGCGTGCGCGGCTCTGATGTAGTGGTGGATGTCGATCTCCGACATTAAGCCGCGCTATAAACCGGCAATGAACCTTGGTGGACTACGACGGTCACCGGGACATGACCTTGTTATGCAATCACGCCGGATATCGTATCGGCCGAAGCGGTTACCAGAGTGAACTCACCATCGCAAAGACGATAGAACCCGTCTTGGGGAACGGGCAGTTCCAGCATTTCCCGCTTTGAAAGGCCAGAATAGACACCGCGTACCAATCTGCCAAACAGCCCGTGAGAAATCGCAACTGTCGGTCCATGGGAGCCTGCGAGCCAGTCCATCGCCCGGGCACAGGCAGCATCAAAGCCTTCCCCGTCGGGAGATTTGAAATACCAATCAAAAGCGTCGGATCCGTCCAGCATTCCTGGAAACTCGTTGTCGATCTCGAACTTGGTCATGCCATCCCAACAGCCGATGGTCACCTCCATCAGCCGTGGTTCCAGGCGGGCCGCCAGTGGCAATATCCGTTTCACGCGCGCCGCAGTCTCCTGAGTACGGCCCAGCGGGCTGACCTGGAGTTGGAATGACTGCTCGTTGCCTGCAACTTCCTTTTGCAGAAGCTTCGCGGCCTGGTCGGCCTGTTCGATACCGCGCTCCGTCAGCGATGAATCTTTCTGGCCTTGGAAGCGGCCCAAGCTGTTCCAAATGGTCTCGCCGTGGCGAAGCAGGTAAATCATCAGCGTTGTTCCAGGCCGGCCAATCAACAATGAGCGAGTCTGCTGGACCGAAGAGGGCGGTTGTAGCAGCTCCGTCATGCTACAGATCGATGATGACCGCAATTGGCGCGATCCATGCGAGCCCTGTTTTCTGCTGCCGGCGTTTTTGGTCACTCGGCAGCGCGCGGCGATCACTACCGGGAAATTGCTTCGGTGGGCTGGAGAAAGACGGTTTGCCTCTTATTTCACGGAGGAAATTCGAAACGAAGAGCGAAAGGACCGCGCAATGGCAAAGAACACGATCTGCGTATGGTACGACAAAGACGCCGAGGCGGCGGCCCGCTTTTATGCGGCGACGTTTCCCGACAGTGCCGTGGGCGCCGTCATTCGGGCACCGGGAGATTATCCCGATGGCAAGCAGGGCGACGTGCTGGTTGTTGAATTCACCGTGGCGGGTATTGCCTGTATCGGCCTGAATGGCGGTCCCGCATTCAAACACAGCGAGGCTTTCTCGTTCCAGATCGCCACCGACGATCAGGCGGAAACCGACCGTTATTGGAACGCCATCGTCGGCAATGGCGGCCAGGAAAGCGAGTGCGGCTGGTGCAAGGACAAATGGGGTCTGTCCTGGCAGATCACGCCGCGCGTCCTCTCCGAAGCGCTGTCGGCAGGCGGTGGTGAGGCAAAGCGTGCTTTCGATGCGATGATGAAGATGAGGAAGATCGATGTCGCGGCGATCGAGGCGGCCCGGCGCGGCTGAGGCGCCCGTCCGACGCCAAGAGATATCAGGCTGTCAGAACCAGAGGTCGCGCACGCAGCGCCCTTTGGTGGGAAGATCTTCGAACGTCTCCAAGCCGTCGAACTGATCGATGGGCAGATCGGCGACGAGATCCGGCGGCGCAAGCCGCATGTTGACCGCCATGCGCCGGCGGCCATCCTTGTGAAGCCGCAGGCCGCGCCAGCTGACGCAGGCGCAGGATGGGCAGAACAAGATTTCGAGGGACGACGTCTCCCGGCCGGAGCGGGTATAGGAGGCGGTCTCTCCGCTGAGCGCGATACGCTCTCCTTCGTAATCATAGGCCCAGAGCGTGCCGTAGCGGCGGCAGAGGCTGCAGTTGCAGGCGGTGATCGAGCCGGGATCGCCTTCGAGCGTCCAGCTTGCCTTGCCGCAATGACATGAGCCCGTCAGCATGAGTTTTTCGATCCTGCGGTTTCTTCAGGGTGCGCATCCTGCCCCACTCGCGCGGCGACCGCAATTGGGGCTTTCAAGCGCCTCGATTCGCCCGCTCGCCAGCCCGTTTGGTCAATTTATAAAATTTCTAGTTGAGATGGCAGCCGAAAGATGATCCGATGCGACTTGGCGTAGCCCGAGTCCACGCTTCCTCCCAATTTTGATCCGAGCGGCCCATGTCGATTTCCGATGCGATCTACCGTCCCTTCGAAACGTTGATCCGGCCGCTCGACATTCCCTACCGGCCGCTGCCTTCCAAAGGTCCGGTGACGGTGCTCCTGCACTTCATCTCGATGTTCCGCGGCGTGCTGATCGCGCTTGCGCTTTGCTCCATGGTGTTCGAGTTGATCAACCTGACGATCGTCTGGGGGCTTTCGGTCATCGTCGATGGCGTGACGCAACAGGGCGCCGCCGCCTTCCTGCACAATGAATGGCTGCTGTTGAGCGTTCTCGGCTTCCTGATCTTTCCTGTGATGCCGATCCTGTCGTTCGTGCTGAATACGCTGAACTCGCATACTTTAGGCATCGGCATGCCGGCCGCCATTCAATGGCAGGGACATAAGGCGGTGGAGCGGCAAGACCTTGCCTTCTTCCATGATCTCTATGCCGGCCAGGTTGCCTCGCGCCTCTCGCAGGTATCCTCCGCCGTCCAGCAGCAGATCCTTGCCGGTTTCCAGTCCATCCCGCGCTTCCTAATGCAGCTGGTGGGCTCCGTGATCCTGCTGAGCGCGCTCGCCTGGCAGCTTGCCCTGCCTGTCGTCGTCTGGATCGCGCTCAACATTGCATTCACCGCCAGGATCGTGCCTGTTTTCGTCGAACGCTCGCGCCGCACCGCCAAGCAGCGCAGCCTGGTCGCCGGCGCCATCACCGATCTTTATACCAACATGCAGATGATCAAGCAGTTTGCGGCCGAAGACAGCGAGGCCGGCGCCATCCGCCGCATCATCCAGAAGACCGTGCAGACGCAGCACAGCGAGCAGCGTATCTATCGCTCGTCGGAAGTGACTGTCGTCATTCTCAACACGCTGCTGTGGCTGACCATGCTGTCGATCGGATTTTCCGGCCTTGTCAAAGGCTTCCTCACGGTCGGCGAGTTCGTGGGCGCGGTCTACATCCTCAACCGGCTGTCGTCGCAGATCTTCGTCTTCCTCCAGATGGGCCAGCAGATCTTCCAGGCGATCGGCACGATCAAGGACGCCATGCCCGTGATGACCACACCGCCGACGATCACCGACCGGCCGGATGCGACCGAGCTCAGTGTTCCGCGGGGCGAAATACGTTTCGAGAACCTCCACTTCGCCTATAAGTCAGGCAAACCCGTCATCGACGACCTATCACTGACGGTCCGGCCCGGCGAGAAGGTGGGCCTGGTCGGTCTTTCCGGGGCCGGCAAGACCACGCTCGCAAACCTGCTTCTGCGCTTCTACGACATCAAGGACGGCGCGATCCTGATCGACGGACGGGATATCCGCTCCGTCACCCAGTCCAGTCTTCGCCGGGCGATCGGGGTCATCGCGCAGGATGTCGCCCTGCTGCACCGGTCGGTCGGCGACAATATCCGCTACGGCCGCCCGGAGGCGACGCGGGATGAGATCGAACGGGTGACGAAGATGGCGAGCGCCGATGCCTTCATCGCCGATCTGGCTGACAGCGAGGGCCGCAAGGGCTACGACGCCTTCGTCGGCGACCGCGGCATCAAACTGTCAGGCGGCCAGCGGCAACGCGTGGCGATCGCCCGCGTTCTCCTGAAAGACGCGCCGATCCTGGTGCTCGACGAAGCGACGTCCGCGCTCGACAGCGAATCCGAAGCCGCCATCCAGGAGCGGTTGAACCTCGTCATGGAGGGAAAGACGGTGATCGCCATCGCCCACCGCCTTTCCACAATCGCCAGGATGGACCGGATCGTCGTGCTCGATCGCGGGCGGATCGTGGAAGAGGGCAGGCCGGACGAGCTGGTCGAAGGCGACGGCCTGTTTGCCCGCCTGTGGAAACGCCAGACCGGCGGCTTCATTCCCGAAGACATCGATGAAGCATTGCCGGATTCGGCTGCGACCTGACCGAGGAACTGGCCCCCGTCAGCCTGGATGACGTCAGCGGACCAACAGCAGACGGCCGCCGATCAGGACCAGCGCAGCGCCCATCACGCGCTCGATGCTGGCTTTGAAACGCAGGAAACCGGCGGAAACGCGCGGGTTCGAAAAGAAAAAGGCCAGGCCGCAGTACCAGAGGGCCGAAAGAAGGAAGCAGCTCAGTGCGATGACGCAATAGAGCCAGACGGGCGCATGCGCCGGGATGACGAGGGCAAAGATGCTGCCGAAGAAAGCCACCGATTTCGGATTGGTCATGCTGACGATGTAGGCGCGGCGCATGGCGGAGCGCCATGTGACTTCGCTCGCTCCCGTCGGCCTCAAGGGCTTGGACGCGTTGCGGATCATCTTCAGGCCCAGCCAGATCAGATAGAGCGCGCCGGCCACCTGCAACAACATATGCAGCCATTCGAAATGGCTCAGCAGAAAACCGAGCCCCGCCATCGCCATGATGGCCCAGGTCAGGGATGCGATTGCAAGTCCGAGACCTGCAAAGAGCCCGGCGGCGCGGGACACCGTCATGCTTGTGTTGGTGACGATGATGAAATTCGGTCCGGGGCTGACGAGGGAGGCGATATAGACGCTGACGAGCAATGCGAGTGAGTTGATATAGTCCATCCGGCTTTCCTGTTTTGCTGGGCCGGGAGCCTATGCGAGGCCGGTGGTTTTTGAAAGGCTCCTCGTTCAAGGGCATGATTGACCGGCGGTGGAGAGACAATTTGCCGGTCATTCCTAGCGAAGGCGCATGCCGGCACCCCTTGACGATGACGGCGGCGATCCTGCCTATTGACCGCAAGGGAACCGGGGCAGGGTGGTTATGATCAATCCGTCGAGCAACTCGGGAATGCGCGACGCCGATGTCACCATCCGTCGCATTCTCAAGGTCAACCATGCGGGCGAGTTCGGCGCCATCAGGATCTATGGCGCCCAGATCCTGATGGCCCGGCGGCTGTTTCCCGACATCGTTCCGGCGCTTGAAGAGATGCGTGAGGACGAGATCGACCATTGCCGGCTGTTTCGCGAGGCAATGCCTGCAAGGAGCGCCAGGCCCTGCCGCGTCATGGCCTTCTGGAGCCTCGGCGGTTTCGTGCTCGGCTTGCTGACGGCGCTTGGCGGGCGCAACATGATCTGGATCTGCACGGAGGCCGTGGAAAGCACGGTCCATCGCCATCTCGAAGACCAACTGGCTTTCCTCGCCAAACGCGATCCCGAGCTTCATACCCTGATCGCATCGATACAGGAACAGGAGCTTGCGCATCTCAGGAAGGCCGAGGACAGTCAGAAGAAACGGGGCCTCAGCCACGCCTTGCTCCTGCCCGTCATCGGCGCCCTGACCGACCTGATGATCTGGCTCTCCACCTGGGGCGACTCGAGCTGGATGCGCGCCGAAATGGTGCGTGCGGGGAAGGGATAGGCTTTGATGGGGAGGTTCAGAGGAAGCGATGGCGGCAGAGGAAACGGTAAGCTTTGATGTCGAGGGGCATCGTGTTGTCGGGACATTGTGTCTGAAAGCCTCGGCAAAAGCACCAACGCCGCCTCGATGAAGGCCGGTTCCCTCCGCTACTCGACCACCCCGAGGATCGGCCCGTAACCGCCGTGCCAGGAGCGGTCGTTGCGGCTCATGACCGGGTAGTAAAGCCCGACACCGTTTCCACCGTCGAGAAACAAGGCGTCGGGGCATTTCAGATTGTCGCGGAAGAGCCGCGCGAAATCGTGGAAATTCACTCCGTCTTCGCTGATCGCCAAGCGAACCGTGCCGGCTCCGCAGACCCCGACACCGCTGCGGCGGGTTCGATCGGTCGAACCGGGGATGAAGATCGGGTTCAGCTTGCCGGCGATGACGAGCATCGGACCGGACTGTGTGGCGAACCGCACCTTCGGCGCATGCTGCAGAAATTCATCTGTGGGAAGGATGCCGGCGCCGGTTTCACCTAGAAAGAACACGCCGTTCGGTTTCTTGTAGAAATTCGGCACCTGGCCGGCGGAGCTTTCGGCCTTTGCGGTAGTGGCGGGTTTCAATTCCCTGGCGTTCTCGACATACAGTCCCATCGGCGAAAAATCGGCCCGGTACATGCCGGCGTTAACGGCCAGCACCAGGGTCTTCCCCTCGGCGCGGACAGCTTCGGCAAGGCTTGAAAAAGCCCGGTACGGCGCGCCATCGGCGCTCTTCCAGAACAGGCGCAGGTCGGCTTTTCCCGCTTCCAGCGTGCAGATGACATATTTCGCCTCTTCGAAACTCTGCTGTTCGCATTGCCCGGCATGGGCCTGATGCAGGGATGTCATCGTTGCCGCCAGCATCATCGCCGCGGCGAGCACGCCTTGTTTCAGATAGGTCATTGATCCCACCTCAAATTGCTCACCATGTGCCTGACAAAGCCGTGCCGGCCAGCAGCACGCCCGTCAGGATATTGGCGAGGAACAGGCGATAATTCAGGTCGGGGCGGGCGAGGTCGATCCGCCGGATCTGCCAGGCAAGGTGGGCTGCGACCACCAGCATTCCGATCGCATAAGGCGGCGACATCTCCAGCAGCCAGCCCCCGAGCGACCACGCCCCGACGGCCAGGGCATAGAACAAGCCGATCCACATCTTGCCGCGCCGGCCGAACAGGATCGCCGTGGATTTCAAGCCGAGGCGGGTGTCGTCCCTGACGTCGACATAGGCATAGACCGTATCATAGCCGATCTGCCAGGCGATCGCCCCGGCCCACATCAGAACGGCGCCGGCCGGGATATGGCCTGCAAGCTCGGCCCATGCCATCAGCATCCCCCAATTGAACGCCGCGCCCAGGACCGCCTGGGGCCAATGGGTGAAGCGCTTGCAGAGAGGATAGAGGAAGACGAGCGGCAGAACCGATATCGCCACCAGGCGCGTATAGGGTGTCAGGAAGTGCAGAAGCGTGGCCGCAGCCAAGAGTTCCACAGCCAGAAAGACGAAGGCTTGCAGCGTGCCAAGCTCTCCGCTTGCAAGCGGCCGGAAGCGCGTTCGCTCCACATGGCCGTCAAACTTCCGATCGGCGATGTCGTTGACCGTGGAGCCGGCGCTTCTCATCAGCAGGGCGCCGAGAGAGAAGATCCCAAGTTCACCGAGGTCCGGCAGACCGTGCGATGCCTGGATGAGGGCGGCCCAGCAGGGGAAGAGCGTCAGCCATATTCCGACCGGGCGATCGAGCCGCGCCAGCCGCGTGTATGGCCGCCATGCGGCCGGCAATTGTCGATCCACCCAGTCGCCATGGTTGATATCGCTGAGATCGGGGCGGCTGAGCGTGGTCATGATGTGATCTGAAATTCCTATCGCGATAGCCGGGATGACTCAGTTTTTCATCGCCACCGGCGGCGCTCAGAATAGGAATTTTTGCACGTGCGGCAACGGCCCGACTGGCATTCGATGATTTTTATAAACCGCCGCGGCCGCGTATCGCCTTGGGGAACAGTCGGTCCCTACCAGGCGGTAAATGCAGTGCCGAGTGCCGTCGTGTGAGAGGATGAGACCTGTGCGACGTCGGCCTTGAGCGAGACGACACAGTTTCCCGGACAGCTGAGCTTGTGCATCGTCAGGTGCTTCAGCAAAGCCTCCGCATCGCGCTTCTCGGTGAGCGGGAATGTCACGGTCATGCGAGTTCCTCCAACGAACACAGTGTGCATCTGAAGAAATTAATGTCTAAATTCTTTTGCGCTGCAACAAGAAAATTTTAATGATAAAATTAAAATCGATTAACTCTCGGACGGCGATTTTTAAAATCGGTTGAAATTAGATTCCACGCTGTGCACCTTGGGCGCGCCGGCGGACGCAGGGGCCGGGCACTACCTGCCGTTGCGGGCTGCCCAGCTCCTTAGCCGCAATCCGTTGAGCCTGATGAAGCCTTCGGCGTCGTGATGATCATAGGCGACGGCGCTTTCCTCGAAGGTGACGAGGTCGGCGGAATAGAGTGAGCAGGGCGAGGTGCGGGAGACGACCGTAGCACTTCCCTTGTAGAGCCTGAGCGTCACTTCGCCGCTGACGAAGTCCTGGCTCCGGTCGATCAGAGCCTGCAGCATTTCCCGCTCGGGAGAGAACCAGAAGCCGTTATAGATCAGCTCGGCGTAACGGGGCATGATCTCATCCTTCAGGTGTGCGGCGGCACGATCGAGCGTGATCGATTCAATGCCGCGATGGGCCGCAAGCAGGATCGTTCCTCCCGGCGTCTCGTAGACTCCTCGCGATTTCATGCCGATGAAGCGGTTTTCGACGAGATCGAGCCGCCCGATGCCGTGCCGGCCGCCGAAGCTGTTGAGCGCGGTGAGCAAGGTGGCCGGCGTCATCGCTTCGCCGTTCAGGGACACCGGGTCACCGCTTTCGAAGCCGATGGTGACGGTCTCGGGCGTATCGGGAGCATCGATAGGGTCGACCGTGCGCTGATAGACATATTCGGGCGCGGCCTCGGCCGGATTTTCGAGGATCTTGCCTTCGGTGGAGGTGTGCAGGAGGTTGGCGTCGATCGAGAAGGGCGCTTCGCCGTGCTTGTCCTTCGGCACCGGGATCCCATGCATCTCGGCATAGTCGAGAAGCTGCATGCGGGAGCGGATGTCCCATTGACGCCAGGGAGCAATGATCTTGATCGACGGGTCGAGGGCATTGACGGCGAGCTCGAAGCGGACCTGGTCATTGCCTTTGCCTGTGGAGCCATGGGCGACGGCATCCGCGCCGACCTGCCGGGCTATGGCAACCAGATGCTTGGCGATCAGCGGCCGGGCGATGGAACTGCCAAGCAGATACTGCCCCTCATAAAGCGTGTTGGCGCGCAGCATCGGAAAGACGAAGTCGCGGACAAATTCCTCCCGCAGATCGACGATACGGATGTCCTTGCCCCCCAACATTGCCGCCTTCGCCCGCGCCGGCTCCAGCTCCTCGCCCTGGCCGAGGTCGGCGGTGAAGGTCACGACCTCGCATCCGCAGGTCTCCTGCAGCCATTTGAGAATGATCGAGGTATCCAAGCCGCCGGAATAAGCGAGCACGATTTTATCCATCTGTCTTGTCATCGACCAATCTCCACATCGATGCTTGGAACGATAGGTCATATCTCGCGCAATGAGCTTGCGAAGCGTCCTCAAAATTGCGAATATTTGGCATATTATGCCACGGTGCAGTAGACTGGAGCTATAAAATGCCGGTAGTCCTCGATGCGATCGATCGCCATATCCTGCGTGTGCTCCAGCGCGACGGACGCATTTCGAACGTCGAACTGGCAAAGGAGGTGGGGCTGTCGCCTTCGCCCTGTCTGCGCCGCGTGCGGCTCCTGGAAGAGGCCGGGATTATCGATCGCTATGTTGCCGTGCTGGACCCGGCAAAGGTCGGGGCGGGACTGACCGTTTTTGCTCGCGTGTGGTTCAAGACCCAGGATGCCGAGGTCACCCTGCGCTTCGCCGAGGCCGTCAGGCGGTTTCCCGAGGTGATGGAGTGCTACCTGACGACGGGCGAGTGCGACGCCGTGCTGCGCATCGTCACCGCGGATCTTCACAGCTATTGGCGTTTCCAGGCCGACCACCTGACACGCATTCCGAGCGTCCTCAGCGTCAAGACCGACGTGCCGATGGAAACGCTGAAGAGGAGCTACGAGTTGCCGGTTCGGTAGGGGCGCCTGGCCTTGGCGTATGCCGCGGGTGGCCAGCCCCGTCCTTCGAGGCCCCTTCGGGGCGCCTCAGGATGAGGCTGGAGAGGGGGCGTGCCGTGGAGTCTAGATCGATCGCTGCCCGTCATGATGGAGCGTCTTGCTGGTCACGAAGTCGTTCTCCATGAGGTAAATATAGGCGCTGGCGAGGCGTGCGATGTGGCCCGGCGATCTTGTAGCTCCTAAGCGCTGCCGGTATCGGCTTTCAAGCTATGGCCAGCTGTAGCACTGCCTGCGGCGTTCAAAACATGATCTCGAATAGCGGCGGCACTTTCCTGTGGTGATGCGAAAGTGACATCCAGGACGAGGGTGTTTTGAAGCTGGGGATCGAGAACGCAAGCTTGTCGGCTGCGTTTCCTCGAAGCTTCTGTATCTATGGATTTCAGGTGGACACGGCGTGCCGGGGTGGAAATCCGGCGTGCCAGTTCGTCTTCGTCGCAGAGCAGCCGGACGGGGACGAGCAAGGCCTGGCGCTGTTGAGCTGCTGCAGCAATTTGCTGAAACGTGCGGATGCTTCGCTGATCGCCTTCAATGCCGGCATGCGTGAAGATGAAGTTAGCCGAGGGGGCGCTATAGGCCACGATCGCATCCAAGACGGCTTGCCGAACTCTTCCGGTGTATTCCCATATTCCTTCCGGGAGGGGAGACGTCCCATCGTCATCCAGGAGGCGCAGTATCGGGTTGTTGAACCAGTGATTGTCGATAATCTTTGCGGGGAAAAGCAGACTTAATTCTTTGGCGATCGCGAGTTTGCCGACGCCTGGAAAACCGATCAGCAGAATGAAGATATTCATACGGAGCAACTCCCCACTCTCTTCTGCCAATAGCGTTTTCGCAATCCTTGCAGCTAATGCTCACTCGACCTGGATATGGATATGGTCGTCGTGGCGGGCGGCGCGGCAGCCCTGGAAGCGGACATGGCTGTCGGTAATGCCAAGCGCGTTCTTCAGATGCGGCTCGATGAAGATTTTCTGCAGGCCGAAGCGCGCCACGCCTTCGCTGGTCAGCCAGGCGACCGCGGCCGATGTGCGCTGCTCCTCGATGCCATAGGCCGGAAACAATGGCTGCAGCGCGTCGAAATCCCAGCGCGTGGTCAGCCAGTCGTGGCGCCCCTCGCATGGCAGTTCGTCGCCCGGCGCCGGCTCTTCGAAGGCGAAATAACCGATCGGGGAGCGGGTGGCGCCATTCAGGAAGGCGCCGTCGGCATTCTTGTAATAATAGGCGAAGTCGAGCTTTTTGCCGTCCGCATGCGACAGATGCGGAAGCAGCGGAAAGCCGTCCACGAAGGGGAAATTCGCATCCAGCGCCACGGTGACGGTTCCGGGAAATTTTGCGTCCATGTGGGCGGCAAGCGCCTTTGCCAGATCGCGCAGGTCAGGCGTGACATAGTTGCGGTTCAGCAGGCAGTAGATCGGGGAGCGGACCACGAGCCTGTCGGTGGCGCCTGATATGCAGGAAAGGGGAACCCGGCCGAACATCGGGGCTGCGAGGCTCGCGGCAAATGTCGCACCGGCATAACAAAGCAGCAAGATGGCAAGTTTTGCCGGAAAGCGGCGGATGCCCCAGGCGCGGGACGCGGTGAGGGCGATGAGATAGGCGACGCCGCCGATCTGCGTGAGCAGCGTCAGAATGAGAACCATAAAGATGTGAAGAGCAAAACGGAACATGGGGAGAGGCCTTGCGGGACGTTGCCATCCATAGGCGAGGGGATGGTGATCCGCAAGACGTCTCGAAGCAGCCGCCAAGTGCGGCTGGTGCGTTGGCTCCGAGGGATCGATGTCAGGTCTTATTGGTGGTCCAACTGCTTCGACAGTTCGGCGAAAAGCCTGTCGCGGTGCGTGTTCAGCTGGACGAGATCGACGGCAATAGTGACGGCGCGGCGCCCTTCGATGCTGTCGATGTCGAGCTTCCTCTCGCAGCACCATTGCCGGACGGCGTCGGTGACGATCGTTATTTCATCATCGTTGAGTGAGATGAGCGATAGCATGGTCGCGCCCTCCGTAAAGCGGCAAGAGCACTATGGCCTCTCAAGCGGTCGTGCCGATGCCGATGGGCCGATGGCATTCACTTTACGCTCATTCCCTCGCAACACCACCGCTATTTATCCGGGTTCGGCGCAAGCCCTGTTGCCCGCGCTTCCCGGTCTTCATCCCGTTGCCGCCGCCAACATCCCGCGGCAGGCGGCTGATTTATTTTGCCAGCACGATATGCGTGGCGTGTTCGGTGGCGACATGCTCGGCGACGCGGAAGCCGAGGGCCGGCAGGTCAATGCCAGCGAACATCGCTTCTCCCTTGCCGAGCACGACGGGCGAGGCGGCGAAATGCAGTTCGTCGATCAGGCCGGCCTGCAGATATTGGCGGACGGTGCTGACCCCGCCGCCGATCTTCACGTCCCTGCCGCCGGCCGCGGCCTTCGCCTTGGCGAGCGCCTCCTCGATACCGCCGGTGACGAAGAAAAAGGTCGTGCCGCCTTCCATGACGATCGGTTCGCGGGGATAGTGCGTCAGGATGAAGGTTGGTGCGTGGTATGGCGGATTCGGCCCCCACCAGCCCTTCCAGGCATCATCCGGCCAATCGCCGCGGATCGGGCCGAACATGTTGCGCCCAAGAATGAAGGCGCCGAAATTGGCCATGCCGCGGGCGGCATAATCCTCGTCGATCCCTTGCGAACCGTCGTCCTTTCCCTGCATGGCGCGGAAAGTGCGGGTATGGAAAAACCATTGGAACATCTCCGGCCCCCGCTTGCCGAGCGGATCTTGCATGCTTTGTTCCGGACCCGCGCCGAAACCATCCACGGACACGGAAAACCCTGCGACACGCACTTTGGACATGCTTTCCTCCATCTGATTTCAAAATGAAACTGGTTGCTTTGTCGCATAAGTGCTCCTATATTGCAACCAGTTTTTGATGGAGATGCTTGGTGGATATCGAACGGCGCTCGGGCTGCCCGATCAACCTGACGATGGAGGTGCTGGGCGACCGGTGGAGCCTCATTATCATCCGCGACATCATGTTCGGCAACCGCCGCCATTTCCGCGATCTTCTGACCCATTCGGAGGAGGGGATCGCCTCCAACATCCTGGCCGCCAGGTTGAAGCGGCTGCTCTCGCTCGAATTCATCAGCAAGCGGGATGATCCGAGCCATAGCCAAAAAGCGATCTACAGCCTGGCGGAGCCGGCGATCCAGCTCGTTCCCGTCTTCGCGATGATCGGCGCCTGGGGGCGGCGCCATCTGCCTGTCAGCGAGGAACTGAGCATCCGCGCGCAGCTTCTCGAAGAAGGCGGGCCGCCGCTCTGGGACGCATTCATGGAGGATCTCCGGCAAATCCATATCGTCGATCCGATCGGCGGAGCCAACGGCACGCGCACCTCGGCCGTGCTGGCCAAGCTGACGGCGGCGTTCCTCGAAGTTCGCGCGAAATCGTCGGCGCCGGCATCCTGATATCGAGAAAACTCAGCCGGCCCGATCAGCCGCCGGCACCCTGGTATTTGCCGGTGGCGTAGCGCCAGTACGCCATTGCGATCAGCACCCAGACCGGGCCGGCTGCCAGAGCCGCTGGGCCGGCCAAGTCGCCAAGGATCGGGACGGGTTTGCCGAGCAGGGCGGCGACGGGGACCGAACTGGTCAGCGCCAGCGGAACGGCAGTGAGGAGGGTGATCTGGATGCTGCCGGGAAAAATGTTGAGAGGGTAGCGCATCAGCTCCCAGAAGCCGAAGAAGATCGAGAACAGATGGTTGGAGCGCACCCAGATCAGCGCGGTGGCGCCGATCATGGTGATCAGGGCGGCGGTCAGCAGCGTGGCGCTGAAAAGTGCGGCGGCGAGGAAGAGAGCTGAAGGGACCGACCAGGCGAAATCGACCGAGAAAACCGCCCAGCCGAGCAGCGGCACGGCAAGGATGATGTGGCCGGCATAGCCGATATTGAGACCGGAAAAGATCAGATAGACCCAGGGACTGAACGGCTTGACCAGCAGCGCATCGTAAGTGCCGAGACGCACCAGTTCCTCGAGATCGCGCAGCTGCGTGAAGCTCATCGCAGCACCGAGGGAATAGGCCAGCAGCTGGAAGCTGTAGAGCAGCGCCAGTTCCGGCCAGCTCCAGCCTCCCAACCTATCGAAGCGGGCAAGCAGGATGCCGATGGTGGCGAAGACGCTGCCATAGGAGAGGATCTGTGCAAGGCGATCGAGCCAGAAGGCGCCGCGATATTCCATCTGCGACCGGATATACATGCGCACCAGCAGCGGAATGACGCGGAGGTGATGAAGCAACATGGTCAGCCTCCCTGCACGGTGATGCGGGTCGAGGCTGAGCGCCAGAGCCAAAGAACGCCGAAGAGGAACAATCCGGCCCAGCCGAGACCGAGGCCGAGATGAAACCAGGTGTCGGCAGCCGAAAGCCGGCCGAGATAGACGGCATTGGGGTAATAGACCACCCAGGCGAAGGGCAGGTGGCGGGCGATCGTCGCCAGCGGCTCGGGGAAAAACCAGAAGGGCACCAGCAGGCCGGAGAACAATTGCAGCAGGGCGCCGAGGATCCAGTCGAGCGAGAAGCTCGTCATCAGCCAGAAGGCGATGAGGCCGCAGAACATCGACATCAGGGACAGCAGGATGAAGGAAAGCGCCCAGAAGGCGATGAACATGGCGCCGTCGAACAGGCTTGCCGGCGGCAGCATGCCGTAGAACATGGCTGTGACGGCGACGGTCGGGATGACCTGCGTCATCAGGCGGTAGCCGAAACTGCCGCATTCATTGGTGAAGATGTAGAGCGGATAGAAGATGGGCTTCAGCAACCAGACGGCGACGTCCCCCGTCTTCAGCGACCGGCCGATCTCGCTGATGATCCTCTCGGGGCGGGTGGCACCCATCACCGCGCCGCCGAGCAAGGCATAGGTCACCATCTGCTGCAGCGAGACGCCGTCGACCACCGCTGCACCGACGCCGGCATAGGCTGCCTGCCAGATCGCGACGCGGGCGAAGACTTGCACGAGTTTGCCGAAGATGTTGGCCCAGACCTCGTTGCGGTAGGCCAGCTGGGCATGGAAAGCGCTGCGTGCGAAGGCGGAATAAGCGCTCACGACGCCCGCGCCCTGGCGTTGCGGCCCTGGTAGAATGTGCGGATGACCTCTTCGATGTCGGGCTCGTGCAGCGCCACATCCTTGAGGCCGCGGTCGCTTCCCACCTCCGACAGGATCCTGACCAGCGACACGTCTTCGCGTTCGATCAGATAATTCTTGCGCAGACCCTCGTCGCTGACGAGCGAAGCCGTGCTGAGCGGCAGCGGCCCGGGGTCGCTGGCAAATTCGAGGGTCAGCCGCCGGGCCGAGCCCAAAGCCGTGCGCAGGCTCCTCAACTCGCCGTCGAAGATCAGTCTCGAATGATCTACCATGATCAGCCGCGGGCAGATGGTTTCGATGTCCTGCAGGTCATGGGTGGTGAGGATGATGGTGACGCCGCGCTCGCGGTTTATCTCGGCGAGAAACCGCCGCACGGCATCCTTGGCGACCACGTCGAGCCCGATCGTCGGTTCGTCCAGGAACAGGATCTTCGGATCGTGCAGCAGCGACATGACGATCTCGGCGCGCATGCGCTGGCCGAGGCTGAGCTGGCGCACCGCGCGGCCGAGAAAAGGCGTGAGGTCGAGCAATTCGCTGAAGCGCCTTAGATTGTCCGCATAGCGGGCGGGCGGGATATCATAGATGCGCTGGTGCAAGGTAAAACTGTCGACCAGCGGCAGATCCCACCACAGCTGGCTGCGCTGGCCGAAGACGACGCCGATTTCGCGTGCATTGTCCATCCGCTTGAGATGCGGCGTGCGGCCGAGCACCGAGAGCGTGCCGGCGCTCGGCACCAGGATGCCGGTCATCATCTTGATCATCGTGGATTTACCGGCGCCGTTGGGGCCGAGATAACCCACGGCTTCGCCGGCAGCGACCTCGAAATCAATGTCGGAAACGGCCACAACTTCGGTATATTCGCTCGTCACCAGCGTCTTCAGGGCGCCGAGCAAGCCCGGAAATCTCTTGTGCTGCCGGAAGCGCTTGCTGACGCCCCGTGCCTCGATCAAAGCCGTCATATGTATTTCCCGCCGATTCGGCAGCTGAGAGGATTGGAACCCAGGCTAACGCCGGCCTCGGCCAGTGCAAGCAAAAGTCGCTTTTGCTTATCATTCAATCGCGTAATTCAAAGCCCTGCAGCGTCCTTTGCGACCTGAACCGAGACGCGGCGTCGCAGCCTTTTGCGTTGACAGCCATGATCAATCGATCGCTGTTAGGGCCATGAAGATTCTCGCAATATCCGGCAGCGCTCGGCGCAACTCCACCAATACGGCCATGCTGCGGGCTGTCAGCGCCGTCGCGCCACGTGAGATCGAGATTGCGGTCTTCGATGGCGTCGGAGGTTTGCCGGTGTTCTCGCCGGATCTCGAGGGGGAAGCTCTGCCGGCGGCGGTGCGGGATTTCGTCGCAATGATCGCTGGGAGTGACGGGGTGATCATTGCCAGTCCGGAATATGTGCGATCCATCCCCGGCGGCCTAAAAAATGCGATCGACTGGCTGGTGTCGGGAGAGCAGATCGTCCACAAGCCCGTCGCCCTGCTGCACGCATCGCATCGGGGCGATGACATGCTGGCAGGTCTGCGCACGATCCTTGCGACCATCACCGACCGCTTCGCAGAGGATATCTTCCTCCGGCTTCCTCTGATGAAACTGGAACCGGCCGAGGTGTTGCGGGCCGTTGAGATGGGGGCGAACCGTTCCAGGGTGCAGGCCTATCTTCAGGCCTTCTCGGTCTATTGCATGGCAGCCGGGTAGCCGTCTGAGGTTTGCCCGGTCATCGGACCTCCATCAGCAGGCCGCTCTCGACCCCTGCTTTGCCGTCAAGCGTGTGCAGTATCACCAGCGGGGCTGCGAGCAGCGCCGCGAGGATGAAGGCGGAGAGGAAGTGTCTCTTTAGGAAATGGAGGATAGGTCGGATCATCTCGATCTCCAGATGCTGCGGATATTCTTTGTGCTGGACCTCGACAATTGCGGCAGCATGACCGGCGCCTTGCAAGCTCCGCAATGCTGCCGCAACCCTTGTGGCGGAGAGTGGGAAAGTTGAGAGAGCAGGCGGGCAATGCGGATATTGTTGATAGAAGATGAGAGGGAGCTGGCCGAGGCGCTGTCGGCAGCGCTCGGCAAACATGGGATCGTCACCGACCACACGATGCATCTGGCCGATGCCGTCGAACTGACGCGGCAGAACCTCTATGACGCGATCCTGCTCGACCGGCGCCTGCCCGATGGAGAGGGGCTGAGCTTCATTCCGCAGCTGAGGCGGACGGGCAAGGATACGCCGATCATCGTGCTGACGGCGCTGAATGAGCCGAAGGAGCGGGTGCAAGGGCTCGATCTCGGCTCCGACGACTATCTCGGCAAGCCGTTTCTGGTGGAGGAGCTGATGGCGCGGCTGAGAGCCGTGCTGCGGCGGCCGCCGAACCTTGCCGAACTCAAGATCACCGCCGGGCGGATGGTGATCGATCCCTTGCATCTCAGCGTAACCGTCGATGACGCGCCGCTCGATCTGCCCCGGCGCGAGCTGCTGGTGCTGGCGGCTCTTGCCAAGCGCAAGGAGAAGACCGTGCTGCGCGCGACGCTCGAGGCGGCCGTCTACAACTACGAAGAGGAAATCCAGTCGAACGCGCTCGATGCGCACATCTCGCGGCTGCGCAGGCGGCTCGCCGAGGCCGGCGCCGAGGTTTCGATCCACAATATCCGCGGCGTCGGCTATCTCCTGAAGGAAGAATGATGGGCGAAAAATGCAAGCCTAACTCTTCCCTCTGGTGGCGGCTCAGCTGGCAGCTCAGTCTGGTCTTCGTCGGCGTGGTGACGGCTGTTACCATCGGGCTCTGCTTCTACGGCGCGACGATCCTCTCGCCGAACGTCGCGCTGGAGGACCATGTCACCGCCGCATTGGCTCCGGCCGTTGCGCTCGATGACGAGGGACGGCTCGAAATAAAGGATACGCCGGAGCTGGATGCACTCAAGCGGCAGTATGACGGGCTTTGGTATGTCGCGGCGACGACGAACGGTTCTTTCGTGTCTTACGGGACCATTCCTGCAGCCTACAGCGAGCTTGCGCGTCTGACCTACCTGTTCGAAGGGGCCGATATCAGGGGATCGGCCGGCACGGACGAGATCGCGTCGGTCGAAAGCGTGGAGACCGGGATCGGCGAACTCAGGGTTCTGTTCGGCGGCGTTGCCGACAAGGGCTGGCCGGTTCTTACCCTGATGGGCGCCGTTTATCCGATCTACCTCCCGCTGTTTGCCATCGCCTTGCCTGCGGTTTTTCTTGCCGTTCCCAGGATTGTCGGGTGCGGTCTAGCCAGCGTCAGCGAGGTTGCCCGCAAGGCCTCGGAAATCGACGCTCGCCGCTACGATGCGCGCCTGCCGCTCGACGGCATTCCGAGGGAGGTCGCGCCGCTGGTGATCGCCTTCAACGAGGCGCTCGACAGGCTGGAGAACGAGTACCGCAAACGGCAGCACTTCCTGATCGATGCGGCGCACGAGTTGAGGACGCCGATCGCAATCATGCAGACCCGGATCGACGGAACGCCGGAAGGGCAGGACCGTCGGCGATTGCTCGATGACGTCGCGCGGCTGGCGGAGACGGCCGAACAACTGCTCGATTTCGAGCGCAACGACCAGGCGACCGATCTCCATGAGATGGTCGATCTCGTCGAGATTGCCCGCTCCGTCGTTGCCGACCTCGCGCCGCTGGCGATCGGCGCCGGCTACCAGATCTCGTTTCAGAGCGAGGTCGAGAGCCTGAAGCGCAAGGGCAGCCCCTCGGCGCTGCCGCGAGCGGTGAGCAACCTCGTGCGCAATGCCATCGATCATGGCGGCGGGAGCGGCATGATCACCGTCTCCGTGTCGGCCTCCGGCGGCGGTCGGATCAGCGTCGCCGACGAGGGGCCGGGCATTCCGGCCGAGCACCGCGAGCTGGTGTTCGAACCGTTCTATCGTGTCACTCCGAAGAGCACGGGGGCGGGGCTCGGCCTCAGCCTCGTCAAACAGATCGCCGCAAACCATGGCGGTGAAGTCAGCATCCAGAGCGGCGAAGCCGGCACTGAGGTGGCGATCCGGCTTTGATGACGCGGGTTGTTTCCGGCAGCCGACGCTGCCGGAAACGATGTAATGCTGCGGCAATTCTCGGCCGCCACTTTTGCCTGAACTAGAGCGCCGCGCATCCGACAGACGCGCTAAGGACGCTCTAGCACTTTAAACTGCGCATAATCCTTTCCGAAATCGATCTCGATTTCGGAGTTGTGCGCTATCGGCGATGGAGGCCAGACAGAGTGCGCAGCAATCCATTCACTTCATCCTTTTCAAAGCGGATTTCCAAGTTTTTATCCCTTGCCCTGCCGCTGGCGCTTGCGGCGGCTGCGGCAGGATGCAGCACAGTGCCGCTGAAGCAAGCGGGCACTCTTTCTTCCTATTCCAATCTCGGCCCGCCCAAGGGCAAGCTTCAGAAGTCGCGCATCTATGTCGACGGGGCGGGTCTTGCGCCGGCGAAGACGGTCGCCATCGCCCCGACGACCTTTGCCTTCAGCGCCGCGACCCGGATCAAATCACCGGCCGACCGCGTGATGGTGTCGAATGCGCTCGATCGGGCGCTCTGCATCTCGCTCAGCGATAGATACCGGATAGTGGCGCCGGGCGAGCCCGCCGACCTGACGATCCGCTCGGTCGTCACCGACATCGTGCCGACCAACAAGGCAATGGCCGGCGTTTCCACGGTCGTGACCGTCGGCAGCGGCTTCGCGCTCCCGGTCGGCGTGCCGCGCTTGCCGGCAGGCCTCGGCGGACTGGCGGTCGAGGCGGAAGCCGTCGACCGCGGTGGCGTGCAGCGGGCGGCGATCGTCTGGTCGCGCGGGGCAAACTCGCTGCAGAACGAGCCGCGCGTTTCCGAAGTGGGCGACGCCTATAGCCTGGCGTCGAAGTTCAGCAGCGAATTTTCCCGCATGCTGATCGCACGCAAGGAGCCGAAGGGGCTGGATCTTTCGCTTCCTTCCGGCCAGCGGATGAAATCCTGGCTCGGCGGAAAACCGAAATACGCCGCCTGCGATGCCTTCGGCCGGTCGCCCGGATTGATGGGGGCGGTGGCCGCCAAATACGGTGCGCCGCCGCAATGGACCGAGAAGAAGCCGAAACCGGCCGCCACCTACTGAGAGGATGCGCGGCGGTGCCGGCAGCTGCTGTGACAGCACCCAGCCCGCCCCAGGCTGACGCGACGGACGGAGCAAAGGCGGCAAGGCTTGTGCTCCGTCCGTTAAAGATCCGTCGCGCATTCAGCCGGCGGCTCCGGGCCTCAACCAGAAATACAGTTTGATCTGACCTGGCCTGTCCGAGGGATGCGGGCCGCGCCGGAAGAATTCGCCGCCATTGCTCTCGATCACCCGCCGGGAGGCATGGTTGTCCTCGTTGCAAAGAATGACGAGGCGGTCGAGACCTTCCTTTGCTGCTATTATCAAAAGCAGTTTCAGGGCGGTGGTTGCATATCCCTTGCGTTGCTTCCATGGCACGACCGAGTAGCCCACATGGCCCGAGACCGCGGGCGGCAACTCCTCAGTCCCTGCTTGAAAACGCAGGCTGATGCTGCCGCAGAATTCCCTGTCCCAGATCCAGAACAGACGGGTGATCAGCGGCGGTGGTTTCAACCCGGTGTGCCGCTCGCCATCAGAAACGAGGCCGTCGAGAAACCCTGATCTGTCCTGACGTAGCCGCTGGAGTTCGCCGAAAATATAGGCTTGGTCGCCGGCCCGGCGCGGATCGGGGGACCAGCCGGCGGCGAGTGCCGCTTCGAAGCCCGACAGGTTTTCAAGATCCGGCCCAAGCAGGACGACATGGCCGACGGCCCTTGCTCTATCTCCAGATGTCATCGATCACCCACGCAATATCAGGCGGCGGGGCAATTTAGCAGGTTCGATCCGCGCGGCCGAGAGCCGCAGACAAGCATGATTGAGGGCCATTGAGAAGCGAAACGAGTTGTTTGGGGGCATGGGCATTGCCGGTGGCGCAACCGTTTCCCCGTGCCACATCAAAAAGCCCCGCATCGTCATGCGAGGCTTGATGCTGGTGGATCAGTTTACCGGCACTGGCGGCGAGGGCCGTAGTTCGGCTGGTAGGTGTTGTCGTAGGCGCGGTACGACCGATAGCGGCTGTAGCAATATTCGGCGTGCGAGCTGTAGCCGGTGGAACGGTAGGCGCGCGGCTGCGAGGCGATGATGCCGCCGATCAGGGCGCCGGCCGCCAGGCCGCCGATGATGGCGCCGGTATTGTCATGATGGTAGCGGTGACCATAGCGCCGGCCGTAGCGGTCGCCGCGATAGTAGTCGCGGTCCCGATAGTAGCTGCGGTCGCGGTAGTGGTGGCGTTTGCGGTACCAGTCGTCATTGTTACCAAACTGGCCAGGGCAGTTCGTGAAGTTATTGCAGCCGACGGTAATGATCCTGGCCTCGCCACCTCCGGGGACTGGCTGCGCGGCCGCCTGCTGCGCCGGGCTCGGCACAAAGACGGGGCCTGCCGATGCCGGCATTCCCGAGAAGGCCGTCGCTATCGACAGGGCAATGATGGCGAATTTGTTCATTTCACTCACCTTGGGTAAACGGATGTATCGAGCGGATAACGCAAGGGAAGGGATTTAGTTCATTCTGGGAATGGTGGAGGCATTTCTCGCCGAAATATTCGGCAGGAAGTTCAAATTGAAAGCAGATGCTCAATTAGATCTTTATGAGACTGCTGGTTCAATCCTGCTGCAACAGCACTCCAGTGCGGAAGGATTATCATGCGGCTCTCCAGGCTTCTCGGCGTTCTCTGTCTCTCCACGACAGTGGCGCTTTCACCTCTCACCATTCTATCTACCGATCTCTCGCCGGCGTTCGCCAAGGGCGGCAACGGAGGCGGCGGCGGTAACGGCGGCGGCGGAGGAGGAGGCAACGGCGGCGGCCATGGCGGCGGCAGCGGCAGCGGCAACAGCGGCGGAAGCCATGGCGGTGGCGGCAGTAACAGCGGCGGCAGCGGAAAGAGCAGCACGCACTCCAGCGGCAAGACCGAGAACGGCCGCAGCGCCAAGGGCGCCGGCAAAGCGGTCCAGACCGGCCAGGCCGGCAGGGCGAAGTCTGCCAAGCAGACCGTCAGCACGAAGGGCTCGGCCAAGAAGACGACCATCGCCTCGGTGCCTGCGGCAAAGCCGGCGAAGAAGCCAGCGGCCGAGCTCGCCGGTCTCAATTCGCTCAAACGCAACTTCCATGCGCTGATGAACACGGCGGATCCGCGCATGTCGGCGATCTCGGCATTCGCTACCGCCTATGCGCAGTACGAACTGGCCAACGGCGTTGCCCCGTCGGCCGACGATCCCGCTCTTGGCGACGCGGCGCTGGCGGCCGCGCTCGCTACCGCCACCAAGACCGGCACGGTCAGCCCTGAGGCCCTCAGCTGGGCAAAGGATACGCTGGGCGTCGGCCCGGCGGTTGGCACGATTGACCAGATGCGGGAGGCCTTGGCGGCGCAGGCTCCGGCGGCGGAAACCCCTGCAGACGGAACCGAAACCGAGACCAGCGATACGGCCGAGGGCGGCGAGACGACAGATCCTGCGGTGACTGCGGAGACGCCGGAAGCCGACACGGGCAGCACGGAAGAGGTCTCGGGAACGACCGAATCCACGCCGGCCATCGATCCGACCGAAACCTCGGCGCCGACGAGCACGGAAACCACCGGCCTCTGATCGCGCCGATCATTGGAAAACGTCCGTCCCTATCCCGACCGTGACGCGGAAGGTCAGGGGCGCGGAGAAGAAGGGGAGGCCGGGCATCGCCTGACGCGCCCGGTCAGCCTCACCTTCCGCCAGCCAGCAATCGAAGCTGGTTCTCGTCATGCACGCCTTGCCGGTAAAGCTCGATGATAAGGGCGCCAAGACGGGCGGCTTGCTCGCCTGATCGATCAATCTGGAGCTCGCTACACAGCGCTTCATGGACACGCCTGCACACGTCGAGATCTTCGGAGGCGAGCGGTTCGTCACGCGTGCTGAACAGCTTGTCTGACATCGCAATCTGCCCTTTTCGATGCGGTGAATCGCTATCAGTGAAAAAAAGATAATTTCGCGATCTTTGCTCTGCAAGATGGGCGAACGTCCGATGTTCAAAAACAATTCGGCGCGCGCGCGCACGCCAGGAAAGATTGGGGTGAGGGCGGCGCGGCTGGATATGAGACCGATGGGGCGTCGGCCCGACGGGCGGCGCGCGTGAGGAGGTCTACCCGGGTGCGGGATCCTTGCCGCTTTGCTTAGACAGGCGCAGTTCTTTCAGCCGCTTGGTTTTCTCCCGGCGGGCCCGCTGCTCCGCCTCGATGGTTTCCTTGGCGGCTCGCTCGGTGTTTTCGAAACGATCCTGTCGGTAAGCCTTTGATGAGGGTTCACGTTCTCTTGTCATGGCCGCTAAACGCAAATCGGCGAAAACGGTTTCATGCGAAAATGCGTAACCTGCCATCAATCGATCGGCCTGATCGGGCGGCGGCCCGTTGTTGCAGCCGGCGAATGATGATTTCGCCGTGTGGTCATGCCGGCCGCCGGGTACCTGATCGGCGCCCGGCGGATTGATCGGTCAGCCCTTGATGAAGGCGAGGATGTCGGGATTGATGATGTCGGCATGAGTGGTGCACATGCCGTGCGGAAATTTCTCGTAGACCTTCAGCGTGGCGTTCTGCAGCAGCTTGGACGAGAGCAGGGCGGAGTCGGCGATCGGCACAATCTGATCATCGTCCCCGTGCATGACGAAGGTCGGCAGGTTGATCATCTTCAGGTCTTCGGTGAAATCGGTTTCCGAAAAGGCCTTGATGCCGTCGTAATGGGCCTTGGCGCCGCCGATCATGCCCTGACGCCACCAATTGTCGATAACTGGCTCCGATACTTTCGCACCCGGCCGGTTGAAGCTGTAGAACGGGCCGGCCGGCAGGTCACGGTAGAATTGCGAACGATTGGCGGCGAGCTGCTTGCGCAGATCATCGAAGACCTCGATCGGCAGGCCGCCGGGATTAGCAGCCGTTTTCACCATGATCGGCGGCACGGCGCCGATGATGACGAGCTTGGCGACGCGGCCCTGCGGCTGGCCATGGCGGGCGACATAATGGGTTGCTTCACCACCGCCGGTGGAGTGGCCGATATGGACGGCGTTCCTGAGATCGAGATGCTCGACGACGGCTGCGGCGTCGGCGGCGTAATGGTCCATGTCGTGACCGTCGCCCACCTGGGTGGAGCGGCCATGGCCGCGCCTGTCATGGGCGACGACCCGGTAACCCTTATCGAGGAAGAACAGCATCTGGGCGTCCCAGTCGTCGGAGCAGAGCGGCCAGCCGTGATGGAACATGATTGGCTGGGCGGTCTTCGGCCCCCAATCCTTGTAGAAAATCTCGACGCCGTCCTTGGTCGTGACTTTGCTCATGTCATGCTCCCTTGGTTGGATTGGATCGGATTAATGCGGCTGGACGTTTGCTTCGCTGCCGGCAGAATTGGCAAGACGGCGAGCGTGGTTGCGAAGGCAGCCGCAATGAGCCAATTTTTTGCCGTTCGTTCAAGATATCTCTTCGGGTGGTTCAATATATCTGTCCGGGTAGCTGTGTTCGCGTTCTCTGCATTGCGCCGCAATTGCAGGCCGCCCGTGCTCACTTGAACGCCGGTTTACGCCCAACCATCTAATCCTCAACAACAGCACAATGGCAACCGTCCAACCGAGACCGCTTCGTCGGCGCCGGGCGGTGGTGCCTGAGGATCAAATCATGGGTTACATGGACAAGGAGATAGCGCCTCAGAATGACGGGGCGCTGATCGATGGCTATTCGCAATCGATCGCAGCAGCAGTCGACACGGTCGGCCCCGCCGTCAGCCGGATCGAGAGGGCCGGCAGCCGGCAGGGGCACGGGTCGGGCTTCGCCGTCTCGCCCGACGGCTTGATTATCACCAACAGCCATGTCGTCGACGACGCCAAGGTCGTTCGCATCACCACGCCCGATGGCTTCGTCACCGAGGGCCGCGTGCTCGGCCGTGATATCGATACCGATATCGCCCTCATTCGCGCCAATACAAGCACTGGCGCCTGGGCGAAGCTCGGAGATTCCCAGCGCCTGCGCCGGGGTCATATTGCCATCGCGATCGGAAACCCGCTCGGTTTCGAATGGACTGTCACCGCCGGCATCGTCTCGGCGCTCGGCCGGTCGATGCGGGCAGCCAGCGGCCGGCTGATAGAGGATGTCATCCAGACCGATGCGGCGCTCAATCCCGGCAACTCAGGCGGGCCGCTGGTGTCTTCCAACGGGGAGGTGATCGGCGTCAACACCGCCGTCATCCAAGGCGCGCAGAGCATCGCCTTTGCGGTGGCGTCGAATACCGCCAATTTCGTCGTGTCGGAGATTCTCCGCCACGGTCAGGTCAGGCGCGCCTTCATCGGCATTTCTGGCGATACGATCGTGCTGCCGCGCCGGGTGGCGCTTGCAGCGGGCACGGCGCAGACGACCTCCGTCCGCATCCGCCGCGTCGAGCCGGAAGGGCCGGCGGCAAAGGGCGGGCTGCAGGAGGGCGATTACATTCTCGCCATCGACGCCAGCCCGGTCGGCGGCGTCGACGATATCGTCCGATTGATGGACGGCAGCAGGATCGGCAAGGAGACGGAGATCCTGGTGTTCTCGGTGGCTGCGCGGGTCGAGAAGAAGACCTTGCTGCCGATGGCGCGGACGTCCTGATGAAAACGTCACGCCACGTCAGGCGCTGACCGCCTCCTGCTGCGTCCCTGAAAAATCGACAGCCGCAAAGGCAGCTGCCAGCACCTCCGGCCCGGCGCCGCTTTTGGCTGCATCGGTCGACAGGATCTGACGGTAGCGCCTGGCGCCGGGCAGGCCGGTGAAGAGGCCGACCATGTGGCGGGCCACGTGCTGCAGCCGGCCGCCGCTGGCGATATGGCGTTCGGCATAGGCCATCATTCGGTCGCGCAGGCCTTCCCAGTCCGGCTCTCCCGCGGGGGCGCCGAAGAAGCGCTGGTCGATTTCGGAAAGAATCGCCGCATTCTGATAGGCGGCGCGGCCCAGCATGACGCCGTCGACATGGGCGAGGTGGGTGGCGGCTTCATCAAGCGTGCGGATGCCGCCGTTGATACCGATGAAGACATCCGGCCAGCGCTGTTTCATCCGATAGACGATCTCGTAGTCGAGCGGCGGGATTTCCCGGTTTTCCTTCGGGCTCAGGCCCTTCAGCCAGGCTTTGCGGGCATGGATCCAGATCGCGTCGGCGCCGGCATCGAGAACGCGGGTGATGAGCGCCGGCAGTGCCTGTTCCGGCTCCTGCTCGTCGACGCCGATGCGGCATTTCACGGTCACCGGCACGGTCGCAACCCTCTTCATCGCCGCGATGCATTCGGCCACCGTCTCCGGCGTCAGCATCAGGCAGGCACCGAAGGTGCCAGACTGCACCCGGTCGGAGGGGCAGCCGACATTGAGGTTGATCTCGTCGTAGCCGTAGGCTTCCGATATCCTCACCGCCTCGGCAAGCTTGGCCGGATCCGATCCGCCGAGCTGCAGGGCCAGCGGATGCTCGGCTGCGTCATGGCCGAGCAATCGGTCGCGCGGACCGTGGATGATCGCATCGGCCACCACCATCTCGGTATAGAGCAGCGCCTGCCGGCTGATCTGGCGGTGGAAATAACGGCAATGCCGATCCGTCCAGTCGATCATCGGGGCGACCGCGAAAATCGGGCTCTTCTGCATCATCGACGTTCCATAATTCGTTGTTCTCTGGGTGCCGCAAGGGCGCCGCACCGCCGCGGGGGCGGGATCATTTCCACAGCGCGCATATACCATCCGGCGGTGCGATCGACAAATGACGTTCACGCTGCAAACAGAAACGGCGCCCCTTGCGGAGCGCCGTTCAGGCCGCCGAAGCGGAAGTCTGACTTACGAAGCCGAGATGTTGACGGCCTTCGGGCCCTTGCCCATGCGGTCCGGCTCGGTGTCGAAGGTAACCTGCTGGCCTTCGCGCAGCGACTGGATGCCAGAAGCCTGCAGCGCAGAGATATGGACGAAAACGTCCTTTGCGCCGCCGTCCGGCGTGATGAAACCAAAACCCTTGTCCTGGTTGAAGAATTTTACGGTGCCCTTGGTGGCCATTGGGATCGTCCTTTTCCCTTAGTCGGTGTAGTATCCGCGCCCCCGAGAGGAAGCGGACGGCTTTAGCTTTCGCCCCGATCGATTGGGACGAAGGGTCAGTCGGAGAAGTCACGTACGGGGAAAGAACGTCTACGTAGGCGGGTAGTCCCGCGCCGCCTTCCAAACGGAAGGGATTACCACATCAGTCCAGTCACCGGCATGCAAATGCCCGAGTAGGTGAATTGGTGCCAGCTTTTCGGGCAAAAAGCAAGCGGGATTCTTTTGGCATGCCCGCATCGATGGCAGGAAATGCCGAAGATTCAGATACTTGACGGAGAGTTAGCGGTTCCTTGTATTGATGTGTCATAGCGGGATTCCGTGCCGAAACGGGATGAAAGGCAGATTCGGCGGCCGGTGTGGATTGTGTCGTGGGCGGCGCCTGCTGCGTCGGTACACCAATCAGCCCTCATCGTGAGGTGCGGAAGCCGAAGGCTGAAGCCTCGAAGGGCGGGGCTGCCACCGGCGCCATTGCCTTCGATTTTGGAGGCGGGGCATGCGAAATTGTATCGGAAGTTTCCACGCCCGCCCTCTTGGTTCCTCCTCACCATGAGGGCTGAACTTGAGGCCTATGGCCATCGCCTACTGCGCATCACCCAGCAACGCGCTCAGGGTCCACGGAGTTTCCCCTTTCTGATTGGCGATATCGTCGACCTTCCAGCCACCATGCTGCCGCACCAGCGTGTAGAAGAGCGTCACCTCTTCGCCGTTTTCGAACTGAACCTCCACCTCGGCCTTATCATCCAGCAGGATCGGCTGGCCGATCCTGACGTCGCTCGCCCTGCCGTCCTGGCCTGATATGACGGGATCGAAGTCGATCGCGCCGACATCGCCATCGGGCGTGTTGTCGAGGTCGGTCTGGAGGAGCTCGTTCAGATGGTCGGAGAAGAAGATCGAATAAGGCGAGGGCGCCTCGGCATCGCTGTTGTCGGTGTTGTAACTGTAGAGCGCCTTGAGCAGCGCCTTCGGCGTCTTGTAGGTCTCGGCCGATGCGGGCAGGGCTGCGAGCGCCGACACGGCAAGGGCGAGGATGAATGTGGGCAGACGCATGCGGGCTCTCCTCGGACGGGTGGAAATCATAACCGAAACCGGCGTCAAGGTGGAGCTGCATTTTGAGAGGGGTTGCCTGGGAGTGGCCGCCGGCCTTGCCGTCTCTGGCAGGTCTGAGGGTGTCAGGCAAGTTCGGTCGGTGGGACTACGATAGCCACGCGGGAAGTCCTACCTTTTGTCGAGATCGCCGGTGACGCATCTCTGCGTCCACCGGCAATCGTATCGCGATTAGATCAACGTCTCATGCAACAGGCTCGAAAACGACGGCTCGAAGACGTCCTTCACGGTGATCGTGAAGTCGTGGCTGGTGGTATTTCCAGCCGCGTCATAGGCTTCAGCGGTGAAGGTCAGGCTATGGTTGCTTTCGAAGTCGATTGCTGCCTTGGTCTGGATCTTGTTGCCGACGAGCTTGAAAATGCCGTCCGCATCATCTGTCAGCCGCCACTTCACCGTGCCCCCTTCCGGATCGACGGCCGAGAGAAGGCCGACCGAGGTGCCGATCGCGACGTTCTCGGAGATCGAGCTGCGTGAGAAGGACAGCTTTATCGGCGCCTGGTTGACCGGCGCTTCGTTGACGTCGAGGACGTTGATCGTGATGTCCTTTTCCACAGTGACCTTGCCGTCGGAGACGGCGACCTTGATCGTGTGCGATTTGGCTGTCTCGTAGTCCAGCGCCTTCGAGGTGACGATGCGGTTGCCGTTGATCCGGAAATGATCGTCGTCGCCGTCAAGGAGTTTGTACGTGAGGACGTCGCCGTCGGCGTCCTTGGCGCTGAGCAGACCAACCGTGGTCCAGATCGGCGTGTCCTCCGACATGGAGGTTTTCGAGAGCTGGATATTGGTCGGCGCGGCGTTGCTTTTAGGCGTGAAGCTTTCCGTGGCGAAGTCGTAGACGCCGTCGGCAAAACGGGCGAATTCGACGTCGGTCAGCGTGTCCGTCCCTTCAGCGGCGCTCGTCAGGATGTGACCGCCATTGCTCAATGCCAGGGAATAATTGGCGAAATTGCCGGCGAAGAACGCCGTGTCGATGCCGGCGCCGCCATCAATGGTGTCGTTGCCGCCGCCGCCGGTCAATTTGTCATTGCCGGCATTGCCATTGAGGATGTCGTTGCCGCCGCTGCCGTCGAAAATGTCGTTACCGTCGGTGCCGGTAAATTCGTCGTCGCCGCCGCCGGTCTTGACGTCGATGCCGGAGACATTACCGGCAATGTAAGCCCCGAGATCCCCCAACTCGTCGGAAAGGTCGAGGTGGGCGCTGTCCGTCAAAGCCAATGAGGCGTTGAAATCGTGGAACGGATCGGTCGAGTAAACGATCTTTTCAAAGCTCTCGAATTGCGCGCTCGAACCGGCAACCGACCATCCCTCCGTTTCAAGGATTTCGATGTTCTTGATCGTCAGGCCCCGGAGCGAGATGGCTTCAAGACTATCAATCCCGGCGCCGCCGTCGATCGTTCCGGAAACTAGAGCGAATGTCTCTACGGTTATGGCATCGTCGCCATCGCCGGCATCGACGTTAAAGACCTCAGGGGTATGGCCGAAGCGGTCACCATCGGAGATTGTATCGTTGCCCCCGCCGCCTTTGATGATGTCATTTCCGACGTCGCCCACGATCTGGTCATTGCCGTCGCCGCCATTCAGAATATCATTGCCATCTCTGCCGGCGAGCAGGTCATTGCCATCGCCACCATTCAGCGTGTCATTGCCATCACCGCCACGAAGCTGATCGCTTCCGGCGCCGCCGTTCAGCGTATCATTGCCATCGCCGCCATCGATGTTGTCGTGACCAGCGCCCGTCGTGATCACGTTGTCGCCGCTTGAGCCCGTCACGTTTGCAGAGCCCGAACCCAATTCGTCTGCAAGGTTTACCGTCCCGGAATCCGAGATGACCAGGTTGACCGGGACGAGAGGATTGTCGGAGTCGCGGATGACGTCGTAAGCGTCGAACTCAGCGCCGGTCTTGGTGATCGTGGCGCCGTGCGTGTCCAGGATATTCAGCGGAGTACCCGGCCCGGGGCTGTTGATGGTGAACGTTTCCGTGGCGAAACTGTAGACGCCATCGGCAAAGCGCGCGAATTCGACGTCTGTCAGCTTATCCATGCCCTCAAGCGCGCTCGTCACGACACGGCTGCCATTGTCGATCGCCAGGGAATAGTTGACAAAGTTGCCTGAGAAGATTGCGGTGTCGATGCCGTCGCCGCCATTGATGGTGTCGTTGCCGGCGCCGCCCGTCAATTTGTCATTGCCGGCATTACCATTGATGAGGTCGTTGCCGCCGCTGCCGTCGAAAATGTCGTCGATGTCGCTGCCCGCGAACTCGTCGTTGCCGGCGCCGGTCTTTGCGTCGACGCCGGAGAAGCCGGTGATAAAAGCTCCGAGATTTCCCAGCTCGTCGGAAAGATCGAGGTGGGCGCTGTCAGTAACCGCCAATGATGGGCGAAAATCAGGGAACGGAAAAGTCGATCCCAGAATCTTGTCGAAGCTTTCGAACTGCGCGCTCGAACCGAAAACCTGCGAGAATCCGGTCTCAAGGACTTCGATGTTCTTGAGCGTCAAGCCCTGGAGCGATTGGGCTTGCAGCGTATCGATCCCGGCGCCGCCATCGATCGTCCCTGATATCTGTGACGCGAATCTGTCGATGGTTATGGCATCGTTGCCAGCGCCCGCGTCAATGTTGATGAGTTCCGGCTGGGGGCCGCCAGGTCCCGGCAGAAAGACGGAAAAGCCACCATCGGTGATGCTGTCGTTGCCGTCGCCGCCGATCAGTTTGTCGTTGCCGCTGCCGCCAGTGATCACATCGTCACCGGCGCCGCCGTTCAGCGTATCATTGCCATCACCGCCATTGATGTTGTCGTTGCCGGCGCCCGTCGTGATCACATTGTCGCCGCTCGAGCCCGTCACGTTCGCGGAGACCGAACCCAACTCGTCGACCAGATCGGCCACGCCTGAATCCGAGACGACCAGCGTGACAGCCGAGGAAGGGCTGGTGGCGGAGTGGCGGATAACGTCGTAAGCTTCGAACTCGGCGCCGGTCTTGGTAATCGTTGCGCCGTTGGTGTCCAGAATATTCAAGGCCATATTAAACCTACCCCAATGGATGCGTTGCATTCTATGAAAATCGGAAATCCTCAGTAGAACTGTTCTTGCCGCTTCAACGGACGACAACCCTCTGGGGATCTATGCCAATCCCCTATTAAGTTTTCAATGCAAAATTGTGTCTTTTCATTGCTCTTTTAATCAAAAATTAAGGACGAGATACTGGGAGAAGCATTTTGATTTGAGAACTCAAAGGCATATTTTGATCTGCTAAATAGTATCATTTTTTATTTTCAGCCGAGGTACTCTCGGCAAAATTGTGTTTTGAAGCGGGTTTTCGACGGCGCCGCGCTGCGGATCATCCGAGCCACCATCGCAGGTTGGTGCTGGCTTTCGACGTGTTCCTGCATTCCCGCGCGGGAGGTCTTACTTGAGCTTGATGAGGCCCGCCGCGGTGGCGGTAAATCCGCAGGCGCGGTAGAAGCCGGTCAGGTGCGGTTCGAAATCGACATGCAGCCACGCAGCGCCGCGCTCTCGTGCAACTCTCGTCGCTTCCCTGACCAACCGCGTCGCAATCCCCTGCCGGCGCAGGTCGGGATGCGCCGAGGTGTCGAGAATGAAGGCATGAATGCCGCCATCCCAGGCGACGTTGACGAAGCCGACGAGTGTGTCGTCGTGATAGGCGCCGATATGGGCGAGGCTGCGGGAGAGGATGCGGGAGAAATCCGGTGCTTCGGGCGTGCTCCAGGCTGCTGACCAGAGGGCGTTGAGTTCGGCGGGCGAGGGGAAGGGGTCGATGCGGAGTTCGGGCATGGCTGGTTTCCGATTCGTTTGTCAAGTCGCTTGCCGGACGTGTTTTTCGGCCAATTCCGCTTACTTCGCAATGGGATCGATTGCTGGGGCAGACCGCGAAGGAGCATTCCTGAACGGGTACAACTGACGCTTTGTTGACGATGTCTCTGTCGAGAACATAATCAGAACGTCTAATACTCCATCGGCGGGAAGCGCGATGTGCGGACGCATCTTCGTTAAAACTTCGCTTGAAGAATTGATCAGCAATTTCGCCTTTGCGGTGAAGGGCGGGGATATCGACGGGCTGGGAAATCGCTTTCCCCGCTGGAATGGAGCGCCGTCGCAAGATTATCCTATTATCGTCAGGGACATCGTGCGCGAACCCGATACGTCAGGCCCCATATTCGTCACCGCCCGCTGGGGTCTGATGCCTTCCTGGGCCAAGCCCGGCGGCCGGCCGCCGCCGGTCAATGTTCGATGCGAGACGATCAGCGGCAACGGCATGTTCCGCTCGGCATACCGATCGCGTCGCTGCCTCGTTCCGATCAATGGCTTCTTCGAATGGAAGGACATTCACGGGACCGGCAAGAACAAGCAGCCCTATGCCATCGCCATGAAAGACGGCTCGCCTTTTGCGCTCGCGGGCATATGGGAGACGTGGACGGACGAGAAGGGCGTGTCCATCCGCAACTTCGCCGTCGTCACCTGCGAGCCGAACGAGATGATGGCGGAGATTCATGACCGCATGCCTGTCATCCTGCATCGCGCGGATTACGAGAGATGGCTGTCAGCCGAACCGGACCCGAACGATCTTATGAAGCCTTTCCCAGCGGAACTGATGTCGATGTGGAAGATCGGCCGGGATGTCGGCTCTCCGAAGAACGACAGGCCGGAGATCATCGAAGAGGCCGAGGATGATCCGGAACCGACGCTGATCTAGAGCATGATGCCGAAAAGTGTGAGCGGTTTTCGGGCGACATCATGCTCTAACTCTTTAATTTAGAACAGGATTCAGATTTTTGGCCGGTCCGGCCTAAAATCATCCTGTTCTAGAGCAATCCCGGCAAAAGCGCGCGGCGGTTTTGTCGGGATGGCTCTGATTTTACCGGCTCGGGCGGAGCCATTCACGAAACCATGCGGCAGAGACATCCTCATGAGGAGAGGAAACGCATGCTAGACGATATCGGAACGCTTCTGAGATCGTTCCTCAATAATGCCCTTCGCAAACAGCCTCAGCGTCGCATCCGGGATTTCGGCGGCTATGAGGTCGGCAAGCGCCGAAAGCTGCATGTCATCGAGCCGATCGCCTGGGACACGGCGGAATTTCTCTGCACCTATCTCCGCATCAGGCTGCGCGGTGAACCGGCGAGCCGGGAAGGCGTCGCGTCTGCCGTCGCCGCAGCCTTGAAGAATGTCTCCGATGAGTTCGCCTACAAGCTGACCTGGCACAGTGACGAAGCCTGGAGCAGCGTTTGCAACTCGGTCGCGGAGTATCTGGAAGGCTGCCTGCAGATCGAGCCGAAACCCTATGATGGATCGCTGACGGCGCAATCGGACTATAATGGCTGGAAGAGCTGGGAGATGGTCATCAGCGGCGAGACGCCGAGGGGAAGATGGCGTCACTCCTGGAAGGAAAAGCCCGGCGACGATTTCATCGGCTTCCACGGCGAGGCCTGCATGGGGCGGATCTTCAAGATCGATCTGACGGGGTCAGACGAGCGCTGGTACTGGCTGATCGCGGCCGACGGCAGCCCTCGACGCGGATGGCCGGCGGCGGGGTACGAGGCGAGCGCCAGGAGTGCTGCCTGTCGGGTGGAGCGGATTTACTTTGCGCTGGTGAAGGGTGAGGGGAGGACGGGGTGTGGGTGAGTGGGGAAGGCTAGGCTAGCTTCATGAGGCCCAGGTCGGCCGGAAGCCGCAGGCGCGATAGAAGGAGGTCAGGTGCGGCTCGAAATCGACATGCAGCCACTCGGCGCCGCGCGCGCGGGTAATCCGCATGGCTTCCCTGACCAGTTGCGTGGCGATGCCCTGCCGGCGCATGTCGGGGTGAACGCAGGTGTGGAGAAGGAAGGCATGAATGCCGCCGTCCCAGGCGACGTTGACGAAGCCGACGAGCCTGTTGTCGTGATAGGCGCCGATATGGGCGAGGCTGCGGGCAGGATGCGGGAGAAGTCCGGTGCGGTGGGTGCGTTCGAGGCGGCGGACCAGAGGGGGTTGAGGTCGTCGGGCGAGGGGAAGGGGTCGATGCGGAGTTCGGGCATGGGTGGCGCCTCCTTCCTCCATGCTGGCGGTGTGTTGGCTGGCACGATAGGCCCTGGCGAGGCGTTCTGATATAGCCTAAACGTGCCCCCAAATTTTCCGCAGCGGCGTTCCAAGGCATTCAGCCATCTTCCGATCCTGCTCCTCGGTGGTATCGCCGATGCCTGGATTGTGGGCCTCGAGAGCAAAGCGGCCGAACGCGGCGGGCCAGATATACCGCAAGTCGTTCAATGATACTGTGGCGCCGCAGCAAGGGGCCACGGTGTTGAGGTCTTTAAACCCATCGGCGGAAGCCGCCTCCATCGCCTCTCCCCACCATTCCTGGGCATCCGCGCCGCAGGCGCTGCATTCCACTCCAGACCAGTTTTCGCCGGGATCGTAGAACCTGATCTCATCCTCGAAGCTCGCTTTCACTTCATCCGCCCCGGGGATGATTGTTTCCAATAAGGAGACTGCTTTGTTTGCGTTTTCCGGGGAGGGTTGCCAAGACGGGTCGGCTGGGACGTAGCGTAGAATGGTGTCGGACATTGTTGCTTCCCTTTTGGCTCAACGCGCCGGGTTCATCGACCGTTTGTATGCACCAAAACAGTGGTGTTCGCTACCGCCCCGGCCGCCCGGTCTTCCCCTTCGTCCGCCCCTTGCGCTTCTGCTCGCCCGGGTCCTCATAGCTCCCCACACCCGTCTTGCCCCTGACCACTGGCCGCACGCCATCGTCGCGTTCCGGCTGGCGTGCCGGCCCTTCGCTTGCGCTGCGGGCGTTCGTCTCTGCAATCGATTCACTGGATCGATTGCTCCGGCTGTCGCCGGACCGTTCCTCACCCAGCAGCGGTGAAAACCGCCTCGTGCTCTTTGATGCGTCCGGCTTCTCCGGCACCTGTCCGATGACCGGCTTTTCCGTTCGGCCGACTGTCATTTCGTCGAGGTCGTTTTTGCGGAACAGGCTCTTCTTGGCGGGTTCGGCGATGTCGCGGCCGTTCGTCGCTGCAATCGATTCACTGGATCGATTGCTCCGCTGCGCGGACCGCTCCTCACCTTCGAGGGCGGGTTTGCGGAAGAGCGGGGTGGTGGTGTCGGTGCCTGGGCCCATGTCGTCGATCGAGGGTCTTGAGAAGTAGGAGGGTGTGGCCCCCTCATCCGCCCCGCGGGCACCAGCCGGGGTCGAGCCGCCGGTCTCGACCCGTCCTTCGGACCCCCGCTGGGGAGAAGGGGACTTGCCTCGGGCTTTTCCTTCCATCGCCTTCGACTCTTCACGGGCCATCGGGTCGTCCATGACAGCCAGTTCGGCGGCCTTGAGGCGTTTGATTTCGTCGCGCAGGCGGGCGGCTTTTTCGAAGTCGAGGTCGGCGGCGGCGTCGCGCATGCTTTTTTCGAGCGCGTTGAGATGGGTCTGCAGGTTGTTGCCGACGAGGTTGCCGCCATCGGCGAAGCCCTTGCCGGAGACGCCTGATATATCGGCGCGGACGTGGTCGCGTTCGTAGACGCTGTCGAGAATGTCGGAGATCCTGGCTTTCACCGATTCCGGGGTGATGCCGTGCTCCTGGTTATAGATCATCTGCTTTTCGCGGCGGCGGCCGGTTTCTTCCATCGCCCGCTTCATCGAGCCGGTGACCTGGTCGGCATAGAGAATGACCTTGCCGTCGACGTTACGCGCCGCACGACCAATGGTCTGGATCAACGAGGTCTCGGAGCGCAGAAAACCTTCCTTGTCGGCGTCGAGGATGGCGACGAAGCCGCATTCGGGAATGTCGAGGCCCTCGCGCAGCAGGTTGATGCCGACGAGCACGTCGAAAGCACCCAAACGAAGGTCGCGGAGGATTTCGATGCGCTCCAGCGTGTCGATGTCGGAGTGCATGTAGCGGACGCGCACGCCCTGCTCATGCAGATATTCTGTGAGGTCCTCGGCCATGCGCTTGGTCAGCACGGTGCACAGGGTGCGATAGCCCTTGGCGGCGGTTTCGCGGATCTCGCCGAGCACGTCGTCGACCTGGGTGCGGGCCGAGCGGACCTCGACAGGCGGGTCGATCAGGCCTGTGGGTCGGATCACCTGTTCGGCGAAGACGCCGCCGGATTGTTCCATTTCCCAGCCGCCTGGCGTGGCCGAAACGGCGATGGTGTCGGGGCGCATGGCGTCCCATTCCTCGAAGCGCAGCGGCCGGTTGTCCATGCAGGAAGGAAGGCGGAAGCCGTATTCGGCCAGCGTCGCCTTACGCCGGAAGTCGCCCCGGTACATGCCGCCGATCTGCGGCACGGTGACATGGCTCTCGTCGATGAAGACGAGGGCGTTGTCGGGGATGTACTCGAACAGCGTCGGCGGCGGATCGCCGGGGTCGCGGCCGGTGAGATAACGCGAATAGTTCTCGATGCCTTGGCAGGAGCCTGTGGCTTCGAGCATTTCGACATCGTAGCGGGTGCGCTGCTCCAGGCGCTGGGCCTCCAGCAGGCGGCCGGCCTTCTCCAGTTCGGCCAGGCGAAGCCTGAGCTCTTCCTTGATCGACTTGATGGCGCCGTTCAACGTCGGGCGCGGGGTGACATAGTGCGAGTTGGCGTAGATCTTCACCGATTTCAGGTCGCCGACCTTCTGGCCGGTCAGCGGATCGAACTCGGTGATGGCGTCGATCTCGTCGCCGAACATCGAGATGCGCCAGGCGGCATCCTCCAAGTGGGCGGGGAAGAGTTCGATCGTATCGCCGCGCACCCGGAAGGAGCCGCGGGTGAAATCCATGTCGCGTCGCTTATACTGCTGGGCGACGAGGTCGGCCAGCAGCTGGCGCTGGTCGAGCCGGTCGCCGACCGACATCTGGAAGGTCATCGCCGTATAGGTCTCGACCGAGCCGATACCGTAGATGCAGGAGACCGAGGCGACGATGATGCAGTCGTCGCGTTCGAGCAGCGAGCGCGTCGCCGAGTGGCGCATGCGGTCGATCTGTTCGTTGATCGAGCTTTCCTTCTCGATATAGGTGTCGGAGCGCGGCACATAGGCTTCCGGCTGGTAGTAATCATAGTAGGAAACGAAATATTCCACCGCATTGTCGGGGAAGAAATTCTTAAATTCGGAATAGAGCTGGGCGGCCAGCGTCTTGTTCGGCGCCAGGATGACGGCCGGACGCTGCGTCGCCTCGATCACCTTTGCCATGGTGAAGGTCTTGCCGGAGCCGGTGACGCCGAGCAGCACCTGGCTGCGGTCGCCATTCTCCAGCCCTTCGACGAGGTCGCGGATGGCGGTGGGCTGGTCGCCGGCCGGCTCGTAATCCGATTTCATCAGGATGCGGATGCCGCCTTCCGTTTTGTCGGGGCGGGCAGGGCGGTGCGGCGTCCAGATCTTGCCGTTCTTGTGCAGCGGATTGCCGCTCTCGATCAGCGCCGACAGCGCCTCGACCGTGGCGGTGACGCCGCCGGACGAGATCTTGTCGGCATCCTCAAGCGAGATATCGAGGCCCGCCACCGGGTTCAGGCCGGCGGCGGCGCGCGTCTTCGGGTCGGAAGAGCCGCCGATCGAGACGCCGCGCGCGGTCTTGCTCACCGTCGCCTTCTTGTTGACGCTGACGGCCTCCGAATGCTTGCGCGCCTGGTTTTCCACAGCCTTGCGGTGCTTGCCGGCCTTAGAGGCGATATCGCGCTGGCTCTCGACGCCCGAGGCTTCGGCATCGGCCTCCAACTGCTTCACCCAATCGGCGACGGAGCCGGAGAGGGGCGCGCCTTCAAAGGACGACTGCGGGGCTTCCTCGAAGCCATTCGGGGCGGGAGATTTCTTCGGAGATTTGGCCATGGCGGGAATATGGAGAGAGTCAGCGCGAAAGGGAAGAGGGAAAGAGTACAAAAGGGAAACGAATGAATCGTTCGGATTGGGTGAATAATTGCCACTCTATAAAACGTCCAGTGCCGCCGCGCCGACGCACTCGCCTCGTCCTTCGAGACCCGCGCGGGGCGCCTCAGGATGAGGCTCTCTTGAGCGTTTGCGGCTATCTTGGAGCTCTCTTGAGCGTCGGCGGCGTACCGCCCTTTCCAACAGTGACGCCAGCGGACCCATACTGGAACCGAGATTGACCTTCGGCAGTTATTCCTGGTCAATTCAGCTGCAGGTGCGACTGCCATTAGCGACCATTCCGCCTTCTGGAAAAAAACGATCTCGATCGATCTTGATGCCGGCGAACGGCTGGTTCTCCGCTCACCGCAGGATGCGCTTTACGCACTCGTCTCCGACTGGCCGATCCATGACGGCGTCCATCAGCAGAGAGCCATCGATTTCTGCCGCGCTTGGCTTGCGGGCCGCATGCCGGCCGAGACCGTGCGGCAGGCCTTTATCCTCGCGGCGCTGGAAGCCGGCGTGGTGATCACCGATGATGCGAACGGGACCGCAAACTCCGTTTCAAACCCTCCGGTATAAGTCGAGCGGCGTAGCCATATCCACGGTCACGCAGTTACATGCGCAGGGTCGTGTTCAAGAGAGCAGACGATCAGGTTCCGCGCAGCCTCAGAACCGCCGAAGGTCGCCACGGTCGCCGCCATGCGGAAACATATCCGCATGATCACGCCTCAGAAAACGGACGCCCTGGAATCCGTCGCAGCCGGCGCTCTGCAATACCAGGCGAGGACGACAATCGTTCCGATGGGCACCAACAGCGCAAGCAACTGGAACCAGCCGCTGCGGTTGATGTCGTGAAGTCGGCGGGTGGCCATGGCGATTGACGGGAGGCACACCGCCAGCGACCAAATTCCGCCCAATGCTCCGGTTGGCTCGATGAGGTAGAAAGCGATGTCGACGAGAACGACGAAGAGCGTCGAAAACCAGAATTCCGATCGGCTCGCTCTGCCGGTGAAATCCACATATTTCCTGAAAAAGCTGCTGATCGCCTGCCCGAAACCCATTGCCTGCGGCAGGTCACCGAAACGGTTCGGCCCGGCCGCCGGTTTTCTGAAGGCGAGGATCAAGCCTACGCTGAGCGGGACCAAGATGATCAACCAGTGAAACAGAGAAAAACTACCCATAAGATACCCCGAGGATTTAAACGGCCTAACGATAAGCAACGTTCGTTTCGGGAAGATTAATCGGCTTGCAAGGCGATGCGTCGGCAATCAGAGCGTGAATCTGCGACTGTCGCAATGAGGGAGAAGTCCGTGGCGCGAGCAGTTGTTCATTGCTTGATCAGCACGCTCGCCCGCACCGGCTGTTCGATGCCCTTCAGCGCAAGCACGCGGGTTTCGGCGCCTGCCGTGAGGTCGGGAGCTTTCGCTGCCGTTTCCGCCGAAACCAAAATTTCGCCGGCCGCCGCCTGGGATTCAAGTCTCGCGGCCTGATTGACGACGCCGCCGATGGCGGTGAAATCGCTGCGGAAGCTAGAGAATTCGCCGATCTGCACCTCGCCGGAATGGATGCCGACGCCGACGCCGAGGGTGCGGCCGGGCAGGGCCTCGAGCGCCAGGTCGTTCAGGGCGGCGGCGCAGTTTTGCTGGATCTCCTGCGCGGCGAGGATCGCGGCGTCGGCGTGATCCTTGCTGACGATCGGGAAATTGAAGATCGCCATCAGGCCGTCGCCCATCTGCTTGTTGACGATGCCGTCATGCGCCCAGATCGCCTGGGCGCAGCGATCCTGGAATAGGCTGACGATCTCGCTCAACTGCACCGCCTCGATGCGCTCCGACAGATCCGTGAATCCCCTGATATCGGCAAACAGGATGGTGGCGTCGACGGTGATCTGGCGCTGTTTCTTGACGTACTGAAAAGAGCGTTCGCAAATCGTGCAGATATCGGGGTTCATTTTGCTGCGGGTGATGCCGAAGGCGCGGAAGGGCAAAGCGAGCGGACCGCCGATCGGGATCGGCATATGCATCTGATCCCAGCAGCCGCGACAGATCCTGGCGCTGCCGTGCCTGGCCTGCTGGCTGGAAGAGGCTGTCGCCATATCGAACCATCCGTCGCCTGATAGAAAAAACAAGCTTCTGATACTCGCCTGCTTTTGGCAACTCTCCCGATCATCCAGGATGCGATGGCTCGACCTATTTCGCCTTGGGCCATTCTTCGGACGGATCGCGGCCAGATCGAATATTGTGCGGGCGATCGGCTGCGCCGGTCGCGGGAATTACGGTCACACTTGTTACTCCCACTGTGCGATCTGCGATGCGAAACTATCTCCGACCAATGCGCGATGAACCGGCTTCTTCGAGGGAGCGCGGGAATTCGCCACAAAGAGGAGATCGACGTAATGACCGCAGCAACGGAGAATGGAAAGGGCGGGCAGGCCATGAAAAAGCCCGCGGTCGTCTCGCAGCAGGCCTGGGAGGCGGCCCACAAGCAGCTTCTGGTGAAGGAAAAGGCCCATAGCCGCGCTCGCGATGCGCTTGCCGCCCAGCGGCGGCGCATGCCTTGGATGGTCGTGGAAAAGAATTATGTCTTCGAAGGGCCTGAGGGAAGGGCCAGCCTGGTCGAGCTGTTCGAGGGCCGGCACCAGTTGATCGTCTACCGCGCCTTCTACGAGCCCGGCGTCTTCGGCTGGCCCGAGCATGCCTGCCGCGGCTGCTCGATGGTGGCCGATCAGGTTGCCCATGTCGCCCATCTCAACGCCCGCGACACGACTCTGGTCTTCGCCTCGCGCGCGCCGCAGGCCGATATCGCCAGCCTGAAGGAGCGCATGGGCTGGACGATGCGGTGGGTGACCGTCACCGACGACTTCGACAAGGATTTCGGCGTCGACGAGTGGCACGGCACCAACGTGTTCTACCGCGACGGTGAACGCATCTTCCGCACCTATTTCATCAACAATCGCGGCGACGAGCAGATGGGCGGCACCTGGAACTATCTCGACATCACCCCGCTCGGCCGCCAGGAAGTCTGGGAGGATTCGCCGGAGGGCTATCCCCAGACCCCGACCTACAAGTGGTGGAACTGGCACGATGCCTATGTCGCCGACGCCGCGCCCGACAAGAAATGGGTCGAGGTTTCCGATGCCGGCGAGGCGGCGTTCCGGGAGGAAAGCGCACACGAGAAATCGTGACGAGAGCATAATGCCGAAAAGCGTCAGTGGTTTCGGGTAACATCATGCTCTTAGAACGGCCGAACCTGGCTGCCGCCAATAGGGCAATTGCCTTGCCGGCCCGGGTGCATGCATAGTTGCCGGCGACGCGGAGGGGGCGATGACCAGATTGCATGCGCTTGTTTTGATGATGCTTCTCGCGCCCGCCGCGGCGCATGCCGAACGGCGCTGCGGCTGGCTGGACAATCCTTCGACGGCCAACTGGTCGCTCATGGATGCCGGCGGCGGCTGGACCATCATGGAGAATGGCAGCGGCTACAAGGCCGAGGGAATGGGCAAGATTCCGGACCTGACGACCGGCGAATATGTCTACACCCATGCCACACATGGCTATGCCTGCGCCTGCATGGACGTCGACACGGACGGCGAGGGCGGGATCACCCGCATTCATTCCGTGCGGCAATTGCCGCTCTCGCGGTGCCGGAACGACGCCGCCATCAGCTGGTTCCTAGACAGAGACGAGTGAGGGCAGCTGGGCCTGCCGAAGTCGGCACAAATCCACTCTCCTCCCGCTGGAGTGCCTCAGACTTCTGCGCCGTCGGCATGTTCGGTCTGTTCCGCTCGGCCGAAGCGCTGTCGTCCGTAACGGCGGTATCGAGCGACAGCGTCTGCGGCCTTCAAAGAAATTCAATGCAGAGTGGAAACATTATGGGGCGAGTCGCGTTGTACCCGCTACCGGCATTGCGCCCGCCCGCTTTGACAGGGAGACTACCCATGAAGGTCATGATCGTTGAAGATGAGAATATCATCGCTCTGGAGCTCGAACGCATCGCGCAAGAGGCCGGACACCAGACGGTCGGGCCGGTTTCGACCATGGAGCAAGCTCTCGCCTATGCTCCGAGAAGCGATGTGGCCCTCGTCGATCTCAGCCTTTCCGACGGGCTGAGCGGCGCCCAGCTTGCGCGCCGGCTGATCGATCGCTTCGGCGTGGACGTCATCTTCGTGACCGGCAGGCCGGAGAATGTCGGCAATGGTATCGAGGGGGCGCTCGATGTGATATCCAAGCCTTTCACCGACGAAAGGATTGTCAGCGCGCTGTCACGGGCAGAGGCCCGACGCAAGGATTTCGACAGCAAGGCAGCGGTCTGATCAGGATTGACGTCGTTTAATGGGTGCCTTCCAGGGAGGTCATCCGGATGAAGCACGCATTTGTTGCCATTCTCCTCACCCTCACGGCCTGCGCTGGCGCGGCCGGCGGTCCTGTACCTCTTCCCGGCAGTCTTACCTATGACGGCAAGGTCGTCCATTCGCCCTATCGGCCGGGAACGGTAGTCAAACATACCTTTCTCGGCCAGTTCGGCTACCGCGTATTCGAGACCTATGTCGTTCAGCCGGACGGGAGGCTGAAGCTCACGTCCCAGAGCACGGGTCCGGACTTCCTCTGGCAGTAGCGTTATCGCCCTTACAAGCGGAACGACGCTGAGCATCGCACCCCTTGCGCTCGGCAGGTTCGATTCCGAAGAGAGGGCCTTCGGGGCTGTCGCGGTCCGGCGTTCGTTCCGATATCCGTTGGGGATTGTCTCAGAAACACAGGATTTATAGTCATTTGCGTTTTCGATCCGACAGGAGCACGATGTTGCGGTGCTATCGGGGGTGGGGAAGCATGGGGCAGCTCACGACCGGCGAACGACAGTTCGCATCCGCCATACTTGTCGTATTGATGATCCTCGGCATCAGCATGTCGGCTGCCGGGCGCTTTGATCCGATGGGCGTCCACGGGACAATGGTTTTCCTCTGTTCCGGGGCACTGTTTTGGTGGATACTTACGTCATACTTCGGCACAGAGCCGGAGGCGACGCGGTTCGCCGACTATTACGATGATCCGATCAAGGTCGGCGTCGCCCTGACAATGGTATGGGCGGTGTTCGGGATGTTCATCGGCGTTTGGGCGGCGGCGCAACTCGCGTGGCCTGGGCTTAACTTCGATATGGCATGGTCAAGCTTTGGCCGCATACGCCCCGCCCACACCACGGGTGTCATCTTCGGCTTCGGCGGAAACGCAATCATCGCGACGTCGTTCCATGTGGTGCAGCGGACGTCGCGCGCCAGGCTGGCTGATCAGTTGTCGCCCTGGTTCGTCATTTTCGGCTACAACCTCTTCTGTCTGATCGCGGTCAGCGGTTATTTCATGGGCGTCACCCAATCGAAGGAATACGCGGAACCGGAATGGTACGCCGACCTTTGGCTGGTCGTCGTGTGGGTCGTCTATTTCCTGCTTTTCGTGCGCACCCTCGCGCGGCGCAAGGAACCGCATATCTACGTCGCCAACTGGTACTATCTGGCTTTCATCGTCGTGGTCGCCATCCTCCACATCGTCAACAACCTCGCGGTGCCTGTCTCTATCGGCCATGCGAAAAGCTACACGGTGTGGTCGGGGGTCCAGGATGCCATGGTCCAATGGTGGTACGGCCATAATGCGGTGGCGTTTTTTCTCACCGCAGGCTTCCTTGGAATGCTCTATTACTACCTGCCAATCCGCGCCGAGAGACCGATCTTTTCCTATCGATTGTCGATCATCAGCTTCTGGGGGATCACCTTCTTCTACATGTGGGCGGGTTCCCACCATCTCCATTACACAGCGCTGCCGCTCTGGGTGCAGAACCTCGGAATGACCTTCTCGGTGATGCTGCTCGTCCCGTCATGGGCATCGGCCGGAAACGCGCTGCTCACATTGAATGGGGCGTGGCACCGGGTTCGTGACGACGCCACCCTGCGCTTCATCATGATGGCGGCGTTCTTTTACGGGCTGTCGACGTTTGAAGGTTCTTTCATGGCGATCAGACCCGTCAACTCGCTGTCGCACTATACCGACTGGACCGTAGGACACGTCCATGCGGGCGCGCTCGGCTGGGTGGCGATGATCACCTTCGGATCGCTATACACGCTCGTGCCATCAATCTGGAAGCGCGAACGGATGTATTCGTCGAGGCTCGTCGAAGTGCATTTCTGGTTGGCGCTGATCGGTACCCTGATCTACGTCTTCGCCATGTGGAACTCCGGTATCATCCAGGGACTGATGTGGCGCACATATTCGCCGGACAACACGCTCGTCTATTCATTCGTCGACAGTCTGCTGGCAATGTATCCGTATTACATCGCGCGCACCTTCGGGGGGCTGCTGTTTCTGATCGGGGCAGTCGTGGCGAGCTTTAATATCTGGATGACGGTTCGGATGGTTCCGGCCGCTGGCCGCGCATTTTCCGATGCCCCGCTCGACACCGAAGTCTACGGTGCGGCACCTTCTCCGGCGGAGTGAAACATGGGAGAGGGACAACACAGAAAACTGGAACGGACGGCTGTCGGGTTCATGCTTGCGATTGTTTTGGCAGGCAGCGTCGGCGGTATCGTGGAGATCGCTCCGCTGTTCACGATCCACGAGACTGTCGAAGACGCGCCTGACATGAGGGTCTATACTCCCCTCGAAATAGCGGGCCGCGACATATACGTCCGAGAAGGCTGTTACGCCTGCCACAGCCAGATGATCAGGACGTTGCGCGACGAGGTGGAGCGATATGGACCTTACTCACTCGCGGTCGAATCCAAATACGATCATCCGATGTTGTGGGGATCAAAACGAACGGGTCCCGATCTGGCCCGCATCGGTGGCAAATACTCCGATCTCTGGCACGTCGCGCATCTGATCAACCCGCGAGACGTCGTTCCCGAGTCCAACATGCCATCCTATCGCTGGCTGGCGACCACACAGCTCGACCTTTCCGATCTGGGCGGCAATCTTGCTGCCTTGAGAGCAGTCGGGGTTCCCTACACAGACGAGATGATCACCCATGCCGCCGCGGACGCCTACGGTCAGTCCGATCCGGACGGCGATCAGTCGTCGGGAGTGATCGAACGCTACGGGGAGGCGACACAGGTCTCGGCTTTCGACGGCGTCAAAAAGACCGTCACCGAGATGGATGCCCTCGTCGCCTATCTCCAGGTCATAGGCCGTCTGACAAACGCGGCCTACGAAAACACTGCAGCACCCGAGCAAATACCGAACCCCAAGAACTGAATGCGGAGGGGATTGAAATGGACCTTTCCCACGAAACCATGCTGGAACTGTCGAAGGTGTGGGGCCTGCTGTACCTGATCCTATTCTCAATCGGAGTGGTGGTTTACACTTTCTGGCCTTCCAATCGAACTCGCTTCAACCGGGCAGAAACGGAGATATTCGACAAGGACGACAAGCCATGGCGATAGAGGAAATCGACCAGATAACAGGTCGCAGGACGACGGGTCACATCTGGAACGGCATCAAGGAACTGGATACGCCGATTCCGCGCGGCGTGCTCCTCTTTCTGATCGTGACCCATCTGTTTGCCCTCCTGTGGTGGATACTGCTCCCGGCCTGGCCGCTTGGAACGACCTATACAAAGGGCCTGATCGGGGGCAGCCAGAAGCAGACGGTGGAACGCAAGATCGTGGAAGCCGCGGCCTCGCGCGCTCCCTGGACCGCGAAGATCGAAAAAGCTTCCTTTGACGAAATCCGCGCAGATGCACAATTGATGTCCAAGGTGAACGCCAGTGGCCACCAGTTGTTCGGAGACAATTGCGCGGCCTGCCACGGCCGGGACGGAAAGGGTGGACAGAACTATCCCGACTTGACGGATAATGACTGGCTCTGGGGCGGCGAGCCCGACCGGATCGTCGAGACCCTGACGGTCGGTGTCAATTCGCGTCACTCGAACAGCCGTGTGTCGCAGATGCCTGCGTTTGGAGCGGACGAGATGCTCGACCGCAAACAGGTGACCGATGTCGCCGCCTATGTTTATTCTCTCAGCAATTCAGCCTCTTCTGAAGAGCGCGTCGGCGATATCGAAGCTGGCCGCGAGCTGTTCAAGACAACCTGCGCGTCCTGTCACGGTGACAACGCCAAGGGAAAAATCGAGCTTGGCGCCCCCAACCTTACCGATGCAAGCTGGGTTTACGGTGGAACACTCAGCCGTATCGTCGAAACCGTGCATGGCGGAAGACAGGGTCACATGCCGACCTGGGACGAGCGGTTGACACCCGCCGAAATCAAAATTCTCGCGCTCTATGTGAGCGGGATGGGGGAAAGGCAGCCATGACGGCCGGGAACATGCCTTCGACGAGAACCGTCAAATGGGTTTTGATCGGGCTGGCGGCCGCGACATTCGTCGGCGCCAACGCCCATCTCGTCTATGTTGCGATCGCAAGCCAGCCCGCCTGCGTCGAGCACATCAAGGAAAGAGGCCAGCGGCCCGCGGAATTCAGGGCTGCTGCGGCCGCTTGCTGAAGGCAGGAGGAAAATCAGATGGCGCAGGACGACAAATCGGGCCGATATCTGAGCGAGGTATCCGGGATCGAGGAGACGAGGAACGCGAAGTGGCAGCGGCATCTGCCCGTCGGCGCGCCGTTCGATTGGCTGCGCCAAGGCTGGCGCGACCTCGTCCGGCAGCCCTTCACCAGCCTGGCCTACGGTTTCGTTGTCTTCCTCATCGCGTTCGGCACCGTCCTGATCCTGTTCCGATCGGGGCTCGACTATCTTCTGTTTCCCGCATTGGCGGGATTGCTGATCGTCGCCCCACTTTTCGCTGCCGGGCTTTATATCAAGAGCCGGACGCTGGCGGACGGCGGGCATGTGACACTTCGCTCCATGCTCGGCGTGCGTCCACTCGCCGGCAAACAGGTATTCTTCACCGGGATGGTGCTCTGCATGCTCATGCTCCTCTGGATGAGGGCTGCCGTGATCATCTATGCGCTGTTCTTCGGTGTTAATCCGTTCCCGGGTCTCGACGGCGTTACGAGGTTGCTGCTGACGACGCCCGAGGGCTGGGGCATGCTCGTCGTGGGCTTTTCCGTCGGTGCGCTGTTTGCCGGGTTTGCCTTCGCAATCAGCGTCTTTTCAATTCCGATGCTGCTCGATGAACGGGTCGACGCGTTCACCGCGATGGGCGTAAGTGCAGCGATGGTTTGGAACAACATGCAGCCCCTCATGGTCTGGGGTGCGATCGTCCTGGCGCTGTTTGCTGCCAGCGTTGTGACGGGCTTTGTCGGTTTGATCGTCGTGTTTCCGTTGCTTGGGCATGCCACCTGGCATGCCTACAAGGCAGTCCGGTAGCCGACGATGACCAGCCGCGCTCCGCCAGATCTGACGCAAGGCCACGATCCCGGCCCCCGAAGGCCAGGAGTTGATGAGATGGCATTGGCAAGCCGCGATCTGGGCGGTGGCCTCCGGCAGGTCGTCTTATCCGTTCCCGACATGCGATGTGGTGGATGCATGATACGGTTGGAGACGACACTCGCCAGAGCGCCTCAGGTTCGCTCGGTTCGCGCAAACCTGACGACGAAGCGGCTGGCCATCACCTGGCAGACGGAAAACAACAGCCAGCCGGATTTTGCGGCTTTGATCGGAACGATCGGCTACACGGCCGTTCTTCCGACCGAAGGCCATGACCAGCCCGACGGTGAGATGTCGGAGCTATTGCGCGCGCTGGCGGTCGCGGGCTTCTGCTCGATGAACATCATGCTCCTGTCCGTCTCGGTCTGGTGGGGCGCGGACCCGTCAATACGCCAGGCGCTCCATATGATCTCTGCGGCGCTGGCTTTGCCTGCCGTCGTTTTTTCGGGCGCGATATTCTACCGCTCTGCATGGCGGGCGCTCGCGCATGGCAGGGTGAACATGGACGTACCAATCAGCATCGGCGTCCTGCTCTCATTCTTCCTGAGCGCTTACGATACGTTTGCGGAGGGACGGCAGGCCTATTTCGAGGCGGGCACATCGCTACTCTTCGTCCTGCTCATCGGACGCACGCTTGATAAAATGATGCGGAAACGGGCGCGTTCGGCCGCTGCTTCGCTGGCGGACATGATGCCGAAGGGCGCGCATGCGATAGGCCCGGATGGCCGGATCAACTATATCGAGCTGAGCGATATCGCCCCCGGCACCCACCTTTTGATTGCAGCCGGGGACAGAATTCCGGCTGACGGGACGATCCTTGCCGGCATCTCCGAACTTGATCGTTCGCTTGTGACAGGAGAGAGTCGCTGGGAGACCATCGCGCCTGGCGGGCTGGTCCGAGCCGGAGATTTGAACGTCGGCCATCCCCTCACTGTGGAAGCCACGGCCGCCCCGGAAAATTCCACGCTCGCCGAGCTGCACAGGATGCTCGAGGCCGTCGAGGACGGCAGGTCGGAATACAGAATGCTCATCGACCGGGCGGCAAGACTCTACGCGCCCGTCGTTCACGGACTGTCGCTGTTGGCGTTCTTCGGCTGGTTCCTGGCCACCCACGACATCCACCATTCCCTGACGATATCGATCACAGTGCTGATCATCTCATGCCCGTGCGCGCTTGGATTGGCGGTACCCATGGTGCAGGTCGTTGCCGCCCGACGCTTGTTCAAGCACGGCGTCGTCGCGCGGGACGGGTCCGCATTGGAGCGACTTGCGGTGGTTGACACCGTCGTCTTCGACAAGACCGGAACGCTGACACGGTACGACCCGATGTTGGTCGCTGCGACCTCAACCGGGCCGATGGGGCTGTCACTGGCGGCGTCACTAGCACGCTATTCGAGCCATCCGCTGTCCAAGGCGATCGTCAGCCACGCTGCGCGCGGCAAGGCGGAGACCCTGCCGCTCGAGGATGTCAGGGAAATACCCGGCAACGGCCTTGAAGCGTGCTTTCGCGGTAACCGTTATCGGCTTGGACGAGCAGCCTGGGCGACGGACAGTCACTTGATAGCGGCTTCGACGGTGGTCCTGACACAAGGGCGAGAAGTCCTCGCCTCATTCGTTTTCGGTGAACGGGTCGGTGCGGGGTCGGCAAATGCTGTGCGTTTCCTGAGGGAGCAGGGGATCGCAGTGCAGATGTTGACTGGCGATGTTGCGGATGCGGCCCTTGCTGTGGCGCGTGAGGTCGGGATCGACGAGGTGACGGCAGCGGCCCTTCCCAAAGACAAGGCCTGGGCTATCGATGCGTTGCGCAGTCGCGGTCGCAAGGTAATGATGGTTGGTGACGGGATCAACGATGCTGCTGCCCTAAAGCGGGCTCATGTTTCCATGGCTCCGGCATCGGGAAGCGATATCGGGCGGAGCGTCGCCGATTTCATCCTGCTGAATGCCGATATGAATGGCCTGGAAGTTGCGCTTACGACGGCGCGAAGAGCTGCCATGCTGATCCGCCAGAACTTTGCGCTGGCGATCGTTTACAATGTCGTCAGTATTCCGCTCGCCCTGTCAGGCTATGCAAGCCCTCTGATCGCGGCCGTGGCGATGTCAACGTCGTCCATCTTGGTTGTCGCCAATGCGTTGAGGCTTGATAGGAAGGATAGCTTGCCATCGCGGCGGCTTGCCCGGAAAAACAAGCTGGCCGGAGCAGTCCAATGAGCTCATTGTTGTTCCTCATACCTATAGCCGTATTGATGGGGATCGCCGGACTGGGTGCATTTCTGTGGTCTTTGCGGAATGGCCAATACGAAGATCTGGAAGGCGCGGCGGAACGCATACTTTTTGAAAACGACGACAAGCCGCTGGGCGGCTGACACGCACACTGAAGGAAATGCGATGGAAGATTCAGAGCCCCAGTCTCAACTGCCAGAAGATCACACCGGGCATTCCTCTCGCAGCGGCACGATCGATCCGTCAGAGTCCGTGACGGGTGTAGCGATCGTCTTCGGCATCATTGGAGCGGTGGTTGGTATTGTCGCGACCATACTGACCGCCGACGCGTCCGGTGGTCTGGAATGGATTGCCTGTTGCATCATTGGAGTTTTGGCGGGAGGTTCCGCAGGTATCGTCATCGGCGGATTGTTCGGGGCAATCTTCGGCGTCCTAAGGGGAGTGACCGTTCCAACTTTGCGTCATCCCGAGAGGTAGACGCCAAGAGCCCTACGGACGAAGCGACTGCCTCTTGCTTCCCAATCGTTGCAGCCTTGAGAGGAGGCTCCGGCCGATCGCTGCACATTTGAATGTTGCACTGCGGCAAAAACTTCGTCTATACCACGGGCATTCACCACGGACCCGGTGAGACCCCGGGTGGCTCTTCTGGCCGCCGATCCGCCAGACAACGCAAAACCTGCATGCCATCACGCGACCGCTCGGCAGAGCGTGTCGGGCCATGCTTTGCGAGACTCCCTCACATGCTGCTTTCCTCCATCCGTCGCGATTGGTCCGCCAATCCCATGCGCGAAATGCTTGCCGGAGCGGTGGCGACATTCGCCCTGATCCCCGAGGTCATCGCCTTTTCATTCGTGGCGGGGGTCGATCCCGAGGTCGGCCTGTTCGCCTCCTTCGTCATCGGCATCGTCATTGCGTTTACCGGCGGACGCCCGGCGATGATTTCGGCGGCGGCCGGGTCGGTCGCACTGGTCGCGGCGCCGCTGGTGCATGCCCATGGACTACCTTATCTCTTCGCGGCCGGGCTGCTGGCGGGGCTGCTGCAGATCGTATTCGGGCTGCTGCGGCTCGGCGTGCTGATGCGCTTCGTCTCGAAATCCGTGCGCACCGGTTTCGTCAATGCGCTTGCCATCCTGATCTTTGCCGCGCAGATGCCGCACATCATCGGCGCCGGCTGGATGGAATATGCCGTACTGGCTGCCGGGCTTGTCATCATCTATCTGACGCCGCGCATCACCACGGTGATCCCGTCGCCGCTGATCTGCGTCCTGATCCTGACCGTCGCCTCGGTAACTTCAGGGCTTCCCGTTCTCACCGTCGCCGATCTCGGCCGGCTGCCGGAATCGCTTCCGGTATTCGGCTGGCCGGCGGTGCCGCTGACGCTGGAAACGCTGCGGATCATCGCCGGCCCGGCGCTTGCCATCGCCATGGTCGGGCTGCTGGAATCCATGATGACGGCGAGCGTCGTCGATGATCTCACGGATACGCCGAGTTCGAAGAACCGCGAATGCACCGGTCTCGGCCTTGCCAATGCGGCCGCGAGCCTGTTCGGCGGCATCGCCGGCTGTGGCATGATCGGCCAGACCGTGAGCAACGTGAAATATGGCGGGCGCGGCCGGCTCTCGACGCTGTTTGCCGGCGCCTTTCTGCTGGTCCTGATGGTGCTTTTGAAGCCGTGGGTCTCCGAGGTTCCAGTCGCCGCGCTGGTGGCGATCATGGTCATGGTCTCGATCGACACCTTCGACTGGTCGTCGCTGCGAGCCGTGGTCGTTCATCCCCGGATGTCGAGCGCCGTCATGGCGGCAACCGTCGTCGTCACCGTCTTCACCGCCAACCTGGCCCTCGGGGTCACGGTCGGCGTGCTGCTCAGCGGCGTATTCTTCACCTTCAAGGTCGCCCGACTGCTGCGCGTCGATGTGGCGTCCGATCAAGCCTCAGGGCAACGCATCTACCGTGTGTCCGGCCAGGTGTTCTTTGCCTCCGCCGACGTCTTCGTCGAGGCCTTCGACGTTCAGGACGCGATCGGCAAGACCGTGCTGATCGACGTCTCCGAGGCGCATTTCTGGGATATCACCGCGGTCGCCGCGCTCGACAAGGTCGTGCAGCGCTTCAAGGCACACGGCATCGCCGCGGAGGTCGCCGGCCTCAACCAGGCGAGTGCGACCTTGATCGAAATCCTCGACGGCAAGGTGGTGCTGAAGGAAGTGTAACGGGCTACCGCTATAGGATGGCGAAGTCGTCGCTGCCATCGGCTCCCGCGTTCAACCGTCTGGCGGCGAGTTCGATAAAGGTCTTGACCAGAGGCGGCAGGTGCCGGCTGCTCGGATAGACGACGTGCAGGCCGCCGACCGGGGTCGTGTAACCGTCGAGAACGCGGCATAGCCGCCCATCCCTGATGCAGGCATTGGCGACCCCATGGGGCAGTCGGGCGATGCCATAACCGGCGATCGCTGCGGCCATGACCGCCTGCATTTCATTGGCGGCGAAGCGCCCCGAGACCGGGACGGTTTCCTGTCCGTGCGGGCCTTCAAGCAGCCATTGCGCATGGGTGGATTGGCCGGCGACAACGCAGTCGTGGCGGACGAGATCTGCCGGGCGATCGGGCGCACCGCAGCGGGCGAGATAGTCGGGGCTCGCGCAGAGCAAGCGATGGGTAGAGCCGAGCTTGCGGGCGATCAGCGTCGAATCCTCCAGCATGCCGGTGCGGAAGGCGAGGTCTATGCCGTTTTCGACGAGATTCAGCCTGTCGTCGGTCAGCCGCAACTCGACCCTCGACTTCGGGTAGGTCGCCAGAAGATCGAAGATCGCATCCTGCAGGAAGTGGCCGCCGAAGCCGACCGGCGCCGATATGCGGATCGTGCCGGCGGGCTCCGTCCTTGCTTCCGCAAGACGCAGGTTGGCGCCTTCGATCGTGCGGAGCGCCCGGCTGCTTTCCTCGTAATAGAGGCGGCCGGCATCCGTCGGGCTGAGGCTGCGGGTCGTGCGCTGCAGCAGGCGCACGCCGAGTTCGCGCTCGAGAGCGGCAATGCGTCGGCTGACCGTTGTCTTTGGCATGCCGAGCAGCCGCGCCGCGGCGGTGAAGCTGCCGGCTTCAATGACGCGGGCGAAGATCATGATATCGTTGAGGTCGAGCATTGTATCCTCAGATGGTACGATGTTTCTCAACTATAAGCTATTATGGTTCAATGCGACAGGCCCTAACTTTGCTCCATCAGTCACAAACAAGGAGCAGACAGATGAGCAACATTAGAAGCGTTCTGGTCACCGGCGCCACCGGCCAGCAGGGCGGCGCGGTCGTTCGCGCCCTGGCCGCGCGGGGACACCGCGTCAAGGCGATCTCGCGCAAGCCGGATAGCGATGGCGCAAAGCGGCTGGCTGCGGCTGGGGTCGAGGTCGTCGCTGGTGATCTCAACGATGGCGCATCCGTGGCGAGGGCGGCTGAGGGCGTCGATACGATGTTCCTGATGGGCAACAGCTATGAGGCCGGGACGGAGGCGGAAACGCGCCAGGGCATCACCGTTGCCGATGCGGCGAAGGCCGCCGGCATCGGCCACCTGATCTATTCCTCCGTTGGCGATGCCGACAAGAAGACCGGCATTCCGCATTTCGACAGCAAGTACCTCGTCGAGAAGCATGTCGCCGGTCTCGGCATTCCCTATACGATCAGCGCGCCCGTCGCCTTCATGGAAAACACGGTGGCGCCCTGGGCGATCGACGGGCTGCGCCAGGGCGTCTATGCGGCAGCGCTGCCGCCGACCCGCGTGCTGCAACAGATCACCATCACGGATATCGGGGCTTTCGTCGCGGCTTTGGCCGAGCGGCGCGAACAGGTGTTCGGCAAGCGTTTCGACATTGCCGGCGACGAATTGTCTGGCGAGCAGCAGGCGAAGATCCTGTCCGAGACACTCGATCGGCCGATACGCTACCAGGAACTGCCGATCGCCGCGATGCGGCAGCAGAGCGAGGACGCGGCGCTGATGTTCGAATGGTTCGACCGCAGCGGCTACGACGTCGACACCGCTGCCTTGCGCCGCGATTTCCCCGATGTCGGCTGGCACAGCTATGCCGATTGGGCGCGCGGCTTCGACTGGAGCGTTCTCGGCACGGCGCCCGCCTGATACACTCTCCGCCGTCCCCGGCCTGAACCGGGGACGGCGGAGAGCCCGACCCGCCTTGCGCAAGGCGACGGATCGCTCGGCTCTGCGGCGATAGACCATCGTTCTTGAAGAGGGAGGCTTCGATGCCGTCGAGTTTCAATGTCGAAAGTGCGGATGGTTATGAGCGGCTGATGGGGCGCTGGAGCAAGAGGCTGGCGCCGCTGCTGATCGATTTTGCCGGTCTTGCGGATGGGGAGCGCGTGCTCGACGTCGGCTGCGGCACCGGCAGCCTGGCTTTTACGCTGGCGGAAAGACCAGGCCTGAAGGAGATCGCCGCCATCGATTATTCGCCGGTTTTCGTCGAGGCGGCGACACGGCGCAATACCGATCCGCGGATCGCGATCCGGCAGGCGGATGCTTGCGCGCTGCCCTTTGAGGACAACCGCTTCGACCGGGCGATGTCGCTGCTGGTGCTGCATTTCGTGCCGGAGGCCGCCAAGGCGGTGGCGGAGATGGCGCGTGTCGTGCGCCCCGGCGGTGTTGTGGCCGCCACCGTCTGGGATCATTACGGCGGCATGTCCGGTATGCGGATGATGTGGGACACGGTCGTCATGCTCGACGAGAACGCGCTGCCGCTGCGGCGCAAATATTGCTTCCAGCCGATGATGCGGCCGGGAGAGATGAAGGCGTGTTTCATCGACCAGGGTTTGGCTGATGTTGGGGAGACGTCGCTGCTGATCCGGATGGATTATCTTTCCTTCGACGACTACTGGCAGCCGATCGCCGCCGGCGAGGGGCCGCTCGGCCGGTATGTCGCCGGGCTGGGGGCTGGCAAGCGGGAGGCGGTCGATGCTGCGATGAGGGCGGCTTATGAGGCCGGGGAGCCGGATGGGCCGCGGTCGTTTGCGTCCGTGGCTTGGGCGTGCCGGGGTAGGGTGGCGGGCGGCGGGTAGGTGTAGCGGTTTAAAGACTGCGAGATAGCGAGCATGCGCCATCGCTTCAGAGAGCCTCATCCTGAGGTGCCCCAGGGGCCTCGAAGGACGAGGCGGGTGTGCTGACGTCAGATGGATGCAAGAAGCAGCGTTGCGGCGTGCTTCGAGGCTTCGGCCTTTGGCCTGCGCGCCTCAGCATGAGGGGCGTTGGAGGATGCCGCGCCCCAGGTCATGAGCGCTGGCGGTTGCTCCTTCTATTGTAGGCCAGGATCGCTGACATTATCCCCGCTGTCTCGCCTGCGAGCTCCTCGTGCAACCGCAGCCCTGACAGTCACAACCCGCCCGTTTCGGGATCGTCGTGCCCGTGGCACCGCTCTGGGCCTATGCGCCGGGGCCGGTGCTGCTCGCCATCGGCGCCTTCCTGATGCAGTTCTTCGTCCAGGGCGCCTGGGGCATCGTGCCGGTGCATCTGAACGAGCTGTCGCCGGACGAGGTGCGCGGCACCTTTCCCGGCTTCGCCTATCAGCTCGGCAACCTTCTCGCCTCGGGCATGCGCTGCTGATCGTCGCAGCCGTGGTGGCGCTGGTCGTCGCAGCGCTTGCCGGATTCGGTTACGAAAAGAAGGATGTTCGCTTCGGCACGGAGGAGGCCGAGGGGCCGCGTGGCGCGATGCGAATCTAGCGCTGCCTGCGGTTACAGAGGCCGGCGGCTGATGTCGCCGGCCTTTGCTCACGGCCTGCCGACTGTGGCCGGTGATCCGCCTCGTCTCGGTGGCGTGAGACGATCGGTCCGAGCCTTGGGGGCTTGCCGTCGATTGGCGGCGTGCTAGGTAAGGCCCGCCGGTATCTCGCCGGATCGACCGTTTCCTCCACAGCCGAGTTGCTCCATGTCCTTTTCTCCCGCCGCCATCTGGCCCGTCGTCATGCTGTTCGCGTCCAACATCTTCATGACCTTTGCCTGGTATGGCCATCTCAAGCACAAGGGCACGGCCATTTTCCTGGCCATCGTCGTCAGCTGGGGCATTGCCTTCTTCGAATATTGCCTGGCGGTGCCGGCCAACCGCATCGGCTCGGCGGTCTATACGACGGCGCAGCTGAAGACGATGCAGGAGGTGATCACGCTCCTCGTCTTCGCCGGCTTCTCGATCTTCTGGCTCGGCGAGAACCTGACCTGGAACCATGCGATCGGTTTCGCGCTCATCGCAATCGGAGCATCCTTCATCTTTCGGGCGTAAACTGTAATTTTTTCAACAGATTACAAATCGTCCATGTCTGGATATCGCCACATTTCCTACAGATTGCCGTCGCAATCGGCTGGCAGCCTGTCACTCTTTGTTGATCAGGAGTTGACCGGCCATGAGCCTCTCTTTCCCGACGATGGCGGCGATCCGGTTCGGCTACGGTTTCCGGCCGGGCGAGCAGCCGCCCAGCAGCAAGGATGAGCTGATCGGTCAGCTCAGCGAGGGGGCGGCGGCAACGCCGGACTTTCCGCTCGGCGGTCCCGAGACGCGCCACCGCGCGATCCTCAGCCTGCAGGAGCAGCTGAAGCAGATCCGCCTGGACGCCAAGTCGGTGACCGACGATACGGCGCAGCGCGAGATGCGCAAGGGCGTGCAGCGGCAAGCGCAGCAGCAATTCCAGCACGATGCGAACCTGCGGCTTATGCAGGCGGTGCTGTCGCCGTACGGTTTCTACGAGCGGCTTTCGACCTTCTGGACCGATCATTTCTCCACCAGCGCCAATAAGAGCCTGCCGATGCGCCTCATCGTGCCGCTCTACGAGGCCGAGGCGATCCGGCCATTCATATCCGGCAGGTTCGGTGATCTGCTGCGCAGCGCCACGGCCCATCCGGCCATGCTGATCTATCTCGATCAGGCGGAGTCGCTCGGGCCGGATTCAGACGGCGGCATCAAGCGCAACAAGGGGCTGAACGAAAATCTCGGCCGTGAACTGCTGGAGCTGCACACGCTCGGCGCCGGCGGCGGCTATAGCCAGGCGGATGTGACGGCGGCGGCCATGGTGCTGACGGGCTTGACCATCGACCGCAAGGAGATGGACATCGCCTTCCGGCCGAATATCTCCGAGCCCGGCGCGCATCAGGTGCTCGGTGTCAGCTATGGCGGGCGCAAGCGCTCGCGCGACGACTATCTCGATATGCTCGACGATCTTTCCGTCCATCCGAAGACGGCGGCGCATATCAGCCGCAAACTGGCAGTGCATTTCGTCTCCGACCAGCCCGATGAGGGCATGGTGTCCGACATGGCAGCCGCCTGGAAGAAGACGGATGGCGATCTCACCGCCGTCTACACCTCCATGCTCGACCATCCCGCCGCCTGGCAGAACGAGGGCGCCAAGGCGCGCCAGCCCTTCGACTATGTCGTCGCCGGTCTGAGGGCGCTGAATGCGGGACCGGTCAACGGTGTCGTCGGCAGCTTCCTGGCGGCCAACCAGCAGGGCACTGAGGAGGGCGACATGGCGGCGAACACGCCCGGCATGGCGGGGTCGCCTGTGACGACGGATCCTGCCGGCGAAGGGAGGGACAAGCGCCTGAAGGCCTTCCGGACGGCGCGGGCGCTGGGGCAGGGGGCGCTGAAGCGCATGGGGCAGCCGACCTGGCTGCCGCCGAGCCCGGCCGGCTTCGAGGAAGGCTTTTCCGCCTGGATCACCGGCAGCCAGCTGGCCGAGCGGCTGGCCTGGGCGAGGCGGGCTTCTGCGCAGTTCGGCCGCGACGAGGACCCGCGCGAATTCCTGAAATCGACGCTTGCCGATGCTGCGCGCGACGAGACGATCCGGGTGGTGTCGCAGGCGCCGAACAAGATCAGCGGCTTGACGCTGGTATTGGCGTCGCCCGAATTCAACCGCCGCTAAGCAGACTTTCGTTGGCAAACCAACGCTTCGTCTGCTTAGCTCATTTGTTTTGTCGCAGGTTCTGACCGGAAAACCGCCGGACACTTTTCCGGAACCTGCTCAGGAGGCTCCACCCATGACGCTGTCGATGAACCGGATCTCGCTTTCCCGCCGCGGCTTTCTGACCTCGGCCTGCTGTCTTGCCGCCGCTCCCGTCTTCACACCGGTCACTTTCGCGGCGATGCCCGGCGACAACCGTTTTGTCACCATTGTACTGCGCGGCGCGATGGATGGGCTGGATCTGGTGCAGCCCTATGGCGACGCCGGTTTTGCCGCGCTACGACCGACGCTGGCGCTGACGCCCGATACCGGGCTTCTCGATCTCGACGGGCACTTCGGCCTCAATCCTGCAGCCGCCGATCTGATGCCGCTGTGGAAGAGCCGGGAGCTTGCCTTCGTGCATGCGGTGTCGACACCCTATCGCGACCAGCGCAGCCATTTCGACGGGCAGGACATGCTGGAATCCGGCGGCGAGCATGTCGCCGAGGAAAAGACCGGCTGGCTGAACCGGGCGCTCGCGGTCATTCCGCGCTCGGATGCGCGCAAGGCGATCGACGTCAACACCTCGACCGAGCTGATCCTCTCCGGGCCGAACGATGTCGATGTCTGGGCGTCGGATTCCAATCTGGCGCCGGCGCGCGACGAGATGCAGTTCCTGGCGCGGCTTTATGCCGGCGATCCGCCGTTTGCCGCAGCACTCGCCGAGGCGACGCGGGCCGACACCGCCTCGATGATGATCGAACCGGATGGCCAGCGCGGCGAAAAGGTTGCTGATGTGGCAGCCCTTGCGGCCAACATGCTGAAAGGCGATTACCGCATCGCCAGCTTCTCCATCACCGGCTGGGACACGCATATCGGCCAGGCGGCCCAGTTCAAGCGGCCGGCGCAGGATCTGGCGCAGGCGATCAACACGCTGAAGACGACGCTTGGGCCCGAGATCTGGGCAAAGACCGTGGTGCTTGCGATGACCGAATTCGGCCGCACCGCCCGCCAGAACGGCTCCGCCGGCACCGACCACGGCACCGGCGGCTGCGCCCTGCTTGCCGGCGGCGCGGTCCCCGGCGGCCGCATCCTCGGCAAGTGGCCCGGGCTCGGTGACGGCCAGCTGCTCGACGACCGCGACCTGATGCCAACCGTCGACGTGCGCGAGGTGGCGGCGGCAATGCTCCATCGGCAGTTCGATGTCGGCGTGGACGATCTGACGGGGAAAATTTTTCCGGGGTTGGGGTTTGATAAGGGGTCGGAGTTTTTGCGGGGGTGAGAAGCGGTCGGGCGCAGCTCGAGCAATCGATCCAGTGAATCGATTGCTCCCGCTTTGCGGGACCGCGTCTCACCCCATCACCACCTCGATGTGAAGGAAGACCTCCGGCGAGCCGACTGTTTCCATCCCTTATCCCCGGTTTAAGCCTGTCACTCCGCGGGGACGATCTTCGGTTTGCCCTCTTCGTCAAGCGCCACCATGATGAAGGTGCCGGCGGTGACTTTTTCCATCTTGGCGTAGCGGGAACGATGCGCCCAGGCTTCGACGATCAGCGTGATCGAGGTGCGCCCGACACGGTCGATATCGGTATAGACCGACAGCGTATCGCCGATCTTGACCGGCAGTTCGAAGGCCATTTCCTTGACGGCGGCGGTGACGACGCGGCCCTTGGCGCGCTCGGCGGCGCGGATGCCGGAGGCAAGGTCCATCTGTGCCATGACCCAGCCGCCGAAGATATCGCCGGCCGGATTGGCATCACCCGGCATGGCGAGCGTGCGCAGCGTCAGTTCGCCTCTCGGCTTGGCGGTGTCGGTCATTGAGGGGTCTCCATATGGTGCGGCATCGGCCGGCGATTCACTCAAGGATAGCCTAGTGCAAAGGCCATGGGCTGTAAAAGACGGCATAGCGGGGCACCGCAGGCGGCTGGCGGAAAATTGTTGCAGCCGTTGTCGTTCGAAATTTCATTCGATTTCAAGCCTTTGATTTCTGTGACCCAGGCCTCACCTTACGTTATTTAATCATCTTCTCATTAAACTTTACGCTCCAGTAATTCCGCTGCTTCAGTATGTGCACGATCTCACATAGATGAATCGCCGGGAACCTCATGCGCAACATCAAGATTTCCACACGCCTTTACTGCCTCGTCGGCTTCACGCTTGCCGTGCTCGCCGCGACGATGGTGTTCTTTCTGAACTATTCCTATTCCGAGCTGCAAGCGGAGCGGAAGGCGGGGCTGGAGAAGATGGAGGCGACGGCGATCGGCATCTTCGACAAATATTACAAGATGGAGCAGGCGGGCACCCTGACCCGCGAGCAGGCCCAGGCGGCCGCCAAGGACGTGATCGGCGCGATGCGCTACGGCGCCGACGGCTATTTCTGGATCAACGACATGCATCCGACAATGGTGATGCACCCGATCAAGCCGGCGCTCAACGGCACCGACATCTCGCAGATGAAGGATCCGAACGGCAAGTTCCTGTTCGTCGAATTCGTCAACAAGGTGAAGAAGGACGGCAAGGGCTTCGTCGATTATTACTGGCCGAAGCCGGGCGCCGACGAGCCGGTGCTGAAATATTCCTATGTCGCCGGCTTCGAGCCCTGGGGCTGGATCGTCGGCACCGGCGTCTATGCAGACGACCTTGCCGCGCTCTATCGCCAGAATGCGATCTGGGCGGCGGTGCTCTGCCTGCTTGGTGCAGCCGCCACGATTGCCATCGCCTATGCCATCGTGCGCAGCGTCACAGTGCCGATCGCCCGGCTGAAGACGGCGATGAACGCGATCGCCGGCGAAGAGGCATCGGTGGAGATCGCCGGCAGCGATCGTCGCGACGAAATCGGCCAGATGGCCAAGGCGCTGCTGGTGCTGCGTGATTCCGTCGACGAGCGCAGCGCGCTGCGCGGGCGGGAAGACGAGAGACAGCGGCAGATCGAAGATGAGCGCCGCGGCAACGAGGCAAGCCTGCGTTCGGCCTCCGAGCGGCAGACACTTGCGATGCAGGCGCTCGGCGTCGGGTTGGAAAAGCTCGCCGGCGGCGACCTGACGGTTTCGATCGCCGATATCGGCGAGGATTACGCCAAGCTGAGAGGCGATTTCAACGCCGCTGTCGATGCGCTGAACGGCGTCATCCAGGCGATCGCCGAATCGAGCCGCGTCGTCAACGAGAGCGCTTCCGACATCAGCGAAGCGACCGGCAATCTGTCGAAGCGGACGGAACAGCAGGCGGCAGCCCTCGAAGAGACGGCGGCTGCGCTCGACGAGATCACCGCCACCGTCAAGACGGCATCCGAGCGGGCGAACGAAGCGCGCGAGATGGTGGCCGAAACCAAAGCGAGCGCCGGACGCTCCGGCGACATCGTCCGCAACGCGGTGACGGCGATGGGCCGGATCGAGGAATCGTCGAGCCGCATCAATCAGATCATCTCTGTTATCGACGAGATCGCCTTCCAGACGAACCTGCTGGCGCTAAATGCCGGCGTTGAGGCGGCGCGAGCAGGCGAGGCGGGCCGCGGCTTTGCCGTCGTCGCCCAGGAAGTGCGCGAACTCGCCCAGCGTTCGGCCAATGCGGCCAAGGAGATCAAGGAACTGATCAGCCGGTCGGCGACGGAGGTCGAGGGCGGGGTGGCGCTGGTGCGCTCGACGGGCGAGGCGCTGCTGGAGATCGAGGCGCTGGTCAACCAGGTCAACGATCACGTCGCCTCGATCGCGACCGCGGCACGCGAACAGTCGACCGGGCTGAACGAGATCAACGGCTCCGTCAACCATATGGACCAGATGACACAGCAGAACGCCGCGATGGTCGAGGAGACGACGGCGGCAAGCCGGACGCTCGCCGACGAGAGCACCCAGCTGAAGACGCTGCTTTCGAATTTCCGCCTGCGCGGGGCAGGGCAATCGCCTGGAGCCCGGTACACACGGGCAGCGTGAGTTAAACGACAGATCAAAGGCCGCGAAAGCGGCCTTTTTCATCTCTGTCGCGTTCAGATTGTGCCGGTAAGTTTTCATTCACCGTTTTTAATTAAAATTGGAGTGAGTTTTTTCTGTCACTGCCCAGTCGGCCTGCGGAAGCGATAAGAGTATGGCGTTTGTTTCCTTTCCACGGCGATCCCTTTTGCCCTTGCTGCTCTCGGCGTCGCTGACCACCTGTTCGATCAGCGACGGGCTTGTGCCGCCGGCCAATGTCGACAGCGGAACCAGGGTCAGCTCGATCTCGCCAACTCGGGGGGCAGCGCGGATGGCGCCTGCCGTGCGCATGGCGCCGGTGGAAAGCCAGGCCTCCTATCCCGTCTCCAGTGCGCCGGTCGGCAATAGCCAGGGCTCCGTCGATTATCTCGACACGCCGAACCTTGCCGGCACCGGTCATGCCGCACCAGCGACGCGGAACACGCCGGGCGGGCGCAGGCTGCCGATGATCGACAGCGACGAGGCGCTGGCGGCGGGCCAGCCGAGCGGCAATTGGGGCGGCACGCAGAACCTTGCGATCCCTTCCGGCGGCGTCAATATGGATGACGAACTCGGGGCTGAGCCCGTCGTCGGGTTGGCGCAGGAGCAACAGCAGCAGATCGCCGAGGGTAATGCGACCGAGCCGGTCGTTGACGGCATCGGCACCGATAGCCCGACGCAGGTGAACCAGCCGCTACGCCAGCCCACCCCGCAGACGATGCCGCAGCCGGCGGCACAAGCGCAAATGAGCCGGGCGCCCGCCTGGAACGACGGCAGCCCTGTGGTGGCGCCGGCTCGTGTTCCGGAAGAGGACGAAAGCGAAGAGGTCGCGATGCTGCGGCCGAACAATCCGATGATGAGCGAACCGGCAGCACCCGTCGACCCCAGCATCATGCCGACCTCCGAGCTTGCTTGCCGGCGTGAACTGAAGCGCATGGGCGTGCTCTTCGACGAGAAGCCGCCGATTTCCAACGGGCCGGCCTGCCAGGTGCCCTATCCGGTATCGCTGAAGGGGCTTTCCGGTAATATCGGCGTCAAGCCGGCGGTGACGCTGAACTGCCAGGTGACGCTCGCCTTCGCCAAATGGGTGAAGAACGAGCTGGCGCCGTCGGCCCGCTACCGCTACTGGAGCGGCATCAGAACGATCCAGCCGCTCGGCGGCTATTCCTGCCGTCGCATGAACAACAGCCGGCAGCGATACAATCCGATGTCGGAACACGCCCGCGGCAACGCCATCGATGTCGGCAAGTTCGTGCTGAAGAACGGCCACGAGATTGACGTGCGCAAGAAGGGTCTGTTTTCGCTGCGCGAGGGCCGGCTGCTGAAGGCGGTGCGCACCGACAGCTGCCGCTATTTTAATACCGTGCTCGGCCCCGGCAGCAACCCGGAACACTGGAACCACTTCCACTTCGATCTGCGCTCGCGCAAGAGCGGCAAGGTCTATTGCGACTAATATGCTTTGCCTTGAACCGTACGGCGCCGGTGTGGCTGTTGTCGCGGCAAATAAGCCCCCTGGCAGAAAACGGTTCATCCCTGCCGCCCAGCGCGCTATAGAACGGCGAGGCGGATTGCCGTTTGAGAGTTTGATCCATGAGCTATGATTTTCATGTCGGCCAGAAGGTGGTCTGCATCAACGACACCTTCAAGCATGTCAGCATCGACCAGCTGATCCGCAAGGGCGAGATCTATACGATCCGCTGGGTGGGCGAATATACCCATTATGTCGACGGCACGTTCATCGGGGTGAAGCTCGCGGAAATCCATCGCGGCAATGACGACGGGCCGGAAGGCTACGGCGCGGCCGACATGCCCTATCGCGCGACGCGCTTCCGGCCGCTGGTGAAGGACAAGATCGCATCGCTGCGCAAGCTGCTCGCCCCGAAACCGGATGCGCCGGTCGAGCCGAAGGAAAAGACCAGGAAAAAAGAGAAGGTCTGAGCCCCGCTCTGCGTGCGGGGATGGGCCGCTCGACTGCCTGATATTCGCAACACGCTTCAAACGGCTATCTTATCTGCCGTCGCGACGGCTTGACACACCTGAACGAACATGTTTGTTACGAACATGTTCGCGATGGGGCAATCGTATATGGCACTGCAATCCAGGAACCGACGGGAGAGGCCGAGTAAACCGGCTTTGAGCCGCGAAGGGATCATTCGTGCGGCGTTGGCTCTTTTCCACGAGGAGGGGCTGGCGAAGATCACCATGCGGCGCGTTGCTGCCGTACTCGATACCGGTCCGGCATCGCTTTACGTCTATATCAGCAACACCGAGGATCTTCACGCAGAGATCCTCGATGCGCTGCTTGCCGGGATCGCCGCACCGTCTTCGCCGGCGGACTGGCGCGGCCGGCTGAAGGGCACGCTTCGCAGCTATATGTCGGTACTTTTCGAACATCCGGAACTGGCGCGCATGGCGATGTCGACCATGCCGAGCGGGGTGAACTATCTTGCGCTGGTGGAGAAAATCCTGGCGCTCTTGAAGGAGGGCGGAGTGCCGGATGCCGAGGCGGCATGGGCAGTCGACCTGCTTCTGCTCTATGCCACGGCGCAGGCCGCCGAGAAGGCAGCCTGGAAAGCGTCGCCACGCTCGCCATCGGACTTTTCCGCGCTGACGGCCGCGATCGAAGCGGCCGATGCCGAGGCCTTGCCGAATATCACGCGGCTGGGGGGCGACCTGCTGTCGGGCCGTGGCGAGCGGCTGGATTGGGGGTTCGATGTGCTGATCAACGGCATCCTGATGACGCGGCGCGCGGAGACAAAGGCATGATCACCATTCTCGGCGCCGGCCTTGGGGGGCTCGTTCTTGCCCGCATTCTGCATATCAGCGGGATGGATGTGCGCGTCTTCGAGAGCGATGCGTCCGCTTCCGCGCGGCATCAGGGCGGCATGCTCGACATGCACGTCGAATCTGGTCAGGCGGCGCTCAAGGTCGCCGGCCTTTACGAGCAGTTCCGTGGGATCGTCCTGGAGGAGGGGGATGCGCTTCGCGTGCTCGACAAGACGGGCAGGGTGCATCTGGCAGAGGCCGGCAACGATCTGCGCCCCGAAGTCGAGCGCGGCCAATTGCGGGCCATGCTGATCGCATCGCTGCCGGAGGGGATCATTCGGTGGGGGCATCGCGCGACGGCGGTCGCTGCCGCGGCGGATGGCACCTATATCGTCACTTTCACGAACGGACTATCGATCAGGACGGATGTGCTGATCGGTGCCGACGGCGCCTGGTCGAAGGTGCGGCCGCTGCTGACCGATATTCGACCCGTATACACCGGTCTGTCCTTCGCGGAAGCGCGTTTGACCGAGGTGTCCTCCCACTTTCCCGAACAGGGCGAGATCGTCGGGAAAGGGACGGTGATGGCGCTTTCCGAGCGCAAGGGCATTCTGGCCCACCGCGAGCCGGGCGATGTGCTCTGCAGCTACGCCGCCTTCGAGGCGCCGGCCGAATGGTCGGCCGAAGTGGCGTCAAAGGCCGGAGGCTTGTTGGAAGACGTGTTGATGCGGTTCAGCGACTGGGATCGGCCGCTTGTCGATCTCGTCGCCAAAAGCGAGGCGCCGTTGATTGCAAGGCCGCTCTTTGCCTTGCCCGTCGGCCATCGCTGGACCCGCGGGCCCGGCGTCACCCTGATCGGAGATGCCGCGCATCTCATGTCTCCCTTCGCCGGCGAGGGCGCCAATCTCGCCATGCGCGACGGTGCGGAGTTGGCTCAGGCGCTCCTCGCCTACGATGGTGCCGAGGCGGCGCTTGCCGCTTATGAGGCCGTCATGTTCGCGCGCAGCGAAAGCGCTGCCGCGGAATCGGCCACGGGTCTCGCTCTCTGCTTCAACGACCAGGCGCCGCATCCGATCGTCGATTTCTTCCTCGGCATGCGTTCGGAGGCGGAGACGGCCACTGGCGCTGCCTAGGCCGGCAGACTGACGACGCGATTGTGCCATCGTGCGGCCTGTGCGACAGTTCGCGCCGGGACATGCCGAGGAAGGGCCGATGCGAGGGATTTCGACAATTCTGGCATTGTGCGCCGCCATTGCCATGACGATCACCACGGTCGGAGCGGCCGCCGCCGATCCGCTAGTGTTCGGCTATCACGGCTGGCAGGTCGACCTGACCAATGCCAGAGGTGCCGCGCCCGACACGGAGATGGTCGCGGCCGTCAAACGGCAGCTCGATGTCGTCGAGCATGTCGATCTCAAGCGTGACATTCTGAAATTCATGCGGACGATCCCGATATGGGCCAATCCCGCCGCCGCAGGCTTCGGGCCGGGCCACTACAGCCGCAAAACCGGGATCGATTTGCGCGTCGCGAGCCTCGAGCCCGACAAGCCGATCATCCTGCATGAGCTTCTGCACGCCTATAACGACCAGATGCTTCCGGGAGGATTCGGCAACCCCGATATCCGGCAGTTCTTCGATAACGGCCGCGGGCTCTGGCCGGGCGATTCTTACATGATGAGCAACAGTCACGAATTCTTCGCGGTTACCGCCAGCGTCTATCTCTATGGCGATATCGACCGGCCGCCGCATTCGCGCAGTGCGCTCAAAAAGAACCAGCCGCGATATTACCAGTGGCTCGCCACGCTCTTCGACGACGGCCGGCCGCGGTCCTGAGAGGCCACGCGCCGATCAGGCTGTCTTTCGGCTAAGGAACAGCCCGGTCTCCTTGCTGACATCGAGCGCACCGCTGCCTTGCCTGAAGGCATCGGCGATCGCTTGGCGGAAGCGGCTGAGCTGAGGTTCGCCTGCGCCTTCGCCGGGCGGATAGGAGGTCAGCGCCAGAAAGACATCCTCGGGCTCGGTGATCCGCATGCTTGCCGGATACTGCGACATCGCGACGTTTCCGAATTGCGTCCGCATCATTTGCTCGGCGGCGTCATATCCAAAGGCTTCGGCGGCCGGATCGGTCGGCGCGCTGCCGAAGACGGTCGTCAGCTGGTAGATCTCGCGCATGTTGCCGATGCCGTTGGTGGTGACGGCGAGAAAGCCGCCCGGTTTCAGCACCCTTGCCATCTCCGCGATGCCGGCGGCCGGGTCGGGCAGATGATAGAGCATGTGCACGGCGATCACGAGATCGAAGACGCCGTCTTCGAAGGGGAGTGCTGCGGCAGCGGCCTGGCGGCCTTGAACGGACGCGAAGGGCAACGCGCTACCGCCTCGTCGACCATGCCCGAGGAGAGGTCGGCGAGCGTCAGCTGCAGATCCTCCGGCAGAAGACCAGCCGTTGCCGCCCAGAACCATGCCGGCCCGCAGCCGACATCGAGGACGCGATCTCGCGATTTCAACGGCAGTTGCGCGGCAACCCATGGAAACCAGCCCGTTTCAGCGATGGTATATTCGGTATGGAGCCTGGCGCGGGCGGCGAGCTTGCGGCTGTCGCCATACTGCACCGCATTGCCTTCAGTTATGGAGGACATCTCAACTCCGCCTTCTCATGAGGCCGCGAGCCTCGAGGCAGAGCCTAAAGGGGGCTTCGATCCCGGACAAGACGTGACTATACGCAACCGGTCGAGCCTGCCTGCATGGCCCGGAGAGAATGAATCGTATCCGATTAAATCGGAATGTTGTTGACATCGAATTCGGTCTAGCGTATTAACGCGCATCCGATTTAATCGGATACGCTACAATGCTGATCAAACCTGAAGGATACAACAATGACTGAGAAGCTTCTTTTCGCCGGCAAGACCCACATCGCCGGCGGCCGCAACGGCTATGCACGCAGCAGCGACGGTACGCTCGACATCCAGCTGCCGCAGCCGCATCCGGCGGCCGAAAACCTGTTCGGCGCCGCCTGGTCGGCCTGCTATATCGGCGCCATCGAGCTCGCCGCCGCGCAGCGGAAGATCACGCTGCCGTCAGGTCCCGAGGTCGATGCCGAGATTACGCTGAACGGCGATAACGGCTCGTACTTCCTGCATGCACGGCTCAATGTCAGCCTGGCGGACATTGATCGCGAGATCGCAGAGGAGCTGATCGAGGCGGCTCACGGCATCTGCCCCTATTCCAAGGCGGTCCACGGCAATATCGAGGTCGAAACCAAACTTGTCTGAACAGGAAGGGCCGGCCTCGCGCCGTCATCTTCAAGCGGGGGTCTGCCGATCGGCGGCAGACCCGTTTCTGAGCCAGCAGCCAAACCTGCCGATCCGGAGAATATGCCATGATCAAGAGCCACGCGGAGCCGCGCCGGGCCTATGACGAGTTTTCGCTTGTGCTCGATCCCGAGGTCTACGAGCCGCTGCCTGACGATTGGCTGATCGGCATCACCGACGTCGTCAGCTCGACCGAGGCGATCCGATCGGGGCGCTATGAAGACGTCAATTATGCCGGCGCATCGATCATCGCCGCCCTCGGCAATGCCTGGGGTTCGTTCGATTTCCCCTTCGTGTTTCGCGGAGACGGAGCAGCCTTCGCCTTGCCGGCGAACGGCATCATGGCCGCGACATCGGCCTTGCGTGATGTCGCAGGCTTTGCCAAAGCCGATCTTCATCTCGACCTGCGTGTCGGGCTCGTCACGGTCGGCGAAATCCGCGCGAACCGACGCGACATCAGGATCGCGCGCTATGCCGCTTCCGAGAGCGCGACCTATGCGATGTTTGCCGGGGGCGGGCTGAAATGGGCGGAGCAGCAGATCAAGAATGGCCGCTATCTGGTCAAGCCCGGCCGTTATGCGACGAGGCCTGACCTGACGGGCTTGAGCTGCGACTGGGCGCCGTTCGCGAGCCAGCGCGGCGAGATCCTGTCGTTGTTGGTCGAGCCTCGCGACCAGACGCGCCCGGAGGTCTTCGCTGCGCTGGCGAAGCGCGTACTTGCGGTTTTCGATGCCGCGCCGCGCCGGTCCCATCCGCTTTCCGGAGGGGCGGCCATAGCGAAGGGGTCTGCGGAGCAGGTCAGCGCAAAACGCTGGTCGGAGGTCGCCGCCAATTCGGATTTCCGCAAGTTCGACGACGGCCTGCGCCTGACGCTGGACTGCACGCCGGACCAGATCGACAGTGTCGAAGCCATCCTCATCGCGGCACGCGGGAGTGGCGAGATCGATTTCGGGCTGCATCGCCAGTCGCATGCGCTGATGACCTGCCTCGTGCCGTCGGGCCGCCCGGATTCGCACCTGCATTTCCTCGACGGAATGGGCGGCGGTTATGCCAAGGCGGCCGAGATGATGGAGGAGGGCGCACGTCGGGAGGTTACCTGGCGCGAGGCGCTTTAGGCCGGATTTAACCACTTATCCTCCCTCATTCCTGTGACATCCCTCGGGTCAAGCCCGAGGACAGGAATGAGGGAGTGGATGGTGGTACGGTCACCACTGGGCTCATTCCCGCCCGAGCAGGTTTAGGAGCAGTTTCCTGAGCTGAAGCGGCGCCAGCTCGGTTTCGCATTCTATCTCCGCGGCGGTAAACCATCTGAGCGCGGTGTGTTCATCGCCGATAAGGCGCGGAGAGCCCTGCCATCGGGCGACGTGATAGACATGGAAGGTTGCGGATGCCCTGGGCGGGCTTCCGACATGAATTTTCCGGTAAACAGCCAGCGCTGCGGCGTCACGCCGATTTCTTCCAGCAATTCGCGGCGCATTGCCGTCTCAGCGTCTTCACCGCTTTCGACATGGCCGCCCGGCAGGCTCCACCGATCCGGGTGCGTCCTGCGCTTCGAATTTCGCCTGGCGAGGAGAACGGTCCCATTTCCAACCAATGCGCCGATTGCGATCTCGGGTATGTCACCGAGTGCCGACACGTGCTGCGATCATGCTTTTTCCGGTTCGGCCTGCGCCCGCAGCAGGTTGTCGCGCAGCCGCGTCACGGATTTCTGTACGACGGGGAAATCGTCGCCGAGGCCGGTAGCGTCGGTCAGGGAGGAGCCGGGATTGGTTTCGAGAAGCGCGCGGCCGGCCGGCGTCAGGCTGACACGCACCTGCCGCTCGTCGGCGGGATCACGATGGCGGGTGATCAAGCCTGAGGACTCCAGCTTCTTGAGAATGGGCGTCAGCGTGTTGGATTCGAGGAACAGTTTTTCCCCCAGCATGCTGACCGTCTGGTCGTCCTCCTCGGAGAGGGCCACCATGGCGATATATTGGGTATAGGTCAGGCCGATCGCGTCCAGAATCGGCTTATAGGCGCGGCCGAAGGCGAGATTGGCCGAATAGACCGCGAAGCACAGGAAATTCGAAAGTTTCCTGCCGTCTGCGCCTGCCTGAGGGGAGGTGGGCGCGGGCATATCCGGCCCCTTAGCTGCTTTAGACGTCGGCATCGGTCCATCCTGTCCGGGCTTTCTAACGATGAGACCTATATAAATCGTATCCGATTAAATCGCAATAGTGCCGAAGTCGGTATTCGATCCTGCCGTTTGTGGTGACTCCACGAAGATCAGCGGAAACTCCTGGGAGGCTTGCCATACTTCTTGCGAAAAGCGGTCGCGAAATGAGCGGAGTCGGAGAATCCGATTTCAAAGGCGATCGCCGTCATGGGCAGTGTGCTATTTTCGACCAGAAAGCGGCCATAGCGTAATCTCGTCTCGACGATAAAACGCTTCGGGGTCATGCCGATATTGTCCTGGAACAGACGCGCGAACTGGCGTGGCGACAGGCCGACCAGAGAAGCTACCTGTTCCGGTGAGACGTCGCGGCCTTTCCGACTCTCGATGAGAACAACGGCTCGCTGTATGCGCGAATCTTCTGTGCGGCGGAATGTTGTGGCGCGGCCGTGATCGAAGGCGCTCATGTGCTTCTGCTCCGAGAGCGAAAGCTGGTGCACCGCCTTGGCCGCCCGATCCGGTCCGCAGTGCGTGCGGATGAGTTCAGTCATCAGAGACAGGATCGATACGCCGCCAGGCACGGTAATGCGACCGTTCTCGATCAGGAAATCATCGCGCGTGGAGAAGGCAAGACGCGGAAAGGCAATCCGGAAATCCTCCGCATGAAACGGATGAACGCACGCCTTGCGTCCGGCAAGCAGTCCCTCCTGCGCCAAGATGAAGGCGCCCGTGCAAACACCAATTACCGGGACACCCGCCGATGCCGCCACCCTGAGATAGTCGCGATGCTTGCTAGGTGCGGCGCGCAGATGTGGCAGCAGGCCGCCGATGACCACGACGTAGTCGAAGTCGGTCGGGTTAATGTAGGGCGCGTCGGCGTGGACCCGAATGCCGCAACTGGCGACCGCTGCATGGCCCGGAGCCCCCATGATCGACCAGCGACAATGTAATGGACGGGAATTGTCGGCGAAGTCCGCCGCATGCCTTAGAGGCTCGACGATACCCGTCAGCGACATCATCGGGAAGGTTGGCCACAGGAGAATGCCGATGGAGAGATCGGCCTTTCGGTCGCGTGCGACCAGAAGCCGCTCGGCCCAAAGATCGTCGAGCCAGCGCACATAGTCGGGCTCGCCGGCGGATGCTTCAGGAGGTTGCTCGGATGTGATCATGGCGCAGCCATGTCCTTTTTTCAAAGAAAATGTCTGATTTATAAAATTCAGGTGCGGTCTTCGGTGTCAAGTTTCTTCTCGTCAAACGCGACATCCGGGGAGCAGAAACCACCGGACCGGGGAACCAACAAATCAAGGATCACAGAACAATGGCACTTTCTCTTTCGAGAAGGATGGTGACGTGCGCTCTGCTGGCAGGCAGCCTCATGTCCCTTTCATCTATCGCCAATGCTTTCGAACTTGCCGAGCAGGGCAAGCTGACGGTTGCCTTCACCGGCGACATGCCCGGCTCCGGCTGGCAGGACGGGAAGCTGATAGGCTACGACGGTGAAATCATGCAGCGCATTGCCGACAAGCTCGGCCTCAAGATTGAGCCGGCGCTCATGGAATGGTCGGGTACGATCGCCTCCGTTCAGTCAGGCCGTGTCGACGTCATGCTCGGCACCATGGGCTGGACTGAAAAGCGTACGAAGATCATGACTCTGTCCGAGCCGATCCACTACTTCAAGAACGGCATCATGCAATCGACGAAGACGAACTGGGACAAGCTTTCTGACCTGGAAGGCAAGAAGATCGGCACGATCACCGGCTTTTCGTTCATCCCAGAACTGAAGAGCATCAAAGATCTCCAGCTCTCGCTCTACGACACTTCAGATGCGGCTGTGCGCGATCTTATCGCCGGGCGCATCGACGCTGTCATCGGCGATCCGCCGGTGATCTCCTACGCCATCAAGCAGAACCCTGATTGGAATATGCACTTCCTTGCCTTCACCGACAACAGTCCGGATTTCCCGCTGCTGACCGGTCTCGGGCAGGTCGTTTATGGCCTCAATCAGAAGAACGACGATCTGCGCCAGAAGATGGACGCCATCGTCGCCGACATGTGGAAGACTTGTGAGATGAAGGAAATCGGTGCCCGCTACGGATTGTCGTCGGATGTCTGGTTCAAGCCTGTGGGTCAAAATTTCCGCGCCGGCGTCGATCGCCCCGCAGATTACAAGCTGCCGTCCTGCGCAGCTGGCGGCTGAACGGCCGTGCGGACGGAAGCTGCAATCAGCGCCTTTCGTCCACCGTCCTCGCCTACTGCATAATTCCTTAAATCGGAATCGATTTCAGGAGAAAATTATGCGGCAATTCAAAGTGCTACAGCGTCCTTGGCGCGTCTGAAAAGACGCGCGGCGCTGCAGATATAATCGCATAAGGAAACGGCGATGAATGCGCTTCTCAGCGTTGCAGGCCTGCGCAAGAGCTATGGTCCTATCGAAGTTCTCAAAGGCATCGATTTCGATGTCGCGCCAGGTGAGAAGATTGCCCTGATCGGCCCATCCGGCTCTGGGAAATCCACCTGTCTGCGCTGCATGAATTTTCTGGAAAAGCCCACTGCCGGTGAGATCCGCCTCGACGGCGAGCGGATTGGCGTGCGCAACGGCCATGTCATGAGCGACCGGCAACTTGCACCGCAACGCGCCGAGATGGGCATGGTCTTCCAGCTCTTCAATCTCTGGCCGCATCTGTCGGTGACGGAAAACGTGGCGATCGCGGCGCGCAAGGTGCGCGGCCTGCCTGCTGTCGAGGCACGCGAACTGGCTTTGGAAATGTTGGCCAAAGTCCATATGAAACACCGCGCCGACGCCTCACCGCTCGAACTGTCCGGCGGCCAGCAGCAGCGTGTCGCGATTGCGCGAGCGCTTGCCCAGAAGCCAAAGCTCATGCTGTTCGATGAGCCGACATCCGCACTCGACCCCGAACTGGTCCAGGAGGTTCTGAAAGTGATGGAGGAACTGGCAGCCGAAGGGCGCACGATGCTGATCGTCACGCACGAGATCGCGTTTGCGCGCGACATTGCCGATCGCGTCCTGTTTCTTGACGGCGGCACCATCGTCGAAGCCGGGCCGGCACGCCAGGTCATAACCGCTCCCCGCGAAGCGCGCACGCAAGCGTTTCTCAATAAGATCCGGCACTAGGCGCGTCATGACCGGATTTTTCATATTCTTCTCCGTCGTCGAGGGGCTCGTCGCCGGGCTCGGCGCAACCGTTTTCGTCACGATCGCCTCACTGGCGCTCGCAGCCGCTTTCGGGTTCCTTCTCGCCGTGCTCAGGCAATTTGCCGGGATCAAATTCATCGATCTGGTGATCGATGCCTCCTGCGAGATTCTCTGCAATGTGCCGGCCTTGACGCATCTGTTCATCCTCTACTTTGGGCTTGCCAGCATCGGCGTGAAATTGACGTCGATTACGGCGGCCGTCCTGGGCCTCGGGCTCATCGGAGCGGCGATCACCTGTGCAATCTTTCGTGCCGGTTTCGCCGCGCTGCCTGGCGGGCAGGCGGAGGCGGCGCTTGCCGCAGGACTGACCCCGCTCCAGACCATCTTTGAGATACTGACGCCACAGGCAATGCGGATAGCGCTTCCAGGGCTCGGGAACTACGCGGTGCAGCTTCTCAAGGATACATCCGTCGTCTCGGCCATCGCGGCGCCGGAAATCATGTTCTTTGCTCGTTCAATGGTGACGTCGTCCTTCCAGACAACAATGATCTACGCGACGGCGGCGGCACTCTACCTGTTGCTGAGCTTGCCGTTGATGCAGGTCACGCGGTTCCTCGAAAGACGTTACGGGAGATTGAAAGGATGAGCGCTTTTCTAGCGCCCTATGGCGATTATGGTGCCGAATGGCTGTCGCCGCTGCTGCGGGCGATGGTGAATACGGCCCTGCTTTCCGTTTGTGCCTTTGCCCTGGCATTCGTCTTTGGCTTGCTGCTTTCGCTCTGCCAGAAATCCAGTTTCGCGGCGCTAAGGTATTTTGCGGCCCTTTATGTGACGATCGTGCGTGGCGTGCCGCTGCTGGCGGTTTTGTTTCTGCTTTATTTCGGCTTGCCGGGTATCGGGATCGTCTTTGATGCTTTCGGCGCGGCGATTGCGGGCCTGGCGTTGTGTTTCGCGGCCCAGGTCGCAGAGCTTTTCCGCGCTGGCATGAAGGCTATACCTGCCGGGCAGAGCGAGGCAGCGTTGGCCGCGGGCTTTACCCCGGCCCAGAGCTTCGTCCTGATCATCCTGCCGCAGGTCGCGCGTGTCATTCTGGCGCCGATGATCATCACCTTCGTCTCGTTGCTCAAGGATTCTTCGCTCGCTTCGCTGATTACCGTCAACGAACTGGTTCTCACCGGGCGGTCAATGGCGACGGAGTATTTCCTGCCCTTGCAAATCTACATAGCCGTCGGCCTCTGCTATTTCGCGATAGCCTGGCCTTTCTCGGTCCTCTCGCGCCGGCTAGCCCTTCCGGCCGCCCGCTAACTCGTCATGACAAGGCCAAGACAATGACCATTGAAACGACCGTTGCTGTGGGCAACGCCCGTCGGCATGCAACGCAATCGCATGAACCTCGCTGGCCGGTGATCCTCATGACGCCCGATGTTAGCGAGGCGCCTGATGCGCCGACCGAGAAGGAGTATGTCGTGCGCGCCAACTATGCGGACGCCATAGCCGAGGCAGGGGGAATTCCGTTGATCCTGCCTTACAATACCGCGAACCTGGTATCGGCGGTGGCACTCGCCGATGGAATCGTCCTTACCGGTGCGCGTCCGGGGACGGAGGTGACAGGCGTGCGTAGGCAATTCGAAATTCAGCTGGTCGAGCAGGCCTTGAAAACGGGCAAGCCGCTTCTCGGCATATGCCACGGCATGCAACTGATCGGTGAATGCCTTGGGGGCAAATTTCAAACCGAACTGCCGGCCGCCGCCTCCCACATCCCGCGAGATATCCCCGACGTTTTGGCGCACGAGATCATCGTCGAGCCGGGCAGCGTGCTGATCGATTGGGTGGGGAAGGGGCCGGCACGCGTCAATAGCCTGCACAGGCATGCTTTGGCTGGCTACGGGCGCTTCCGTATCGCTGCAAGGGCGCCGGACGGCACCATCGAAGCATTCGAAGGGGAAACGGACGGCTTTTGCCTCGGCATCCAATGGCACCCTGAATACCGGCTGACCGAACTCGACAGGAATATCATGAGGGCCTTCGTCGACCGCAGCGCAGAAGCGGCGGCCCGCAAGGCACGCGATGCTTCATCGGCCGGAAGCAATCGCATACGCGAACGGCTGGCACAGCTCGAGCTTGCTCTGCCGGAGGCATCCTCGCCGCCAGGTGCATTTTCCGGGGCTGTGCGGACCGGCAATATCATCACCGTTTCCGGTCAGGTGCCGCTGAAGGATGGTGCGGTGCTGCGGACAGGACACCTCGGAGCGGACGTCTCCATCGAAGAGGGGCGAGATTGCGCGCGCTGGGCGCTTCTCAATGCGCTAGCGCAGCTGGAGAGGGCTGCGGGCGGCTTTGACAACATTCTGGGTTTCGTCCGGCTCGCGGGCTATGTCGCGGCGGATGCTGCTTTCGAGCGCCACGGCGCCGTCGTCGATGGCGCTTCGGAACTGCTCCGAGAGCTTTTCCCGGATCGATGGGCGCATGCCCGCATCGCGATCGGCATAACATCTCTGCCGCGCGGGGTTCCCGTTGAGGTCGAGTTGACCGCCGTCGTTGGCGACGAGGCTTGAGATGGCGCGTATTTCGGTGATCGGCGCCGGCGTCATCGGCGTATCGTCGGCCTATCTTCTGGCTAGGGCGGGGCATGATGTGACACTTATCGATGCGGCAAGCGAACCGGGCATGGGGGCGAGTGCAGGCAACGCCGCGCAGCTGTCCTGGGCCTATGGTGACGCTATGGCATCGCCAGCCCTGCTGAAGCATCTGCCAGCCATTGCGATGGGCTGCGATCCGGCCTTCCGGATCCGCTGGCAACTCGACCGGGACTTCCTCTGCTGGGGCCTGAAATTTATTGCCAATACCCGGTTCAGGTGTTGGTGGAACAATACGCAGGACATCCTGCGCCTTGCCGAGCAATCCCGTCACGAGCTCGCAATCCTGCTTAAGGAAACCGATGTCGAATTCGATTACCGTGTCGCCGGAAAACTGCATCTCTACGCCGATCGGCAAAGTTTTGCCGCCGCCAATTCCGGTGTCGCGCGCAAGAACGCCCTTGGTTTCGAACAGTGTCTGCTGACGCGGGTGGAGGCGGAAAACATCGAACCTGCGCTCGCCGCCTATCGGGGAGAGATTGCCGGCGCCGTTTACACCCCCGGTGATGCTCTCGGCGATGCGGCCGAATTTTGCCGCCAGCTCACCGCCTGGATGATTGAGCGCCGGCGGGTGTCTGTGCTTTTCGGCAGGAGAGTCTCGAGCTTCGTCCAAACGGGAGGCGTGCTGACAGGATTGAGGTTCGAGGACCGCGATGAGCTTCGCGTCGATGCGGCCATCGTTGCGGCAGGACCGCAGATTCGTTCCCTCATATCCGATTTGCCCGAGGCCCGGGACATACGCCCCGTCAGAGGCTACTCGCTCACCATTCCAAGAACTGGCCTTGCACCAAGTATCAGCCTGACAGACGTCAAGCGAAAGCTTGCTTTTGCTGCCATCGGCGACCGTTTTCGTGTCGCCGGCCTGGCAGACATCGAGCGCCCCGGGGCCGGTTTTGATGCCAGACGTTTCGACACGCTCAAGCTGGCCGCGTCTGCAGTGCTGCCCGATCTTTTCGAGCGATCGGACGAACTGATGAGATGGTCGGGCGAGAGGCCTGTGACTCCGACCTCCAAGCCCATTATCGCCGCCTCCCGACGCATTAAAGGTCTCTACATCAATGCCGGTCACGGCATGTTGGGATGGACGCTTGCATTAGGCTCTGCCCGCCGCGTGGTCGATCTCTTTCAATAAGTCGGTGGCTGGCGCCCGGTGCTTACAGTTGTTGACGCTATTCCACCTGCCGCAGTGTCGACCTCGCACGCACACAAGTTGCAGCTCATTTCTACTTTTGAATGCAACAAAAAAGATGACACTTTTGAAGCTCATTTCCGACACTTTCCCGATCGAAGCTCCGCGCCATCGAGAGCTTGGGAGCTGTGATGTCGGGGATTCTTATCGCCACGCTGTTGGCAACGGTTTCAGCAAAGATTCCCGCGGGACTATCCAGCGGCAATGTACTCTATTCTGATTGCAGCGGGTCCCGGCAGTTTGTCGTCGGATATGTTGCCGGCTGGTTGGACAAATGGAATAGTGACGAATATCTCGCCCGTCGCATTTTTACCGAAGCCGCTCCCCGACCCAGCAGGATGGTGAACTCGGCGCATTTTGCAATTGCCGTTGGTGTCAACGTCTGTATTCCCGAGGGAATCACGGCGGAAGCGATCGGCAATACGCTCTGCACGTTCCTCGAACAGAATCCCGGCATACGCGAGGCGACAGGCGACGAACTGATGATGACCTTGGCTCACTACAAATACCACTGCCCGATTCCTTAGGGGGATTCACACCGGCTTATTGGCCTCGATGAAGCGGCGAGCGAGGTCGCGACGTTCAGCATGTGGGTGCGCATGCGGCGTGAGGCCATCTCACCATCGCCTTCGGCGATGGCCTTCATGATCGCCTCGTGCTCGTCGCGGGATCGGCTGAGCCGTTGGCGTCTATGAAAAGTGTGCCATTGCTGACGCAACCTCGTACCGCTCATCACCCGCCCTCGTCCTTCGAGGCTCCGGCCTTCGGCCTACGTGCCTCAGGATGAGGGCTGATCGGTGTGCCGTGGGGATAATGGGCAATCGGTGTGCGTTTGGCAGGTCGCGATCGGCGTGCCGTATGGGCTTGGGCTGATCTCCGCTCCGCCCTCAGAGACACAAGCCGCGCCCTCACTCCGCCCTCATCCTGAGGCGCCCCGCAAGGGCCTCGAAGGACGAGGGCGGCCACCTGCATCTCCTCCTGTAGTGTCATATTCCAGTTGTGTGCCCAGCCACCCGCTCATCCTTCGAGGCTCCGCCCTTTCGCGGGCGCATGAACGTTGCTGGCGAGAGCGGGTGGGGAAAGTAGCCGCCACATCATCTTGCGCGGCCGGTGCTTTCACGCGACAAAGCCCGCATGAGCATTCCCACGACACATCCCTTCGCCTTCGACCCGACCTATGGCATGCGGGTCGAAGAGCTTCTCGCGGTCGAGCCGCCCGAGGGGCCTGATGGTTTCGACGCATTCTGGAAGGCGCGTTATCGCAAGGCGCGGATGGTCGATCCGCAGCCGGCGCTGTCCTGGAGCCGGTTCACCCATCCCGACTGGCACGTGCTCGATCTCGTCTATCTCTCCACGGATGCATTCCGGATCGGCGGCTGGCTGTTGCTGCCGCGCGAGGGGCAGGTACGGCGCGGCCTCATTGTCGGGCATGGTTACGGCGGGCGGAACCGTCCGGATTTCGAGCTGCCGGTCAAGGAAACGGCAGTGATCTTTCCCTGCTGCCGCGGGCTGTCGCTGAGTGCCCATCCGCCGATTTCGCAGAATCCCTCCTGGCATGTGCTGCACGATATCGACAAGAAGGACGCCTATATCATCGGAGGCTGCGTCGAGGATGTCTGGCTTGCCGTCTCGACGCTCGTCGCGCTCTATCCCTGGCTTTCAGGGCATATCGGCTATAGCGGCATCAGCTTCGGCGGCGGTGTCGGCGCGATGGCGATTGCCTATGATGACCGCATCGACCGCGGGCATCTGGCCCTGCCGAGTTTCGGGCACCAGCCGCTGCGCCTCAAGCTGCCGAGCGTCGGCAGCGCGCAAGCGGTGCAGGAATATCAGGCGGAACATGGAGACGTGCTCTCGACGCTCGGTTTCTACGATGCGGCGACGGCCGCGCGGCGGATCAAGGTGCCGATGCTGACAGCAGTGGCGCTTTTCGATCCCGCCGTCGCGCCGCCCTGCCAGTTCGCTGTCGCCAATTCGCTACCGAAATTTAATGAAATCTTCATCCTGGACGCCGGGCATTTCGATTACCCTGAAAGTGCTGAGCAAGAGGCGGCTCTGCGCGACAAGATCGGACAGTTCTTCAGGGTGCCATGAACCGCGAATATCTCAGCTGGTACAGTCAGCGTCTGCATCGAGACATGGAGATGCTGGTGTTCGGCCATGCCGGCGCCAAGGTGCTGGTCTTTCCGACGCGGGAAGGGCGCTTTTTCGAATATGAGCAGCTCGGCTTGGTCGCGAGCCTTGCCGAGAAACTGCAGGCCGGCCATCTCCAGCTTTATTGCATCGAGGGCTTAGCGGCAGACAGCCTTTACGGTTTCCACCGCCATCCGGCCGATCGCATCCGCCGGCATGCCGCTTTGGAGGACTATATCCTCAACGAGGTGCTGCCGTTGATGGCGGCGAAGAACTCGCATTGCTGCACCATCGTGCATGGATGCAGCCTCGGCGCTTTCCAGGCGGCGAGCCTCGTCTTCCGCCATCCGCATCTCTTCCGCAAGCTCGTCGCCTTTTCCGGGCGCTACGACCTGACGATGAAGGTGGAAGCCTTCGGCGATCTGTTCGAGGGCTATTACGACGACAGCGTCTATTACCACACGCCGACGCATTTTCTGCCCGGCCTCGGCGCGGACTGGCGGCTGGACAGGCTGCGCGAGATCGACATCGTGCTGACCATCGGCGATGCCGACCCCTTCCTCGACAATAACCGCTATCTCAGCCGGCTGCTTGGCGAAAAGAATATTCGCCATCAGTTGCATGTCTGGGACGGCCGCGCCCACCGCGCCGGGGCCTGGCGGAAGATGGCGGCGCTTTACATCTGACGTCTGTGGTACACCCTTATTGCCAATGCAGCGCTGCAGTCGTCACCGGCGCGTCCCAGAGCGCGGCCTCCTCGTCGGTCAGCAAAGCCAGCGTGATCGATAGCCCCTGCATGTCGAGCGAGGTGACGTAGGTTCCGACAAGTGAGCGCTCGATCGGGATGGCTTTTTCCTCGAGGAAACGGCGGGCGCCATTATAGGCGAGGTAGAGTTCGGCAGGCGGTGTGCCGCCGAGGCCGTTGACGAATAGCAGTGCTCTGCTGCCCGGCGTCACTGAGATGTCGGCAAAGATGGTCTCGCAGAGATGGCCGATGATGGCGTCGGCGGTGGCGAAGGGCTGCCTGGCATGGCCGGGCTCGCCGTGGATGCCGACGCCCATTTCCATCTCGCCGGGTCCGAGCGCAAACGTCGCGCGCTCGGTCTGCGGCACCGTCACACCGTTCAGCGCCACTCCCATCGAGCGGATGCGCGTGTTCAACCCTTCGCCGAGCTGCTTCAGCTCGTCAAGCGGCATGCCGCGTTCGGCCGCAGCCCCCAGGATTTTTTCGACGATGAGCGTTCCCGCGACACCGCGCCGGCCTCGGCTTTCGCCTGTTCTCGACGTTTCGATATCATCACTGACGACGATCATGTCGAGGCTGCGGCGGTCACCGGCCATCTCGATCGCCATTTCGAAATTCATCAGGTCGCCGTCGTAATTCTTGACCACGAGCAGGCAGCCGGCGCCGGTATCGGTCTCTTCGATGGCGGCAATGATCTGGCTCGGCGTCGGCGAGGTGAAGATATGGCCGACGCAGGCGGCATCCAGCATGCCCTGGCCGACGAAACCGATATGCATCGGCTCATGGCCGGCGCCGCCACCTGATATCAGCGCCACCTTGCCCGAGGTAAGATGGCGGCGGCGAATGAATTTGCGCTCCGGCCCGAACATCACGAAAGTCTCATGGGCGCGCACGAAGCCTTCGACGCTTTCGGCGACCATGGTTTCCGCGGTGTTCATGAACTTCTTCATCAAGCCCCTCCCAAGGCCAAAGGCATTACATCACGTCAAGCGGTTCACGCGTCATTCCGCACCCGATATTGCGACGATCTTCTGCACCAGATCGGAGATCGCCTCTTCCAGCAGGCGGTTTTTCCTGTCGTCGCCGAAATCCGGCACCATCAGCGACAGGTGCCGCAATTTCTCGGAGTGGCCGAGGTCGGGCAGCTTGCCGGGATGGGCGGCCTGATAGGCTTCGAGAAAGCGTTCCTCCTCAGTGGCGCTGAAGTGGCAGACGCGGACGATCGTCGCGAGATGGCGCGCCGGCAGCGGCGTCGCATAGGTCGGGCTGGTGATCTGGGTGACGAAGCTGCGGTGCTTTCCAAGCGCCGTCGCCAGGCGCTGGCGCGTGCCCGACGGCCTGTTGTCGATGATCTGCGCCAGAATGGACTTGTAGGCGATAATGGCGTCTTCAGTGTCTTCGCGCGCCATCCTACTCTCCGGCTGCCCTTGTGCCATCGGCATTGAGTCCGACGATCGCCGATCTTATCGCGGGACGCCGGGCCGGCGCCACGGAAAAATGCCGGAGACCGGCGGCGAGCAGTCCCGGCAGATAGCTGGGGTCGCCGGCCATGTCGCCGCAGATGCTGACCGGCTTGCCGGCGGCAAGCTTCACCGCCTGGGCGATCAGCCGGAGCACGGCGGGCGCTGCCTTGCCGGCATCGGCGTCGATGTCCTCTCGGGCAGAGGCGGCAAGATATTGCGTGAGATCATTGGTACCGAACGAAAAGAATGCCGCCGACCCGAAGGTGTCGAGCATCAATGCAGCTGCCGGCACCTCCACCATCATGCCGATCGGCGGCATGCGGTGGAGCTGGGAACGGCGGCCGAGTTTTTCGGCCTCCTCGCGGAATATCGCGCGCATCCTGTCGATTTCGTCGGGAAAGGTCACCATTGGCAGCATCACCGAGAGCCTGCCGAAGACGGCGGCGCGCAGCAGGGCGCGTGCCTGGACGCGGGCGATCTCGGGCTGGGCAAGCAACAGCCGGACGCCGCGCAGACCCGGGGCGACGGCCGGAAGGTCTTCGAGGCCAGCAAGGGGCTTGTCGCCGCCAATATCTAGCATTCTGATGATCACCGGCCTTTCGCCTGCCTGCTCCAGCACATGGCGATAGATCCCCAGCTGCCGCTCCTCGTTGGCGGCATCGGCGATCGAGGTGATCGAAAATTCCGAGCGCATCAGGCCGACGCCTGCCGTTGCCGGATCGAGCGCGCCGATCTCGGCGGGGTCGTTGATATTGATGGAGACGAGGATCGGCACGCCATCCGCCGTGCGTAGCTCGCCGCTTTCGGTTTGCATGTCGCCGGTAGGGGTTTGTGCGGGCGCCAGCGGCGGGATCGGCATCCTGCCGGCCTGAAGGACGACCGCGCCGGCATCGCCGTCGATGCGAACAGGATCTCCGTCTTCGGCCGAAAAGCGGCCCGTGCCGACCACCATCGGCACCGATTTCGCCCGGGCGAGCAGGGCGACATGGCCGGCTGTGCTGCCTGCAAACAGCGCGATGCCGCCGCCTTTCGACCAGTCATGGGCGAGAAAGCGGCTCGGCTCCATGTCCTTGCCGACAAAGACGGAGCCGGGCGGGAAATCGGCGGTCGGGGTACCGGCGAGCGCGCCGAGCACACGGTTCTTGATGTCGAGAATATCGACGGCGCGCGCCCGCATCTGCTCTTCGTCGGCCGTTTCGAGTTCACCGATATAGGCGTCGAGGGTGGCGACCCAGGCAAAGACGACGTTCTCGTCGGCTTCCGTGCGCGCGCCGGTCGCTTCGGCGATGCTGGGATCGCGCAGTACCTCGATCTGGAAATCGATGATATCGCGGCTTTCGGCGTCGGCCCCCTCGGCTAGGCGCTCGAGTTCGCCGATCGAAATATCGATCGCCTTCTCCAGCGCGCCGTATCCGCCGGCGGTCTGGGGCGCCGGACCAGCGCCCGGCCGCTCGGCAGCGGAAGGAGCCTTCAGCTCCTCCGCGAGAAAGGCCGGGCCGGATCCGATGCCCGGGGATGCGCTCTTTGCTTTCAGCCTAAGCGGTTCGGCCATGTTTCTTTTCCTCATCGAAGTTGCGCTCGATGAGTTCCTTCAGCGCGCGGATCGCCTCTTCGGCGAGGATGCCGTCGGCGCGGATCCTGAGGATCGACCCTTTACGGATTCTCGCGCCCATGATCTTGATGATGCTCTTGCCGTTCAGCCAGACATCGCTGCCGTTGACCGCGATCTCGATCGAACAGGGGAAGGACTTGGCAAGCCGCGTGAAGGTGACGGAGGGGCGGGCATGCAGCCCGACGCCATGCTTGACCTCCACCTCCGTCTGGCAGTTCACCTTAAATGGCTCGGGCAATGGCTCGGGCTCCTGTTTCTCTTTTCGTAATCCGCTGCTCATCAGGGGGACAGTTCCTCGGCTGTGGCGACGACCTTGGCCAGCGACGCGCCCCCCGACGCTTCGGCGGCGGCGATGACGGCGCCCTCGACCAGCGGCGCGTTGCAGATGGAGACGAGGCCCGAGCGGGGAGGCCCCAGCATTTCGATTGCCATCTCGCTGTTGGTTTCGGCGCCGCCGAGATCGACGAAGACGGCAACGCCGGCATCGGACCAGGCGGCCTCGATCGCTCTCAGGATGCCGCCGGCATCGGTGCCGAGCTCGCCATGGACGTTGCCGCCCGACCAGGACAGCGGCACGCAGTCGCCGACCATCTGCCGCACCATGTCGGCAATGCCCCGTGCCACAAGCGGCGAATGGGAGACGATCACGATGCCCACATTTGCGGTCTTTCCATTCATTCCGGACGGTGCTCCCCGAGATAGCGGCAGATCGCCGTGGTCAATAGTGCGCAGCTCGACGCGCCGGGATCGACATGGCCGATCGAACGGTCGCCGAGATAGGCCGCGCGCCCGCGCATCGCCTTCATCTCAGCCGTGCGGCTGGCGGAGCGTTCGGCCTTGCGGGCGACGTCACCGAGCGGAGACCGCTTCTCCAGCGCGGCATGCACAGGATAGAGCACGTCGAGCAATGTCTTATCGCCGGCATGCGCCCGCCCGCGCCTTGCGACGGCATCGATCGCCTGTTTCAGTACCAGCGAAAAATCGGCCTTTTCCTCGCTTTTGCGCAGCTCACGGCCGATCTCCATCAGCAGCGTGCCGTAGAGCGGGCCGGCCGCACCGCCGACATTCATCACCAGCGTCAGCCCGATCTTTTCCACGGCGTCGGGGAAGGGCAGGCTGGACAGGCTTTCGCCTTCGGCGCTCACCGCCTCGCAGCCGCGTCGCATGTTGGTTCCGTGATCGCCATCGCCGATGGCCCGATCGAGCGCGCAGAGATGATCGGTGTTTTCCGCGATCGTCGCGCGGCACACCTCGATCAATCCCGCAACAAGCATCGGTTCCGCCTGCACTGTCATCCTCCCTATCGCCGCATCTGCCGCACGGCTCACAAACTTTACTCCGGTCAGGCGAAGCTTGCCACCACGCCGAACGCGCCGGCAACCGCGACGGCACCGGGATCGGCAACGCCCACCAGATCTCGTTCGCCGACATAGGAGGCGCGTCCGGCGCCTGCCTTCGTCATCGCCTTGGTCGACTCCGCACCTGCTGCTGCGGCGCTCGCCGCTGCGGCGACATCGCCGGAGGCGAGCGCCTGCAGGGCAGGCGACAGCGCATCGACCATCGTCCGGTCGCCGACTGCGGCGCCGCCATAGAACGTCATCCTGTCGAGTCCGGCAAGGAGTGCGGCGGCGAGGTCGGCTTTGTCAGCCATGGCCTTTGCCGCAGCGGTGAAGAAGATCGACAGCAGCACGCCGCTCGATCCGCCCATGCTGGTGCCGAGGATATCGCCGAGCGAGGCAAGTGTCGCCGCCGGCCGGTCGAGCGGCAGCGTGTCGAGGCGGGCAAGCACACTGCGGGCGCCTGTCGCCACCGTCGAGCCGGTATCACCGTCGCCGACGCGGCCGTCCAGCCGATTGAGTTCGCTTTCCTGCGAGATAAGATGCTCGCAGAGCGCCGTGATCAGGCGGCGGTTGCGGGCGTTCTCCCCGGCCACAACAGCGCCGTTCAATTCGGCCGCCGTCCTCGGTGCGGCGATGATCCGGATCTCGTGGCGTTCGACGGCCGGCATCCAGGCATGCGGCTCGACCGCTGCCATCAGCGCCGCCTCGCGAGCGCCATCCAGCCCGATCAGCGACAGCGAGAAACCGTTCATGTTGAGCGCGGTCATCATCGGCCCCGGGCCGATGATCATCCGGACGTGGCGGCCAAGCGGCGAGGACAGCACGGCATTGGCAATCACAGCCATTTCGAGCGGCGGCACCGCGCCGAGATTGTTGATGAGGAGGGCATGGCTTGCCCCCTCGCGCAGCGCGGGCGACAGGCGGGCCACCATGGTGGCGACGATATCGGCGACCGGCTGCAGCGTGATGCGCTCGACGCCGGGCTCGCCGTGGATGCCGAGGCCGAGTTCGCCTTCGCCCTCGCCGAGGCGGTCCTCATGCGCCTGGCCGGGCACGCTGCAGGTGGAGAGAGACACGCCGAGCGAGACGATGTCGCCGGCAGCAGCTGCGGCGTGGGCGGCGACCGTCTTCAGGTCGTCGCCCCTTTCGGCGTGATAGCCCGATATCTTATGAACGAACAGCGTGCCCGCGACGCCGCGCGGCTGGTTGATGCCGGGAATGGCGATGTCGTCGGCGACGATGACCATCTCGACGTCGAAGCCCTCGGCGCGCGCCTTTTCGGCGGCAAGGCCGAAATTCAGGCGGTCGCCGGTATAGTTCTTGACGATCAGCAGCGCGCCCTTCGGGCCGGTCACGGCGCGGATCGCCGTCAGCACGGCATCGACGCTCGGCGAGGCGAAGATTTCGCCGGATACGGCTGCTGTCAGCATGCCCTTGCCGACGAAGCCGGCATGAGAAGGCTCATGGCCTGCGCCGCCGCCTGAGATGATCGCCACCTTCGATTGGTCCCAGTCTGCGCGCAGGATCACCTTGATGTCGGGAAAGCTGTCGAGGCGGGCGAGACGATCGCTGCCGCTCGTCAGAAGCAGACCGTCCAGAGCTTCGGTAACGATGCTTTCCCTGCGGTTGAAGAAGTGTTTCATCGATTGAGACCCGTCTGTTTGTTTTTCATGCCGTTGTCATGCCTGTTTGGCGGTCAGGACAGGCGCTGTCCAGCCGCATCGAAATAAAGCGGATCGCGCAGCGTCAGGCTGATCCGGTCGCCCGGCGCGATCGACCGATATGGATCTGCAAGTGTGACGAGCTTGTGATCGCGCGCAGGCTGCCTGGGATCGGCAACCCTGATGTGCAGATGGTTCTGGTCGCCGAGATGCTCGATCCAGTCGATCTCGGCATTGGCATCCTTGCCGACGATGATGTCGAGATGCTCGGTGCGGGCGCCGACCGTCTTCGTGCCGGCCGGCGGCTTGCCGCCCGGAAGCAGGTCCGCCGGCAGAAGGTTGATATGCGGCTGGCCCAGACGGGCGGCGACATGCAGGTTGGCGGGATTGCTGTAAATCTCGCGCGGCGTTCCCACTTGCATCAACCGCCCCTCGGCAACGATGCCGATGCGGTCGGCCATGGTCATGGCTTCCACCTGGTCGTGGGTGACATAGAGCAGCGTCGAGCCCAATTCCTTCTGGATGCGCTTCAGCTCCAGGCGCAGTTCGGCGCGCAGCTTGGCGTCGAGCGAGGAGAGCGGCTCGTCCATCAGATAGATCGCCGGCCGGCGCACCAGCGCCCGGCCGATGGCGACACGCTGCATCTCGCCGCCGGAAAGCCTGGTCGAGCGGTTCTCCAGCTTGTGGTCGATCCGGACCATACGCGCGACCTCGCGCACGCGCCGGTCGATCTCCTCCGCGCTCAGCTTGCGGACCGGCGCCTTCAGCGGGAAGGCGAGGTTTTCGTAAACCGTCATGTGCGGATAGAGCGAATATTGCTGGAAGACGAAGGCGACGTCGCGCTCGGCGGGCGCTTCGGCGGCGACATCGCGGCCGCCGATCTCGATGCGGCCGCCATCCGGCTTTTCGAGGCCGGCGATCAGCCGCAGCGTCGTGGTCTTGCCGGCGCCCGTGGGACCTAGCAGCACGACGAACTCGCCATCGCGGATCGACAGATCGAGATCGGCCAAGGCCTGGGTACCGCCGAAGCGCTTGTTGAGGTTTCTGAGGACGACATCAGCCATGCCGGGTCTCCTGATAGAGCTGGGATGGGACCGCGCGGCCCGACGTGCAGTCGAAGAGCGCGAGTTTTTCCGGGTTGAATTCGAGGCCGACGGTCTCGCCGATCCGGAAGCTGCGATTGGCGGGAACGCGGGCCTTGATCAGGCCGCCCCGGGTTTCCACGGCCACGACCTGGTTGGTGCCGAGATATTCGCTGCCATAGACGGCGCCGCGCAGCCGCGAGGCGTCGCTGAAGCGGATATGCTCCGGCCGCACGCCGAGCGCCAGCGCGCTTTCGGCCATGTCCTGATGGATCTCGGGAACGGCGACATCGACGCCGTCGAGCAGGATGGAGCAGTCACCGCTTTTCAGGCCCGAGGTGAAGCGCATGAAGTTCATCGGCGGCGAACCGATGAAATCGGCGACATACATGGTCGCCGGCTTGGCGTAGATTTCCTGCGGCGTGCCGAACTGCTCGATGACGCCATGGTTCATGACGGCGATCTTGTCGGCCATCGCCATCGCCTCGTGCTGGTCGTGGGTGACGTAGACTGTCGTGGCATGGATGCGGTTGTGCAGTTCGCGCAGTTCATGGACCATGATCTCGCGGAACTCGGCGTCCAGCGTGCCGAGCGGCTCGTCCATCAGGAAGCATTTCGGCCGCCGGACAATGGCGCGGCCGAGTGCCACGCGCTGCCGGTCGCCGCCGGCGAGGCCCGATACCGACCGGTCGAGAATATGATCGATCTGCAGCAGCCGAGCGGTCTCTTCGACGCGCTGACGGATTTCGGCCTTGGCCATGCCCTGCGACAGCAAGGGGAAGCCGATATTCCTGCGCACGTTCATATGCGGGTAGAGCGCGAAGAGCTGGAAGACGAAGGCGATGTCGCGGGCGCTGGCGCGGTTGAAGGTGACGTCCTCGCCGTCGAGATAGATCTTGCCGCTGCTCGGCAGCTCGAGGCCGGCGATCATGCGAAGCGTGGTGGTCTTGCCACAGCCCGAAGGCCCGAGCAGCGCCAGGAACTCGCCGTCATGAACAGTGAAGTTCGAATCCTGGACGGCGACGAAGCTGCCGAACTCCTTGCGGAGATTTTCGATACGGATATCCGCCATGGTTCACTCCGGGAATTTCGAGACGATGATGAACATGACAGTGCCTGCAAGCAGGGTGACCAGCGAGTAGGTGTAGAGCACCAGCAGGAAGGGCTGGAACAGCATCAGGAAGCCGAGCCCGATCAGCGCGGTGGCAATGGCCTCCATCGGGCCGCGACGCAGGAAGAACGGCCGTTTCGGACGGGCAGGGGTGCGTGTTTCGATCAGGTGGGTCATTTGCGGACGGCTCCGAAGGTGATGCCGCGCAGCAGCTGCTTGCGCAATAAAATGGTGAAGACGAGGATCGGGATCAGGAAGATCGTCGTGCCGGCGGCAACGGCCGGCCAGTCCTGCCCGCCTTCGCCGATGATTGTCGGGATGAAGGGCGGCGCGGTCTGCGCCTCGCCCGAGGTCAGAAGGGCGGCGAAGGCATATTCGTTCCAGGCGAAGATCAGGCAGAATATCGCGGTGGCAGCGATACCGGTCGTGGCCTGTGGCAGCACCACCTTGCGGAAAGCCTGCAGCCTCGTATAGCCGTCGATCATCGCCGCTTCCTCGTATTCGCGCGGGATTTCGTCGATGAAGCCTTTGAGCAGCCAAACGGCGAGCGAGACGTTGACGGCAGTATAGAGCAGGATCATACCCACGGCCGTGTCCGACAGGCCGAGCTCGCGATACATCAGGTAGATCGGGATGGCGACGGCGATCGGCGGCATCATGCGCGTCGACAGGATGAAGAACAGCAGGTCGTCGGCAAGCGGCACCTTGAAGCGCGAGAAGCCATAGGCGGCGAGCGTGCCGAGGAAGACCGCGAGGAAGGTGGAGCCGAAGGCGATCACCAGCGAATTGACGAAGCGCGGCACGAAATTCGACGGACCGGCGATCACCATGTTGCGCTTGCGCGTCACCTCATCGCAGGCGCCGACCGGCGCCGGCAGCGAAGCGATATAGTCAGGGGTCTGCCGGGTGCGCGTCGTGAACAGATTGCAATAGCCTTCCAGAGACGGCGTAAAGACGATCTTCGGGGGATAGCTGATGGAATCCGGCGGCGACTTGATGCTGGTCAGGAAGATCCAGACGAGCGGGATGAGGGTGATCAGCGCGTACAGCACGACGATCGTCCCGGCGATGCGCTTGCTGGAGGGGCTCGGTACGACGACCGAATGGGCTGAGTTGGCGGCGCTCATCGTTGCTTCACCTTGTTCAATGCCTTGACGTAGATGTTGGCGAGGCCGAAGACCGCGACGAAGAGGATGATGGCGAAGGCCGAAGCCCGGCCGGTCGCCCAGCTTTCGAAGGCGGTGCGCTTCAGCGTGATCGAGGCGACCTCGGTAACCGAACCCGGCCCGCCGCCGGTGAGCAGCGTCACCATGTCGAACATCTTGAAATTCTCGATGCCGCGGAAAAGCACGGCGAGCATGATGAAGGGCAGGGCCATCGGCACGGTGATCGACCAGAATTGGCGCCATGGCGAGGCACGGTCGACTTCTGCCGCCTCGTAGATATAGTCGGGGATCGAGCGCAGGCCGGCGAGGCAGATCAGCATCACATAGGGCGTCCACATCCAGGTATCGACGATGATGATCGCCCAGGGTGCCAGCGTGACGTTGCCGAGCATCTGGATATCCGAGGTCGGAATGCCCGATACCAGCGAGACGGCATAGGCGAAGAGGCCGATCTGCGGCTCGTAGAGAAAGCGCCAGAAATTGCCGACCACGGCGGGCGACAGCATCATCGGGATCAGAATAATCGTCGTCCAGAAGGCATGGCCGCGGAACTTGCGGTCGATCAGATATGCGAGGGTGAAGCCGATCACCGTCTGCAGCACGATCGTCCAGAACACGAAATGCGCGGTGGTCTGCATCGCCTGCCAGATATCGGGATCGTTGAGAACGCGTTGGTAGTTTCCAAGGCCGACGCCCTCGACCGGCGCATTCGGCCGGTTGGCGCGGTAATTGGTGAAGGAGAGATAGACCGCCCAAAGCAGCGGGAAGATGTTGATCGCCAGCAGCAAGGTGATGGCCGGCGCAATGAACAGCCAGGCGATCGCCCTGTCGGAGAGGCCGCGGACGCGCCGGGCGACCGAGACCGGCGTTGCCCTTGCTGTCGCATTGGCCGCCTTCTCGACAATGGAGGAATGGGAAATGGTCAATTTTTCACCCGGTCTATTGCGATATGGAAGATCTGGCGGCCCGGCTCGTCTGCCGATCCGGGCCGCCATCCTGGTGAGGATGGCGCGCAGAGGGTTGCCGCCTGTCCCGTCGTCCGGCACTAGATCTTGCCGTCGTCCTTGAAGACGTCGCTCCAGTCTTTCACCAGGCCGTCGAGCGCTTCCTTGGCGGTGCCGTTGCCGGCGACCACGTAGTTATGGACCCGCTTCTGCATGGCCTGCAGCAGCGACGCGTAGCTCGGCTCGGCCCAGAAGTCCTTGACGATCGCCATCGAGTCCAGGAAGGCCTGGGCATAGGGCTGGCTCTTGGCAAAATCCGGCGCGTTGACGACGGAGTTGAGGCAAGAGAACCCGCCGAGCTCCCACCATTTGGCCTGCACATCGGGCTGTGCGAACCATTTGATGTATTGCAGGGCGGCGTCGCGTTTGTCGGAATAGGAGACCACCGAGATGCCCTGGCCGCCGAGCTGGGCGAAATGCGCCTTTTCAGCCGGATTGGGGAAGAAGCCGATCTTGTCGCCGCCGACCTTCTCGTCCTTGTAGAGCCCGGGCCAGGTGAAGGCGAAGTTCATCTGCATGGCGACCTGGCCGGATTTGAAGGCGTCGGCGGATTCGACCATGTAGACGTTCGAGCTGCCGGGCGGTGTGCAGCAATCATAAAGGGACTTGTAGAATTCCAGTCCCTTGACCGCATCGGCCGAGTTGACGAAGCCTTCCATGTCGTAGGGCTTCTTCGGGTTCTCGTACTGGAAACCCCAGTCGTAGAGGACGTTGGTCACGCCCATGGTAATGCCTTCGGAACCGCGCTCTGTATAGATCGAGGCGCCGTAGACGGTCTTACCGTCAATCTCGCGCTTCTGGAAGAATTCTGCGATCTGCTTCAGTTCGTCGTAGGTCTTCGGGGCTGCGAGATCATGGCCGTATTTCGCTTTGAATTCCTTCTGCAGTTCCGGTTTTTCGAACCAGTCCTTGCGGTAGGTCCAGCCGACGACATCGCCCATGGCAGGCAGTGCCCAGTAGTTCGGTGTGTTCTTCGGCCATTCCGAGTAGCCGACGACCGTCGCCGGCACGAAGTCATCCATCTTGATGCCTTCCTTGTCGAAGAAGTCGTTGAGCTTGACGTAGTGGCCGTTCTCGGCCGAGCCGCCGATCCACTGGCTGTCGCCAATAATGAGATCGCAGAGCTTGCCGTGGGAATTCAGCTCGTTGAGGAAGCGGTCGGCATAACTCGTCCAGGGAACGAATTCGAACTTCATCTGCGTGCCGGTCTTGGCGGTGAAGTCCTTCGACAGCTCGACCAGCGCATTGGCGGGGTCCCATGCGGCCCAGCACAGCGTCAGTTCATCGGCTTTGGCGAGATTGGGCAATGCCGACGACATAACGAATGCCGCAGCCAGCCCCAAAAGGGCTTTCGATGTTTTCTGCATAAGGTCCTCCCAGAACCAAGGGCCGGCTCCCCGCCGGCGTCGCATGTTCACCCATTTCAGAGAATGCTCACATGAACTCCTCAATCATCATGTTTAGCAATATGTTTAGTGATAACTCTTTTTATAAACATTGCAAGCGGCAATCGTTGCTGCAGTGCACAGGAGACTCGCCATGCGGACGAGAACTTTGCGGACCAATCGCATCGCTTTCCGGAAATTTCCTTCGCGAGTGTACCGATACGGCGAAATCTGGCCTCGCTGCGCAACGTACCTCAGGCTATGGACGTCACGCCGCTCCTGTTTTCCCGGGAGCGGTTCAAACTTGGCCTCGCTCCGGCGGGGCCTTTTTCTTACGCGGGCCGCCACATCGGGAATATTCCCGCGCAGTGCGAGATTTAGCCTTTCAAGCCTGAGGCAACGAGCGTATGCACCCGGTGCGCGGTTCGTATCCGCGTATCCCCGCGCGGCAGATCTCCGATCGGCTTCCTTCCTGTTTTCCTGCCGCGGTATCCAGAATTTTCATTGGCAGATCGATGGCAGCGGCAGAGACGAGCGAGAATGAGCAAGAGGCGGCAAGCGGCCGCCAGGCGAAGATCGTGGCGCTGGTCGTTGCCGTTTCCTTCTTCATGCAGATCCTCGACGGCACGATCGTCGCTACCTCGCTGCCGCAGATGGCGGCGAGCTTTAACGTTCAGCCGGTGTCGATGAGCATCGGCATCACCGTCTACATGCTGACGATGGCCGCTTTCATTCCGCTGTCGGGCTGGCTCGGCGACAGGTTCGGTGCGCGCCGTATCTTCCTGATGTCGATCGCCGTCTTTACCGCCGCTTCGCTGTTCTGCGGGCTGTCCGGCAGCCTCACGGAATTCGTGCTTTGGCGCGCCGTCCAAGCTGCGGGCAGCGCGCTGATGACGCCGGTCGGGCGCATCATCGTGCTGAAGAACGCCCGCAAATCCGAGCTCGTCCAGGCGATCGCGCTGATCACCTGGCCGGCGCTGACCGCACCCGTGGTCGGCCCGGTGCTCGGCGGCTTCATCACCACCTATGCCAGCTGGCACTGGAACTTCCTCATCAACATTCCAATCGGCATTCTCGGCATGGGCCTCGCGCTGCGCTTCGTGCCGGAGCAGCGGGAAATCGATCCCGGCCGGCTTGATCTCGTCGGCTTCGTTCTGAGTGCTGCAGGCCTGACCTTCCTGCTCGCCGCCCTGGAGCTTTCGGTCAAATGGGACGGCGGGCTTTTGCCCGTCACGCTTATGCTTGCAGCCGGTATCGTGCTGTCTGTGATGGCGATCCGACATTTCCTCGCCGTCGATAATCCGCTGCTCGACCTTTCGGCCTTCCGCGTCCAAACCTTCTCGATGTCGACGCTGTCGGCGGGCACGGCCTGCAGGGTGGCGATCAATGCGACGCCGTTCCTGCTGCCGCTGCTGTTCCAGCTCGGTTTCGGGTTGAGCTCGATTGCCGCCGGCACCTATCTGCTCGTCTATTTCCTCGGCAATCTCGGCATGAAGACGGTGACGACGCCGCTCCTGCGCTTCTTCGGCTTCCGCACTGTGTTGGTGCTCAATGGGCTGATCGCGGCGCTTTCGATCGCCGCCTGCGGTTTCCTCACGCCGGATACGCCGCAGTTTGTCATCCATGCGCTGCTTTTCCTTGCCGGCCTGTCGCGATCGATGGAATTCACCGCGCTGAACACGCTCGCCTTCGCCGATATCGGCCCGGCGCAGCGAAGCTCGGCCTCGACGCTGTCGAGTATGCTGCAGCAGGCGTCGATGCTGCTCGGCGTCGCGGTGGCCGCGGCCGTGCTCAATATCGCCTCTGCTCTCAGGGGCGCCGACAATCCCGCGCTTGCCGATTTCCGCTGGGCTTTCGTCGTGGTCGGCGTGATCGGCGTCATCTCGTCGCTGCGCTTCCTGCAGCTGCCGTCGGGGGCGGGTGCCGAAGTATCCGGCCATCGGAAATTCCAGAAAAATTAGCCTGCCTGCGGAACCAATCGGGCCGCTCGGCGCATCGGCATTTCTTTTCAACCTTTCCGTTTCCCGATCTCCTTCAACGGCTTCCCGTCATCCTCCCTCTGCGCCGCCTGCGACAAGGGCGAGGGATAACCCGCTGTTTACCGCAGGCGGCCAATGCAATAGGACATTGCCATGCGGGCGACTCGGACGCTTGCCGGCGGTCGTCGCTGCGAGAGAAAGCCGGGAGACGGAATGAGCAATTCTAGCGGCGATGCGGATGCCCTGATCCACATCCTCTATATCGATGACGACGAGGGGCTCGCCCTCTTGATGCAGAAGAACCTTGGCCGGCGCGGCTTTTCGGTCGAATGGGCCGAGAACGGTGCTGCCGGCCTTGCCAGGCTCGGCGAAGGCGGCTTCGACGCCGTCGTGCTCGATCATGTCCTGGCTGACGAGACCGGCCTCGACATTCTGCCCTGCATCACGGCGCTGCCGGATCATCCGCCGGTTATCTATGCGACGGGTTCGGACGATACCAGCATCGCGGTCGCGGCGCTCAAGGCCGGCGCCGACGACTACATGCTCAAGGGGGTCTCGGCCGATTATTTCGACCTGCTCGCCGCTGCCCTAGAACAGGCGCTGGAGCGGGCGCGTTTTCGCCGCGAGACGGCGCAGGCGCAGGAGGTGATCCGCCAGCAGCGCGACCTTGCCGAAATGCTGCTTGCCGAGGTCAATCACCGCATCGCCAACAGCCTCGGCCTCGTCGGCGCGCTGATCCGCATGCAATCCTCGATGACCAAGGACCAGGTGGCGATCGATGCGCTGCACGAAACGCAGATGCGCATCAACGCCATCGCCAGCGTGCACCGCCGGCTCTATACCAACCGGCAGGTCGGCTCGGTGCAGGTCGACGAATATCTGGACAGCCTGCTCACCGAACTCGAAGCCTCGATGCGCGACGACAAGCGGCCGCATCGCATCGTGCTGACTGCCGAACCGGTCAATCTGGCGACCGACAAGGTGATCACGCTCGGGCTGATCGTCAGCGAACTCGTCACCAATGCCTTCAAATATGCCTATCCGGACCGCGTGCCGGGCGAGATCCGCGTTTTTGTCGATCAGACGGACGAGGCGCTGAGGCTTGTCGTCGAGGATGACGGGGCGGGGTTCGATCCGGAGGGCCCGGCGAGGGGAACCGGGCTCGGCGCACGTATTCTGACGGCCATGGCTGCGAGCTTGAAATCGGATTTCGCCTATGATCCCGGACATGACGGGACAAAGGCGACGCTGGTGTTTTCGTTGGGCGAGGAGAAGTAGGGGCGCACTTCACACAATTATCTGTTTCTCTACAATATCTTACCGACATCGCATTATCAAACATAACGTTAGGGAAGTCGAACATGACGACGATCCGTACGCCGCGGGAAGTTTACGATTTCTGGTTTGTCCGATGCGGCCGGGAGCTGTGGTTCCGGCCACCGGCGGAGCTCGACGTCGAGATCCGCGAGGGTTTTCGCGAGACGCATCTTGCCCTTGCCGCAGGCATCAGTGACGAGTGGCGGGCGGATGCCGAAAGCCGGCTTGCTGCCGTCATTGTGCTCGACCAGTTTTCCCGCAATATTTATCGCGGCACGCCGCTAGCCTTTGCGACCGATGGGCTGGCGCTTCGAGAGGCCAAGCTCGCGCTTGCCGCCGGCGCCGACCAGGCGGTCGAGACCGCCTGCCGCACCTTCTTCTATCTGCCGTTCGAACATGCCGAAAACCTTGGCGAGCAGAAACGCTCGGTGGCATTGTTCAGCGCCCTCGGCGACGCGGAATATCTGGATTATGCGATCCGCCATCGCGATGTGATCGCCGCCTATGGCCGCTTTCCGCACCGCAATGCCATGCTCGGACGGGAGTCGACGGCTGGGGAGCGCGATTATCTCTCCAAGCCCGGCGCCGGCTTCTGAACCTTTCCAGGAGTTTCCGCCATTCTGTCGCCTTTCTTTGCTAGGAAAAGCTGGAATTCCATCCCGACGACAACCTTTCCGGAGGCGCTTTTGCCGCTGAGGTCCATCCTGCTTCGCACCATTCTTCTCGTGACGCTGGCGTTTGCCGGCGCGCATTTCGAGGGTGCCACGGCCTTCGCGCAGGAAGCGCAGACACAGGCAGCGCAGACACAGGCAGCCGCGCCGGCACCGGTGGATACGCCGTTCGACCAGGCAGCGAAGGAGATCGAGAAGGCGAAGACGGAGCTTGTCGCCCTTCAGGACAGCGTCAAAGGGAATGCGGACAATGACGATGCCCTGGTCGGGCTTGCGACCAAGGCCGACGAACTCAGCCGCGCCGTCATCACCATATCGGTCAATCTCAGGCCGCGTTTCGACCAGATCAAGAACCGGCTTTCCGAGATCGGCGATCCGCCGAAGGATGGCCAGCCTCCCGAAGCCGAGATCGTCACCCAGGAGCGCAACGCGCTCGCCGCCGAGCGGGCGCAGATCAATGCGGTGACGGGCGACGCCGAAAACCTGTCGATCGCGGTGACGAAGCTCGTCAACGAGATCATCGAGATGCGGCGGCGGCTTTTTGCCGACACGCTTTTCAGACGCACCGAGATCTCCGTCTCGGTGCTTGATGATGCCGCCGGCGCTTTCGTGCACGAGACCGGCGAATTCTCGCAGGCTTTGTCGAGCTGGACCTCTTTCGTCTGGAAGTTCAAGCGTTTCCCGCTGTTTGCCGCGATCTTCCTGTCTCTCGCTTCGGCGCTCATTCTGCTCTCCGGCAGCTACCGACTGTTCGGCGCCTATCTGCGCCGCGACGAGGCGATCGAGAACCCGTCCTATATCGGCCGGCTGTCGATCGCCTTCTGGTCGACGCTGATCCGCACGCTGGCACTTGCGGTCCTGCTCGTCACGTCGTTCTTCTTCCTCAACAGTTTCAATGTGCTGCGGCCCGACATTGCGCCGGTCATCGGTGCGCTGTTCGGGACGATCGGGCTCGTCTATTTCGTCGGCCGCTTCGTCAACGCCATCTTCGCGCCGCACGAACCGCACTGGCGGCTGGTGCGGCTTTCCAATCTCGGCGCACGCTCGATCGGCTACTGCCTGCTGGCGATGGCTATCATCAACGGGCTCGATTATTTCTTCGGCTCCATCGGCGAAGCGATGGGCTCGCCGCTGGTGCTGACGGTCGTTAGAAGCCTGATCGCCGCATTGATCATCGGCATGATCCTGATCGTGGCCTCCTTCGGCAAGCCGATGCTGGCGAAGAACGGCGATCCCGATGCTCCGGGCCGGCATTGGCCGCGCGGCATGGCGATCATCCTGCGCGTCGTCGGCGCCGGCCTGATCGTCACGGCGCTTGCGGGTTACGTCGGGCTGGCGCGCTTCGTCGCCACCCAGCTCATCATCACCGGCGCTGTCGTCGCCACCATGTATGTCGGCCTGCTTTCCGGCAAGGCGATCTCGCGGCAGGAAAGCTTCGGCGATACCTTCTTCGCGCGCTTCCTGACGCGCCGCTTCAATCTCGGGCCGGTGGCGATCGACCAGGCCGGCCTGCTCGTCGGCCTTGCCATCTATGCGGTGGCGCTCGTCGTCGGCGTGCCGTTGATCCTGCTGCTCTGGGGCTTCCATGTGCAGGACCTGCAGCTCATCGCCTACCGGCTGTTCACCGAGGTCAAGCTCGGCGGCATCAGCATCTCGCTGCTCGGCATCTGCACCGGCATCCTGCTGTTTGCCGGCGTCTATCTCCTGTCGCGCTGGCTGCAGCGCTGGCTCGACAGCAATGTGATGGCGCGCAGCCATGTCGATCTCGGCGTGCGCAATTCGGTCAAGACGGGCATCGGCTATCTCGGCGTCGGCATGGCGGCGATCATCGGCGTTTCCTCGGCCGGCATCGATCTGTCCAGCCTGGCGCTCGTCGCTTCCGCGCTTTCGGTCGGCATCGGTTTCGGCCTGCAGAACATCGTCTCCAACTTCGTCTCCGGCCTGATCCTGCTCGTCGAGCGGCCGTTCAAGGTCGGTGACCATGTCGTATCGGGCACGGCCGAAGGCATCGTCAAACGCATCTCGGTGCGCGCCACCGAGATCGAGACCTTCCGCAAGCAGTCGATCATCGTGCCGAATTCGGAGCTGATCAACGGCCTGGTCGGCAACTGGACGCACCGCAACAAGATTGGCCGCTCGGAAATTCCGGTTTCTGTCAGCTACGATGCCGATCCGCAGCAGGTGATGGATATTCTGCTCGAGCTGACGGCCAAGATACCGCTCGTCATGCGCAATCCCGAGCCGCAGGTGGAGTTCCTGCGCTTCGGCCCCTATTCGCTTGATTTCGAGCTGCGCTTCTTCCTGGCAGACATGGGCGACGGCATGACGGTGCGCAACAATCTGAGGATCGAGATCCTCCGGCGCTTCAAGGCCGAGGGCATCGAGATCCCGCTGCCGCAGAGCGACCTCACCATCCATCGCGATGCCGCGCCGGTCCTTGCCAATGCCGCCAAGGAGCGGACGGACGGCCAGGACGATCCAAAGAACAAGCCCATCGAGGACGAGGAGCGGCCGGTGCGGCAGCTGCGTGGGCGGACTGCGGATGGCCTGAAGAGCTGAACGGCTCATTCAGCCATCATTCACAGGTCTATGTGCATGATCTCCACCATCGGGATTGCTGCCGAGGGCAGCACCGATCGTTCGAGGGGAGGGCGCGCCCGCGCCGCCGCACATGATGGCAAGGTTTGCCGCCGTTCTGCTTATCCCGCTGCTTGCCGCGCCCGCGGCGGAAGCCGCATCCATCACCAACACCGATCCGGCAGCCGTGGTGCTCGTCATCACCGAGAGCGGCCAGCGCGTCGAAGTCGTGGTCGATGCCGGCGCTTCGGAAAACCTCTGCGCCTCCGGCTGCTTCATGACGACGCCCGACGGCGACCGCATCGGGCTCGACGGCGGCGAGACGATCGAAATCGTCAAGGGCTCGGCCGTCGTCAAGTAAGCGGGATCAGACGATCCGCTTGCCCGCGGCGTCGAGCACTTTCTCGCCGTCTTCCTTGGTGAAGGCGCCCTTGTGGGTCTCCGGCAGGATTTCCAGAACCAGCTCGGAGGGCCGGGACAGACGGGTGCCGAGCGGTGTCACGACGAACGGCCGGTTGATCAGGATCGGATGCGTGAGCATGGCGTCGAGCAGCTGGTCGTCGGTCAGATCGGGATTGTCGAGGCCGAGGTCGGCGTAGGGCGTATCCTTCTCGCGAATGGCTTCCCGCACGGTGAGGCCGGCATCGGCAATCATCCGGGCCAGTTCCTGACGCGACGGCGGGGTTTCCAGATAATCGACGACGGTGGGTTCGATGCCGGCATTGCGGATCATCGCCAGCGTGTTGCGCGAGGTGCCGCATGCCGGGTTGTGGTAGATGGTGACGTTCATGATCAGGCTTTCGTCGTTGAGGTGATTTTCGAAGCGGACACCGAGCGCACAGCTGCGCCGCGCTCGTACCAACCTTTGCTCCGGTTGACGATCCAGACCACGGACAACATCACGGGCACCTCAATGAGCACACCGACGACGGTGGCCAAGGCTGCACCCGAGTTGAAGCCGAACAGGCTAATGGCCGCCGCAACGGCGAGTTCGAAGAAATTCGATGCGCCAATCAGCGCTGATGGTCCGGCAACGCAATGTTCCTCGCCGGTCGCCCGGTTCAGCAGATAGGCCAGTCCCGAATTGAAGTAGACTTGGATCAGGATCGGAACGGCCAGCATCCCGATCACTGCGGGCTGCGCGATGATCTGTTCACCCTGGAAGCCGAACAACAGCACCAAAGTTGCCAGCAGCGCCAAAAGCGAAAGCGGCTGGAGAATGTTCAGGAGGCGGTGGAGGGAAGCGGCCGAGCCACCGGCGAGGACACTTCGGCGCAGAAGCTGTGCGGCGGCGACCGGTAGCACGATATAGAGCACCACGGAAATCATCAACGTGTCCCAAGGTACGGTAATCGCCGAAAGACCGAGTAGCAGTCCGACGATCGGGGCGAAGGCGACGACCATGATGGCGTCGTTGAGCGCCACCTGAGACAGCGTGAAATGCGGCTCACCCTTGGTAAGGTTCGACCAGACGAACACCATGGCGGTGCAGGGTGCAGCTGCGAGGATAATCAGGCCTGCGATGTAGCTGTCGATCTGGTCGGCCGGTAGCATCGACCGGAAAAGATAACCGATGAACACCCAGCCGAGCAGCGCCATTGAAAAGGGCTTCACGGTCCAGTTGATGAGGAGGGTCACACCAATTCCGCGCCAGTGGCGGCCGACCTGGCCCAGCGCCGCGAAGTCGATCTTGATCAGCATTGGAATAATCATCAGCCAAATCAGTGCCGCCATCGGAATATTGACCTGCGCAATCTCGGTCGATCCAATGAGATGGAACACGCCGGGCATCAAATGCCCAAGAGTGACGCCGACCGCAATGCAGAGAAACACCCAGACGGTGAGATAACGTTCAAAGCTGGACATGGTCGTTATCCCTCCAACGTTTTGGCGAGCAATAGTGCTGAGGCTGGGCACAGGCTAATTGCTTGGCGGGTTTGCAGGATAGCGGCGGGTGCTCTCGCGCGGTCGATCGGCGTGAAGCCAAGCGTCTCAAAGAACGGAGCAGCGTTGGTGGTCAGCAGGTAGGCGGTGCGAGCGCCCTCTGCGTAGGCGCGTCTGAATAGGAGATCGGTAGCACGGCGGCCTAGGCCTATGTGACGATTGGCCGGGGTAATGACCACGGATCGCAAAAGCACACTGTCTCCATACAATTCATATCCACAATAACCCACGGTATCGACGCCCTGTGCAATTCGGAAAAAAGTCCGCCCGGTTTCGTCAATATCATCAGTCGGGAGGTCGGCGCTTTCGAGGGCGCTGCGTAGGTCGTCTTCATGTCCCGCAATTGGCAGGAGCGCCAGCAAGGTGTCGATTCGGTCCGCGGTCATTGGAATTTCCCCTCAATTTTAGGGGAACAACAGGCGGCGACCTTCGCGGCAGGTGCGCAGATCTCGGGGTTTCCACCGCAGCAATCTTCCATCAGAAAGCGGATCAAGCCGCCGAGCCTCTCATAATTGGCGGTGTAGATGATCGAGCGGGATTCGCGCTGCTGGGCAATCAGGCCGGCCCGTTCCAGCTCCTTCAGATGGAAGGAGACGTTGGATGGCGAGACCTCCGCCTTTTCGGCGATGGCGCCCGCCGCCATTCCGTCCGGACCGGAGACAACCAGCATGCGGATGATGTGCAGGCGCGTTTCCTGCGAAAGCGCGCTGAATGCGGCGAGGGCTTGACGTTGATCCATATTTCAATAATCCTTGAATAATTGAAATGAGGATTAGCCGATATGAACGCTATCGACAACCGAAAAATCCAAGAAAACGATATCAGCCTCGGCACACTGCTCGATATGCTCGCCGGTCAAAAGGACGTGCCGCTGATTTTCTACTACGATGGGGAGCCGGTGAAATCAGGCTACCATATCACCGAGGTCAAGGCGGGCCAATTCGCGGGTCTCGATTGCGGCGCCAATCCCGAGGCTTGGACGGAGATCTTCATCCAGCTCTGGGATATCGAGGAAGACAACCGCAAGCACATGCCGGCCGGCAAGTTCTGCGCCATCGTCCGCAAGGTGACGGAGCATGTGCGGCTCGACGCTTCGGCCAAGCTCACCTTCGAAGTCAGCAACGGCGTGCGGCCGATGCAGCTCTATTGCGCGGCGATGCCGGTTCTCCGCGCCGGCGCCGTGCATGTGGCGCTTTCACCGCGGCCGGCAAGCTGCAAGCCGCGTGACCGGTGGCTTGCCGAAGAAAATAGGCAGGCCGCGGCCTGCTGCGGCCCATCAGCGGCAGGAAGCGCCTGCTGCGCCTAAGAAGGGACGAAATAGCGACTTGACGCGGCAGATCATCCATTGACTGACCATCAGTCAGTCGGATAAATGGAGGCGCCGGCGACATGTCGGCGCCGCCCGTTTCATCCCGGAGATCGCCATGAGCGCCAAGACCCTGTTGAACTCCCTGTTCCGCTACAAAGCCAGCGCCGACGGCGAGCTTCTCGACGCGCTGAGCGCGCTCGGCGAGGAGGCGCGGTCGGATGTGTTTCGGTCGGCCCTTCGCGTGCTCAATCATGCCCACCTCGTTGACCGCATCTTCGCCGCCAATCTTCAGCGGCTGGATCATTCCTTCACCGCGAGCTGGAGCAGCGAAGCGCCGCCATTGGCGCAGCTGGCCTCCGATATCCGCGAGACGGACCGCTGGTATATCGACTACACCGCGCGCATAGCGCCTGACGAAATGGAGGAGGTCGTCGGCTTCACCTTCACCGATGGCGGGCGCGGGCGTATGTCCCGCGAGGAGATGCTGGCGCATGTGGTGACGCATGCCGGTTATCATCGCGGCGAGGTCGGCCGGCTGCTGCCTGATATCGAGAGCACCGCGATGCGCGACGTGTTTACCGGCTACCTGCACAGGGCCGATCCCGCGCGCCGTCAATGAGCGCGAATCCAGTCCCGCCGATGTCGATCGATCCTGTTGCAAAACCGAGAACCAAGCCTGCTGAAGAGCGGCGCGACGAACTGATGCACTCGGCCGAGCGGCTTTTCATGGAGAAGGGCCTGGAGCAGACCACTATCGAGGAGATCACGGCCGGGGCCGGGGTCGCCAAAGGCACCTTCTACCTGCAGTTTTCCTCGAAGGCCGATGTTCTCCTGGCACTGCGCACTCGTTTCGTGCAGGGCGTGCTCGATGGCATCGTCGCGGCGGTCGCGGAACGACAGCAAACGGATTGGCGCGGCAAGCTCGCCGCCTGGTCGATGGCATGCGCCACCGGCTATCTCGACGCGGCCGGGCTGCATCATCTGGCCTTCGTGGCCGAGCCCCCGGCAACGCGGGAAGGGCTTTCGCGCAACATCCTGATCGACCATCTGAGCGAACTGCTCGCCGCCGGGGCAGGCGGGGATGGCTGGTCGGTCGATGATCCCGGCTTTACGGCGGTATTCCTGTTCAATGCCCTGCATGGCGTCGTCACTCAGCCGATCGGCGAGACACCGGCTGATCGCGCCGAATTGCTGCGCAAGATCGAGGCGCATTTCCTGCGCACGCTGGGCTTGGCGTCAGGCATCGATTGCGAACTGAGCGTCCCACCATTTGAGCACCCGCATCGCACGGAGCGTGATCCATCGTGAGGGCTCGCCTTGCCCGTCGTCGACATCGAACCACACACGCCCCGGCAGGCTCCAGTCGAGCGGCCAGCGGCCGTCCTGAAGGCGCCGGGAGCGCAGATGCTCGATCGCCTCGCCGAGGCGCGGATCGGGAGCGGCACCGGTCAGGATGGCACTGGCGCGGAAATAATCGAGGGCGCGCAGGATGTCGTAGCGCCAGCGGTTCGGATGCAGGAACTGCAGGAAATTTTTGTCGGCCGGCTCGCCGGTGCCGAGACGGCAGAAGAGGTGACGCTCGAGCAGGAATTCCTCGCCCGTCCGGCGCGCCTCGCGAGATCGTAGCGTGCCGCCGGTCCATTTCTCGAGCTCCAGCAGTCCCTCCAGCACATTGATGGTGCTGGCGAAGGAGGAGCGGTGAGAGCCGTTGATCCTCTCGCAGTTCCAGCCGCCGTCGTCGAGACGCTCGCCGACCAGCCTGTCGACGATCGGCGAGACATCAATGCCGAAATAAGCGCCGTCCGCGACGGTGCGACCGTTGATACATTCTTCGACTTCGCCTTGCCAATAGGGCTGGCCGCCTTCTTCCCAACGGGCATTGGCGCCGATCAATTCGACGGTGCGTCTGGCCTGCTCGCAGGCGGGATCGAGACCGAATTCCCTGAGTTGCGACAGCGAAAAGGTCGTGGCCGTCCACGGCTGGCCGTGCTCGCGCCACTCCTGGGGATCGAAACCGGCGGGCAGGAAGGCGCCGCCCGCCCATTGCCCATCCTCGTCCCGGCAGGCAAGCAGCCTAGCGCCCCAACCTTCGGTCTCGACTTTCGCCCGCTCGGCCATCCAATTTCGCTCCGGGGCGTCAAGCAGGTCGCGCATCACCTGCCACCGGATCGACGGGTCGGAATCGAGGAGCCATTCGATCACCGGTTCGGATTGGGTCATGGGGGAACCTCTCGGAGGGTCGGTCGCAGCGTGTTTATAATCGCTTCGCAGGGTGATGGCTGATCGGTGTGCCCTGCGGCTGGAGTTGATCGGCGTACCGCGGCTGATTTCTTAATCATATCTGCAAGAAATCCGAGGCAGCCTCTTCCGGCCGCTTCTTCGGTTCATATCCAGGCGCGCCGATTAATAATTACTCAAATCAATTGATGTACCAATTTGATCCGGGGACAGATTTACATCAAAGGTTTGCTATGGCGTTTCTAGGTATTTCGGGGATGCAATATTCCGGGGAGATGTTTGCCGGTGCGCGTATTATTGTCGCGGAAGATTCCAACGTATTCACCTCGATGATCAGCAAACGTCTCAAGGAGCTGTTCGACATTGACGTCGAGATCTGCCGCAGCTTCGAGGATCTGCAGTTTTCCTACGACAAGTCTTCCGATCCGATCACGCTGGCAATCTCGAACATCAACCTGCCGGGCGCCGAAAACGGCGAGGCGCTCGAATATCTGGTCGATCTTTCCATACCCACAATCGTCTTTACCGGCACCTTCCATGAAAGCATGCGCGACAAGCTGATGGCCAAGGACATTGTCGATTATATCCTCAAGGACAACATCTTCGCCGTCGACCTTCTGGCGGAATCGATCTGCCGGTTCCTGACCAATCATCGTCACCACGTGCTGATCGTCGACGACAGCGCGACGGCCCGCGCGCTGTTGTCGAGCCGGCTGAAACGCTACAATTTCCGTGTCAGTACCGCCGAGAACGGCGCCAAGGCGCTGGAGATCCTGAAGGCCAACCGCGATATCGGCCTGATGATCACCGACTACAACATGCCCGACATCGACGGCTTCGAGCTGACGCGGCGCATTCGCTCCAATATCGGCTCGCACGAGCTGCGCATCATCGGCGTTTCCTCCTCCTCGAACCGGTTGCTTTCGGCGCGTTTCCTGAAGGCCGGCGGCAATGATTTCATGCTGCGCCCGTTCATCGACGAGGAGTTCTACTGCCGCGTCAACCAGAACCTCGACACGCTGTTGCAAATCCAGTCGATGCGCAAGGAGCGGGCGGTTGCCTGACGGCCCTTCCAGTATCGGCGTCGCCACAGGCGCGGAGACGACGGCAGTACACCGTCGTCGAATTTCTGCAATTGCAAGTAACGCCGCTATTTGTCCCCTTCACGCGCGCAGGCCTCTCGGTTATCGTTCGCCCCGCCGGGAAGAGGGCCGAGTCGAGGCCATCGGACGCATGGGAGATTAGCGGCTGTGGCTTTTCAAGCGGATTTTCAGCGGGATGGCATCGGGCTCCGCTCCGGGGGGCTCAAAATACTTCTGGTTGAAGATTCCCGGATGTTTTCCGCCGTGCTTTGCCATCGGTTCCAGACCGAACTGGGCCTTGCGGTCAAATCCTGCCCCTCGCTAAAGGCGCTTCGCAAAGAACTTGCCGAGGACGGTCACGGCTACACCATGGCTGTCGTCGATCTCAACCTGCCGGATTCGCCCTATGGCGAAGCGCTCGACTGCACGATCGAGCACGATATCCCGGCAATCGTCTTCACCGCCACGTTCGATCTCAACACGCGCAACAAGATCATGGAGCGCAATGTCATCGATTACGTGCTGAAGGACAATGAATTCGCGCTCGACAATCTGGTCGCCACCGTCCGCCGCGCGATCTCCAACCGCAAGACGCGGGTGTTGGTCGTCGATGATGTCGTCTCCGCGCGCCGGGTGCTGGTCGATCTGCTGAAGGCGCAGCAATATCTCGTCGTCGAGGCAAGCTCAGGGCTTGAGGCGCTGGCCGCTCTCGAGGCCTACAGCGATATCGAACTGGTCGTCACCGACCACCACATGCCCGATATGAGCGGCTATGAACTGACGCGGCGTATCCGCCATCGTTTCGGTTCCGACAGGCTGCGCGTCATCGGCGTTTCCGCCTCCAACGACCGCATGCTGTCTGCCAGTTTCCTCAAGGCCGGCGCCAGCGATTTCGTCTACCGGCCTTTCGTCGCCGAGGAGCTGCAATGCCGCATCGCCAACAATGCCGAGACGCTGGCGCAGATGCGGCAGCTGAGGGCGGCGGCGGCCTGCGACTACCTGACCGGCCTCTACAACCGCCGCTATTTTTACGACAACGGCCCGAAGCTGGTGAACGAGTGTCTGCGGCTGAAAGTGCCGAGTTCGGTGGCCATTCTCGATATCGATCATTTCAAGCGGCTGAATGACACCTATGGCCACGAGATCGGCGACAAGGTGCTGAAGGCTGTCGCAAACAGGCTGTTCACGATCTTCGACGGCAGCGACAATCTTCTCTCGCGGCTTGGCGGCGAGGAATTCGCCATCCTTTTCCCGCAGATGGATTCCCTTGCTGCGACCAAGCTTTGCGACGAAATTCGCTCCGACATTTCCCGGCTGAAAGTCACCGCCGACGACGAGGAACTCGGCGTCACGATTTCGATCGGCATCGCCGAAATCGAGGGCTACGAAACCTTCGAAAACTATCTCAACGCCGCCGACCAGTTCCTCTATATGGCTAAGCACAGGGGCCGCAACCAGGTCTATTCCGACGCCAGGATGACGGAAGAAGCGGCGCAATAAGGTATTCAGGCGAGGCGCCCCCCTTTCATGTCAGGCGGCGCGCTCTTTCAAACTCTCAGGCCGCGACCGCCTGCTGGCGCGCGGTCGCCATGGTCATCTTGCGCTCAGCGCGCTCCTGCTGCGGCGAGCGATGGTAGAGTTCGCGATAACACTTGGAGAAATGCGAGGCCGAGACGAAGCCGCAGGCGACCGCGACCTCGACAACGGGCATCGAGGACTGCACCAGAAGATGGCGGGCACGGTCGAGGCGGATTTCCAAATAGTAGCGGGCCGGCGAGCGGCCCATCTCCTGGCGGAACAGCCGCTCGATCTGGCGGCGCGAGAGGCCGGCACCGTCGGCGATCTCGATCAGCGACAGCGGCTCGGCCAGATTGCCTTCCATCAGTTCGATGATCGACAGCACCTTGGCGTTCTGCACGCCGAGACGGGCGCGAAGCGGCAGGCGCTGGCGGTCGTGCGGGTTGCGCACGCGGTCGGTCAGGTGCTGTTCGCAGATGCGGTTGACGAGGCTTTCGCCGAAATCCTCGCCGACGAGGTTCAGCATCATGTCGAGCGAGGCGGTGCCGCCGGCGCAGGTATAGAGATTGCCGTCGATCTCATAGAGATCGGCATAGACTTCCGCCTGCGGAAAGGCTTCCGAAAAGCCCGGCAGGTTTTCCCAGTGGATGGCGCAGCGCTTGCCGTTCAAAAGCCCTGCCTGGGCCAGCACATGCGCGCCCGTACAGAGGCTGCCGACGGCGACGCCGCGATTGTAGCATTCGCGCAGCCAGGCATTGACCGACTTGTTGTTGAATTGCTCGACATCGATGCCGGAACAGACGAGCACCATGCCCGGCCGGTTTTCGCCGCCGAGATGGCGGCGCTCCTCGGCGAGCGAGGAATTCGCCTCGACGCCGATGCCGCAGGAGGAATAGACCTTCTCCCCGTCGAGGGAGGCGAGCCGCCAGCTATAGGCCTGATAGCCGAGCATGCGATTGGCGATGCGCAAAGTGTCCACGGCCGCCGAAAAGGGCAGCATGGTGAATTGCGGTACCATAAAGAAGACCAGCGAACGCTTCTTGATCTGCATCCTGTTCATAGCGAAATCCATGCTCGAGGAACGATGACATATTCGTTGCGCGGAATGCGTCGCGCCGATGTCCTGAAAGCGACACTGACATGGAAAAATGCGGCCGGGAAGAGCAAATATGCGACATTGACCGCGTTTTGACCGGTTAAACCGCTGGAATAGGGACGGGCCGGATGCGGGTTGCGTTATAGAGGACTGAAATTCAAGTCTGAAGACGGCTGAGGAACGAATGGGCGCGCACGAAAAAGGCGGCGTTGCGTGATGCTGACGCCGCCCTCATCTTGGGAGGCGGATGCCGTTGAAACTTCCTCTAGACACTGACGTTGCATGAACCACGCCAAGATGATGCAATGCCACTGAAGAATTTTAGTCGCAGTTTTCACAGTGGCTCGTCGCATTTAATCTAAAGGGCAGAATTGAATGAAGGACCTCGCTTTTCAGGGCACCTGGCGAGCTTATCAGCAGAAGATACTTGATGATCTGACAAATCTCATGAGCGATGATGGTTTGCATATCGTCGCAGCGCCCGGCTCAGGCAAAACGATTTTGGGCCTTGAAGTGATGCGCAGGCTTGGTGAGGCGACCTTGATCTTGGCCCCGAGCAAGACCATCAGGGATCAATGGTCGCAGCGGCTACGCATGATGTTCCTGCCCGCCAATGCTGGTGAACCGGACTGGATTTCTCATGATGTAAGAGCGCCTCGCACTATCACGATTATCACCTATCAGGCTCTGCATGCGGCGTTCTCGGGTCATACGGCCGAGGAAGAAATTATAGACAGTGAAGAGGAGGGCAGCGACGGCGTGCAATCCGTCGAAACGGGCAAGCAGGAGACGGAGAGGGCGAGAAAGAAAATCATCGCGAAGCTGCGCGAAGAGAAGGTTCGCACCCTTGTGCTCGATGAAGCGCACCACCTTAGAAACGAGTGGTGGAAAGCGCTGACGATGCTCAAGGAAGCATTGGGCAAGCCCACGGTCGTAGCGCTAACCGCTACACCGCCCTATGATGTGGATCCCCTGGAGTGGGACCGTTATCAGGCGCTTTGCGGGCCGATCGACGGTGAAATTTCCGTGCCGGAACTTGTGCTGCAAGGCGATCTTTGCCCGCATCAGGACTATGTCCACTTCAGCCTGCCGAGCGAGTTGGAAGCACAGAAGCTGGCAGAGTTTCGCGCGCAGATCGGAGACTTCATCGAGGCGCTGCTCAAAAGTGCAGAATTCAAGCAGGCAATTCTGCACCATCCATGGATTACCCAGCCGCTCGAGAATGTGGAGCATATACTGGATGATGCACGCTTTTTCTCCAGCATGCTGGTCTTCCTGAATGCGCAATATGTCGACTTGCCGCAATCGACTCTCGACATTCTCGGCGTCAAGGCGCGCGAAATACCGGATCTGACGCTTGAATGGATAGAGGTGTTGCTGAACGGCGTCATCTACACCTATCGCAACGATTTCGAAGAAGCGGAACAAGTACTCCGCCTCCAAGAAGGCAAGCTGAGGGACATCAGGGGAGTCGAGCACGGCAGAGTGCGGCTAACGGATGCGCGGTCGGTTCAGAAGCTGCTGGTATCGAGTGTCAGCAAGCTCAACGCGATCGTCGATATCACCCGGCTCGAAAGCGCGTCGATGCGTGACGAACTCCGTATGGTTATCCTTTCCGACTACATCAGGAAGGATGCGTTGCCCACCGGCCCCGCGGACCTTCCGCCCATCGAGAGGATGGGTGTCGTGCCGATCTTCGAGACGCTGCGGCGGTCCGGACTTGATCTCAAGCTCGGAATTCTGACCGGGAGTCTCATTCTCATTCCGGCGGAATCAAAAGTAATTCTTGATGAGATCGCAGGCCATCTTGGCATCGGTAGGGAACATATCCGTTACCAACAAACGGCATTCGATGCCGGCTTTCTAGCCGTTGAAATCAGCGGTGCCCTGAGCCGCAATAGCGTTCATATGATCACCGAATTGTTCAATCGCGGTGGGATCACGGTTTTGGTCGGCACGCAGGCATTGCTGGGTGAAGGATGGGACGCCCCCTCCGTAAACACTTTGATACTGGCAAGTACGGTGGGATCATATGTACTCTCCAATCAGATGCGAGGCCGCGCCATTCGCACAGACCCCCGAAGCCCTCAGAAGGCCGCGAACGTCTGGCATCTGGCGGTCATCGACCCTGAGAAGTTTGAGCAGAGAATACCGCTGCGGTTCGGGAGGAAATCGACCGATAGAAAGGCGCCCGATCCATTTGATACCATGACGATAGACTTGGGCAGCGACGTCGATGCGCTGAAACGCCGATTTTATACCTTCGAGGGTTTGTCCTTCGGTGAGCATCCGTCGATCGAAAGCGGCTTTCACCGGCTGATGCTCGGTGCCGCAAAATGGAATGCGCGGGGTGTCGACGACATTAACAAAATAATGGAACGCGGCGCTGCAGACCGCGAATCACTGAAAGTCCGATGGCATAGCGCGCTGCGTAGCTATCGTGCTTTTCCGAGGATGCAGGAAACATTGGAAAGCAACTATGCCCCCAAGGGGCTGCTCAACTGGAATACGACCAAATTTCTTTATGCGCAAAGCGCCGCCCTTGCGGGAATGATCTTAAGCGCATTCCTGGACACGCTTTCGGATATGGATATTCGTTTACTCGAACAACTGGCGCTGTTCCTATTCGTTATGTTCTCAATGATGGCTATCTATTGTTTGCCGGGCGCATTCAAAGCCAGTCTGTTGCTGCTGCGGAATGGCTCCCTTGAGGGAAGCATGAAGCAGGTGGGGAAAACCGTTCTGGAGACGCTGCATAATATGAGCGTCATAAGGAGCGAGCTTGGAAAAATGAGCGTCGAGGCAACGCTCGACCAAAACGGCATCATTTACTGCCGGCTTGAGGGTGCTACGACGATCGAACGATCTCACTTTCTCGACGCTCTGCGAGAAGTTCTCGTTCCACCACAGAATCCTCGCTACATTCTCGTCAGGTCGTCAAAATTCTGGCGGCTGAACCGGGTGGATTATCATGCAGTCCCTTCGATCATCGGTCGGAAAAGGGAGGATGCCATGCATTTCGCCCAGCTGTGGGATCGCTACGTCGGCCCTTCGGATCTCGTCTACACGCGCAGCGCACAGGGCCGCCTGACGCTACTCCAATTTCGCGCGAAATCGTTTGCTTCGGCATTTACCAGGAAAACAGATAGAGTCAGCCGTTGGGAGTGAAAGCCGGGGCGAATCCTACGCGTTCTGAAGATGGAAAAGGCGGCGCCGCTTGATGCAGACGCCGCCGTCATCTTGAGAGGAATGTCGCATTCATTAAACGGTCCGGTGTTTGTTGTCGTCCGTGCTCGGCCAGCCAATGTCCTTGCGGATGTCGAAGGGCATGGCTTCGATTTCGCGGGCGGTCCGCCAGCGTGTCCAGGCAAGCACGAGCTTGCGGGCATGATATGCAAGATCGAAGCGGCCTGCGCCGGAGGTGAAGGGCTTGCCGCCACCGCGATAGGTGAGCGTGGTCATTTTCCGGTTCCTTTCTTTAGGTCGGGGCATGGTCATCGATGGGAGGTTCGTCCATGTCCGTGATCACAATATGGGCCTCCGGGACCCATCATTCAAACGAATAGAGCTTATGGATAACATCAGAGATATTGAATGATCAGCGTTTGCCCGAGGGGCCGACGCGCTGAACTTTGCGGGGTTGCAAAATGCCAAATCGAGGCACGGAGAGGCGACTCGGAACTAAGTCCGCTCCACCTCGTTGCCGCTTCGTAGTTGACAATGACGCAAAGGAGGAAACGATGATTTCCGCAGATCAGATTCGCGAACATATGGAAGTGCTGACGGCCGACGGCACTCATGTCGGGACGGTCGATCATCTCGATGGTCCCACCCGCATCAAGCTGACGAAAACCGACTCGGAGGACGGCAAGCATCACCTGATCCCGATCGATTGGGTCGATCACGTCGACGCGCATGTTCACCTGTCGAAAAACGCCAGGGATGTCCGCAGCCAGTGGGCCACCATCAACTGACGAGCGGTCGGCTGCGGCTTTTGCCGCAGCCTCCTCGCCGCAAGGAAACCCACATGTCCAGGCAATTGAAAAAGGGCGACGAAGTGAGCTGGGATACCAGCCAGGGAAAGACCGAGGGCAGGGTGGTCAAGAAGCAGACCAGCCCGACGAAGATCAAAGATCACACGGTGAAAGCGTCGCCGGCGGAACCGCAATATATCGTCCAGAGCGACAAATCGGGAAAACGAGCCGCGCACAAGCCAGACGAACTCAGGAAGCTTTGAGAGCGGTTGATGCCAACGAGAAGGAGATCGATATGCCGGCCAAGTCCAAGGCCCAGCAGAAGGCGGCGGGTGCCGCACTCTCGGCCAAGCGCGGCGAGACGCCCAAGAGGGAGCTGAAGGGTGCTTCGAAGCAGATGGAGGAATCCATGAGCGAGAAGCAGCTCGAGGAGTTCGCATCCACCAAAAGAAAGGGTAAACCGGAGCACGCCTCCAAATAGGTCGAGACAGCGGTAGCGACGGCGGCGGCGTCCGTTCACGTCGTCGTAGAATGCATCGAAAAATTCGCGACCTCGTGCGTCTCGGCGACGGCGAAAAGAATTGCGCGTGCTGATGCATCCGGATCTTTCGCCATCCAACGCAATTCGAACGTCACCCCGATCCGGCCATCTTCGGTCTGTCCCAGCGAAACGAACAATGCGCTGCATTCAAGAGATCCCAGCACATCTGACAGGTCGGGAATATCGGCGCTCGAGCCGTAGACGACGAGCGTCGCCTTGCGTTCGCAGCGCAGCCAGGTGTCCAGGCGTTTCAGCGGCGACAGCACGATGAAGGCAACGACGGTTGCCACTGTCCCTGTGACGATCTGGCCGCCGCCGAAGCAGAGACCGACCACCGTCATGAACCACAGGGTCGCCGCCGTGGTGACGCCGGTCATCATGTCGCCGCGCCTGAGGATTGCTCCGCCGCCGATGAAGCCGACGCCTGTGAGGACGCCGAGGGGAAAGCGCAGCACGTCCATCTGCGTGAAATAACTGAAGGTTTTCCCGTAGGTCGACAGAAGCAGGTTCGCCTGGACCATCGCAATGCAGGCGGCAAGCGCCACCAGGATCGTGGTCCTGAAGCCCGCGGCATGGCCGCCGCGCTCGCGGTCGAGGCCGATAAGGCCGCCGGCAATCACCGTCAGCATGATGCGGGCGGCGATATCCCACCAGCTAGGCGTCAGCGGCATGACGTCGGTCAGGAGCGAAGGCATGTCTCGCTCCAGACTTCGTCATGGCCTTTCCGCTGCTCGCCGGGCATTCGATCCTCCTCAGCCTCGATGCATCAGGGGTCTGAACGCCATGCGGCGCAGGACGCTCCCCATTGCCGGCGTCGCCGCCGACAGGTCGAGATTGGCGGTTCGGCTGCAGCCGGTGTATGTATGGTCTCAAATATGGGCGGTTCGCCCGTCAACTAAAGGGCACCGCGCCCAAAACGGAGTATAGAATTGGCCGTCGCCTTCACCAAGGAAGAGAGTTTCGAAACCGCTTCGGAAACCCTGCTGCCCGATCGTCCGGTTTCGCCGCATCTGAACCTGGTCACGGAGGCGGGGTTGAAGGCACTGGAATTGCAGTTCCAGCGGGCGCGCGAGGCCTATGATGCAGCGAACCCCATCGAAGACGTCAACGAACGGCGGCGGCAGGCGGCGGGTCCTTTGCGCGATCTGCGCTACCTCGCGGCAAGGCTGCGCACCGCCCAGCTCATGCCTGACCCCACGTCAATTGCCATTGTCGCCTTCGGCAGCACGGTGACCTTCAGCCGTGACGACGGGCGCGTGCAGACCTATCGGATCGTCGGCGAGGACGAAGCCGATCCCAAGGCCGGATCGATTTCCTATGTCTCGCCGGTGGCCCGGTTGCTGATGGGAAAGGCGGTTGGCGATGTGGTGGAAACGGGTGGCCAGGAGCTGGAGATTATCGCTATCGCGTAGGGGCGCAAAGCGCACCGGGTTTGGCGATGCGCAATGATCAATACAAAAATGGTACCGAGAAGTGCTTTATTCGTCGGACGTTTCCCGATCGCGGCCTAGAAGGTGACATTCCACCATCGAAAGTCATGCTTATGGTCAGCGCAATTTCCAGTTCTGCGTCCACCCTTTTGAGTTCAGCCGCGTCAACCTCGTCTTCCAGTTCGTCCGATCAGCTCGCTTCTCTCGATGCGCAACTTGCCGGAAAGAAAGCAGCGCTGTCGCAGACACAGGACGAGGAGAAGAAGGCCACAATCGAAAAATCCATCGAGACGCTGGAAGCCAGGATTGCCAAGCTCGAGGCGTCCGAGAGCAGCAAGACCGAGGCCAGCGAGTTCGGCAGCCGCACGGCTTACGTATGACAGCGCCTGCTTTGAGCCGCTGTTTGTTCTGAGCGACGCTTCAGAGATTGCGCTTGGCCACGGTGATGACCTCGCGCGTCAGTTCCGCCAGGCGATCGGCGGCGAGACGGTTTATCTGCCAGTAGAGCGGGACATCGAGCGGCGTGTCGGGAACGAGTTCGACGAGCCGTCCCGAGGCGAGATGCTCGCGGGTCAGCTGGGTCGGGTTCATGCCCCAGGCCATGCCCGAAAGGGTGGCCTCGACGAAACTTTGCGGCGACGGCAGCCAGTGGGTGGGATAATCGAGATCGTGTCCGAATGTCTGCCTCACCCAACTGCTCTGCAGCCTGTCCTTCTGGTTGAAGGTCAGGGCAGGCGCGTTGCGGATCGCCTCGTCGGTGACGCCATTCGGAAAGTGGCGGGTGACGAAGTCCGGTGTTGCTGTGGCGTGGTAGCGCAACACGCCGAGGGCAAAGCGCCGGCATCCGCGGACCGGTTTTTCCAGGCTGGTGACGGCTGCTATCACCCGCCCGCGCTGCAGCCATTCGGCGGTGTGATCCTGGTCGTCGACGGCGATGTTCAAGAGATGGGAAGAGTTCCTGGCGAAGTTCGACATGGCCTCGACGAACCATGTCCCGAGGCTGTCGGCATTGGTCGCGATCTGGAGCGTCACCCTTTGGCGTGGCTCGTCGGGATGGACGAGAGCCGGCAGCTGCCCGAAGAGTTCGGCTTCGAGCATGCCGACATTCTCCATATGGCGGCAGAGCCATTCTCCCTTTTCGGTCGCTGTGCAGGGAGCGCCTCTGACGATGAGGACAGTGCCGAGGCGCTCTTCAAGCTGCTTGACACGCTGCGATATGGCCGACGGCGTGACGTTCAGCACGGTCGCAGCTTTCTCGAAGCTGCCCGTCTGGACGATTGTTGCGACGGCGCGGAGAGCGGGATAGTCGAGCATGGATTAGATATGCTTACTTTGGATAAGTTGGTTTAATTAGCCTAATTCAACGAATGGCGATACTGCAACCCCCACCGAAGTCTGGGGCGTTTGCCGAAACGATGAATTTTTCGATCTATTTTACCGGCCTGATGGTGGGCCTCAGCCTGATCGTTGCGATTGGCGCACAGAACGCCTTCATCTTGCGCCAGGGCCTGCGCAACGAACACGTGTTCGCCGTCTGCTTCGCCTGCGCCTTGTCGGATGCAGTGCTGATCGTGCTCGGCGTCACCAGCCTGCAGCAGATCGCCCGCTTCATGCCGTGGCTCGATCCGGTCATGCGTTATGGGGGAGCGGCGTTTCTGGCCTGGTATGGGGCGAAAAGCCTCTATTCCGCCCTCCGGTCATCCGCGACCCTGGCCGCAGCGGAGACCAAAACGGCGAGTTTCCGGCAGACGCTCGCGACCTGCCTGGCGCTCACCTGGCTCAATCCGCATGTCTATCTCGATACGGTCGTGCTGCTCGGCACGATCTCGACGCGCTATCCCGGGCAACAGGCTTCGTTTGCCGCGGGGGCGGTGACAGGTTCCTTCCTGTTCTTCTTTTCCCTCGGCTATGGCGCGACATGGCTGCGGCCGATCTTCTCGAAACCTTCATCCTGGCGGATGCTGGAAACGCTCGTCGCTTTCATCATGTGGATCATCGCGTTCAAGCTGCTGGGCGGGATGTGATCGCCGCTCGACCGGCGAGATCTGCTGGATCCGGCGGTTAATGGTCAGGGGGTGCGGACGATCAGAAGGGCGCGCAAGCTTTTTGATGGACGGATGTTTCCGGATGTGCGCATCCGATAAGGCACGCCGATCCTACAATCTTCAGCAGCGGTTCGGCTAGCGGCGGAGGCGGCGACCGTCAACTCTATCTTGGGCTGACAATCAGCCAGCAGATGCGACGGAAAACGCCTCAGCTGCCGGAGCGCATGCTCATGGTTCGCATCCCTGCGCCTCTGCGACTTGAACGCGGAAAGAGCCTGTACGATATTCCAGATGCTCATGTTCCACATGTCGGGGCCTCTTTTTGCTGCATCGGCTGCTGACCCCTCGAAATATGGCGCGCGATTGACATTCAATCAAACAAAATGATATTGGGTTATAAATCAGAAAAATTGAAAGATGCGACGATGAGCCTTCCCTTTCGCCGTCCCATTCCGCTGCTTGACAACGATGTGCTGCGTACCTTCGTCGCCATCGCCGAGACAGGCAATTTTTCCACAGCCGCGGAGGCGGTCTTCCGCACGCCGTCGGCAGTGTCGATGCAGATCAAGAAGCTTGAGGAGCAACTGGGCGCGACGCTGTTTTTGCGTGACGCCCGCTCGGTATCGCTGACGCGCCATGGCGAAATGCTGTTGTCCTACGCCCGCAATATCCTGGCACTGTCGAACGAGGCGGTGTCGCGCTTCATCATGCCGGAACTCAGCGGTGTCGTCAGGCTCGGCGCGCCGGAGGATATCGGCGAGCGGCTGCTGCCGAGCATCCTGAAGAGTTTCGCCGAGAGTTATCCCGGCATCATGGTCGACGTGACGATCGACATGAGTATGGGCTTGAAGAAGCGCATGGAGGAGCAGCGGCTCGACCTGGCCTTGATCAACTGTGCGACGCGGCCGTTCCCCACAGGCGGCGAGGTGGTATTCCGTGAGCGGCTGGTCTGGGCCGGCGCCCGGTGCGGTTCGGCACATCGTCGCGATCCGCTGCCGATCTCGATCTGGGAGGATGGCTGCATCTGGCGCCAGGAGGCTCTTTCCCAGCTCGAACGCAACAAGCGGCACTATCGCGTCGCCTATCTCAGCGGCCACACCATGGCGCAGCGCGCCGCCGTGCTCTCCGATCTCGCCATTGCGCCGCTGCCGCTGTCCTATATCAATGAGGACATGGCGATACTCGGCCCGCAGGAAGGCCTGCCGGAACTCGGCGCTTTCGATATCCGCCTGCTGACCGCTTCGCAGGTGTCGGGGCCGATCGAGACGGTGGCCGACAGCATTCGCGGCGCCTTCGCCGAGAGAGCGAAGGCGGTCGCCGCCTGATGATCTCGTTCAGGCGTTGAACCTTTTGTCCCCTTGTGCGTTATCGGCGCGAACGGCATAAGTCCCGTTCGGGGTTGATTTCAAACAAGGATATTCGAAATGACGACAACGGCCAAAATTGCCGCAGCCTTGATGGTTCTTCTTGCCCTTTCCTCCTGCGGCAACACGATTCGCGGCATAGGAAAAGATACGGCAAACACCGTGAACGCTACCCAGGATGCCGGCCGCTCGGTTGACCGCGCCGCAAAGAAGTAATGATCGTTCAGATTTCCTCTGGGGGATCGCCGGATCAATTAATTGACCGGGACCGGATCAAATTGACCGGGCCGGATCAAGGGTTGACCGGGGGATAAGCCTTTTCCAGGCCGCCGGATCGGTCAAGACCGGTCCGGAAGGCCTGGTAGGCGGGATGCTGGCTTGAGCGGGCAGTTTCCATCAGCCGGATCTGCAGTCGATCCGGCGCTTGAGCTCCGAGCCATACTCCGAGATTTTCGAGCTTCAGCGAGTTCAGGAACCGCGAACCGGCTGCCAGATCGAGATGGCGGCGCAGGCCGTCAAGCAGGTTGTCGTCCTGAGCGACATTTTCCATGAGCAGCGTCAGATATGATTTGTCCGTCTCCGACAGCGCGGCGAGCTTTTCCGCAACGGTATCGCGGTCGGGAAAGGGAACGTTGCCTGTCATCTCGAATCGTCCATGCTTGATGGTGTTTTCGCCGTTATAAGCTCGCCTTGACCTTCTCGGCTATATCGGCGGGAACCCATTTCATCCATAGGCCCTCGTAATTGCGAAGGAAATGGATCGCGGCATCCTCGTTGCTCTCGCGGTTTTCGTCCTGCCAGGCAAGCACCTGGTTGATCGTCTGATTGTCCCATTTGCGGGTTTTGAGATAGGTGGTGACAGGCCCGGCACGGCTGGCAAAAGACCTGGTCATCAAGGTGAAGGCGCGCGACACCGGGTAGGAATTGAGTTCCGGCCTGATGCAGCCGGCAACCGCCGTGCAGCGGTCCCACTCGGCCTTGTTGTGGCCGACGCCGAAGCTCAGCCGCGTCATGTCGTATTTGCCGAGGATAGCCGTCGGCGCCCAGTAATAACCGAGCCAGCCGACCTTGTTGTCGAAGGCGTGGGCGATCGAAGCGTCCAACTGTTCGGGGCTGCCGGTCTCGACGAGTTCGAAGCCTTTCTTGTCCGCGGCAAGCGCCTTGAACAGGTTGGTGGTCGATATCTGGCAGCTCCAGTCGGCGGGACAATTGTAGACCGCGCCCTTCGACGCACCGTCTTCGGCGGGGAAAAGTTCCGGATGCCTCATTGCATCTTCAACCGAGCGGATGTCGGGATTGGCGTCGGCGATGAATTTCGGGATCCACCAGCCCTCGACGGCGCCGTCGGCCAGGATCTCGGCTCCCTGCACCAGCCGGCCGGTGTTGACGGCCTGATCGAGCAAGGCCCTGACGGAATTGATCCAGTATTCCGAGGCAATGTCGGGGGTGCCCTTCTCGTTCATCGAGGCAAAGGTCGGCAGGGTGTCGCCGTCGACGATGGTGACGGAGCAGCCGTAGCCCTTTTCCAGGATGATCTTGTCGAAATTCGCCGCAATGCCGGCCGAGGCCCATTTCATCTCAGCGATCGAAACCTTGCCGCATTCTGCGGCTTCGGCCGGCACGACGGTAGAAAGAGCCGCGGCAAAGACGGCCGGAATCAGAAACGTCTTCATCGTCATTCCCCGAATTCTTCTTTACAGCGCCGCGTCTTTTGCGATGCGCTGAGGACGCTGTGAGGCTTTGAATTTATGGACGCACAGCCGGGGCGGAAAATCAGCCGCAAGTTTCTCCGGCGCCCGAAGGGAAATGCCTTGCGGGCGATGCCGCGACAGACATTTCCGGTTCACGAGCGCCTTTCGTCCTTGCGGGCTCCGGCAGCTTATCGCAGGTCATGGCTCGAAAATGGCGTTTTTGGGAAGCCTACGCGTTCGCGCGCAGAAATCAACTATCTTCTGCTGATGGTTGTAAGACTAAATGCTTGAATTCCAATAATTTATCTCAACATCCCGAAAATGGCCCCTTTGAGCGAACTGCACGCTCTTGGCGATCGCCGGCGGATCTTCGGCAGAAATTTCGGCGAGTAAGTCAAAAAAGATCGAAATTAACATTTGCGTAAGCCTTCAATAACTCTCCGGTAAGAATGTGCCGTTATCAGTTGGGTCGTGGCGGCAATGACCGCCGCTTCTCCGGTTCAGGTAGTGCGTTCGGGGAAAGCGAGCTTCGCCGTGTAGGGGCGAAGACGCCAGAGTTTTCGGCAAACCGCGCAGAGCTAAGGCCATGCGCGGTTTTCGCGTTTCTGCGGGAAGCTTGAGCAGGGTCACGTCCTGACTCAGGGCAGATCTTGACCGAGGGCACGCCTTGACCCGGCGTCGTCGCCCATTGTAGGCCTCGCCTCAGCGAAAGGCGGCCACCATGGCAAGAGCGATCATGCTGCAGGGAACCGGCTCGGATGTCGGAAAGACGGTGCTGGTCGCCGGTCTTTGCCGGCTGGCGGCCAATCGCGGGCTTACTGTGCGGCCGTTCAAGCCGCAGAACATGTCGAACAATGCAGCGGTTGCCGATGACGGTGGCGAGATCGGCCGGGCGCAGTGGCTGCAGTCGCTGGCGGCGCGCGCGCCGTCCTCGGTGCACATGAACCCGGTGCTGCTCAAGCCGCAATCGGAAAACGGCAGCCAGATCATCGTGCAGGGCAGGGTATTCGGGCAGGCGAAGGGGCGGGACTATCAGCGGCTGAAGCCGCAGCTGCTCGGCGCGGTGCTGGAAAGCTTCGAAAAAGTCGCTGCGGGCGCCGATCTCGTTATCGTCGAGGGTGCCGGATCGCCGGCCGAGATCAATCTCAGAGCCGGCGATATCGCCAATATGGGTTTTGCAACGCGTGCCGGCGTGCCTGTCGTGCTCGTCGGCGATATCGACCGCGGCGGTGTCATCGCCTCGCTGGTCGGCACGCATGCAATCCTCGATGAGGGCGACCGGGCGATGATTGCGGGCTATATCATCAACAAGTTCCGCGGCGACATCTCGCTGTTTGACGACGGCATTCGCGCGGTCGAAGGCTTTACCGGCTGGCCGTGTTTCGGCGTCGTGCCGTGGCTGCCGGGTGCGGCACGCCTGCCGGCCGAAGATTCGGTCGTGCTCGAACGGCTGGCAAAGGGCGGGGCGGGCGCACTGAAGATCGCTGTGCCGGTGCTGCCGCGCATCGCCAATTTCGACGATCTCGACCCGCTGCGGGCTGAACCGGACGTCGAACTGGTCTTCGTGCGATCAGGCGAACGGCTGCCTGCCGATGCAGGCCTGGTCATTCTTCCCGGCTCGAAATCGACGATATCGGATCTCGCCGACTTCAGGGTTCAAGGCTGGGACCGGGATCTCCGGGCGCATGTCAGGCGCGGCGGCCGGGTGATCGGCATTTGCGGCGGTTACCAGATGCTCGGCCGCACGGTGCATGATCCGCTCGGTATCGAGGGCGGGACGCTCAAGGCGCCAGGGCTTGGGCTTCTCGACGTCGAGACCGAGATGGTGCCTGAAAAAATCGTGCGCAACAGCCATGCCCGCTCGACCGAATACGACGCGCCGCTTGTCGGCTACCAGATCCACCTCGGCATCACCCACGGCCCGGATTGCGACCGGCCTTCGTCCATCGTCGATGGAGCACCCGACGGGGCGCTTTCGGCCGACGGCCGGATCATGGGCACCTATCTGCACGGGCTCTTCGACAGCGACGCCTATCGCGCCTGGCTGCTTCAAAGCTTCGGCCTCTCCGGCGAGCGGCGGAATTACCGCGAGAGCGTCGAGCGGGCGCTGGATGAGATCGCGAGCGACCTGGAGAAGCATCTCGATGCCCGCTGGCTTGCGGAGTTGCTGGGGTAGGGATGGATGTGTGTCGGGCGGGGATTGCTGCGCTGCCTTGCTCTCGCTGGAAGGAGGTCCCCTACGATATGTGTGGTTGATCAGAGGTGGGCGCTATCGAAAGAAGAGATGCTCAGAGCACCAATTTGCGTCCAACGTCTGCCTTTCCGCACTTGCCAAATTAGTTGACTGAGTCCATTAATTCTCCCCACGAGAATCCGGGCGAGAGCGACGAAAACCATGAGCGTATTGGATAGATTTTCACTGGCAGGTCAGGTGGCGCTCGTGACCGGCGGCGGTCGTGGTCTGGGTTTCGAGATGGCACGTGCCCTTGCAGAGGCCGGTGCCCATGTCATCGTTACCGGACGCACGGCGGCGACGCTGGAAGACGCAGTCCGGATCATTCGTGCCGCCGGCGGCACAGCGGAGGCTGTCGCCTTCGACGTCGCCGACCGCGAGGCACAGCGTGCTGCGATGGCCGATATCGAAAGGCTTCACGGCCGTCTCGACATTCTGATCAATAATGTCGGCGCCCGTGACCGGCGGCCGCTGGCCGAATTCGATGATGATGCCATCATCGAACTGCTGCGCACCGACCTGGCCGCCGCCATGACGCTTTCGCGGGACGCTGCCGTGCTTATGAAGCGGCGCAATCACGGCCGCCTGATCGCGGTGACATCTATCAGCGGTCATGTCGTCATGCCCGGTGACTGTGTCTATCCTGCAGCAAAACTGGGTCTGACCGGCCTGATGCGCGGTATGGCGGTCGAATTCGGTCCGCATGGCATCACCAGCAACGCGATTGCGCCCGGCTGGTTTGCCACCGAGACGAACGCGGCGATGGCAGCGAACGAGGAACTGATGCCCTTCGTACGCCAACGCATCCCGGTCCAACGCTGGGGACGCCCGGACGAGATTGCCGGCGCGGCGCTGTTTCTTGCAAGCGGCGCCGCTTCCTTCGTCAACGGCCACGTGCTGACTGTCGACGGTGGCATGACAGTCAGGATGTGAGCCGTCATCGACGGCTGGAAATATCGACGGGGGGCGACTATCAATTGATAGGGCGGCAGCCCGGTTCGGCATCGCCGCCCATTTGCCCGATTTGCCGTCATAAGATTGCGCCGGCTCATGTGGAGGTTCGAAAATTAGCGACCATATTCAATGGATTATAGAGCAGGGAATCACCAGCGAGCATATTGGCGACCTCGTTTCCGGCCTATGCGAGCGGCTGATTGCGGACGGGTTTCCGATCTGGCGGGCGAGTATCAGAATGCCGTCCCTGCATCCCATGTATCGCGGCGTCGCTGCCAATTTCATGCGGGGCGGTGAGACCGTCCTTGAAAATGCCGAGCACGGCAGCGAGACGGAGCGTGACTTCGAGAAGACGCCGATCTTCTACCTTTTGAGCCGCGGCGAAAGAACGGGGCGATGGAATTTGGCGAACGGGGAGGGTCTCGATTATACCGAGCTGAACGAATTCGCGCTTTGCGGGGGCACGGATCACGTGATCAGCCTTTTCGAATTCCCGAAGGAAGTCGCGCTGCGCGGACTTGGCTTCTCGCTGACGAGCGATGCGCCGGGCGGATTTTCCGACGATCAACTGGCGATCGTTGCGGCGCTGTTCCCAGCGCTCGGGCTGGCGGCTTACCGCGTGGCGGTTTCGAAGACCGCGAGCGACATTCTCGCGGTCTATACCGGCGCCAGGACGAGCGCGCGCATCCTTGCCGGCGAAACCCGCAGGGGAATGGGCGGCTCCATCGATGCCGCCATCCTGCTGGCCGACCTGCGCAATTTCACGGCTTTGACCGAGGTTTATCAGCCAGGCGAGATCGTCGGGTTTCTCAACGAGCATTTCGAGCTGATCGGCCGGCATGTCGAGGAAAATTCCGGCGAGATCCTCAAATTCATGGGCGACAGCGTGCTGGCGATCTTTCCGACCGAGGCAGAGGACCCGCAAAAGGCCTGCAGGGCGGCATTGGCTTCGGCGCAGAATCTGCTGAAGGCCAACGAAGAGCTCAATCGCGAGCGGACATGCAACGGAGGCCCCGATATCGGCGTCGATGTGGTGCTGCATCTCGGCGAGGTCTTCTACGGAAATGTCGGCGCCCACGGCAGGCTCGACTTCACGGTGATCGGCAGGGCCGTCAACGAGGCTTCGCGGCTGGAGAAGCTCTGCGGCACGCTTGAGCAGCACCTGCTGCTGTCGGAGAGTTTCGCGGCGACCTGTGCCGTGGCTTGCGAGTATCTCGGATCGTTCGCATTGCGCGGGGTTTCGAAGCGGGCCGACGTGTTCAAGCTCGCCGACGCGGGGTAGCGGCGGCGCAAGCGATGGGATCAGATCTCGCCTGAGACCTCGCGGCGGCGGCGGTCGAGTTCTTCGCTGTAGCGGCGCAGCGTATAACTTTCGCTGAGTTGGCCGATCACCTTGCGTTCGATCAGGTTGTTGACGACGGCGAGCGCTTCGCTTTCGCTCTTGTCAAAGATCGCCGCCGCCTGCCTGGCATTCATCTGCGGCTGCAGGAAATCGTTGCGGTAGTGGATGAAATCGGCCAGCGTCTTGCCCTCGTCCTGGGTGTCGGTCGGGTTGGCGTAAATCTCCGGCACCAGCACGAGGCCGGCATATTTGTCGCTCTCCTCGACGAGGATGACGCGCTGGGCCGAGCCGATCGGGAAGGCCTGCTTGAATTCCTCCAGTGAAATGCCCGCTCTTGCCGTCTTGACGTCGGCGCGCATCAGCTTGTCCACCGTCAGGTTGCGGATCCAGCCGACGTCGTGGGCGCTGCGGATGCTTTCGCCGCGCAGATGGAAGCGCCATGTGGCGAAGGAATAGCCGAAGGTCGAGCGCACGACGAGCGAGGAGGTGATGACGGCGGCGAGCACCAGCACGGTGATCGGGAAATCGCCGGTGATTTCGAGCGCTAGGAAGGTCATCGTCAGCGGTCCGCCGATGACGGCGACGGCAAGCGAACTCATGCCGACTACGGCATAGATGACGGGCGTCAGCGTCGCAGCGGCGAAATAAGGGCCGCAATAGGCAAAGAGCTTGCCGAGCAGGGCGCCCATGAACAGCGAGGCGAAGAACAGGCCGCCCCTGAAGCCGGAGCCGATCGATATCGCCGAGGCCAAGGATTTCAACAGGAAGAGGCCGATCAGCGCCGGGATCGCTACCTCGCGCGAGAGGTTGAGATGCAGCGCGCCGTGGCCGGCCGAAAGCACTTGCGGCGAGATCATCGCCAGCAGCCCGACGACGATGCCGCCGAGCGCGGGACGGAAGGGCGGGGCGATCGAGCTCTTACGGGCCAGTTCCTCGACGAAGGAGACGCCCTGCATGATCAGGATGCCGACGCCGGCGCAGAAGACGCCGAGCAGCAGCGCCGGGATATAATCGGCCGGCACGACCGAACCGAAGCTGCCGATATCGATGGTGAAATCGCCTTCGGCGAGCAGCCTTGCGATCAAAGTGGAAACGAGGGCGGAGACGACGACCGGGGTGAGCGACACAATCGTATAGGTGCCGATGATCAGCTCGAAGGCATAGAAGGCGCCGGTCAGCGGCGCGTTGAAGGCGGCGGCGATCGCGCCGGCCGCGCCGCAGCCGACGAGGATGCGCAGATCCGAGCGGCGAAGCTGCAGCTTCAGGCCGAATTTCGATGCAAGGCCGGCGGCAAGCTGGGTATAGCCAGCTTCCAGGCCGACGGAGGCGCCGAAGCCGTTGGAGATCAGGTTCTGCACGGCGACGATAACGCTGTCGGTCAAGGACAGGCGGCCGCCATGCAGGGCATTGGCCTCGATCGGGTCGACCATCGGTTTCTTGCGGCGTTTGGCCAACACGAAGAGCAACAGTCCGAGCAGAATGCCGCCGATGACGGGGGCGGTCAACAGCAGCATCTTGTCGTCGATCACCGACGAGCTCAGCCTTTCACTGTCTGGTATGCCGAAGACCAGCTGATGCAGTTCGTTGGAGACGAAGCTCATGCCGGTGACGGCAAGCCCCGAGGCGATGCCGACGACGGCGCCCGCCAGCGACAGGCCGACTTCGCTGCGTCGCGTCAGCGCCCGCAGCCGCCCCGGATCGAAGAAAACACGCAGCGCCCGGAACCGGCGCCGATCCAATTTCATAAGCATGGCAAGACAACTAGGCAGGAGGAGGCCCGGTCAAGGGCGATGGCGCAGACCGCTTGCGATGTAATTGCGGCGAAAAGCTGGCGCCCGGGTCAAATATTTATGACGTAAGTATCTGATAAATGACGATGTTTTAGGTAGAGTAAGTCGTGTTGCAAGCGTTGCGCCGACTGGCTGGCCGTTCCCGATCGTATCGGCCGGTTGACTTCACCCCTGAGCTTGCCTAACCATCCTAGGATATAACGGATGGTTCCGGATCGGTGTTACGCCATTCCGGATGAAAAGGGAATGTGACGGGGTGGACCCACACCGGGCGCCTTCATCACAGCCGACCCCGCGACTGTAGAGCGGTCAGGGTCTTCCATCCGGCATCGAGCCCTTTCGGCCGGCAGTCTGCAATGGTGCAGGCGGGCGGGACGGGCGACATGCCGGAAAAGCCACTGGACATGCATGGTGATCAACCGGGGTCGGACGCCTCTATTTCTACGAATCGTCCACCTCTTCTCCGATGCAGCCGGGAAGGCGAGGCAGATTCGCTGGCACGATCAGGGGCGACCGGATTCCGGTCTGCCCCGATCGCGGCCGACAACCGTGAGCCAGGAGACCTGCCATTCGTGCCGGGCGAGAAGCCCAACCCTGGGCAAGAGACCCGCTGCCAGCACGGAGGTTGTTTTGGCTGTACGATTGAATTCGGCGCTGCCTCGTGCGGTGCGACGCTGCGATCTCACCTTTTCCCCCGCGGGGAGAAGGTGGCCCGAAGGGTCGGATGAGGGGGCCGCACGGCACCTCCGTCATTTTGCCCTTCGCTTGCGCTCAGTGCATTCGCGGCTTTGCCGCTCACCCCCTCAACCGCCTGCCGGCACCTTCTCCCTGCTGGGGAGAAGGTGGATGTGGCACCGCCGCGCCCTCTCTAGCGGGAGCGCTTGCGCATGACGACCGCTCTCTCGAACACCACCTTCATCCTCGGCGGCGCACGCTCCGGCAAATCCCGCTTCGCCGAATCTCTTGTCGTGTCGACCGGCCTCGATCGTCACTACCTCGCGACCGGCCGGGCGTGGGACGAGGAGATGCAGGCACGCATCGCCCAGCACAGGGCCGATCGCGGTCCGTCTTGGACCACACATGAGGAACCGCTCAATCTTGTCGGCACGCTCGCCGCCATCGACGGCGAGGGGCGTATCGTGCTGATCGACTGCCTGACGCTCTGGGTCACCAATCTGATGATGGAGGGGCGCGAGATGGCGGGGGAATTTGCAGCACTCGCCGATTTTCTGCCGCGCGTAAAGGCGCGGCTCGTTTTCGTTTCCAACGAGGTCGGCCTTGGCATCGTGCCCGACAATCGCATGGCGCGGGATTTTCGCGATCATGCCGGCCGTCTCCACCAGATGATCGCGGCGAACGCCGCCGAAGTCTATTTCATCGCGGCAGGCCTGCCGCTGAAAATGAAGGGTTAAATCCATGAACCAGCAGAAGATTCCCGCAACCGTCATCACCGGCTTCCTCGGTGCCGGCAAGACGACGATGATCCGCAACCTGCTCACAAACGCCGGCGGCAAGAAGATCGCGCTCATCATCAACGAATTCGGCGATCTCGGCGTCGACGGCGACGTGCTGAAGGGCTGCGGCGCGGAGAATTGCACTGAGGACGACATCATCGAGCTGACCAATGGCTGCATCTGCTGCACGGTCGCCGACGACTTCATTCCGACGATGACGAAACTGCTCGAACGCGAACAGCGCCCCGACCATATCGTCATCGAAACCTCGGGCCTTGCCTTGCCGCAGCCGCTGGTTGCGGCTTTCAACTGGCCTGACATTCGCACCCAGGTGACCGTCGACGGCGTCATCACGGTGGTCGACAGCGCCGCTGTCGCCGCCGGCCGTTTCGCCGACGACCACGATGCGGTCGAGGCGGCGCGCGGCGCAGATGAATCGCTTGATCACGAAAGCCCGATCGAGGAGTTGTTCGAGGATCAGCTCACCTGCGCCGATCTGATCGTACTCAACAAGACCGACCTGATCGACGTGGCCGGACTCGGCCGGGTGCGTGATGAGGTCGCCTCCCGCACCGCACGAAAGCCTGCGATGATCGAGGCGAGGAACGGCGAGGTGCCGGCCGGCATCCTGCTCGGCCTCGGCATCGGCACGGAGGACGATATCGCCAACCGCAAGTCGCACCACGAGCTGGAGCACGAGGACGGTGTGGCGCACGACCACGACGAATTCGACAGCTTCGTCGTCGAACTCGGCGCAGTCGCCGACATTGCCGGCTTCGTCGAGGCGCTGAAGGCCATCATATCAGCTCATGACGTGCTGCGCCTCAAGGGGTTCGTCGACGTTTCAGGCAAGCCGATGCGCCTACAGCTTCAGGCCGTCGGCAGCCGCATCGACCACTATTTCGACCGCGCCTGGACGCCTGGTGAAAAGCGCGGCACGCGTCTCGTCGTTATCGGCCTGCACGAAATGGATCAGGATGCTGTGCGGATAGCGATCGAGGCGCTGGCGTAACCCCATGCATCTGCTTCTGGCCCAGCAGGGAACGATCAGCGACGGCGAGGAGGCGATCGACCTCGGGCAGACGCCGGGCGATATCCTGTTCCTGTCGGCTGCCGACAGCGAGCTTGCGGCGGTCGCGACCGCCCATCAAGCGCGTGGTGGACCGCATTCGCTGCGGCTCGCCAGCCTGATGAGCCTCAAGCACCCGATGTCGGTCGATACCTATGTCGAGCGCACGGCGCGACACGCCAGGCTCATCGTCGTACGTGCGCTCGGCGGCGCCAGCTATTTCCGCTATGCGCTGGAGGCGCTGCATGCGTGTGCGGCCCGCAATGGCACGCTGATTGCGGTGCTGCCGGGTGACTCCAGGCCGGATGCAGGGCTGGCGCCGTTTTCGAACATCGCCTCCGATGATCTCGATGCGCTCTGGGCCTATCTGATCGAGGGCGGTGATGCCAATGCGCGCGCCTTTCTCGATTATGCCGGGGCGATGCTGTCGGGTGCGGAGAAGCCGGCGCCGGCGGTGCCTCTGATGAAGGCCGGCATCTGGTGGCCGGGGCGGGGGCTGATCGGGGTCGATGAGTGGCGGCGGGTTGCCGCTAGTATGTCTTCTTCGTCTTCTGAGGTTGTGGCACCCCCCTCTGTCCTGCCGGACTATCGGGGTCGAGCCGCGGGTCTCGACCCGTCCTTCGGACCCCCCACAAGGGGGGAGATCAGGGATGAGAGGCCTCGCTCCATCTCTTCAGCCGAAAGTGCGGCATCTTCAGGCGTTTCTTTTGTTGGAGGCCCAAGCTACTTGCCGATCTCCCCCCTTGTGGGGGAGATGTCCGGCAGGACAGAGGGGGGCGCCCCAAGCTCTATGGAAGAGGTGGGATTTTCCCCCATCGTCGCGATCAGTTTCTACAGAGCCCTCGTGCAGAGCGGCGAAACCCAGCCAATCGAAGCGCTGATCCAATCCTTGCAAGCGCTCGGCCTCAGGCCGCTGCCAGTCTTTGCCTACAGCCTCAAGGATCCCGTCTCGACCGGCATTCTCGAAAGTGTGTTTGCCGCGGTGAAACCCGATGTCGTGATCAACACGACCGGCTTTGCGGTTTCCGCACCCGGCGCCGACCGGCAGCCGACAGTGCTGGAGGCGAACGGGGCTGTGGTGCTGCAGGCCATCCTGTCGGCCTCGTCGCGGGAGGCATGGGCCGCCTCCTCGCAAGGCCTGTCGGCGCGCGATCTCGGCATGAATGTGGCGCTGCCCGAGGTCGACGGCCGCGTGCTGGCGCGGGCGATCTCCTTCAAGACGGCGGCGCGTTACGACGCGGCCGTCGAGACCAACATCGTCTCCAGCGAACCGGATGCCGGCCGGGTGGGGTATACCGCGCAACTTGCCGCCAACTGGGCGCGGCTGCGCGCCACGCCGGCACGCGACCGGCGCATCGCGCTTATTATGGCGAACTATCCGAACCGCGACGGCCGGCTCGGCAATGGGGTCGGCCTCGATACGCCGGCCGGCAGCGTCGAGGTGCTACGGGCGATGGCGGCAGCGGATTATCCGCTCGCCGACATTCCAGCCGATGGCGATGCGCTGATCCGGCATCTGATGCAAGGGCCGACCAATTCGGGACATGACGGCCGCGTCATCCGCGAGACGTTATCCCTGAGTCGTCACAACAGTTTCCTGGCGTCTCTTCCCAACAAGATTCAGGATGAGGTGAGAGGCCGTTGGGGCGATCCCGAGAACGATCCGTATTTTCGCGAGGGCGTGTTCGCCCTGCCTTTCGCCCGTTTCGGCGGCGTTCTGGTCGGCATTCAGCCGGCGCGCGGCTATAATATCGATCCAAAGGAGAGTTATCATTCGCCGGATCTCGTGCCGCCGCACGGTTATCTCGCCTTCTATGCTTTTCTGCGGCGCGAGTTCGGCGCCGACGCCGTCATCCACATGGGCAAACACGGCAACCTCGAATGGCTGCCGGGCAAGGCGCTGGCGCTGTCGGACGCGTGTTATCCCGAGGCGATCCTCGGGCCGCTGCCGCATCTTTATCCCTTCATCGTCAACGATCCGGGCGAGGGCACGCAGGCCAAGCGCCGGACTGCCGCCGTCATCATCGATCACCTGACGCCGCCTTTGACGCGGGCCGAGAGCTACGGGCCGCTCAAGGATCTGGAAGCGCTGGTCGACGAATACTACGAGGCATCCGGCGGCGATCCCCGCCGCATTCGCCTGCTCAGCCGGCAGATCCTCGATCTCGTCACCGATATCGGCCTCGACCGGGATGCCGGCATCGTCAGCGGCGAAAGCGAAGGCGAAGCGCTGAAGAAGCTCGACGCCTATCTCTGCGACCTCAAGGAAATGCAGATTCGCGATGGACTGCATGTGTTCGGCGTTTCGCCGGAGGGGCGGCTGCTGACCGATTTGACCGTGGCGTTGGCGCGGGTGCCGCGTGGTCTGGGCGAGGGCGGGGATGCGAGTTTGCAGCGGGCGATTGCGGGGGATGTGGGGGTGGGCGGCGTGCCTGTAGCTCCCACATTCGACCCCCTCGACTGCGACATGGCCGCCCTCTGGACCGGCCCACGTCCCGCCATCCTCGCAGACCTCCTCGACGCCCCCTGGCGCACCAACGGAGACACTGTCGAGCGCATCGAGCTGCTGGCGGCGAAGTTCGTTGCCGGTGAGATGGAATGCCCGACTCTCTGGTCCCAAACCAGATTGGTGCTTTCCGAGATCGAGACCCGTCTCAAGCCTTCGATCCTTGCCTGCGGCCCGGCTGAGATATCGGGCCTGCTTGCCGGCCTCGACGGCCGCTTCGTGGCCCCTGGCCCCTCCGGCGCGCCGACGCGCGGGCGACCCGATGTGCTGCCTACCGGCCGAAATTTCTATTCGGTCGATAGCCGCGCCGTGCCGACGCCGGCGGCTTACGAACTCGGAAAAAAATCCGCCGAGCTGCTGGTGCGCCGCTATGTGCAGGATCATGGTGAATGGCCCGATACCTTCGGGCTGACCGCCTGGGGCACGTCGAACATGCGCACCGGCGGCGACGATATCGCCCAGGCGCTGGCGCTCATCGGCGTCAAGCCGCTCTGGGACATGAGTTCACGCCGCGTCACCGGCTATGAGATCATACCGCAGGCCGTGCTTGGGCGGCCGCGTGTCGACGTGACGCTCAGAATCTCCGGCTTCTTTCGCGACGCTTTTCCCGAGCAGATCGCCTTGTTCGATAAGGCGATCCGCGCTGTCGGCGCGCTTGAAGAGGACGAGACCGACAATCCGATAGCGGCGCGCATGCGCGGCGAAGCGGCAAGACTTGCGGAGACCGGCCTCGACGCGGCCTCGGCGAAACAGCGGGCCGGCTACCGGGTCTTCGGCTCGAAGCCCGGCGCCTACGGTGCCGGATTGCAGGCGCTGATCGACGAAAAGGGCTGGGAGCGGCGCGCCGATCTCGCCGAGGCCTATCTCGTCTGGGGCAGCTATGCCTATGGCGCCGGCGAGGAGGGCAAGGCCGAACGCGGCCTGTTCGAGGAGCGGCTGCGCTCGGTGCAGGCCGTCGTTCAGAACCAGGACAATCGCGAGCACGACCTGCTCGACAGCGACGACTATTACCAGTTCGAGGGCGGCATGGCGGCGGCGGCCGAACAACTGACCGGCGCGCGGCCCTCGATCTATCACAATGATCATTCCAGGCCGGAAAAGCCGGTGATCCGTTCGCTGGAGGAGGAGATCGGCCGCGTCGTGCGCGGGCGTGTCGTCAATCCGAAATGGATATCGGGCGTCATGCGCCACGGCTATAAGGGCGCGGCCGAGATCGCCGCCACCGTCGACTATCTCTTCGCTTTCGCGGCGACGACGGGCGCTGTCGGCGCCCATCATTTCGAGGCGGTCTATCAGGCTTTCGTCATCGATCCCGCTGTGCGCGATTTCATGATGGAAAAGAATCCGGCGGCATTCGAAGAGATGACAGCGCGGCTGTGCGAAGCGATCGACCGCAGCCTCTGGACGCCGCGCAGCAATTCGGCCCGGTTCGACCTGGCCATACAACAGAATGAGGTGAGCCGATGAGCGACGAGATCCCGGACAACGCAACGGGCAAGGATGATGCGCGCCATGCCGAGAAGATGGCGAAGAAGAAGGCCGCGCGCGACAAGATCATGGCGACCAAGACCGACGGCAAGGGGCTGATCATCGTCCATACCGGTAAAGGCAAGGGCAAATCATCCGCTGCCTTCGGCATGATCTTCCGCCATATCGCCCACGGCAAGCCGTCGGCCGTCGTGCAGTTCATCAAGGGCGCGATGTGGACCGGTGAACGCGATCTGATCGAGACGCATTTCTCCGATCTCTGCCAGTTCCACACGATGGGCGAGGGGTTCACATGGGAAACGCAGGACCGCGCCCGCGACGTCGCCGCGGCTTCGGCCGCCTGGGAAAAGGCCAAGGAACTGATCCGCGACGAGCGCAATTCCATGGTGCTCCTCGATGAAATCAATATCGCGCTGCGCTACGATTATCTCGACATCAACGAGGTCATCGCCTTCCTGAAGAGCGAGAAGCCTGCGATGACGCATGTCGTGCTGACGGGGCGCAACGCCAAGGAGGAACTGATCGAGATCGCCGATCTGGTGACCGAGATGGAGCTGGTCAAGCATCCCTTCCGCTCCGGCATCAAGGGTCAGCCGGGGGTGGAGTTCTGAGGCGTTCGACGACGATGGACGAGATTAGGTTCGGCGGCTAGACGCCGAGCCAGACGCGCAGCGGATTTGCCGGATCGGCGAGCAGTTTGACCGCAAGGGCGACGCAGACGATGACGAGGAGCGGCTTGATCAGCTTCGAGCCGATGCGCATGGCAAGCCGCGAACCGAGCTGCGCGCCGAGGAACTGGCAGGCACCCATCAACAGGCCGATCTTCCAGAGGATCGCGCCGAAACTTGCGAAGACGATCAGCGCGCCGAAATTCGAGCCGAGATTGAGAAGCTTGGTGTGGGCGGTTGCCTTCAGCACGCCGAAGCCGGCGAGCGTGACGAAGGCGAGCATGAAGAAGGAACCGGTGCCAGGGCCGAAGACCCCGTCATAGAAGCCGATGGCCGGGACCAGCGTCAGGCCGAAGGCGAAGGGCGTGATGCGGCGATGGGTGTCGACGTCGTTGAGGTTCGGCTTGACGGCAAAGAAGATCGCGATCGACAGCAGCAGCACCGGCATGATCGCCTGCAGCACCTGTCCGGGCACGATCGTGGCAAGGGCCGCGCCGAGCGCCCCGCCCATGACCGCCATCAACGCCATCGGCAGCTGTTCGTCAAGCTGCACATGGCCCTTGCGGGCATAGGCGAGCGTTGCCGAGGCTGCGCCGAAGATCGATTGCACCTTGTTGGTGCCGAGCGTCTGCAGCGGCGGAATGCCGGCGATTAGCATGGCGGGAACGGTGATGAGGCCGCCGCCGCCGGCAATCGAATCGACGAAACCGGCAAAGAAGGCCGCCGCGCAGAGCAGCAGAATCAGATGAAGAGCAATGTCAGGCAAGATGGTATTCCGGAGGGGCTTTCGGGTGGCTTTGTTGCATTTCCCATCCCAAGCTGCAATGGCTGGCAGAGCATGATGCTGAAAAGCAGGAGCGGTTTTCCGACGGCATCATCTTCTGAGACACAGCTGAGCGTATTCGACGGCTTCCATGAGCGACATTCCCTTCGATCCTGTACGGCGCCACGTGCTCGGGCTCGGCTGCGAGCGCGGGACGGCGCCGGCCGAAATGCTGGCACTCGCCATCGCGGCGCTGGAGGCGGTGGGTATCGGCGGAGATGAGCTTGCTGCCGTCGCCTCCATCGACAGCCGCAGGCATGAGCCGGCAATCCTTGCCGTTGCCGAGCATTTTGCAGTGCCGGCGTTGTTCTTCGATGCGCGGCGGCTGGAAGAGGAAACGCCGCGGCTCAAAAATCCCTCCGAGATCGTCTTTGCCCGCGTCGGCTGCCACGGGGTGGCGGAATCGGCGGCACTGGCGGCTATTGGCCGGGATGCGGAACTCTTGCTCGGCAAGATCAAATCCGCGCATGCGACAGCGGCGGTCGCCCGCATCGGGTTGCAGAAAGCCTGACGGGCGTTATGGTGGCGGCAATTCGCAGCGCCGTCCGGCAGCTCGCGGTTTACATATAAAGGATATTTCATGCACAAGGTCATTTATGACACGGACCCGGGCGTCGACGACGCCATGGCGCTTCTTTTCCTGCACCGCCATCCCGAAATCGATCTGATCGGCATCACCACGGTTTTCGGCAATGCCTCGGTGGAGACGACGACGCGCAATGCGCTCTTCCTCAAGCGCGAATGGAATATTCCGGCACCCGTCGCCAAGGGCGCCAGCGTCACCATCGACCCCTCGCGCGCTGAGCGGGAATGGCCTTCCATGGTGCATGGCGACAACGGCCTCGGTGATATCGAGGTGCCCGGGACGATCGACCTGCCGCTCGATCCACGCCCGGCGCATCGCTTCATCATCGACACGGTCCGCGCCCATCCGGGCGAGGTGCGCCTTGTGGCCGTCGGGCGGATGACCAATCTGGCGCGGGCGCTGAAGGAAGACCCGGAGATTGCGAGGCTGGTCAAGGACGTTGTCATCATGGGCGGCAACTTTTATGTGCCGGGCAATGTCTCGCCGGTCGCCGAGGCCAATATCCATGGCGACCCAGAAGCCGCCGACATCGTCATGACCGCGCCCTGGAAGGTCACCGTCATCGGCCTCGACGTCACCTCGATCACCACGATGAGCCGCAGCTATCTCGGCGAGATGGCTGCCAGGGGCGACGGGGCGGTGAAGCTGCTAAACGCGCTGTCGCAGTCCTACATCGATTTCTACAAGCATGCGGTCGAGGACGGCATGATGGTGCATGACAGCTGCGCCTCGGTCTATGTCGTGGCGCCGGAGCTGTTTTCGTCGATATCGGGCGCGGTGCGCGTCGTCTGCGGCGGCGTTGCCGACGGTCAGACCATCGTCAAGCCGGACGGCCGCCGTTTCCCGCCGGGCGACTGGGATGGCCTGCCCAGCCAGGTCGTCTGCACCGGCATCGAATCGGGGAAGGTCATCGATCTCATCCGCGACACGCTGCTTACCGCTTGACGCTTGGGAGGCCGGCTGCATTGCGGCCGGCCTTCGCGACCATATGATAATATATTCATATTGTTATTCGGGTTTTTCGAGAATTCGAATCCGCTTCCTCGCAAAGTGAGTCACGGTCATCTCAGCAACTTCAAGTGAGGCGGGGCGCGCGGCGTTGACCTTGGCCTTTCCGGGGCCTAGATCAACAAAATGCTGAATAGCCAACTCTCCCATCTTCCGGCGCTGGAGCCGGGCAGCGTCTGGCTCGTTGGCGCCGGTCCCGGCGATCCAGGCCTCCTGACCCTGCTTGCCGCCAAGGGGCTTTCCCAGGCCGACGTCATCGTGCACGACGCGCTGGTCAACGAGGAATGCCTGGCGCTGGCGCGGCCGGAAGCGGTGGTGGAATATGCGGGTAAACGCGGCGGCAAGCCTTCGGCAAAACAGCGCGACATTTCGCTGCGGCTGGTGGAGCTGGCGCGCGCCGGCAAGCGGGTGCTGCGGCTGAAAGGCGGCGATCCTTTCGTCTTCGGCCGCGGCGGCGAGGAAGCACTGATGCTGGTCGAGCATAACATCCCCTTCCGCATCGTGCCCGGCATCACCGCCGGCATCGGCGGGCTCGCCTATGCCGGCATTCCGGTGACGCATCGCGACATCAACCACGCCGTCACCTTCCTCACCGGCCATGATTCCTCCGGCATCGTGCCCGATAGAATCGACTGGGATTCGATCGGCCGGGGCTCGCCCGTGATCGTCATGTATATGGCGATGAAACATATCGCAGAGATCAGTGCCAATCTCATCGCCGCCGGCCGGCCGCCGACCGAACCGGTCGCCTTCGTCTGCAATGCCGCCACCGGCCGGCAACAGGTGCTGGAAACGACGCTGGGGGAGGCGTCCGAAGCCATCGCCGCCTCCGGCTTCGAGCCGCCGGCGGTGGTCGTTGTCGGTGAGGTGGTGCGGCTCAGAGCTTCGCTCGACTGGCTCGGTGCGCTCGCCGGCCGGCGCCTGCAGCCCGATCCGTTCCGCCAGGCCGGCAAGGTGCTGATATGAGCGGCCTCCTGATCGCAGCCCCTTCCTCCGGCGCCGGCAAGACGACGGTGACGCTCGGGCTGCTGAGGGCACTGCGCCGGCGCGGCATCGCGGTCGCGCCCGGCAAGGCCGGCCCCGATTACATCGATCCCGCCTTCCATGCGGCAGCGAGCGGCACGCCTTGCCTGAATTTCGATCCTTGGGCGATGCGCCCGGAACTGATCTCGGCCAATTCAGCCCTTCACCGCTCCGGCGACCGCATACTCGTCATCGAGGCGATGATGGGTCTGTTCGACGGAGCGGCCGACGGAAAGGGAACCGCGGCCGATCTTGCCGCCCAGCTCGGTCTTTCCGTGGTACTCGTCGTCGACGCCTCGCGCATGTCGCAGTCGGTGGCGCCGCTGGTCTCGGGCTTTGCCGGCTTCCGCGCCGATGTCCGTGTTGCCGGCATCATCCTCAACAAGGTCGGCAGCGAGCGGCATGAGGCGATGCTGCGTCAGGCGCTCGAAGCGATCCGCATGCCTGTTGTCGCCATGATCGGCAGCGACAAGGCGCTTTCCCTGCCGGAGCGTCATCTCGGTCTCGTCCAGGCCGGCGAGCACGCGACCCTTGAGAATTTCATCGATCACGCGGCGGATGCCGTGTCCCAGAAGTGCAATTTCGAATTCCTGCTGCGCATTGCAAGGCAGGGGCTCAACCGGCCGTCGGCTGCCAATATCGATCGGCTGATGCCGTTGGGCGCCCGCATCGCCGTGGCGCGCGATGTCGCCTTCGCCTTTTCCTATGAGCATATGCTGCTTGGGTGGCGCCGCCGCGGGGCTGCTATATCCTTCTTCTCGCCGCTCGCCGATGAGGCGCCGGCCGGCGACGCCGATGCGATCTATCTGCCGGGCGGTTATCCCGAGCTGCATGCCGAGCGGCTCTCGCAAGCGCAGAATTTCCGTGCCGGCATGCTTGATGCGGCGGCGCGCGGCATTAGGATCTACGGCGAGTGCGGCGGATACATGGTGCTGGGCGATGGGTTGATCGATGCGGCGGGCAAGCGCCACGAAATGCTTGGGCTGCTGCCTGTGGTCACCAGCTATGCCGAGCGCCGGCGCCATCTCGGCTATCGCCGCGTGACGCCGCTCGACGGGGCCTTCTTCGCGCGGACAATGACGGCACATGAATTCCACTATTCCACCGTTGTCTCCGAGGGTGAAGGAAAGCGGCTGTTTGCCGCGCAAGATGCGCTGGGAACCGATCTCGGCACTGTCGGGCTCCGACGTGGCCAGGTGGCGGGATCCTATATGCACCTGATCGATCTTGCGAGAGCGGCCGTATGAGCGCGCCCATCGTCCATGGCGGTGGCATCACCGCCGCTGCCGCCGCCTTCGGCGGCAGGCCGGAAGACTGGCTCGACCTTTCCACCGGCATCAATCCGTGCCCCGTTGCCCTGCCTGACATTCCGCCAGGGGCATGGCACCGACTGCCGGACAGGCATCTCTTCGACGAGGCGAGGTTCGCGGCCCGCTCTCATTATGGCAGCGGAGAGATCCTGCCGCTGCCGGTGCCCGGAACGCAATCGGTGATCCAGCTTCTGCCGCGCCTGCTTTCGCAGGACAGGCAGGTTGTCGTGACGGACGATCGTATCGCCGTGGTGTCGCCGACCTATGGCGAATATGCGCGCGCTTTTACATCGGCCGGTTTTGCCGTCGATGCGGTCGGCGATGTCGCCGAAATCGGGGGCGAGCATCGGCTGGCCGTCGTCGTCAATCCGAACAATCCGGACGGCAGGGTCTGGCCAGTGGAAATGCTGATTGCCCTGCACGACAGGATGACGGCGGCAGGTGGACTTCTCGTCGTCGATGAGGCCTTCGGTGATACCGATCCGGCGCTTAGCCTCGCTGCCCGCGCGCAGGAGCTTCCCAACCTGATCATCTTCCGCTCCTTCGGAAAGTTTTTCGGGCTTGCCGGCCTGCGGCTCGGTTTTGCGATTGCGCGCGAGGATATTCTCGCCCGTTTCGAGAACTGGCTCGGCCCCTGGGCGGTCTCAGGCCCGGCGCTTTCGCTGGCCGCCTCACTGCTGCGGTCCGACGTCTCCGCGATCCGCCACTCTCTGGATGAACGCAGTGCCGCCCTGCAGGCGACGCTGGCCTCGGCCGGATTGCGGATCAGGGGAGGGACCGCGTTGTTCACCCTTGTCGCCGATAGCAGGGCGAGCGACATCTACACGCATCTTTGCCGGCATCATATTCTCGTCCGCAAGTTCGATTATGCGCTGGATTGGCTGCGTTTCGGCCTGACGCCGGATCCGGCGGCGGACAGGCGGCTTGGCGAAGCCCTTCAGGGATTTGAACGATGACGATCGACGAAAACCTCCTCGTGCTGCTTCTGGCGCTGCTGCTCGACCGGATCGCCGGCGATCCGCAATGGCTGTGGTCGCGCATGCCGCATCCTGTTGTCATTTTCGGCGCGGCGATCTCTTACGCCGACCAGCAGCTCAATCCCTCAAGTCTTACGGGCACCCAGCGCCGGATGAACGGCGTCGCAGCGATCGTGGCGCTGCTTCTGCTGTCGATCGCCGCAGGGCTCGTGTTCGACCGGTTCTTCGCGCTCTTCGGCCTTGCCGGCCTCGTGCTGGAGGCCGGGCTGGTGGCGATCTTTCTGGCGCAGAAGAGTCTTGCCGATCATGTCGCAGCCGTCGCTGCGGCCTTGCGCGGCGAGGGGCTGGCCGGCGGCCGGAGCGCCGTCTCCCGCATCGTCGGGCGCGATCCGGAGACGCTCGACGAGCCGGCCGTCTGCCGCGCGGCGATCGAAAGCCTTGCGGAAAATTTCTCCGACGGCGTCGTGGCGCCGGCCATCTGCTATGCGGTCTTTGGCCTGCCGGGCCTGCTCGCCTATAAGATGCTGAACACGGCGGATTCGATGATCGGCCACAGGTCGGAAAAATACATCGATTTCGGCTGGGCCGCGGCCCGGCTGGACGATATCGCCAACTGGCCGGCCGCGCGGCTCTCCATCCTGCTGATCGCCGCCGGCGCCTGGATCCGACGCGGCATGAGCCCCTGCCGCGAGGCGATCCGGGTGGCGGTGCGCGACGGCGGCCTGCACCGCTCGCCGAATTCCGGCCGGCCGGAGGCGGCAATGGCTGGTGCCCTCAACGTCCAGCTCGCCGGCCCGCGCATCTATGGTGGTGTCGTCGTGACGGAGCCGATGATCAACAATGCCGGCCGCGACGTCGCCACCGCCGGCGACATCGAGGACGGCGTGTCGGTGTTTTATGCCAGTTGCATGGTGCTTGCCGGTCTGATCTTCGGGTTGTTTCTGTGTTTTTTGTAGGGTGCCACGCACTGCGTCTATGCCCCAGTGGACAGCTCCGGCTCAAACGTTTATGCGAAGCGCCTCGTATCTCATCAGACCGGAAGCAGAGCGATGACAGTTCAGGTTGAATTACCGTGCCCGAAGTGCAAGAGCACCAAGATGAAGTTCGAGCGGCCGGAGATCCGCGAGACGGATATCATCACCTGTGCCGCCTGCGGTCATAATCTCGGCACGATGGCCTCCATCCGCGAGAAGATGAACAAGGCTTACCAGCGGCTCAACCGGCCTGCGGCGCCACGCAAGCTCCAGTGAGGCGGGCCGCTGTCTTGCGGCGGCGCTTCCGGCTGAAACGTGTTAAAATTGTGATTACCATTCGGATTAAAGCAATATAGAAAGTATTGCCGTAGTCTCTCTATCGTGAGGGCGCAATTAAACTGCGCGGGTGCGAAGAGGGGTTATCATGAAGACGATTTTAGCGGCCGCGGCCGCAAGTTTATTGCTGCAGTTTTCTCCCGTTGCCGCCGAGGCGGCGACGCTGGTCGCCAATATCAGCATCGGCAAGCAGACGATGACCGTCACCGAGAACGGCTTCGTCAAGTATCGCTGGAAGGTTTCGACCGCGCGCAACGGCTATGTCACGCCGACCGGTTCGTGGAGCGCCAAGTGGTTGTCACGCGACCACCGTTCCCGGAAATACGACAATGCGCCGATGCCCTATGCGGTGTTCTTCAACGGTGGTTACGCCGTTCACGCCACCTTCGACCTGAAGCGCCTGGGCCGGCCAGCCTCGCATGGCTGCGTCCGCCTGCATCCCGACAATGCCGCCGAGTTCTTCTCGCTGGCGCGCCAGGCCGGCCTTGCCAATACCCGTGTGGTGATTACGCGCTGATTTTCTTTTCCAGTTCATCCATATCGGGGACGACGATATGCCGGATGTTCTCGATGCGGATGACGCCGCTCTTGCGCAGCCGGGTCAACTGGCGGCTGACGGTTTCGATCGTCAGCCCGAGAAAATCGGCGATCTCGGTGCGCGATAGCGGTAGGTCGAAGGCGGTGCTGGTGGCCGTTTCCGGCTCGGCGTGCGTGGCGATGAGGTAGAGCAGGCTTGCGACCTTCTCCTCGGCGGTGCGCCGGCCGAGCGTCAGCATCCATTCGCGCGCGGCATCCAGTTCCTTCAACGCCTGACCGTGCAGGCTGCGCTGCAGTTTCGGCGTCTCCAATATCATGCGGTCGAGCAGATTGCGGGGGAAGACGCAGATCTCCGCATCGGTCGCAGCCTCGGCCGACAGCGTGCTTTCGCGCATGAAGGGCCTGCCGACGAAATCGGGGGCGAATTGCAGGCCGACGATCTGCTGGCGGCCGTCCGGCATCACCTTGCAGAGCTTCACCACCCCGCGCATGATGTTCGAATAGAAAGAGCTTTCCGACCCCTGAGCGACGATCTCTGAGCCGGCATCGATTTTGCGGCGCAGCGAGTGGCGGCCGAGTTCTCGCAGCTGGCTGCTCGACAAGGCGCCGCAGACGACGCCGTGCCGCGCCTGGCAGGAACGGCAAGCGACAGGCGTGCCGGCCTCGGAAACCTCACGGCGTGCGACGTCCATCTCCTGATCCCTTCGAAATCCTGGCATGCCCGGGCATGGCCAGCATGCCGAGAGGCATGGCTGACGCTTCCGAGACGATGACGCCGCGATTGCGGGTTCGGATATCCCGATCTCTTCCCGCGCCGCTTGATGATTATCAAATTCGCCGGGCTTGCGATTTGATCCAGATCAACTGTCCGTGCTTGCGGCTCCGGCCGGGAAGGGCGCTCGCGCCGAGGCGAGACCGTATGCGGCTTCGATTCGGACGGCTTGTTTACGCCGCCGGCGCAGGGGGCTGCAGCGGCATCGCCGCGCCTCGGGTGATTGCAACGGCCTGCATTCCATTGCTGTTTAGGCAACACCCGATCGCCAAATTGCCGCAACGCCCGGACGAAAGCATTGGCTTTTGAAATGGATTTGCCTATGAGGGGATTTAAATCGTCATTTCATGAGGTACAGCGCGTGACCGCTACATTCGATAAAGTTGCCGACATTATTGCAGAAACCAGCGAGATCGACCGCGCGACGATCACGCCGGAGAGCCATACGATCGACGACCTCGGTATCGACAGCCTCGATTTCCTCGACATCGTCTTTGCGATCGACAAGGAATTCGGCATCAAGATTCCGCTCGAAAAGTGGACGCAGGAAGTCAACGAGGGCAAGGTTTCCACCGAAGAATATTTCGTGCTGAAGAACCTCTGTGCCAAGATCGACGAGCTTAAAGCAGCCAAGGCCTGAGGACATAATCGTCTTTTTTGACCGCCCTGCCGCCTGACTATGGCGGCCGGGCGGTTTCGTTCCTAACTAGGCGTCACCGGCGGGCGGATCTGGCCTGTCGGGCCGGAGGATCCGAATGCTGCTGGAATATTTCCAGATGATTGACCGCGTCGAAGCGGTGGACCTGAAGAAGGGCACGCTGAAGGCGCGATCCGTCGTGCCGGCCAAGAGCCCTGTCTTCGAGGGTCATTTTCCCGGCATGCCGCTCGTTCCCGGTGTGCTTTTGATCGAGACCATGGCGCAGGCCTCCGGCATGCTGGTGCTTGCCGTCACCAATTTTGCCGCCATGCCCTTCCTGATGACGGTCGATGGCGCCAAGATGCGCACCTTCGTCGAACCGGAAGCCGTGCTCGATATCGAGGCGGTGCTCGAACACGACGGTTCGGGTTTCGCGGTTACCAAGGCTAAAATCACCAGCGCCGGCAAGAAGGTCTGCGATGCGCAGCTAAAGCTTCGCACTATGCCGTTTTCCGAGGTGCCGCTCGGCGATATCGTGAAAAAACGTGCCGGCGAGATCGGGCTTCTCGAAGCGATCGCGGCGCAGGGAGTGATTGGATGAGCAAGGCTGCAAACGACGTCGTCATCTCGGGCATCGGCATCGTCACCTGTCAGGGCGTCGGCAAGGATGCGCATATCGCCCTTCTCCAGGCCGACAAAGCTCCGAAGGCGATCGTCGAAACCGAGAAGTTCAAGCCCTATCCGGTGCATCCGCTGCCCGAGATCGACTGGTCGCAGCAGATCGCCAAGCGCGGCGACCAGCGCCAGATGGAAAACTGGCAGCGCATCGGCGTCTTCGCCGCCGGCTTGGCACTCGACGATGCCGGCTTTAAGGACGATCTCGAGGCCTGCGGCACGATGGACATGATCGTGGCGGCCGGCGGCGGCGAGCGCGACATCAATGTCGATACGCTGATCGTGGACGAGGCGCTGAAGCGCAACGACCGCGAATTGCTGCTGAACGAGAAGCTGACGACGGAGCTCAGGCCGACGCTGTTCCTCGCCCAGCTTTCCAACCTGCTCGCAGGCAATATCTCGATCGTGCACAAGGTCACCGGTTCGTCGCGCACCTTCATGGGCGAGGAAGCGGCAGGCATTTCAGCCGTCGAGACCGCCTTCTACCGTATCAAATCGGGCGAATCCTCGCATGCGCTGGTTGGCGGCGCCTTTGCGGCGGAGCGGCCTGATATGATCCTGCTCACCGAAGCGATCGGCGCTCATGCACGCGGCGACTGGGTGCCGCTCTGGTCACGCAAATCAAGCGACGGCGGCGGGATGATCACCGGTTCGGCCGGCGCCTTCCTGGTGATGGAATCGCGCCAGCATGCGGAAGCGCGCGGCGCTCACATCTATGCCGTCATCGACGCGGTCGAGGGCGACCGCGGCAACCGCAATGCCGGCAATCTCGAGGTCCGGTTGGAGCGGCTTTTAGCACCCGCCGCCGAGCTTGCCGCCGAAAGCACGGCGATTTTTTCCGGCTCGACCGGCATGCACGACCTTGCCGCCCGCGAGCGGGCGGTGCTCGAACACCAGCTGCCGGGGGCCGCCATCCGCGGCTTCGGCGGCGTCACCGGCCATACGATCGAAACGCAGTTCACGCTGGGTCTGGCGCTTGCAGCACTTGCCGTCGACGGCAAGGCCAAGGTTCCGCCCTTCGATGCCGCCCATGAGGCGCCGATGCGGGCAGGCGCCACCGCCGCCGTCGTGACCGCGGTCGGACACCAGCGCGGCGAGGGCGTCGCCGTCCTTTCCGCAAATGCGTGAGGAGTGAAAGATATGACAGCTTCCGCTTACAGGGATCATCTCGGCCGCCCTATCGTGGCCGTGACCGGCATGGGTATCATCACCTCCCTCGGTCAGGGTCTCAGCGATAACTGGGCAGCGCTTTCGTCAGGCACGTCGGGTATTCACGAGATCAATCGTTTCCCGACCGAGGGACTGTCGACGCGGATCGCCGGCACCGTTGATTTTATCGGCATCCCGGCCCCGAATGCCGTCGAGCGCTCCTACGCCTTCGCCCGCGAGACGACGATCGAGGCGCTTGCCGATGCCGGCCTTTCCGGCGATTTCAACGGCCCGCTGTTCCTGGCCGCCCCGCCGATCGAGCCGGAATGGAGCGCGCGTTTCGAACTTGCCGACCGTTCGCCGGCCTCCGAGCGTCCCGGCGACGCCTATGAGCGTTTCCTGACGGCGCTACGCCAGCGGCCGGACCCGGCCTTCCATGAGGCGGCCCTGTTCGGCGCTATTTCCGAGCGGCTTGCCGACCGGTTCGGCACACGCGGCCTTCCCGTCACGCTGTCGACGGCCTGTGCTTCCGGCGTCACCGCGATCCAGCTCGGCATCGAGGCGATCCGCCAGGGCCGGACAACCCGCGCGCTGACGGTTGCAACCGACGGCTCTCTGAGCGCCGAAGCGCTGATCCGTTTCTCACTGCTCTCGGCTCTTTCGACGCAGAACGATCCGCCGACCAAGGCCTCCAAGCCGTTCAGCAAGGATCGCGATGGTTTCGTCATCGCCGAAGGTGCGGCGACCCTGGTGCTGGAATCGCTGGAAGCGGCGGTCGCCCGCGGCGCCAAGGTGCTCGGCATCATGAAGGGCGCCGGCGACAAGGCCGACAGCTTCCACCGCACGCGGTCGTCGCCGGATGGCGGACCGGCGATCGCGACGATCCGCGCAGCCCTTGCCGATGCCGGCATCGACGAGAGCGGCATCGGCTATATCAATGCCCATGGCACGTCGACGCCCGAGAACGACAAGATGGAATATGGGGCGATGTCGGCCGTCTTCGGCGAACGGATCGCCGGCATCCCGGTTTCCTCGAACAAGTCGATGATCGGCCATACGCTGACGGCGGCGGGCGCAGTCGAGGCGGTGTTCTCGCTGCAGACGATGCTGACAGGCACGCTGCCGCCGACGATCAACTATACCAATCCCGATCCGTCGATCGTTCTCGATGTCGTGCCGAACAAGAAGCGGCAAGCGCAGGTTTCCGCCGTGCTTTCCAACTCCTTCGGCTTCGGCGGGCAGAATGCCAGCCTTGTCATGGCGCTCGAACCGGCTTAGAGACCCTCCTTGATTTTGGGACGAAGTGGTTTTTAACGTCATCCTCGGGCTTGTCCCGAGGATCTACTTGCATCACTCAATGACCGCTGGCAGATGCTCGGGACAAGCCCGAGCATGACGACGATCCACGTAGAAGAAAGAACTATAAATCATGCGCGCTTTGCAACTGATCGATGACCGCAAGCTTGAGATCACCGACCTGCCGGAACCGGATGCGCCTGCCGCCGGCGAGGTGACGCTGCGCGTCAAGGCGGTGGCGCTCAACCATATCGACGTCTGGGGCTGGCGCGGCATGGCTTTCGCCAAGCGCAAGATGCCGCTGGTCATCGGTGCCGAGGCTTCCGGCGTCGTGGAAGCGATCGGCGCGGGTGTCGCCAATGTGCTGCCGGGCCAGCTCGTCTCGATCTACGGCGCGCGCACCTGCGGTCTCTGCCGCCCCTGCCGCGAAGGCCGCGACAATCTCTGCGAACATGTCTCCGGCGTGCACGGCTTCCATCTCGACGGCTTCGCGCAGGAGAAGGTCAACCTTCCCGCGCGGCTGCTCGTGCCGGCTCCTCCCGGTGTCGATGCGATCGGTGCTGCACTTGCGCCCGTCACCTTCGGCACCGTCGAGCACATGCTGTTCGACAATGCCAGGCTCGAGCCCGGCGAGACGATCCTCGTCCACGCCGGCGGCTCGGGTATCGGCACGGCGGCGATCCAGCTGGCCAAGAAGATCGGCTGCACTGTCATCACCACGGTTGGTTCGGACGACAAGATCGAAAAGGCCAAGGCTCTCGGCGCCGATCACGTCATCAACTACCGCACCGACCGCTTCGAGGGCGTGGTGCGCAAGCTCACCAAGAAGAAGGGCGTCGACGTCGTCTTCGAACATGTCGGCAAGGATACCTGGGCAGGCTCGATGCTCTGCATGAAGCGCGGCGGGCGGCTCGTCACCTGCGGCTCGACCTCGGGTGTTTCCACGGAGATGAACCTGATGATGCTGTTCCAGCAGCAGCTGAAGCTCTTCGGTTCCTTCGGCTGCCGGATGGAGAACATGGCCGATGCGATGCAGAAGATGGGCCGCGGGCTCGTGCATCCCGTCATCGACACCGAGGTCAGCTTCAGCGATATCGACCGGGCGCTGGAGCGGATGGAATCGCGCCAGATCTTCGGCAAGATCATCCTGAAGATGGATTGAGCCCCAAGTGAAGCTCTTCATCACCCGGATCGTTCTGGCGCTCAGGCACTTCCAGCAATGGCTGGTGGCGCAGGTGATGTTCGGTTTTCTGAACGTGCTGAAGCTGTTTCCGGCTGATGGCGCGATTCGCTTCGCCGACAGGATGATGCGCCGCCTCGGCCGGCGGACACGCCGCCACAGGCTGATGCTCGTCAATCTGCGCAACGCCTTTCCCGAGAAGAGCGAGGCCGAGATCGAAGAGATCGCGCTCGGAAGCTGGGGCAATATGGGCCGGCTTGCGGCCGAATACGTGTTCCTCGACCAGTTGTTCGACTACGACCCTGAAAAATCGGAGCCGGGCAGGGTGGAGGTGTCGGGTATCCCGATCTTCCTCGATCTGCGCGACAATCCGCGCCCCTTCATCGTCTTTACCGGCCATACCGCCAATTTCGAGCTGCTGCCGGTGGCCGGCGCCGCCTTCGGGCTTCATGTGACCGTGCTCTTCCGGCCGCCGAACAATCCCTATGTCGCCAAGAAGGTCTTCGATTTCAGGAGCGCGCGGATGGGCAAGCTGGTGCCCTCGCATGCGGGCTCCTCCTTCGCGCTCGCCCGTCAGCTGGAAGCCGGCCAGGGCGTGGGCGTGCTCGTCGACCAGAAATTCCGCAAGGGGCTGAAGGGCACTTTCTTCGGGCGCGACGTCAAGACCAATCCGCTGCTGCCGAAGCTGGTGCGCCAGTTCGACTGCGAGGTCTATCCGGCGCGCTGCGTCCGGCTGCCCGACAACCGCTACCGGCTGGAAATCGAGCCGCGGCTGGACATGCCGCGCGATGCCAAGGGCAATCTCGACCTGCCGGCGGCAGCCCAACTGCTCAACGACAAGGTGGAAAGCTGGGTGCGGGAATACCCGGAACAGTGGCTCTGGTATCATGACCGCTGGCAGATCAAGCAGACGCTCGACTCCTAGCACGCGTCGCGATCTTTCGGATTCGCTCTTCGCGCTTCTTGTTTTGACGCATGTCGTTATCGCAAAACCGCGACGCACTTTTGCGAGACATGCTCCAGGAATATCCACCCTCATTTATCAGCGGTGAAAAGCGGCAGGTGCTCGCGGATTGAAACTGAGTGTAAATTCATGGTACCCGTCGCTACCAAAACGCGAACAATGTCTACCGAAAGGCGCATTTTTCGAAAGATGCAGCCATGTCAGGTCTCGGACATGTCTCTTGGGCCAATGGGAGTTGGGCGTCTTGCTGGAGCTTTTTCGAGCTTTTTCCTTGCGTTGCACGCAGATAGAGGAAGCCATACGCTTGGGTGACGATCAGCGCGTCACGGCGCTCGACGGCCATGTCGAGCCGCTGGTCGAGGCAATCCTCGCCCATCAAGCGGTCAATCTGCTCGAAGCCTACATGCAGCTGCAGTTTGTGACTCATCTGATCGGCCAGGACGCCGACGACAGCGCCAGCGTCGCCGAGCACACGACGGTCCTTTCCTACCTGCTCGACCGCTATTTCGGCACGCATGGGCCGGACTGGCGTGTGCCGTCGCCGCAGGACGTGCGCATCGAGCCGCCGCCGGCCTATGTGCCGGATACCGACAACGGCCAGTTCCTCAATTCGGCGATCCTCGAAAGCCTGCCGGACCGGGTGGCGGTGCTGACCAAGGACTATCGCTTCCTCTATTCCAATCCAGCCAACTGCGCCCATCTCAACAAGAAGCCGATGGAGCTTATCGGCCGCCATCTTTCCGAATTCATCGGAGAGGAGCTGTTTGCCGCGTGCGCCAAATACAAGCTCGACGCCTGCTTTGCCGGTGAGCAGATCGACTATGCCTATAAATGTCCGGACGGCAACGGCGGATCAGGGCAGGTGCGCTGTCGCATGTCGCCGCTGCGCGATGCCGGCGGTACCGTGATTGGCGCGCTGCTCGTCATGGAGGATATCGATCGACAGCGGCCAACTGGCTGATCAATCGGCCGCCTTCAGGCGGCCGCCCAGACGGCGAGCTCATACCCGTCGCGGTCGAGGAAGTGGAAGCGCCGGCCGCCTGGGAAATCGGTGATCGGCCGGACGATCGTGCCGCCAGCCCTCTCGACCGAGATCAGCACCTCTTCGAGATTCCTGGCATAGACGACGACCAGCGGGCCGCCCGGCCGCACGGGGCCGAAATCGGTGAAGCCGCCCTTCAGCCGGCCATCGTCGAATTCGCAGTAGTTCGGGCCGTAATCGGTGAAACGCCAGCCGAAGGCCGAGCCGTAAAAGGCTTTGGCGGCGGCGATGTCGGCGACGTTGAATTCGACATAATCGATGCGGCGGTCGTTGTTGTCTGATTTGACGGTCATCTATCTCTCCATCAGGGCTTTCAGCATGTCGAGATCCTTCTCGACATGGGCGGCATCGGCTGAAAACTGCGCATCGGTCATGCCGGGCAGCCGCAACAGCGTGAACATGACCTCGCAGCCATCGCCGTTCGGCACAATGCGCAGCGCATTATAGACCCTGAGGCCGGATTCGATCGTCACCGTGTGGTCGATCACACCGAATTCATTGCCGGGCACGAAGCTGATCTTGATGGTTCCGAGAGGGCCGTCGGCGATCCAGTCGGCGCCGTGAGGCTCGAGGCCGCTTGCAAGGCCGGAGGCCCAGAGCGGCATGTTCTCCGGCTTGCCGGCGAAGTCGTAGACGTCGCGCCAGTCGCGCTCGATCGATTGGTGGATGATTTTCGCGGGCATCGTCGACATGGCTTGCAGGTCCTTGATATCGGGTCTCGCTGTCGTAGCAGGCTGATCTGCGGCGTCTTGAACAAAACGGTCAGCCTGGTCTTTTCGGCATGCCGAGTTGGCCGACAATGACGGCGGGTGTCAGGCTCGAGAGTTCGCCGACCTCGCGCGTCATGTGGGCCTGATCGGCAAAGCCCGCTTCGAGCGCAAGGCGGGCAAGCGGCATCGTGCCCGCCTTGCGGCAGAGATCGAGGAAACGCTGGAACCGGCGGATGCGTTCCAGCGTCTTGGCGCCATAGCCGAAATGGTGGTGGCAGCGGCGGCGCAACTCCCTTTCGCTCACGCCGAGCCGGCTGAGCAGCTCGGACGCCGGACGGCCGCCATCGGCGGCGGCGAAGATAACCGCGGCGTCCCGGGCCGGTTCGTCGGTATCGCGCGCGGCCTCTTCGAGCAAGCGGGCGAATAGCGCCATGGCATTCGAGGGATCGGGACAATCGCCAAGCCGTGCCTCGAATTCGGCCGTGTCCTTCCAGCCGATTTCGGCAAGCGGCACCGAGCAGCCGACCAGCGCCGAGAGCGGCGTCTTCAGCCAGGGCGCGGCGGCGCCCGGCGCAAAACGTGCGCCGATGATGGTCGCGTCCGGCCGGAGAACGGGAAAGGCCGCCGTCCTGTCGGGTCCGGCAACGGCCAGCCGGCCGTCGATCCAGAGGAGGTCGCAATAGCCGTCCGGCACGATTGCCACATGTGCCGGCGGTCCGTCATGGAGCGTATGTGACCAGAACCGGCTGAAATGGCGCCGCAGCGGCGGCGACGGCGCATATTCGCGGTAGCGGCCGGCACGGGCGGCGAGCAGGGCCGTATCTTTTCGTCTTCCCGATTCCAAGGCGAGATCTCCCGAAATGCCGATGATACCACCAGATAGGGCATCAAGGGCAGGTCGCGAAAAAACTTGGTTGCCGATCAGCCGGCGCAAGCGGTTGTCGGACAAGTCGCGATATTGCAAGCTTCATTTCATTGTTTTTGCGAACCGATTAGACCCTTGCGAGACTTGCCGTTTGACCGAGACAGTGCCACAACACCGGTCCAAATGACACATCGGAGGTTTGTCGTGGAAAAGGCAGAAATCGGACTGATCGGTCTTGCGGTCATGGGCTCAAACTTGGCGCTCAACATCGCGGAGAAAGGCAATAAAATTGCGGTCTTCAACCGTACGCCTGAGAAAACCGACGAATTCTACGAAAGCGCCGGCGATCTGAAAAAGCAGATCATTCCCTGCAAGACGATCGAAGAGTTCGTCGATGCGATCCGGCCGCCGCGCCCGATCATCATCATGATCAAGGCCGGCGATGCCGTCGATCAGCAGATGGAGGCGTTGCGCCCGCATCTGTCCAAGGGCGACATCATGATCGATGCCGGCAACGCCAATTTCCGCGATACCGTCGCCCGCTTCGACCGCCTCAAGGACACGGATCTGACCTTCATCGGCATGGGCGTTTCCGGCGGCGAAGAAGGTGCGCGCCACGGCCCGTCGATCATGGTCGGCGGCACCGAGGAATCCTGGAAGCGCGTCGAGAAGGTGCTGACCTCGATTGCCGCCCGCTACAATGACGAGCCCTGCGTTGCCTGGCTCGGCAATGACGGCGCCGGCCATTTCGTCAAGACCATCCATAACGGCATCGAATATGCCGACATGCAGATGATCGCCGAAATCTACGGCATCCTGCGCGACGGTCTCGGCAAGAGCGCCTCCGACATCTCCGGCATCTTCGGCGAGTGGAACAAGGGCCGGCTGAACTCCTACCTGATCGAGATTTCCGAGAAGGTGCTTGCCGCGACCGATCCGGTTTCCGGCGGGCCGATGGTCGACATGATCCTCGACAAGGCCGGCCAGAAGGGCACCGGCAAATGGTCGGCGATCGAAGCGCAGAACATGGGCATTCCGGCAACGGCAATCGAGGCCGCGGTCGCCGCTCGCAGCCTCTCCTCGATGAAGTCGCAGCGCGAAGCCGCCGAAAAGATTTTCGGCACGCAGGCCGCATCCTTCCCGATCGCTTACGGTCCCGAACTCAACAAGGATCTGGAGCTGGCGCTGTTTGCCGCCAAGATCGGCGCCTATGCGCAGGGCTTCGCGGTGATGGCGGAAGCCTCGCGCGAATTCAACTGGTCGCTGCCGATGCCGACGATTGCCAGGATCTGGCGCGCCGGCTGCATCATCCGCTCGCAGTTCCTCGACGAGATCACCTCGGCCTTCACCAAGGCGCCTGATGCCGCCAACCTGATCGTCACGCCGGCCTTCTCCGACATGGTCAAGGAATCGATCCCGGCGCTGCGCCGCGTCGTCGCCGCCGCCATTTCCTCTGGCCTGCCGGTGCCGGCGCTGACCTCGGCGCTGACCTATTTCGATGCCTACCGCCAGGGCAGGGGAACGGCCAACCTCATCCAGGCTCAGCGCGACTTCTTCGGCGCCCACGGCTTCGACCGCCTGGATGGCAAGGACTTCCACCACGGCCCCTGGGGCAGCGGTGCGGCGAGCTTCTAAGGTTTGCCGAGGGAAGACATCAAGGAAGAGCCCGGCCGTCGCGCCGGGCTTTTTCGTAGCTTTGGCCGCTCGGACGGTGAGACGTTCGAAAGGGAGATCGACGTGGGAAGCATCCGGATAGCCGCTGCGCAGACGCCGGAATTTCGGGAAAATGTCGGGGCGGCCTTGGATTATGCCATTGGGATCGCAGCACTGGCCGAGACCGATGGCGTGGCCTTGCTGCTCTTTCCCGAGGGGTTTCTCCAGGGCTACCTGACCGATGAACCGTCGGCACGTCGCGTTGCCCTCGATCTCGCATCGCCTGCGTTCGTGGCGGTCCTGGATCGGTTACCGAAGTCAGGACCGATGCTGGTCATGGGGCTGATCGAGATCGATGACGGGCGATTGTTCAACACAGCCATCGTCGTCGAACGCGGCGTTCTCCTCGGCCGCTACCGGAAAGCCCATTTGCTGCGTGGCGAACAGGCCTTCGAAGCGGGGGAAGAGAGTCCACTCTTTGCGATCGGCGATCTGCGCTTTGGTATAAACATCTGCTACGACACCAACTTTCCTGAAGCGGCCGCAAAGCTCGAAGCGCTGGGTGCATCCCTGATCTTATGTTGCTCCAACAATATGATGCCACGAGATAAGGCGGAAATATTCAAGGAGCGGCACAATGTGGTCCGCGCCGAGAGATGCCGTGAAACAGGCCTATGGATGATATCGTCCGATGTGACGGGCGAGCGCGACGGGCGCGTCGCCTGGGGACCGACGGCGGTGCTGAACGCGGAAGGGCAGATCGTGGCGCAATTGCCGCTGGAAGAACCCGGCTTGCTGATTTTCGACTATCACTGCACGGCATCCGCGGTAGATCAGGCATGAGGAGTTGACCGCGATGCTCATCCGATATGAAACACCGGCGGATATCGATGCGATCCATGATCTGACCGAGGTAGCGTTCAAGCCAATGCCCTACAGCGACGGTACCGAAGCGGAGATTGTCAGCAGGCTTCGCGCAGCGGGCGATCTGACGATATCGCTGGTTGCTGAAGAAGAAGGCGAGATCCTGGGGCATGTCGCATTTTCGCCGGTGACGATCGACGGCGTGCATGGTGGCTGGTTCGGACTGGGTCCGATATCCGTCAAACCGGAGAGACAGCGGCAGGGGATCGGCAAGGCGTTGATTGTCAGGGGATTTGACCTGTTGAAGGAGAGCGGTGCCGCCGGCTGTGCGTTGATCGGAAACCCAGACATCTATAGCCGCGTCGGTTTCAGCAACGATGGGCAGCTGACGTATCTCGACTTCGATAGGCGGCTCGTACAACGGATTGTTTTCCGCGGGACCACGCCAAGCGGAATGCTGCAATTTGCCCCAGCCTTTGAAACGCCAAACCCCATCTGACAGAGGCGACGACATGTCCGAAACCGGCGCGATAAAAATCCGAACCGAGCGTCTGAGACTTCGCATGCCTAGTATAGACGATTTCGCCGCCTATGCGCGGCTCATGGCCTCGCCGCGGTCGGCCGGGATGGGCGGGCCGTTCGATCTGCGCGCGGCCTGGGGAATGTTCTGTCACGACGTGGCGCTCTGGCAACTGTTCGGGCACGGGGCGCTGATGATCGACCTTGCCGAGACCGGCGAATGCGTCGGTCAGGTGGGGATCAATCACGGGCCGCTCTTTCCGGAAAAGGAGCTGGGCTGGTTCGTCTATGAGAGCCATGAGGGCAGGGGGTATGCGACCGAGGCGGTCATGACGTTACGAGACTGGGCCTTTGCGACGCTCGGCCTGCCGTCGCTCGTCAGCTATATCGCCCCCGGCAACAAAGCCTCGATTGCCGTGGCGGAGCGGCTGGGGGCGCGTCTCGATCCGACGGCATCTCGAACCGATCCCGCGGATCTCGTTTATCGTCATTCCGCTTCCTGATAAAATGGTCATGGGAACGGCGCTTGGAGGCAGACGTCTCAATCCTTACATGTTGATCGGTCAGGATCGGGCGCTGCAAAAATGGGGATGCCGGATGACGGAGGCGAAGCGGGAGCATTGGGACGCGGTCTACCGCACGAAAGCTGCCGACAGCGTCAGCTGGTATCAGCCGACGCCCGAGCCTTCCCTGCGGGCGCTTGACGCGCTGCAACTGCCGGTCACGGCTTCGCTGATCGATGTCGGCGGCGGCGCATCGAGCCTTGTCGATCGTCTTCTCGAGCGCGGATGGTCCGATCTCACCGTTCTCGACATCGCTGCGCCGGCGCTCGATGTTGCCAAGGCGCGGCTGGGGGACGAGGCGGCCCGCATCGCCTGGATGATTGAAGATGTCACCGTGTGGCGACCAGGACGTCAGTACGATGTGTGGCACGACCGCGCCGTCTTTCACTTCCTCACCGAGCGCGAGCAGCGGCTGGCTTATCGCCGCGCACTCGAAACCGGCACGGCGCCGGGCAGCGCCGTGATCATTGCCTCTTTCGCACCGGACGGGCCGGAACGATGCAGCGGCCTGCCGGTCGAACGTTACGACGCGGCCGCTCTTGCACGCGAAGTCTCGTCCGCCTTCGCGCTTCAACGCGACTGGCGCGAGGAGCACACGACCCCCGGCGGTGGCCGGCAGTCGTTTCAGTGGTGCGTCTTCCGCAGGCGCTGAGGTTCCCCTTGAGAAAGCAGCCGAGAGGCGGCTACCTCGTTTTTAGTCGATCGAGGATGAAATCCGCCCGGTCGGCGACCGCGATTTTCGGCAGCATGACGACGTCGTAGCCAAGCGCCGGATAGATTGCGACAAGCCGGTCATATTCGGCGACCGCCTCGTCGAAGCCATGGCGCCGCTCGCGATCGGTGACGTAGATTTCCGGCCATGGCGGGGTGAGAAAAACGCTGCTGTTATAACGGTGGAGGGCGCTTAGTCTTTCCAGGACCGGTTCCCCGGTCAGGTGCTGAAGCGCTGCTGCGGCATCGATCAGCCCTCGGTCGAAAAACGTCCAGCCGGCCCGCCCGCACGCCGCCGCGTGGTCGGCCGTTGCGAACTCGATGGCGCGGCGGGCGAAGGCCGCCATGTCGATCCAGGGCAGGGCTGAACCGTCGCTTTCGAGCTCCTGCCTGACGATCCGTCGGCCCGGTTCTTCGACGATCGCATGACCGCGACGGCCAAGTTCGGCCAGCAGCGTCGATTTCCCGCCGCCGGAACAGCCTGAAATCAGGACCGACCTGTTCATGCTCAGGCAGCCCGGCCGGCGCGCGCCAGGCCGTGATCGACGAGGCGGTCGATGATCTCGGCGTAACCGACGCCGCTTGCCGCCATCGCCTTGGAATACATGCTGATATCGGTGAAGCCGGGGATGGTATTGAGCTCGTTGACGAGGAACCGCATGTCATCCGTCAGGAAGAAATCGACGCGGGCCATGCCGTCGCAGCCGACCGCCCGGAAAGCTCTCGCGGCCATGTCGCGCATGGCGGCCTCGACCTCCTCAGGCAGGTCGGCCGGGACTTTCAGCGCCGCGCCCTGTTCGTCGATATATTTGGCATCGTAGCTGTAGAAGCCATGGCTTTCGGCCGGCACGATCTCGCCCGGCCGGGAGACGAAGAGTTCGCCGGCCGCATCCTCCAGCACGCTGAATTCGATCTCGCGGCCGGCAACGAACTCCTCGGCGAGCAGTATCCGATCGTGGCGGAAGGCCTCGGCAAGGGCGCCTGCGAATTCCTGGCTGGCATGGACCTTGGCGACGCCGACCGACGATCCCTGCCGCGCCGGCTTGATGAAGAGCGGCAGTCCAAGCTCGCTTTCGAGAGCTGCCAGCGAGGGGGCAGTATCCTCGCGCACCGTCACGGCACGCGCCACCGGCAGGCCGGCCGCCCTGAGCAGGCGTTTGGCGATGTCCTTGTCGAGCGCCGCGGCCGAGCCAAGAATGCCGCAGCCGGCGAGCGGCACGCGCGCCACCTCCGCCAGACCCTGCACCGATCCGTCTTCGCCATGCAGGCCGTGCAGCACGGGAAACAGGATGTCGATCCCCGGCAATTCATGGGCCGCGCCATGGGCCGGGATCGCTAGCATCCGGCCGCGTCCGCCCGGCACGAGGCAGATTTCGACGCCTGATGACGGTGTCGCCAATATGCCGTCCTCAAAATTGCTCAGCAGCCATTGTCCCTCGCGGGTGATGAAAACGGGGATGGCATCATATTTCTCGGGCTTGAGCGCGCCCATGACATTGGTTGCCGAAAGGATGGAAACCTCATGCTCGGCCGAGCGGCCGCCGAAGAGCACGGCGATGCGCAGCCTGTTTGGGGAAGGGGTCATGCAAGCCTCCGAAACGATCTGGTGTTGAAAGGTCAGGCGTCGACAGATATGCCGCGATTGGCGAAGAAGCGGTCGAAGACGGCAAGCGGCAGCGTCACATCAGCCTGGCTCGCCTCATCATGGCCGGACGGGTTGTGGAAGCGGATCGTCTCGTCGCTTGCTGCTGTCACCAGCACCAGATGCCCGCCCTTCGAAGGTGGCTGGCGCTCCGGCCAGCGGATGCCCGAATGCACAGAGGCGATGAAGAAGCGCCGTTTCGATAGAAGCTCTGGAATGGCCGATGTCTCGACGCCTGTCATCGTCTCCGCATTCAGCGCGAATCGGTCGGCGGCGAAGCGGACGAAGGGTGCGTAGATCAGCCCCTTGATCGAGGCATCGATCTCGCTGACGACATAACCGCCATATCTAGTGCAGGCCCGGGCAAGCTCGAGGGTCGGATGGGTCTCACCGCGGGCGGCCAGGATCATCTTCAAGCAGGCCATGCCGCAGACATTGACGGCCCAGCGCGCATATTCCTCGATCGTCGCGGCGCCGGAATGGCGCCAGAGCGGATCGCCGAGCAAGGCCTGCGACCCCTCGGCAAGCACCGGCAGCGTCATGCCCGGTGTTTCCCATTGGCTGAAATAGGGCACGCTGCTTTCTTGCATTCTGTCGATATCTCCGTAACTGGCTGCGAGATGGCGGAACATCTTGGCTTTTTTCGAGTCAGGCCGTTTGCGATTTTCCACGCTAGGAAGAGATTTTCTTCAGGTCCACTTAATTAAAATAAGAATATAGTTTAGAAATTTTGGCTGATTGATCGGCTGGAGAGGAGCAGGGTTTGGACTTTTTCAGATTGCGCACACTTCGCGAACTCTCACGCCGCGAAACGATGGCGGCGGTCGCCGATGCGCTCGGCATTTCGTCGTCTGCGGTTTCCCAACAGATCGCCCAGCTCGAGGATGAAGTCGGCATTGCACTTGTCGAGCGGCGCGGGCGAGGGGTGACGCTGACACCGGCCGGCCAGCGGCTCGTCCTGCATGCCGACCGGATATTTGCCGTCGTCGAGGAAGCCAGAACCGATATTGCCGAGCTGCAAAACATTGTCGCGGGTGAACTCCGGATCGCCGCCCAACCCTCGGCGGCGTCATCCTTCATTCCGGTTGCGATGCGTCAGCTTGCGCTCGACCATCCGCATCTCGACATCGTCATGACGACGATGGGACCTGCTGAAGGGGTCGCGGCGCTTAGAGCTTGGCAGGCCAATATCGTCATTGCCGACGACATATCGTTCGATCCGCATACCTTGGCGGACACGGTCGATCCGCTGTTCCTGTGCCGAGACCAACTCTTCGTGCTTCTACCCCCCGGCCACAGGCTGGAAGCCGAGGCGGTCATCGACCTCGCACAGTTGAGGAATGAATGCTGGGCGCTCGACGTCGCCTCCAGCGCATATTGCCAGATGATGCGCCAAGTGTGCCGCGATACGGGTTTCGAGCCTGTCATCAACGGTTTCAGCGACAGTTTCGAAGTGGTGTTTGCGCTTGTCGAAGCCGGTTGCTCGATTTCGGTGATGCCGGGACTGGCGCTTCGGGAGTTTGGCGAAAGCCTGATCGTCAAACCGCTCGCGCCACCGGTCTATCGCGGTATCCATGCCATCACGCGGCGCGGCGAGGGACGCAACCCGAAGATCGCGGCGGTGCTGGGGCAGTTGGCGAGGAGCGCACCGCGCGGTCTGGAGGCGGTTCAAACAGGCTGAGATCAGCCGTCCACCTCCGCCAATCCCAACTTACTTCCCGCCCTCCGGCCAGATCGGCTGGCTGATGCTCTGCAGCAGTTCCGGTTCGACGCCGTCGATGCGGGCGATGACGGCTTTGGCCATTTCGCGGCCGGCCTGGCGCACGTCTTCCTGGACGGTGATGATCTCGGGGCGGATCCAGTTGAGGATCGGCACCGATTGCTTCGACACCATGTCGAGATCGCGGCCGAGCGCCTTGCCGGCAGCCTCGATGCCGGCATTGACGGCGATTGCCGCGCTGCCGGCGGAACAGACGATGCCGTCGGGGGCATTGGGTGAGCGCATCATCACCTCGACGACATCGCGGATGTCGGCGAGCGGCGCATCGCTGTTGATGCGCAGCGGCACTTCCTCGGCGCCGTAGTCATGCAGGCCGGTCTGGAAGCCGATGCGGATATGGGCGTAATAGGTGAGCTTGCTCGGCGGCTGCAGCAGGGCAATGCGCCGCCGGCCGCGCTTGACCAGCCGCTCCACCGCCTGGTGGGCGAAGGCTTCGTTGTTGAAATCGTGGAAGGGGTGGGTCAGACCCGCATCGGTGCGCCCATGAGTGGCGAAGGGCATGCCGCGCTCGGTCAGCAGCCGCACGCGCGGATCGTCCGGCTCGATGCGCGAGATGATGACGCCGTCGGCCGAGCCGGTATCGAGGATATAGCGCACCGGCAGCATCGGATCCTTGCTGTGGGAATGCGGCGTGACGACAATATGATAGGGCGTGCCGGACAATACCTCGGAGATGCCGAAGACCATCTGGCTGGAGAATCCCATGATCTCCTCGTCGATGCTGAGGACCAGGGCGATGACGTTGGTCTTGCCGGTGCGCAGGCGCACACCCGCCCTGTTCGGCTGGTAACCGAGCTGGCGGGCGACCATGCGCACCCGCTCCTTGGTCTCAGCCCCGATGTCGGGCGCATCCTTCAGCGCACGCGACACCGTGGTCACGCCAAGGCCGGTCATGAAGGCGATCGTCTTCAGCGTGGGGCGCTCGCGCGACGCCGGCGCCGCTTGCCCGAAATTTCCGTTGTTTTCCATCCCTGTAGGCCTGCCTCGCGCGAATTGGTGTCGCTTATAGAGGCTTTTTCAAGCGCCGTAAGCCCGCCGCCTGCCAAAATCGCGCCTCCCTAAGGGATACAATCTGTAACGATACAGTAGAAATGTCGAGGGCTTTTTCGTGTGTGCGCTGCGGTGTTGTGCGCATAGGTTGAATTTTTGATTCATCTCTATTTTTCTGCACTTGCGAAGAGGGTGAAGCGGATGAAGAAGCCAATAACAAAAAATTTATACATATTTTCAATGTGATAAATTGATTGTGCATATGCGGAATCGTGGGGCCGGATGTGCGTTAGAAGGCTCTTATGATCCGACTGGAAACAGGTACAAGTAGCAATTCCCGTTCTCGCGGAAAAATTTGGAGGCGGACGGTTGCGCGCTCAAATCGATTGATCTAAGTTTTTCCGGCAACGTTTCAGTGAGGGAGGAAAACTCATGAAAATCCGTATCACGGTGGCCGTGCTTGCCGCTTCGGTCGCGCTTCCGTTCGGCGCCGCCAATGCTACCGATCTCGAAGTCACGCATTGGTGGACTTCAGGCGGCGAATCGGCTGCCGTCGCCGAGCTGGCAAAGGCGTTCGACGCCACCGGCAATCACTGGGTCGACGGCGCTATCGCCGGTTCCGGCGGTACTGCCCGTCCGATCATGATCAGCCGCATCACCGGCGGCGACCCGATGGGCGCCACCCAGTTCAACCACGGCCGTCAGGCCGAGGAACTCGTCCAGGCCGGGCTGATGCGCGACCTGACCGACGTGGCGACCGCCGAGCACTGGAAGGACATCATTCGTCCGGCAAGCCTGCTCGATTCCTGCACTATCGACGGCAAGATCTACTGCGCCCCCGTCAACATCCACTCCTGGCAGTGGCTGTGGCTTTCGAACGCCGCCTTCAAGAAGGCCGGCGTGGAGGTTCCGAAGAACTGGGACGAGTTCGTCGCTGCCGCTCCGGCTCTCGAAAAGGCCGGCATCATTCCGCTCGCCGTCGGCGGCCAGCCGTGGCAGGCGACAGGCGCCTTCGACGTGCTGATGGTCGCCGTCGCCGGCAAGGATACCTTCAACAAGGTCTTCAAGGACAAGGATGCGGAAGTTGCTGCCGGTCCTGAGATCGCCAAGGTGTTCAAGGCGGCCGACGATGCACGGCGCATGGCCAAGGGCAGCAACGTACAGGACTGGAACCAGGCCACCAACCTCGTCATCACAGGCAAGGCCGGCGGCCAGATCATGGGTGACTGGGCGCAGGGCGAGTTCGCGCTTGCCGGCCAGAAGGCCGGCGCCGACTATACCTGCCTGCCGGGCCTCGGCGTCAACGAGATCATCTCGACCGGCGGCGACGCCTTCTACTTCCCGCTGCTGAAGGACGAGGAAAAGTCCAAGGCGCAGGCCGTTCTTGCCAAGACCCTGCTGGATCCCAAGACCCAGGTTGCCTTCAACCTGAAGAAGGGCTCTCTGCCGGTTCGCGGCGATGTCGATCTCGCCGCCGCCAATGATTGCATGAAGAAGGGTCTCGATATCCTGGCGAAGGGCAACGTGATTCAGGGCACCGACCAGCTGCTTTCGGCCGATAGCCAGAAGCAGAAGGAAGACCTCTTCTCCGAATTCTTCGCCAACCCATCGATGACGCCGGAAGACGCTCAGAAGCGCTTCGCCGGGATCATCGCTTCGGCTGACTGATCGATAGATACGCTGCCTTCACGATCCGGCTCCGCAAGAGCCGGATCGTACCCGGACAAATGTTCGGGCGGCGGCGTCTCTCCGACATCCCGGCAAGCCGGGCAGGGATGGCAGACGGCAAATCCGCTCTGTCACGGTCGCGGCTGCGATTTGAGGAGAAGAGTTCATGACGACGGGTCAAGCGCAAGCAGGCCGGCCAATCAAGTTACTGCGCAATCTGAATGCCAAGATTGCGTCCATACCGATGATCCTGACGGCGCTGGTGATTTTTGTCGGCGGCACGTTCTGGACGGTCTTTTATTCCTTCACCAATTCCAAGCTCCTTCCGCGGTTGAGTTTCGTCGGCATCGATCAGTACGAACGCCTCTGGGCGGCACCCCGCTGGGTGACGGCGATCGAGAACCTGGCTCTCTACGGCGTGCTCTCGCTGATCTTCAGCCTGGTCATCGGTTTCATGCTCGCCGCGCTGATGGACCAGAAGATCCGTTTCGAAAACACCTTCCGCACCATCTTCCTCTATCCCTTCGCGCTGTCCTTCATCGTGACGGGCCTCGTCTGGCAATGGGTTCTGAACCCGGATTTCGGCATTCAGTCGGTCGTGCGTTCGATGGGCTGGACGAGCTTTACCTTCAATCCGCTCTATACGCCTGAAATCGTCATCTACGGCATTCTGATCGCCGCGCTGTGGCAGGGAACGGGTCTCGTTATGTGCCTGATGCTGGCCGGCCTGCGCGGCATCGACGAGGATATCTGGAAGGCCGCGCGCGTCGACGGTATCCCGATGTGGAAGACCTATCTCCAGATCGTCATTCCCATGATGCGGCCGGTTTTCATCACGACGATCGTCATCATCGCCTCCGGTATCGTCAAGGTCTACGACCTCGTCGTGGCGCAGACTTCGGGCGGACCGGGCATTTCGTCGGAAGTGCCGGCGAAATATGTCTACGACTACATGTTCCAGGCGCAGAACCTGGGGCAGGGCTTTGCTGCCTCGACCATGATGCTCGTCACCGTCGCGATCATCATCGTTCCGTGGGCCTATCTGGAATTCGGCGGAGGGCGCAAGCGTGGCTGATGTAGGAACTCTCAACACCACCGCTGCCGGCATCGATGCCGTCGCACCGAGACTCGGCGAAGGCCCGAGCGGCGCGAAACCGCGCCCGGCGCTGTCGTCGCGCAACATCGTGCTCTACGGCACGCTGACCGTCGCCGCGCTCTACTATCTGCTGCCGCTCTACGTGATGGTCGTGACGTCGCTGAAGGGCATGCCGGAAATCCGTCTCGGCAACATCTTCTCGCCGCCGATGGAGATCACTTTCGAGCCTTGGGTGAAAGCCTGGGCCGAAGCCTGCACCGGCCTCAACTGCGATGGCCTGTCGCGCGGTTTCTGGAACTCGGTGCGCATCACGGTGCCATCGGTGATCATCTCGATCGCGATCGCCTCTGTGAACGGCTACGCGCTGGCGAACTGGCGTTTTAAAGGATCCGAGCTTTTCTTCTCGATCCTCATCATCGGGGCGTTCATTCCCTATCAGGTGATGATCTATCCGATCGTCATCATCCTGCGCGAAATCGGCATCTACGGCACGCTGACCGGCCTCGTCATCGTGCATTCGATTTTCGGCATGCCGATCCTGACATTGCTGTTCCGCAATTATTTCGTCTCGCTGCCGGAAGAACTGTTCAAGGCGGCGCGTGTCGATGGGGCGGGCTTCTGGCAGATCTTCCTGAAGATCATGCTGCCGATGTCGCTGCCGATCTTCGTCGTGGCGATGATCCTGCAGGTGACCGGCATCTGGAACGACTTCCTGTTCGGCGTCGTCTTCACCCGGCCGGATACCTATCCGATGACCGTGCAGCTCAACAATATCGTCAATTCCGTCCAGGGCGTGAAGGAATACAACGTCAACATGGCGGCAACGATCCTGACGGGTCTGGTGCCGCTGATCGTCTATTTCGTGTCGGGACGGCTTTTCGTCCGCGGCATCGCCGCCGGCGCAGTGAAGGGTTGATCGCATGAACATGAATTCGAGTGTCTCCAATTCAAGTGTTTCCATCAGGGATCTGTCGCTGAACTTCGGCGCGGTCAGCGTGCTGAAGGATCTGAACCTCGACATCAATGACGGTGAATTCCTGGTGCTGCTCGGCTCGTCCGGCTGCGGCAAGTCGACCTTGCTGAATTGCATTGCCGGCCTGCTCGATGCCTCGGAAGGGCAGATCTTCATCAAGGGAAAGAACGTCACCTGGGAGGAGCCGAAGGACCGCGGCATCGGCATGGTGTTCCAGTCCTATGCGCTCTATCCGCAGATGACCGTCGAGAAGAACCTTTCCTTCGGCCTTCGGGTCGCCAAGGTCCCGCAGACCGAGATCGACAAGCGGGTGGCGCGTGCCTCCGAGATCCTGCAGATCCAGCCGCTCTTGAAGCGCAAGCCGGCCGAACTATCCGGCGGCCAGCGCCAGCGCGTGGCGATCGGCCGGGCGCTGGTGCGCGATGTCGACGTCTTCCTGTTCGACGAGCCGCTGTCCAACCTCGACGCCAAGCTCCGCTCGGAGCTGCGCGTCGAGATCAAGCGCCTGCACCAGTCGCTGAAGAACACGATGATCTATGTCACCCACGACCAGATCGAGGCGCTGACGCTCGCCGACCGCATCGCCATCATGAAGAGCGGCATCATCCAGCAGCTCGACGATCCGACGACGATCTACAACCGGCCGCGCAATCTTTTCGTCGCCGGCTTCATCGGCTCGCCGTCGATGAATTTCCTGCGCGGCGAGCTGGTCAAGTCAGGCGACGGCATTGCCTTTTCCGCCAACGGCGTCATTTTCTCGCTCGCTGCTTACGAGGCCAGCGAGGCGCTGCAGCCCGGCCGCAAGGTGGTGCTCGGCGTTCGCCCGGAGCACATCAAGGTCAACGAGAATGCCGGCGGCGAAGAACATGACGCCACCGTCGATATCGAGGAGCCGATGGGCGCGGACAATCTTCTGTGGCTGAAACATGCCGGTCACACGATGTCGGTACGCGTCAATGGTGCCCGCCGCTTCAACGTCGGAGCCAAGGTGAAACTGAGCTTCGACATGACGGTCGCTTCGGTGTTCGATGCCGAGAGTGAGTTGCGGCTCTAGGAGAGGTTCTGCGGGCGGGGCCGGATGGTGCCACCTGCTTGCAAGGCTGTTTGTATGAATTCGACTAACGCTCCACCCTCCCTCAGGCCGGCGCGAGCTTGGCAAGAGGCCAACTCCGCTCTCCGTCATCCTCGGGCTTGACCCGAGGATCCATGCCGCGGCTGCTGCTGGATGCCGAGTGGATGCTCGGGTCAAGCCCGAGCATGACGGAGGAGAAGGGGTCACAACGAACGACAATGACCGGACGGCGATCATGCGCCATCCATTTCAAAAACGTGAATCGGAATTGAAATCGTGACTCAACAACCGCCCCCCTCCAGCATCGACCTTTCCGGTTCGTGGCAGCTCGCCTCCGTCGACGGTGAGATTCGCACTGCGATCATGCTGCCGGGCGACGTGCATACCGCGCTTCACCGGGCAAGCCTGATCCCCGATCCCTATTTCGGCCGCAACGAGGAAAAGGTGCAGTGGGTTGCCCAGCGCGAATGGGTGGTCGAGCGCAGCTTCACGCTGCAGGAGGTCGAAGGCGACTGGTATCTCGATATCGATTATCTCGACACGGTCGCCAGCGTCCATGTCAACGGCGTCCTGGCGCTCGAAGCCGACAACAGCTTCCGCCGCTATCGGCCTGACGTGTCGAGCATGCTGAAATCCGGCGACAATGTCATCCGTATCGTCTTCGCCTCCAACCCCGCCGTTGGCGCCGAGCGCCAGAAGAAGCAGCCTTTCTATATTCCTTACAGTACCGGCAATTCGCCGATCCCCGACGGCAACATGCTGCGCAAGCCGCAATGCCATTTCGGCTGGGACTGGAATATCGCCATTGCGCCGCTCGGCCTTTACGGCACGATTGCGCTGAAAAAGCTCGAGACCGCGCGCATCGAGCATGTGGTTACCCGCCAGAGCCATAATTTCGATGGTTCGGTCGATCTGATGGTGACGGCGACGCTCCATTCCAAAGGGCCGAGCATTGCCCAGGTCTATTTCGATCTCGACGGCGAGCGGGTGCGCCTCGATGTCGGCGTCCATGGCGAGACCCATGTCAACCACCTCTTCCATATCGACAATCCGCGGCTTTGGTGGCCTTCCGGCAGCGGCGAGCAGGCGCTCTACAGGCTGTCCGTCGCATTGCCGGCGGACGAGGTGACGAAGCAGATCGGCCTTCGCACCATCGAGCTGATCACCGCGCCGGATGCATCAGGCAGCCGTTTCGCCTTCAAGGTCAACGGCCGCGAGATCTTCTGCCGCGGCGCCAACTGGATCCCGGCCGACGCGCTCTATTCGCTGTCCTCGCCCGAGAAGACCGAAGATCTCCTGCAATCGGCGAAAGCCGCCAACATGAACATGATCCGTGTCTGGGGCGGCGGCTTCTACGAGCAGGATCATTTCTACGATCTATGCGACCGGCTGGGCCTGATGGTCTGGCAGGACTTCATGTTCGCCTGCAACCTCTATCCCTCGACCGACGACTTCCTCGGCAATGTGGCTGTTGAGGTCGATTACCAGGTGCGCCGGCTTTCGTCGCACCCGTCGATCGTGCTCTGGTGCGGCGATAACGAACTTGTGGGAGCACTCACCTGGTTCGAAGAATCGCGCAAGGACCGCGACCGTTATCTCGTCTCTTACGACCGGCTCAACCGGACGATCGAGCAGGCGGTGAAGAAGGCGCTGCCGGGCGCGCTTTGGTGGCCGTCGAGCCCGGCCTCGGGCTATCTCGATTTCGGCGATGCCTGGCATGCCGACGGATCCGGCGACATGCATTACTGGTCGGTCTGGCACGAGAACAAGTCGTTCGACAATTACCGTTCGGTGCGGCCGCGCTTCTGTTCGGAATTCGGCTTCCAGTCCTATACCTCGCTGCCGGTCATCAAGACCTATGCCGAGGAGAAGGACATGAATGTCGCTTCCCCGGTCATGGAGCTGCACCAGAAGAACGCCGGCGGCAATGAGCGCATCGCCGGCACGATGTTCCGCTATTTCCGTTTCCCCAAGGATTTTCCGAACTTCGTCTATCTCTCGCAGATCCAGCAGGGGTTGGCCATCAAGACGGCGGTGGAATACTGGCGGTCGCTGAAACCCCATTGCATGGGCACGATCTACTGGCAGCTGAACGACACCTGGCCGGTCGCCTCGTGGTCGAGCCTCGACTATGGCGGCCGCTGGAAAGCGATGCATTATCTGGTCAAGCGCTTCTTCCAGCCGGTCGCGGTCGCCGCCATTCCTTCCGAGGACGGCAAGACGATCCGCTTTTCGCTGGTCAACGACACGCTTGAAGATGTCAGCATCGATCTTTCGATGTCTATCCTGACGATGAAAGGCGAACGTCGGCACGTGAAAGACGTGCAAGCCGTATGCTCGCCGGATGCGGCGGTTACGGCTGCGACAATCGACGTCTCCGACATTGACGAGGGCACGCTGCTTGCCTGGCATTTCACCGCATCGAACGGCATGGGCGGCGAGGGGCATTACGTCAACGGCACCTATAAGGCGTTGGAATTGGAGCCTTCGGGCCTGACCATTACCCACGAATATGTCGAGGCGAGCGGCGCGATCGATATCAACGTCACCGCCAGGGGACTTGCGCTCTTCGTGATGATCGAGAGCGAGACGGACGGCAAATATTCCGACAATGCCTTTGATCTTGCGGCCGGCGAGAGCCGCCGCATCAGCTTTACCCCGGCGCGGCCGCTCGATCGCGGCGCGCTTCCGGAGTTCCGGTTCTACGACCTGCATTCCTGCCAATCGGCGGATTGATCTTCCCAAGCATGGGCACGAGGCCCAAGGAGAATATGATGACGAAACTTAGCTACCAGCTGTACAGCGCCCGCAATTTCCAGCCTTATTCAGTGATTTTCGAAAAGCTCGGCAAGGCGGGCTATGCCGAGGTCGAGGGCTTCGGCGGCATTTATGCCGATCTCGACGATGCCGGGCTGAAGAGCCTACGCGCCGATCTCGACAAGAACGGCCTGGTGATGGCGACCGGCCATTTCAGCCCTGATTTCCTGGAGAAGGACGTGCAGAAGTCGCTGAACATTGCCAAGATTCTCGGCATGGATTCGATCTATGCGCCGCATCTGGCAGCTGACCAGCGCCCATCCGATGCCGCCGGCTGGACCGCCTTCGGCAAGCGGCTGCAGGAGATGAGCAAGCCCTACAAGGAAGCCGGCTACGAGTTCGGCTGGCACAATCATGATTTCGAATTCGTCAAGCTGGCCGACGGCTCGCTGCCGATCGAGCGCATCTTCGAAGGCGCGCCCGACATTTCCTGGGAAGCCGATATCGCCTGGGTCATCCGTGGCGGCGCCGATCCGTTCGCCTGGGTCGAGAAGCTCGGGCCGCGCATCACTGCAGTCCACGTCAAGGATATTGCGCCGGCCGGCGAAGCGACGGATGAAGACGGCTGGGCCGATGTCGGCCATGGCAAGGTCGAGTGGGCGAAGCTGATTGCGGCCCTGCGCGCCACCAAAGCCAAGCACTTCGTCGTTGAACATGACAATCCCAAAGACATCGACCGCAACATCAGCCGTTCGATTGCATCCTTTCAGACTTATTGAGGCACATCATGACCAGGGAACTTGGCGTCGGCATCATCGGATGCGGCAATATCTCCACCACCTATTTCTCGCTCGCACCGCTCTTCAAGGGGCTGAAGGTGCTGGCCTGCGCCGATATCAATCTGCAGGCCGCCGAGGCGCGCGCCAAGGAATATGGCGTCAAAGCACAGACGATCGACGCGCTTCTCGCCAATGACGAGATCGACGTCGTCGTCAACCTGACGATCCCGGATGCGCATTTCCGCGTGTCGAAGTCGATCCTCGAGGCCGGAAAACACGTCTATTCGGAAAAGCCGCTGGTGCTTTCGCTCGAAGAAGGCGAGGAACTTCGCCGTATTGCCAAGGCGAAGAACCTCGCCGTCGGCTGCGCGCCTGACACCTTCCTCGGCGGCGCCCACCAACTCGCCCGCAAGTTCATCGACGATGGCGGCATCGGCCGGGTGACTTCGGGAGCCTGCTACGTGATGAGCCCCGGCATGGAGATGTGGCATCCGAACCCGGATTTCTTCTTCCTGCCGGGCGGCGGCCCGATCCTCGATCTCGGCCCCTACTACATCGCCAATCTGATCAATCTGATCGGCCCGGTCAAACGTGTCGGCGCCATGACTTCGATGGCGTCGCCGACCCGCACCATCACGAGCGAGCCACGCAACGGCGAGATCATCCCGGTCAAGACGCCGACGACGATCCAGGCGCTGCTCGAATTCGTCTCCGGCGCCACCGTGACGCTGACGGCGAGCTGGGATGTATGGTCGCATCGTCACGCCAATATGGAGCTCTACGGCACCGACGGCTCGCTCTACGTGCCGGATCCGAACTTCTTCGGCGGTGTCGTCGAGGCAAGCGGCCGCGACAAGGAGATCAAGCCGCTCGACGTCTGGGAGCATCCATTCGGCAAGATCAACCAGGAAAGCCCGAGCGGCTCGCGCGCCAACTACCGCACCGCCGGCCTTGCCGACATGGCGATGGCGCTGATTGAAGGCCGCGACGCGCGCTGCTCGCTCGACCGCACGCTGCACGGCGTCGACGTCATGACCTCGATCCTGAAGTCGGGCGAGGAAGGCCGTTTCATCGACCTGACCACGACCTGCACGCAGCCGGCGGCACTCGGTATCGAAGAGGCGCAGGCGCTGTTGAAGTGATAGGATAGCGCGCATCCGCCCGGCGCGCGCTCCCAAGCTTCCGTTATCCTCGGGCTTGTCCCGAGGATCTGCCGCGCTGTTAGTAGATCCTCGGGACAAGCCCGAGGATAACGACGTTGGAAGGTGGAGATGTTTTTAGCTTTCGGCCGTCGCTCAGGACGGATACGAAAGGGAAGCAATTTTAGACAGGTTCAGGAGACTTCCAAATGAGCTGGCAACCAGCCGCAGACCGTTATTCGAAGATGAAATATAACCGCACGGGCCGTTCCGGCCTGAAGCTGCCGGCCGTCTCCCTCGGCCTCTGGCACAATTTCGGCGGCGACACGTCGCATGACCGCAAGATCGACATGTGCCGCACGGCCTTCGACCTCGGCATTACCCATTTCGACCTCGCCAACAATTACGGTCCGCCTCCCGGCAGCGCCGAGACCGCTTTCGGCGAGATCCTGCGCACCGAATTTTCCGGGCTTCGCGACGAACTGATCATCTCCTCCAAGGCCGGCTACGATATGTGGCCGGGCCCTTACGGCGAGTGGGGCAGCCGCAAATATCTGATCGCCTCCTGCGACCAGAGCCTGAAGCGCATGGGCCTCGATTATGTCGACATCTTCTATTCCCACCGTTTCGACCCCGAAACCCCACTCGAAGAAACCTGCGGCGCACTCGACCATATCGTCCGCTCCGGCCGGGCGCTCTATGTCGGCATCTCCTCCTACAATTCGCAACGCAGCCGCGAAGCCGCCGCCATCCTCAAGGATCTCGGTACGCCCTGCCTGATCCACCAGCCGAGCTATTCGATGCTCAACCGCTGGGTCGAGGACGACAGACTGCTCGATACGCTCGACGAGGTCGGTATGGGTTCGATCGTGTTCTCGCCGCTCGCCCAGGGCATGCTGACGACAAAGTATCTCGGCGGTATTCCCGATGACAGCCGCGCGGCGCAGAACCATTTCCTGAAGCGCGACTTCATCCGCCCTTCGATCATCGACAATATCAGGAAGCTCAACGACATCGCCGAAAGGCGCGGCCAGACGCTGGCGCAGATGGCGATCGCCTGGGTGCTGCGCGGCGGACGCGTGACCTCGGCACTGATCGGCGCCAGCCGCTCGTCGCAGATCGTCGATTGCGTCAAGGCGCTGGATAATCTTGAATTTTCGGCCGAGGAGCTCGCCGAGATCGACGTCTATGCCCGTGAGGCGGATATCAATCTCTGGGCGAAGTCGGCGGAGCGGGAATAGGTAGGTCGAGCCGGAGTTTGGGGCGGCACGATGCAACACCGCCCTCATCTCTGTGACCTCAGGGCTTGCCTGAGGGATGCCACAGAGATCCAGCCAGCCCAAGTCCTTGGGCGGAATGGGTTCTTTTCGCCGCGCGGACGCGCGGCGGCTGGATTCCTGCGACGAGCACAGGAATGAGGGTGGGGAGGTGAAGTAACCGCCCACATTTGACGTACGTACCACAACAATAATCTCGGAGGAGGCCGCATTATGATTCGCAATCCCATCCTGCCTGGGTTCAACCCTGATCCGTCGATCTGCCGCGTCGGCGCGGATTACTATATCGCGACCTCGACCTTCGAATGGTATCCCGGCGTGCAGATCCACCATTCGCGGGATCTGGTGAACTGGACGCTGGTGCGCCGGCCGCTGGAGCGCCGGTCGCAGCTCGACATGCGCGGCAATCCCGACAGCTGCGGCATCTGGGCGCCGTGCCTTTCCTATGCCGACGGGCAGTTCTGGCTTGTTTATACCGACGTCAAGCGTTTCGACGGCAGTTTCAAGGATGCGCCGAACTACATCGTGACGGCGCCCTCGATCGAGGCGGAATGGTCCGACCCCGTCTATGTCAATTCCTCCGGCTTCGATCCCTCGCTGTTCCATGACGACGACGGCCGCAAGTGGTTCGTCAACATGCAGTGGAACCACCGCACCGAAAGTTATGGCGGCTCGCCGAAATCGCCAGCCTTCGACGGCATCCTGCTGCAGGAGTGGGATCCGGCGACGAAGGCGCTGAAGGGCCCGATCAAGAACATCTTTGCCGGTAGCCCGCTCGGCCTCGTCGAGGGCCCGCATCTCTTCAGGCGCAATGGCTGGTATTATCTGACGACAGCCGAAGGCGGCACCGGCTACGACCACGCCGTCACCATGGCGCGCGCGCGCCGCATCGAAGGGCCTTATGAGATGCATCCGAACATGCATCTCATCACCTCCAAGGATCATCCGGGGGCGGTGCTGCAGCGGGCAGGTCACGGCCAATATGTCGAGACGCCGGACGGTGCGGCCTATCACACCCATCTCTGCGGCCGGCCGCTGCCGCCGAAACGGCGCTGCACGCTGGGGCGAGAGACGAGCCTGCAGAAGTGCGTCTGGCGCGACGATGACTGGCTCTATCTCGAGAACGGCACCTCGGTGCCCGATGTCGATGTGCCCGGTCTGTTCGGCGCTGTGCCCGCGGAAAAGCCGATGCGCAGCGAATACGGCTTCGACGGCGGCACGCTACCGGCCGATTTCCAGTGGCTGCGCACGCCCGAGCCCGCGCGCATCTTCAACCTGATGGACCGTCCCGGCCATCTCAGGCTGATCGGGCGAGAAAGCGTCGGTTCCTGGTTCGAGCAGTCGCTGGTCGCCCGCCGCCAGGAGCATCACAGCTTCCGCGCCGAGACCGTGGTCGAGTTCTCGCCCGACACCTATCAACAGGTCGCGGGGCTGGCGCATTATTACAACCGACACAAGTTCCACGCCGTTGCCGTGACGCTGCACGAAACACTCGGCCGCTGTGTGACGATCCTCTCCTGCAACGGCGATTATCCGAACGGACGCCTCAACTTTCCTGCCGAAAGCGGTGTGGCGATCCCAGCCGATGGCCGCGTCCAGCTCGCCATGGAAATTCGCGAGAACGACCTGCAATTTTTCTGGCAGACCGAAGGCAAGGGCGCCTGGCAGCCGATCGGCCCGATCCTCGACGCCGGCATGATTTCCGACGAAGGCGGACGCGGCGAACACGGCTCCTTCACCGGCGCCTTCGCCGGCATGTTTGCCTTCGATACGTCGGGGCGAGGGAAGGTCGCGGATTTCGACTGGTTTAATTATGACGAGTTGTGAGGGGACACTCTCGCTTTCCTCCCGAAGGGACATTGAAGGCCGAGGACGGCCACCGTCCAGTCCCCGCAAAAAGAAAGCCGGCGCAGGGCCGGCTAAGACGAACGCGGCCGACAGGGGATGCGGGCCGGTTCCAAGCACTTCGTGACTGAACAATAACTTTCACTATATGCCGAGGCAGCAAAAAAGGGGTGCAACGAGAACACCCGGAGACGGATCCGCAAAGGGGTAGGCGGCGGGGCGGATGCCGGTGCTGGCCTCGGCTCTGTTATGGGGCACGAAGATCACCGGATGATGACATCCGAAATCGGCCGCAGCCTTTCTCTCTCGCGGCCGAATAGCCTACGCCGATGGCCGACGGTGTTGGCGGGGCGTGAATGCTGTGTTCACGTTCCCAAGGATGTCAAAGCGTCATGAAGGCATTATATAGCGGGCCGAAGTAACACTTAAGAATCCGCAAGAGTACCGCATGGCCCCCATCATTTCCGTTCAGAATCTCACCAAGACCTACGCCAATGGGTTCGAGGCCCTGAAAGGCATCAACCTCGACGTCGAAAAGGGCGAGATCCTGGCGCTGCTCGGGCCGAACGGCGCTGGCAAGACGACGCTGATCTCGATCATCTGCGGCATCGCCAATCCGAGCGGCGGCCAGGTGCTGGTTGCCGGCCACGATGTCGTCAAGGATTTTCGCGCCACCCGTGGAATGATCGGGCTGGTGCCGCAGGAACTGACCACCGATCAGTTCGAGACGGTGTTCAATACGGTGAGTTTCTCGCGCGGACTGCACGGCAAGAAGGCCAATCCAGCCCATATCGAGAAGGTGCTGCGGGCGCTTTCGCTCTGGGACAAGAAGGACAATATGCTGCGCCAGCTCTCCGGCGGCATGAAACGGCGGGTGCTGATCGCCAAGGCGCTTTCGCATGAGCCGGATATTCTTTTCCTCGATGAACCCACAGCCGGCGTCGACGTGACGCTGCGCAAGGACATGTGGAATGTCGTTCAGGAGCTGCGGGCCTCGGGCGTCACCATCATCCTGACCACCCATTATATCGAAGAGGCGGAGGAAATCGCCGACCGCGTCGGTGTGATCAATGGCGGGCAATTGCTGCTCGTCGAGGACAAGGCGGCGCTGATGGCCAAGCTCGGCCGCAAGCAGCTCATTCTCGATCTCACCGAGCCGCTCGAGCGGCTTCCGGATTGTTTTGCCGGCAACGGACTGACGCTGGAAGCCGGCGGCAGCCGGCTGACTTATGATTTCGACGCCGACAACGAGCAGGAGAGCATCGCGACGCTGCTGACCCGGCTCGGTGAAAACAATATCCATTTCAAGGATCTCTCGACGCGGCAGAGCACGCTGGAAGACATCTTCGTGGCGCTGGTAGGAGCGGACAAATGAACATCGAGGCGATCAAATCGATCTATTTTTTCGAGATGGCACGCACGCGCCGCACGTTGCTGCAAAGCGTCATCTCGCCGGTGATTTCGACCTCGCTCTATTTCATCGTCTTCGGCGCCGCGGTCGGCTCGCGCATCCAGGAGGTGGAGGGCGTATCCTACGGCGCCTTCATCACGCCCGGCCTGATCATGCTGACGCTGCTCGGCCAATGCATCAGCAACGGCTCCTTCGGCATCTATTTCCCGAAATTCACCGGCACGATCTACGAGGTGCTGTCGGCGCCGGTGGCGATGACGGAGATCCTGCTCGGTTACGTCGGGGCCGCCGCCACCAAGGGGATGCTCATCGGCTTCATCATCCTGCTCACAGCCAATCTCTTCGTCGATGTCAGGATCGAACATCCCTTCATGATGATCCTGTTCTTCCTGCTGACGGCAATCACGTTCAGCCTGTTCGGCTTCATGATCGGCATCTGGGCCGGCAATTTCGAACAGCTGAACCTCATTCCCATGCTGGTCGTGCCGCCGCTGACCTTCCTCGGCGGCAGCTTCTACTCGGTCAATATGCTGCCGCCCTTCTGGCAGGCGGTCAGCCATCTCAACCCGGTGCTCTATCTCGTCAGCGGTTTCCGCTGGAGTTTTTACGGTATTGCCGACGTCAACCCGGCAATCAGCCTGGCGATGATCACGGTGTTCCTGGCGATCTGCCTGGGCACGCTCGGCTGGATCTTCAGGACCGGCTACCGGCTGCGCAATTGATCGCTTCCTGAGTAGCATCATCGGGAAAGCCGATGATGCTATCGGTTTCTTCCGTTTTTCTTCCGCTTCGATCCGAGGCATCTGCTCTCTCATTCAAGGAGATGCGAGATGACTGAAATCAGGATCGAAGGTGCGAAGGTGTTGATCGTCGGCGGCAGCTCGGGCATGGGACTGGCGCTTGCCAGGCGCCTGCTCGACGAGGGGGCGTGGGTGACGATCGCGGGGCGCAGCAAAGAGAGGCTTGCGGCGGCTTGCCACCAGCTCGGCGCCCATCCGAAACTCGGGACGTGCGCTGCCGATATATCGCGGGAGGAGAAGGTCGCGGCGCTGTTTCGGGATAGCGGACCGGTCGACCATATCGTCAGCACGGCGGCCGATATTGAAGGCGCCTATCAGTTGCTGCCGTCGATCGAGCTTGCCGCAGCGCAACGGGTGGTCGAGAGCAAGTTCTACGGGCCGCTGCTGCTGGCGAAATATGGCGCCGCCCACCTGCCGCCGGCGGGATCGATCACCTTTACGTCAGGTATCGCCGCCTATCGACCGGCGGCGCGCGGATCTGTGGTCGCCGCCGTCAATGCGGCGCTCGAAGGCCTGGTAAGAGCGCTTGCCGTCGAGCTGGCGCCGCTCCGTATCAATGCCGTGTCGCCGGGGTGGGTGGATACGCCGATCTGGAATTCCGTTGCCGGTGACGCCAAGCAGGCAACGCTCGACGCGATGGCGCAACGGCTGCCGGCCGGGCGTGTAGGCCAGCCGGAGGATATCGCCGATGCGATTCGCTTCCTGATCGGTAACGCTTTCACCACAGGCACTATCCTGCATGTCGAAGGCGGGCATCGGCTGGTCTGAGGGGCAAAAATTCTTCGCTGGCCGATTGCAGCAGGAGGGCGAGCGCCGGCGGCTGCACGCGCCGGCGCCGCCACATCATCATCAGCGAGGCGGCCGGGGGAGCGCCGCCCGGCCACGGCAGTTCGACGACATCGCTGCGCGCAGCGGCCGGGCCGACTGCAAGACGCGGGACGAGGCCGTAACCGGCGCCCGATGCAACGAACCGGATGATCGTTGCGATACTGTCGGCTTGCGCGACGATGGGCGGTGCCGGCAGGCCTGCTTCTTCAAAAGTGGTGTCGAAAAGGTAGCGATAAACGCAGCCGGTTTCGGTCGCGACGAAGGGCGCCGTGCTCAGCGCCGCGAGACTTTCAAATGATGGGGCCTGCGAATTGCGGCCGGCGATCAACACCAGCGGCTCGCTGGAGATGCGGCGCGTCGCGAAGCGCTCGTCCTGCTGGCCGCGATCGAAGGTGAAGGCGACGTCGATCGAGCCGTGCTGCAATTGCGATTGCAATTCGCCGCTGCCGCCGATCTTGATTTTGAGAGCAAGGCCGGGGTTCTGCCTGCGGAAGAGGGAGAGCCAGGGCGCCAGCCTTTCGGCGGCAATTGTTTCGAGCGTGCCCAGGATGATGGACTGCTCGCTTCTGCCGACTGCAGCATAGACGGCGGCCTTTGCCTCGTCATTCAGCGCCAGGATCTCCTCCGCATAGGCCTTTAGGGCCACACCCGCCGGCGTCGGGGCGACACCCTGGCGGGAGCGGAAGAGGAGCTCGACGCCGAGTTCTTCCTCCAGCGCCTGTATCTGGTCGCTGAGGCTCGATTGGGCGAGATTGACCTCGGCAGCAGCGCGCGTGAGGTTTCCATGGCGGATCACCGCAAGGAATGTCTTCAATTGTCGTGGATTCATCTCGAGCTCCGGTGGGCGCGCAGGCGCCTTGACGCAAGATATTAATAAAGCGGAACCTGCTGCAACGCAGGAGCATTTTCGACGAAGGGCCCGTCTGTGTTGCGCCCTTTCTCCTCAGGCGCTGCTGACGAGCAGGGCGCCTGAGATGATGAGGAGAGTGCCGGCGACGAGCTTCGCGATGTTCAACTCGGCGGCTTCGCCGAGAAACAGAGCACCGATTGCCAGCGTCACCAGCACGTTGCAGCTCCAGATCGGGGCGAGTTTCGAGACAGGGATGCCGTAAGCGAAGAGCGCGAAGCTGATGAGGCCGGTGCCGAAAGCGAAGCAGGCGCCTGCGGTGGCGGCAAAACCAATACCTTCGACCGTCCAGGGGGCGGGGCGCCAGATCAATGCGGCGATCAGGCCGGCCAGCGCACAGGCGGCGCCGAAAGCGATCAGATAGACGGCGGAGCCGGTGGCTGATGTGGCGCTCTGCTTCTGAAAGATGGCGGTGATGCCCCAGAATAACGCCGGCAAAACGCCGCCGATGACGATCGGCCAGAGTGAATTCATCGCGAAACTCCTGTCGTACCCGTGGATCAGGGGCCTCGCCGAAGGCGAAAGCCGGTCGAACGTGCGGTGCCACCAGACTAGGAGTTTCTTTTTGCTCTTTGTGGTCTTGTTGTTGCGTTTGAAGGTGACAGATCCGAATGCCGGCGTAAAGCTGGGCCGGTTCAATTCCGCATGCGGAGCTCGTCGGTCTGCATCTGCAGCGAACCCAGCGTTTCCAGGAAGCTCATACCGAGCAGGCTCTGGTCGAGCCGGCCGTCCTCGGCGACGCTGGCTGCGACATTGTTGCGGACGATCGGGCCGATCGCCACCTGGTCGAGCGTGACGGGTGCTGCGCGGCCGCGGCCGTTGGCGGTCATGACGGTCATGGAATAGCTGAGGCGGGAAAGGTCGATGCCGATCCGCTCGGCATCTTCGTGCGACAGCGCCACCATGCTGGCGCCGGTATCGACGAGCATCTCGATCGTCTGGCCGTTGACGGCGACATCGGCCTCGAAATGGCCGTTCAGCAGCTTATGCAGAATGATCTCCTGGCCGCCTTCGCTTGTGGTGACGACGACGGCGCGGCCGGGAACGAGGCCGGCGAGCAGCCGGTTGCCGACGCCGAGTGCTTCCTGGCGATAGAGATAGACGGTGACGAGCGCCAGGATGATCACCAGCCAGATCATCATGTGGCGCATCGTTTCGCCGAGGTTGCGCCGGCTCGCCCAGATGCCGGCCGACAGCATCAGCGCAATCGGCAGCAGATAGACGACGCGGACGAAATCATCACTCTGCAGGCCGATGATCCGGCTGCTGTCATTGTTGACGATCAGCACGGCAAGGCCGATGCCGATCACGACGAGGACGACGGTCAAACGGATCATAAAGGCCGCTCCGGCCCGCTGGTGAGGCCTGTTTCCATGTGGTTCGATACCGCGGCGGCGCCTGCAAGCCTTGCCGGCAGCAGCGCCATGATCCGGCTTCGCTCGATGTCGGAGTAGCTCACCCAGTTGCCGATTTCCTGGAGAGTCCGGCCGCATCCGGCGCAAAATCCGGTGGCTGAAACCAGTGAGCAGACGTGAATGCAGGGTGTTTGCATGAAGGACATATCGGAGTTTCAAAGAGCCGTGGCAAGGGCGCAAAGGGTGGCGATCTCGCAAATTTGCTGTGTCGCGCCCAGCGTGTCGCCGGTGTGGCCGGCAAGCTTGCGGCGGATGAAAGCGGTAAAGGCAAGTGCGGCGATGCCGGTGGCGAGCAGGCTGGCGACCAGCGGCCGCAGGCCGAAGGCCGGCCAGATCAGAAGCGCTGCGACGAGGCCGGCCGAGGCGAGGGCAAATTGCATCGCCGCTTCATCCGGCTGGCCGGTCGAAGCGGCGATGCCATCGGCCTTGGCCGGCGGCAGCCGCTGCCAGTGCCAGGCGATGGCGCCACGGCTGAGCGCGGCGACGGCGGGAATGGCAAGGGCCGACGTGAGCGGCGAGGCGTGGCGGGCAATGGTGGCAAGTGCTGCGGCGCGGATCGCGAAGGAGAGGATCAGCGCGATCGCTCCATAGGTGCCGATCCGGCTGTCCTTCATGATGGCGAGGCTGTGCTCGCGGCTCTTGCCGCCGCCAATGCCGTCGGCGGTATCGGCCAGACCATCCTCGTGCAGCGCGCCGGTGACGATGACCTGGATGGAAAGGGCGATCAGGGCGGCCATCAGCGGATCGGCGCGCAGCCCCAAAGCCAAGAAGAGGGCGAATGCGGGAACGAGGCCGATGACGATGCCGGCGAAGGGAAAGGCGCGCACCAGCCGGCCGAGCCTGCCGTCATAGGTTTTGAACAGCGATTGCGGCATGGGAATGCGGCTGAGAAAGGCGACGGCGCGGGCGGTATCGACCGCATGGTCCTTGATCTTCATTCTGCTTCGTTCTGCTCAAGGTTTCGGCTTATCACGTTGGCTTATGGTCGCGGCGGTACTTTTGGTGTTGTTCGCCCCGTCGGCCCGCTTTAAGAGAATTGCGACCCGCAAAGAAGCTGATTTGCTCGACGCAAACAAGTGGTTTGCGTGAAAACAAGAATACCCGGATTCATAGGAAAACCGCACAGATGAGCGTTTCAGGCCTGCCGTTCGACGATTTCCGTACCCTGCTCCGCGACCTGCCGGGGCCGGACGCCCGTGCGCTGGTGGCCGCGCGCGAACGCGACGCGCAGCTGACCAAGCCGCCGGGCGCGCTCGGGCGACTCGAGGAAATCGCCTTCTGGCTTGCCGCCTGGACGGGCCGCTCCCCTGCCGTCAACCGGCCGCTGGTGGCGATCTTCGCCGGCAATCACGGCGTCACCAAGCAGGGAATCACGCCCTTTCCGCCGGCTGTGACGCAGCAGATGGTGGAGAATTTCGCCGCCGGGGGGGCTGCGATCAACCAGATCTGCGTCGCTTACGATCTCGGGCTGAAGGTGTTCGATCTGGCGCTGGATTACCCCACCGGCGACATCACCGAGGAAGCGGCGCTTTCCGAGCGCGATTGCGCCGCAACCATGGCTTTCGGCATGGAGGCGATTGCCGGCGGCACCGACCTGCTCTGCGTCGGCGAAATGGGCATCGGCAATACGACGATTGCCGCGGCGATCAATTATGCGCTCTATGGCGGTTCGGCGCGGGACTGGGTCGGACCCGGCACCGGCTCGGAAGGCGAGATGCTGGAGCGCAAGGTCGCGGCGGTGGAAAAGGCCGTCGAGCTCCACGGCGATCATCTCGACGATCCGCTGGAAATCATGCGACGCCTCGGCGGCCGTGAGATCGCGGCGATGGCCGGTGCCATCCTTGCCGCGCGGATGGAGCGCATTCCGGTGCTGATCGATGGTTATGTCGCGACTGCTGCTGCGGCGATCCTCAAAGCCGCCAATCCCTCCGCGCTCGATCATTGCCTGATCGGCCACGTTTCCGCAGAGCCCGGACATCTGCGCGCGATCGAGATGCTCGGCAAGACGCCGCTTCTGGCGCTTGGCATGCGGCTCGGCGAAGGCACGGGCGCAGCGCTCGCCGCCGGCATCGTCAAAGCCGCCGCTGCCTGCCATTCCGGCATGGCGACGTTTGCCCAGGCCGGTGTGAGCGGCAAGGATTGACGCGCGGTCGGCGCCGCCGATCCGCACGCGGCTTCGCTTGCGCCGCCCAGATGGATTCGGTATCTGCGTATTCGGTCATCAAGCGGGGCGGCAAAGCCTTTCCCGGTCTGCGAGAGGAGAGGGCGCCTTGACGAAGCCTGCGGTGACGAAAGAGACCGGAATTCGGCACTTCATCGCCGCCGCCAGCTATTCCTGGGCAGGCTTCCTGCGAGTTCTAAGAGAGGCAGCCTTCCGCCAAGAACTCGGGTTCTCAGTCATTTCGATCGCGGCGCTGGCGCTGGTCGGGGCGAGCGCCGGCGAGATCGTCGTTGCAGTGTTGCTGTTTCTCGGGCTGTTTTCGATGGAGGCGATGAATACCGCCGTCGAAGAGGTGATCGACCGGATTTCGCCCGAGATTTCGATCGTCGGCAAACATGCCAAGGATCTCGGCTCCTTTGCGGTGAGCTGCATGATCGCAGCCTGCTGCCTCTATCTCGGCTTCATCCTCGGCAAACATATCTTCTTTGGATCCGCATGATGTCGTCCGAAAACCGCTCACACTTTTCGGCATTATGCTTTAGCTGAATCAGGCGAAACTCTTGCGCTTGCGGGCGACGGCCTGGGCCTCTTCCACGGCCGGCAGGCTTTGGAGCACGCGCTTGGCGGGCAGGATGGCGATGACCTCGGTGCCCTCGCGCAGCTTCGATTTCAGCAGGAACTGTCCGTCATGCTTGGCAAGGATCGCCTGGACGATCGGCAGGCCGAGGCCGGTGCCCTGTTCGGCGCTCTTGATGGCGATCGAGCCCTGGCCGAAGGCCGACAGGACGACGGGAATCTCTTCTTCCGGAATGCCGGGGCCGTTGTCCTTGATCGAAATGTACTGACCGCCGCCGGCCGTCCAGCCGACCTTGACGTTGATTTCGCCGCCCTGCGGGGTGAACTTGACCGCATTGGAGAGAAGGTTGAGCACCACTTGGCGCATCGACTTTTCGTCCGCCCAGATGGCCGGCAGCTGCCGCTCGAATTGATCCGAAATGGCGATGTTCTTGGCGCGGGCGCGCAACTGCACCATGCCGATGCAATCCTCGGTGATATCGAGAAGCGATATCGCCTCCTCGCTCAACTCGTATTTGCCGGCCTCGATGCGGGAGAGGTCGAGGATCTCATTGATGAGATCGAGCAGATGCTGGCCGGAGCGGTGGATATCGCCGGCATATTCCTTGTAGGTCGGATTGGCGAGCGGCCCCATGACTTCGGCCGACATCACCTCGGAGAAGCCGAGGATAGCGTTGAGCGGGGTCCTGAGCTCGTGCGACATGGAGGCAAGGAAGCGGGACTTGGCGAGGTTTGCCTCCTCGGCGCGGCGGCGCGCCTCGTCCGACATCGATTTCGCCACTTCAAGCTCGGCGATCAGGTCGTCCTTTTCCGACTGGTAGGAAAGGATCCTGAGGTTCGACTTGAACAGCCGGTCGCTGATATAGTTGAAGAAGACGAGGGTGCTGGTGAAGAGCCCCGTCAGGCTGATTTCGAGAAGGTCGCGGGACAGGCCGCTCTTGGCGGCGAGGGCCAGAACCGCCGGCGCGAAGGTAGCGAGCACGGCAGGCGTCAGCATGAAATTCGACATCGCCGTGACGGAGAGCGCGATCAAAAGCGTCGCACCTTTATAAAGGATGAAGCTCGACGGCTCGCAGGTATCGCAGCCCTGCAGCGCGAAGACCGCCCAGCAGCAGCCGAGCAGCAACTGGCCGAGCAGCAGCAGGCGGCGCCATTTGCGGGCGCTCTCGGAGGTGATTTCCTGACGGCGCGCGCGCCGCGCCAGCAGGATATTGCCGGTGTGACAGGTGAGCGTCAGCAGCGCCCACAAAAGCAACTGCGTATCCTGCGTGAAATAAACACCGAGGGCGGTGATGATGACGACGAAGAGCGGCATGATCGTCGCGCTCTGCAGCATCGACGCCACATACATCTTGAGCGCGTCACGGTCGAAGGAGGAATTGGACGCATGGCCGGACTGAAGACGTTCGCGCGTTTGCCGCACGGCCTTGGAAACGGCCTTGTTGCGGTGGCTGCGCGACCTGTCGACGATAATCTTGTCGGTCGATGTGCTTACGCCGGTACTCATGTGCACGTTGAAACTTCATCCCAGGGTGGATAAGAGCTTAACCGGCAATTCTTAAGAAGATGTTTGCCATCTTTGCCAAGGATTTGTTTTTTAAGGAGGCGAAAGCGTGACACGGAGCCTGCGCCTGATTCGCGACGGCGTGACCGCTCTTGCCCTGCTGGCGCTCCTGGCGCTGATCGCCGCCAAGCTCAACGATGCAGGAAGAATCGAACATGCGGGCGCTTTCCATGCTGCCGATGGCGACAGTCTGACTTTAGGAGAGGAACGTTTGCGCCTCGAAGGCATCGATGCACCGGAGCTCAACCAGAGCTGCGAGCGCGCGGGACATGCCTGGGCCTGCGGGCGGGCGGCGCGTGAGGCGCTGCAGGGCATGGTTCTGGCATCGGGAACGCTTTGCCGGGGCAGCCGGCGCGACCGCTACGACAGACTGCTTGTCATCTGCCGGAGCGGGACGATCGGCGACATCAACGCCGCTATGGTGCGCCGGGGCATGGCAATCTCCTATGGCGATTACGGCAAGGAGGAGGCCGAGGCGAGGGCCGCGAAGGCGGGGCTCTGGGTGGGGACTTTCGAGCGACCGCGCGATGTGCGCGACCACGCGCGCCAGAGGTCTGCTTCCGATGGCCCCCTGCGCTTCATCAGGCGGATCGTCGGATGGGAGTGAGGTCATGACGAATGAAATCGGACTGGAAGGCATGCGGCTGGAAATCGCCTCCTGCCGTATCTGTCGTGACGCGCCGTTGAAAGGCCTCGCATATCGGCTGCCGCACGAGCCGCGGCCGGTGGCAGTGATTTCGTCGAGCGCACGCATCCTGATCGCCGGGCAGGCGCCCGGGCTTCGGGTGCATGAGAGCGGCCTGCCGTTCGACGATGCTTCGGGCGACCGGCTGCGGTCATGGCTCGGCGTTGATACAGCAAGCTTCTACGACCGCGACCGATTCGCCATCGTGCCGATGGGTTTCTGCTTTCCCGGCTATGACGCCGAGGGCGCGGATCTGCCGCCGCGTCGCGAATGCGCGCCGTTCTGGCGGCAACGGGTGATTGCGGCCATGCCGCAGATCGAACTGGTGCTGGTCATCGGCCAATATGCGCAGGCCTGGCATATGGGGGCGGAAAGGCGGGGCAATATGACTGAGACGGTGCGGGCGTGGCGGGACAGCCTTCTGTCCAATCGGTCGCCGGCGGTGCTGCCACTGCCGCATCCGAGCTGGCGCAACAGCGGCTGGCTGAAGCGCAATCCGTGGTTCGAGGAAGAATTGCTCCCGGTCTTGCGGGATCGGACAAAAATGCTGCTTTCCTGAAACAAAATTCTTTTCGTCGGGCGGAATCGCGTTATACAAAGAAAATAATTCGAAAGGACTGTTGCTCGCATGGATCGCCTCGACCGAAAAATACTGCGTCTTCTACAAGAAGATTCGACCCTGGCCGTGGCCGACCTCGCCAAAAAAGTCGGGCTGTCGACGACGCCATGCTGGCGGCGCATCCAGAAAATGGAAGAAGATGGCGTCATCAAGCGCCGAGTCGCCATCCTTGATCCGGAGAAGGTCAACACCAAGGTCACGGTCTTCGTGTCGATTCGCACGGCCACCCATTCGATCGAATGGCTGCGGCGCTTTTCCGAGGTGGTCGCCGAATTCCCCGAAGTGGTGGAATTCTACCGGATGAGCGGCGATGTCGACTATCTCCTGCGAGTCGTCGTGCCGGATATCGCCGCCTATGACGCCTTTTATAAGCGGATGATCGCCAAAATCGAGATTCGCGACGTCTCCTCCGCCTTTGCGATGGAGCAGATCAAGTATTCGACGCAACTGCCGCTCGACTATATGATTCTCGACAATGCCAAATCCAATGAGGATTGAAATCGGCGTTCGGCGCACGACCCGAAGGCCTGAGGATTGTGCTATCTGAGTCGATCCGGCCACATCTGAGTGCGCCAATCCGGTAAGTGCGGAGGGGTGAAATGCGATCAAGACTGCAGAAAAGCCTCAGAAATAGCGAAAAAACGCTCGAATCCCGCCTAGGTTCGGAAAAATACATAGCCTGGTAAGAAATACGAGGCTATGTTGAATGGAACCAGTGCGCGTTGTGTCATCATTTCGTCTCATTGGTATCGAATTCAGGACACGATGTTCTAAACTGCTGCCTTGTATGTGTTGATTAGCCGGCGGTAGAGTTTATGCACTTCACCAATATGTTCGACGGGGGTCGAACGGTGGAGAATTTGACAAATGGGGCGTAGCGTTTGCGGCTTGCGATGGAGGATTTCCGTCGCGAGGCCGCTTGGCGTTTCTGTCGTCTAGATAATTGAAATTGTTGTATAAAAATCACGTTGCCGGGGAAACTTGCTCTAGGGGGGCCATCTTGCGTGTGTCGAGAATTGCTTGAGAGGACCTCATATGGGATGACGGTTTGGCGGTTCGATCGATCCGCACGCCGAGATGGCTGTTCAAACTGGGCCGGCTTCAAATCGACTACCCGATTGGAAGCCAGCCCCGATCGACAAAGGAATGGATTGGTAAATGAACATCAGAATGGTTTTGCTTGCATCAGCAGCAGCATTTGCTGCATCGACGCCGGTTCTTGCAGCTGACGCTATCGTTGCTGCTGAGCCGGAACCGGTTGAATATGTTCGCGTCTGCGACGCTTACGGCACCGGCTACTTCTACATCCCGGGCACCGAAACCTGCCTCAAGATCGAAGGTTACATCCGTTTCCAGGTTAACGTCGGCGAAGATGTCGGCGGCGATTCGGACTGGGATGCCGTTACCCGCGGTCAGGTTCAGTTCACGGCCAAGAGCGACACCGAGTATGGTCCGCTGACCGGCGTCATCGTCATGCAGTTCAATGCTGACAACGCCACCGATCAGGACGCCATCCTCGACTCCGCTTACCTCGACATCGCGGGCTTCCGCGCTGGTCTGTTCTACAGCTGGTGGGACGACGGCCTCTCCGGCGAAACCGACGACATCGGTTCTGTCGTAACGCTGCATAACTCCATGCGTTACCAGTATGAAAGCGGCACCTTCTACGCCGGTCTCAGCGTCGACGAACTGGAAGACGGCGTTTACAAGGCTGGCGAAGAAGCCAACAACGTTGGCGTTGCCTTCGGCGTCGGCGGCACGGCTGGCGCGTTCAGCTACCAGGTTACTGGCGGCTGGGACTTCGACAACGAAGATGGCGCAATCCGCGCAATGGGTACGGTTGACATCGGCCCCGGCACGCTCGGCCTCGCTGGCGTATACTCCTCCGGCCCGAACTCCTACTACTCTTCGGCTGAGTGGGCTGTTGCTGCCGAATACGCCATCAAGGCAACCGACAAGCTGAAGATCACCCCGGCCGTTCAGTACTACGGCAACTACTTCGGCGGTGGCAAGGCTGTTCCGGATGACTACGACGGTCTCGGCGATGCTTGGAAGGTCGGTCTGACGGTTGATTACCAGATCGTCGACAACTTCTATGCCAAGGCTTCGGTTCAGTACCTCGATCCGGATGATGGCGACGACTCCACGACGGGCTACTTCCGCCTGCAGCGTTCGTTCTAATCCACTTAGTGGATGCTCCCGGTCTTCGGACCGGGGGCACTTCAAATCAGTTTCTGATCCGAGTGACCTCCGATCAGCTACGGGGACGGGTCCGGTCTTCCCTGCCGGACCGTCCTTGCAGCGTGTTTGACACGCAGTCCTCTGGGCATCTTTCAGAAGCCTTTTCTGAGGAGCCGAACCGGTTCGGTGCGTATCGCACGCCGGTTTCTTGCCAAGTTTGTTCTAGAGACACTCCCATTTCAATTTTCAAGCGAGCTGGATCGGTCGACAGCATCGTCGCGCGCACGCAACTGTTGGTCTCTTCCGTTTTGGCCGTCGGCCGGCGTTGCCGTAACAGGTCGCGCAAAGAAAATCCAATGCCGACAATGTGATTACAGCTTTTTGGGAGAGGGGATACAACCTCTGCAGGGGGCCGGCATTCATTTCCTCCTCGCGGGCAGCTTGTTCTTATGGACGATCTCAATGACTACTATTATTTCGCCGCTGTCGTCTCCAGCGGCGGCTTCGCTTCTGCAAGTCGCGATCTCAAGATCCCGCGATCGAAGCTGAGCAGGCGGGTCAGCCGCCTTGAGGAAGGGCTTGGCGCAAGGCTAATAGAACGCTCGACACGCCATTTCCGGGTGACGGAGATCGGTCAGGCTTTCTACGAAAGATGCCAGACCATTTTACAAGAAGCCGACCGCGCCAAGTCGATCGTCAGCGAGGCTCAATCCGATCCGCAAGGTGTGGTGCGGATGGGCTGCCCGCTCGGCCTCGTCGATATCTCCGTCGGCGGAATCCTGCCTGAATTCCTGGAACGCTATCCGAAGATCAAGCTGCAGATCATCGGCTCCGACCGGCGCGCCGACCTCATCAACGAACGGATCGATCTTGAGGTGAGGGCAACCAACGAGCCGGAGACGCAGACGAGCTTGACGATGCGCAAGCTCGAGCGGGCGCGGCGTATTCTGGTCGCAAGTCCCTCGCTGGTCGAGCGCACCGGCGGCCTGAATTGTGTGGACGAACTCGCCGAGCTTCCGACGCTGGCCATGACGTCATGGGTGTCGTTCCACAGCTGGGAATTGATCGGACCGAATGATGCCAAACGGGTGATTCGGCATCAGCCGCGGCTCACCTGCCGCAGCATGACCGCCATCCTCGACGCGGCCCGTGCCGGTCTCGGCTTCGGGCTTTTGCTCGAAAGCGCCTGCGAAGCCGATCTCCAGACCGGCAGACTGGTGCGGGTGCTGCCGGATTGGCAGTCGGAGGAGAGCCAGTTTTATATCGTCTTCACGACCGCCAAGGGCATGCCGCCGGCAGTGAGGGTGCTGATCGATTTCCTGGTCGAAAAATCCCGGCAGCATTCATAAGGCAGCATTGACGAAGAAGGGCTTCAGCTTGACGCCTGCATGCGTTTATTTCAGCCGTGTCGTTAGCTTTTCGCCGGCCAATTCCTTGACGGCGTCCTTGCCGATCCAGCGGGCAGTTTTGTCAGAGCTTTCCGCGAGCGCCCTTGCAAGGGCGAGCGCCGGCGTATGGCAGGCGAGATTGCGCTTGCCGATGCTGCGGAGCGCCCAATTGATCGCCTTGCGCACGAAGTTCCGAGGGTCGCCCGAATGGGCTCTGATCAGCGGCAGCCAGGCAAGGATGCTGGTGTCGGGCTCTGTCTTGCGATGGACGGCGGCGCCTGCAATCATGGCGAAGGCAGTGCGCCTGACAAATTCGCGCTCGTCGTCAGCGAATTCTGCGATGAGTTCGTCCAGCCGGGCCTCGACGAAAAGGTCGGCAGCGCAATCGACGATTTCCCAGGAGTTGAAATCATTGGTCCAATTCCGGGCTTCTTCCGCCGTCAGCCGGCTCGGCTCGGCTGTAAAGAGGGCGAGCAGACGGGCTTCGCGGATGTCGCTACGCCAGAGATTCATTGCTCTGGCGTGATCCTTCTTCGCTTGCCTGGCGATCGCCTTGACATCGGGATTGGGAATGCCGAGGGCGCTGGTGGTGACGATGCCGAAGCGCGCCATGCCGGCGATATTCTCCTCCGAACGCAGCGTTTCGAGATGCGCGATCAGTTCGGCTGCATCGGAGGAGGGGGCAATCATTTTTCGAGACGGGCGAGCAGCGAGGATGTATCCCAGCGATTGCCGCCCATCGCCTGGACGTCGCCATAGAACTGGTCGACGAGGGCGGTGACCGGCAGCTTGGCGCCGTTGCGGCGGGATTCGGTGAGCACGATTCCGAGATCCTTGCGCATCCAGTCGACCGCGAAGCCGAAATCATATTTGCCCGCGTTCATGGTCTTGTGGCGGTTTTCCATCTGCCAGGAGCCCGCCGCACCCTTGGAAATCACCTCGACGACCTTTTCGATATCAAGGCCGGCGCGCTTGCCGAAATGCAGCCCTTCGGCAAGCCCCTGGACGAGGCCGGCGATGCAGATCTGGTTGACCATCTTGGTCAGTTGGCCAGAGCCTGCCGGCCCCATCAGGCCGACCATGCGGGCATAGGCGTCGATAACGGGCCTGGCGCGTTCGAAGGCGGCCTCGTCGCCGCCGCACATCACGGTCAGGACGCCGTTTTCAGCGCCGGCTTGGCCGCCGGAAACGGGAGCGTCGATGAAATCGACGCCTTTTTCCTTGGCCGCGGCATAAAGTTCGCGGGCGACCTCGGCGCTGGCGGTGGTGTTGTCGATCAGCACCGACCCCGGCCTCATGCCGTGCAGGACGCCGTTTTCTCCCGATGTCACCGACCGGAGATCTTCGTCATTGCCGACGCAGACGAAGACGAAATCGGCGCCTGCGGCAGCCTCGGCCGGGGTGGATGCGGATTTGCCGGAGAATTTTTCTGCCCAGGCGACGGCTTTTTCGGCCGTACGATTATAGACGGTGACATCGTGGCCGCCCTTCGTCTTCAGATGACCGGCCATGGGAAAACCCATGACGCCGAGACCGATGAATGCGACTTTAGCCATATGTCCTGTCCTTATCCGGAGTGCGAGGCCCTGAGGATTAACCGAAACGGCCGGGGCAGAAAAGCCGTGAAGACGGACTTCCTTGCGATAGACGGATATGAGGCTGGTCGCCGTTCGCCTCAGCCCTAGATGGGAACCAGGCAAATGTGTACGGGGATGACATGCGCGAAGTTCCGACGATCGAGCCGCGGCGTAAAGGCCGCAGTGGAATGCAGTCGATGCTTATTCCATCGCAGCAGATGGTCGCAGAAGAGATTCGATCGGCGCAGCAAGGTGTTTTCACCGAGCTTGGCATCCTTCGCCGCCGCCTCGCTGCCGAATACGGGGCGGACGCCTGTTGTCCGGTCACCGTGCAGCGGCATCTGCGCGCGATTGCCGATCTGTCCTTCCTCGCGCTGCAAAAGGGTGAACCGGTTTCGACGATCACGCCCTATTGGCGCATGGTCGATCCCACCAGCCTGCTGGCGAGGCGCCTTGCCGGCGGGGCCGGCTTTATCCGGGAGCGGCTGGCTGCCGAACGTCGGGAGGGATAGCGAAAGAAGGCCGCTATCGGCAGGCGCTTGCCGACGAGCAACAGAACGGGAAAAATTATTCCTCGAAGCGGACGACAATGGAAAATTGATATTGTCGATATAATTTGTAGTCTATGGCAATATTCCGGCGATCGAAGGCGACTCCCGCTTCCTGCCAGCCGCGATCGATCGACAGGATATTTCAGATGTTCACGCGCAACCAAAGCCCCGGCATTCGCTCCGCCGCCACCGCGATCCTCCTAAGCATCCGCGTGGCGGCGCGCCAGATATGTCCTGCATGTGGTCGCATGCCGGAGGCCAGCTAAACCGCGCGGGCTGATTTTCGAATTTCGCAGCAAAGGACCGTTTCCATGACCGCCACATCCGATCCCATCAATTTCCTCTGGTTCATCCCGACATCGGGCGACGGCACCTATCTCGGTTCCGCCGATCTCAACCGCGCGCCCGAGATCGGCTATCTCACGCAGATCGCCCAGGCCGTCGACCGGCTCGGCTATTCCGGCGTGCTGTTGCCGACAGGGGTTGCCTGCGAGGAATCCTTCGTGACGGCAGCGGCGCTCGCAGCCAAGACCGAGAAGCTGCAGTTCCTGGTGGCGATCCGCCCCGGCACGGCGTCGCCGGCCTATTACGCGCGCCTGGCGACGACGCTCGACCGCATCTCCAACGGCCGCCTGCTGCTCAATATCGTCGTCGGCGGCAGCCCGGCCGAGCTTGCCGGTGACGGCATCCATCTCGAACATGACGAGCGTTATGCCCATGCCGAGGAGTTCTTCACCGTCTTCGAGGAACTGCTGGACAAGGGCACGGCGAGCTTTGACGGAAAATATATCAAAGCGACCAACGCGCGCCTTGGCTTTCCCTCGGTGCAGAACCCGCGCCCGCCGCTCTATTTCGGCGGCTCGTCGGATGCCGGCATCGATTTCTCGGTCGGCCGCGTCGACAAGTATCTGACCTGGGGTGAGCCGCCGGCGCAGGTGGCCGAAAAGGTCGCCAAGGTGCGCAAGGCCGCCGCCGAGCGTGGCCGTGAGGTGAGCTTTGGTATCCGCCTGCATTTCATCGTGCGCGAAACCGACGAAGAGGCATGGGAGGCGGCGGAGCGGCTGATCCGCCACCTCGACGACGATACCATCCGCGAGGCGCAGGAGCGCTTCGTCCATGAATCCGACTCGGTCGGCCAGAAGCGCATGGCTGCCCTTCACGGCGGCCGCCGTGACAAGCTCGAGGTCTCGCCGAATCTCTGGGCTGGCGTCGGTCTGGTGCGCGCTGGCGCCGGCACGGCGCTTGTGGGCTCGCCGAAGACGGTGGCCGCGCGCCTTGCGGAATACCAGGAGATCGGCATCGATACGGTGATCGGCTCCGGTTATCCGCACCTTGAAGAAGCCTATCGCGTCGCCGAGTTGCTCTTCCCTGAGCTCGGCATCACCCGCGAGCAGCAGCGCCTGGCCTTCAACAACGAGTTCGGCCGCAAGCAGGTTTTCGCAGGCGGCAGCCATGGCGGCAATCTGAAGGTCGTTTCCGGTTCCTGAGGTCGAACGAAGCGGGTAAGTCTGAATCGCCGGAAGCCGCCCGTGGCTTTCGGCGTTTTTACTGTATGAGGTGCTGGCGAGTTAGGTCGTGTCTGACGGCGATCCTGCCGCGACTGTCCGGAGGGCCGGTTATGATTGCGCGACCTGACGCCAAGCCGGACTCTGAAGGTCAACACATCCATCTATAAATTTTTATCGGCTTTTTGAAGCATGTTGCAATTTAGATCAACTATGAGATGTATAAAGACATCTCGCCTGTTATTGAGAATGCATCCCACACCCTCCAAATATCCAGTTCCCGTCAATCGTTGGTCGCCCAAAGCGCATTTTTGCTCGCCGCCCGGCTTCATGCCGTACCGAGTCGAACACGCAGTGCGGCCAGTTCTCGAACTAGGATGACCCGCGCGGGATAGAAGACGACCCATTGTTTCCATCCAGGTAGCGGGCGCGCCACCCTATTCGTATTTGAGGTTTTTATGGCAATTGTCGGTATCGATCTTGGCACATCCAATTCGTTGGTGGCGGTCTGGTCCGAGAGTGGTGCGGAACTCGTTCCCAATGCGCTTGGCGAAACCCTGACGCCGTCGGCGGTCAGCGTTGCCGATGACGGCGTGTTGCTGGTGGGACGGGCGGCGGCCGACCGGTTGATCACGCATCCGGAGCGCTCCGTCGCCTCCTTCAAGCGGTGGATGGGAAGCGCCAACAGCGCACAGCTCGTCGGCAAGTCCTGGCGGGCCGAGGAACTGTCGGCGCTGGTGCTGAAGTCGCTCAAGGACGATGTCGAGGCCAAGCTTGGCGAAAAGATCGTCGAGGCGGTGATTTCGGTTCCCGCCTATTTCAACGATCCGCAGCGCAAGGCAACGCTGGATGCGGCGCGGCTCGCCGGTCTGAATGTCGAGCGGTTGATCAATGAGCCAACAGCAGCGGCGCTGGCGCATGGGTTGGAGGCGACCGGAGACGGTTGTTTCCTGATCCTCGACCTTGGTGGCGGAACGTTCGACGTATCGCTTCTGCACAAGTACGAGAACGTGATGGAAATCCGGGCGTCTGCTGGCGATTCCCTGCTTGGCGGCAATGATTTTCGTGATGTGTTCGTCGAATTCCTGGTCAAGCGGCATAAGTTGAACGAAGCCAGGCTCGATCCGGCCGAGCGGGCGCGACTGCTGCGCGAGGCGGAAGCGCTCAAACTCGCGCTGACCGACAAGGCGGAAGCGGCTTATGATTTCTCGCTCGGCAAGACCCAATGCGCAGGGGAAGTCAGCCGTGCTGCATTCGAGGAGGCGGCAGCGCCGCTCTTGAGGCGGATGCGTACGCCGATCGAAAGCGCCGTTCGCGACGCCCGCATCGACATTGCCAAGATCGATCAGATCGTCTTGGTCGGCGGCGCCACAAGGATGCCGCTGGTGCGCAACCTCGTTACTAGGCTGTTCGGCCGCTTTCCGTTGATCCATGCGCGGCCCGACCACGCCATTGCGATCGGTGCAGCGGTGCAGGCGGGCTTAAAGCATCGCCGCGGTGCTCTCGATGAAATCATCATGACCGATGTATGCCCCTTCACCCTGGGGACGTCGGTCCTCGATCCAAGGGCGCCTGATGGTGTCATTCTGTCACCAATCATCGAGCGCAATGCCGTAGTCCCCATCAGCCGGGAAAATATCTATTGGACGGCGTCGAACATGCAGACGCACGTAAGCATCGAGGTGCTGCAGGGGGAGCACATGCGGCCGTCCCAGAATGTGCGGATCGGCACCGTGGATGTATCGGTCCCGCCGGGGCCAGCCGGCCGGGAATCTGTAGGCGTACGATTCACCTATGACATCAACGGTGCCCTGGAAGTCGAGGTCAAGGTGACTTCGACGAAGCATGTCGAACGGAAAGTCTTCCGCAACCAATCCAATCTCAGCGACCACGAACTCGACAAGAGCTTCGCGGCACTCGCGTCCATCAAGCTAGCGCCACGCGACCAGCAGGAAAATCGTTCGCTGATCGCGCGGGCGGAAAGACTATACGTCGAATCGCTCGGACCCGTGCGGGAGCATATCGCGCAGCTTCTCCTACAATTCGAAACCGCGCTGAACGATCAGGCGAACCACGATCTCGGAGCCGTACGCCGCGCATTCGCCGAAACATTGAACCAGTTCGAACACAGAATGCTTTGATCCCATGGCTGAAACTTGCTGGACGCTCCTGCAGATCGCACCGACTCAGGATGAGAACGACATTCGACGCGCCTATGCCCGGCGGCTGCGCGATTTTCGGCCCGATGAGGATCCGGAGGGATTCCAGCGGTTGGTCGGCGCGAAAGAAGCGGCGCTGAACTGGGCGAGTGCGCAGCATGTCGACTTGCCGGCTTTGACCATCGAGGGGTGGGACGATCCGGAGAGGAATGCCGACCTTGCGCTGCTGACGAGGACTGATGCCGCCGACGACTCGGATGAGCAGCGGAAATTGGATAAGCCGGGCGAAATGCCGCAACCCGAAACACCGGCCGTAAAGCCTGCGGAATTTTCGCTCGAGATCGAGCCGAACGATGACGGGGATGATGGTTTAGTCTTTGTGCGCTTGAACGAAATTGTGGCCCGGGAAAAAGGGCGCCCCTGGGGAACTGATCCGGCGCAGTACGAGGCTCAACCGTGGATCGAGCTGTTTGATCTCGCTGCGGGAATGAGCCTGCAACGTCACGAGCTTTTCCTCGAAGCTATTGGTCGCGAGTTTCCATCGATTCTTCCGCAAATCGGGCTTCAAGGGCTGGAAACCGTAAGGGAGTTTGCCGAAGGGCACGGCATTTCTGCTGTCGTTGAAGCGATCGAGCAGCAATGCAGATTTGGGGAGCGTCCGGCCACCCTTGTGCATCTTTGCGGTCAAGAGACCGCGATGATTTATTTCTCGTGGCTGGCGCATGCGCAATCGGCTCGTAGCGTATTGCAACGTCGAGCGGCCGGGCGGGCCGCCTATTCGGACGGACGCACTGGGATGCCGGTCTTTCCGGCAGAAGACAGGCTTTTCGCCTTGGAAACGGCTGAGTTGGTCAAATTCCACAAGGAAACGGTCGACCGTGGTCGCTGGCCGTTCCGTATTGACTTCAAAACCTTAGTCATTCCGACAACGCGGTTGGTATCTGCCGGATTGGCCTGGCAAGGTGGCCTTTTTCTTCTGGTTCTGGCAGCGATTGCGATGGGCGGCTTCTCGTTGGCCAACGACACCGCGCAGATCAGTGCCTTGGCAGCCATTCCTGTTCTATTCGGCGGCCGCATCGCTATGGCGTTCTTGCTCAACCGACTGGCGGTCGGAGCGGCGCTGCAGCGGGTGATGTATGCCGACCGTCTTGGGCTGTGGTCAAGGAAACCGAGACCGGACGCCTTGCGCAATAATTGGCGCGAGTACGAGCGCCCCATTTTCCTGTGCGAGCTCTTTGTGTCCTTGATGGTGCTCGTCTCGATACCGATCGCAATCTCGAACTTCTGGCAGCTGAAGGATGACCTGGATAAGCCCGTCGAAACCGTCGTTTCCGAGATTGTTGTCTCTGCGCTCAATAGCGTTGCAAGCGACGATCGGCTGCCTGACAGTACGCTCTTCGATTTGATAGACTTCGTCGTCAAGTCCGAGCAGACGAATTTCAGCGATCGCGGCAAGGACGCCGACCTACTCGTGCGCGATGTCAAAAACCGCGGATGGCTGGCCGAACTGCGCCGCCGCCAGGATCAACTGCTCGGCGAGAGCTGGCTGCGAGGCTCGGAGCGAGTATTGATTGGTCCCACTATCGCAACGGTAGCAGCAGAACGTGAACGCAAACTGCGGGTCCTTGCCGACCTATACCACGCGGCAACGCCGGAGGCGCGCATGCAGATCGAACGATCGCTTGCATCCTGGAAGCTGACGCTCAACTTTGCAAAGGACCCACAAACCATCGCAGCAGTATGGGCCGCCATTCCGCCGCGCAGCAACGGTTCAAACCTGGACGCCTTCCCGGAGGAAATGCGAAGGCTGCTGATTAGTAAATTCCTGTCGAACGCGATCGGCAATTTTGTCGATGGCGATGTCCAACTCGCCAGTCAATTCCATTGGCTGCTGACGGCTCCGGCCGATAGGCTTTACGACGTGGGGCCACTCCGGCCGTTCGATTCGACCGCTCTGGTTCCGGCGGGCGGAAACGAAGCGACTGTTATTGGCGGTGATGCGGCAAGCGGTCCGCCTCTGGCGGCCGGCGGTCAGAAAGAAAACGTCGTTGCACGCTATTCCAAACAGCAGGGCGATCGCCCGGCGTCCGAAGCCTACTTGCCGGCCCTGTCTCGCATGGATGCGGCACTGGCGCGCTCAAGCTATTTCGATATAGCCCGCACGTGCTTTGACGTAACCAGCGAAAAGGATCGATTATATATGCGCGAGGTGTTCGCCCGATCCCTGGCAAATCCCCCTGACGCCGCCATTTCGTCGAGCGCCGATCTTTGGCTGAGACTGGGACGGGCCGCGCTCGCAGAACCTGCGTGCTATCGTATGGCTTCCGTAACTGGAAGAGTGGCCGGGGCTGAACTGCCGCTCCGCCAGGTGGATGATCAGTTCGACGCCATTGATGATGAACTGGATCATTTGGCCGAGGCCGAACCGGACGCCGTGGGAGAAGTTCTCCAGTTTGTTGTCCCGCAAGAAGGCATTTACAGTTTTACCCGCAATCGAGTGGTCTCGCATGCCCATTTTCTGCTTGGCAACTGGTTCCTCAACAAGCGGGAGTATCGCAGCGCGATTCTGGAGTACGATCAGGCGCTGAAAGCGAAGCAGTGCAACGAGTTTTATGTTCGTCGAGGCGAAGCGCTTCGGGCAGCAGGCGATGAAAAACGGGCAAACGCAGACTTTCAGCTGGCACGCGAGACCTCCCAATGGTGCCTGATTGGCGGCACGGATGGCTTGCAGTCGTTGCGTACGGCGTTGGAAGAGAACAGCCATTGATCCCAGTCCGGCTACGGTGCCGACGATATTCCACGGCGAAAGAAGATTATAGGAATGTATAGCTTGTAGGCTATCCGTTGTCCGTGGATAAATTATATCAGGATCTTGCGGCGTACTGCCTGTTTTCTTTCTCGCTCCAGCTTGATCGCTTGACTCACCCATACCTCTGTGGCTATACGTTAATTCATAGCTGAATAGGTATGAATTACAAATGTCCGATGCTCAAGACGCGCTGTTCAAAACGCTCGCTGATCCGACCCGGCGGGCTCTGTTCGAGCGGTTGTGCCGGGAAGGGGAGAAGACGGTGGGGGCTCTGACGGCTCGGGCCGGGGTCTCGCAGCCGGTCGTTTCAAAACATCTCGGCATATTGAAGCAGGCCGGATTGGTACGCGACCGCCATGAGGGCCGCCAGACGCATTATAGCGCGCAGCTCGGTGCGCTTGCTCCGCTGGTCGACTGGACCAGCGAGATGGCCGGGTTCTGGCAAAACCGCTTCAACGATCTCGAAGATTTGCTGAAAAGGATGGATCAATGACCGACATATCGACAGAAACGCGCTCCGTCGTCATCGAACGGGAAATCCCTTTTCCTTCGGAAAAGATCTGGCGGGCGCTGACCCAGCCGCACCTGATCCAGGAGTGGCTGATGACAAGCGACTTCAAGCCGGCCGTTGATCATCGCTTCAGCTTCAACGCCGATTGGGGCTCGGTCGACTGCAAGGTTCTGGAGGTCGAGCCGAACAAGACCCTGTCCTATAGCTGGGATGCCTACGGTCTTGAAAGCACCGTCACCTGGACTCTCACTCCGACCGGCACGGGAACGCATCTGCGTATGGAGCAGTCGGGTTTCCGGCCGGATCAGCGGCAGGCTTACGGCGGCGCCAGAAGCGGGTGGACGCAGTTCCTTGGAAATCTGGAGCAGGTGCTGGCGCGGATAGAGTGAGGCCGCCCGGGCTGATTTAAACGGGGGAGGCCCTATTGAGCTGGAGCAACTGGTTGCGGCAGATCCCCCGCTGGCTGTCCGTTGCCTTTACCGTGGCGGTCATTCTCAATATTATCGCCATGGTACAGGAGAGATCGACCGTCTGGGGCGGCGTCTTGGCACTGCTGCCGCTTGGCCCGCTGTTGCTGGCCGGTCTTTACCTCTTCCTGCTGCCCTATGCCGGCAGATGGTGTGGGAGATTAGGAGTGACGCAATGGCCGGCAAGACGTCCAAGACCCAAATGACGCTCACCACGAAGACCGTCGCCAAGCCGACGGCTGCGGAGCCGACCCTTCTTTCGGGCGGCAATCCGCAGATCGCCAAGGGTTACGGCGAAGCTCCGGTGCAGGCCTATATCGCCGCGATGCCGGGCTGGAAAAGCGACGTCGGGCGCCGCCTCGATGCACTGATCACACGCACCGTGCCCAATGTATATAAGGCAGTTAAATGGAACTCGCCCTTCTACGGCATTGAGGGCGAGGGCTGGTTCCTGGGCGTTCATTGCTTCACGAAATACGTCAAGGTGGCATTCTTCCGGGGCGCGTCGCTGCAGCCTCTGCCGCCCGGTCATTCCAAGCAGAAGGAAGTTCGTTACCTCGACATCCGCGAGGACGACGAAATCGATGAAGCCCAGCTTGCCGCCTGGGTGGAGCAGGCGAGCCGATTGCCCGGCGAACGGATGTGATAACCAATACCCCTCGATTGGTGGGCGGGAGGAACCATGAAGAAGCCGACAGCAGCCATGAAGAAGAGCGATTCCCGGGAAGCAGAGGGGGGAGCCTCCCCATCTCAGCTGATCGATGCGAGGATCGAGGAACTCGGCGATTGGCGCGGCGAAGTGCTCGCCCGGGTTCGGGCGCTCATCAAGCAAGCCGAGCCCGCGGTGGTCGAGGAATGGAAGTGGCGAGGGGTTCCGGTGTGGGAGCGTTCCGGCATCATCTGCACCGGCGAAACCTATAAGAGCGCGGTGAAGCTGACCTTCGCCAAGGGCGCCTCATTGGAGGATCCTTCAGGTCTCTTCAATTCCAGCCTCGACGGCAACACGAGGCGCGCCATCGATTTCCATGAGGGCGACGAGATCGACGAGGAGGCGTTGAAGGCGCTCTTTCGCGCCGCTGCGGCATTGAATATGTCAGCAAAGGCTGCGGCCTCCCGGAAGAGGTGAAGCGGTTGAGATTCGGCTAGTGGATCGGGCTCGCCTCGCGCTCGAGAAAGAGTTCGAGATTGTCGAGGCCGATCTCGGTGCCCTGGAGGCGGGCGCCGTTGTCGGCGTAGCCGTCGAGAAAGACCACCTGCTCGGTGAAGACCATCCTGGTGCCGTCGGCTTGGGCTTCGAAGGTGACGGTGGTGAGCGAGGCGGAGATACGGGTTTCGCCGAGCTTCATCTCATAGGCATAGATGATGCGGGTATCCGGCACGATATCGATGTAATGGGCGTCATAGGCGTGCAGAAGCCCATCGGTGTCCGCGACGTGGTTCCTTTCCGTACCGCCCGGTCTGAAATCGAGCCCGTATTCCAGCGGCAGCCATTCGCCGTGGCAGGCGAACCACTGGCGCTTGGCCTCCGGCGTCGACCAGGCGCGGAAGACGCGAGAGACCGGCGCCTTCAGGTGGCGCTCGATGACGAGGGTGGCGTGTTCGGTGGATCGTGTCGTCATTCGGAAAAGGTCTCCGGTTCTTCGGCGAGATATTGATCCAGCCTGTCGAAGCTGGCGGTCAATCGGCTCTTTCGCTGTTCCACCCAGCGTTCGACGGCGGCAAGCGCATCCTGCTGCAGGCGGTAGGTTCGCACCCGGCCGGATTTTTCGGAGAGTACGAGGCCGCTTTCCTCCAGCACCTGCAGATGTTTCATTACCGTCGGCAGGGCGACCGCAAGCGGCGCGGCCAGCTCGGTGACGGAAGCCGGGCCGCGGCCGAGGCGGTCGATCATGCCGCGGCGACTGCGGTCGGAAAGCGCGTGGAACATGCGGTCAAGACCCGCCTGGCCGTCGATCATCCCGCCGTATCCCGGAAGCGGCCAGGCAGCCTGTCATGGTAGGGATAGAACTTGAAATAGGGGCGGGCTTCCTCCAGCGCCCTTGCAAAGGACGGGCGGGCGAGAAGCCGGTCGTAATAGGCGCGAAGCTTCGGCTGCTCCTCTAAAAACGGGACCAGCGTCTCGGCGTAGAAGAGGGCGGGGGCTGCGGCGCAATCGGCCATGGTAAAGGCCTCGCCTGAGATCCATGGGCTTTCGGAGAGCTGTTTTTCGATCATCGCATAGGCGGTGGCAAGCGTTGCCTTGCAGGCGGCCACCTCCGTCTCGTCCTCCTTGCCCTCGGGGCGCCGGCGATTGCTGACGATGGTCTGCATCGGCGCCTGGACGTAATGGTCGAAGAAGCGATCCCAGAGGCGGACCTGCAGCGCCCGGTCGATTTCCAGCGGCAGCAGGGAAACGGGGCCGGGATAATAATGGTCGAGATATTCGATGATGATCGACGTCTCGGGAACCGTGCTGTCGCGCGCTTCGTCCCTGAGCAGCGGCATCTTGCCGATCGGCCAGAAGCGGAAAAGATCGGCGCGCGAGGCCTCGTCGGACAGATCGACGAGGCGATTTTCGAAGGGCGTGCCGTTTTCGTAAAGCGCGATCAGCACCTTGTGGCAGAAGGAGGCGAGCGGATGCCCATAGAACACGAGCGACATGCGGCGACCTTTCCTGTTTGGTGGAAAACTTTACCGACCGACTAAGTATCAGGCCGGAAAGGAATACGCAACAGATAGTTCGCCGATCGTGTAACTATTATCTCAGGAGATATATCTGGCGATCACCAGATGGCCGGGTGTCGGCTGGCCGTCTTCCATGCGCACGTTGATATCCGATATCTCGACGAGTTCGAAGCCGGTGGCCGCCAGGCGTTCTTTCACATAGGCGTCGGCATGGGCGAAGCGCTGGTGCGGGCCGACCATGTAGGCGCGGCCGGCGAGGGTCTCTTCAGGCAGGGTCTCCGAGGAGAAGATGAACAGGCCGCCCTGCGTCAGGTTCTCGGCGGCGCCGAAGAACAGCGGTTCGAGTGCGCCGAGATAGGGCAGCACGTCGGTGGCGGTGATGATGTCGAAGGCTTCCTCATCATTGTCGTCGAGGAAATCCTCGACCTCGGCGACGAAAAGCGTCTCGTAGAGATCCTTCTCATGGGCGATCTCGACCATCTTCTCCGAAAGGTCGATGCCGGTCATATCCTCGCAGAGGTCGCGTAGCGCGCCGCCGGTGAGGCCCGTGCCGCAGCCGAGATCGAGCAGCCGCTTGAACGGCCCAAGTTTCAGCGCCTGCAGGCGCTGGCGTACCAGCATCGGCACGTGATAGCCGAGTTGCTCGACGAGCACATCCTCGAAAACCTCGGCATGCTGGTCGAACAGGGTCTCGACATAGGCATCGGGCGCCCTGACCGGCGTTTCGCCGCGGCCCATCGCGGCGATGCGCACGGCGGCACCGCCGTGATCGTCAGGATCGATCGCCAGGACTTCCTCATAGGCCGCAACGGCCGCGTCGACATCGCCGGCCTTCTCCAGCGCCAGCGCGCGGTTATAGGCTTCGCCAAGGGCTTCTTCGTCGATCTTCTTTGCCATCGCGGTCCATCGTCCTTCTGTTTCAGCCATGGCTCTAAGGCGGCTTTCGATGTTTTGCAATGGCGTGGCGACTGGCGCAGAATGGCAGAAAAGAAGACCAAGGGAGGAACAGCCATGGATATGGAGCAGGACACGGTGCCATCGGCAAGGGAAGGCGAGGGCGCACGAACCCTGCTGCTGCCCAGCACGCCGGGCGAGGTCACCAATACGCTCATTCATTATTACCGCGGCGAACTGGGTCGGATGACGAGCTGGCGCGACCGCATCGACCGGACGTCGAACTGGGCGATCACCGTGGTGGCAGCTCTGCTCTCGGTGTCGCTGTCGACGCCGACCTCGCATCACGGCGTGCTGTTGTTCGGGATAATGCTGGTGACGCTGCTTCTGATGATCGAGGCACGGCGCTACCGCTTCTTCGATATCTACCGCGCCCGCATCCGGCAGATCGAGCGCTGCTATTTCGCGCAAATCCTAGCACCGGACGCCAAGGCCGGCAGCGAATGGGGAGAGGTGGTCGCCAATAGTTTGCGTCACCCGCGCTTCCTGCTCAGCTATTCGGAAGCAATGCACCGTCGTCTCAAACGCAATTATGGTTGGATGTATTTCATCTTGTTCCTCGCCTGGTGCCTGAAGATTTCGACGCCGAAACTCCAGACGGAGGGCGTGCAGGCGCTGCAGGCGCACTCATGGAGCTATGTCATCGACAATGCCGTGCTCGGGCCGGTTCCCGGCCTTGCGGTCATCGCAATCGTCGTCGCCTTTTATCTCGGCATTCTTTGTTTCGCCCTGCGTGCGGATCGCGACGAGGGCGAATTCGGCCATGGCGAGGCGCATGTCTGATGCTGAGCATGCCGGATCAATGCAGGATGAACTCTCCCTTCAGCGCCCGCCACTCGGTCGCCGAGATCAGCTTGCGGTGGATGTAGCGCACCGAATGCAGCGGTCCGTCGAGCTTCTCTTCCCAGAATTTCAGGAAGCCGCGCATTTCGGGGAAATCGGGGGCGAGATCATATTCCTGCCAGACATATGTCTGCAGAATCGCCGGATGATCCGGCAGGTGGTAGAGGATCTGGGCGGTTGTCAGACCATAGCCCTGCAGTTGTTTTTCCATGTCCTTGTGCATCGTGTTCACTTCTTCTCGTTCCCACTCGCGCGCTTGTTAGCGCTACGTGATATGGAAACATGCGAGTGGTTAACGGAAGCTTTACAGATACTTCATAAAAGGACAATTCATTTTTGATATCAATGGCTTGGCAGCATCGATCCGAGAGTGCTGCCAAGTCCGGCCGAATTCATCAACGCTTGAGATGCCGGGTCAAGCGGCGTTCGATCCAAGCCCAGAGGTGGCGTAGCGCTTCGACGATGGTGAGGTAGAAGATCGCCGCCCAGAGATAGGTCTGATAGTCGAAGGTGCGGGAGAAGGCGTAGCGGGTTTCGCCCATCAGATCGAGTACGGTGATGATGGCAACGACCGCCGAGCCCTTGATCAAAAGGATGATCTCGTTGCCATAGGGGCGCAACGCGACGATGAGAGCCTGCGGCAGAACGATCTTGCGGAAGGCGATGAACTTGTGGATGCCGAGGGCGGCTGCCGCCTCGCGCTGGCCGTGCGGTACGCTCTCGATGGCGCCGCGCAGGATTTCCGCCTGATAGGCCGCGGTATTGATGGTCATGGCAAAAAGGCCGCAATACCAGGCTTCGCGGAAGAACCACCAGATGCCGACGGTCTCAAGCTGCGGCCGGAATACGCCGAGGCCGTAATAGACCAGGAACAGCTGGGCAAGCAGCGGCGTGCCGCGGAAGAAATAGATATAGCCGTAGGCGAGCGCATTCAGCACCCGGTTCTTCGACATGCGCGCCGCGGCAAGCGGCAGCGACAGAACTGCGCCGCAGATGACAGAAATGAAAACGAGGCTGAGTGTAACCCCGAGACCGTGGAGATAGCGCGGTCCGTAGCGGGTGAATTTTTCCGGATCCCAGCCGTTGACCACGGAGATCACCAGCAGCGCGCCGAATACTGCCCAGACGGCGACGAAAATATAGCCGGCCATACGCGCCGGCGTCATCGGCTTCATCACTTCGCGAGGTGCGGGCTGCGGCGGGATCAGCGTTTCGGCGTAGCTCATCGGCGGACCTCCGAACGTCTGGCCCATCGCTCGACATAGACGAGCAGAAAGGAGGAGAGGATGGCGAGCACCAGATAGAGGCAGCAGGCCAGGCCATAAAAGAAGAAGGGTTCTTTGGTCACGCGCACGGCGACACTCGTCTGGCGCAGGATGTCGGCAAGGCTGATGATCGAGACGTAGGAAGTGTCCTTCAGGAGCACCATCCAGAGGTTCGTCAGGCCCGGCAGCGCGATCCGCACGAGCTGCGGCAGGATGATCAGGCGCAGCGTGCGGCCGTGATGCAGCCCAAGCGCATCGCCTGCTTCATACTGCCCCTTGGGAATGGCGCGAAAGGCCGAGAGCAGCACTTCCGAACAGTAGGCAGAAAAAACCACCGAAAGCGCGATGACGCCGGCGAGGAAGGCGTTGATTTCGACCGGCGGCCCGTCATAACCGACGAAGGTCAGCAGAGACTGGATCAGCATCTGCATGCCGTAATAGATGATGAAGAGAGTCAGAAGTTCCGGCAGGCCGCGGAAGATCGTCGTGTAGATGCCGGCCGCCAGTCGCAGCGGCTTTTCTTCCGACTGCTGGCCGAGCGCCACCAGAAAGCCGATGGCGAGGCCGATCGGCAGGGTGACGATCGCCACCGAAACGGTGACCTGCAGGCCAAGAGCGATCTCGTCGCCCCAGCCGGTATCGCCACAGGCAAGGATCGTCGACTGACCTAACCAGGTAAAGATGCCAACGGGTCCGCACAGCGGATCGAAAATGTGCACAAGTGAGCTCCAGAAGGAGCCGAACGCGGAAAATAATCCGCCCATGCGTGAATTCCCCTCACGGCTTTTGCCGTTTTGATCTTGCAATCTTTGTCAAACAAAAATGGCGGAAGAGCAAGCCTTCCGCCATTACCTTGATCGGCCAGATAGCGAATTTCTTATTCGCCGTAAACGTCGAAGTCGAAGTACTTGTCCTGGATCTTCTTGTATTCACCGCTGGCGCGGATCGCAGCGATTGCCGTGTTCAGCTTTTCCTTGAGCGGATCACCCTTGCGGATGGCAATGCCTGCGCCGTTGCCGTTGATTTCCTTGTCGACCGGCAGGGTCGTCAGGATCTTGCAGCAGGCGCCGGCGTCGGACTTGACCCATTCGGAGAGAACGACGACGTCGTCGATGACGGCGTCGACACGGCCGCTGGCAACGTCGAGCTTGTATTCGTCAGCTGTGGGATAGAGCTTGAGCTCGGTGTCGGCCAGATGCTTTTCGGCATAGTTGGCGTGCGTCGTGGAGGTCTGCGCGCCGATCACCTTGCCTTTGAGGCCGGCAACGTCAGCGATCTTCGAATCCTTCGGCACGGCGATGGCCGGCGGGGTGTTGTAGTACTTGTTGGAGAAGTCGACGAGTTTCAGACGCTCCGGCGTGATCGACATGGAGGAAACGATCATGTCGAACTTCTTGGCGTTGAGCGCCGGAATGATGCCATCCCAGTCGGTGCTGACGAAGGAGCATTCGGCTTTCATCTCGGCGCAGAGTGCTTTGGTGATGTCGATGTCGAAGCCCTGGATCGTGCCGCTGGCGTCGACGAATTCGAAGGGCGGATAGGTCGAATCGGTGCCGATCACATACTTCTCGCCATCGGCCATGGCCGAGCCGGCGAAAAGGGACATTGCCGCGATCGAGGCTGCCGCGAAAATACGGGTGGAGATATGCATGAGGATCCTCTCTGTTGGTAGCCGCCGCTCTTTTTCTCGTGGGCTGACGGCCGCAGTTCAACGGTACCGAGACCGCCTTGCGGCGATAATCAGACTTTTTTTCAGGGAATTGCAACACAAATCCCACCGCAATTGGGCGGTGCAAATAGCAGGCGAGATGAACCTCGGCAGACTGCAACATTCACGCGAGGTTAATCCTCGGCTTCCTAGAACCGGAACAAATCGGCGCTTCGGCGATTGCCATTTCGCCGTTTCGCCTCATTGCGACGCTAGGGGCGGAAGCAGGGCCTGTCGGCCTTCAGGAAGCTCAAACAGGATCGAGGAAACCCGATGGGCATGAAATCAAGATTGTTCGCAAGCGCGGCTTTTCCGCTGCTTTCCCTCTCGCTGGCATTCCAGCCGGCATCGGCAATGGCTGCCGTGCGCGACGTCGCGACGCAGGCACAGGCCGTGCGGCAAGTCGAACAAGGCAGTTTCGAGGTGGCGCAGGACGCGTCTCAGGATGCGCCTTCCGATGAGGAGTTGCTGAAGAAGAAGCGTAAGCAGAAGGAAGAGGCTCCGGCCGAAAAGGCACCGGCCGCCGAGCAGCCGAAGGAGGCGCCTGCCGAAAAGCCGAAGGCCGAGCGCAAGGAGGCACCGGCGCCTGAACCCAAGGCAGAGCCGGAACCGCCGAAGGCCGAAGCGCCGAAGGAAAAACCCGCGCCGCAAGCCGAAAGCAAACCCGAACGGAAAGCCAAGCAGGAAGCTCAGCCCGAGGCAAAGCCGGAGGCCGCGCCGCAGCAGGAGCAGCCGGTAACGCAGGAGAAGCCGAGGAAGCCGAAGAAGCAGGCGGAGCCGGAGGCTCAGCCGCAGTCCGAACAGCAGCCGGCAGCAAAGGAAGCTCAGCCGGAGACGGATCAGGCGCAGCCGGAAGCCAAGCCGGAAGGCGGCAAGCGGGCCAAAGGGCAGGACAAGGCTCAGGGCAAAGATAAAGCTAAGGGCAAGGCCGAGACCGCCGCTCCCGAGGCTGTGACGCCGGCCGAGGAGCAGGCCAAGCCCGAAGTCAAGCCGGAGGCAAAACCCGCCGCCGAGGCGCCGGCTGAGAAGAAGCCGGCAAAGGGTGAAGCCGCAGCACCCGCGGAGAAGCCGATCGAAGGCAAGCCGACCGAAAGTAAAGCGCCCGAGGACAAAGCGGCGGCACCAGAGGCCGCACCCGCCGAAAAGCCGAAGGACGGCACCGCGGCAAAGCCTGCCGGCGAGCAGCCTGCCGGCGAGAAGCCGGCCGCGCCTGCGACCGACACTGCCCAGCCACTGCCGGATGCCAGCGGCGGCAAGCAGGTGGAACAGGCCATTCCTGCGCCGGAAAAGGCTTCACCCGAAGAGCTGGAGCGTCGCAAGAAGATCGCCGCAGATCCGGCCAAGAGCAACGAGACCGTCGTGCTGCCGGTCGAAAACGGTGCCGCCGTACTCGACAGCGACAAGGATGCCGACCGCAGCAAGGGCCGGGAAGGCCGCCGGGATCGCGACAGGCAGCGCGCCGATAGCCAGGAGGTGAAGGTGCCGACCTCGGATGCCGATGCGCAGGCCGCCAGCGGCGCCAAGGCGCCGACGATCAAGCTCGAGGCGGTAACCAGCGAGAAGGGCAAGAAGCTCGATGCGCGGCCGCAATTCGTCCGCCCCGATGGCGCGCGCGTCGACGACAGCACCGACGACAATCGTGTAATCATCCAATACGACAATCGGGTGATCGTGCGTGGCGACGACGACAGGCGGTTCCTGCGCGACGGCGAACGGCCGAGCTACGAGGAGCTGTCGGGCGATCGCTACCGCGAAACGATCACGCGGCCGGAGGGTTACCGCATCGTGACGATCCGCAACCGCTATGGCGACATCATTCAGCGGTCGCGCGTCGATGCCCGCGGGCGCGAGCATGTGCTCTATTATTCGCAGGACCTCTACGAAGATCCGGACCGCGACTATTTCGAGGATCCGGGCGCCGACCTGCCGCCGATGCGTCTGCGCGTGCCGCTCAGCGATTACATCATCGATACCCGCAGTGATCCGGACCGGGATTACTACGAGTTCCTGAGCGAGCCACCCGTCGAGCCGGTGGAGCGTGTCTACTCGCTTGACGAAGTGAAGTATTCGGCCCGCATCCGCGACAAGGTGCGCCGCATCGACCTCGACACGATCACCTTCGCGACCGGCAGCGCCGATATCCCGATGACGCAGGCGCGCACCCTGCGCAAGGTTGCCGATGCGATCAGCCAGGTGTTGAAGAAGGATCCGAGCGAGACCTTCCTGATCGAAGGCCATACGGATGCCGTCGGGACCGATCAGAGCAATCTGATCCTCTCCGACCAGCGTGCGGAATCGGTCGCCAACGTGCTCTCCGACGTCTACGGCATCCCGCCGGAGAACCTGGCGACACAGGGCTATGGCGAGCAATATCTGAAGGTCAATACGTCGGGCCCCGAACAGGAAAACCGCCGCGTCACCGTCCGCCGCGTCACGCCGCTGGTTCGTCCGGTGGCTGCCAACCAGTAAATACCGTTGCCCCTCTCCATTCGTGGGGAGGGGCATCTTGTTGGCTGAGGGCGGCCGTAGATTATCTGCCGCCCTCATCCCACCGGTTCTACTCGCCGGCTTTCCCAGCCGCCTTTTCGATGACGTCGGCGACCTTTTCTGCTTGGGATGCGAAGACGGCGTGGCTTGCCTTGATCTCGGTCACCTCGCTGCCGGCTCGTTTGGCCATGTCGCGCTCCAATTCGGGGTTGATGGCGCGATCCTCAGTGGCGACGATGGACCAGCTCGGTTTTGTCCGCCATGCCGGGTCTTTGATTTTGGCGGAAAACGCCTGCTTCGCAGCGAAGACCTGTGACTTTGCCAGGAAGTCGGCGTCTGCTTTTGGAAGATCGGCGGCGAAATCCGCGGCGAAGGCGCCCGGGTCGAGATAGAGATACTTACCGTCCTTCGTTTCCTTGATATCCATACTGCCGGCCGGCTTGGAGCTGGCGAGACTTAGCAGGCTTTCACCTTTGTCGGGCTGGAAGGCCGCGACATAGACGAGGCCTGCGACATTGGGGTCGTTTCCGGCTTCGGTAATGACCATGCCGCCATAGCTGTGGCCGACGAGCAGGCTTGGTCCTTGCTGGAGGTCGAGAACCCGCTTCGTCGCTGCCACATCGTCGTCGAGCGAGGTGATCGGCTCCTGGACGATGGTGACGTTGAAGCCGCGCTTCTCGAGAAGCTCCGTCGTCTTGCGCCATCCCGAGCCGTCGGCGAGCGCGCCGTGGACGATGACGATGTTCTTCACCGTGGCAGCCTCTGCTGCGAAGGCGATGGCGGTGGTGGCGAAGGCAAGGGCTGCGGTGAAAAGAAGACGTCTGTTCATGGGGGATTGCTCCTTTGGTCGTCGTTGAGGATCGGAATTGATCGGTCTGCGGCTCAGCCGAAGGTGAAGGCGTAGGCCTGCACCCCGGGATCGAGGAAGTGGATCTCGAAATTGCGGGCGCCGACCGTGCCGGACTGGCGGACGAGCTGATAAAGCCTGGTCGCGGTCACCGTGCCTTTGCCATCGGCATCGATGTCGGAACCGTGGTCCGGCCCGGGCACCTTGCCGTCGACCGTCACCTGGAAGCGGATCGGCTTGCCGTCGGCGCCAGGCCCGAGGACGAGATGCAGGTCGCGGGCGCTGAAGCGATAGGTGATGCCGCCGCCGGCCTGATCAAGCGTCGCCTGATCCTTGCCGACAGTCCAGGTTCCCGACAGGCCCCAGCCGTTGAGGCCGGGTTCTGCGATCGAATAGTTTTGCGGGGCGTCGGCCTGGAGCCCTTCGGGCGAGGCAAAATTCGCCGCCCGTTCGTAGCCGAGATAGGTTTCGCCGGAGCGGATATTGCCGAGGTCCGGAGCTGCTTCCACGCCCTTGGCATTGGGTGCGACCGGCGCACTTGCCGTCATCTGGCTGCCGGCTTCGCGCAGCAGGTCCTGAATGGCTTTTTCCGTCCTGCCGTAATTGCCTTCGCCGAAATGGTGGTAGCGGATCTGCCCCTTGGCGTCGATCAGATAGCCGGCAGGCCAGTAGCTGTTTTCGAAGGCGCGCCAGATTTTGTAATCATTGTCGATCGCAACGGGATAGCCGATCTGGAAGTTCTCGACCGCCTTCCTGACGTTGTCGATCTTCTTTTCGAAGGCGAATTCCGGCGCGTGGACGCCGATCACCACGAGGCCCTGATCCGCGTATTTTTCCGCCCAGCCCCTGACGTAGGGGATCGTGCGAATGCAGTTGATGCAGGAATACGTCCAGAAATCGACGAGCACCACTTTGCCCCGCAGCTGCTCGTTGGTCAGAGGCTTGGAGTTCAGCCATTCGACCGCGCCGTCGAGCGAAGGGGCATAACCTTCGACCGGCAGATCGCTGAGAAACGGCTTCTTTGCATCGGCGATCGTCGCGTCGTTGCTGGCGAGCTCGGAGGGGGCGCCGCCGACGGGCTTTGCATGCAGGCGGTCGAGCACGGCCTGTTCCAGCGAGGCGGTGCTGGCATAGGAAAGCCGCGCCAGCAGGCTGGTGTCGAGGCCAAGCGCTATGATGGCGACGCCCGCGAGTACCGCAGCACCGAGTCCCTGGCGAATCCGGTCTCCAAAGCCGAGCGACCGTTTCATGGCCGCGAATATCCTGCCGCCGACAAGCAGGGCGACGGCAAGCGAGGTCGCAGCACCGGCGGCATAGGCGGCCAGCAGGAAGGTCGTCTGCAGATTGGCGCCCTGCAGGGCGGCGCCGGTGAGGACAAGGCCGAGAATCGGCCCGGCGCAGGGCGCCCAGAGCAGGCCGGTGGCGACGCCGAGGATGAGGGCGCTCTTGACCGTCGGCGCGGCGCGTCCACTGCCGCTGGCAACCATATTGTTGCCGAGATCGACGATCGGGCGGGCAAGGGTGCTTGCGAAGCGCGGCGAAAGCAGGCTGGCGCCGAAGAGCGCCAGCAGGACGATCGCGGCAAGGCGGCCATATTCGTTGGCGCGAATGACCCAGCTGCCGCCGACCGCAGCCAGCGTGGCGACCAGGGCGAAGGTGGCGGCCATGCCCGCCAGCATCGGCAGCGTGCTCCTGACGAAGGGCTGGCCGGCGCGGGCGAAGACGAAGGGCAAGATCGGGAGGATGCAGGGGCTGAGGATCGTCAGCGCGCCTCCGAGATAGGCAATGATCAGAAGTGTCATCATCGTTTCCTTTGAAACCGATTGATCGGGCTCTGGACGGCGATGGGCCTGAACCAGCAACGGCGGGGATATGGCCGGGCGGACGTATCCCGGATGTGTCCGGTTTTTCGGGAAAATGTACCGAAGTGTTGCTGATCAGCTTGGCCGATACAAAGCGACACAAACCGGCGTCGCGACGGCGGCCAACGATGAAAATGGCGCGATTGTATCAGAATGTGTCCCGGCGGCCGGAAGTTACATCAGCATTCAATAATGGTCGCTCATGACATATCGCTGATACAAGTGGAACGTCTTTTGAGGACGTGATTCATTCGACAGGAGAGACCGATGTCAGAGCAAATCAACCATCACCGCCGCCGCTTCTTCGGCATGACGGCCATCGCCCTTGCGGCCGTTGAATTCGGCGTGGCCGGCACGGCCGTCGCTCAGTCGGCGCTGCCTGACGTGAAGGCCGGAAGCAACACGTCTTTTGAAGCACTGAAGCAGGTGAATGCCGGGGTGCTCGATATCGGTTATGCCGAGGCGGGCAGGGCGGATGGACCGGTCGTGCTGTTGCTGCATGGCTGGCCCTATGACATCTATAGTTTCGTCGATGTCGCGCCGCTGCTGGCCTCGGCGGGCTATCGCGTGATCGTGCCTTATCTGCGTGGTTACGGCACGACCCGGTTTCTGGACCAGGCAACGGCGCGCAACGGTCAGCCGTCGGCGCTCGCCGCGGATATGATCGCGCTGCTCGATGCGCTCGATATCGAGAAGGCGGTGATTGCCGGTTATGACTGGGGCGGGCGGACGGCCAACATTATGGCGGCATTGTGGCCGGAGCGCTGCAAGGCGATGGTCTCGGTCAGCGGCTATCTGATCGGCAGCCAGGAGGCGAACCTCAAGCCGCTGCCGCCGAAGGCTGAGCTGGCCTGGTGGTATCAGTTCTATTTTGCAACCGAACGTGGGCGGCTCGGTTACGAGAGCAATACGCATGATTTCGCAAAGCTCATCTGGCAGACGGCCTCGCCGAAGTGGAATTTCGACGATGCGACTTTCGACAGGTCGGCCGCCGCCTTCGACAATCCCGACCATGTCGCGATCGTCATTCACAATTATCGCTGGCGCCTCGGACTTGTCGAAGGCGAGGCCAAATACGATGCCTATGAGAAGACGCTTGCCGCATTGCCGATGATCTCCGTGCCGACGATCACCATGGAGGGGGATGCGAACGGCGCGCCGCATCCGGAGCCTTCCGCCTATGCCGGAAAATTCTCCGGCCGATACGAGCATCGCACCATCGGCGGCGGCATCGGCCACAACCTGCCGCAGGAGGCACCGCAGGCTTTTGCGCAGGCGGTGATCGACGTCGACCGCTTCTGATCGCAGGCGGCCGGCCGCATTGCTCCGGCCGGCGGAATATGCCTAGGTCGCGTCAGCCGCCTCGATGCCGAGGAGGAGGGCGCGGCTGCTCTATCGGTAAGGGAACAGGGACATATGGATCATGTCGATCACATCCTGGTCGTCGACGACGATCGCGAAATCCGCGAGCTGGTCTCGGGCTATCTGCAGAAGAACGGCCTGAGGACCAGCGTTGCCGCGGACGGGCGGCAGATGCGCAGTTTTCTCGAAGCCAACTCCGTCGACCTGATCGTGCTCGACGTGATGATGCCCGGCGACGACGGCCTCGTGCTGTGCCGCGAGTTGCGCGCCGGCCGGCACAAGGCGATCCCGATCCTGATGCTGACGGCCCGCACCGACGAGATGGACAGGATCCTCGGGCTGGAGATGGGCGCCGACGACTATCTCGCCAAACCCTTTGCCGCGCGCGAGCTGCTGGCCCGCATCAAGGCGGTGCTGCGGCGCACGCGTATGCTGCCGCCCAACCTGCAGATCAGCGAAGCGGGGCAGTTGCTGAGCTTCGGCGACTGGCGGCTCGACACGGTCGCCCGGCATCTTCTCGACAAGGAGGGGACGGCGATTGCGCTCAGCGGCGCCGAATACCGTCTGCTTCGCGTCTTCATCGATCACCCGCAGCGGGTGCTCAACCGCGACCAGCTTCTGAGCCTGACGCAGGGCCGCGACGCCGATCTTTTCGATCGTTCGATCGATCTCCTGGTCAGCCGCCTGCGCCAGCGGCTGGGGGACGATGCGCGCGAACCGACCTACATCAAGACGGTGCGCAGCGAAGGCTATGTGTTTTCCGTTCCCGTCGAAATCATGGAGCTGCGTCCATGAGGGCGGCGATCTCTTCGTTGCCGGGTTTGAGGTGGCCGAGGACGTTGCGGTCGCGGATATTCCTTATCCTGCTGATCGGTCTCGCCCTTGCCTACGGGCTCTCCTTCAGCGTGCTCTATATGGAGCGCACCATGTCGGCGAAAGCCGTGATGCTCGGCACACTGGAGAATGACGTCGCAACGTCGATCGCCGTTCTCGACCGGCTTCCGCCAGCCGAGCGCGGTGATCTCCTCGACCGGCTGAGCCGCGGCAACTACCGCTTCGTGCTCGGACCAGGCCTCCCCGGCGTGCCCGATACGTCGAGCAAAGGCGCGGAGATATCGGGCAAGATCGAGGATGCGATCGGGCACCGCTTTCCGATCAGCATCGAACGGATCCCGGGCGAGGTGAACCGGCTGCAGGCGCATCTGACGCTGAGCGACGGAAGCCCGCTGACGATCGACGTCACGCCGAAGGGCGTCATGCCGATCGCCGCATGGCTGCCCTATGTCTTTATCATCCAGATGCTGCTGCTCATCCTCTGCACCTGGTTTGCGGTTCGCCAGGCGATCCGGCCGCTCGGCGCGCTTGCCGCCGCCGCCGATGCCCTCGACCCCAGCAAGGACGGTTCCGCCTTGAGTGAGGCCGGTCCGAGCGAGGTCGCGCATGCGGCGAGGGCATTCAATGCGATGCGGGAGAGGATCGCCCACTATCTCGAAGAGCGCGTGCAGATACTGGCGGCCATCTCGCACGACCTGCAGACGCCGATCACCCGCATGCGGCTGCGCGCGGATATGGCCGAGGATTCGCCCGAGAAGGACAAGCTGGTGCATGATCTCGGCGAGATCCAGCGCCTCGTCCAGGACGGCATAGCCTATGCGCGCAGCGCCCACGGCAGCGGTGAGAAGAATGCCCGCATCGATCTTGCCTCATTCATCGACAGCATATCCTACGACTATCAGGACACCGGCAAGGCGGTGACGGTCGTCGGGCTGGTTCAGGGCGCTGCCTCGACCAAGCCGCACGCCCTTCGCCGCATCCTGTCGAACTTCATCGACAATGCGTTGAAGTTTGCAGGGGCCGCCGAAATCAGCGTCGAGCACAATGCGGAAAACAATGTCGTCATCACCGTGATGGATCGAGGGCCTGGTATCCCTGACGATATGCTCGAAGCTGCCATGCAGCCCTTCTTCCGGCTGGAGCAATCCCGCAACCGGGAGACCGGCGGCACCGGTCTCGGTCTTGCAATCGCCCAGCAGCTGACGGCCAAGATCGGCGGATCGCTCCGGCTCTACAATCGCCCCGGCGGCGGGCTGGCGGCGGAAGTCACCCTTCGGTGACGGTTGGGCGGCCGGAAATTTTCCGGCGGTTTTGTACGAGAAAATGTCCTGGATACCGAATGCTACGTTTTGTGACATTTCGGCCGATTTCGGAAACATGCCGGATATATCAGCCGGTCAAACCACACTCCGTTCAACCCCAGTCGCCTGAGGCGATCCGGTCGCAAGTCGCGACCAATCGTTTGGGGCGACCCACCCAAGGAGTGTTTCCATGACCAAGATCGACAAGGTTCTTTATACCGGCAAGACCCGCACCACCGGCGGGCGCGACGGCGCTTCGCGAAGCGACGACGGCGAGCTGGATATCAAGCTCTCGCCTCCCGGCAGCGCGCGGCCGGGCACCAATCCGGAACAGCTTTTCGCTGCCGGCTGGTCGGCCTGCTTCATCGGCGCAATCGGCATTGCCGCGGGCAAGCTGAAGGTCAAGCTTCCGGCAGAGACCGCCGTGAATGCCGAGGTCGATCTCGGAACGACCGACGGCGACTATTTCCTGCAGGCCCGCCTCAAGGTCAGCCTGCCCGGTATTGAAGCGGATGTCGCAAAGGCGCTGGTGGATGAGGCGCACCGGACCTGCCCCTATTCGAAGGCGACGCGCGGCAATATCCATGTCGAATTGACCGTTGCGGGATGACGACCGATCGGCCTTGCCGATGGAGGATTTGATGAGATTGACGATCATCTGCATTCTGGGAGCGGCGGTCTTCGCCGCGCCCTGCATCTACGATGTAAGCTCGCGGGAGCCTTCGCCGCTCGCCGGCCTCATGACGGCGGCGTCCACGATTTCCTCTTCAGGCCATCAGGGAGAAAGACAGTGAAACTCTATCAGAACGAAATTTCCTCGGCGACCGCAAGAGTCCGGATCGCGCTCGCCCTGAAGGGGCTGACGGCCGAGGCGCTGCGGGTCACCATCCTCGGCGAAGAGGCCGAGAGCCGGCAGATCGGATATCGCAGCGTCAATCCGCAAGGGCTGGTGCCGGCCTTGCTGACGGATGGCGGCATCCTCATTACCCAGTCGCTGGCGATCGTCGAATATCTCGACGAGATCCAGCCACAACCGCCGCTGCTGCCCGACACGGCGGAGGGCAGGGCGCTGGCGCGGTCGATCGCGCTGGCGATTGCAGCCGAGATCCACGCGCTGCTGCCGCCGCGCATCGGCCTGCATCTCAAAACGGCCTTCCAGGCCGATGCCGATGCCATTGCCGCCTGGAGCCGCCATTGGGTTGGCGAGGGAATGGCCGCGGTGGAAACGATGATCGCCGGCCGCAGGCAAGGCGCCTTCGCCGTCGGCGATCGGCCTGGTATTGGCGATATCTTTCTCTTCCCGCAGGCGATCAGCGCCCGGCGCATGGGCTTCGATCTCGCCCGGTGGCCAAATATCGCGGAGATTGTCGGCAGGCTCGAGACGATCCCGGCTTTCCAGGAGAACGCGCCGGCGCCGAGGAAATGATGTGAGCGATGAAGAGGCGGCCGCAAGGGATGGCGACCGCTTCGGTTTGTCGATGCCTCGTTCCATCTCGAATCGGATTCACGCTTCGACGCGGGGATCGCGAACGCCAGTAGCGAAATCATTGGCAAAGGCTGTGCTGGGTCCGAACCCAATACGCGTTGCATCCATCAGAGCGGACAATCAAATCTATTAGTAAATCGCGTTTGACGGCGTGGAACGGCTGAACAATTGATAAATTCAGCCAAAATTAATTCTGAAGGCGATAAAAGAGGGTGGTGTGAAAAGATGAACGACACGATACACCCTGCACGCCAAATCCCGTTTCCCGACCTTATCGCTGGCTTGAAGCGAGCCCAAGGGCTTGGCCATGTCCATCGCCGTCAGAACGCAACCGGTACTTTGCAGCTCTACATCTATACGCCCCGGTGCGTATATGAGGATGGCTGGGATCAGTTTTCGCTGATCGCTCGCGGTCTCATTGTGGACGAGGGCGCTGGTCGGGTCGTTGCCACGCCGTTTCCGAAGTTTTTCAATGTCGGCGAGCGGCATAGTGAAGTACCCGATCTGCCGTTTGAGGCGTTCGAAAAGCTCGATGGTAGTCTGATAATCGTGTTCAATGATGCTGGCCGTTGGCACGCAGCCACCAAAGGCGCGTTCGACTCCGAACAGGCCCTGTGGGCTCAAGCACGCTTGGATGTCCACGATCTCTCCGGTCTGTCGCCGGATACGACATACCTGTTCGAGGCGGTATATCCGGAAAACAGAATTGTCGTGCGATATGCGGAGCCTGCCATGGTGATGTTGGCGGCCTACCACGCTTCAGGTCTTGAAGTAACCTACGACGAGGTTCGAACGACCAGCCAAGCGTTGGGATGGCGTGCGGCCGAACGCCATGAGTTCGGGAATATGGCGGACATGATGCTCCATACTGCAACGCTCCCACGCGACAACGAGGGATTTGTCGCTAGATTCACAAATGGCTTGCGCCTCAAACTCAAAGGCTCCGAGTACCGTCGTATCCATGCGTTGATCTCACGCTGCACGCCACTGGCAATGTGGGAAGCAATGGCCGCTGGGGACGACATGGCCGCGATTCGTCGTGATTTGCCGGAAGAGTTTTGGAGCGATTTTGACAACATCGTACTCCTCCTGACGAAGGCATACGCGGCGATGGAAAGGAAGGTCGCTGAACTGGCAGCATCTGTCGCCCATCTTTCCGATAAAGAGTTGGGATTGTCGCTCAATTCACTGCCTGCTGACGTGGGTCCTTACGTTTTTGGATTGCGAAAAGCAGGCGCAATCGTAGGCAAGTCCCGAGACGCGTTGATGCGTTCCATCAGACCCACTGGCAATGTGTTGCCAGGTTACCAGCCGTCATATGCCATGGGGCGTGTGATTGATGAGGCAACATCGTAGATTTGCAGCGTACAGTAGCTCTGGCGTGAATACGGGATTCGTCGGACCACTTGATGCGACCATGTATGACCTTCAGGGGGATGTCGCACTCCCACCCCGACTTTTATTGCCAAGCAACGTTCACTCGCTCATCGACCGTCTCGATCAAGAATATCTTAGCTGCCTCAACCCATTGTATCCACCCGATCCAAGCCTCTGGACGCAAGCCAGGTGCGACCGCTTTAACAGCGATGTGGACCAGTTCCTGCTTTTGCTTCAGGTCGAGTTAGGTACAAACTTCGTGATTATCGATCAGCAGAAACGCCATGCCGAGGACCCAGCTCTTTGCGGATTCCTCGCCGCGAATCCCAATCAGAAGCCGATGCCCTAGAAAAAGTCCGGATGGCGGTAATGAGCCAACCCGGACTTCAGGAGTGTGTTCTCTCGGGGTACTTGCACGGCATCGATCCGGCTCTGCCGTGATGGAGGTGGCGACCTTGCGGCAGAAGCGCTCCGCCAGGCAGTTCGAAGGTTCAGTTGAGTATGACACCGCCGGCAATCTGTGCAGCCTGAGAATTCGTTGCTACGGTCACCGGCATTGTAAGCTGGAGAATTTGCGAGATGTATGTTGGTCGAATTGTTGGAGTAGGTCGCAGTCAAGAAGGGAACTTAATCGCGGCCTACCGAGTATCGAGCAGATCGTTTCCCAACAGGAACGTAGAACAGCTCGGTGACACTATGCGAATTGTCGCCCAACAAGGAAGCGCTGATGCAGCGTCCGACAGCCCATACATTGCCTACGAATGTCTCATTTGGAACTCTCGTTTTGCTGTTGTCAGTAATGGCACCCACACCAGGCCGATTTACGAGCGGCTAAGGGCAGGAAACGCCCCGCGAGATGCGATCGTGAGCGTTCTCGTAGGCCTAGACCGGGAGTTCGATCGGCACGATACGCCGCGAATTTGTGGCCTGGTTGATTTGGCCGAAAACATGCTTTGGCTCGGCAGCATAACCGCCGCCAGCTTGTCCGTTATTCCAATCGAGGCTCAGCCTGGCCAACTCGCGTACATCACGACCTATGAGTTTCCGCTTCCTTGCGCCGAGCAGATAGATCAGGACCTTAATGCGGTTGACCCAAATGCGGTCTGCCGCCATATCGCCGGTGAATCGGTCTTCTCTCAATTCGAGAACCCTGTTTGCGCAGCTTCCTGGATTGGGTCGGCATCGGGACGTAAGACCGCAACGTTCAACTCTATCAACAGACCGTATGCAGCGAGATAGCTGTTTTGAGCCGATGCCGGGTGAACACGTAACCGGTCGGAGCCGGCAGGCAAGCGACTGGTTCCGCCGGGATCCGGTGTTGTTATCCGGCGAATGACATCGCTTCTCAGCGGTTGACCCTTGCCTGTAGATGCGCGGGATACCGATCGCCTTCCACCTTGATGGTGGCGAGCGCGCTTTCGATATTGCCGAGATCCTCCGCTGTCAGTTCGACCCCGGCGGCGGCGATGTTCTCCTCCAGGCGGTGCAGCTTGGTGGTGCCGGGGATCGGCACGATCCAGGGTTTTTGCGCCAGCAGCCAGGCAAGCGCCACCTGCGCCGAGGTTGCCTTCTTGCGCGCGGCGATCTCTGCGAGGAGATCGACGAGCGCCTGGTTGGCCTTTCGCGCTTCTGCCGAAAACCGCGGCACGACGTTGCGGAAGTCCTTGCTGTCGAAGCTGGTCGTCTCGTTAATCGCGCCGGTGAGGAAGCCCTTGCCGAGCGGGCTGAACGGCACGAAGCCGATGCCAAGCTCTTCGAGCACCGGTAGGATCTCCTGCTCGGGCTCGCGCCACCACAGCGAATATTCGCTCTGCAGCGCCGTCACCGGCTGGACCGCATGGGCGCGGCGGATCGTCTGGGCGCCGGCTTCCGAGAGGCCGAAATGCCTGACCTTGCCTTCAGCGATCAGCGTCTTGACCGTGCCTGCGACATCCTCGATCGGAACATCCGGATCGACGCGATGCTGGTAGAACAGATCGATGACATCGGTCTTCAAGCGCTTCAGCGCCTGGTCGGCAACCGCGCGGATCTGCTCCGGACGGCTGTTCATGCCGCTCTGGCCGCCATTGGCATCGAAGTTGAAGCCGAATTTCGTGGCGATCACCACCTCGCCGCGGAAGGGAGCAAGCGCTTCTCCCAGAAGCTCTTCGTTCTTATAGGGTCCATAGGCCTCGGCGGTGTCGAAGAAGGTTACGCCGCGTTCGAATGCCTGCAGGATCAGGGCGACCGCTTCCTGAATATCTGTCGCCGGACCATATCCATAACTCAGCCCCATGCAGCCGAGACCGATGGCCGAGACTTCGAGACCGCTCTTTCCGAGTTCACGCTTTTGCATCGCCGTTTCCTTTCCTAAAGCACGTCGCGTCAAACTTGATTCAAGCGACGCGCTTTAGCTCTTTGTTTTTACGCATGTCGTTGCCGCAAAACCGCGGCCACTTTTGCGCGACATGCCTTAAGCTTGATATTGCGTGTCGGTGACGTGCTCCATCCAGTCGACCACCTTGCCGTCGAGCTGTTCCTGGATGGCGATATGGGTCATTGCCGTCGTCGGCGCTGCGCCGTGCCAATGGCGTTCATCCGGTGCGAACCAGACGACGTCGCCGGCGCGGATCTCCTCGATCGGCCCGCCTTCGCGCTGGACGCGGCCGCAGCCGGATGTGACGATCAGCGTCTGGCCAAGCGGATGGGTGTGCCAGGCGGTGCGGGCGCCGGGCTCGAAGGTGACACTGGCGCCGGCCGCGCGGGCCGGGTCGGTCACCTGAAACAGAGGATCGATGCGCACCGTGCCGGTGAACCAGTCCGCCGGTCCCTTGGCCGAAGGCTGCGAGCCGCTTCGCTTGATTTCCATGATCATCGTCCTTTCCTGTGTCGGAGACCGTGGGACGGTTCGTCCGCCGCGGCGGATGTCTTCGTCCTCAGATAACAGGATATTTAGCGCGTGCCTTTGGTCGCGATTAGATGGTAATTGTGGCAAGGACTTATGAGAAAGTTTCATAAATGCTGCGTCCAGCCGTCAATGATCTGATCGCCTTCCTTGCCGTTGCCCGCGCACGGAGCTTCACGAAGGCGGCAGGGAGGCTCGGCGTGTCGCAATCGGCGCTCAGCCATACCATCCGGGGACTTGAGGAGCGGCTTGGGTTGCGCTTGCTGACACGCACGACGCGCAGCGTCTCGCCGACGGAGGCGGGTGAACGCCTGCTTCTCACCATCGGGCCGCGGATCGACGAGATCGAGACAGAGCTTGCGGCCTTGAGCGCGTTTCGGGAAAAGCCGGCCGGCACCGTCCGCATCAATGCCGGAGAACATGCGGCGGATGCCATCCTCTGGCCCGCCTTGGAAAAACTCCTGCCTGACTATCCCGACATCCATGTCGAGATCATCGTCGATTACGGCCTGACCGACATCGTCGCCGAACGCTACGATGCGGGTGTGCGCCTCGGTGAACAGGTGGCGAAGGATATGATTGCGGTGCGCATCGGCCCCGACATGCGCATGGCTGTGGTCGGTGCTCCCGCCTATTTCGAGATGCGGTCGACACCGTTGACGCCGCGGGATCTCACCGATCACAACTGCATCAATCTGCGCCTGCCGACCTATGGCAGTGTCTATGCCTGGGAGTTCGAGCGGGACGGGCACGAGATGAAGGTTCGCGTCGAGGGACAGTTGACCTTCAATAACATCGCCCTCAGGCTGAACGCGGCGCTTGCCGGGGCGGGACTGACATATCTGCCTGAAGATGCCGTGCAGGCGCATCTTGCCGACGGGCGGCTGGTGCGCGTGCTTGAAGACTGGTGTGCGCCGTTCCCCGGCTACCATCTCTACTATCCCAGCCGCCGGCACGCTTCGGCGGCCTTCACCCTTCTCGTCGATGCGCTTCGTTATCGAGGATAGCAGCCGACATTTACAGATCCCGCCAATCAGCGGGTATCCGCGCAGAGCCTGTTCTACCTCCTGAGAGGCTCTATGCCGCAGGCGAAAACATGCTGCGCCGGCGATTTGACATTCCATCAGTCGCCACTAATTGACACTTGAAACTGAAGGAAACAATGAATGAATACTGCGCTTCCTGCCACGAAAGCCCGGACCGGGGTGTCCGGTTTGGACACAATACTGGCGGGAGGGCTTTCGACGGGCCACGTTTTTCTCCTGGAGGGAAATCCTGGAGCGGGCAAGACAACCATTGCACTGCAGTTTCTGATCGAAGGCGCGCGGCTCGGCGAGCAGGGGCTCTACATCACCCTTTCGGAAACCGAGAGCGAGCTGCGGGCCGGTGCCGCATCGCACGGCATGGCGATCGACGGAAATATCGAGGTCTTCGAACTCGTGCCTCCGGAAAGCTTGCTGGATACAGACCAGCAGCAAAGCCTGCTTTATTCGTCGGATCTTGAACTCGGTGAGTCGACACAAGAAATCTTCACGGCTTTCGAGCGGGTCAAACCGAGCCGGGTGGTTCTCGACAGCCTGTCCGAAATAAGGCTGCTGGCCCAAAGCTCGCTGCGTTACCGCCGGCAGATTCTTGCGCTCAAACACTATTTTGCCCGACAGGGGGCGACCGTCCTTCTCCTCGACGATATGACCTCCGACACGCTCGACAAGACGGTGCACAGTGTGGTGCACGGGGTGATCCATCTCGACGAATTGGCCCCGAATTACGGCGCCGAACGGCGACGCTTAAGGGTGATGAAATACCGCGGGCAGGCCTTCCTCGGTGGCTATCACGATTTCATTATCCAGACCGGCGGTGTCGTCGTATTTCCGCGCCTCGTCGCCGCCGAACACAGGACGAGTTATCTTCGCGATCAGCTTTCCAGCGGTATTGCCGGGCTGGACCTGCTCCTCGGCGGTGGGCTCGAACGAGGATCGAGTACGCTGATCCTCGGTCCTGCCGGCACCGGCAAGAGCACCTTCTCTTTTCAATTTGTGATGGCGGCCATCGCGCGCGGCGAAAAGGCGGCTGTTTTCATTTTTGACGAGGAACTCGGCTTGCTGCTCATGCGCCTGAAACAGCTCGGCATGGATCTCGAGGCCCTGAGGGATGAGGGTCTGCTGCATATCGAGCAGCTCGATGCCGCGGAGTTGTCGCCCGGTGAATTTGCCCATCGCGTATGTGCTTCCGTCGACAGGTCGGGAGCGAAAACCGTGGTCATCGACAGCATCAACGGCTATCAGGCCTCGATGCCGGATGAAAATTCGCTGATATTGCACATGCATGAGCTGTTGCAATATCTGAACAGGCAAGGCGCAAACACCTTCCTCACCGTCGCCCAGCACGGACTGGTCGGCGACATGAAGGCACCCGTCGACGTGACCTATCTCGCCGACACCGTCATCTTGCTGCGTTACTTCGAGGCGGTCGGACGTGTGCGGCGAGCGGTCTCCGTCATCAAGAAGAGGACGGGCTACCACGAGGACACCATCCGGGAGTATCGGATCGATGCCGGCGGCCTGACTTTCGGAGAGCCCATCGTCGGTTTCCAGGGGGTGCTTCGCGGCGTTCCGGAATTCGTCTCAACGTCCGCTCCGCTTTTGCCCACCGACAACAAGGACGGCGGCAATTCCTAATTTTAACAACCCGAAGGCCCTGATCTATGCACCGGCCGGACGCGATGCCCAGGTCGCGGCATCGTTGACCGATGAGACTGGACTGCCATCGATAGCCGTTACCGATTTGACACTCTTCGCGTCATCACTCGATGATGAAATCGCGGTTGGCATTCTGACTGAGGAGGCCGTCCGCGGGAGCGACCTGAAACCGATTGCTGCCTGGGTTGCCGGCCAGCCAAGCTGGTCCGACCTGCCGTTCATCGTTCTCACCCAACGCGGTGGGGGACCTGAACGAAATCCCGCCGCCGCGATGCTTTCCGAGGTTCTCGGCAATGTGACTTTTCTGGAGAGGCCGTTCCATGCCACGTCCTTCATCAGCGTTGCGCGGACCGCACTGAAAGGCCGGCTGCGCCAATATGAAGCGCGCGCCCGGCTCGAGGCTCTGGGCGAGGGAGAGCGGCGGTTGCAGACCGCGCTCGCCGCCGGCCGCCTTGGTGCATGGGAGCTGGAACTGTCCACGATGGCCCTGTCGGCTTCGGCGACCTGCAAGGAAATCTTCGGCCGAGCGCCGGATGATGAGGTGAGCTACGACGATCTGGTTGCGAGCATCCACCCCGACGATCGCGACCTTGTTCTGGCACGCCTGCGGCAGACGGTCGATACCGGTCGCGACTATTCGATCGAACACAGGACGATCTGGCCGGATGGATCACTGCATTGGACCGAGGTGCATGCCCAGCTTTATGCGGACAGATATGGATCGGCCAGGAAGCTTGTCGGAGTCTGCTCCGATACCACCGTCCGCAAGACCATCGAGGAAAATCTGAGACGGCTCAATGAGACGCTCGAAGAGCGTGTCAGGGAACGGACCCGGGAGGTCAATGCCGCCCACCAGACCCTGCTCGAAGAGGTCGCCCAACGTGAGAGAGCCGAGGAGCAGCTTCGCCAATCCCAGAAAATGGAGGCGATCGGTCAACTCACAGGCGGCGTTGCGCATGATTTCAACAATCTGCTGATGGTGGTTCTCGGAAATCTGGAACTGCTCGGCAAACACGTTGCCGGAGATGCCAAGGCGGCGCGTCTGGTCGATGGCGCCCTTCAAGGCGCGCGCCGCGGCGCGGCGCTGACGCAGCGCCTGCTGGCTTTTGCCAGGCAGCAGGATCTGCAGGTCAAGCCCGTCGATCTGGCCGAACTGGTCTCCGGCATGAATGACCTGCTGCGGCGTTCGGTCGGATCCTCCGTCAGCATCGAGACCATTCTGCCGGCGGCTTTGCCGCCCGCCTTGGTCGATGCGAACCAGCTCGAACTGGCGCTGCTCAACCTTGCGGTCAATGCCCGTGATGCGATGCCTGATGGCGGAAAACTATCGATATCGCTGCGCGAGGAACAGGTTGCCGGTCATCACGCCGATCTCGGCGAGGGAACCTATCTGGTGTTGGCGGTGGCCGACAGCGGCACCGGCATGGACGCGGAGACGCTGAAGAAGGCAGTCGACCCGTTTTTCTCGACCAAGGAACTCGGAAAGGGCACCGGCCTGGGCTTGTCGATGATCCATGGACTTGCCGTTCAGCTCAATGGCGCACTTCTTCTGATAAGTGCGCCTGGGGTGGGAACGACCGCCGAATTGTGGCTTCCGGCGACCGAACGCTGGCCTGAGCGGCGCGCCGAGCCGGAGCAGCCCACCCCACGGGCCGCATCCAGACTGAAGATCTTGCTGGTCGACGACGATGCCTTGATCGCCATGAGTTCGGTCGACATGCTCGAAGATCTCGGCCATGAGGTCGTCGAGACAAATTCCGGTGCAGCGGCCCTGGAGTTGATCACGGCTGGTCAGCATTTCGATATGATGATCACCGACTATTCGATGCCCGGTATGACCGGCGCACAGCTTGCCGAAGCCGTGCGCGACATTCATCCGGGGCTGCCGATCGTGCTGGCAACGGGTTATGCCGACCTTCCCGCCGGCACCGATATCGATATTCCGAGGTTGGGAAAGCCTTATAATCAGGCCCAGCTTGCGAAGGAAATCGCCAAGGCGCTGGCCCGCGAGAGGGGTCCGGGGATGGGATCCGTCAGCGCGCGTGGTTCAGGGACGCTGTTCAAGGCCGACGATCGCTGCGATGAAATCGGCGATGGCGCCCGTATCGTCTAGATCGAAGACGGGCAGGGCGGTATCCGTAACGGCATGATCGGCGGCGATGGCGCGGATATGAGGATCGCTCGGCGCCAGCGGCTGGCGATTGGCGGCCTCCAGGCGGCGGGCCTCGATCTTCGGGATCGGCTCGCGCTTGTAGCCTTCGATCAGCACGAGATCGCAGGGGGCGAGACGGGCAAGGATTTCCTCGAATTCCGGTTCGGGCGCGCCGCGCAGCTCGTGCATGATGGCGTAGCGGGTGCCGGAGACGATGGTGACTTCATGGGCGCCGGCCTCGCGATGCCGGTAGCTGTCGGCCCCGACCTTGTCGATGTCGAAATCGTGATGGGCGTGCTTGATCGTCGAGATCGTGTAGCCGCGGCGGGCGAATTCCGTCACCAGCCGGACGGCGAGCCCCGTCTTGCCCGAGTTCTTCCAGCCGGCGATGCCGAAGATTTTGGGTGCGGTCATGCGCGAAGGGCCTCCAGCCAGCGTTCCGCCTCGATCAGGTCGTCAGGCGTGTTGATGTTGAAGAAGGGATCGAGCAGGCTGGCCCGGGTCGGATGCAGCGGAAACGCCACTTCCGTTACGTCATGCCGTAACAGGAAGTCGCGCACGCGGCGCTTTTCGTCGGTGGCGATCCAGGTCTCGAGATCGGCGGCGAGCGTCACCGGCCAGAGCCCGAAAACGGGATGGCTGCGGCCTTCGGAAGCGGCAATGGCGATCTGCGACGGGCGTTCGAGCGCTGCGGCCAACCGGGCGACGAGATCGGTCGGGAAGAACGGGCAATCCACAGAGACGGTGACGACATGGGTGATCGCGGGAACGGTGGCGGCATAGACCATCGCCGCATGGATGCCGGCCAATGGCCCAGCCTTGCCGGGAAACCGGTCTGGGACGACAGGCGCATCCTCGCCGGCGGCATCGGCATTGACGGCAACGGGGGCGACCTGTTGCGAAAGGCGGGTCAGCACATGGCGGAGCAGGCTTTCGGCCCCGAGCATTGCGCCCGCCTTGTCGCGGCCCATGCGCTGCGATCGGCCGCCGGCCAGCACGACGCCTGCTATATCGGATCTGTCGAGTGAGAATTCTGTCATCATCCTGCCTCAAACCGGTGAGCGCGGCGCGGATTCCTGCGCGATCGGCGGCACGCGGCGCTTGGCTTCACGATAGAACGTATAGAGGCCGGAAGCGATGACGATCGCAGCTCCGAGCAGCGTCCAGTTGTCGGGCACTTCGGCGAAGAAGAAAAAGCCGAGCAGCGAGGAAAAGATAAGGCTGGTATAGCGGAATGGTGCGACGAAGGAGATTTCGCCGGTGCGCATGGCGAGGATCACCGACTGATAGCCGACGAGCACCAGCACCGAGGCGAGCAGGAGATGTCCGAGCGACGTGGCGCTAACCGGCTGCCAGCCGCCGAGCACCGGGAGGAGCAAAGCGCCGAAGACGGAGATGGAGACGGCGGTGATGACGGTGATCATCAGCGAGGGAATCTCCGGATCGATCGAGCGGGTGGCGAGATCGCGGCCGGCCGTCGTCAGCACCGCGCCGACGCAGAGCAGGGCGGCGGCGGTGAAACCTTCCGGTCCGGGGCGGATGATGATCATCACTCCGACGAGGCCGACTGTTATCGCCGACCAGCGCCGCCAGCCGACGGGCTCGCGGAAAAAGAGCGCAGCGCCGAAGGTGACGACCAGCGGCAGCGATTGCAGGATCGCCGAGGCATTGGCGATCGGCATCATCCCGAGCGCGGTGATATAGGTGACGGCGGATAACATCTCGCAGATGATGCGGAGAATGATGATCGGCTTAAGCACGAGGCGCCAGGAGCGCAGCGCGCCCATTTTCCTGGCGATCAGATAAACGAGCAGGCTGGTGAAGAGGCCACGCAGGAACATGATCTCGCCGGCATTCATATAGGCGACCACCGATTTGGAGAGAGCATCGCTCGCGGAAAAGCCGGCCATCGCCATGCTCATATAGATGGCGCCCTCAGTATTGCGTGACCGCGGCATGAAGAGATTCCCTTTACCTGTGCGCCCCTTCTTAGTCGGGAAGATACATGAAGGGAATCGGATGAATGTCACACCCGGGATAAATCGATGACGCACCGCACAATGGTGCTGACGCTGGGGTAGGTGTGTGTTTGGGACACCCAGCAAGTCAGCGTTTTACAATGCAAATTCCGATATTTCCAACGCGTCGATCGAGACTTCCGACCTCCTTCGGCGATGAAGCTAATCACTGGCCGAGATCATCGGTCATAGGCGTTTTTCGTTTGTCCGCGCGGGAAACGGGTGGCTGCATCGCCGGATGTTTGCGATCCCGGATGCCTCGACAACTGAGGAGAAACGGACATGGCACTTCTGAACGACAAGGTCGCGATCATCACCGGCGCAAGCTCCGGCATCGGCCGCGCGGCGGCGAAACTTTTTGCGCGGGAGGGTGCGAAGCTGGTGGTCACCGGTCGGCGACAGGCGGCGCTTGATGCCGTCGTCGGCGAAATCGAGGCGGAGGGCGGGCAGGCCGTCGCCATATCGGGCGATGTCCGGGACGAGACGCTGCAGGCAAGGCTCGTCGAGACTGCGGTCTCACGCTTTGGCCGGCTCGACATAGGTTTCAACAATGCCGGCATCCTCGGCGAGATGGGGCCGGTCGCCGGGCTGTCGCTCGAGGGTTGGCGCGAAACGATCGAGACCAATCTCACCGCCGCCTTCGTCGGCGCCAAACACCAGTCGGCGGCGATGGGAAAAGGCGGCGGGTCGCTGATCTTCACCTCCACTTTCGTCGGCCACACCGCCGGCATGCCTGGGATGGCCGCCTATGCGGCTGGTAAGGCGGGGCTTATCGGCTTCGTGCAGGTGCTCGCCGCCGAACTCGGCCGGCAGAACATCCGCGTCAACGCGCTGCTGCCCGGCGGCACCGATACGCCGGCTGCGATCACCAACGCGCCCGATGCGACGCCGGAACTGCTCGCTTTTGTGGAGGGGCTGCACGCGCTGAAGCGCATGGCCCAGCCGGAAGAGATCGCCAATGCGGCGTTGTTCCTGGCCTCCGACATGTCGAGTTTCGTGACCGGGACCGCGATGCTCGCCGACGGCGGGGTTTCAATCAGCCGGACGTAGGATGGGTGAGGGCGGGATCGGCAGGCTAAAGCGCGTCGCGATCTTTCAGATTCGCTTGTCACGCTTTAGGTCTCTGTTTTTAGCATGTCTTTATCGCAAACCGCTGCACCGTTTTGCGAGACATGCTCCATGGTCGCGGACCTGTTGAAATCCATCCGCCACCGATGCGCCGCGGGCCTATGCGGCATCGAGAGGCGCGGCCCCGCGTGCGGTTCATTCGGCGCCGGCAATGCGTGAGAAAGCGGCGAGAACAGTGCGCTCAGACTGCATCAGATACACCTCAAGTGCCGCTGAGGCTTCGGCCGTCATCCCTGCCTCAAGCTTTTCAAGGATCGCCGCATTGAGGTCGACGTAAGGAGCGTGCAACAGCTCGGGCTCGGAAAGCAGGCCGAAGCTGAGTCGCAGCTCTGCGGCGATCTGCGCATAAAAGATGTTCAGACGGTGACTGTCGGCGAGATCTACGATCGCCGCGTGAAAGACCATGTTCTCACTGCCGACCATGCCCCAGTCCTTGGCCTCGCGCGCGAGCTTGGCACGCGTGACGGCCGCGCGCATGCGTGCCACCGCCGGATGGTTGGGATACGCCTTGGCGAGCGCCTGGCATTCGATCACACGGCGCACGCGATAGATGTCGATGATCGAGGCCATACTGGGTGTGGCGACAAAAACGCCGCGATTCGGCTCGTGCCGCAAGAGCCCCTCTTTTGTCAGGAGGCGGAATGCCTCACGCAAAGAGTTGCGCGATACATCCAGGCCTGCACTTAGCGCTGTCTCGGAAAGGCGCTGGCCCGGCTTCAATTCGCCAGCAATCAGTTTGTCGCGGATTTCCTCCGCCAGCCGCGACGCAAGCGCCGATGTGATATTTTGTTCGACCATCAAAGCCCCTAATGCACAGGCACGGATGAAACGTCCGCGCTCTTGCGCATCGATATAGCGGTTTGCATCTCCGGGAGCCATAAGAGGAGTGGCTTGACCACGCGGGCCGGGTCAACGCTAGGCGCCGTACATGGCCCCCCGGGCAGACAGGAAACGAAAAGTCCGCAACCGCTTCCTTATCGTTGATGCACAAAAGGAGGCAAGCGCCACTTCGGAATTGGCAGCACTTGCAACAATCAAGGACATCGCGCCCAAGTGAGTTGATTGCCGCCGAATTTTGGTCGCCTGGTAGAACGATATAGAAAAATCGTTGAACAATCTTGACAGGATTGTAAAACATGTCACCGTGATGCCTGTCAACAAACCTAGGCGGGCCCGCCGAGATTTCGGCGGCGATCTGCACATAAGGAGGGGTTCATGGAACAGTCAGCCATTTCAATTGCAGCCGCTGCGCCGGCGCAGATGTCGGCCAAGTCGCGCCGCGCTGCGCTGATGGCGGCCATCTTCCTGATGGCCACGTCTGCCATCGGTCCGGGCTTCATCACCCAGACGGCGACGTTCACAACAAAACTCGGTGCGGCCTTCGCCTTCGCGATCCTTGCCTCTATCCTGATCGATTTCGTCGTTCAGCTGAACATCTGGCGGATCGTGACGCTGACGAAGATGCGGGCTTCCGATCTCGCCAATGCGGCCCTCCCGGGCTCCGGCTATCTGCTCGCAATTCTCGTCATCGTCGGCGGATTGTTCTTCAACATCGGCAACATCGGGGGCACAGGCCTCGGCATCAATGCGATGATCGGCCTTGATCCCAAGCTTGGCGGGGCGATCAGCGCGCTGCTTTCGATCGGCATCTTCCTGTCGAAGCGTGCCGGCATGGCGGTCGATCGCTTCATTATCCTGGCCGGTATCCTGATGATCGCCTTGACAGTCTATGTCGCCTTCGCCTCGGCTCCGCCAGTTGGCGACGCGCTGTTCCAGACCTTTCTGCCGTCCACCATCGATTTCGCCACCATCACCACCATCGTCGGCGGCACGGTCGGGGGCTACATCACCTATTCCGGCGCACACCGACTGCTCGACAAGGGCACGGTCGGCATCGAGAATCTCGGTGCGATCAACCGTGCAGCGCTGACCGGCATCGCCGTCACCGGCCTGATGCGCTACGTGCTTTTCCTGGCCGTCCTCGGCGTGGTTGCGGGCGGGGCGGCCATCGATGTTTCCGGCGCAGGTGCGAATCCGGCTGCTCAGGCTTTCCAGGCCGCGGCTGGCAACATTGGCCTGCGCATCTTCGGCGTCATCCTCTGGGCCGCCGCGATCACATCTGTGATCGGCGCCGCTTACACCTCGGTCTCCTTCATCACCATTTTCAAGAAAGACATCACCGAGCGGGCCCGCAACATCGCGACTGTCATCTTCATTGCCGTGTCGCTGTTCTTCTACGTGATCATCACCACGCCGCCGGCACAGATGCTGGTCTTCGTCGGGGGGCTGAACGGATTGATCCTGCCGATCGGCCTGTCGATCTTCATCTATGCGGCCTGGGCTCGGTCCGACCTGATGGGAGGCTATCGCTATCCGCGTTGGCTGCTGTTGCTCGGCGTCATGGTCTGCGCACTGACCTGGTACATGGGCTACAAGTCGATCGGCCCGATCTTCGCGCTGCTTGCCGCGTAACGGCAGGACGAGGAAAGGTGCGGGCGCGTTTGCGCCCGGCCCCGCTCTGACTTTCAGAATTGATCACGCTTTCGGTTCGCGACAGCCCGGCCTACATCGTTCGTTATTCACAGGGAGATCTGACATGACTGCCATCGATTTGAACAGCGATCTCGGCGAGAGCTACGGCGCCTGGGGCATGGGCGACGACGCCGCTATGCTGGCCATCGTCTCCAGCGCCAATATCGCCTGCGGCTTCCATGCCGGCGATCCGCTCGGCATTCTGAAGACTGTCAAAGCCGCCGCTGTCCGGGGCGTTTCGATCGGAGCCCATGTTTCCTATCCCGACCGCGTCGGCTTCGGACGGCGCGACATGGACGTCACGAGTGCGGAGCTGACGGCCGACGTTATCTATCAAATCGGTGCGCTGAAGGGCGTTGCCGCAGCCGCCGGTGTAACCGTCGGTTACGTCAAGCCGCACGGCGCTCTCTATAACCGCATTGCCCATGATCCGAAGCAGGGTCAGGCGGTGATCGACGCCATCAGGGCGGTCGATCCGGATCTCGTGCTGATGGGCCTGGCCGGTGCACCCATCCTCAAACTCGCGCACAAATCCGGCCTCAAGACGGTGGCCGAGGCCTTCGCCGACCGCGCCTATACGCCCGGCGGGGAACTCGTTTCGCGTCGGGAACCGGGCGCAGTTCTGCACGACGCAAACGCGATCGCCCGTCGCATGCTGCAGCTTGCTCACGAGGGTACGATCGAAGCGACCGACGGCTCGACCATCAAGGTCGATGCTCAGTCGATCTGCGTCCATGGCGACAGCCCCGGTGCCGTGGCGATCGCCCAGGCAATTCGCCAGGCCTTTGAGACCGACGGGATCACCGTTCGCTCGTTCCTGGCGGCATAAGCAAATATCGGGAGGAAACCATGATTGCGATTGAGAACCTCGGCCACATCGATGCCGAAGCGGCGCGCCTCGCGCGTCGGCGCTATCGGGCCGGCAGTGCCGAGCCGACGTCGGGTGTGGCGCCGGGATTTACCCAGGCAAACATGATCGTCCTGCCGCGCGACTGGGCCTTCGATTTCCTGCTCTTTGCGCAGCGCAATCCGAAGGCCTGTCCGTTGCTCGACGTTTCCGATCCCTGCTCGCACATGACGCTTCTGGCTCCAGGGGCCGATCTTCGCACGGATCTGCCGCTCTATCGCATTTGGCGCGACGGCAGGCTCGCCGAGGAAATCGCGGATGCGACGAGGGCCTGGGCGGAACATGCCGATCTCGTCAGCTTCCTCATCGGTTGCAGCTTCACCTTCGAAACGTCGATGGTCGAGGCGGGCATCGAGATCCGGCATATCACCGATAAGTCGAACGTTCCGATGTATCTGACCAACCGTGCCTGCCGCCCGGCAGGCCGGCTGCGCGGCAACATGGTCGTGTCGATGCGGCCGATCAAGGCGAGCCGCGTTGCCGATGCCGCGACGATCTCCGGCCGCTTCCCGGCGGTGCATGGCGCGCCCATCCATATCGGTGCGCCGGAAGAGATCGGCATCCGGGACCTGTCGAAGCCGGAATTCGGCGATCCGGTGCGTATCGAGCCTGGTGAAATCCCGGTGTTCTGGGCCTGCGGTGTGACCCCGCAGGCCGCCGTGATGGCATCCGGCGTGCCCTTTGCCATCACCCACGCGCCGGGGCATATGTTCATTACCGACATTCCCGACACCGCCTATCACGCCTGAGGATCCGATGCGTTTCCTGCCCGTCAACCTGACGACCCTTTTGGTCGAACTCGACGATCTCGACCAGACGCTGGCACTGTTTGCTTCGCTCGAAACCGATCCGGTGGAGGGCATCGAAGACATAGTGCCGGCCGCCCGCACGCTGATGATCGGCTTTCGCGCAGAAAAGCTCACCGCGGAACGGCTCGCCGGCGAGATCGCCATCCGCGACCTTTCGGCCCGCATCGCGCCGTCCGACCAGTTCGTCGAAATCCCGGTTCACTATGACGGCGAAGACCTTGCCGATGTGGCGCAACTGACCGGTCTGGCAGTCGAAGAGGTCATCCGTCGTCACACCGAGAGCACCTTCACCGTTGCCTTCTGTGGCTTTGCCCCCGGTTTCGGTTATCTTGTCGGTGGTGATCCCGCGCTGCAGGTGCCGCGGCGCCAAAGCCCGCGGACCCGGATTCCGGCGGGTTCGGTCGCCCTTGCCGGCGCCTTTTCCGGCGTCTATCCGCAGGCAAGTCCCGGCGGCTGGCAGATCATCGGCACGACGCCGGAAAAAATGTGGGACCTGTCGCGCGATCCGCCGGCCTTGTTCCAACCCGGCTACCGCGTCCGCTTCTTCGATCTCGAAAAGCGGCCGGTTGCGGTTTCCACTCCGGCGACGAAGGTCGTGGATCCGGGCCCGGCCGAGTTCACCGGCGAGGCCGTGACACTAAAGGTCCTGGCCGCACCCATGCCGGCACTGTTCCAGGATCTCGGCCGCTTCGGCCAGACCGGCCAGGGCGTGTCCTCATCAGGGGCGCTCGATCAAGGGGCACTCAAGGCCGCCAACCGCATCGTCGGCAACGCTGCCGGCACCCCCTGCCTCGAAATCATCCTCGGCGGCTTTTCATTCGAAGTGTCGGGCCGGGCGGTGATGGCACTCACCGGCGCGCCCTGTCCCATATCCATCCGCGATGCCCAGGGGCGCACCATCGCCGTCGAAACCTATCGGCCTATCTCGCTGGAGCCCGGCGACGTGGTGACCCTTGGTCATGCGCCGTGCGGCATGCGAAGCTATGTTTCGATCCGCGGCGGCCTCTGCGTCGGGCCGGTGCTCGGCAGCGCCTCGACCGATACGCTTGCCGTCGTCGGTCCGGACCCGGTCACTACGGGAACGATTTTGACAGTGAAAACGGCGGTGCAGTCTCTTGACAGCGTATCGCTTTCCGAAGCGCCGGCATTCGCGTTTCCGGCTTCCGGCGAGATCGTGACGCTCGACGTGATCATGGGACCGCGCAGCGACTGGTTCACCGAGGCGGGCATCGCCAGTCTCTCGGGTCAACTCTGGCAGGTGACGCCGCAGTCCAACCGCGTCGGCATCCGTCTTTCCGGCGACACAGCGCTCGAGCGCAAGGACAAGGCGGAACTGCCGAGCGAGGGAACGGCGACCGGCGCGATCCAGGTGCCGCATAGCGGCCAGCCGGTGCTTTTCCTTGCGGATCATCCGATGACCGGCGGTTACCCGGTCATCGGCACTGTCGCCGAATATCATCTCGATCTCGCCGGGCAGATCCCGGTCAATGCCCGGATATGCTTCCGGCCCGTGACGAAGTTTGCCGAAGTTCGGCCGCCCGTGCAGGACACCGAAGCGATGGCGCCCAGAAATAAGTGAGGAGACATCCATGCAGAAAGTCCTGATCGCCAACCGGGGCGAGATTGCGGTGCGCATCATCCGGGCCTGCCGCGATCACGGCCTGCAATCGGTCGCCGTCTATGCCGATCCGGACATGGATGCGCTCTTCGTCAAGCTAGCGGACCAAGCCTACGGGCTTCCCGGCAGCCGTCCGGCGGAAACCTATCTCGATATCGACAAACTGATCGGCATTGCCAAGCGTTCGGGCGCCGATGCCGTTCATCCCGGCTACGGGTTCCTGTCCGAGCGTGCCGAGTTCGCCCGAGCCGTGATCGATGCGGGCCTCATCTGGATCGGACCGGACCCGCATGTCATCGAAGCGCTTGGCGACAAGGTCGAGGCCCGGCGCATTGCGCTAAGTGTCGGCGCGCCTCTCGTCGTCGGCAGTGACGGTCCGGTCGAGACCGCCGCGGAAGTCACCGCCTTTGCTGAGAAACACGGCCTGCCCGTTGCCATCAAGGCGGCGCATGGGGGTGGCGGACGCGGCCTGAAGGTTGCCTTGAAGATGGAGGAGGTGGCGGAACTCTACGAATCCGCCGTGCGCGAGGCCAAGGCCGCCTTCGGCCGCGGCGAGTGTTTCCTCGAACGTTTCCTCGATCGTCCGCGCCACATCGAGGCGCAGGTGCTGGCTGACAAGCATGGCAATGTGCTCGTTCTCGGCACCCGTGACTGCTCGCTACAGCGGCGCAACCAGAAGCTCGTCGAGGAGGCGCCGGCACCGTTTCTGACCGACGCTCAGCGCCAGTCGATCCACGACGCCGCGAAGAAGATCTGTGCGGCGGCCGGCTACTCGGGCGCTGGAACGGTCGAGTTCCTGCTCGGCGTCGACGGCACGATCTCCTTCCTCGAAGTGAACACGCGCCTTCAGGTCGAGCATCCGGTCACCGAGGAGACGACCGGCATCGATCTCGTGATCGAGCAGTTCCGCATCGCCGATGGCCTGCCGCTGCGCATCACCGAAACGCCTACCCCGCGTGGCCACTCGATCGAGTTCCGTATCAACGCCGAAGATCCGGGCCGTGGCTTCCTGCCGACACCCGGTGCGATCACTGTTTTCGACGCACCCTCCGGTCCCGGCATCCGTCTCGACACCGGCGTCGGCGTGGGTTCGACCGTTCCCGGCACCTTCGATTCCCTGATGGCGAAGCTGATCGTCACGGGCAGTACACGTGAGGAGGCGTTGAGACGCGCCCGCCGCGCCCTGAAGGAGTTCCGGATCGAGGGCGTCGCAACGGTCCTTCCGTTCCACCGCGCCGCGATCGAGGCCGACGAATTTATCGGGGAGACGGGATTCACGGTGCACACGCGCTGGATCGAGACCGGATTCGCCGATCGGCTTTCGGCCGTCGCCCGACCCGAGCCGGTTGCCGACGGCGACCTGATCCGCACCCACGTCGAAATCGACGGCAAGCGACATGAACTCGGCATTCCCGCGGCTCTTCTTGCCGGTCTCGGCAAACTTGCGGGCGCGGGTAACGGAGGTGCGACATCACCAAAGACCGAAGACGCAGCGACCATAACCGCACCGATTTCCGGCACGCTGCAGGCTTTCAAGGTCGAAGATGGCGCGGAGGTTGTTGCCGGTGACTTCATCGCCGTCATGGAGGCGATGAAGATGGAAACCCAGGTCACGGCATCGCGGGCAGGCAAGATTCGGATCAAGGCAGAGGTTGGCGCATATCTCCAGGCCGGAGCGGAAATCGCCCGCTTCGAGGACCCGCTGTTCTCTGCTCCGCCTATGACATGATCAACCCGCCATCGACATTGATCGTCTGGCCGGTGATGTAGGCGGCGTCATCGCTGGCGAGGAAGGTGACCAGGCCGGCGACGTCCTCGCCGGAGCCGGCGCGTTTCATCGGGATGCCTTCGACCCATTCCTTCATCAGTTCGCCGGGGGCGTAGCTGCCCAGCAGCTTGCCCCAGGCCTGGTCGTTATAGGCCCACATGTCGGTCTCGATGATGCCGGGGCAGAAGGCGTTGACGGTGATGTTTTCGGTCGCGACTTCCTTGGCCAGGCTCTGGGTGATGCCGACCACGCCCATTTTCGAGGCGGCGTAGTGCGGCGTGAAAATGAAGCCGTCGCGGGCCTGGCCGGAGGCGGTGTTGATGATGCGGCCGCCGCGCTTGTGCTTGCGCATGCGCGATATCGCCTCCTGGGCGCAGAGGAAGACGCCCTTGGTGTTGACGGCCATGACCTTGTCCCACTCGTTCTCCGTCAGGTCCTCGACGCGGGCGATGGTGATGACGCCGGCATTCTGGATCGAGACGTCGACAGAGCCAAATTCCGCCTCGGCCGCATCGTAGAGGGCGATGACGCTTGTTTTGTCGGTAACGTCGCCGATGAAGGAGATCGCCTTGCCGCCTTCGGCCCGGATCTGCTCGGCAACGCCGTGGACCAGATCCTCGTTGGCCGAAACGACAAGATTGGCGCCTTCGCGGGCAAAACGCCTGGCGATCGCCGCGCCGATGCCGCGGCTGCTTCCGGTAATGACGACCGTCTTTTGCTCAAAGCGTTTCATGCTCTTTCCTTCCCGGTATCCTGATATAAACGGCAAATCTGCGCGCGACCTACCGTGCGATCATTGTTGAAGCTCAAGCGGCTGCGACAGCCGTTCGATCAGCGCGAAGGGCGGGCAGGCGGCGATATTGCGCCGTCTTGCCCGTTGGTCCCTTCAGCGCCTCGGTCTCAGCCAGGGAGGAAGCGAGACCGGTTCATTTTCTGTTGCCGGCAATGCGTCTTCTTATCCATCACCAGCAGCAGAAACCGCCGTCGACGAGAAGATCGACGCCGGTGACGAAACTTGCCGCATTCGACAGCAGGAACACCGCCGGACCGACCATTTCGTCGACCGCTGCCATGCGCTGCATCGGCGTCTGCTCCTCGAAAAGCTTGGTCTGATGAACCATCTCCGGACGGGTGTTCATCGGCGTTGCCGTATATCCGGGGGAGATGGTGTTGACGCGAATGCCGCGGTCGACCCATTCCATCGCCATAGACTTCGACATGTGGATCACGCCCGCCTTGGAGGCGTTGTAATGCGCCTGGCTCAGCCCCCGGTTGACGATCACGCCCGACATGGAAGCGATGTTGACGATGGAGCCGCGTCCATTCTTCAGCATGGCGCGGGCCTCGGCCTGGCAGGAAAGAAAGATGCCTTTGAGGTTGATATCCATCAACGTCTGGTATTGATCCTCTTCCATCTCTTCGGCCGCGTTCGCATTGGCGATGCCTGCGGCGTTGACGGCCAGCGTCAAGGCGCCGAGGTCCGCTTCGGTCCGTGCGACTGCTTCTCCGAGGGAAGACTTGCTCGTCACGTCAGCTGCGATCTCGATCGCGCGGCGGCCGGCGGCGCGGATATGTTCAGCCGTATTGGCCAGTCCGTCATCGGTCCGGCGGTCGAGCAGGGCCACGTCGGCGCCGCATTGCGCAAGGCCGATGGCAATGCGCTGCCCAATGCCGCTCCCGGCGCCGGTGACGATGGCAACCTGGCCGCTGAGATCGAAAAGCTTCGGGGCGTTCAGAGTGATGTCGGACACCGCTCTTCCTTTCTCTGTCTGTTTAGATGGTAGCCAGTTCCATGACCGAAACGTCATTGGCCTGGTCACGATTGAGAATCCCCGCCTGCTTGCCTTGCGCAAGCACGAGAATGCGATTGGAGACGCCGAGAACTTCCTCGAGGTCCGAGCTTACGACGATGACCGCGACGCCCTGTTTGGCGAGATTGACGATGATGTCGTAGATGCCCGCGCGGGCGCCAACATCGATGCCTCTCGTCGGTTCGTCGAGCACGACGACCTTGGGATCGCGCATGAGCCATTTGGCGATCACGACCTTCTGCTGGTTGCCGCCTGATAGGTCCGAGGCGTACTGCTCGGCACGGCCCTTGACGCCGAATTTGGCAACGGCCTTTTCCGCAAAGGAGCGCTTGATGCGCGGTGTGATCCAGCCGCCGCCCAGCTTGTCGAGATTGGCGTAGATAATGTTCTCGCTGATCCGGTGCCCGACGATCAGGCCTTGCTCCTTGCGGTCTTCCGGAACCATCACGATCCCCCTGGCGATGGCGTCCGCCGGGTCGCGCAGTCTGAGTTCCTCGCCTTCCAGCTTGATCGAACCAGCACTGATCGCATCGGCGCCCGAAATCGCCCGCACCAGTTCGGTGCGGCCGGCGCCGACCAGCCCGGCGATGCCGAGAATTTCGCCGGCCCGCACCTCGAAGGTAACGTCACGGAACGAGTCGTCCGGCGAGCTTAGCCCGGACACTTCAAGCACCGGACGATCTGTCGGAACGGGCAGAGTGGGGAACAAACGGTCAAGCGGGCGTCCGACCATGCTCTCGACAATCGTTCGCACCGGGGTCGCGCTGTCGGAGAATTCCTGCACGCGCTCGCCGTCGCGAAGAACGACGATGCGGTCGGTGATCTGCTTGATCTCTTCCATTCGGTGGGAAATGTAGACGATGCCGACGCCTTCCGAGCGAAGCTTGCGAACCTGTTCGAAGAGAGCTTCCGTCTCCGCGCCGCCAAGGGCGGCTGTCGGCTCATCGAGGATCAGCAGCTTTGCGTTGAGAGCCAGCGCCTTGGCGATCTCGATGAGCTGCTGATTTGCCGTGGAAAGGCCGGCAACCTTCCGCGTCGCGGGTATGTGAAGGTTCAAGCGAGCGAGTTGGTCCTGGGCTCGGCGAACCATCTGGGCACGGTCGACGGCGCCGTTCTTCATCGGCCAGCGTCCGATGAAGACGTTTTCCGCGATAGACAGCTGCGGCAGAAGCTGCAGCTCCTGATGGATCAGGACGACGCCCTTGTCGATGGCTTCCCTCGGGGTGGCCGGGGCATAAGGCTGCCCCAGCCATGTCATGGATCCTTCGGAGGGCGTGCGTGAGCCGGCGATGATGCCCGACAGTGTCGACTTGCCCGCTCCGTTTTCACCGAGAAGTGCAACGACTTCGCCCGGATAGACGTCCAAGCTGACATCCTTCAGAACCTGGAGCGGCCCATACCACTTGGATATGCCCCTCAGGGAAAGAACGGGATCAGTCACGGCACACCTCCTCAAGACCTCAACTTTATCAGGGATGGTTGGCGATGAAGCCTGCCACGTTTTCCTTGGTGGTCAGCGTGGCATCCAGGAGCTGGACCGGCGGCACCTTTTCTCCGGCGACAAGCTTGGCGGCATTTTCAACCGCATCGCGGCCCATCTTCTGCGTCTGCTGCGTCGCCGTCACGTTGAAGACGCCCTTGCTGAGGGCTTCGAGTGCCGCGGTGTCGCCATCGAAACCGCCAACCACGATCTTCTGCGACGGATTGGCGACCTTGATCGCCTGGGCAGCGCCAAGGGCGAGACCGTCGGCCTGTGCAAAGACGATCGAAACATCAGGGTTTGCCTGCAGCATGTTCTGCATGATCTGGAAGCCTTCGTCCTGGCTCCAGATGTTCGAGAACTGCTCGGCGACAACCTTCACGTCAGGATAGGCCTTGAGGGATTCAGCGCAGCCCTTCGAGCGATCGACTTCCGGCGTCGTGCCCTTCTGGCCGTGGATGATGACCATCTTCCCCTTGCCGCCGGCTTCCTTCAGAATGTAGTCGCAGACCGCCTTGGCTGAGGCGACGGAATCCGTTGCGAGGAAGGTATCGCCCGGTGCACCCTCGGCGTTGCGGTCGACGTTGACGACCGGGATGCCGGCGCTCTTGGCCAGCTTGACCGGAACGGTCGCAGCCGCTGCACCTGCCGGAATGTAGATCAGCGCGTCGATTTTCTGGGTCAGAAGATCCTGGATCTGGTTGACCTGCGTCGGTCCGTCGCCCTTTGCGTCGACCGTGATGACTTCGATGCCGCGCTTCTTGGCTTCGGCCTCGACCGATTGCTTGATCTGGTTGAAGAAGTTTGCCTGAAGATTGGCGACGGCCAGGCCGAGCTTCTTCAGTTCCGCCGCGTGCACGGGGCCGAGCATGAGACCGAGCAGTGCAGCAGATGCGAGCATGGTGCGCGCTATTTTCATTGTATTTCCTCCGTTGTTGATGGAACCCTCGGGTATGTCCTCCCCCTCGGGGTATTGATCCGCCCCCAATTTCGGGGCGGAATTTTGGGGCCGCCAACGCGGCGGACCCTGCTCGTCAGGCGCGACGCCGACGAATGGTCTCCGCGCCGACCGCGAGCACGATGACGATGCCGATGATCACCTGCTGCAGGAACGGCGAGACGTTGAGAAGATTGAGCCCGTTGCGAAGCACGCCGATGATGAGAACACCGATCAGTGTTCCTCCGATACCGCCCGCGCCGCCGGAGAGCGAAGTTCCGCCGATGACGACCGCGGCGATGGTGTCCAGTTCATAGCCGAGACCGCTGGACGGTTGGACGGAATCCAGCCGGGCGGCGAGTACGATGCCTGCGAGCCCCGCAAGCACTGAACTTACGACGTAGACGCCAATCGTCACGAGCGGGACGTTGATACCCGCAAGGCGCGCGACTTCCGGATTTCCTCCGACCGCGTAGAGCATGCGACCTTCGGACCGGAAGTGCAGGAAAAGCCACGCCGCAAGAACAACAGCAAGCATGAGAAACACGGTGGCGGTCAACACGCCGAAATGGCGATCGATTGCCAGCATCATGAACCAGTCAGGGAATCCAACGATCTGCTGGCCGTCCGTGATCATATTGGCGACGCCGCGAGCTGCGGACATCATCGCAAGCGTGGCAATAAAGGCTGGAACCCTGAACTGCGTCACCAGAAGCCCGACGATCAGCCCCGAAACCCCCGATGCGACCAGAGCAAAAGCGATCGCGACGGGCAGCGGCAGGCCGGCGACATTGGCGGTCCAGCCCATGACCATCATCGCCAGGGCAAGTGCCGAGCCGACGGAGAGATCGATGCCGCCGATCAGGATGACGAAGGTCATTCCAACCGCCATGATGCCGAGAACGGTGATCTGGTCGAGGATGTTGAGGCCGTTTCGAACCGAAAGAAACGTGTCCGTGCTGAGGCTCAGAAAGACGCAGAGCGCAAGCAGTCCCACGAGCGGGCCGGTAGCTCCCTTGAGCTTGCCGAGCCAGGCGCCGGACGAAAGCCTGTGTTCATTGATATCGAGCGCCACCATTGCTCCTCCCTATGCTTAGGCCTGTATCCGATATTCGTTCAGGTGAGAATAAATATTCATGCCTGCTGGAAAATTCATTAACAACTTGCTTTCCGGCTGTCAACAAGATTTCGTTGGATGGATGTTCGAGGTAGTTGGTATAAAGGGGTTGACTAATCGGCTTCTTGTGCAAAAATATTGAATAGTGAATATTTATGCACACGAGGAATCGATGGATACGACAGAACTTGAGCGCATCGCCCGCGAGATCCGATTGCGCGATCTCCAGGCGGTCTTTGAAGCGGGCGCCGGCCATATTGGCGGGGAGATGTCGGTCATCGACATTTTGACGGCGCTCTATTTTCGTGTCCTGAATGTCTGGCCGGATGAGCCGAGACATCCCGACCGCGACAGGTTCGTTCTTTCAAAGGGGCATACGGCATGCGCTCTGTATGTGACGCTCGCAAAACGCGGCTTCATCCCGGAGGAGGAGATTTCCACCTTCTTGCAGCCGCATTCGAGGTTGAACGGGCATCCGAATTGCAACAAGGTTCCCGGCGTCGAAACGAATACCGGGCCGCTCGGCCACGGTCTTCCGGTCGCAGTCGGAATGGCGAAAGCCGCCAAGCTGTCAGGCGCCGGATATTACACCTATGTCGTCACCGGCGACGGTGAGATGCAGGAGGGCTCCAACTGGGAGGCGATCATGGCGGCCGCGCAGTTCAAGCTCGATAACTTGACGCTGGTGATCGACCACAACAGGTTCCAGCAGGGGGCGGCGCTTTCGGAAACCAACGATCTCGCCCCGCTTCGTCCGAAGCTCGAGGCCTTCGATTGGGAGGTCACCGAGATCAACGGCAACATAATGAGCGAGATCGTTCCGGCGCTCGAACACCGGGGATCGAGACCGCATTGCATCGTTGCCCATACCAACAAGGGCCATGGAATTTCGTTCATGCAGGACCGGGTCGACTGGCACCACAAGGTGCCCAATAGGGAACAATACGAAATCGCAGTGGCAGAATTGTCGGAGGCACTCTAATGAACGCGCCAGTAAACCCACCCAAGCTCCACGATTGCCGCGACGCCTTTGCTTCCACGCTCGAGCGGCTGGCAGCTGAAAACGAAACGATCGTTGCCGTCTGCAACGACTCCGTCGGCTCCTCCAAGCTCGGCGGTTTCAAGTCGAAGTTCGGAGAGCGCCTCGTCAACGTCGGCATTGCCGAGCAGAACATGGTCGGCGTTGGAGCGGGCCTTGCCAATGGCGGGCGTCTTCCATTCGTGTGCGCCGCTGCCCCGTTTCTCACGGGGCGGTCGCTGGAGCAGATCAAGGCCGATATTTCCTACTCGAATGCCAACGTCAAACTTGTGGGTATTTCTTCCGGAATGGCATATGGCGAGCTCGGCCCGACGCATCACTCGATCGAAGATTTCGCCTGGCTGCGGGTCCTGCCCAATCTCCCGGTCATTGCGCCCTGCGACCGCATCGAAACCGCTGCCGCCGTTGCGTGGGCCGCGACTTACAACGGGCCCTGTTTCCTGCGTCTGTCTCGCGTCGGCGTGCCCGATCTGCTTCCGGAGGGTCATAGGTTCGAACTTGGCAAGGCAAATCTCCTTCGCCAGGGTTCCGACGTCACCCTTATCGCCAACGGCACTTTGACCCATCGTATCGTGAAGGCGGCCGAAATCCTCGCAGCCCGCGGCATCGATGCCAGGGTTCTCAACCTCGCAACGGTTCGTCCGATCGACGAAGAGGCCATCATCGCCGCGGCGAGGGAAACCGGAGCGATCGTCACGGCCGAAGAGCATTCGATCTTCGGCGGGCTCGGTTCCGCGGTCGCCGAAGTGGTGGTCGACAATGCTCCGGTGCCGATGAAACGTCTCGGCGTTCCCGGCGTCTATGCCCCCACAGGTTCGGCAGAGTTCCTGCTCGACGAATACGGGATGGCGCCGTCGGCAATCGCCGACGCTGCACAGGCGCTGATCAAGCGCAAGTAACTGGGGATCGCGTGAAGCGGCCGGGGTGCATTTTGCCACTGCGGCCGCCACCTGATCTGGGAGGATGGAATGCGGGCAATTCTGGCAATCGACCAGGGCACGACCAATTCAAAGGCAGTTCTCGTTTCCGAAAAGGGAGAAATCGTCGGAAGGGGTTCGGCTCCTGTCGGCATCTCCTATCCGAAGCCGGGCTGGGTCGAACAAGACCCGCGCCGGCTCTACGCATCGGTCTGCGAAGCGATCGACGCCTGCCTGAAGGCCAGCCCGGCTGTGGTGATCGAGGCGGTCGCCATTTCCAACCAGCGCGAGTCCGTCACCGCCTGGGACGCCGAAACGGGAGAGCCGCTCGGACCGGTGGTCAGCTGGCAGTGCCGTCGAACGGCGCAGGATTGCGAACGTCTGATTGCCGAAGGCCGCCTTGACCGGGTGCAGGCGCTGACCGGTCTGCCACTGGATCCGATGTTCCCAGGTTCGAAATTCCGATGGCTGCTCGACCGGATTCCTGCCGGGCGATCGGTGCGGCTCGGAACGATCGACAGCTGGCTCGTCCACTGCCTGACGGGCGGGCGCCGGCATGTATGCGACGCGTCCAATGCCGCCAGGAGCCAGCTGTTCGATCTCCAGGAGCAGAGATGGAGCGAGGAGCTTGGCGCGATCTTCGGCGTCGATATCGCGCTGCTGCCCGAGGTGCTCGACAGCTCCGCCGATTTCGGCAGAACGCAAGGATTGCCGGGAGTGGCGGACGGCACGCCCATCATGGCCGCGATCGGCGACAGCCACGCAGCCCTGTTCGGCCATGGAGCCTTCAAGCCGGGCGACGGCAAGGTGACCTTCGGAACCGGCTCTTCTATCATGACGACGCTGCCGCAATTCATCGCCCCGCGCAACGGCGTCACAACCACCGTCGCATGGCGTATCGGGGGAAAGCCGACTTTCGCGTTCGAAGGCAATATTCTGGTTTGCGCCGCCAGCCTGCCCTGGATGGCGGATATTCTCGGCCTTGCGGATGTGGCGGCCCTTGTCGAACTTGCGGCGAGTGCTGCGCCTGGAGGACCCGGTTTCGTGCCGGCCTTCGTCGGACTGGGCGCGCCTTACTGGCATTCCGACGCCCGCGCCCTGTTCTCCCAGATCAACTTCAACACGACACGGGCGCAAATGGCGCGGTCGGTCACCGACTCCATCGCCTTCCAGGTGCATGACGTGATCGCGGCCATGCGGGCACAGAGCGGCGGCGCGCTTGGGGCGCTCTATGTGGATGGGGGCCCGAGCCAGAACCGCTTCCTGATGCAGTGCGTCGCCGACCTCATCCAACATCCCGTGATCCAATGCGAGGCACCCGAGGCGTCGGCTTTGGGCGCCGCCTATCTGGCGGGGCTGTCCCTCGGCTTGTGGAGCGATCTCCACATGGTCGCGGGCTTGCCGAGAAACACCCAAACCATTGGGCCGCAACCCGTGGATCGCGCAGCACTTCTCCACACTTGGAATGATGCGCTCGCCCGCTCGACGTCCCGCGAAACACAGGCTAAAGGTGAATAAAAATTCACTCTGGGATTAGCGATGACTCGCCTCAATGAACTCCGCCTCATTTCAAGGGTCGCCCAGATGTACCACATCGAGGGGCGGCGGCAGGCGGAGATCGCAGAGCACCTTCGCCTGTCGCAGGCGACGGTGTCGCGCATGCTCAAGCGTGCCGAGGCTGAAGATATCGTGCGAACCAGCGTCATCCCTCCCGTCGGTACCTACAGCGAACTCGAGAGCGCGCTTCGCGAAAAATACGATCTGCCGGAGGCGATCGTCGTCGAGTGCACGGAAGACCGGGACGGCGCCATCATGGCCCGTATCGGCGAGGCGGCGGCGCATCTCCTGGAGGTGACGCTTGCGCCAGGAGAGATCATCGGCGTTTCGAGCTGGAGCCAGACCATTTTCAAGATGGTCGAAAACATTCATCCTTCGAAGAGCGCTCAGGTGAAATACGTCGTCCAGACCCTTGGCGGCATGGGCGATCCTTCGGTGCAGACGCACGCGACGCAGCTGACCACGCGGCTTGCACGGCTGACCGGCGCCGAGCCGAAACTGCTCCCCGTGCAGGGCGTGACGACGTCGAGGGAGGCAAAGCTTCTGATGCAGGCCGACCCTTTCGTCCGCGAGACGATGGATCTGTTCGGCAGCATCACGCTGGCGATCGTCGGCATCGGAGCCGTCGAGCCCTCCGAACTTCTCGCTCGATCCGGCAACATCTTTTCGTCTCGGGAACTCTCCGATCTCGCGGAAGCGGGCGCCGTCGGCGACATTTCGCTTCGCTTCTTCGATAAGAACGGCAAGCCGGTGAAGACGCCCCTGGATGACCGGGTCATAGGGCTTCCGCTCGAGGATCTCGAACGGGTGGACCGGGTCATTGCACTGGCCGGCGGGTCCAAGAAGACCGACGCTATCGCAGGCGCGCTGCGCGTCGGGGTGATCGATATGTTGGTTACGGACAAGTTTACGGCGCAGCGATTGATCGATTGATGAGATAGCGGCAGCCTCCACGGGTCCTCATCCTTGTGATCCGCAGGATCGCCTCGAAGGATGCTGCCGCAACGTGGCCTATGTCGTTACTCAAGATGTTTGCGCCTGGGGTGGGAGCGCCCGCCTCGTCCTTCGAGGCTTCGCCCTACGGGCTACTTGCCCCAGGATGAGGCTCTCTTGGGCGTTGCCATCTTAGGCTGAGGCGTTTTCGGGCGTTTCTCAGGTGCGGCGCGCTCGGGTGTTGGCACTTCAGGCTGAGGCTTTCCTGGGTGTTGACGCCTCAGAATGCGGCTTTCATGGGCCATGGCGCTTCAGGATGCGCTTTCTTTCGCGTTGGCCCTGCCAGCCTCAATGCGCCGTCCCATCCACGATCACATGATCGTATTCCAGCGAGCATTTCTCGATCCGGGCTTCGACCCTGTAGATTTCCCGCAGCATCTCGGCGGTAACGACATCTCTTGGCGCGCCGCAGGCGCGCATGCGGCCGTTGGCGATGACCAGGACCTTGTCGGCGAAGCGCAGCGCCTGGTTGAGGTCGTGGATGGCGATGAGCACGATCATGCCTTTGGCGCGGGCCTGGCGGCGCATGAAGTCGAGGACTTCGACCTGGCGGTGGAGGTCGAGCGCGCTTGTGGGTTCGTCCATCAGCATGATTTCGGGCTCGCGGACGAGCGCCTGGGCGATCGAGACGAGCTGGCGCTGGCCGCCTGAGAGCGCGCCGAGATCGCGGAAGGCCAGGGCGGTGATATCGAGCGCTGCCATGATGTCGTCGATGAAATACAGGTCGCCATCGCCGACGGCCCAGGACTGGCCCTGCTTGCGGGCGAGCAGGATGGATTCGTAGACGGTCAGGACCGCATTGGCGGAGGTATCCTGCGGCATGTAGCTGATGGCGTTCTTCGCCTTCGAGCCTTCGACGACGACATCGCCTGGACCCTTGAGCAGGCCGGTGATGCGCTTGAAGAGCGTCGATTTGCCGGCAGCGTTCGGGCCGATCACGGCGACGACCTCGCCTGACTTCATCACCGGCGTCGTTACGTCTTCGACGAAGAGCTTGCGGCCGTGATAGGCGCCGACCGACTGCAATTGAAGCGCTACCAAGACCGGCTCCTGTTCGAGAGGATGAGCGAGAAGAAGAAGGGCACGCCAACCAGCGCGGTGATGATGCCGATCGGGAAGACGACGCCGGGGATGATCGACTTCGAGACGATCGAGGTCAGCGACAGCAGCAGCGCGCCCGAAAGGATAGAGCCCGGCAGGAAGAAGCGCTGATCCTCGCCGAGGATCATGCGGGCGATGTGCGGCCCGACGAGGCCGACGAAACCGATGGTGCCGACGAAGCTCACGGGGACTGCGGCCAGCAGCGAGACGACGAGCATGGTTTCCAGGCGGATGCGGCGGACATTGACGCCGAAGCTTGCGGCTTTGTCCTCGCCGAGGCGGATGGCGGTCAGTGCCCAGGCATTGCGGGCAAAGAGCGGCAGGGCAAGCAGCAGAATGGCAAGCGTCACCCAGATCTTCGGCCAGGTGGCTTTTGTGAGACTGCCCATCGTCCAGAAGACGACGGCCGATAGCGCCTGCTCGGAGGCGAGATATTGCAGGAAGGCGAGGGCCGCGTTGAAGGTGAAGACCAGAGCGATGCCGAGCAGCACCACCGTTTGCACCGAGACGCCGCGGGCCTGCGAGACGAAATGGATGAAGAGGGTGGCGATCAGCGCCATGATGAAGGCATTGACCGGCACCAGCAGGCCGGCGGCCACCGGCAGAAGCGGAACGCTGGTGACGATCGCCAGAGCCGCGCCAAAGCTTGCGGCCGCCGAGATGCCGAGCGTGAAGGGGCTGGCGAGCGGATTGGCGAGGATCGTCTGCATCTGCGCGCCGGCGACGGAGAGTGAGGCGCCGACGACGATCGCCATGACGGCGACCGGCATGCGGATGTCCCAGACGACGGCGCGGATCTGATCGGAAACCGAAGACGGGTCGAGGAGGGCGGAGACGACCTCACCGAGGCTGTAGCGGGCCGGTCCCCAGGCGAGATCGACGGCGAAGGACAGACATAGTGCTGCCGTCATGGCGAAAAGGATCAGCAGCTTGCGCCGGGCGAGGGCGCGGTAGCGCTCCCTCCCGGCTTCCACGTCTATCGAATGTGCGGCGATCTCGGCCATTGCGATTTACTGGCCGGCCTTGGCGTCGACCCAGTAACCCGGCTGATAGGCGACCGGCAGGAATTTCTCGTGGAATTCCTTGAAGGTGGCATCCGGGTCGAGATCGGCGAAGAGGTTCGGATGGAACCACTTTGCCAGCTGCTGGACGGCGACGAACTGATAGGGGCTGGTATAGAACTGGTGCCAGATCGCATGGACATTGCCGCCGGCCACCGCCTTGGAGCCGGTGAAGGCGGGGTTTTCCATCAGCGTGATCAATGCCTTGCGGCTGTCGCCGAGGGTGGCAGCGGCGTTCGGGCCGACATTGACGAAATCCTTGGCATCCTTGGTCTGGCTCCAGTTGGAGCCGGTGACGACGATGACCTCCGGATTGGAGGCGACGACCTGTTCGGCATTGATCGAGCCGGTATAACCGGGCAGGAAATCGGAGCCGAGATTGTGGCCGCCGGCCCAATCGACCATCATGCCGAAATTATCGGGGCCGAAGGTGCCGCAGCATTCCACCAGGCCGGCGGCGCGGTACATGAAGACATTCGGCTTCGGCGGATTGGCGGCCTTCAGCCTGTCGGTCACCCGCGCCATCTGCTCTTTCCAGTAGGCGGCGACGGCTTCGGCGCGATCCTCATGGCCGAAGAGCTGGCCGAGGATCTTCAGGCTCGGTTCGGTGTTGGCGAGGATGTGCTCGCGGAAATCGATATAGACGATCTTCACGCCGATGCCGTTCAGCATGTCTTCGAGTTTCACCTCGTCGGCGGCCGTCTTATTGCCGATCGGCAGCAGCAGCACATCCGGATGCAGCTTGACGACCGTCTCGGTCTGCAGCGTGCCGTCGGTCAAGTTGCCGAGGAAGGGCAGGTCCTTGCCCTTGGGAAACTTCTCGACATAGGCGTTGAAGCCGTCCTTGTCGGTGGTCCAGAGGTCGTTGCGCCAGCCGACGATCTTGGCGAAGGGATCTTCCTTCTCGATCGGCGCGACGGCGTAGAGCATGCGGCCTTCCCCAAGGATCACACGCTCGACCGGCTTGTCGAAGGCCACTTCGCGGCCCGCGACATCCTTGATGGTGAAGGATTGCGCCCAAGCCGAAAGCGGCATCAAGCCGGCAATCGCAGCTGCGGAGACTGCGAACATTTTTGCGAAATTCATCTGGAAATTCCCCTGACGTCTGAATAATGTCCGCAGGCATAAGAAATATGACTTTGTGAATCAAGTTATATGTTTTAGAGCATTTCCAAACTGATGTTATGCCGGGTCCCTCAAGATGAATTCCATGAATACAAACTACTCCATCCGCGACGAAATCCGCGATTTCTGGTCGGAACGGGCAGCAACCTTCGACCAGAGCGTCGGCCATGAAATCTTTTCGGAAGAAGAGCGAAAGGGCTGGCAGCGGCTGATCCGGAAGCATCTCGGCGAAGGCCAGGGGCGCCCGCTGCTCGATCTTGCCTGCGGTACGGCCGTCATTTCGCATCTGATGCATGATGTCGGTTTCAAGGTGACCGGCCTCGATTGGTCGGATGCAATGCTGGCGCAGGCGCGCGCCAAGGCGAAGAAGCGCGGCACCGATATCCGCTTCATCTCCGGCGACGCCGAAAACACCATGGAGCCGAAGGACAGCTACGACGCCATCACCAACCGGCATCTCGTCTGGACGCTGGTAGACCCGGCTTCGGCCTTCAAGGAATGGTTTTCGGTGCTGAAGCCGGGCGGTAAGGTGCTGATCGTCGACGGCAATATGGGCCGGGAAACCTGGGTGAAGAGCCTGCAGAAGTTTTGGACAAAGGTGACGGGCAAGCCGGCGGCAAGCCATATGTCACCGGAGATGATGGCGCGGCACCAGAAAATCCGCTCCCGCGTGCATTTCTCCCATGACATGCCGGCCGAAGCGGTGGTCGAGCTTCTCCGTCAGGCGGGTTTTGTGGACATCGTGGTCGACCGCAAGCTTGGCGATATTCACTGGGCGCAGGCGCGCAAGATGCCGTTCCTGCGCGGGCTGGAGCGGATGGTGCAGGAGCGGTTTGCGATTTGTGCGCGGAAGCCGGGGTGAGGGGGTTTTCCCTTCTCCCCAGCGGGGGTCCGAAGGACGGGCGAGACCTGTGGCTCGACCCGTCCTTCGGACCCCCGCTGGGGAGAAGAGGGAGTTTGCCGCACCGTATCCCGGCCCTTCGCTTGGGCTCAGGGCGTTCGACGCTGCGATCGATTCACTGGATCGATCGCTCCCGCTTCGCGGGACCGCGTCTCACCCACCCGTAACACTCATATGCCGGGCCACGGCCGGCCTATTGTGCGTGCGGTCGATGATGAAGTCGTGGCCCTTCGGTTTGCGGGTGATGGCCTCGTCGATGGCGGTGCGGAGGAGGGCGTCGTCTTGGCTGGCGCGCAGGGCGGCGCGCAGATCGGCGGCGTCGTTCTGGCCGAGGCACATATAGAGCGTGCCGGTGCAGGTGAGGCGCACACGGTTGCAGCTCTCGCAGAAATTATGGGTCATCGGTGTGATGAAGCCGAGGCGGCCGCCGGTTTCTCCCACCCTGACGTAACGCGCCGGGCCGCCGGTCTGGTAGTCGATATCGGTGAGCGTGAACTGCCTCTCCAGATCGGCGCGCAGCGCGGAGAGCGGCAGGTACTGGTCGGTGCGGTCCTCGTCGATCTCGCCCATCGGCATGGTTTCGATGACGGTGAGGTCCATGCGGCGGCCATGGGCGAAGCGCAGGAGATCGGGCATCTCGGTGTCGTTGAAATCCTTCAGCGCCACGGCGTTGAGCTTGATCTTGATGCCGGCCTTCTGCGCTGCGTCGATGCCTTCCATCACCTTGGCAAAATCGCCCCAGCGGGTGATCTTGCGGAATTTGTCGGGATCGAGCGTATCGAGCGAGACGTTGATGCGGCGCACGCCGCACTCATAGAGCTCCTCGGCATGGCGGGCGAGCTGTGAGCCGTTGGTGGTCAGCGTCAGCTCGTCGAGGCCGGCGCCGATCTTTTCGCCGAGCCGGCGGACCAGATACATGATATTCTTGCGTACCAGCGGTTCGCCGCCGGTGAGCCTGATCTTCCTCACGCCCTTGGCGACGAAGGCGGAACAGAGCCGATCGAGTTCCTCAAGCGTCAACAGATCCTTCTTCGGCAGGAAGGTCATATTCTCGGCCATGCAATAGGTGCAGCGGAAATCGCAGCGGTCGGTGACGGAGACGCGCAGATAGGTGACGGCCCGGCCGAACGGGTCGATCATCGGATGTGCATCCGCCGTGAGCGGCGATGCATCGCCTATCGTTCCTACCCTGGTATTCACCTGTATCTCCGTGGTCTCTTCAATGTGGGCATATGCTATTGTCGCGTCAAGGGAAACAGCTGGTGCGCCATGCCAATTTCAGCTTGCGCTGAAAAACATCAGCGCCTACTCCTCGCAGGAGAAGAGGACAAAATGATGAGCGATATCTGGCCGAGCGAACTTCGCGTTTCGAAAGACCGGCAGCGGCTGGCGATAACCTTCGACGACGGCCAGAGCTTCGACCTGTCGGCCGAGCTTTTGCGCGTGCTGTCGCCGTCGGCCGAGGTGCAGGGCCACGGGCCGGGGCAGCGGGTGACGGTGCCGGGCAAGCGCAATGTTGCGATCATCGCGATGACGCCGACCGGCAATTATGCCGTGAGGATCGGTTTCGACGACATGCACGACACCGGCATCTACACCTGGACCTATCTGCGCGAACTCGGCGAACGGGGCGCGGAGCTGTTTTCGGCCTATGAGGACGAGCTCAGGGAAAAAGGCATGAACCGCGATACGGCGGAAAAGCCGCGCTGAAATCAACGGGTATCGGGGGATACATGACAAAAGCGAACGGAAAGAACTGGCTGCGCGCCAAGGGGAGTGCGGCCGGCAGCAAGGTGACCTTCCTCGAGCTGTTCTTCGACCTGGTCTTCGTCTTTTCGATCTCGCAGCTTTCGCATGCGCTTGCCGCTCATTATACGCTGCTCGGTGCGGCCGAAGCGGCGCTGATGACCTTTGCCGTCTGGTGGGTGTGGATCTTCACCGCCTGGGTGACGAACTGGCTCGATCCCGACAAAATGCCGGTGCGCGGCATGCTTGTGGCGCTGATGATGCTCGGACTGCTGCTGTCGGCCTCGATCCCCGAAGCCTTCGGCGACAAGGGGCTGCTCTTTGCCGGCGCCTATGTGGCGATGCAGGTCGGGCGCTCGCTGTTTACGACCTATGCGATGACGCGCGTTGACCGCGCCAATACGCTGAATTTCGTCCGCATCACCACCTGGCTGGTGGTGGCTGCGATCTTCTGGATCGCCGGCGGGCTGCTCGATCATGAGGCCCGGCTGATCGCCTGGGTGATCGCGCTGGCGATCGAATATATCGGGCCGGCCGCCGGCTTTGCCGTGCCGGGGTTCGGCCGCTCGACGCCGAGCGACTGGGATGTTTCCGGCGCCCATATGGCTGAGCGCTGCGCGCTCTTCGTCATCATCTGTCTCGGCGAAGCGATCCTGGTTTCCGGCCGCACCTTTTCGGAGCTGCCGGTTTCGGGGCTGACCGGCATCGTCTTCATCACCGGCTTCGTCGGCACGGTCGCCATGTGGTGGCTTTATTTCCGCTTCGGCCACGGGCGCGCCGCCCACCGCATCGAGCATGAGGCGACCCCGGGGGCACTGGCGCGGCAGGCTTTCACCTACGGGCATATCCCGATCCTTGCCGGCATCATCGTGCATGCGGTCGCCGTCGAGTTCATGTTCTCGCATCCGCATGAGACGGGCGATCTCGGCATCGCTGCGGCAGTGCTCGGCGGCTCCGGCCTGTTCCTGATCGGCAATCTCTGGTTCAAGGGCGCGACCAGCGGGCAGCTGCCGCTGTCGCATCTTGCCGGCCTGGTGCTGCTGATCCTGCTTGCCTTCGCGGCACCCTTCATCGAGATTTATCTGCTGGGCATTCTGGCGACGCTGGTGCTGATCATCGTCGCTGCCTGGGAATATCGCTCGCTGAGCGGTGCATCGCCGGCGCCGACGCTGCATTGAGGAACTGCCCGGTATGAGTCGTCACCCCAAATCCGAAAAAATCCTGACCCGCTATGCGACGGGAGAACGCAATTTTCGAGGGCTGGACCTCGATGATGAATTTTATGATTTCAGTCACGTCGATCTTCGCGGGGCTGTCTTCACCGGAAGCTGGATTGTTGCGAGCTTTACAAGGGCCAATCTTGAAGGCGCTGACTTTTCTCATTGCAACGTAAAAACCTGCGATTTTTCGGGAGCAAGGTTGGCATCGGCAACCTTCTTCGGATCGGCAATCGATGCGGCCGTCTTCGATGGCGCGGACCTGACGGGCACTATTTTCGAAAAGGCCGGCGCTTTCGGGTATATTCTTGGCAAAGGTGAATTGCCCCCACACTGAGGATGGCTGCCGACAAACGCTACGAAACCGATCGACTGAACGACAGTCAGTCCGGGTCCCTGAGATCCTGCAGCAGCACGGTGATGATGCGCTCCATTGAGGTGGCGGTCGCCATGCATTGCTCGATCGGCTCGTCGGAGAGGGTGCGTTCGATGAGATCGGTCTGGATCGCCATCGCCGCCTCGGTCAACGTGCGGCCTTCCGCAGTGAGGTAGAGGCGCAGCACGCGCTTGTCGCGCGCGTCGCCGCGCCGCTCGATCAGGTCCCGTTTTTCCATCTGCGGCAAGAGCATGCTCATATTGGAGCGGCCGACGAGCAGCTTGCGGGCCAGCTCCTGCTGCGAGATGCCCTCGAAACGATAGAGATTGACGAGAATGTCGAGGTGCGGCGGCTTGATGTCGAGATCGGCCAGCGAGCGCGTCAGCGACTGTTGCATCAGCTGGCAGGCGCGCGCCACCGCGATCCAGCTGCGAAAACGCGGATGATCCCAGGGAAGGGATTGATTTTTGTTCATCGTTGTACTTTATTGTTCAGTGTTGAACAGTCTTTTGGATTCTCACTATGGCAAATTTTGCGCTTGAGGTCACCCGTCTCGGGTTCTCGGTTCTGCAGGCGATTTCGCCCGATCTGGCCGGCAGGATGGCGTTCCAGCTGTTCTGCCGAACACCATCGCCGCGGCCGAAGGGAGCCAGGGCGAAGGCGGCGCATACGGCAGGTGCGGCCCGGCTTGCCGGCGCCGAGCGCTTCACGCTCAAGCTTGCCGGCGGCGCGAAAGCGCATGCCTATCGATTGAACGGCGGAGCGCAGGGAAAACGCAGGCGTTATCTGGTGACGCATGGCTGGGGCTCGAGCGCCGAATATATGGCCGAACTCGTATCGATGCTTGCGGCAACGGGTGCGGAGGTGGTGGCGCTCGATTTTCCCGGCCACGGGCACGCCGGCGGGCGCTTCCTGCATATGGGGCTTGCGGTCGGAGCGATCGCCGCGGCCGAGCAGCGCTTCGGCGCATTCGATGCGGTCATCGGCCATTCCTTCGGCGGTGCGGCGCTAATGGTAACAGCGGCGGGTCTGCTGCCTGAGGTGGCGCCTCTCGCCTGGGAGCGGCTGGTGCTGATCGGCGCGCCCAGCGAGATGCGCTGGCTGTTTGTCGATTTCGGCCGGATGATCGGCCTTCGCCCCGCCGCGCAGGCCGTGCTGGAGAATGACGTCCATCGCGTCACCGGTCGGCGACTTGAGGCGTTCGATGCGGATAATACGGCGGGCGGCATCGGCCGGCCGGTGCTCGTCATCCATGCCGAGGACGACAAGGAGGTGCCGCCGGCCCATGCCAGGCGTTATGGTGCGGCGGGCGGACGTGTACGGCTGTTCTGGGCGAACGGCTTCGGGCATCGGCGTATCGTCGGCGCGGCGCCTGTCCTTGACGCGATCGCGGCATTTCTCGACGGCGATCGGGACAAAGAGGCCATTTGCGACGAAAGCATCAAAAAAGATGCGGAGATCATTCCGTTTTTTGAGCTTCCGGCGCGGCGCGCCGCATTGTAGCGTCCGCCCTGATATCAGCCGCGGCGGGACGCCTTATGAAAATCATCAGCAGCATCGAAGAGCTTAACACGATCTATGGCGCCGGCCTGTCGCAGGCATCGGTCGACAAGGTGACGAAGCGGCTGACGCCGCTCTATCGCGAGATGATCGAGATCTCGCCGTTTGCCGCACTTGCGACCGTCGGGCCGGAGGGGCTCGACTGTTCGCCGCGCGGCGATCTCGGCGGCGTGGTGCGCATCGCCGACGACGAGACGCTGCATCTGCCGGACTGGCGCGGCAACAACCGCGTCGATTCACTCTCCAATATCGTGCGCGATCCGCGGCTGGCGCTGATGTTCCTGATCCCCGGCTCGAACACGACGATGCGCATCAACGGCCGCGGCGTCGTCTCCGACGACGAGGCGCTGCTTGCAAGTTTCGAAATGGATGGCAAACATCCCCGCACCGTCGTGGTGATTTCGATCGACGAGGTCTATTTCCAATGCGCCCGCGCCGTCATGCGGGCGGAACTATGGAATGCCGAGCACTTCGCCGATCCCGCCGGTCTGCCGACACCCGGCCAGATGCTGAAGGCCGCCGTCGGCGATTTCGACCAGGAAACCTATGACCGGGAATGGCCGGGACGCGCGGCGAAGACGATGTGGTAAAACTGCTGTCACCCCTGGGTGACAGAGCACCTGCGGCGCGGAATTGCCGTCAGCTCTTGTAGATCAGCCAGCTTTTGGTGAAATCCTTCTGCATGCCGTCCTGATAGAGGATGGTGCAGTTGCGGCCGGCATTCTTGGCGCCGTAAAGGGCGATGTCGGTCTTGCTGTAGAGTTCGCCGGCATCCTCGGCGCTGGAGGCCATGCAGATGCCGATCGAGACGGTGATCGGGCCGTAATTGACCCGCGTGCGGGAATTTTTGAACGGGGTCGTTTCCAGCGTGCGGCGGATGCGCTCGGCGATCGCGGTGATTTCCTCGGGCGTGTTGCCGTCGATAATGAGCGCGAATTCCTCGCCGCCGGCGCGCGCGACGAAGACATCGCGGCGGACATTGCTGCGGATGACGGAGGCGACGGTGGCGAGGATCTTGTCGCCGACGGGATGGCCGTATGTATCGTTGATCTTCTTGAAGTTGTCGATATCGGCAAGCAGCAGGGCCGTCACCGGCCGCATGCCGGGATTGTTGAAGACGGCGGCGAGGCGCTCGTCGAAGGCGCGGCGGTTGGAAAGGCGCGTCAGCGAATCGGTGTTGGCAATACGCTTGTATTCGTCGAGTTCCTTGCGGACCTGGTCCATCTCCTGCGAGCGCTGAACGACATCCTCGACGGTGCGTTCACCGTGCGCCATGGTGTCGCCGGTCGCTTGGCTGAGAAGCTCGATAGCGTTTTCGATCAGCTCGACGCTGGCATTGCTCTTGGAGGTGATGCGCTTATGGGTTTCGCCAAGCAGCCTGGTATAGCTTTCCAGCGAACTCTGCTCCTGCCTCAGGACCCTGAGCAAGCCGTCGAGCTCGCCTGATATGCGGGTATGGGCGTCGTCGACGACGCGGGCCGGGCTGCTGGTGAAATATTGCGCGCCCAGCGCATCGAGTTCGGCCTGCGTCGCCTGGCTGCCAAGGGCTGAAAGCTCGCGTGTCAGCGCCGGATTGGAGCCGATATAGGCCTCGTAGAAGAGTTCGTAATTGCGCGGTATCGGCGCAACGCCCATCGAGCGCATGGCATAGGTGATCTGGCCCGCGACATCGGGAACCTGCACCTTGGGCGCGACAGCCGTATTCATCCGGCGAACTCCTCATATATTCGAAGGCAATAATCTATTTGCTAGCTTAAATTTCTTGGGAAAAGATTAAAGCGATATATACCAAAGATTACATACGACAAGTTTCCGAGGTCGCAATACTTCCGGCAGGCCTATGATTTTCCATCGAAAAACGTATTTTTGGCGGGACAATGCATACCCGCTGCGCGAGAATGGCGTTTGAAAAACTTACAGTTATTCTTTGTGCTCGGGGTCGTATTCATCTTGTCGACAGTCGGTTTTGGCCGCCGGCTATTTCATACCGAGTATTTTGCAGTGATACTTCCTGAGGGCGAACCCGGTCGCAGCCCGCAAATTCAGGCGTAAGATCATGAAAAGGTCTCGTCACGCCTCCTTCGCCATCATCACCGTCGCCGTTATCGCCGCGGGCGCCTTGCTACTGGAGTATACCGGTCTGCTCGCCGGAGCTTTCCGCACGGAAATCCTGGCGAGGGTGGATGATGGCGACGTGGTGAATGCTGTGGATATTGCGGGCGGAACAATGCGGTAGAAGATCCGCCCGCGGCCAGACATTCAACCGAGGTTTAATTCCTGGAAGAAATCATTGCCCTTGTCGTCGATGACGATGAAGGCGGGAAAGTCTTCGACCTCGATCTTCCAGACCGCTTCCATGCCGAGCTCGGGATATTCGAACACTTCGACCTTGCGGATGCAGTCCTGGGCGAGGCGGGCGGCGGGACCGCCGATCGAGCCGAGATAGAAGCCGCCATGTTTCTTGCAGGCCTCGCGCACGGCGCGCGAGCGGTTGCCCTTGGCCAGCATCACCATCGATCCGCCGAAGGATTGGAACTGATCGACGTAACTATCCATCCGGCCGGCCGTCGTCGGGCCGAAGGAGCCGGAGGCGTAACCTACAGGCGTCTTGGCGGGACCGGCGTAGTAGACCGGGTGGTTTTTCAGGTAATCGGGCATGCCTTCGCCCTTTTCCAGCCGCTCGCGGATCTTGGCGTGCGCCAGGTCTCGGGCGACGATGATCGTCCCTGTGAGCGACAGGCGCGTCTTGACCGGATGCCTGGACAGTTCGGCAAGCACTTCGGTCATCGGCCGGTTGAGGTCGATACGGACGGTCGATTCCGACAGTTTCGTCTCATCGATCTCGGGCATGTATTTCGACGGATCGGTTTCCAGCTGTTCGATGAAGATGCCGTCGCGGGTGATCTTGCCCTTGGCCTGGCGGTCGGCGGAACAGGAGACGCCGAGGCCGATCGGCAGCGAGGCGCCATGGCGGGGCAGGCGGATGACGCGCACGTCATGACAGAAATACTTGCCGCCGAACTGGGCGCCGACGCCCATCTGCTGCGTCAGCTTGTGGATTTCCTTCTCCATCTCGAGGTCACGGAAGGCGTGACCGCTCTCGGAACCTTCGGTCGGCAGCTCGTCGAGATAGCGGGTCGAGGCGAGCTTGACGGTTTTCAGGTTCATCTCGGCCGAGGTGCCGCCGATGACGATCGCCAGATGGTAGGGGGGGCAGGCTGCCGTCCCTAACGTCAGGATCTTCTCCTTGAGGAAGTCGATCATCCGGTCATGCGTCAGCAGCGAAGGCGTGCCCTGATAAAGAAAGGTCTTGTTGGCCGAGCCGCCGCCCTTGGCGACGAAGAGGAATTCATAGGCGTCGGTGCCTTCCTCGTAGATGTCGATCTGGGCCGGCAGGTTGTTCCTGGTGTTCTTCTCCTCGAACATTTTCACCGGCGCGAGCTGCGAATAACGCAGATTCTTCTTCTCGTAGGCATCCATGACGCCGCGGGCGAGGGCTGAAGTATCGCCGCCTTCGGTCCAGACCCGGCGGCCCTTCTTGCCCATGATGATCGCCGTGCCGGTATCCTGGCACATGGGCAGCACGCCGCCGGCTGATATATTGGCATTCTTCAATAGGTCGTAGGCGACGAAGCGGTCGTTGTCGGTCGCCTCGGGGTCGTCCAGGATCGAGGCGAGCTGCTTCAGATGGCCGGGGCGCAGCAGGTGGTTGATGTCGGCAAAGGCGGTTTCGGCAAGCAGGCGGATGCCTTCCGGCTCGACGGTCAGGATCTCCTGGCCCTTGAAGCTGTCGACCGAGACATGGTCGCTGCTGATCTTGCGGTAGGGGGTGGCATCCTTGCCGAGTGGGAAGAGATCGTCAGCCATCGAAGTGACCTTTCTGGTGGGCGTCCGTCGCGAAATTGGAACCGGTCTAAATCCGCAGCGGAGCAAAAGCAATCTGGATGCGGCCGGACTCTGGAGGGGAGCCAGGTCGTGCGGCGTTTTGCAGTCGGCACGCTACACGCGGCAGGCGAGTGAAAAACGGCGAAATCGAGATTTGTCGCGAAGCCGACGACTTCAGGTTGCCTTCGGTTCGAGGCCAGTTCATATTCCCGCCAGCGTTAACCTGCCGGGGCTTCCCATGACGAATGCAAAGCCAACTGCTGTCGACGACCTTCTCGTTTTTTTCGAACATGACTGGATCAGGGGCGATCTGCTGCGCCTCGCCAGCGATCCCGAGGGAGCGCAGATGTATGCCCGCTTCGTCAATGGCGTGCGGATCGACGCCAAACATGGGCCCGACCATGAAACGATCATTGAAGGCAAGTACGGAACCTTCAAGGTGAAACCTGACGGTCACTTCACGTATGAGCTGGACTACACGCTCGACGTGGTGAAGAATTTAGGGAAATACGATCAGCTCATCGAGACGCTGAGCTACAAGATGTCCGATGGCTCAGGGGGCACGGATCTCGGCGTGCTGACGCTGGCGATCGACGGCGTCAAAGAAGGCGAAAAATACCACGAGGTCCTGGATTTCGACGACATGGGCGTCACGTCGAGGGCAGATAATTTCTTCCTTCCCGACTATCGGGGCTTTGCGCTCTCCGTGAACGGCAGTCAGGAGCTGACGCTTCTGAACGGTATCGTCTACGATACCATCCCAGGCGTCGACGCCATCACCGAGGACGGCTTCAGCGATACCGTCCTATCGCCGGGGTCGGCGCCCGTGATGTTGAAAATGGTCGATGGCGGGGAGTTCACCTTTCAGGGCGTCTCGATCGCCGAATTGTCGGCATCACCGTTTCACCTGACGCTGACGGCCATGAACGACGGGCAGATCCTCTATCAGCAGGAACTCGAGGTTACGGGTCCCAATCTTATGGTCGAGATCGAAGACATCGATGAAATCCGCTTCGATTTCATGGGCAATTCGGTGGTGATGGACAATTTTTCGCTGTTGGTTTGAGGCTTGCAGGGTGTGCTGCGGGGTGCCGGCAGGCGGATGCGGGGCTTTATCTGCGTTGGCTGGACAGAAGTACGGTCCGATATATCTTGCTCCTGCTAAGGAGACAGAGCACCGCGTTGCCACACGTCTCTTCTCCCCGCTGGGGAGAAGAGGGAGCAAGATGAGAGGTGGCGGACACCTCGGCCGTTCTACTTCGGGCCGATCATCGTCTCCGGGCGGACGATCGCGTCGTAATCCTCCACCGAGACAAGGCCGCTGGCGAGCGCTTCTTCCTTGAGTGTGGTGCCGTTCTTGTGGGCGGTCTTGGCGATCTTGGCGGCTGCGTCGTAGCCGATCTTTGGGGCAAGCGCGGTCACCAGCATCAGCGAGCGGTCGAGGCCGGCCTTGATGTTGTCTTCGCGCGCCTCGATGCCGACGACGCAATTGTCGGTGAAGGAGACGGCGGCGTCGGCCAGCAGCTGTACCGACTGCAGGAAATTATAGGCCATCATCGGATTATAGACGTTGAGCTCGAAATGGCCCTGGCTGTCGGCGAAAGTCAGTGCGGCATGATTGCCGAAGATGTGGATGCAGACCTGGGTCAGCGCCTCGCACTGGGTCGGGTTGACCTTGCCGGGCATGATCGACGAGCCGGGCTCGTTTTCCGGCAGCGCCAACTCGCCGAGGCCGGCGCGCGGGCCGGAGCCGAGCAGACGGATGTCGTTGGCTATCTTGAAGAGGGCGGCGGCGGCGGCATTGATGGCGCCATGGGAAAAGACCATGCTGTCATGCGAGGCGAGCGCCTCGAACTTGTTCGGCGCGGTGACGAAGGGCATGGCTGTTATGGCGGCGATCTCTTCGGCGACCTTTTCGGCAAAGCCCACCGGTGCATTGAGACCGGTGCCGACGGCGGTGCCGCCCTGGGCGAGTTCGCAGAGGCCGGGCAGGGTCATTTCGATGCGCTTGATGGCGGAGCCGACCTGGGCGGCATAACCGGAAAATTCCTGGCCGAGGGTCAGCGGCGTCGCGTCCTGGGTGTGGGTGCGGCCGATCTTGATGATGTGGCTGAATTCCGTGACCTTCATGTCGAGGGCGGCATGCAGGTGTTTCAGGGCTGGCAGCAGGTGATGGGCGATCCGTTCGGCGCAAGCGATGTGCATCGCCGTCGGGTAGGTGTCGTTCGACGACTGGCTCATATTGACGTGATCGTTCGGATGCACCGGCTTTTTGGAACCCATGACGCCGCCAAGCATTTCTATAGCGCGATTGGAGATCACCTCATTGGCATTCATGTTGGACTGCGTGCCCGAACCGGTCTGCCAGACGACAAGCGGAAAATGCTCGTCGAGCTTGCCGTCGATCACTTCCTGGGCGGCATCGACGATTGCCTTGCCAAGCGCATGGTCGAGCTGGCCGAGCGAGATGTTGGCGCGGGCGGCCGCCTGCTTGACGATGCCGAGCGCACGCACGATCGACAGCGGCTGCTTTTCCCAGCCGATCTTGAAATTGCCGAGCGAACGTTCGGCCTGGGCGCCCCAATATCGGTCGGCGGCGACGTCGATGGGACCAAAAGTGTCGGTTTCTGTGCGGGTTGCGGTCATCGGCCTTGCCTTCCCTTTACATGCTGTTTTCGGTCATCTGAGAAAGATGAGATCTTATAGGTTGGAACGTCCGACAAGAAAACCGGACGCCATAGGAAATATTGAAATTGGAACTCATGTTTTCGTGGGTTGTGCGGCGTGCTTTTTAGGCCACTTTGAAAATTTTATGCGCGCGGCCGTTTTCGCCCCACTGGCCCGGATGCGAAAATTCGGTAAAAAATTAACTAATAATTTCATAATTTTGTGTGAACTTCTGCATGGCGCCATGCAGGATCTCTGTCACACAGAATTGAGTCCGCCGGCGCTGGCGGCGCAGGCCGGTTTCTGATCAATGGGCCGGACGCTGAGTTTCGCGGGATTTGAGCTGAGAACAGCATGACACCGGGACTGGAAGATATATGACGTTCGTTTTGAAAAGCGCGGCATCCGCATTGGCAATTTCCTGCGGCGTGGCAGTTATGAGTGCCGCACCCGCGCATGCTTATACTTTGATGGACATGCTGCGCGGCGACAGGCAGCGGACCCAAAGCACCATCTTCATGGATCAGGCGCCCGGCCGTCCAGTGCCGCGCGGCGCCGACGGCGGTTCGCTCGGCGGGCTCGATCCGGAAGCGCCGCTGCCGAAGGTTAGCGGCCCGCGTTATTACACCTACAAGACTGAGACGCTGCAGTTCGTCGACACCAGCAAGTTTGCCGATCCCGTCGTCACCGGCGCGGTCGCCGATGTTTCGGCGAGCGGCGATGCCGGCGCCGAACCCGCCGTGCAGCGCCGTTTCCTGGCGCAGGCCAAGGTGCGCGCCAATGCTGATGTCGCAAAGGCGCTCGAAGCCTATTACGGCGACAGCCGAAATCCGCTCGTCTGGGTCGAGGGCAACCAGGTGAACGACCGCGCCAAGTCGGCGATGGCGGCACTTGCCGATGTGGCTTCCGTCGGTCTCAACCCGGCCGATTACGTTGTCCAGACGCCTGATATCGATCCTGCCAATCCCGATCCCGCCGCCCGCGACCGGGCGCTGACGCAGTTCGAGCTCGAACTCTCGGCCAAGGTGCTGGCCTTCGTGCAGGATACGGTGCGCGGCCGTATCGATCCGAACAAGATTTCCGGCTATCACGACTTCCAGCGCAAGGCGGTCAATCTGACGCCGGTGCTGAAGCTTGCCCGCATGAGCCCCGATGCCGGCGCCTATATCGCCAGCCGCTCGCCCGATGGTCCGCAGTTCGAGGCGCTGAAAGCGGAGCTTGCCAAGCTTCGCGCCGCTGATGGTGGCAATGAGGAGCAGATCGTCATTTCGCTCAGCGGGTTGCTGAAGCCCGGCGACAGCTCGCCTGAGATCGCCAATATCGTCAAGGCGATCGGCAAGCACGGTTCCGAAACGCTGAGGACCGATCAGGCGGCAACACTTGCCGCATACGCAGGCGGCATCGACTATTCGCCCGATATCGTCTCGCTGGTCGAGGCCTTTCAGAAGGAGCGCGGACTGAAGGCCGATGGCGTCATTGGCCAGGCGACCGTGCGCGCCATGACCGGCGGCGATACCAATGCCTCAAAGATCGACAAGCTCGATGTCGCCATGGAGCAGGCGCGCTGGCTGCCGGAGGATCTCGGTTCACGCTACGTGATGATCAACCAGCCGGCCTTCATGGCCTACTACCACAATGACGGCAAGGAACAGCTGTCGATGCGCGTCGTTGTCGGCGGCAAGAATAACCAGACCTACTTCTTCGACGACGAGATCGAGACGGTGGAGTTCAACCCGTTCTGGGGCGTGCCGCAGTCGATCATCATCAACGAGATGCTGCCGAAGCTGCGCTCGGACCCGAACTATCTCGACCAGCTCGGCTATGAAGTCGAAGTGAACGGCCATGCCGTCGCCTCGTCGAGTGTCGACTGGTACGGCTCGACCAATAATGTTTCGGTGCGCCAGCCGCCGAGCAGCGACAATGCGCTCGGTGAACTGAAGATCCTGTTCCCGAACAGCCACGCGATCTACATGCACGACACGCCGTCGAAGAGCTTCTTTAAGCGCGACATGCGGGCTCTGAGTCATGGCTGCGTGCGCTTGTCCAATCCGCGCGCAATGGCCGCCGCCGTGCTCGGCACGTCGGTCGACGATGTCGCCAAGCAGATCGCCAGCGGGCAGAACCATGCGGTGAAGGTGCCGCAGAAGATCCCGGTCTACGTCTCCTACTTCACCGCCTGGCCAAACAAGGACGGCGTGGTAGAGTATTTCGACGACGTCTATGGCCGCGACGCCTATGTCGACAAGGCTTTCGACGCGACGACGAAGGCGCGTGGCGCGCAGATTTGACGTAAGGTTTAGTGGGTAATTGAATGGGCGGTCTTCGGGCCGCCCGTTTTGTTTTTAGCCGACTGCCGACGTCGTCGTTCTGGGCTTAAGTCCAAAGTAGGAATGACGAAGGAGAGGGGCCGGCACGGCACGCCGGCAAAGGAAGGACCAGGGCTGAGTGACAGCCTCAGACTGCGACCTTCACCGCATATTCCCGCAACAGCCTCTCCACCAGATCCGGCGTCAGCTCGTCGTAATGTGTGATGACCATATCCGGATCGAGGTTGGAGACCGGCACGTCGGAATAACCAAAGGGCACAGCGATCGACGGTACGCCGGCGTTCCTGGCGACGGCGATGTCGTTGATGCTGTCGCCGATCATCACGGTGCGGGCGATGTCGCCGCCGGCGCGGTCGATGGTGCCGGTGAGGTGGCGGGCGTCGGGCTTGCGCACGGGGAAGCTGTCGCCGCCGGTGATGGCGTCGAAATAGCTGGCGAGGTCGAGTTTTTCGATGAGCCCGAGCGCCAGGCTTTCCATCTTGTTGGTGCAGACGGCGAGGCGGTAACCGGCGGATTTAAGCCGGTCCATCGCCGCGACGAGGCCGGGATAGGGCTCGGTGCGGCCGGGCATGTTGCCGGCATAATGGATGACGAAGCGCTCGACCAGCGGCGGCAGGGCGTTGCTTTCGAGCGGATGGCCGCGCAGCCGGCAGGCGCGCTCGATCATCACGCGCGCGCCATGGCCGACGAGATGGGTGAGGTCGTCATAGCTGACCGGCTCGAGGCCAAGGGCTGCGATCGTATGGTTCAAGCTCTCGACAAGATCCGTATGTGTGTCGAGAAGGGTGCCGTCGAGATCGAAGACGATCAGTGCCGGGCGGATAGGGGAAGGGGTCAAGGGTTTTCCTCTTTGCGCAATCGTTCCTGAGGTAGGCGATCATGCGGCGGAAAGCAACGTTAGGATGCTGGCCGGGAAGGCCGCAGGCATTTGTTTCGGCTTTTCATTTTCCGTGATGATTTTGACTTTCGTTTGCCAGGCGAGCCGTGTAAACAGCACATCCAACGCAATAATTCGGAGTTGGCGGCGCATGGATGCCCGCGAAATGAAGATCAAGGCCGCCGCGGCCGCACTCGCCCATGTCGAAGACGGAATGCGCCTTGGCATCGGCACGGGCAGCACGGCAGAAGAATTCGTTCGTCTGCTGGCGGAGAAGGTCGCGGGCGGCTTCAGGGTCGAAGGTGTTCCGACGTCTGAAAGAACGGCGCGGCTTTGCGTCGAACTCGGCGTGCCGCTGAAGTCGCTCGATGAACTGCCGGCACTCGACCTGACGATCGACGGCGCCGACGAGGTCGATCCGGCGCTCAGATTGATCAAGGGCGGCGGCGGCGCGCTGCTGCGCGAAAAGATCGTCGCGGCCGCTTCCGAGCGGATGATCGTCATTGCCGACGAGAGCAAGCTTGTGGAAACGCTCGGCGCCTACGCGCTGCCGATCGAGGTCAATCCGTTCGGGCTCGTCTCGACACGGATCGCGATCGACAAGGTCGCGGCCCGGCTCGGCCTTTCCGGCGAACTCAGCCTGCGCCAATCCGGTGACGGAGAGTTTACCACGGATGGCGGCCATCACATCATCGATGCATCTTTTGGCCGCATTCCTGATGCAGAGGCGCTTTCGAGCGAGCTGAATTCCATACCCGGCGTCGTCGAACACGGGCTCTTTATCAATATGGCGGCACTTGCGATCATTGCCGGTCCTGCGGGTGCGCGCACGCTGCAGGCAAACAGATAACAGGAGCATACACTCATGATGAACATTGCAGGTCTTGGCCGTTTTGCCGCTGCGACGATCGTTCTTTCCGGGCTTGCATTCGGCTCCGCCGTCAAGGCGCAGGAGGTCTCCGAAGAGCAGCTGAAGGCGTCTCGCGCGGCGATCGACGCCATCGGCGCCACCGCCCAGTTCGACAACATCCTGCCCGGTCTTGCCGAGCGCCTGAAGGCCGGCCTGATCCAGGATTCGCCGAACTACCAGGACATCATTTCGTCGACGGTCGATGCGCAGGCGCTGGCGCTGGCGCCCCGCCGCGGCGATCTGGAGAAGGAAGCGGCGCTCACCTATGCCAAGACCTTTACCGCCGACGAACTGAAGGCGATCGCCGATTTCTACAATTCCGACGTCGGCAAGAAGCTGCTGCGCGACGGCCCGGTCGCCTCGCGCGAGACGGCGAAGGCTGCCGACATTTGGGCGCAGGGCATTTCCCGCGACCTGGAAAAGCAGAGCAATGCCGAACTCTCCAAGGTCATCAAGGCGCCGCCGCCGGCAACCGACAGCCCGGTTGCACCCGCGCCCGCTCCGGCGCCGGCTGCCCAGAAGTAAAGTCCGCCTCAGCGGATTTGCAAAAGCCCGGCATCGCCCGGGCTTTTTTGCTATGATGGATGCCGCAACAGCGATGAGGCTTTTGGTGAGGCAACATGTCCGCTCATTACGAGGCAATGCGCGTGCGGGTATCAGGCAGGGTCCAAGGTGTCGGGTTTCGCATGTGGACGCGCGATGAGGCGTTGCGGCTCGGGCTCACAGGCTGGGTGCGCAATGAAGCGGACGGATCTGTCGCCGCTTTGATCGCAGGGCCCGATACCGCCATATCGACCATGATCGAGCGTTTTGGCCGCGGGCCTGCGGGAGCATCGGTTTCCGGCGTTGAGACGGAACCGAGCCCGCTTGAGAAAATGCCGCCGGATTTCCGCATCACCGGTTGAAAGCTGCAACCGCCAGGGGATGTGCATCCCAGATGCGCCGGACACTCAGCCCCAATCCTTCGAACTCTTGGCCAATTGCCACACGCCCGTTTCATCCGGCTCGACGCGCTTGTTGCCGCGGTAGAAGATCGGCAGTCCGTTTTTTTTGTCCATCGCGAAGCGGCTCGGCGCGTATTTTTCGTTCTCGTGGCCTTGGATAGCGTGGCCGAGCGCTTCCTTGAATTTGCCAGCCTTGCACAGGTTGGCGAAGAGAGTTTGATCCATCGTTTGCTCCGGCTTCTTTTTTACTGCGTGAATTTGCCTGCCAGCCTCGGGCGGCCGGGTCAACCGTTTGCCGGGAAGATTCGGGCGAGGGGAACGGGATGATGCAGGAGCGGGCTTTTGTTTTCAGGGCGATCGCACCTAGAGCCTTTCCTGGTTAGATTGAAGCATTCTGTTGGCTCAAACGGAGTCGGCCGGTCGATCAGCCGGCCCGTTTCAGCCAACCCTCCCGCAGATTTGCCTAGCAAATCTGCAAGACTTAGGAATCGCCGGACGCACTTATCGCTTCGCCGTGGCGAAGCGGTGCGGCCGGTGGGCCGGGCATCTTTAGCCAGGATCTGAGGCGATCGGCTCGGCCGTACCTGGGGTATGCCCGTCGCCAATCGCCTCTGCCCTGACGAAAACCTGCTCCGGCAGAATGCTTCAATCTAACCAGGAAAGGCTCTATATCAGGAACATCCTTCCTGCGATTCCCTTCCGGAGCTCCTCATGTCTTCCTACGACTACGACCTCTTCGTCATCGGTGGCGGTTCCGGAGGCGTGCGCGGCGCGCGTGTCGCCGCCTCGCTCGGCAAAAAGGTGGCGATCGCCGAGGAGTACCGCTACGGCGGCACATGCGTCATTCGCGGCTGCGTGCCGAAGAAACTCTTCGTCTATGCCTCGCAGTTCCACGAGCATTTCGAGGATGCCGCCGGCTTCGGCTGGACGGTCGGCGAAAGCAGCTTCGACTGGAAGAAGCTGGTGGCGGCCAAGGATGGCGAAATTGCCCGGCTGGAAGGCCTCTACAAGAAGGGCCTTGCCGGCGCCAATGCCGAGATCCTGGAAACGCGCGCCGAACTCGTCGACGCCCATACGGTACGGCTTGTGAAAACAGGGCAGACGGTGACGGCAAAGACCATCGTGATTGCCACCGGCGGACGGCCGAACCCGCATGCAGCCCTTCCCGGCCACGAGTTCTGCATCTCCTCCAACGAAGCCTTTCATCTCGCAGAGCTGCCGAAATCGATCGTCATCGCCGGCGGCGGTTATATCGCCGTCGAGTTCGCCAATATTTTTCATGGCCTCGGCGTCGAGACGACGCTGATCTATCGCGGCGCCGAGATCCTGTCGCGCTTCGACGAGGATCTGAGGCGCGGGCTGCACGAGGCGATGGTCGCCAAGGGCATCCGCGTCCTCTGCCACGACACGCTGCAGAAGGTGTCGAAGGGTGAGGGCGGGCTCGTTCTGGAGACGTTGAACAGCGGCACGCTGCAGGCCGATGTCGTCATGCTGGCGCTCGGGCGCGATCCGAACACCGAAGGTCTCGGCCTCGATGCGGCCGGTGTCGCAGTCGACGAGCGCGGCGCGATTATCGTCGACGACTATTCCCGCACCAATGTCGAAAATATTTATGCGCTCGGCGATGTCACCAATCGGGTACAGTTGACGCCGGTGGCGATCCACGAGGCGATGTGCTTCATCGAAACCGAGTACAAGAACAATCCGACCCGGCCGGACTACGAGCTGATCCCGACCGCCGTCTTCTCGCAGCCGGAGATCGGCACCGTCGGTCTTTCGGAAGAGGAGGCGGGCAAGCGTTACGGCGAGCTCGAGGTGTATCGGGCGCAGTTTCGGCCGCTGAAGGCGACACTTTCCGGTCGGGCCGAGCGGATGATCATGAAGCTGATCGTCGATGCGGCAAGCCGCAAGGTGGTGGGCGCCCATATCCTCGGCCACGATGCCGGCGAGATGGCGCAGCTGCTCGGCGTCACACTGAAGGCCGGCTGCACCAAGGACGATTTCGACCAGACGATGGCGCTGCACCCGACGGCGGCCGAAGAGCTCGTCACCATGTATGCGCCGAGCTATCGGGTCCGTAACGGGCAGCGCGTCTAAGTCTTCCGTGTGCGCTTAGCTGGTAATGCGCGGCGCGCGGATGACCTTGAGGAAGAGCGCCTTCATCGCGTCGGCAATACCTTCGGTCGGCGACACCTCGAAATAGAAGCCGGGCGAGGCGCATGCCTGCATCTTCGTCGGGATCTCGTTCTGGAAAGGCTTAATCCAGGTATTGTACCAATTGTTGCTCGGCAACGGCAGATAGGTGGTATAGAGCACGGCGATCTTGACGCCGCGATCCTTCAAGGGCTTGCAGAAGGAGGTGTCGATCGGCTCCTGACAACGGCCGCCGGTTGTCTTCTTGGTGCACGTGGACGGCTTGTAGCTGTCGCCGACGCCATCGGAAACGAAGAATAGGATCTTTTCGGGGCTGGTGTTCGACGTGCCGTCACCGGCCGGATCGATGATGGTGTTCATCTGCGTCATGGCGCTGTCGAAGTTGGTGATCTGGTCGCTATTGTAGTTCTGGTAGGGAATGGTCATCAGATCGACCGCGTCGGTATAGTTTTTCACCTTCGTCAGGTCGGAAGTAAGGCCGGAAATCGTCGTGAGCTTTGCGTCCTCGGCCTTGGTGCCGAACGTATATACGCCCATGCGGAACTGGCCGCTGCTGACGCGCTGGGTCTTGGCTGTATCGGTCAGCGCCTGGGTCGCTTGGCGCACCACGTCGATGCGCATGGCGACGCCGAGGCTTTTGGCGATGGTGTAATTGTTGGTGCTCTGATCCATCTGGTGGCAGGCAAAGGCGCAGCCTGTCTTGGCCTCCAGCTTTGAAACATCGTTGGGTGTCGCGCCGACGCCCATCGAGGGCGTATTGTCAAGCAGGATGTAGAAATCCATGAAGGCGGCGGTCTGGTATTCGGCCGTTGCCGTGCCGGAGATGGTGATCGAATCCTTGCCGAGAATACGCATGAAGGTGGTCGGCACGGTGGCGGTGAAGGAAACCTGCGAATTCAGCTTGTTGGCGGTCTTGGTAACGTCGATGCCGAGATCGACATTCACGTCCGCCAGTTCTCCCGACACCTGCGACATGAAGATGCTGCGGGCGTCGGTCTTGCCGAGCGAGATCGTGCCGTTGCCGCTCATGGTCATGGCGGCGGCGACCGCGCCGGATTTTTCGGCGATCGAGCCGACCGCGGCAGCATCGGCGGCGGCGAAGAGCTGGGTGCGCAGGCTCATGGCGTGAGCGAAATCCACCGCCATGCCTGCCGTGCCAAGGAGCGGCACCATCAGCAATGCCGTCATGATGCCGAAATTGCCCGAACGGTCCGATATGAAGCCCGGCGGAAGGATCGCCATGACATGTCCCCAATGTTGAAACTCTTCCCGGTTCTACATTCAAAGTCTAAAATATGGGGAAACCGACATGGTATATGCTGGTTTAACGGTGGAATCGGGGATTTTTGCCACCTATATGCGAGCATTGGCCGGTGGCGGCGGCACGGCATGGAGCGTCGGCCGATTGGCCTTTGCAAGCCCGGTCTAAAGGTCTATAAGCCGCCGCAATCAAGGATAGGTGCATCCCAGGGATGGATGTGAATGAGGTGAGTGACATGGCAGAGAATTGGACACCGAGCAGCTGGCGGCAGAAACCGATCCTGCAGGTTCCCGAATATCCGGATGCAGCCGCTTTGGCGGCAACGGAGGCCACGCTCGCCAGCTATCCGCCGCTGGTTTTTGCCGGCGAGGCGCGCCGCCTGAAGAAGCATCTCGCCAATGTCGCCGAGGGCAACGGCTTCCTGTTGCAGGGTGGTGACTGCGCCGAGAGCTTCGCCGAACACGGCGCCGACAATATCCGCGACTTCTTCCGCGCCTTCCTGCAGATGGCCGTCGTGCTGACCTTCGGCGCGCAGCTGCCGGTCGTCAAGGTCGGCCGCATCGCCGGCCAGTTCGCCAAGCCGCGTTCCTCGAATGTCGAGAAGCTGGGCGACGTGACGCTGCCGGCCTATCGCGGCGACATCATCAACGGCATCGAATTCACCGAGGAGTCGCGCATCCCGAACCCGGAACGTCAGGCCATGGCCTACCGCCAGTCGGCCGCGACGCTGAACCTTCTGCGCGCCTTCGCGATGGGCGGCTACGCCAACCTCGAAAACGTGCATCAGTGGATGCTCGGCTTCGTCAAGGACAGCCCGCAGGGCGAGCGCTACCGCAAGCTTGCCGACCGCATCAGCGAAACCATGGATTTCATGAAGGCGATCGGCATCACCTCGGAAAACCATCCGAGCCTGCGCGAGACCGATTTCTTCACCAGCCATGAGGCGCTGCTGCTTGGCTACGAGGAAGCGCTGACCCGCGTCGATTCCACGTCGGGCGACTGGTACGCCACATCGGGCCATATGATCTGGATCGGCGACCGTACGCGCCAGGCCGACCATGCGCATATCGAATATTGCCGCGGCATCAAGAACCCGATCGGCCTGAAATGCGGCCCGTCGCTGCAGGCCGACGATCTGCTGCAGCTGATCGACATTCTGAACCCGGCCAACGAAGCCGGGCGCCTGACGCTGATCTGCCGCTTCGGCCATGAGAAGGTCGCTGAAAACCTGCCGCGGCTGATCCGCGCCGTCGAGCGCGAGGGCCGCAAGGTCGTCTGGTCCTGCGACCCGATGCACGGCAACACGATCACGCTCAACAACTACAAGACCCGTCCCTTCGAGCGGATCCTGTCGGAAGTCGAAAGCTTCTTCCAGATCCACCGTGCCGAAGGCACGCATCCCGGCGGCATCCATGTCGAAATGACCGGCAAGGACGTGACGGAATGCACCGGCGGCGCCCGCGCCGTTACCGCCGACGACCTGCAGGATCGCTACCACACGCATTGCGACCCGCGCCTCAACTCCGACCAGGCACTCGAACTCGCCTTCCTGCTTGCCGAGCGCATGAAGGGCGGCCGCGACGAAAAGCGCATGGTCGCCAACGGCTGAGATCTTTACACAACGGACGACAAAAACCCGGCGCGAGCCGGGTTTTTTATTGCTGTGGAGCTGGCCGCTCGCTCAGATGCTGGCCTGGACGCTGTGCAGGTTGGCGTAGACGCCATCCTGCGCCATCAGCTCCTCATGCGTGCCCTGTTCGACGATGCCGTCAGCGGTCAGCACCAGGATGCGGTCGGCGTGGCGGACGGTCGACAGGCGATGGGCGATGACCAGAGTGGTCCGGCCATTCGCGAGGCTGAGCAGCGCCTGCTGCACCGCCCTTTCGCTTTCGTTGTCGAGCGCGCTGGTCGCCTCGTCGAAGATCAGGATCTCCGGATCCTTGAGGAAGGCGCGGGCGATGGTGACGCGCTGGCGCTGGCCGCCGGAGAGCTTGACGCCGCGCTGGCCGATATCGGTGTCATACCCTTGCGGCAGGGCCATGATGAAATCGTGCGCATTGGCGGCGCGGGCTGCCGCCTCCAGCTCGGCATCGCTGGCGTCCGGCCTGCCGTAGCGCAGGTTCTCCGCCACGGTGCCGGCAAAGAGATAGACATCCTGCTGCACCACCCCGACATGGCGCCGGAGCGAGGCCAGCGTCACGTCTCTTATATCGGTGCCGTCGATGCGGATCGCCCCGGCCTCGACATCGTAGAAGCGCGGTATGAGCGCACAAAGCGTGCTCTTGCCGACCCCTGACGGACCGACGAGGGCAACGAACTCGCCGGGCGCGATGGTGAGGGAAAGCCGCTCCAGCACGCGCGGGCCATCGGCCTCGTAGCCGAAGGCGACATTAGAGAAACTGATCTCCCCCGTTGGCGCCGGCATCGGCCGGGCGGCCGGCCGATCGGTGATATCGGGGTCGATCTCCAGGATCTCCATGGCCCTGATGAAGCCGGTATAGCCCTCCTGCCAGAGACGCACGAAATTGGCGAGCCGCTGGACGGGATCGACCAGCACGGCAACGCAGAGCAGGAAGGTCAGCATATCCGGGACGGTCAGTTCCGCCGCCAGGATGCGTAAGCCGCCGACGACGATCACCAATATGGTGACGAGCTGGGCGAAGGTTTCGGTGCCCACCGAAAACCACGCCTCGCTGCGGTAGCCTTCGGCGCGGCTCTGCAGGAAGCGCCGGTTCTGCTCGGCAAAGCGTTCCCTTTCCAGCGCCTCGTTGGCGAAGGACTGGACGACGCGGATGCCGGCCAGCGCATCCTCGACGCGCTCGTTGACCGCGGCGATCTGGTGCTTGCTGGCTTCCAGCGCGCGGTTCATGCGCCGGTTGAAATAGAGCGCATAGATCACCGCGACAGGCGTCAGCAGCAGGATGAAGCCGGCCAGCGGCGGATCGATGAAGAACAGCACCAGCATGGCGCCGCCATATTTCAGCACGGCGATGGAAAGGTCCTCGGGGCCGTGATGGAAGAGTTCCCCCAGCCACAGGGAATCATTGGTGATGCGGCTCATCAGCTGGCCGGTGCGCTGGCGGTCGTAGAAGCTGAACGAGAGTTTCTGGCAGTGCTCGAACAGTTCCTGCCGGACCGTCGCCTCGATGCGGGCGCCCATGACGTGGCCGCGATAGTCGACGAAGAAGATGGCGGCGATCTGGACCACTAGGACGGCCAGCATGACGCCGCCCATCCCGAGGATCTGGGCAAAGGCCTGCGGGGCGTCGGGCAGAGCCAGAAGGCGGCTGGTGACGATATTGGCGCAGAGCGGCAGCGCGAGCGCCGTGCCGGCGACAAGGATGGCGCACAGCAGATCCGCCAGCAGCAAAGGCAGATGCGGGCGATAATAGCAGAGAAATTTTCGCATGCGCGACCAGCGTCGGCCGCGGTCGACGGTGGGGCCTTGCAGGAATAATTTCAGGAAGACGTTATGGCGTCGCGAGCTTTTCCTCGCGCGGGAGAACCGAATATTCATGAGGCAGAATGTCCCTGTGGGCGATGTTTCCTTTCTGTTTGGACAGGGTCGCTCTCATATCAGTCTCCCGGGGATCGAACGAAATTGGAGCCGCAGTATTGCCGACAACCGCGACGGATTCAATGCCGGGAGGGGACGAGAGGGGCGGCTGTTGTCGACAAGCAACAGCGATGACCGCAGCAGCCGAGCATCGGCAAGGCCCGCAGCCTTCAAGATTTCTGATGATTTTGTTGAGCGGAATGGATTTGACGGCAAGCGCGATCGGCGGCAATTTTCAGTCATAAAGGGGAGAGCGATCATGACCGAACGGCATACAGGCGGCTGTCTTTGCGGCGCCGTGCGATATTCAATCGGGGCAAAGCCCGGACCCGTCGTCGGCTGCCATTGCTCGCAATGCCGCCGGCAGACCGGGTTTTATTATGCGGCGGTCAACGTGCCGCGCGCCGCTGTTTCGGTGGAAGACGCCAGCGCGATCCGCTGGTATCGGTCGAGCCCCGAAGCCCAGCGCGGCTTCTGCTCGAATTGCGGTTCGGCGCTGTTCTGGCAGGGCGACCAATCGCCGGAGATTTCCGTCATGGCCGGAACTTTCGATGAGCCGAGCGGCCTTGCCTTCAGCCATCACATCTACTGCGCCGACAAGGGTGATTTCTATGAGATCACGGATGGCCTGCCGCAATATGACAGGTTTCCCGTTTAGCCCCTGGCGGCAAGCTCGGCGCTGAGGCGGGCGACGTCCTCGCGAAGCGCCGTCAGTTCGGTCAGCACGCGCATGTCGATCTTCTGGTGCAGGGAGAGCACCTCGAGTTCGGCCTTGAGATTGACTTCGTAATCCTTGGCGGCCTCGAAGCGGTCACGTTCGGCCTGGCGGTTCTGCGACATCATGATGATCGGCGCCTGGATGGCGGCGAGCATCGACAGGATCAGGTTGAGGAAAACAAAGGGGTAGGGGTCGAAAGCGCCTGTTGCCAGGATGATGGTGTTGATCAGCGTCCAGACGACAAGGAAGGCCAGGAAGGCGAGGATGAACGACCAGGAACCGCCGACGCGGGCGATTCCATCGGCGACACGCTCGCCGAACGAGGCCTCGGCGGAGAGAGCGGCGTTGATATCGGTCGAGATGACCTTGCGCGCGTGCGCCTTCGCCAGCACGCGTTTTTCGATGTCGCCGAGTTCGTCGGCCGGCTTGTCGAAATGATGGTGCATGAAGTTCGAAAGATTAGACATGGCCTGTTTCCGGTGCCCGTTATCGATGCAGTCGCGTTTCGGGCAGTATTCCGTTCCTCCGCCAAATTGCAATGCGTGTCCATGCCGCGAGGCTGCGGCGTGTCCGTTCACAAAAATTTCGTCACCGCTAGGCGCGGCTTTTGCCGCGGGACATGTTGCGGTTGCGGAAGGTGCAGGCTAAATAAATGACATGACACAGGAAAACGCTCTTTCTGATATCTTCCGCATTGCCATCGGGCAGCTCAATCCGACAGTCGGCGATGTCGCCGGCAATCTCGCCAAGGCGCGTGAAGCGCGTGCCGATGCGGCTCGCGAAGGCGCACATCTGCTCGTCCTGACCGAGCTTTTCATTTCCGGCTATCCGCCTGAAGATCTGGTGCTGAAGCCGGCCTTCATCCGCGCCTGCTGGAAAGCGGTGGAGAGCCTTGCGGCCGATACCGCCGATGGCGGGCCGGGCGTTCTCATCGGGTTTCCCCGTCAGGACGAGACGGGACGTTATAATTCCGTCGCCGTGCTCGACGGCGGCAAGGTGATCGCGGTGCGCGACAAGATCGACCTGCCGAACTACGGCGAGTTCGACGAGAAGCGCGTCTTCAACCAGGGCGCCATGCCGGGGCCGGTGAATTTCCGCGGCGTGCGCATCGGCATTCCGATCTGCGAAGATATCTGGGGCGATCTTGGCGTCTGCGAGACGCTGGCCGAAAGCGGAGCCGAGATTCTGCTGTCGCCGAACGGTTCGCCCTATTATCGCGGCAAGGTCGATATCCGCCATCAGGTGGTGTTGAAGCAGGTGATCGAAACCGGCCTGCCGCTGGTCTATGCCGCCCAGCTCGGCGGCCAGGACGAACTGGTGTTCGACGGCGCGAGTTTCGCCTTCAATGCCGACAAGTCGCTGGCCTTCCAGATGAGCCAGTTCGAGACGGCGCTGGCGGTGACGACATGGAAACGCGGTGAGGCCGGCTGGCACTGCGCCGAAGGTCCGATGGCGCATATTCCTGAAGGCGAGGAGGCCGACTACCGCGCCTGCCTGCTCGGCTTCCGCGACTACGTCAACAAGAACGGCTTCAAGACGGTGGTGCTCGGCCTTTCCGGCGGCATCGACTCGGCGATCTGCACGGCAATCGCCGTCGATGCGCTGGGCGAGGAGCGAGTGCGCACCGTCATGCTGCCCTACCGGTACACATCGGAAGACTCGCTGAAAGATGCGGCCGATTGCGCAAAGGCGCTCGGCTGCCGTTACGACATCGTGCCGATCGAGCAACCGGTGACGGGCTTCAGCAATGCGCTGTCCGATCTCTTCGCGGGCACGGACAGCGGCATCACCGAGGAAAACCTGCAGAGCCGGGCGCGCGGCGTCATTCTGATGGCGATCTCCAACAAGTTCGGCTCGATGGTGGTGACGACGGGTAATAAGTCGGAAATGTCGGTGGGTTACGCCACGCTTTACGGCGACATGAATGGCGGCTTCAATCCGATCAAGGACCTCTACAAGATGCAGGTCTATGCGCTGGCCCGCTGGCGCAACGAGAATGTGCCGCCGAGTGCGCTGGGGCCGTCCGGCGAGGTGATCCCGAACAATATCATCGACAAGGCGCCATCGGCCGAACTGCGCCCCGACCAGAAGGATCAGGATTCGCTGCCGCCCTATCCGGTGCTCGACGATATTCTCGAATGCCTGGTGGAAAAGGAGATGGCGGTCGAAGAGATCGTCGCGCGCGGCCATGACGTGGCGACCGTCCATCGTATCGAGCACCTGCTCTATCTCGCCGAATATAAGCGGCGGCAATCGGCGCCGGGCGTGAAGATCACCAAGAAGAATTTCGGGCGCGACCGGCGCTATCCCATCACCAACCGTTTCCGGGATCGGGACTGAAACGATCGGGATCGCTGACGCGATCGGGATCACTGGCGCGATCGGGATCACAGAAGCGATCGGGATCATTGGCGCGATCGGAATATCGGGAGGAAACATGCGCAGCTCGGTCGAGATCTACAATGTCAGGACGGGCAGAGCCCGCGAGGTCTGGCAGACGGACATGCTCGTGGAGGCGCCGAACTTCGCGCCTGACGGTTCCTACCTGCTTTTGAACGGCGACGGGCTGCTCTACCGGCTGCCGCTCAATGGCGGCGAAGTCAGCAAGGTCGATACCGGCTTTGCCGTCAACTGCAACAATGATCACGGTATTTCGCCCGACGGCACCAAGATCGTCATCTCCGACAAGACCGAATTCGGCAAGTCGACGATCTATGTCCTGCCGATCGAGGGCGGCACGCCGCGGCTCGTTACGGAAAATCAGCCCTCCTATTGGCACGGCTGGTCGCCGGATGGCCGCCAGCTTGCCTATTGCGGCATCCGCGATGACCTCTTCGACATCTATACGATCTCCGTCGACGGCGGCGCCGAGACGCGGCTGACGCATGGCGAGGGCCGCAATGACGGGCCGGATTATTCTGCCGACGGGCAATGGATCTACTTCAACTCCAGCCGCACCGGGCTGATGCAGATCTGGCGCATCCATCCCGATGGCACCGGCCTCGAACAGGTGACCTCGGACAATCAGGGCAACTGGTTCGCCCATCCATCGCCCCAGAACGACAAGGTGCTGATCCTGTCCTACGACCCCAGCGTTTTCGACCACCCGCGCGATCTCGACGTGCGGCTGCGGCTGATGGATATGGATGGCGGCAACCTGAAGACGCTGTTCGAGCTGTTCGGCGGGCAGGGCACGATCAATGTGCCCTGCTGGTCACCAGATGGCGACGAGTTTGCCTATGTGCGCTATTTTCCAGTCGCTTAGACAGCCGCTGCCTTGCGCCGTTCGCGGGCGGATTGCGCCAGGTCTTCCAGCGTTGTCACCGACATATCCCAGTCGATGCAGCCGTCGGTGATGGACTGGCCGTAGACCAGCTGTTTGCCGGGGACGAGATCCTGGCGGCCGGCGACGAGGTTGCTCTCGATCATCATGCCCTTGATGTGGCGATTGCCGGAGGCGATCTGCGCGGCCACGGATTTGACGACGCGCGGCTGGTTCATCGGATCCTTGCTGCTGTTGGCATGGCTGGCGTCGATCAGAATGCGCGGGGTCACGCCAAGCTTGACGGCTTCGCCGACCACAGCTTCCACGTCGGCCGCTTCATAGTTCGGCTGTTTGCCGCCGCGCAGGATTATGTGGCAGTCCTCATTGCCCCTTGTCGAGGCGATGCCAGCCTGTCCGTCCTTGGTGACGGCTGGGAAGTGATGCGGCTGCGAGGCGGCCAGGATCGCATCGAGCGCCACGCGGGCGCCGCCGTCGGTGCCGTTCTTGAAACCGATCGGGCAGGAAAGGCCGGAGGCAAGCTGGCGATGGATCTGGCTTTCGGTCGTGCGTGCGCCGATCGCGCCCCAGCTGACGAGGTCGGCAATGTATTGCGGCGTGATCGTGTCGAGGAATTCGACGCCGGCCGGAAGCCCCGTGGCATTGATATCGAGCAGCAGGCGCCGGGCGATCCTCAAGCCTTCCTCGATGCGGTAGCTGCCGTCGAGATGCGGATCGTTGATCAGGCCTTTCCAGCCGACCGTTGTGCGGGGCTTTTCGAAATAGACGCGCATGACGATTTCGAGATCGCTGGAGAAGCGCTGCCGCTGTTGCGCCAGCCGCTCGGCATATTCGCGTGCCGCAGCAGGATCATGGATGGAGCAGGGGCCGATGACGACGATCAGGCGGTCGTCTTCTCCCTCGAGAATCTTATGGATTGCATGGCGGTTGCTGGTCACCGTCTCGCTGACGGCAACGGTTCGGGGGATTTCCGCGATGATATCGGCGGGTTTGGTCAGCGGGGTGATCTCGAGGATACGGAGATCGTCAATGGTATCGGACACGGTATGGCTCCTGTTTGGTCATACCGTGCGGAACAAAAAAAGCCGCCAGGTAGACTAGCGGCTGTTCGGGTTGTCGTCGCGTCGACTTCAGTTACGCATAGACCCGCATCCGCTGAGAGCAGCGGTACCAATAAAATCGCGAGGCGTAGATCGAAGTGGTCGACATCAGGCGTATGTAGCGTTGCAGCAGCCCGTTGTCACGCAGAATTTGCGGCTTGAAAGTCCGGCTCCTGCGGGATCACCAATCGCTATCGAAAGGAGACAAAAAGCATATCGCCCAAAAGCGCGTGGCTTCTGGGCGATATGAACGCAGAACCTGATCAGAGGGCGTCGACGTTCACGCCGACGGTGATGGCGCCGATCGGTGTTCCCTTATCGTCCGATATGGTGACGCTTGCCTGCGACTGCAGCGTCTGGGTCGATTCGTCCTTTTCGATCTCATCGACGAAGACGGCGTCCTTGCCGGCGCCGAAGGATTTCTGGAACTTGCCTTCATCGCCCTGCCAGTAGTCGGAGGTGGGATCGCTTTGGCCGACATTCAGCCCCTTTGCATCCATGACGAAAATCTCGGCAATCTTGCCGCCGGAAGCCTCTTTCTTTTCCTGAAGGAATTTCGACAACGCATTGCCAAGCACGCCGTCGATCATCGAATGGTCGGAACCATCGACCTCGGCGCGCCACTTCTTGTCGAGAGCGTCTATATCGGCCTGGCCCAGATTGGCGTTTGCGGCATTCTGCGCCTTGATGGCCTCGATGATGACCGGGTCGTTAAGCCATGGCTTTATATCGCTTGTGACGTAGTCGGAGATCGGGGCGAGTTTCGCATCCTGCGCCACGGATACGCCCGTCGGCACGGCAATTGCGGTGCAGGCCAAAAGAAATGCGGACACAACTTTCTTCATAACTGTTCCCTTCCTGATTATGGGTGCTGAGGAATAAAGCTTATCGAACGAAGACGAGGTCAGAACTCCTCCCAGGCACCGGGAGCAGCGGCAACGGCGGCATTTCCTGCATGCCGCTGCACCAAGGCTCTGGGTTCGGGGTGAGATTGACGAACGGGCTGAGCGGGTTTGGGCTGGCTGGCGGCAGAGGCGCCGACAGTGAACCGGCCGGCCGAGTCCTGCAGAAGGCGTCCCTGCGTGCGCAGCTCCTGGCAGGCGGCGTTGGTCTCCTCGACCATTGCTGCATTCTGCTGCGTGGCCTGGTCCATCTGATTGATGGCGCCGTTGATTTCCTGCAGGCCCGTCGCCTGTTCGCGATAGGACTGGACAATCGAAGCGATGCTGTCGCTGATGCGGTTGATCTGCTCCTCGATCTTCAAGAGGGCATCGCCGGTTTCGTTCACCAGCCCGACGCCGGCCGCCACTTCCTGGCCGGAGACATTGATCAGGTTCTTGATTTCCTTGGCCGCATTAGCGGAGCGCTGGGCGAGTTCGCGCACTTCCTGCGCGACGACCGCAAAACCCTTGCCGGCTTCGCCGGCGCGCGCCGCCTCGACGCCGGCGTTCAACGCCAGCAGGTTCGTCTGGAACGCGATTTCATCGATGACGCCGATAATGCGGCCGATCTGGCTCGATGAGGTCTGGATCCGGTCCATCGCCCCGATCGCATCGCGTACCACGGTCGCCGAGACATGGGCGCTGCGCTTCGTTTCCTCGACCAGCTTGCCGGCATTTTCGGCCCGCTGCGACGATGTTCTGACTGTCGTGGTCACCTCATCGAGTGCCGCGGCGGTCTGTTCCAGAGCGGCTGCCTGTTGCTCTGTCCGCCTGGCGAGCTGATCGGCGGAGGAGGCAAGCTCGCTCGAGCCACCTTCAACCGCGACGGAGGCGATCTTGATCTCGGTCAGCGCGGCTGCGACCGCCTGGACCATGTTGTTGAAATCCTGCCGCAATTTATCGAATTCAGGACCGAGATCGGCGAGTTGTATCGAAAAGTCGCCGGCGGCGAGCTTTTCCAGTTCATTTGCGAGCGCTGTCATGACCAGCCGCTGAGCGTTGCTGGCCTCTTCCGTCAACAATGCGTTGCGTGCCCGTTCGGCATCGAACGAGGCGCTCTGCTCGGCAGCGGCCTGCTCTCTTTCGATCTTGGCAATCGCCTCGTTACGGAAAACTTCCAGGGCACGCGCCAGGAAACCGATCTCATCGCCATTTTCCCTGTAGCTGACGGGAGAGGCCAGATCGCCTTTCTGCAAGGCGCTGATCCGCGCGCTGAGAATTCTGAGCGGGCGGCCGACGAGGCTGCGCATGGCGAGAAGGAAAGCGACAACGGCCATGGCGGTGATCGCGAACTGCGTCAGCAGCGAGATCAGCACTTTCTGCTTGACCTCAGCAGCGATTTTTTCGACCGACCAGTTGGTGACGACGTAGCCGGTGGCCTTGCCTGATTTATCCAGCGGAAGCGGCGCGATGATCGTCACAACACCGGCAGATATTCCGCTGTCATCGATCGTCGTTTTCTCAGGTTTGGCGCTGAGGCGCTTCGCCAGATCGGCCGGTGCGGGCAAACCGTCAACGCCGTCGCGCGTCCATGTATCGACGGCCGCAAGTTCGGCGTTGAAGGCGGCAAACTGAACAAGGTCAAGCGAGGGATCGTCGCGATACAGCGAATAGGCCTCGCGAACAGCATTCGCCTTGCCCCATTTGACGCCGCCGGCGGCCAGAGAGGCGAACTGCTCCACATCCTTGGACCAGTTCGCCTTGGCGCCATCGATCAACGCCTTGGTTTCGTACATCCACGTATAGGTGGCAAAGGCGGAGATGCCGCAAAGGTTGACGGCCACGATAATCGCCGCCAGCTTGGCTGTCAGAGGCATCGTTTTTAAAAATTGGAACATGCCGCGGGGGCCTCGAAACGCGGGCTCAGTCGGCTATGGTCCCGACCAGCCTATCAATACAGGCATCCACGCCGGCGGTCGCAGCATGAGCACTCATACCCATGTCCCCCTTGCGACCCAAAACGAGCAGACGCAGTGTGTCTTCGATGTGTGAATAAATCATAAAGTAGAATGGGATACCGAAGCGGCGGCCTGCGGGATCAAGGGCTGTTTTCCGCCATGGCCTCTTCCGGCTCGGCCTGGCGGTGCTTACGGCGACGTGTCGTCAGTTCCGCGCCGGCGTCGCGCGGCAGGCGCAGGAAGGTGATGCAGGCGAGCGCCGAGATTGCCGAGACGCTGAAGAAGGCGATGTGGAAATCCGAAACCAGCAGCCTGCCGCCATGAAGACTGCTCGAAATTTCGAGGATGCCGCCGGCGATCGCCACACCCATCGCCATGGAGATACGCTGGGCGACGGCATTGATTGCGGTCGCCTGGCTGCTGTCGGCATCGTCGACATCGCCGAAGGCCATGGCATTGACGCCCGAGAAGGCCATGGAGCGGAAGAGGCCGCCGATCAGCAGGCAGGCCATGATCAGCGGCAGCGGCGTCTCAGTGGTGAAGAACCCGTTGATGCCGAGGAAGATCGCCGCCAGCAAGGTGGTGATCGATATGACGGTGCGGAAACCGAAGGCATTGAAGGTACGCGAAGCGGCAAATTTCGACCCCATCGAGCCGAGCGCGCTGACGAAGGTGACCGAACCCGATTGCAGCGGCGTCAGGCCGAAGCCGAGCTGCAGCATCAGCGGCATCAGAAAGGGCAGGGCGCCGAGCCCCATGCGGAAATTGGAGGCGCCGAGGATCGCCGCCCGGAACATCGGGTAGTGGAACATTTTCGGATCGAGAAGCGGATAGGGCGCGCGGCGGGCATGCAGGAGATAGAGGAGGCCGGCAAGGATGCCAATCGCCACCGTGACGTAACCGTAGATGACGGGCACGGCGGGAAGGCTGATGACCGAGAGGCCGAAGACGAAGCCGGAAAAGCCGATGCCGCAAAGGAAGAAGCCCGGAAAATCCATCGGCCGTGGGCTGCGCGGTTCGACCGCCGGCAGGAAACGCGTGACGAGGATGATGCCGAGCACCCCGATCGGGATGTTGATCCAGAAGATCCAGTGCCAGCTGAGATAGGTGGTGAGGAAGCCGCCGATCGGCGGCCCCATGATCGGGCCGATCAGCGCCGGAATGGTGAGCCAGGCCATGGCATCGACGAGTTCGTGGCGCGGCGTTCCCCGGACCAGCAGCAGGCGGCTGACCGGCGTCATCATCGAGCCGCCGGCCCCCTGGATCAGCCGCGAGACGACGAAGGCCGCGATCGAATTGGAAAAGGCGCAGGCGACCGAACCGATCATGAAGACAAAGATCGCCATGCGGAAGATGTTGCGCGCACCGAAACGATCCGACATCCAGCCGCTGATCGGAATGAAGATCGCCAGCGCCACGAGATAGCTGGTGACGGCAAGCTTCAGCGCGATCGGCGATGTGCCGATATCGGCTGCTATCGCCGGCAGGCTGGTGGCAATCACGGTCGAATCCATCTGTTCCATGAACAGGGCGACCGCAAGGATCATGGGCGTGAGGCGGGGCACGGGCAACCGGGGTGCAAAGAGACAAATCGCGGCGCCATGGGCGTCGGTCGGGATCAATTTATTTCTAGGGCAGCGACGCACGCCTGTCCATGAAGTCGATGTCGCAGGCAGTTCGAATGCGATGTGAGGGCCGGCTTGCAGTGGCGCTGCTTTCCTGAAATAAATGCGCCGTCAGGTGCCCGCCATGCAGGCGGGAGAATCGGGAATCCGGTGCAAGACCGGAACGTGCCCAACGCTGTAAGGCCGACGTCCGCCGTTTTATCATGCCACTGGCTTTTGCCGGGAAGGTTGCGGCAGACGGGTGACGCCAAGTCAGAAGACCGGCCTGGCAAGATAGACCCAACCCGCGCGGACGGCGGGCGGTTGCGTTGTTGGGGATTTGACGATGCGACCCTTAGATGAGGATGCCCTGTCAGTGGCGTCCGGTTTTTCCTCGGCCGAACGCGAGGCCGTCTATCATGCGATCATGACGCGGCGCGACGTTCGCAGCCAGTTCCTGCCCGATCCCTTGCCCGACGATGTGGTGGCGCGGCTGCTGACGGCCGCCCACCACGCACCTTCCGTCGGCTTCATGCAGCCGTGGAATTTCATTCTGGTGAAAAGCCCAACGGTGCGCGCGCGCGTCCGGGATGCCTTTTCGAAGGCCAACGAGGAAGCGGCATCGATGTTCGAGGGTGAGCGGCGCCAGGCCTACCGCTCCCTCAAGCTCGAAGGCATCGTCGAGGCGCCGCTCGGCATCTGCGTGACCTGCGATCCCACCCGCAGCGGCAGCGTCGTGCTGGGGCGTACGCATAATCCGCGGATGGATAGCTATTCCACGGTCTGCGCCATCCAGAATCTCTGGCTGGCGGCCCGCGCCGAAGGGGTCGGCATCGGCTGGGTCAGCATTTTTCGCGAGGGCGAGCTGAAGAGCATTCTCGGCATACCCGAGCATATCGAGGTGGTCGCCTGGCTCTGCGCCGGTTTCGTTGATCGGCTCTATGACCAGCCGGAACTATCGGTCAAAGGCTGGCGGCAGCGGCTGCCGCTCGAAGAACTCGTCTTTCACGACGGTTGGGGACGCAACGAGCCGTAGCCAATCACTGCTGCTGCGGCTGCTACTGCTGCGGTTGGGGGCCAGGTGCGGCGGGATTGGCGAGATCGATCGAGCCCTGGTCGCCGGCCAGAAACTGCGGGCCGACCTGGCGGACCTTGTTTTGCGTGGGGTCGTAGGGGCGATCCGGCACCGGTGTCTGCGGCGCGGCTGGTGTCGCGGCGGCCTTCACCGGCGGATTGGTGCGGATGGTGGTGATCGAGCCCTGCTGCGGCGGTTGGCTTGCCGCCTGCTTGCCGCGCATCTCGTCGTAATAGGCGGTGAGATTGCAGGCGCAGGCGTTCTTTTCACCGGGCGCACGGTTCTTGTAGGCGAAGGCGTTCTTCATGGCGCTGTAAGGCGTGCCGGTTGCGACCGAGATCATGTTCGAGGCTTCCGTGCTCGTCACCTCGCGATAGAAGAGTTCGGTCTCGATCCCCGGGCACATCTTGGCGCAGGTCTCAGCGTCGCGGCCGAAATCGACCGAGGTGGCGTTCGAGCTGATCGGGAAGAAACCGCCATCGCAGCTGCGCACGCACATGGTGCTGACCGGCGACAGCATCTCGGCCCGCGGCAGGCCGTAGCGCGGATCGGCCTCCTCGCCGCCGCCGAGCGGAATGAAGGTATCGGAACGCATCGCCTGCTCCTCGACGCTCGGGGCAGGCTCGTCGGCGCTGCGCTCGTCCGGCGCATAGAAATTCTCGCTGTTGCAGCCGTTGCTGTCGAGCGCGGCCATCAGTTCGCGGCGGTCGTCATCGGCGCCGTTCCGGCCTGTCAGCTCGTTGCGACGGTCCTGGAGATAAGCGATATTGTCGATCATCCGGCCTTCGGCCTGCGAGAGCTCGGCGCAATAATCGGCATTCTCGCCGCCGATCACCACCATGCTGCCAGAGGTGCAGCCGTAACTGCGCATGTCGTTGCGAACCTTGCGCAGTTCGAGGTTCTGCTCGGCCATGGCGCTGGCATATTGGCGGGCTTCCGGGCCATTGCCATTGCCGATCGATCGCGGCAGGTCGGCGAGACGGCCGCGCAGGTCCTCGCAGATGGCATTGGTCTGCGCGACGGCGGGCGCTGCGAAGGCGAGGAGAAGGGCGAGAGACAGGTTTCGGCGTTTCACGGCGTCGTCCCGGAATGAGCAAACGGTCGGTGGGTCGAATGCGACTTCAATCGGCCGCGCGTTTTCCCTTAACGGATTTCTCTTAATAAGCTCAGAGAAAATATTAGCGTATTTTCCTGATCTTATCCAGCAATCGCCCGAGACTCGGTTAAAATGACAGGCATTCCCGACGAGACCCGATCCTTTGCGCCGACATCAGGCGTCTCGGAGACCCAACACGGCCTTCACCTCTTCGCGGACGGTTGTTTTGAGCCCGGTTCCGGGCATGGAGGCTGGTCGTTTGTCGCTTATCGCGATCGGGTGGAAATCGCCTCCGACTTCGGTGGCGTCAACGATTCCAGCAATAATTCCATGGAATTGACCGCCGTTCTCAGGGCCGCCATGTGGGTCAACAGCCAACCGACCGGCGAACCCGCGACCATCTGGTCCGACTCCGTCTATGCCGTCAAAGGCTGCAACAGCAAGCGACATATCTGGAAGAATAACGGCTGGAAGAAAAGCAGCCCGAATGGACAGGGGCGAAGGCGAATGATCGACAATGCGGACATCTGGAAAGCCGTCGATCTTCAGCTATCCCAAAACGCCCAGGTGACCATTGCCTGGTGCAAGGGGCATTCGGGGATTGCCGGTAACGAGCGCGCGGACGCGCTCGCCGATAGAGGACGCCTGTCGATCCGGGGCTGATACGGCGCTGGCCGGTTTCAGGCGTCGTTGCTCGGCCGCAACCGGCTTACGCCGGCTGCGATGCCTCGACGACGGCGAGTGCGGCCATGTTGACGACGCCGCGGGAGGTGACCGAGGGAGCGAGGATATGGGCGGGCAGGGCGGTGCCGAGCAGGATCGGGCCGACATGCAGGCCGTCCGTCATCGATTTGACCACACCGAGCGTGATGTTGGCGGCATCGAGGTTCGGGAAGACCAGCAGGTTCGCCTCGTCATGCAGTGTCGTATCCGGCATGACGCGTTTGCGCAGCGCTTCGGTGATGGCGCTTTCGCCGTGCATTTCGCCGTCGACTTCGAGATCGGGGGCAGTCTCGCGCACGAGCTGCAGGGCATTGCGCATCTTGGTGGCGCTCTCGGATTCGCGCGAGCCGAAGTTGGAATGCGAGACGAGGGCGGCGCGCGGGGTGATGCCGAACCGGCGGATTTCCTCGGCCGCCAGCACCGTTGCCTCGGCAACTTCCTCGGCGCTCGGGTTGAAGGTGACGTAGGTGTCGGTGAAGAAGGTGGCACCGCGCTGCGAGATCATCAGGCTGAGGGCGGAGAAATCGCGGACGTCCTTGCGCTTGCCGATGATCAGGCGAACGTCGCGCAGGTGCTTCTCATAGCGGCCTTCGAGGCCGCAGATCAGCGCATCGGCTTCGCCGCGCCTCAAGGCTAGTGCGCCGATGACAGTCGTATTGGTGCGTACGATGGTGCGGGCAGCTTCCGGGATGACGCCGCGGCGGCCGACGAGGGAGAAATAGAGATCGACATATTCGCGGAAGCGCGGATCGTCCTCAGGATTGATGACCTCGAAGTCCTGCAGCGGCCGGATACGCAGGCCGTAGCGCTTCAGGCGGGTCTCGATGACCTGCGGGCGGCCGATCAGGATCGGTTCGGCGAGACCTTCCTCCAGCAGCACCTGGGCGGCGCGCAGCACGCGCTCATCCTCGCCTTCGGAGAAGATGACACGCTTGCGCTCGGCGGCCTTGGCCGCTGTGAAGATCGGCTTCATGACGAAACCGGAGCGGAAGACGAAGCGGTTCAACTGATCGAGATAGGCGTCGAAATCCTGGATAGGGCGGCGCGCCACGCCGCTCTGTTCGGCGGCCCTGGCAACGGCAGGCGCGATGCGCAGGATGAGGCGCGGATCGAAGGGCGAGGGGATCAGGTAGTCGGGGCCGAAGACCGGGGTTTCGCCGGAATAGGCGCGGGCAGCAACATCGGACGGCTCTTCGCGGGCAAGCGCGGCGATGGCGCGCACGGCGGCCATCTTCATTTCCTCATTGATCGTCTCGGCACCGCAATCGAGCGCGCCGCGGAAGATATAGGGGAAGCAGAGGACGTTGTTGACCTGGTTGGCGAAATCCGAACGGCCGGTGCAGATCATCGCGTCGGGGCGGGCGGCACGGGCGAGATCCGGCATGATTTCGGGTGTCGGATTGGCGAGCGCCATGATCAGCGGCTTGTCGGCCATCTGCGCCAGCAGCTCGGGCTTCAGCACGCCGGCGGCCGACAGGCCGAGGAAGACATCGGCGCCGCCGATATTTTCGGCGAGCGTGCGGGTGTCGCTCTTCTGGGCATAGACGGATTTCCATTCGTCCATCAGCTCGGTGCGGCCCTCATAGACGAGGCCTTCGAGATCGTGGACCCAGATATTTTCTCGTTTTGCCCCGAGGATCACCAGCAGGTTCAGGCAGGCAAGGGCGGCAGCCCCGGCGCCCGAGGCAACGATCTTGATGTCGGCGATATTCTTGCCGGCGAGTTCCAGCCCGTTGAGAATCGCGGCGGCGACGATGATCGCCGTGCCGTGCTGGTCGTCGTGAAAGACCGGGATCTTCATCTTTTCGCGCAGACGCCGCTCGACCTCGAAACATTCCGGCGCCTTGATGTCCTCGAGATTGATGCCGCCGAAGGTCGGCTCCAGTGAGCTGACGGTCGAGACCATCTGCTCGACGCTTGCCGCGTCGATCTCGATATCGAAGACATCGATGCCGGCGAATTTCTTGAAGAGCACGGCCTTGCCCTCCATGACCGGCTTCGAGGCCAGCGGGCCGATATTGCCGAGGCCGAGCACGGCGGTGCCGTTGGAGATGACGGCGACGAGATTGGCGCGCGAGGTATATTCAGCCGCCATCTCAGGATTGTCGCGGATGGCAAGGCAAGGGGCGGCGACGCCGGGTGAATAGGCGAGCGCCAGATCGCGCTGGTTGCCCAGCGGTTTGGTTGCCTGGATCTCCAGCTTGCCGGGGCGGGGATAGCGGTGGAAGAACAGCGCCTGCGCGTCGAGATCGCCGCTTGTCAGGTTCTTGTCCGTCTTGGATTTATCCTGGTGATCCATTGCCGCCTCCGTGCACGTCTTTTTCTGGAGTTCCCTCCATACATCAATCGGATACGGGCGACAGTATGGAAATGGGGGATGGGAGAAGTTTTCGCGAGGACTAGATTGTGCCGTGGGGTTACCCCCCTCTGCCCGGCAGGGCAGAGGGGGTAACCACGGCACACCCAATGCGTTCTTTGCGTGGAGTCTCATCGCGGCGGGAGCAACTAGCTAATCCTTTTTGAAAACTTGTTTGGCGACCACGGCAGGCGCAATATGCCGCCGCGACGGTGCGGGGCGCCGGTCGCATGGAGGAAATCATGGACAATTTGAACCTGACGACCCTGCAAAAGGGGCAGACGATGGTCAATGATGTGGCCATCGATGCGTTTGCCGCCGGATTTCGCGGCAATCTCCTGACCAGTAAAGACATGGATTACAACGAGGCGCGGGCGATCTGGAATGCGATGATCGACCGTCGGCCCGGGCTTATCGCGCGTTGCGCCGGGGCTGCCGATGTCGTGCGCGCGGTGCGGTTTGCACGCGACAACAATCTGCTCGTTTCGGTGCGCGGCGGCGGCCACGGCATTGCCGGCAATGCCGTCTGCGAGGGCGGCGTCGTCATCGACCTGTCGGCGATGAAATCGGTGCGGGTCGACCCGGAGACGCGCCGCGCCAGGATCGAGCCGGGGGCAACGCTTGCCGATATCGACCAGGAAACGCTGGCCTTCGGGCTGGTACTGCCGACCGGCATCAATTCCACCACCGGCATTGCCGGCCTGACGCTCGGCGGCGGATTCGGCTGGCTGACCCGCAAATTCGGGCTGACGATCGACAATCTGGTCTCGGTCGATGTGGTGACGGCCGACGGCGAGCTGGTCAAAGCGAGCGAGACGGAAAGACCGGACCTCTTCTGGGCACTGCGCGGCGGCGGCGGCAATTTCGGCGTCGTCACCTCTTTCGAGTTCCAGCTCAACCCGCTCAAGACAGAGGTTCTCGCCGGACTGGTGGTGCATCCCTTCGCTGACGCGGAAAAGGTGCTGAGGGAATATCGGCAGGCGCTGGAAGCCGCACCCGATGAACTGACCTGCTGGGTGGTGATGCGCCAGGCGCCGCCGCTGCCCTTCCTTCCGGCCGAATGGCACGGCAAGGAGATCGTGGTGCTCGCCATGTGCTATTGCGGAGACATCGCGGCCGGGGAAAAGGCGACGGAAAGATTGCGGGCGATCGGAAAACCGATTGCCGATGTCGTCGGCCCAGTGCCGTTTACCGGCTGGCAGCAGGCATTCGATCCGCTGCTGACGCCAGGTGCGCGCAATTACTGGAAGAGCCAGGATTTCGCCTCGCTCTCGGATGCGGCGATCGACGTTCTTCTCAACGCCGTGCGCAGGCTGCCTGGCCCGGAATGCGAGATATTCGTCGGCCATGTCGGCGGCGCGGCCGGCCGCATTCCGACCGAAGCCACCGCATTTCCGCAGCGCAACTCGCATTTCGTCATGAATGTGCATGCGCGCTGGCGGGAGGCCGGGATGGACGCAAGCTGCACCGGTTGGGCGCGGGAACTTTTCGAAGCAACCAAGCCGCACGCAGTCGGTACCGCCTATATCAACTTCATGCCTGAGGACGAGGCCGATCGGGTCGAAATGGCCTACGGCGCCAATTACGGCCGGCTTGCCGAAATCAAGCGGCGTTATGATCCGAACAATCTGTTCCGGATGAACCAGAACGTCAAACCGATGGCGGCTGTGCGGGCTGCCTGAAGGGATACGGAACCGGCAGTCGTAAAACCCCTCCCCAACCCCTCCCCACAAGGGGGAGGGACTAACGCGCGGCGCCACCTGAGGCAGACATCGGCCGTTCCGCGGATGACACGATGATATGGAGTACGCCGGCACCGCATCTAAGTCCCTCGCCCTTGTGGGGAGGGGTTTTTCCGTAGGTTTGCGAGCGCCGGACGGTGACAGGCCGGTTGCGCGTCACTTAGTGGTGAGCTCGATCAACTCCTGCAGCAGAGCCGTGTCGTCGGACGCGGCTTGGTCGTCGGGCCTTAGAACATGGGTCAGCCAGGCCCCGTCCGCCGCCAGGCGGACGATCTCGAGCCGCGTGCCCGCATCCGTTCCGGCGTGTCTGGCGAGCCGGTCATTGATCCATTTGTGCCAGAGGCTCTTGGAGTAGGGGTCGGCAAGCACGGTCATGGTTTGCGCCGACCACGGGCTGCTGTTGAGGGCGCGGTCGGCAAACAGGGTGCGGACATAGGCGCGGGTGAACGTGCCGTGGCCGCCGCTATCCCTTTCCAGCTCTTCATCGATCTCGCGGTCGAAGCTTTCCATCATGCCGTCGAAGACGGCCTCCACGAGAGCTTGTTTATTCGGGAAATGGTGAAACAGGCCTCCTTTGGTGACGCCGGCAGCACTGGCGACCGCCTGCAGGCTGACGGCGGGCAGGCCGTGCTCCAGCGCCAGCCGGGTGGCGCAATCGAGGAGAGCCTGGCGCACCACATCCGGCTGTTTCTTTCTGTTGCGGGGGCTATCTACCAATGCATGACCTGTGTTCGAGATAAGATTCGCGAAGAGGAAACCGGAGGGGATCATTATCACTCCCGGGATCACCGGGCTATGGCACCTCGAAAAGTGATGCTGCTATCATACCAACCGGTAGGTATCTTGAAAATCGAAAAAAGATCGACTATCTGTCGGCTCAGGAGGCCCGCCGAACGTCATTTCGGCGGGCTATGCTTTTTTGGACCTCAGCGGGACCGTCAGGAAGGCTTGTGAACATGTTTTTTCATACGAAATCATTGCGTTATGCGCTGGTGCTGGCGCTGTTCCTCGGTGCAGGCCTGCCGGCTTACGCTCAGGAAGGCGGCGCCATGCCGCCGGCTGCCGTCAGCGTGCTGACGTTGAATGCGCGTCCGGTTCCCGTTGTCAGCGAATTGCCCGGCCGCATTGCCGCGACGCGGGTTTCGGAGGTGCGGGCCCGGGTCTCCGGCATCCTGCAGGAGCGGGTCTTCGAGCAAGGCAGTCTCGTTCATCAGGGCGACGTGCTCTACCGGATCGATCCGGCCCTGTTCCGGGTTCGCGTCGCAAGCGCCGAGGCAAGCCTCGAGCGTGCCGGGGCGACGCAGCTGAATGCGCGCCAGCAGTTGGATCGCCAGAAGTCGCTGCGCGACCGCGATGTCGCAAGCGGGGTCGAATATGATGCGGCCGCTGTCGCCCTCGCCCAGGCCGACGCCGATGTCGCGCTGGCGCAGGCGGCACTGGACGAAGCGAAGATCAATCTCGGCTATACCGACGTCCGGGCGCCGATATCAGGCATCATCGGCGGCGCGCTGGTGACGGAAGGTGCGCTGGTGACGGCCGATGCCGGCGATGCGCTGGCGATGATCCAGCAGATCGATCCCGTCTATGCCGACTTCACGCAATCCTCCGGCGCGTTGCTGGCGCTGAAGCGGGCGGTCGAAAACGGCAGCCTCGCCTCGACGGAACCGGGCAAGGCCGACATCAAGCTGGTCTTCGACGACGGCACGGTCTACGGCCAAGCCGGAAAGCTGCTCTTCCGCAGCGCCAGCGTCGATGCGACGACAGGCCAGGTCACCCTGCGCGGCGAATTCCCCAATCCCAAGGGCGATCTGCTGCCGGGTCTTTACGTCAGGGTCCGCATCGAGCAGGCCGTCCGCGAGAAAGCGATCCTCATCCCGCAGCGCGCCGTCATCCGCGCGGCCGATGGCAAGGCGCAGGTCTATGTCGTGGAAGAGGGAGACGTGGCGCAGCCGCGCGATGTCGAACTCGGTCAATCCTCCGGCAATGAATGGGTGGTCGAAAGCGGCCTGTCCGCAGGCGAACGCCTGGTCGTCGACGGCGTGCAGAAACTGCAGCCTGGCGCCAAGGTTGCGCCTGAGGAGTGGCGTAGCGGCGAAGTCGCCTCCGGTGACGCCAGGAAGCCGGAGTAAGATCGATGGCACGTTTCTTTATCGATCGCCCGATCCTTGCCTGGGTCTTTGCGATCTTCATCTCCATCGCCGGCCTGATCGCGCTGCCGTTCCTGCCGGTGGCGCAATATCCGAAGGTCGCGCCGCCGCAGCTCAGCATCACCACCAGCTATCCCGGCGCATCGCCGCAGGACATCTATCAGGGCGTTACCCGCCAGGTCGAGGAAGAGCTGAACGGGGTCGAACATCTCTCCTATTTCGAATCGACCTCCGATACCTCGGGCGCGATGACGATCGCCGCGACCTTTGCGGCGGGCACCGACATCGACCAAGCCTCCGTCGACGTCCAGAACGCCATCCGCCGTGTCGAACCGCGGCTGCCACAGACCGTCAGGGATCAGGGCATCACGGTTGAGGAGGCGTCGTCAGGATTCCTGATGTTCATCTCGCTGACATCGACGGACGGGAAGACCGACGAGGTGGCGCTCGGCGACTATCTCAACAGAAACGTCATCGGGGAATTGCGCCGTCTTGACGGCGTCGGCCGCGCGCAGCTGTTTGCCTCGCAGCGGGCGATGCGAATCTGGATCGATCCCGACAAGATGGTCGGCCTGAACCTCACCGCATCCGACATCAGCGCGGCGATTTCGGCGCAGAACGCCCAGGTCGCGGCCGGCCAGATCGGCGCCGCCCCCAATCCGATCTCGCAGGACCTGACGGCGACGGTGCTGGTCAAGGGGCAGCTGACCGACAGCAAGGAGTTCGGCGACATCGTGCTGCGCGCCAATGCCGACGGCTCGAACGTCCGGCTGCGCGACGTCGCGCGGATCGAGGAGGGCAGTGAAAGCTACAGCTTCTCCACCCGGCTGAACGGGCAACCGAGCGCTGCCATCGCCATCCAACTGTCGTCGACCGGCAATGCCGTCAACACGTCCAATCTGGTCAAGGCGAAGATGGAGGAGCTGTCGCGCTTCTTCCCTGCGGGCGTCGAATATGCCGTTCCCTATGATACCAGCCCGTTCGTCTCGGCATCGATCGAGAAGGTGGCGCATACGCTCGCAGAAGCCGTGGCGCTGGTCTTCATCGTCATGCTCATCTTCCTGCAGAGCTTCCGCTACACCATCATTCCGACGCTGGTCGTGCCCGTCGCGCTGCTCGGGACGCTGGCGGTGATGTTTGCCGCCGGCTTCTCGATCAACGTGCTGACGATGTTCGCGATGGTGCTTGCCATCGGCATTCTGGTCGATGACGCCATCGTCGTGGTCGAAAACGTCGAGCGGCTGATGGCGGTGGAAGGGCTGTCGCCGAAGGAGGCGACCAAAAAGGCGATGCGGCAGATCACCGGCGCCATCCTCGGCATCACGCTGGTGCTGTCCTGCGTCTTCGTGCCGATGGCGTTCTTCCCCGGCTCGACAGGCATCATTTACCGCCAGTTCAGCCTGACCATGGTCGTCTCGATCCTGTTTTCGGCCTTCCTGGCGCTGTCGCTGACGCCGGCGCTTTGCGCCACTTTCCTGAAGCCGATCAAGGGCCATCACGAGAAGAAGGGCATCGCCGGCTGGTTCAACCGCAAGTTCGACCGGTTGACCGGCCGTTATGCCCGCACTGTCGAGGGACTGGCCAAGCGCTCCTGGCGGGTCATGGTCGTCTATGTCGCGCTCGTCGTCGGTCTCGGCTATCTCTTCGTCAACCTGCCGAGCAGCTTCGTGCCGGATGAGGACCAGGGCTTCCTGATCGTCGACGTACAGGGGCCTCCCGAGGCGAGCCGCAACCGCACGGTCGCCTCGCTCGAAAGCATCGAGGCGATCTTCAAGACGGAGCCGGCGGTTGAGAACGTCGTCGCGATCCAGGGCTTCAGCTTTTCCGGGCAGGGGCCGAATGCCGCCCTGGTGTTCGTCACCCTCAAGGACTGGGCCGAACGCGGCGCGGGCAATTCGGTGCAGGAGATCTCCAACCGCGTCAACATGCAGCTGTTTGCGTTGAAGGATGCGACATCCTTCGCGCTGTCGCCGCCGCCGATCGAAGGCTTCGGCACGACCAACGGCTTCACCTTCCGCCTGCAGGATCGCGGGGCAAAGGGCCAGGCGGCCCTGACCGAGGCGGCGGGAATGCTGCTCGGCAAGGCATCGCAGAATCCTGTGATATCAGGCATCCGGCCGGAAGGCATGCCGGATTCCGCTCAGCTGGTGCTCGTCATCGATCGCGAAAAGGCCAACACTTTCGGCATCGCCTTCGCCGACATCAACAGCACGATCACCGCCAATCTCGGTTCGAGCTACGTCAACGACTTCCCGAATTCCGGCCGCATGCAGCGCGTCATCGTGCAGGCGCAGGACAAGAGCAGGCTTCAGGCCGAAGACCTGATGAAGCTCAACGTCCGCAATGCGAGCGGCGGCATGGTGCCGCTCTCATCCTTCGCGGTCGCCGAGTGGCAGAAGGGACCGGCACAGATCGTCGGTTATAACGGCTATCCTTCCGTTCGCATTTCGGGCGCTCCGGCGCCGGGATATTCATCGGGCGCGGCGATTGCCGAGATGGAACGGCTGGCCGCCGAGCTTCCAGATGGCTTCGGTTTCGAATGGACCGGCCAGTCGCTGGAGGAACTCAGATCGGGATCGCAGGCGCCGTTCCTGTTCGGCCTCAGCATCCTCTTCGTATTCCTGCTGCTGTCGGGGCTCTACGAGAGTTGGTCGATCCCGCTGTCGGTGATGCTGGTCGTGCCGCTTGGGGTGATCGGCTGCGTGCTCGCGGTGATGAGCCGCGACATGTCGAACGACATCTACTTCAAGGTCGGCCTGATCGCGATCATCGGCCTGTCGGCGAAGAACGCCATCCTGATCGTCGAATTCGCCAAGGATGGTTTCGCCGAAGGGAAGTCGCTGATGGATGCCGCGATCGAAGGCGCTCGCCTGCGCTTCCGGCCGATCATCATGACCTCGCTCGCCTTCACCTTGGGCGTGGTGCCGCTGGCGATCGCCACCGGCCCAAGTGCGGCCAGCCAGAATGCAATCGGCACCGGCGTGCTCGGCGGCATGATTTCGGCGACGGTGCTGGCGATCTTCTTCGTCCCCGTCTTCTTCGTCTTCGTGCTGCGCCTGTTGCGGACGAAGCGGCCGGAGACGGTGGCCGAGGAGGCCCAGACCGGACCGGAACCGGCAACGGTGACGTCGCCGACATAGGGTGACGAGTCACCGGAGTGATTGATCGCCTGAGGTGACGAATGATCTGAAGTGAAGAGTTGGCGGGTTGCCTTGCGTAACCCGCCGAAACCTACTCGCTGGCCTTGGGCGCGATCGTCACGTCGGCGCCATAGGCGTCGCGCAACTCACCTTCCTGTCCCGGCTGCCGGTCGGCGGCCTGGTGCAGCAGGATCGACTGGTATCCTTGCAAGCGCGTCCCCTCGATCAGCGTGATATCGGCATTGCCGGGATTGTCTGAGCGTTCGAACCATTCGACGGGGCGGTGCAGGAAATTCATTTCGATCGCCCGGTTGGTGACGCCATGACCGACGATCACGACGTTGTGGCTGCTGTTTTCGGCGTCGCGCATGACGGTCTGAAGGAACAGGCGCACCCGCTGAGCCACATCCGCCCGGCTCTCGCCATCCGGCGGCCGGGCGTAGAACTTGCCGCTGTTGCTGCGCAGCCTCGCCCATTTTTCGAACTCTTCGGGAAACTTCTGCTTCTGTTCGGCGTGGTCGTAGATTTCGGTGAAGAGGCCGAAATCCTGCTCGCGCAGCAGGTAGTCCTCTCTAATGTCGCCGACGACACTTTCCGGCAGGGCTGTGAGCAACGCATCCTTGCTCTGCCGTGTCCTGAGGAATGGCGAATACCAGATCTGCAGCTTGCCGAAATCGGCGCGCGGCAATGCCTTCAGATAGGTGGCGATGGCGCTGCCGGCTTCGACCGCCTGGCGGTAGCCCCACTCAGTCAGCGGCACGTTGTGATCGCCGAATTGGCGATAGGCCTGTTCGTTGAGGTTGCCGAGAGATTCGCCGTGGCGAACGAGAAAGAGGCGCATCAGCCATCCCGCATTGTCGGATCTGGAATCGCCGTCATCATGAACGTGCTCGATGTGCAGGGCAACATCGCCACCGCGCCGGCTTTTCCCCGGTTTGTCATCTTCCTGAAACACGAGTCTGGTTTTGGAAGGTGAGATGAAAGATGGGGCATGAGCGAAAGCTCGTGATAGACATGATGGAACCCAGACATTTCCGCACGCTCTTCATTTCCGATGTCCATCTCGGCTCGAAGGCCGCGAAGGCTGATTTCCTCCTGGATTTTCTGCGCCACCACGAGGCCGATACGATCGTGCTGGTCGGTGACATCGTCGACGGCTGGCGCCTGAAGCGCAGCTGGTACTGGCCGCAGGTCTGCAACGACGTGGTCCAAAAGCTGCTGCGCAAGGCGCGCAAGGGCACGCGCGTCGTTTATATCCCCGGCAATCACGATGAATTCCTGCGCGACTTCCCGGGCATGCATTTCGGCGGCATCGAGGTGGTCGACCGCATGATGCATGACGGCGCCGACGGCAAGAAATATCTGATCCTGCACGGCGACGAATTCGACGTCGTCGTCCGCAACGCCCGTCTGCTCGCCTATCTCGGCGACTGGGCCTACGATACGGCGATCCGGATCAACATCCTGCTGGCGGCCGTGCGCCGCCGCCTCGGCATGCCATACTGGTCGTTCTCGGCCTGGGCAAAGCTGCAGGTCAAACATGCCGTCAACTTCATCGGCGAGTTCGAGCGCGTCGTGGCAGAGGAAGCCCGCAAAAGCGGCGCAGACGGCGTGATCTGCGGACACATCCATCATGCCATCATCCAGGAGATGGACGGCATCCGCTATATCAATACGGGCGATTGGGTGGAAAGCTGCACGGCGGTCGCGGAGCATGAGGACGGCACCTTCGAACTGATCACCTGGCGGGCGCTCGCCAGCAGCGTGCCGGCGCTTGCCGCCATCGAAATGCGCAACGAAGGCGAATTGGCTCCGCAAGCGGCCTGATTTTCCGCGCCGCGCTCCCATTGATTTGGCCGTTACCGTCAGGCGACAGGGCGTATTTATTTTCTAAAACGTTTCAGGAGGGCTATTTCTCGCAATAGTCGCCTCCAGGGTGGTGTGTTAGGACAACGACCAGTTTCCTTCAGGTCCACCAATGATTCCCGCTCAACATTCCCCGAGTGAGGGAGCGCCGCCGCGCTTCCGGTTGCTCAGCGCGCTTTCCTATTGCGCGCCGCTGCTCGTCAACGGCATCGTCCTGCCGTTCTTTCCCGTCTGGCTCGCGACCCACAGCTTCAGCGACCACGAGATCGGCATTATCCTTGCCATACCGATGGTGGTGCGCGTGCTGGTGGCGCCTGTCGTTGCCATGATCGCCGACCGTCTGAAGGAGCGCGCCGACGTGCTGCTCTGGTCGGGCGGCCTGTCGCTGCTGACGGCGATCGCGCTTTTCTGGACGACGAGCTTCTGGCCGGTGACGATCGTCTATGCGCTGCAGGGCGCCACCTTCGCGCCCTATGTGCCCGTTGTCGAATCGATTGTCATTTCGGGTGTGCGCCGCTGGGGGCTCGATTACGGATCGATGCGCGTCTGGGGCTCGATTGCCTTCATTGTCTCGACGCTGGTTGGTGGCCAGATGATCAGCCGGTGGGGCGGCGGATTGGTGCTTGATGTCATGGTGTTCGGCTTTGCCATGACGGTCGTCATGGCGATCTTCTGCCCGCGGATCGGGCCGACACGGCGGCGCGGCCAGCCGATCAACATTCCGGCCGCCACCGGCAGCGGGCTGCGCGAGCCGCATTTGCTGCTGCTCTTGATCGGTGTCGCCATCCAGCAGTCGAGCCATGCGGTGCTCAACGCGTTCTCGTCGATCTACTGGCATCATCTCGGCTTTTCCGGCACCGAGGTCGGCCTGCTCTGGAGCGCCGGCGTCGCTTCGGAGGTGACGGTGTTCTTCCTGTCGAAGCGTCTCAACCGGCGCTTCAACGCCTGGACGCTGATCCGCTTCGGCTGTGCCGTCAGCGTCTGCCGCTGGATACTGTTTCCGATGAATACGGGTTTTGCCGGGTTTTTCCTGCTGCAATGTTTCCACGGCTTCACCTATGCCTTTGTGCACACAGGGGTGCAGCGGCGGATCATGGCGACGGTGCAGGAGACACAGGAATCCTCGGCGCAGGGCGCCTACTTCTTCTATGTCGGCATGGCGATGGCGCTGATGACGCTAGCGTCGGGTTATCTCTATGCCTGGCTCGGCGTCGTCAGCTACTACGTCATGGCGCTGGTCGCGTTCTCCGGCCTCGGCCTCGTCATCTCAGCCTATTACCTTCAGCCCCAGAGCATGCTTTCGGGCGGAAAGACCAGGGAAGCGGCATAGCGCAGGCCGGGTTCGCGGTCGCGGGCAAGTAGCAGCGGGCCGTCGAGATCGACAAAATCGGCATTCTGGGCGAGCAGCACGGCCGGCGCCATGGCAAGCGAGGTGCCGACCATGCAGCCGATCATGATGCTGAAGCCGAGCCGTTCGGCCTCGGCCTTCATCGCCAAGGCCTCCGTCAGGCCGCCCGTCTTGTCGAGCTTGATGTTGATCGCGTCATAACGGTCGGCAAGACTTGCGAGATCGCCGGTGTGGTGAACGCTCTCGTCGGCGCAGACGAGAAGCGGGCGGCGGATTTCGGCAAGCAGAGCGTCGCGGCCGGCGGGCAGCGGCTGTTCGACCAGAGCCACGCCCGCTTGCGCCGCAATGTCGAGATGACGCTCCAGTACCGCTTCCGGCCAGCCCTCATTGGCGTCGAGGATGATTGTTGCATCGGGCGCGGCGGCGCGGACGGCGCGGATACGGCTTTCGTCGTCGCCGGTTCCGACTTTGACTTTCAGCAGGGCGCGGCCGGCATGTTCGCGCGCCTTTGCAGCCATCACCTCCGGCTCACCGAGCGAAATGGTGTAGGCGGTGGTGAGCGGCTTCGGATCGGCAAGGCCGAGGCGGGCCGCGACGCTTTGACCCGTTCGTTTCGCTTCGAGGTCCCAGAGGGCACAATCGACGGCATTGCGGGCAGCCCCCGGCGGCATCGCCGACAACAGGTCGCGGCGCGAAAGTCCGGCCTCGATCAGCGGACGCGCGGCCTCGATCTGGGCAAAAACGCTCTCCATGGTCTCACCGTAGCGGCGATAGGGCACGCATTCGCCAAGCCCCAGCGCACCGTCTTCGGCAAGCGTGCAGGTAATCACATCGGCCGCAGTCTTTGCGCCGCGCGCGATGGTGAAGGTCCCGGCAATCGGAAAGGAATTCATCTGGATATCGAGGGTGCGCGGCATTATTGCTGTCCTGTGAGCATGGAAATCGCACGTTGCTTCTGTATATTGACGCGCCGGGCGACGAAGGATCCGCCGAGTCGGCAATGTCACCGTAAGCCCTGAAAGATAGAAGTATCTTGAACGCCGAGAATCGCAACATTGCCTCACTAGATGTGGACGACCAGTCCGATGGTTCGGGGCAGCATGTGCGTCTTAAGGGCAACTGGCGCAGCGCCTATGTGCATTTCGTGCTGCGCGACTTCGAGAAGCTGCTGCATCAGAAGGCCGGTGACCTGACGGTCGATCTCTCCGACATTACCGATATCGATACCGCCGGGATCTGGCTGCTGTGCCGGCTGAAAAAGGAAGAGGAGGCGGCCGGTCGGACCGTCCGCTTCCAAGGCACCAATCCGCATATCGACGAAATGCTGGCGATGTTTTCCGAGGAGCCGGCCAAATCGGAGCCGGAGCAGAAGGAAAAGGTTTCGATTGCCGCGCGCATCCTCGCGCCTGTGGGCAAGATGACCTACGACGTCTGGGACAATTTTGCCGCCGCCATGTATATCCTCGGCTCGGCCGTGCGCGGCGCGCAGATGAAGTTCGGCCGCGGCAGCGGCGTTTCGCCGGCCTCGATCGTCAACCAGATCGACCATATGGGCGTTCGCGCCGTTCCGATCATCCTTCTGATGTCGTTTCTGATCGGAGCGATCATTGCCCAGCAGGGCGCCTTCCAGCTGCGCTACTTCGGTGCCGAGGTCTTCGTCGTCGACCTCGTCGGCATTCTGCAATTGCGCGAGATCGGCGTGCTGTTGACCGCGATCATGATCGCCGGCCGTTCGGGCAGCGCGATCACCGCCGAAATCGGCTCGATGAAGATGCGCGAGGAGATCGACGCGCTGAAGGTGATGGGGCTGAACCCGATCGGCGTGCTGATCTTTCCGCGGCTGGTGGCGCTGACCATCGCGCTGCCGCTTTTGACGGTGCTGGCGAATTTCGCCTCGCTCGCCGGTGCGGCAGCCGTCGCCTGGGGTTATTCCGGCATCACCTTTGCCAACTTCCTGTCGCGTCTGCATGAGGCGGTAACGCTGTCGACGGTGCTCTCCGGCATGATCAAGGCGCCGTTCATGGCGCTGGTCATCGGCATCGTCGCCGCCGTCGAAGGGCTGAAGGTCGGCGGCAGCGCGGAATCGCTCGGCCAGCATGTGACCGCCGCGGTGGTGAAGGCGATTTTCGTCGTCATCCTGATGGACGGGCTTTTTGCGATGTTTTATGCAGCGATCGACTTCTAGCATGGCGAATCGCGTGGACGAGAAACCGATCGATACGGAAGACAGGAACGAGAGGGACATCGTGCTCTCGGCGCGCGACGTCACCGTCGGCTTCGGCTCCAAGGTCGTTCTCGACAATCTCAACCTCGATATCTATCGCGGTGAGATCCTCGGTTTCGTCGGCGCATCGGGCACCGGCAAATCGGTGTTGATGCGCACCGTGCTCCGGCTGCTGCCGCGCCGCTCCGGCACGATCAAGATCCTCGGCCAGGATTTCGACGAGCTCGACGAGCCGCAGCGCAACGCGCTCGACATGCGGCTCGGCGTGCTGTTTCAGCAGGGAGCGCTGTTTTCGTCGCTGACGGTCAAGGAAAACATCCAGGTGCCGATGCGCGAATATCTCGACCTGCCGCGCTCGCTGATGGACGAATTGGCGCATCTGAAGATCCGCATGGTCGGGCTTGCCGCTGATGCCGCCGACAAATACCCGTCCGAACTGTCCGGCGGCATGATCAAGCGCGCAGCCCTTGCCCGGGCGCTCTCACTCGATCCCGAACTCGTCTTCCTGGACGAACCGACCTCTGGTCTCGACCCGATCGGCGCGGCCGAATTCGATGACCTGATCGCCAACCTGCGTGATAGTCTGGGACTGACCGTGTATATGGTGACGCATGACCTCGACAGCCTGTTTTCGGTCTGCGACCGTATTGCCGTGCTCGGAAAGAAACGGGTAATGGTGGAAGGCACAATCGACGACATGCTGGCCTATGACGATCCGTGGGTGCGGGCCTATTTCAAGGGTAAGCGGGCGCGCTCGATCGTGCCGCAGAATGATGGCGCGCGGCACGGCAGCAGCGGGAAGTGACCGGATAAATGGAAACCAAAGCCAATTACACGATTGTCGGTTTTTTCACGGTGCTGGTGATCGCGGCGGCCTTCGGCTTCGTCTACTGGATGGCCGAATATGGCCGCGGCGGCCCGATGACAGAGCTGATCGTGCGTATTCCGGGCTCGGCCAACGGCCTCAGCGTCGGCTCGCCGGTACGTTTCAACGGCATTCAGATCGGCTCGGTGCAGACGCTGTCGATCGATGCCGACGATCCGCAATATTCGCTGGCTTTCACCCAGGTGCGCACCGATGCGCCGATCTACCCCTCGACCAAGGCCGCCCTTGAAATCCAAGGCCTGACGGGAGCCGCCTACATCGAACTGTCCGGCGGCCGCAAGGGTGAGGAAAGCATCCTCCAGCACGCGATCGACAACGGCAAACGCGCCGTCATCGTCGCCGACCAGTCGAGCGTCACCAATCTTCTCGCCACCGCCGACAAGATCCTCGATCGCGCCAACGACGCGGTCGGCGAACTTCAGGGATTCATCGAAGATTCACGCGCGCCCCTGACCCAGACGTTCAAGAATGCCGAGACCTTCTCGGATGCGCTTGCCAAGAACTCCGGCAATATCGATGCCTTCCTGCAGAGCGTCGGTGAGCTTTCGAATACGGTCAAGGCGGTTTCGGGCCGTGTCGATTCGACGCTTCAAGCGGTGGAGTCGCTGGTCAAGGCGGTCGACGCGCAGAAGATCGACAACATCGTTTCCAACGCCGAGAAGATCACCGCCAATGTCGCCGATGCCTCCGGTGACCTCAAGGGGGCGATCCAGAAGTTCGACCAGACGGCCACCACCTTCAACGATTTCGGCAAACAGGCCCAGGCGACGCTCGACCGCGTCGACACGCTCGTCGCCCAGATCGACCCCACCAAGGTGAAGGGCTCTGTCGACGACATCGCGCAGGCAACCAAGGATGCACGTGCCGCGGTCGCCTCGATCCGCGATGTCGCCAACACGGTTTCGTCGCGCCAGAAAGATATCGACCAGACGATTCAGGACGTCTCGCAGCTTGCCAACAAGCTGAATTCGGCCTCGACCCGCATCGACGGCATCCTTATCAAAGTCGACGCGTTGCTCGGAACCGACAATACGCAATCGATGTTCGCTCAAGCGCGCGAGACGCTGGAATCCTTCAAGAAGGTCGCCGACAACCTGAATGCGCGCATCGGGCCTATCGCCGACAATCTGCAGAAATTCTCCAGCGGCGGCTTGCGCGACGTGCAGACGCTCGTCAACGACATGCGTGGAACCGTGAATAATCTGAACGATACGATCACCAACTTCGACCGCAATCCGCAACGCCTGATCTTCGGCGGGGACACGGTCAAGCAATATGACGGCCGGACGCGGCGTTAACTGGGAAGTCAGGGGTAGCCTAATATGGTCGCATCGCATCTGTTGTCGCGCCGTTCTTGGATCAGGGGAACGGTGATCGCGCTGCCGCTGACGGCGCTGATCCTTTCCGGGTGCGGCACCGCGGCCAAGAACGATACCTATGACCTGTCCGCCGCAGTCGACGGCGACGGACCTGCGGCCAAATCCCGCCAGATCCTGATCGCATCACCAACGGCGCTGAGTGCGCTCGGCAGCGAGCAGATCGTCATCCGCGTATCGTCTTCGGAAATCCAGTATCTCTCGAAGGCGCAATGGGGCGACAAGCTGCCACGCATGGTGCAGTCGAAGCTGGTGGAAGCCTTCGAGAACTCCGGCAAGCTCGGTGGCGTCGGCATGCCGGGGCAGGGACTGGCGATCGATTATCAGGTCGTCACCGATATCCGCTCCTTCGAGATCGACGCTTCGAACGGCAACCAGGCGGTGGTCGAAATTTCCGCCAAGATTCTCAACGACCGCAACGGCTCGGTGCGCGCCCAGAAGGTGTTCCGCGCCATGGCGCCGGCCGGTGGCGACAATGCCGGCTTCGTCAAGGGCCTCGACCGCGCCTTCTCCACGGTGGCCTCCGAGATCGTCAACTGGACGCTGCGCTCAATCTGAGATGGCCTTTGGCGGCGGCTGCGTCGACATCGAGAGTTGCCGATTCTGAAAAATATTTGGTCCCATGAGGCTGGGGCTGCCATCGTATTCAATTTCTTCACGAATTTGTGGAACGCATCATGTTATCGCTGTCAGGAGGCACACTGCATGGTGGTCGCACGCGTATTCGGAAAATCGTCGTCGGAAGCGATCCAGCGTGAAAACGACCGTTTGGCTGCGCTGCAGCAACTCGATCTCCTCGACACGCCGAGGGACGAAGGCTTCGAGCGGATCGTCCGCCTGATAAAGCAGATATTTTCCATTGATATCGGCATCGTATCCCTGATCGATGGGCACCGGCAGTGGTACAAGGCCTGTTCCGGCCTTGCAGCCGATGAGGTGTCGCTCGAGGACACGTTCTGCCGCTGCGTCGTGGATTGCGACGAACCTGTTATCGTGCAGGATGCCACCAAGGATGCGCGCTTTTCAAAACATTCCGCAGTGACGGGCGAGGACCATATCCGCTTTTACGCCGGCGTGCCGTTGAGAACGAAAGCCGGGCACATGATCGGCACGGTCTGCGCGATCGATCGCCGGCCAAGATCGTTCGGCAGCAGAGACCTTGCCATTCTCAAGGAATTGGCGGGGGCGGCGATGGACCGTCTCGAACTCGTGCAGTCGGCCGCCACCGACAGCCTGACGGAGGCGATGACGCGGCGCGCTTTCAAGCAGGAAGCGGATCAGCTGATTTCGATTTCTTTGCGGCACCAGCATGACCTGTCCTGCATCGTCTTCGATATCGACCATTTCAAGCAGGTGAACGACAGGCATGGGCACGCCGCCGGGGACGAGGTTCTCAAGGCGGTAGCATCGATCTGTAAGGCGACCCTTCGCGCCGGCGATCTTTTCGGGCGTATCGGAGGCGAAGAATTCGCCGTCGTCCTGCCGCATGTCGATCGGGAAGGGGCTATCGCCGTCGCCGAAAAGCTCAGGGCCGCCATCGCCTCGCAGCCGATCCGCGGCGATCATGGCGTCCTGCATGTCACGGCGAGCTTGGGAAGCTCGGCGCTCTCGATCGTCAGCAAGGACATCGAGACCCTGCTGGCCCAGGCGGATGCTGCGATGTATCAGGCCAAACACGGCGGCCGGAACCGCTGCGTATCATGGAGTTCGATTCATGCCGACCATGCGATCGGCGCTCGGCGACGGGTGCTGAAGGCAGGTTCGATCCTCTTCAATGATCGGCGCTCGACCATCGACTGCACCGTCAAATCCATCGGCTCGGAAAGCGCCGGCATTTCGGTTTCGAATTCGGCCGGCATTCCTTCCGAGTTCATTCTTGCCATCAAAGGAGAAGCATTCGAAACGAATTGCAAGGTGATCGCCCAGGACCGGCAGCACCTGGAAGTGGCTTTCAGATAGACAGGATACAGCCTACTTCGTCGGCTGCGCATCCGTCATCGTCGCTCCCGGCTGTTTGCCTGGTGTCGTGGATGCCGTGGCGGTCGAGGACGACGGAAGCGTGCTATCCAGCAGGCCTGCCATCTTGTCATCGCGCAAGCTTGCAGTCTTCTCGCCCATGACGACGCCGACGACGCGGCGGCCATCCTTCAGCGCCGACGTCACGACATTGTAGCCGGATGCATCGGTATAGCCGGTCTTGATGCCGTCGACGCCGTCATAGCGATACATCAGATTGTTGTGACCGCGCAGCTTCATGCCGCGAAACTGGAAGCCGCGCATGGAGAAGAGCTTGAACTCCTCGGGAAAGTCCCGCATCAGCGAGAGGCCGAGGGTCGCCATATCACGCGCCGAGGTGACCTGTTCGGGATCGGGAAGGCCCGAGGGATTCTTGAAGACCGTGTTCGACATGCCGAGTTGCCGTGCCTTGTCGGTCATCGCCTTGGCGAAGGTCTGTTCGGAGCCGCCGAGCTGTTCGGCGATCGCCACGGCAGAGTCGTTGGCAGACAGGACGACGATGCTTTCGACCGCTTCGCGCAGCGTTACCTGGCGGCCGGCGCCGACGGCGAGCTTGAAGGGCTCCTTGCTCTCGGCATTTTCCGACATGGTCAGTTTCTGGTCCCAGCTGAGACGCCCCTCATGCAGGGCCTCGAAGGCGAGATAGAGCGTCATCATCTTGGTCAGCGACGCCGGATAGTTCAGATCGTCCTGATTGGAGGCTTCGAGAACCTGACCGGACTGCGCATCGACGACGAAGCTTGCCTGGCCGGCTTGAGCCTGGGTGAATGCGCCCACCAGCACGGCGGAAGAGAGCGCGGTGGCAAGGAGCCGGGAGGTCGTCTTGGTCATCGATGTTACTGTCTCTGTCGTTGAACGGAGGGGAGCCGTTGGCTAAACGCAAGCGGATCGAGAAAGTTTGTGACAAAATGAAGGACAGGCAGCAATTAAAAAGCCCCATCCACAGCTGATTCATTTTGTCCCACCGTCTTGGGTTTTGACAATGGCGCGCGCGGCCCATAGAAAATTCATCATGAGCATGAAGCGCGCGCCTTTCTCCGGCCATTTCAGCACCTGCCTGCAGGTCGCGATTATGCGCGCTTTCGACGGACGAGGTCTCCGCGTCCTGCTGTGACGTTGGGCGCTCCAGGCGTCCAGCGCACGGCTGGACGTAAAGCCCCTCACCACGTCTATCAAGGCTGCCAGGGAGACAGGCACCGTGCTCAATCTTTATCATGTCAATTCGCTCGTCCATTGGGAGGAGCGCGAGATCCATCTGCGCGATCATATGATCGGCTTCTTTTCGCAGGAGGTCGGCCGCTTTCTCAGATCGGTCAATCCGGCCTGGGATGTCAGGAGGGTCGAGGCGCCGGCGCTGATGCCGCGGGCGCTGGTTTCCAACGCCTATTCGAACGCCGATATCTGGGTCCAGGAGCGGCTCTCCCCCGGCGATACCGCGCTGGTGCTGAGGCCGGAGACCACGCCGTCGACCTATGCCTACATGCAGCATATTCTCGGCAATCACTCGAAGACGCGGATGCCGCTCTGCGTCTGGCAAGCCGGCCGGTCCTATCGCCGCGAGCAGGAGCAGCCGACCAAACACATGCGGCTGAAGGAGTTCTGGCAGCTCGAATTCCAATGCGCCTTCACCGCCGACAGCGGCAACGACTATCACGCCGCCTGCCTCGAACCGGTGCGTCGGATGATCGCTTCGCTCATCCATCTGCCGACGCGGATCGTGCCCTCCGACCGGCTGCCCGCCTATTCCGAGGTGACGATGGATATCGAGGTCGACAATGGCGACAAGTGGATGGAGATCTGCTCGATCTCGCGGCGCACTGATTTTCCGCAGCGCTACCGGTCGCAACCGAAGGGACCGGCCATCGACCATGACGTCCTCGTGCTCGAAATCGCCATCGGCCTCGACCGTTGCATCTATAATTGGGGCATAGCGGCCGATCGGTGAGAATGGGAGCCGGGATCGCGCTGCGGTCCCGGTTTTTCATGCAACGGTGCGGTTGGACGCGAGCTGTGGTCGCTTGCCCGTCTTGAACGTTCGGGCGTCTCGTTGCTACGATTGCTGTATCTCCCTGGCCTGCCGTGCATTCCTTGAACAACAGTAGGAGAAACCATGCTGATTATCTTTGGCGGTTTGCCGGGGTGCGGAAAAACGACTCTGGCCCGCGCGCTCGCGAAACGGCTGGGAGCCGTACATGTGAGGGTCGACACGATCGAGCAGGCGATCAGAGCCGCAGGTGACCCTTCAAGAGAGGTCGGTCCGGCAGGTTATGTCGTCGCCTATGGGGTTGCCGAGGACAATCTCACGCTCGGCAGCGTGGTGATCGCCGACTCGGTCAATCCGCTTGAGATAACCCGCGACGCCTGGCTGGCGGTCGCGGCGCGGTCTGCGGTGACCGCGATCGAGGTCGAGGTGATCTGCTCCGACAAGATCGAGCACCGCCGCCGGGCCGAGACGCGTAAAACCGACGTCGAAGGTCTTGTCAAACCGACGTGGCAGCAAATCGTCGAGCACGTCTATGAGGACTGGGGGCAGAGGCCGATCGTTGTCGATACGGCTGCGAAGAACGTGCAAGAGATCGTCGATGCGCTGATCGTCAGGCTGGGGAATTGATCGCCCGCTTCCGGTTTGATTTCAAGTCGGGCATGCAGAGTTTTAAGAGAAGGCGATGTTGGCGGCAGGGCGGATATCCACCGTCGCCTTGCCTGCATCGAAACCGTCGAGCGTTTCATTGTGGTGGGCGACAATCTCGGAGAAGGTGAGGGTGGCTGTGTCGCCGGTGGTATGACCGTCGGCAATCAGCGTCACGTCGTATCCGAGCGACAGGGCGCGTCTGACCGTCGTGTCGACGCAGAATTGCGACATGCAGCCGCCGATGACGAGGTGGGTGACCGAGCGTTCGTCGAGGCGTTCGGCGAGGTCGGTCTCGAAGAAGGAGTCGGAGCTTTTCTTGCGCACGACGACCTCGCCTGGTCCCGGCGCAATCTCCCGCCGCAGCGCCCATCCTTCCGTGCCGACCGCCAGTCGATGGCCGCTATCGCCGTCATGTTGGACCAGCACGACCGGCGCGCCCGCCTGCCGGGCTTTTTCTTGAAGCGCGGCCAGCCGCGAGACGGTCTCGTCGAGTGCGCTATCAATCTGAGGCTGCCGCTCCGGTGAGGCTTTTCCGGAGAGGATCGCATTCTGCACGTCGATGATCAGAAGGGCCTGGGTCATTCGGGGGAGGTTTTCCTTGCTTGTCGCCAGAGAGATCCTAATGCATGTCGCCCGGAAGTGTGCAGCGGTTCCGGAATAATGACATGCATAAAAACAAAGTACTAAAGCGCGCCGCATGAATCAAATTTGATGCGACGCGCTTTAGCCGCGCTGGCATCTTACGAGAAAAGCCGCCTGACCCATGTTCAAGCGGCTTTCCCTCTTCAATTCAGATCGGCAAACTCAGCTGAGCCTGCCGGCTGCATGGGCGAGCATGGTGTAGACCTTGCCCGTATCCGAGGTCAGGTAAGACTGTGTGACGGTCTGGTTCGGGTCGGTGCGGGCGACGTCGGCGAGCAGCTTTTCGAAATCACCGATATAGCGGTCGACGGCGGTGCGGAATTCCGGTTCGCGGTCGTATTTGCGCTTGATCTCGTCGAAGGTCTGCTGGCCCTTCAGCGTATAGAGGCGGCGGGTGAAGACGTCACGCTCGCCGCGCTGATAACGCCGCCAGAGATCCACCGAGGCATCGTGGTCGATGGCACGGGCGATATCGACCGAGAGCGAGTTCAGCGATTCGACGACGTGGCGCGGATTGCGGCTGTCATTGCTGCGCGCGGCCGGTGCGGCGGTTTCCGTCGGGCGGGCCGGGGTACGGGCAGGCGCCTCGTCGGCGGCCTCCTCACGCGATGCGCCGCGCAGAAGATCGCTGATCCAGCCGCCGCTTTCCGGACGGGCCGGTTCCTGGCGGCCTACTTCCTGACGGCTTGGCTCCTGACGGGTGGGGGCAGGCTGCTGAGCGGCGCGCTGTGGGGCGGCAGCCGGTGCAGACGGGGCGATCGTTCCGCGCAGACCCGTCGCTTCGATTGGCGGACGCGCCACCGGTTGCTGCGGCTGGGCTGCGACCGGCTGGCTTGCGACTGGCTGGCTTGCGGGGGGCTGGGCGGCACGTGGGGTCGGCTGCGCCTGGGCGAGCGTGCGGGCGACGGGTTCGGAGATCTCAAGCTGCTGGCTGGAGCGGCCGACAAGCTGGGAGATGTCCTGCAGCGCCTTGATCTGCTCGGCGACGGCCCGGCGCATGGCCGAGGCGCTTTCCTTGGCTTCCTCGGGAAGGTCGAAGGCCCCGCGCTTCAATTCGGCGCGGGTGGCGTCGAGCTCGTTGCGGATGTCGGCGGCGGAGCGGCGGATATCATCGGTGGCGCCGGAGAAGCGGCCGACGGCATCATCGATCGCCTCGCGCAACGCTTCCCGCATGTTCTGGGCGGCACCGTCGGAGGCGCGGCCGGCTTCGCCGAGCATGCGCTCGACTTCCGACAGCGAGGCCGTCAGACCGCCACGAATACGGTTGGAGAGATCGCCGGAGCGGCGCTCGACATTGGCGAAGGTGCCGTCGATCGTCGTATTGGCCTCGTCGCCGGCGCGGGTGATCGCCTCGCGCATCGTCTCGGCGGCTTCCTGGGCGCGCTTTTCGGTTTCGGTGAGAATACGGCCGATATCGGCGAAGGAGGATTGCACGCCCTGGCGCAGATTGCCGGTGACCTGGTTGGAGCGCTGCTCCGCCCGCTCGAATACCGTCTCGATCATGCCGCCGAGGCCGCGCATGGTGTTTTCGATCTCGTCGGAGCGCTGGACCAGGCTGACGGAGAGAGCCTGCAGCGCGCCTTCGCGCTCCTCGAGCGTCGAGGCGAGGTTGGACTGGGCGGCGCCGAGAAGCTGCGAGGCCTGGGTCAGGACCTTGGAGTGTTCGTCGAAGCGGCCGATGATGCCGCCGACCTGCGACAGCGTCTGGCCCGAAATGTCGGAAAGACGGTCGACCTTGCCTTCGAGAAGCCGGGTCGAGGCGTTGACCATCTCGGCAGCCTTGGTGGTGGAGTCGGCAAAGCGCGTCGTGGTTTCACCGAGACGGCTGTCGACGCTCGCCAGCTGCTCGGCGGCGCGGTTCATCATCATCGCCATCGCCGCGCTGCTTTCCGACATGCGCTCGACGAGGCCGTTGACGTTGCCGACCAGGCTGTTCTCGATGGCGCTGACGGCATTGGCGACATTCTCGGTGCGGGCGGCAACGGCGCTGGCGAGCGCTTCGTTTTCGGCGCGCAGACGATCGGCGCTGAGGTTGGCCGCGGCGGTGATGCGGGCGGCGGCCTGCTCGCCGGCATCGGTGTAGCGATCGATGATCGGACGGGCGGTTTCGTCGAGGATGCGCGTCAATTCGACCGAACGGCCCGCCAGCATCGAGTTGAGGTCGCGGGTGCGCTCGTCCAGCGTCGCGCGGATCGAATTGCCGCGCGCTTCGAGCGCCCGGTCGATCTCGGAGAAGGTCGTATCGATCTCGCGGGCACGCTCTTCGAGATTGGAGCGGATGGCGCTGCTGCGGGCTTCGAGCGCCCGATCGACATCCGCCATGGTGGCGGAAATCTCGCTTCCGGCTCCCGACAGCGTCGAGCGGATGGCATCGCCGCGCGTCTCCAGAGACTGGCCGGCATCCGACAGTGCCTTGGAGATGGCATTGACCTGCGTGCCGACGATGGTCTCTGCCTCGGCAACCTTGTTGACGATGGCGTTGCCGGCTTCCGAGAAGGTCTGGGCGACGGCAGCGGCCTGGCTTGCGAGCCTGCTCTGAGCTTCAGCGACGCGGGTGACGATCTGCGACGAACGCTCATCCATGGTGCGGGTGAATTCGTCGCTTTTGGCATTGAGATCCACGGCGAATTGCTGGCCGGTCTTGCCAAGCAGTTCGGTGGTTCTCGTCGCTTCGCCTTCCATTCCCTGAGCCGCTTCGGCAACCGCGCTGCGCAGCGTCGAGGCGAGGCCGGCGGCCTTGCCTTCGATGGTGCGGTTGACGGCATCGAGGCCGACGGTCAACGCACGGTCCATGGTGGAGAGACGTTCCTCGATGCGCTCATTGCCGCGGTCGAGGGTTTCGCCAAGGCTCATAGTGCGGCCGTCGATGGCGCCGGTCAGGCTAGAGGCACGGCTGTCGAGCGTCTCGGCCAGATTGGCGGTGCGGCTGTCGATCGCCTGCGTGAGGTTTGCGGCGCTGCCGTCGAGCGTTGCCGAGATACGCTGGTTGGCGTCGTCGCTGAGCGCACCGAGACGGGAGATGCCGTCGGCAAGCACGCCGGAGAGCTGGCCGCTGGCGGCTTCGACCTTTTCGGCAACGCCGCCGACGCCGTCGCGGATGCGGGTCTCGATCGCCGCAAGTCCGGATTCGACACGCGATCCGGTTTCTTCAAAACGGCCCGTCAGGCTTTCCACCGACTGATCGAGTTGGGCGGAGAGATTCTGGGTGGAGCTGGAAATCGCATTTGCCGCCTCCTGGAAGCGGCCGGCGATCTGGCCGGCGCCGGCATGCATGCGGTCTTCCAACGTCTGGGCGCCGGCATCGATGGCCTGGCGGATCGCGGCTTCACGATCCTCCAGCGACATTTCGAGCATGCTGACGCTCGTCGCCACCGAGGTGCCGATGCTGGTCGCGTGTTCGGTCAGCGTATCGTTGATCAGCGCATGGGCCTGGTTCAGCGATAGGTCGATGGCGTTGGCGCGATCCTCAAGCGTCGTGCGGATGCGCTCATGGGCAGAGGTGAGCCCGCCTTCGATGCGTGCCGCGGCCTCGTCGGCGAGGCCTCCGAGCCGAACATGGGCATCGGTCAGACGGCCTTCAATGCGGCCGGTCAGGCCGCCGACGAGATCCTCGAAGCGGGCGCCGCCGGCATCGAGAACGCCGGACAGGGAGGCACTATGTTCGGAAAGCGCATTTTCAAGCCGCTGCTGATTGTCGGTGTAGGCGGCGCGGATCGCATCGGTCTTGTCGGTGAAGGCGCCGGCGACGCGTGACTCGGCGCCGGAGACGGCCTCCATGATGGCATTGCTGCGCGCTTCGAGCACGCTGTCGAAGCGGCTCTGGTTGTCGTCGAGCGAAATGGCGAGCGCCATGGTCTTTTCGTCGAGCGTGTCGGTCAGCCTGTCGTGCGTTGCCGTCACGGCGCCGATGATCGCAGCGGTGCGGTGCACCAAGGCTTCCTCGAGGCGGGCCTGGCCTTCGTTCAGCGAGGTGGCAATGGCCGCCGCCTTCCGGTCGAGCACACCGTTCAGGCCGTCATGCGTGCCGGCGACCGCCTTGGTGATGGCGTCGGCGCCTGTTGTCAGCGTCTCTTCGAGACGGCTCTGGCTCTCGTTCAGCGAAATGGCAAGCGCCATCGCCCGGTCGTCGAGCGTCTCGGACAGTCGGTCGTGGGTGGCGGAGACCGCATTGAGGATGGATTCCGAGCGGCCCTCCAGCGTGTCCTGCAGGCGGCTGCGACCCTCATCCAGGGAGGCGGCGATGGCTGCCGACTTTTCGTCGAGCGTTTCCGAAAGACGGTCATGCGTACCGGACACGGCCTTGAGGAAGGCTTCGGAGCGCGCTTCCAGCGTGTCTTCGATCCGCGACTGGCTCTCATTCAGCGAGATGGCGAGCGTCATCGCCTTTTCGTCCAGCGTTTCGGACAGACGGTCATGGGTGCCGGAGACGGCGTTCAGCAGGGCTGCGGAGCGGGTTTCGAGCGTCTCGTCGATGCGGGCCTGGCCTTCGCTCAGCGCGGTGGCGAAAGCTGCCACCTTGCCTTCCAGCGTTTCCGACAGGCGGTCGTGGGTGCCGGAGACGGCGTTCAGCAGAGCCGCCGAGCGGGTCTGGAGCGTGTCTTCGATGCGGGCCTGGCTCTCGCTCAAGGAGGTGGCGAAGGCCGCCGCCTTTTCGTTGAGGGTTTCGGCAAGACGGTCGCGCGTGCCGGACACGGTGTTCAACAGCGCCTCGGCACGCGTTCCCAGCGCATCCTCGATGCGGGCATGCCGCTCGTCGAGCGAGGTCGTAAGGGCGGCGGCCTTGCTGTCCAGTGTTTCGGACAGGCGATCATGCGTGCCGGAGACGGCGTTCAGCAGGGCTGCGGAGCGGGTCTCGAGCGTATCTTCGATGCGGGCCTGGTTTTCGTTGAGCGAAATGGCAAGCGCCATCGCCTTTTCATCGAGCGTCTCGGACAGGCGGTCATGCGTGCCCGATACGGCGCTCAGCAGCGCTGCGGAGCGGGTCTCAAGCGTATCCTCGATGCGGGCCTGGCTCTCGTTCAGGGAGATGGCGAGCGCCATCGCTCTCTCGTCGAGCGTCTCGGCAAGACGGTCATGGGTGCCGGAGACGGCGTCGATGATGGCGTCAGCACGCGTGGTCAACGCCTCTTCGAAGCGGCCGTGATGGGTGGTGAGTGCCTCCACCAGTGCACCACCGCGCTCTGCCATGACGCTGTCGATGCGGCCGTGGGCTGCGCCGAGCGCCTCGGTGATCTCTGCCGCACGGGCCGCAAGCACGCCGCTCAGTTCCTCGGCACGGCCGCCGAAGGCCGCGGTCACCTGTTCGGTGCCGGCGGCAACGGCGGTCGTCAGATCGGTGGTGGTGCTGCGCAGCGTGTCGCGGAATTCGGCCGAGCGGGCCTGAAGATTGTTCTGCAGATCGGAGGTGCCTGATGCAAGCGCCAGCGTGAGGTCTGAGGTGGCGCTCTGCAGCGCCGAGGTCAATTCGCCGGTGCGGCTGCTGAGCGCGGTGGTGATTTCGTCCGCCCGGGTGCCGAGCGAGCTTTCCAGCATTTCATGGCCGGTGGCCAGCGTAGTCGCGAGCGCCAGCGACTGGTCGGTCATCGAGGAGCCGAGCCGGTCGATGCTGGAACTCAGGATGCCGTCGATCGATTCCGAGCCGCCGGTCAGCGTCTCGTTGATGCGGGCGAGGCTTTCCATCAGCTTGGTGTCGAGCGAGCCGGTGCGTTTGTCGAAGGCGCTGGTGAATTCGGCGACGCGTTCGTCGAAGGCGGTGGACAGCTGGGCAACGGTCGTCTGCAGCCGCTCTTCGAAGAAGCCGGAGCGGACGTCGAGATCCATGACGGCATCGTCAGCGGTGCTCTGCAGGCTCTGGCGGAAGCTCGCGCCCTTTTCATCGAGGGCGCTGTTCAGCTTCGACAGCACGTCGTCGAGCGTCCCGCCGATGGTGCGTTCGCCCGATGTCAGGCTCTCATTGATCTCGCGGGTGCGGGCGATCAGGATCTCGCTAAGCTGCTGCGTGCGCTCGTGCAGCGCGGCATTCAGCTTCTCGGTGCTGCTGTCCATGGTCGATGCGCGTGTTTCGAACTGGCTGAGCAGCCTTTCGCCATGGTCGTTGAGGTTGACGGAGAGCGCTTCGAGGCGGTTGTCGAATTCGGTGGCGAGCGCGAAACCCGATGCGTTCAATGTCTGCAGCAGGCTATCGGTCTTGGCGGCGAGCAGGCTGCCTATCGATTGCAGGGCGTTGTCGGATTTTTCCAGAATTGTCGCCGCGCGCGTATCGATCAGCGAGGCAAAGGCTTCGCCCGATGTGGAAAGCCGCACGGCGATCTCTTCGGTCGCAAGCGACAGTTCTTCCTTCAACTGGTCGTGGACGCTGCCGATCGAGGTGCGGATGCGGTCGGCATGGTTGACGATCGCCTCGCGCTCGGAGCCGAGTTCGTGGACGAGACCGCGGACGCGCAGCTCATTGTCGGCATAGGAGCGTTCAAGTGCATTGACTTCGGAATGGACGAGCGTTTCCAGCTCGGACGCACGCGCGATGGTGCGCTCGATGCCTTCATTCATGGCCGAGACCTCACGGCGCACGGCCTGGCCGACGGTCATGATGCGCTCGGAAGCGATGGTTTCCGGTTCCGCCAGACGCAATGCCACCTCCGCCATGGAACGGGCGGCGTTGCGCATGTCCTGGGCGCGGGCGATCATGATGGCGAAAGCATAGAACATCATCACCGGAATGATGATGCCGACGAGGCCGGCGATGACGCCGGGCAGGGCGACGAGATCGGCGAGCGAGCGGATCTGCCAGATCTGCGGCCCATAAAGCAGCGACATCAGGCCGAGGCCGCCCAGGACCCAGAGCACTGAGAACAGCGTGGCGGTGCGTACCGCCGAGCGGCTGGAGGCGCCGTCGAAGGATTTCAGGATCGAGGCGGGCGTGTTGCGGCTGGCATCGTTGGCAGGCGCGAAAGCCGGCCCCCTGGAAGCCTGCTCGGCCCCGGCGCTGCGGCGGTTGCGGCGTTGCGCTTCTTCCTGGGCCTGCTGGTTACGCGCATTCACTGGATCAGACACATTAGCCTCCGGGGCCTCGGGCGCGTCGCCGCGGCGAGACGGCACGTTATCTTTGCCGAAGTCGATCTGGAGCGCCTCGTCCAATGCCTTGAACGCCTTGTCCTCAATCGACTCGTTATATTTGTTGTTCGCCATTGGTTATGCCTCGTTACTGTCGGCCGGTCCGGCAGCGCAATCCCGGGCTTCCGCCTCACCCGAGGAACAACTTTGCCGTTCCAGCCTTCCATCCCAACGACGGACGGATAAGCATGTCATTTCAGAGTAGATAGCCGCTTTTTCAAACGGAAGGTATCAAAACACTACCATTATCCACTCGCTCGGCAAAGGCGCGTACCATAAACCCGCTCCACCAGTATCGTAGTGACACATCTGGGCTCCTCACACAATTAATGAAGGCTTGAGATTCAAGGCTCGTTAACCCGTTGTTAACATCTTTAAATCCGCGGCACCGCTTAAAAACCAATAATTTAGGGGTATTTAACGGATGTTAACCATATGGCGAGATTTCCGCCCCGAATGTGCCGGAATTTAACGTGATGGCCACCCTCCTGGCGCAGAACTGTTGCAACTGCGCACGACACGAGACGGGAGAATTGGCAATGGCAGCTCAGATGGCAGCATTGAACATCGTATTCGAGGCGCCGGATAATGCAAAGGGACCCTGTCCCTCGAAGGTCCGACCGATCGATCTCGTCCATCTCGCCAAGCAGACGATGGGCGACAAGTCGCTGGAAATCGAAGTCCTTCAGATGTTTGCGCGCCAGGCTCGCGCATGTCTGCAGGATATTGCGAGCGGCGAAACCATCCGCGTCGGCGCGGCTGCGCACCGCCTGAAGGGCGCAGCAAGCTCGGTCGGCGCGTTCCGCGTGTCGCAGACGGCCGAGGCCGTCGAGGAAACCGGCGGTGACGCCGGGTCGACGGCTGCGCTCGGTGCCGCCGTCATCGACGCCGAGAATTTCATCCTGAAGCTCTGCCGCGGCTGATCCCTGTTGGAGATGCGTTCGAATGAGGCCCGTTGTTCCATTGCGGAACCTCGGGTCTTTTTGCGACGTCTTGCATGACGCTTTGAAGACGGCGGACGAAGGCCCGATCTGCGAGGTTAGGGCGACTTTCCCGATGTTGACTGACGCGTCGAATTGTCGGAAGAAAATCCGCCCATCATTTGAAGACCGGAAATAGTCCTGATGCCCAAACTTACCATCGTCGCCTTCGACGGCACGCGCTTCGACCTCGACGTCGACCAAGGCTCCACCGTCATGGAGAATGCCGTGCGCAATTCGGTGCCCGGCATCGAGGCTGAATGCGGCGGCGCCTGCGCCTGCGCGACCTGTCATGTCTATGTCGACGAGACATGGACCGAGCAGGTCGGCCAGCCGGAGGCGATGGAAGAGGATATGCTCGACTTCGCCTTCGATGTGCGCCCGACCTCGCGGCTGTCCTGTCAGATCCGCATGAAGGCTGCCTATGACGGCCTCGTGGTGCATGTGCCGGAGCGCCAGGCTTAACGCCTGCGCTTCACCTTCGCCGGTATACGATCCAGAAAAAAGACGCCTCGCGCGCTGGTGCGAGCGAGGCGAGGCGGGCGCATTACCTACGGATGAGGGAGGAACATCCGCGGCTTCGGAACGCGCCAGGAGAACCCAGCGATGAAAGAGCATATGCCGTAGCTGCACTTTCGAATGTGTTCATATTAACGCGTTCCGGTTGAGTCTGCCAGGATGAAAAATGACCATTCAATCACTGGGGAGGGGGCAAGTTTCGCACAGGTTTCGTTGTGCAGCTAAGGTTTTCCGCTCGCAACCAGACTGAAAAAGCCTTATTTTGCGCCGGCTCGGCCATTGATTCGATTGTTCAGTAACCTCAGCATGCGCTTCTGGAAATTGACCGCCTCGACTCGGTCGAATCGCGCCTGCTGCCGATCGTGCTCCTCTATACCGCGAGCTGATTCGCCCGAGACGAGTTCCTGCATGGCTTCGCAGCTGCGCTGCTGCGGCAGGGCGCGGATGGCGCGTTCCATGGCGCGGGCCTGATCGCGGGCGATTTCGGCATGGCGCTCCTCGTGACGCTTGATATCGCTCGACAGGGCGTCCCAGATCATCGACAGCTCCTTGCTGGCGCCCTTGCGGCTGTTCCAGCGCGGCAGGATGATCTGGGTGTGGACCGTGACCTTGACGTTGCCGACGCGGCAGCGGCCATTATCCTGGATATAGGTGGCTTCACCGCCGAAGCGGATCTTCGTTGCGCCGGGGTGGCGCGCCGAGGACCCGCTCGACGTCGGCCCGCGCCGGCTGAGTTCGCGATCGAGCTCATCCGCGGTTTTGCCGCGAATGTCGAAATAGGAATAGCTTTTCGATGCAATCACTTCTGCTTGCACTGGGCTGCAGACGGAAAGAGCAATGGAAAAGGCGATAGGAAGGACCATATAACGCACTGCAAGCGGCATTCTGTACGCAACCCGTGTTGAAATCGACCGGAGCTTGGGGCATAGCCACCGCAAGCGCAATATCGGATGGCGCTTTTTTCGCGATCGATGGGATAAGTCTGGTGACAGGGTTCGAAGGCAGTTTATGGCGTGTGGGCCATGGCCGGGAGATTGAACTCGGCCGTCGGTCTCTCATCATGGCGATCATCAATGTGACGCCGGACTCCTTTTCCGACGGCGGACGCTTCGAAACCGTCGATGCGGCGGTCGAGCATGCGCTTCGGGCCGTGAGCGAGGGTGCCGGGATTATCGATATCGGCGGCGAATCGACCCGGCCGAACGCCGCTGCCGTCAGCCCTTCCGAGGAGCAGGCGCGTGTGCTGCCGGTCATTGAGGCACTGCGCGGGCGCACCCAGGCGCTGATCTCGATCGATACTTACCGCGCCGAGACGGCGCGGCTTGCGGTCAGTGCCGGCGCCCATATCGTCAACGACGTCTTCGGGCTGCAGAGGGAGCCGGATATCGCCGACATCGCGGCGGCGACCGGGGCCGGGCTCTGCATCATGCATACCGGCCGCGACAGGGCGAAGCTTCCCGACGTGATTGCCGATCAGGTGCATTTTCTCAAACGGTCGCTTGAGATCGCCCAGGCAGCCGGCGTCAACAGCGAGCGCATCGTGCTCGATCCGGGCTTCGGCTTCGCCAAGGAGACGGCGGAGGAGAACCTGGAATTGATGGCGCGGTTTTCCGAACTTTCCCGCTTCGGCCTGCCGCTGCTTGCCGGGACCTCGCGCAAGCGCTTCCTTGGCGCGGTGACGGGGCGTGAAGCGGCAGACAGGGATGCGGCGACGGCGGTCACCTGCGCCCTGCTCAGGCTTCAAGGGGCTGCGGTTTTCCGGGTGCACAATGTCGCAATCAACAGGGATGCGCTCGATATCGCCGATGCTATGCTGAATGCGCGCCAGGAATTCGAGAGGAAGCGGCCGACATGACCACCTACACGATCACGCTGCAGAACTGCGCCTTCTTTGCGCGCCACGGCGTGCATGACGAGGAGGAATTCCTCGGCCAGCGCTTCTTCGTCGATGCCGAGCTGGATGTCGTCGCCGGCGAGGCGCTGAAAAGCGATTCGATCGACGACACCGTCAATTACGGCATCGCCTTCACGGTGATCGAGGGAATCGTCACCGGTAAGCGGCGCTACCTGATCGAGGCCCTGGCGCTCGATATCGCCAAAGGGCTCTGCGAGACATTCCCGCAGGTCCGGCGGGCGAAGATCACGGTGCGAAAGCCGAACGCGCCGGTGCCCGGCGTGCTCGATTTCGTGCAGGTGAGCGTTGAGCACTTTGCCTGAGACCGCATGGCAATCGGCCACACTCGGCCTCGGCGGCAATATCGGCGATCCCGTGAAGGCGATGGCCGCCGCATTGCAGCGGCTGGACGCACGAGACGACTGTCGGGTTACGGCGGTCTCGCGGCTCTATCGCACGCCGCCTTGGGGCAAGACCGACCAATCCTTCTTCTTCAACGCCTGCGCTGCCGTCGAAACCAGACTGGAGCCTGAGGCTTTACTCGATGTCTGCCTGTCGATCGAGCGGGAGATGAAGCGCGAACGTATCGAGCGCTGGGGGCCGCGCACACTCGATATCGACGTGCTGACCTATGGCGACGTCATCCAGGAGGCGCCGCGGCTGGAACTGCCGCATCCGCGCATGACCGATCGCGGTTTCGTGCTGACGCCGCTTGCCGACATCGCGCCGGGTCTGCTCGTCAGGGGCAGGGCGATCAGTGATTGGCTTGAAGATGCCGAAGTGGCGGGCATCGAAGTCGCCGATAGCAGCCGCGACTGGTGGCTCCGGAGCTGAGGCGAAAATCCTGAAACGGAAAACGGCGGGAACCCCGCCGCTTCAGGAAAATCCGCTGTGGCACTATCTACTGGATGGAGCCGACGGCCATCTCGTCGACCTGGCGGGTCAGCGTCAGGCCGATGACCGGGATCATCTGGCTTTCGACCTTGACCGAAACCGTGACGTTCATCGTCTTGTCATCGCGCACGCGGGCGATCATCGCGCCGTTCAGCTTGGCGCGGTTGATGCCGACGACGACGGTATCCTCGGAAACGGCGCCGGAGACGACGTCGAGACCCTTGCCGGCGGCGCCGTCGAGGAACTTGCCCTTGTAGGTCGAGCCCGACTGCGAGATGACGGCGGTCATCGGCTGTTTGAAGACGCCGACGCGGCAGGTGCCGTCGAGCTTGATGCCGGCGCCACTGTCGCCTGTGGGCTCACCGACCAGGTTGCAGGTGAATTTCGTCCCCTTGTACTTGCCGGCGACGATTTCGCCCGGGCCCTTCCAGGAGCCGGTAACGGAATCGAAGAAGGCCTTGTCACGGGTTGCGGCGGTGGCTGCCGGAGCGACATCTGCGACGGGAGACAATGCCGCGGCGGCCAGACCGCATATGATGAGAAACTTGCGCGAATACATGGATTTTCCTTGGCAAACACCACTCACGAATTGGCTGCAAGTTTTGCCTGGGAATGGTTAATCCTTCCTTTCAATCGTGCCGAAATGCGCTGCAATACAGGGGTTTCGCACAGTTCTGATCTTAGCTTCTCACCATTAGAGTCTTGAATTTGCTGTAATTTCGCCAACATTCCGTTAGGGGTGGCGAAGGCTGCGGAATTGTTCCGTCTCTCAAGGAGTGTTGCCGCGCGGCGACATGGAGGGCGTGAGGTCGCCGATGAAATCGCCGATTCCCGGCCGTTTCAGGGCGTGGAAGGCGAGCGGGCGGCAGAGATCCATCGCCGCGATTCCAATGCGGGCGGTCATCAGGCCGTTGATGACGCCTTCGCCCAATCGGGCCGAGAGCTTGGAGGCCAGCCCATGGCCAAGCACCTGCTGCACGAGGCTGTCGCCGACGGCGATCGAGCCGGTGACGGCCAGATGCGCCAGCACGTCGCGCAGCAGACGGAACATGCCGAGCGTGCCGGGGCGGCCGCCGTAAAGCTCGGCCATGGCGCGGATGAGGCGCACGGACTCATAGAGCACATAGAGCAGGTCGACCACGGCGCGCGGGCTGACGGCGGTGACGATCGAGACACGCTTGGAGGCGTTGACGATCAGGGCGCGGGCCTTTCGGTCGAGCGGCGCGAGCAATTCTCGTTCCGCGAGGGCAATCAGATGCGGGGGATCGATGACCTCGCCTTCCGTCGCCTTCAGCGTGGCGCGGCCCTTCGATGTCTCGGGATTGGCCGAAAGCAGCGTGGTCAGGCGGGCGACGACGGCGCGCGCTTTTGCCGGCCGGGTATCGACCATCGCGGCTTCCGCTTCGGCCTTGATCGCCTGGACGGCGGCAAGGCGCATCATCCCCGATGCCTCGCGGATGACGAGGGCAAGCACGGCGAGGATGCCGACCGCGAGCACGGCAAGCGCCGCATAACCCAACCAGTCGGCGCGGGTGAAGAGATCGCGGATCAGGCTATCGGTCCAGAGGCCGAGGCCCAGCGACAGCAGGATGCCGAAGGCGCCGGCGGCGATCTTTCCGAAAGAGGTCCGGCGTCTCAGCGGCGTTGCCACGGGCACTGCGCTCGGATCCTTGTCGGGATTGAGGAAGGGATCGTCCTCATCAGCCGTCACGACGATGTTTTCGGAGAAGCTTTCCGGCCTGCGCCGCTGTTCTGCCCGGCGGCCGTTGTCATGGCGCTCGGTGGCCTCGTCCTCGTAGGTGAAGGCGGCGGGCGGGCGGCGTGGCGGCTCTGACGGGGTCTTGCTCATGCGAGACGGTCTCCGAACAGGAACTGCATGGCGCGGTCGAGGCGGATATGCGGCACCGACAGCTTGATGCCGCCGCCGGTTTCCTCAAGCTGCGGCGGGCGGAACCTGACAACATTGACATCAGGCAGCCGCAGGCCGGCCTCACCCGAGGCGATACGGTCGAACAGGCTCTCCGGATCCTCCGGCAGGTCGCCGGGAAAGATCGCGGTCTTCCTCTGGCCGTCGAAACGCTCGCCGGCGATGGTTTCGCCCTCCATCGGCGTGCCAACGATGACCGGCAGTTCATGACCGTCGCGCTTGACCGACGCCTCGCGGGTGGCGCGGACGGAGGCGAGCGCCATGACGTCGATGCCGGCGCCGGCCATGCCGATGCGGTCGATGGCACGATCGACCAGGCGGCGGGTCAGGGCATCGAGCCGGTCGTGGCTTTCATGGTGGAGATGATCGGCCTTGGTGGCGGCGACCAGCACGCGGTCGATGCGCCGCCCGAGCAACGAGGACAGCAGCGAATTGGTGCCGGGGCGGAAACAGGCGAGCACATCGGTCAGCGCGCGTTCCAGATCCTGCACGGCTTCCGGGCCGCGGTTCATCGCCTGCAACGCATCGACCAGCACGATCTGCCGGTCGATGCGGGCGAAATGCTCGCGGAAGAAGGGTTTGACGACGACCGATTTATAGGCCTCATAGCGCCGCTCCATCATCGTCCAGAGCGAATTGCGCCCCGGACGGCCGTCCGCCGGCAAGGCCAGCGGCGCGAAGGTCAGCGCCGGCGAGCCGTCGAGATCGCCGGGCAGCAGCAGGCGGCCGGGCGGCAGGGTGGAGAGCGAGCGTTCGTCGGCCTTGCAGGCCTTGAGATAATCGGCGAAGGCGGTGGCGAGGTCGCGGGCGACCATCTCGTCGGCGCCGGCATGGATATCGGCGGCATGCGTCAGCGCCAGCCATCCGCGCGACAGGTCGGAGCGGATGCCGGTTTTCGCCAGTGCGATCGTTTCCTCACTGAAGGTGCGGTAATCCTTGCCGAGCAACGGCAGGTCGAGCAGCCACTCGCCGGGATAATCGACGATGTCGATCGACAGGCGGCCGGGCGAAAACAGCCGGTTCCAACCGCTGGCGCTCTGATAATCCAGCGTGATGCGCAGCTCTGAGATGGCGCGGGTCGAATCCGGCCAGATACGATCCTTCACCAGCGCACGGATATGGTCCTCGTACTGGAAGCGCGGCACGGCATCGTCTGGCTGCGGCTCCAGCCGCACCGCCGAGACGCGGCCCGACTGCACCGGCTCGAACAGCGGCAGGCGGCCGCCATGCAGGAGATTGTGAACCAGCGAGGAAATGAAGACCGTCTTGCCGGAGCGGGAGAGGCCGGTGACGCCGAGCCGCACGGTCGGATTGACGAGGCTGCTCGCCCGGTCGGCGAGATTGTCGAGGGCGATGCGGGCGTCATCGGCAAAGGATGTCAGGCGTGGCGGCAAGGCGCAATTCCGGTTGGTGACTGCCGGCAATATAGGAAGGGCGCGCCGCCTGAAAAAGACGCGGCGCGAAAGCTTTCAGACGACCACAAAATCGGTGAGGCGCCAGCCGGCGGCTGAAGCGTCGTAATCGACGACGGCAAGGCCGGCCGTCGGGAAGCCGCCGGGAAGGGCGCTTGCCATCGCCTCATGGCCGATCAGGGCCTCCAGCGCCTGCTCCATGGTCGGATTGTGGCCGACCAGCATGACGGCTGCCTCATCCTGCGCATCGACGATCTCGAGATAGGTGTCGACCGTGGCGTTGTAGAGCGCATCGACATAACGCATGTCTAGCGTGAGACCCATTGCCCGATGGACCGCATCGGCAGTGCCGCGGCAGCGCAGCGCCGTCGAACTGATCAGAAGATCGGGACGGTAGCCCTTGTCGGCGGCCTTGTCGGCGATGATCTCGGCATCGCCGAAGCCCTTTTCGTTGAGCGGCCGGTCGAAATCGCGCTGCCCGGGCTCGGCCCAGGCGGCCTCGGCATGACGCAGGAGATAGATGCGGTTGGGCGGAGGCAGCGGTACGGTCATGGGCAAATCCAGGATCGGGCGGGTCTTTTCAGTAGCGGTTGCAATCGGCCGCCGTCAATCGCCAGCCATGCCGCAATGGCGTAAAACGTGGCTGACAACCGGCGTTTTGAAGGCGAAGAAAAAAATGGCGGCCGGAATAACCATGACAAAATAGGTCGTTAGCTTAAAATTGTAACAGATTTAAAAATCTGTTTACCTGTCGTATTTGGCTTGAATCGCGGCTAGCGCTTGGGATATACACCCGCCCAGATGAGATGTTCTTCAGGAGAATCGCGTTGAGTGAGAAGATCGATCTTAGCAATTACGTTCCCTCGGAAGAGGAAGAGTTCATGAACGTAAACCAGCGTGCCTACTTCAGGACCAAGCTGGTTGCATGGAGGAATGACATCCTTAGAGAAGCGCGTGAAACCCTCGACCATCTGGCCGAGGAAAGCGCAAACCACCCCGATCTCGCCGACCGGGCGTCGTCGGAAACCGACCGGGCGATCGAACTTCGCGCCCGTGATCGGCAGAGAAAGCTGATTTCCAAGATCGACGCGGCACTGCAGCGCATCGAAGACGGCACTTACGGCTACTGCGAGGAAACCGGCGAACCGATCGGCCTCAAGCGTCTCGACGCCCGCCCGATCGCGACGCTGTCGATCGAGGCGCAGGAGCGCCACGAACGCCGCGAAAAAGTCTATCGCGACGAATAATGGTTTTCATGCAGATATGAGAGCAGACAAGCGCCGCGATCGGATCGCGGCGCTTGTTTGTCGATCACTGCTCCACTGCATAATTGCCTGTCGCCAGCGGTTTCCACGATCGCTCTCGTTCGGTCTCCATCGAGAGGTCGATCGTGACAACAGTGCGGTTCCTGATTCGTCGTCGCAGGATGTCCGCTTTCTCAGGATCTGTCCGAACCATGCCTTCGGCGTGAAGAGCCTGCAGCTTCGAGCGTGAAAGTTTCAACTCGGACGCCAGCAGGCGGTCGAGGCGTGTGCTCGTTGCGACGGGGACCGTCAGTTCGATTGCCAATCTCGTCCAATTCGTAGTTTCGTGCTGTATCTCCTTGGCGATTTCAACTTCGGCAAACTCATCCACACGCAGCGATTTGTGCCGGAGAGCGTCGAGATTGAAGGTCTCGGCCCGGATCCAATGGGGATCGTTGGATTGCAGCGCCTCAAGGACGGCAGGGCCGATGTCGCGGACATTGCGGCGCTCGAGGATCGGCCGGTTCCACGTTCGTTCACAGGTCAGGCATTTGTAGATGAGCCAGGCGTCCAGCTTGCGGCCGTTGGCGTTGAGCCGGATCTTGCCGCTGGATTGGAAGGCTCTCAGGCCCCCGCATCCGCCGCATGCAATCCAAGGCTGGGGCGCTGTCTTGGGAATAATGGTCCATCGGACCCGAAGCGTCTTGCACATATCGTTTTGGTCTTCCGTTCGGAAGTCCACCGAGATGGTGCATGAGAAAACCCTTGCGGGCGCGGTGTGGCGATGTTGCGGGTGGCTGAAGAGCTGAGACAGCGGCGTTGCCGTGGCACATTGTAACAATGCCAAACCGGTCTCTCGCCACCACCCGATGAACATGTTCGCATGCCGCCAGCGCGTCGCCAGGCGGCAGTACGGGTGAAACTGGAGTGAGACCGGTGTTTACTTAGGCAAAGTGCAACCTCGGATGCGCCAACGCTCTTCACCCGATCGATACCAAATGATCGGCATGTAGGGGAGGCCTGAGGCATTCGCACACTAAAAAAGCCGCGGCATTGCGGCTTTTGTGCAACTTTCTGGTGAATGGGAAGGTGGGGCAATGCGATGTGACGCGGGCGTCCTCGCCTTCATTTGTCGCGATTGACGCTCATTTCGCCGAAGATGCGGGCGACTTCCTTCTGCAGTTCCGTATCGGCGCCGGTGATCGGGGCGAGATCGGGATCGCGGCGCGGCAGGTTGCCCGGCTGCGGCTGCGGTATGGCTTGGCGGGAGGGCTGGTTTGCCGGCACTGGGACGATGCGTTCGGCCGTCAGATTGTTCGCCATCTCCTCTTCCAGCACTCGCTGGAAATCACCGCGGATCGCCGCTGCCGGCTGCGCTGCCGCATCGTCCTCGGCTGTGCCGGGTGCTGCGCGGGCGGCGGCCGGCGTGCCCTGGAAAGATGGAGCAGAAATTTCGGGTTCGATGCGCTGCTGCGGCATTACGCGCTGGCGGGCGGCATCGAGAATCTCGGCCGCACTTGCGGTATCGTGGAACGATGCAGGCTGCGCGACCGGGGAAGCGACGGGACGCTCCGGCGGGCGCGGCTGAGGCGGGGCGGGAGGCGGAAGAATGTCGCGTTCGGCCGACAGCGGCGCCGTCACGGGGGTTGCCGGAAGAGGGCTCGTCGCCACCGGCGGCGCCACGACCGGCTGGGTTGGCGGTTCGGGGCGCGGGCGCGGCTCCGGCGAAACCGGCGCGGAGAAGGAAGGCTCGGCGGCCGGCTCGATCCGGGCTGCGGCAGGAGCGGCAACTGGAGCTGCAACTGGAGCGGGGGGCGGAGAAACTGGTGGCGTTTCCGGGCGCGCCGGGGATATCGGGCGCTGCTCGACGGGTTGCGGGCGGTCGGCGCTTTCCGGCTGTTGCGCCGCTGCGGGCAGGATACGGCTTTCGATGACGATATCGCTCGGGCCGCCGATCATGATCAGATGCTCGACGTCGTCGCGGCGCACCAGCACCAGCCGGCGACGGGTATCGACAGCTGCGGCATCCAGAACCTGCAGGCGGGGCTGGCGGTTGCGGCCGCCGCGCACGAAGGGCGAGGGGGCCCGTCTGCGGATCACCCAGAGCACCAGGATGAGCAGGAGAAGCGCCAGGCCGACGCCACCGGCCGCAAGCAGAAAACGGCTGCCATAAGCTCCGACAACATCATCCAACATAATCACTTACTCCATTTCATATTCGGCACATATTGACGACTTTTCCGTTCCTTAGGCAAGGGCCGCCGGTGCTGTCCAGTCACGGGAGAACGCGATTTCGTGTTCCGCTGCCCGGGCGCCCGGCGATCCTGTGCACGGGCGGCCGCATCAGGGTTCAGGGGCAGATGGCGCTGTTGCCTGTGAATTCAAGCAGTCTTGCCGGAGACCGGTGTTTTTGCCGACGCGGCAAATTGCTAAGAAGGAAAGAGTGCCTGATTCCCGCTTCGTGTTCGTGCTACGAAGCTGAAGGGGCTTATGTGAGGAATACATGACGAAACCGCGTCAGGCCGACGATTATAACGCACCGCTTGTGGATCGTGGGGGGCGTTCTGGCACGGTTTTGCGCATTCTTCTGCTAGCCCTCGTGCTGATCGCAGCCGCCGGCGGCTTCGTCGTCTTCAAGAGATCGCTTGATAACGAGGTCGTGCTGGGCGGTCTCGGCGTGCTCGCCATGGTCGGCATCTTCTTCCTGGTATCCTCGGTCATCGGCTTCATCGAGGTGATGCCGCAGCGCCAGTCCGACAGCCTGGCGCGCGCCTTCCTCAACAGTCATCCGGACGGCACGCTGATCACCGATGAAAAAGGCCGGATCATCTATGCCAACGCCGCCTATGGCGCGCTGACCGGCGCGCGCAAGGCGACCGAGGTGCAGACGCTGGAAACCCTGCTGTCGCGCCACCGCGAATCGAACGAGGCGCTCTACAGGCTGGTCAACGGCCTGCGCGAGGGCAAGGAAGGCCGCGAGGAATTCCGCCTGCTGCGCGCCGTCGGGCCCGGCAGCAACAGCTCCGGCGCCCATTGGTACCGGCTGAAGGCGCGGCTGCTGCCTCAGGAGGAGAACGGCGGCAAACCGCTGCAGATCTGGCAGATCACCGACATCACCACCGAGCGCGACGACCAGGAGCGCTTTTTCAAGGAATTGCAGAACGCGATCGACTATCTCGACCATGCGCCGGCCGGCTTCTTTTCCGCCGGCAGGAAGGGCGAGATCTTCTATCTCAATGCAACGCTTGCCGAGTGGCTGGGGCTCGACCTCACCAAATTCGTGCCGGGCTCGATGACGATCGGCGACGTGGTGGCGGGCGAGGGGCTGGCTCTGATCCAGTCGGTGCAGGCCGAACCTGGGCTGAAGAAGACCGTGACGCTCGATCTCGACCTGCGCAAGACCAACGGCCAGAGCCTGCCGGTGCAGATCATCCACAGCGTCACGTCGATGCGCGACGGCGCACCCGGCGAGAGCCGGACGATCGTGCTGGGGCGTGAGAAGAGCGAAGCCGGCGGTCAGTCCGCTTCTGCCGCCGCGATGCGCTTCACCCGCTTCTTCAACAACACGCCGATGGCAATCGCCTCGGTCGACGGCGACGGGCGCATCCTGCGGACCAACGCGCCGTTCCTGAAGCTGTTCTCCGGCGTCGTCTCGCGCGACGATCTCGAAAAGGCGCCTCATCTCGAAACCATCGTGCAGGAAAGCGACCGGCCGCAGCTCGCCGAGGCGCTGGCGGCGGCCAAGGACCGCCAGGGCGACATCGCGCCCCTCGATACCCGCACGCCGACCGACGAGGCGCGCTATTTCCGTTTCTATGTCAACGCCGTCATCGACCAGAGCGACGAGGCGCCCGAGGAGGCGGCGATCGTCTATGCCGTCGAGGTGACCGAGCAGAAGGCGCTGGAAGCGCAGATGGCGCAGACGCAGAAGATGAATGCTGTCGGCACGCTCGCCGGCGGCATCGCGCATGATTTCAACAATGTGCTGACGGCGATCCTGCTTTCCTCCGACCATCTGCTGCTGCAGGCGCGGCCGGCCGATGCGAGCTTTGCGGACCTGATGGAAATCAAGCGCAATGCCAACCGCGCCGCGGTGCTGGTTCGCCAGTTGCTCGCCTTCTCGCGCAAGCAGACGATGCGGCCCTCGGTGCTGAACCTGACGGATGTCGTCGGCGACCTGCGCATGCTGGTCGACCGGCTGCTTTCCGGCACCAACGTCAAGCTCGACGTGCAATATGGCCGCGACCTCTGGCCCGTCAAAACCGACCTTTCGCAATTCGAACAAGTGCTGATCAATCTCTGCGTCAATGCGCGCGATGCCATGCCCGATGGCGGCACGCTGACGCTGCGCACCCGAAACCTGACAGCTTCAGAGGTCTCCGCCTTCAACTATTCCTACATGCCGGCCGAGGACATGGTGCTGATCGAAGTCGCCGATAACGGCACCGGTATCGCGCCCGAGATCATGGACAAGATCTTCGAGCCGTTCTTCACCACCAAGGATGTCGGCAAGGGCACGGGGCTTGGCCTCGCCATGGTCTACGGCATCGTCAAGCAATCGGGCGGTTACATCCAGCCGGAATCCGAAGTCGGCAAGGGCACCACCTTCCGAGTCTTCCTGCCGCGCCACATCCCGGAGCCGGCGGTTGCCGCCGAAGCAGGTGCGATCGACAGCGCCGTCGCCGAGATCGGCATGCGGCCGGAGGCGCCAACGGCGCAGCAGCCGGAGGACCTGACGGGATCGGCGGTCATCCTTCTCGTCGAAGACGAGGAGGCGGTGCGCCGCGGCGGCAAGCGCATGCTGGAAACGCGCGGCTACACCGTGCACGAGGCGGGCTCGGGCGTCGAGGCGCTCAGCATCATGGAAGAGCTCGACGGCAAGGTCGACATCGTCGTTTCCGACGTGGTGATGCCCGAAATGGATGGCCCGACGCTGCTGCGCGAGCTGCGCAAGACCTATCCCGACATGAAATTCATCTTCGTGTCCGGCTATGCCGAAGATGCCTTTGCCCGCAACCTGCCGCCCGAGTCGAAATTCGGGTTTTTGCCGAAGCCGTTTTCGCTGAAACAGCTTGCGGTGGTGGTCAAGGAGACGCTGGACGGGTGAAGGAAGTGGGTGTTGGAGGGCAGGCTGTGCCGTGCCGCACCCCCCTCTGCCCTGCCGGGCATCTCCCCCACAAGGAGGGAGATCGGCTGGGCGCAGCGGCTTCCCCAACCAAGTATCCATTGCAGCTTGGCGAAACGTTGATGTGAACTGAAGGTTTCGCAGCTTGCAATCTCCCCACCTGTGGGGGAGATGCCCGGCAGGGCAGAGGGGGGCTTATACGGCACGCCCTATCTGCCAAGGCGATCCCTGCCGGCCCATTACCCCTCACTCACCCAACGCCACGGCAATCTCAGCCGCCAGCCGCGCATTGTTCTCGACCAGCGCAATATTTGTCTTCAGGCTCTGGCCGTCCGTGAGGTCGAAAATGGTTGAGAGCAGATAGGGCGTGACCGCCTTGCCGGTGATTTCGTCGCGCTCGGCGCTATCCAGCGCCCGCTCGATATAGATTTCCATCTCTTCGCGGGCGATCTCGTCGGCCTCGGGCACCGGGTTGGCGATGAGCATGCCGCCGTCGATGCCGAGCTGGTCGCGCACCGTCTGGAAATTGGCAATGGCGGCCGGGCTGTTCAGCGACAGCGGGCTTGATATGCCCGAGGAGCGCGACCAGAAGGCGGGGAATTCTTCGCTCTCGTAGGTGACGACGGGCACGCCGCGGGTTTCCAGCACTTCCAGCGTCTTCGGAATGTCGAGGATCGCCTTGGCGCCGGCGCAGACGACGATGACGCCGGTGCGCGCCAGTTCCTCGAGATCGGCCGATATGTCGAAGCTTTCCTCGGCGCCGCGGTGCACGCCGCCGATGCCGCCTGTGGCAAAGACGCGGATGCCGGCACGGGCGGCGGCGATCATCGTCGCGGCAACCGTGGTGGCGCCGGTGCGGCGCTCGGCGATCGAAAAGGCGAGATCGGCGCGCGACACCTTCATCACATCGGTCGCCTTGGCGAGTTGCTCCAGTTCGCCGGCTTCAAGGCCGATATGCAGCGTGCCGTGAATGACGGCGATCGTTGCCGGCACCGCACCCTGTTCGCGAATGATCGTCTCGACGCTGCGGGCCATCTCGATATTGCCGGGATAGGGCATGCCATGGGTGATGATGGTCGATTCCAGCGCCACCAGCGGCGCGCCGCGCTGCTTGGCGCTGGCGACCTCCTTCGAATAGGCGATCGGCAGAAGGGGCGAAATGGGCTTGGTCATGATCTTGTCCTGTCGTCGATAGAGCATGATGCCGAAAAGTGTCAGCGGTTTTCGGACGACGTCATGCTCGACTATTTAATTTCGTCGCTTCAATGCAGAATTCTGACCTTGGGAACAAGGGCAAGCGCCGCATTCAAAAGATCCGGTGTCAGATTTTCGTTGACGGCATGCCGCGACTGCACGGTCAGCGTGGCGGCCGCGGTGCCGTGGCGAATGGCCTCCTCGAGCGGCAGGCCTGATATCAAGGCGGCAAGCGTGCCGGCGGCAAGAGAATCGCCGGCACCGGTGACATCGGCGACGGTGTCGGCGGCCGGCGGCTGCAGCGTCATGGCGCGGCCCTCGCAAAGTGCGACGAGCTCGCGGCGGCCGCGGGTGACGACGGCGTTCCTGATGCCGATCTCGTTCAGAAGCGGCGGCCAGCCGGCAGCGTCCTCCGGCTGTTGCCCGGCAAGGGCGGAAGCCTCGGCCTCATTCAGGAACAGGTAGTCGATATCCCCGATACAGGGTTTCAGCTTGACGACTTTGGCAGGCGAGATGGCGATCGCCGCGACCGGCTTTGCCAGGGAACGCGCCTTGGCAACGATCGCCGCGATCGTCTCCTCCGGCAGGTTGGCGTCGAAAAGAATGAGATCATGGGCGGCGAAGGCCTCCCGCACCCAGCGGATGGAGAGACGCCGCGGCACGAAGAAACGGTAGAGGTCCATGTCGGCAAGGGCGATCACCAGATCGCCGTCCGTCTCGATGATCGCCGTATAGCTCGGGGTCTTGCGGTCGAGGAAGACGAAAGGCCGGTCGTCGATGCCGGCGAAATCGGCGGCTTCGCCGACCATCTCGCCGATGGGGTCGCCGCCGCGTGGCGAAATCATCGTCACCTGAAAACCGAGCCTGGCAAGGTTGCGCGCCGCATTGAAGCCGCCGCCGCCCGGCTCCTCGAACCAGGTGCCGGGATTGCTGGCGCCCGGCACCGTTTCGCCGGAGATTCGGCCGCGCCGGTCGATGTGGGCGCCGCCGAGAACAAGAATCTTTTTATTCATTTCAACCGCCTTCTGATGCGCGAAAAGCGAATCGAGGCGGTGCTACCGGCCGCGGCAAAGCCGGCGCATATGGCCTAAGTCGTTGCTTTGCATCGATAAAACAAATATAGAACACGGGCTGTTTTACCTTTTTCTTTCAATCGTTTGATCGCCCATTGCGGGAATAGAACAAATAGGGTACAAACTCGACATTGCTTGGGCGGCTTCAATAACCTAAAGGTGGATCGGATGTCTCAGAATTCATTGCGGCTGGTAGAGGACAAATCGGTGGACAAAAGCAAAGCGCTTGAAGCGGCACTCTCACAGATAGAGCGGTCGTTCGGCAAGGGCTCGATCATGAAACTCGGCTCCAACGAGAATGTTGTCGAGATCGAGACGATCTCGACCGGCTCGCTTGGCCTCGATATTGCACTTGGCGTCGGTGGTCTGCCGAGGGGCCGTATCATCGAAATTTACGGGCCGGAGAGCTCGGGTAAGACGACACTTGCATTGCAGACCATTGCCGAAGCGCAGAAGAAGGGCGGCATCTGCGCCTTCGTTGATGCCGAACATGCGCTCGATCCCGTCTATGCCCGCAAGCTTGGCGTCGATCTGCAGAACCTGCTGATCTCGCAGCCCGATACCGGCGAGCAGGCGCTCGAAATCACCGATACGCTGGTGCGCTCCGGCGCCGTCGACGTTCTCGTCGTCGACTCGGTCGCCGCACTGACGCCGCGCGCCGAAATCGAAGGCGAGATGGGCGACAGCCTGCCCGGCTTGCAGGCGCGCCTGATGAGCCAGGCGCTGCGCAAGCTCACAGCTTCGATTTCCAAGTCAAACACCATGGTGATCTTCATCAACCAGATCCGCATGAAGATCGGCGTCATGTTCGGTTCGCCTGAGACAACGACCGGCGGCAATGCGCTGAAGTTCTACGCCTCCGTGCGCCTCGACATCCGCCGCATCGGCGCGGTCAAGGAGCGCGAAGAGGTGATCGGCAACCAGACCCGCGTCAAGGTGGTCAAGAACAAGATGGCGCCGCCCTTCAAGCAGGTCGAGTTCGACATCATGTATGGCGAGGGCGTGTCAAAGACCGGCGAACTGGTCGATCTCGGCGTCAAGGCCGGCATCGTCGAGAAATCCGGTGCCTGGTTCTCCTATAACAGCCAGCGTCTCGGCCAGGGCCGCGAAAATGCCAAGACCTTCCTGCGCGACAATCCGGATCTGGCTCGCGAGATCGAACTGTCGCTGCGCCAGAATGCCGGGCTGATCGCCGACCGCTTCCTGCAGAACGGCGGACCGGACCCCGATGACGGTGATGCTGCCGCGGAAATGTGATTTCGCGATCGGTTTTCCGCCAGTCCCTTTGAAAATCCAAGCCGGCTGCATTCCCTGATCAGAATGCGGCCGGTTTTGTTTGTCTGCTGGACAGTGGCGGAGGTGAACGTTAAAAGCCGATGGATTTAGATTTACCTGCCTCCGGCAGCATTGAAGGGCATAGCATGAGCGGTGTGAACGATATCCGGTCGACATTCCTCGACTATTTCAAGAAGAACGGTCATGAGATCGTCTCGTCGAGCCCGCTCGTGCCGCGCAACGACCCGACGCTGATGTTCACCAATGCCGGCATGGTACAGTTCAAGAACGTCTTCACCGGTCTGGAGAAACGCCCTTATTCGACGGCGACCACCTCGCAGAAATGCGTGCGCGCCGGCGGCAAGCATAACGACCTCGACAATGTCGGCTATACGGCCCGCCACCTGACCTTCTTCGAAATGCTCGGCAACTTTTCGTTTGGCGACTATTTCAAGGAGAATGCGATCGAGCTTGCCTGGAAGCTGGTCACCGAAGGTTTCGACCTGCCGAAACATCGCCTGCTGGTCACCGTCTATTCCGAAGACGAGGAAGCCGCGACGCTGTGGAAGAAGATCGCCGGCTTCTCCGACGACAAGATCATCCGCATCCCGACCTCCGACAACTTCTGGCAGATGGGCGATACCGGCCCTTGCGGCCCATGCTCGGAAATCTTCATCGACCAGGGCGAGAATGTCTGGGGCGGCCCTCCCGGTTCGCCGGAAGAGGATGGTGACCGGTTCCTGGAATTCTGGAACCTCGTCTTCATGCAGTTCGAACAGACCGAGCCTGGTGTTCGCAACCCGCTGCCGCGCCCGTCGATCGATACCGGAATGGGCCTCGAGCGCATGGCCGCCGTTCTGCAGGGCGTTCAGAGCGTGTTCGACACGGACCTGTTCCGCACGCTGATCGGCACTATCGAGGAGACGATGGGCGTCAAGGCGGAGGGTAGCGCCAGCCACCGGGTCATCGCCGACCATCTGCGCTCCTCGGCCTTCCTGATCGCCGATGGCGTGCTGCCGTCGAATGAAGGCCGCGGCTATGTGCTGCGCCGTATCATGCGCCGCGCCATGCGGCATGCCCAGCTTCTCGGCGCCAAGGAGCCGCTGATGTACAAGCTGCTGCCGACGCTGGTGCAGGAGATGGGGCGCGCCTATCCGGAACTCGTGCGCGCCGAAGCGTTGATTTCGGAGACGCTGAAACTCGAGGAAGGCCGCTTCCGCAAGACGCTGGAGCGTGGCTTGTCGCTGCTGTCGGATGCGACCACGGATCTCGACAAGGGGGACATGCTGGACGGCGAAACCGCCTTCAAGCTCTACGACACCTACGGCTTCCCGCTCGACCTGACGCAGGATGCGCTGCGCGCCCGTGAGATCGGCGTCGATATCTCCGGCTTCACCGATGCCATGCAGCGCCAGAAGGCCGAAGCCCGCTCGCACTGGGCCGGTTCCGGCGAGAAGGCAACCGAAACCATCTGGTTCGAGCTTAGAGAAAAACACGGCGCAACCGAATTCCTGGGTTACGACACCGAAACCGCCGAAGGCGTGGTGCAGACGATCGTCAAGGACGGGGCCGTCTCTGAAGAAGCCAAGGCCGGCGACAAGGTGCAGATCGTCGTGAACCAGACGCCGTTCTATGGCGAATCCGGCGGTCAGATGGGCGATACCGGCGTCATCTCCTCCGATCACGGCAAGATCGAAATATCAGACACGCAGAAGAGGGGCGAAGGACTCTTCGTGCATTCCGGCACCGTTGTCGAAGGTGCATTCAAGACTGGTGACGCAGTTGTTCTGACCGTCGATCACGCCCGCCGTTCACGCCTGCGCGCCAACCACTCGGCAACGCACCTGCTGCATGAGGCGCTGCGCGAGGTGCTCGGCACCCATGTTGCCCAGAAGGGGTCGCTGGTCGCGCCCGAGCGGCTGCGTTTCGACGTGTCGCATCCGAAGCCGATGTCGGCCGAGGAACTGAAAATCGTCGAGGAAATGGCCAACGAGATCGTGCTGCAGAATTCTCATGTCACGACCCGGCTGATGAGCGTCGACGACGCCATCGAGGAAGGCGCCATGGCCCTCTTCGGCGAGAAGTACGGCGATGAAGTGCGTGTCGTTTCGATGGGCACGGGCCTTCATGGTGCGAAGAGCAACAAGCCTTACTCGGTCGAGCTTTGCGGCGGAACGCATGTGTCGGCCACCGGTCAGATCGGCCTGATCCGCGTGCTTGGCGAAAGTGCCGTCGGCGCCGGCGTTCGCCGTATCGAGGCCGTCACCGGTGAAACGGCGCGCGAATATCTCGCTGAGCAGGATGATCGCGTGAAGACCCTCGCTGCCTCGCTGAAGGTTCAGCCTTCGGAGGTTCTATTGCGCGTCGAGGCGCTGATGGACGAGCGCCGCAAGCTGGAGAAGGAACTGGCCGATGCCAAGCGTAAGCTCGCCATGGGCGGCGGGCAGGGCGGCTCGGGCGATGCCGTGCGCGAAGTCGCCGGCGTCAAGTTTCTCGGCAAATCGATATCGGGGGTCGATCCCAAGGATCTGAAGGGACTTGCCGATGACGGCAAGACCAGCATCGGCTCCGGCGTCGTCACTCTGATCGGTGTGTCCGACGACGGCAAGGCAAGCGCCGTCGTGGCGGTGACGCCGGATCTCGTCGAGCGCTACAGCGCCGTCGATCTCGTCCGCATCGCCTCTGCCGCCCTCGGCGGCAAGGGCGGCGGGGGCCGTCCCGACATGGCCCAGGCCGGCGGTCCGGACGGATCGAAAGCAGACGAGGCAATCGAGGCGGTGGCCGTAGCACTCGCCGGCTGAGCTGCCGGTTACGTCGCCTCTCCTCCCTCATTCCTGTCCTCGGGCTTCGACCCGAGGGATGTCACGGGAATCCAGTGCGCCCAAGTCCTTGGGCGCGAAAGACTCTTTTTCTTCAGGTACCGATTCATTCACGGCGCGGACGCGCCGTGGCTGGATTCCTGTGACATCCCTCGGGTCGAAGCCCGAGGACAGGAATGAGGGTGGGGTGATGCCGGAGCACCCGCCTCGTCCTTCGAGGCCCCTCGCGGGGCGCCTCAGCAACCGTGTTGTTGGGGCTCGTTCCAGGGTGTGTTTCTTTTAAGGATGG